>NZ_JBVJMS010000005.1:0-615180 GCF_055584085.1 Streptomyces sp. NPDC104226
CAGATGTGGAAGCCCGGTAACGGGTGGAGCTGACTGGTACTAATAGGCCGAGGGCTTGTCCTCAGTTGCTCGCGTCCACTGTGTTAGTTCTGAAGTAACGAACTGTGTCGTATCCGGTTGGTTAACTTCATAGTGTTTCGGTGGTCATAGCGTTAGGGAAACGCCCGGTTTACATTCCGAACCCGGAAGCTAAGCCTTTCAGCGCCGATGGTACTGCAGGGGGGACCCTGTGGGAGAGTAGGACGCCGCCGAACAATCATTGTGGGAAAGCCCCGCACCAGCCCTTACGGGTTCGGTGCGGGGCTTTTCTGCGTTCACGGGAAATTCGGGTGAGGTCGGGTGGGCCGGCTCGTTAGGATCCCGAGGTATGAACGAGTACCTGATACGTCCTGTCCGGGCTGACGAGTGGGCCAAGGTGAAGGAGCTGCGGCTCGCGGCTCTGCGGGATCCGGCGGCGCCGGTGGCCTTCCTGGAGACCCTTGAGCAGGGCGAGGCGAGGACTGACGAGTTCTGGCAGGAGAGGGCTGCCGGGGCTGCGTTCGGTTCGAGCGTCCGGCAGTTCGTCGCCGAGGGGCCCGATGGGGAATGGGTCGGGACGGTGAGCGTCCTCGTCGAGGGGGCCGGCACGACCGATATCTTCGACGGGGAGATCGAGCAGGCTCAGGCGCACTTCGTGGGCGTGTTCGTGCGGCCGGCGCAGCGGGGTATCGGGCTGACCGAGGAGCTGTTCGCGGCCGCGCTGGAGTGGGCCTGGGGGTTGGAGGAGCCGGTGCTGGCGCGCGTACGGCTCTTCGTGCACGAGGAGAATGCGCGGGCCGGGGCGTTCTACCGGCGCTTCGGGTTCGTGCCGAGCGGGAAGGTCGTGCCGATGCCGACCGATCCGTCGGCGAAGGAGCTGGAGTACGTCTTCCCGCGGCCCGCTTAGCGGGCGGCTACGGGGAGGTCCGCCTCAGGCCAGCGCGAGCGGGCCTGCTCGCGGCTGCGGCACAGGGCGAGGAGCGGGAGCGCCGTGTCCTGGAGGAGCTGCGGCAGTTGGGGGATCGGGGCGACGGCGGCGACGTCCTCGAAGACCAGGCTCAGTGGTGGGTCGAGCCGACCGTCGGATGACCGTGCGGCCATGCGGCGGCCGTGCTCGACCACGCTGGAGGCGAGTGCGGTCAGCAGCGGCATCGCACCCGGGTGGGCCCGGGGGTCTTCCAGGGGTTCGCCCACCACGTAGAGGGTGCCCCCTTCGGAGACGAACGATGCGAGGGCGAGGGAATCGGTTCGGTTCGGGGTGCAGGATTCCCGGATGTGGATCGAGGAGAGGGCCGTCAGGGCCCGGCCCGCGAGGTGTTGGGCGAGTTCGCGGCGGTCGGGGTGGGCGGTGAGTGCGCTCTCCAGCTCGCCGGCCGCGCCGGGGGCGGCCGTGGCCGCCTGGGGGTGCGTGCGGAGGATGCGGATCGGTTCCTGGGCGTTGGTGCCCTGGGCCCAGCGGTGCAGTTGCTTGAACGGGCGGTTGTCCAGGGCGGCGGCCTGGAGCCAGCTGCGAAGGAGCGTTTCCGCGGTGTCCGCGACGGCGGAGTCCATACGTGCCTGGGGGCGGACCGGGGCGAGGAGCGCGATGGCGCGGGCGGCGGCGGTGGCGCGGTCCGCGCAGCCTTCGGTGGGGCTCCAGTGGATGCGGGCCGGGGTGTCGCAGAGGTGCGAGGGGTCGTAGAGGAGGACGGGGCCCAGTTTGGAGCGGGCGTCCTTCGTGTCCGACCAGAGGGCGGGGGAGGACGTGATGACGAGGACGGCGCCGGGGGCGGCTGCGATGGCCTCTGCGGCTGTGGTGTGGCGGGCGGTGGGTGGGGCGTAGGCGATGCTTTGGGGCGGGGTGGGGGGCTGCGGCGGGCTTGGGGCGTAGCCGAAGCCGTAGCGGTACGCCTCGTCCGTGGGCGCGGGGCCGTTGCCGGGGGCTCTGCCCCCGGGCCCCCGCTCCTCAAACGCCGGAGGGGCTGAGTGTCGCTGCGGCGCAGGGTGGGGCTTGGTGGGGGTGGGGAGTGTGGGTGGGTGCGGCGCCGTTGCCGGGGGCCAGCCCCCGGGCCCCCGCTCCTCAAACGCCGGAGGGGCTGAGATGGGCTGCGGCGCAGGAGAGGCCGAGTAGTGCTGCGGTGCCGGAGGGGCTTGCTGGGGCTGTTCGGCTTTGAGGCGGCGGCGGGATTTGGTGCGGGCTACGACGCCCAGGGTGAAGATGGTCAGGACCAGCAGGACCAGGAGCTGGCTGATGAACAGTCCCCAGAAGAGGCCCCAGTTGGAGAGGGCCTCGGGGGGTGTGTCCGGCCAGGCGGCCGGGATGTCGTGGGGTTGAGCTATCAGCGAGCGGACCGCGGTCGGGGTGCGGGTGAAGGTGACCTTGCTCGGCCAGGCGCCCTTCGTGAAGAGTGCAGCCAGGCCGGTGGCCGTCCAGGTGAGGACGGCCAGGCCCAGGAGGAAGGCCAGGAGGCCCACGAGGAGGCCGTCCGGGATGCCGCCCTGGGGGCGGGGGTCCGGGTGGTCCGTGCGCTGGGGCATGTCAGGCCACCGTGGTGGCCGAGCCGCCGGCGTTGCGGTGGCGTTCCATCAGGAGGGCGCGCTCCTCTGTCTCCAGTTCGGCGGCGAGGAGGTCGTCCGGCAGCCGGTGCTGGACCGAGGATTCGGTCATGGCACGGTCCGTGAAGACCAGGGGGCGTTCGGCCTCGGTGATCAGGTGTTTGACGACCTGGACGTTGCCGTTCACGTCCCAGACCGCGATGCCGGGGGTGAGCGTCGGGATGATCTCCACCGCCCAGCGGGGGAGGCCCAGGACCCGGCCCGTGGCGCGGGCCTCGTCCGCCTTCTGGGCGTAGATCGTCCGTGTCGAGGCCATTTTGAGGATCGCCGCGGCTTCGCGGGCCGCTGCTCCGTCCACTACGTCCGAGAGGTGGTGGACCACTGCCACGAAGGACAGGCCCAGGCGCCGGCCGAACTTGAGGAGGCGCTGGAAGAGCTGGGCCACGAACGGGCTGTTGATGATGTGCCAGGCCTCTTCGACCAGGAAGATGCGCTTCTTGCGGTCCGGGCGGATCCAGGTGTGCTCCAGCCACACGCCGACGATCGCCATCAGGATCGGCATGGCGATGGAGTTGCGGTCGATGTGGGACAGGTCGAAGACGATGAGGGGCGCGTCGAGGTCGATGCCCACGGTGGTCGGGCCGTCGAACATGCCGCGCAGGTCGCCGTCGACCAGGCGGTCGATGACGAGTGCGACGTCCAGGCCCCAGGCGCGGACATCGTCTATGGCCACGTTCATGGAGAGGGCGGATTCCGGCTCCGGGTGGCGCAGCTGTTCCACGATGTCCATCAGGACCGGCTGGCGGTCGGTGATGGTTTCCACGACGTAGGCGTGGGCGACCTTCAGGGCGAAGCCGGAGCGCTCGTCCAGGCCGTGGCCCATGGCGACTTCGATGATGGTGCGGAGCAGCGCGAGCTGGCCCGTCGCGGTGATCGCCGGGTCGAGGGGGTTGAGGCGGATCCCGTCGTCGTTCGCGGCGATGGGGTCCAGGCGGATGGGGGTTATTCCCAGCTGCTGGGCGATGAGGTTCCATTCGCCGACGCCGTCCTCGCCCTGGGCGTCCAGGACGACGACCTGGCGGTCCCTGAAGCGGAGCTGGCGCAGGACGTAGGTCTTCTCCAGGGCCGACTTGCCGTTGCCGGACTCGCCCAGGACCAGCCAGTGGGGGGCCGGGAGTTGCTGGCCGTACAGCTGGAAGGGGTCGTAGATGTAGCCCTTGCCGCTGTAGACCTCACGGCCGATGATGACGCCGGAGTCGCCGAGACCGGGGGCGGCCGTGGGCAGGTAGACGGCTTGGGCCTGGCCCGTGGACGTGCGGACGGGGAGGCGGGTGGTTTCCACCTTGCCGAACAGGAAGCTGGTGAAGGCGTCCGTCAGGGCGGTCATGGGATCTCGCATGGGCGGCCGTTCCCTCCAGCTAGCGTCGGATGCCGGTGGCGAACGGCAGGGTGTTGACGAAGGCGCGGTGGTGCTCGCGGTCGCACCATTCGAGCTTCAGGTAGGACTTGCCCGCCGAGGCGCGGATGGTGCGCTTGTCGCGGGCGAGGGCTTCGGGGGAGCGGGAGGAGACGGTGATGTAGCCGACCAGGTTGACTCCGGCGGCGCCGCTCGCGAGGTCCTCGCCGCGCTGGTCGAGCCGGCCGTGCGCCGCGATGTCGCGGGGGTCGACGGTGCGGTTCATCTTGGCGGCGCGCGATGCGTCCGCTTCGTCGTTGGTCTTCTCCGTGAGCATGCGCTCGATGGCGATCTCGGTGGGCTCCAGGTCCATGGTGACGGCGACCGTGCGGATGACGTCGGGGGTGTGGACCAGGAGCGGGGCGAGGAAGTTCACGCCGACCGGGGTCATCGGCCATTCCTTCACCCAGGCCGTGGCGTGGCACCAGGGGGCGCGGGTGGAGGACTCGCGCGTCTTGGCCTGGAGGTAGGTCGGTTCGACGGCGTCCAGTTCCGCGGGCCAGGCGTTGCGCTTGGTCATGGCCTGGATGTGGTCGATGGGGTGGTCCGGGTCGTACATGGAGTGCACGAGGGAGGCGAGGCGGCCCTGGCCCAGCGGCTGGCGGACGCGGATGTCGGCCTCGGCGAGGCGGGCGCAGATGTCGGTGAGCTCGCGGGCCATGACGATGGCGAGGCCGGCGTCGCGGTCGACCCTGCGGCCCTTGGCCGGGGTGGCGGCGCGGGCGATGGTGTGGGCCTCGGCGGCGAGTTCGCGGGTGAAGTGGATGCAGGCGACGAGGTACGCGCGGTGCTGCTCGGAGGAGGTCGACACCATCGACTGGAGCTGGTCGTACGAATCGCGCAGCCAGACGGGGGCGTTGGTGTCACCGCGGGCGGCCACGTCCTTGTCGTGGGCCTCCGGGTCGGCGGGCAGGGTGCGTACGAGCATCTGCAGGCGGGTGACGAAGCCGTCGCCGTTCGCCACGTGCTTGAGGAGGGTGCCGAAGCGGTCGACGAGGGCTTCCTGGTCCTCGCTGTCGCGCAGGCCGACGCCGGGGCCCTCGATCTCGATGGCGGCGGTGACGGTCCTGCGGTCCGCGTGGAGCAGGACGGCGATCTCGTCGGGGCCGAAGGGGGCGGCGAGCCAGTTGATGCGGCCGATGCCGGGGGGCGGGCCGACCTCGACCTCGCGGCCGTCGCCGGCGCGGATGCCGGCCTCCATGGCGCCGGAGCGGAACGTGGTGCCGCGGCGCAGGGTGCGCTTGAAGCTGCGGTTGATCTCGAACCAGCGGTAGAAGGTGCGGCCGCGGTAGGGGACGTAGACGGCGGCGAGGGCGAGCATCGGGAAGCCCGCGAGGGAGACGATGCGCAGGGTGAGGGAGGGGACGAGCAGTCCGCTCATCATGCCGAGGAACGCGCCGACGATGATCAGGGCGATCTCGCCGGTCTCGCGGTTCTTGCCGACGATCGCGTTCGGCCGGGCCCGGCCGATGAGATACGTGCGGCGGGGCGTGACCGGGTGGAGCTGGTGCGACTGGGTCGTCACCGCCCGTCACCTCCTGTGTTCCTCGTGCTGGAGCCCGTACGGGGCGGGGGTGCGGCAGCGGGGCCGCCGCTGTTCCCGCCGCCGGAGCGACGGCTGCTGTGTGCGGCCATGCCTCCGGAGATCTGGTTGTCGCCGCCGGCGCGGTGGGCGCCGCCGCCGCTGTTTCCGCCTCCGCCTCCGCCGCCGCCGCGGCTGCTGTGGGTCTTGATGCCCTGGGAGACGAGGGAGGCCGGGGAGCTGATGACGGCGGCCGCCTGGGCGCCGTCGGTGGCCTTGCTGCGGTTGCTGCGGGCGGAGGCGATCTCGTCGCCGAAGCCGGGGACGAAGCGGTAGATCATCGCGGAGGCGAAGATCGCCAGGAGGATGATGGCGAGGCCCGAGACGACCGCGGAGAAGGCGTTGGGGCCCTTCTCGCCCGCGAGGGCTCCGGCGAGGCCCAGGACGATGACGATCACCGGTTTGACCAGGATGACCGCGATCATGATGCCGGCCCAGCGGCGGACGTGGCCCCAGAGGTTGCGGTCGACGAGGCCGGCGTAGACGACGGTGCCGAGCAGGGCGCCGACGTAGAGGAGCGCGGCGCGGATGATCAGCTCGAGGCAGAGGACGCCGGCGGCGAGGACGGTGACGAGCGCGACGACGATCAGCATGATCGGGCCGCCGCCGATGTCGTCGCCCTTCTTGAGGGCCTCGGCGAAGGAGCCGAAGAAGACGTCCGTCTGGCCGCCGGTGGCGGAGGCGATGACCTCGGTGACGCCGTCGGTGGCGGAGACGACGGTGTAGAGGATGAGGGGGGTGAAGGCGGAGGCGAGGACGGTGAGCCAGAGGAAGCCGATGGCTTCGGACATGGCGGTGGTGAAGGGGACCCCGCGGATGGCTCGCTTGGCTACGGCGAAGAGCCAGAGGATGAGCGTGAGGATGGTCGAGGCGGCGAAGACGATGGCGTACTGCTTGAGGAACGTGCCGTTGGTGAAGTCGACGTTGGCTGTGCCGTTGATCGCCTTGCTGAGTTCGCCGACGATCCAGGCTGCGGCGTCGGCGCAGCCCTTTGCCAGGGAGGCGAGGGGGTTGAGGGCGTCTGTGGGGTCGCTGGGAGCGAGGCCTGCGCCGGGGTTGTTCGGAGGGGTGCCCTCGGCGTTGCAGTACTGCTTCGCAGGGCCGATCAGCAGGTCGCAGGGGTCGTCGTTCGGCAGCGTGGACGGGGCCGGCGTCGGTGTCGGTGTCGGGGCGGCGTAGGCACGGTTCGCCAGTCCTACGATGGCCAGTTGGGCGGAGGCGACGAGCACGCCGGCCCGGAGCCGGAGGCTAGCGGGCATAGGTGAAGCCTCCGAATTCCTTGATGGCCTTGCTGATCTCCTCGGACGGGGACGCGACCGCATCACCGGGGACCGGCGCCGGACCTTCTTGCTGGGAGTCGGAGACGACCTTCCAGTCTCCGTTCGCCCAGACCAGTTCGAACGTCCAGGTCTTCCACGTCGTGCGGACCGGGTCGGTGGACTTCGGCCCGGACATGCCGATGAGGCCCGTGTACCAGACGGAGACCTTCGCGCTGGTGGGCGCAAAGCTGTCGGTCCGGGTGCCGACGGGGACGGCTCGGGTGACGAAGGTGCTGCCCTGGGGAGGGTTCCCGTTCGCGTCGAGGCCGAGCTTGGCGAGGAACGCGGACGAGTACGCCTCGTCCTGAGGGGCTCTCAGTTTGGCTGCTGCGTCCGGGGTGTAGATCCCGTCCACGAGGGTGTGCCGGGTGTTCTTCTTGAACATGCCGTCGGAGCCGAGGGCCACCGCGTAGTTCGCTGCCGCTGACTGGGCGCCCTGTTCGGTTTGGGCGAAGCCCTTCGGGATGCCTCCGGACTTGCCGTCCACCGGGGGGATGCCCGTGGCTTCCGTCGGGTTGGTGGTGGCGGGGGCCTTGTCGGCGGTGGGGGGGGCTTCCGGGGTGTGGGACTGGTTGGCGAAGGCGATGGCTGCGATGAGGAGGACCACCACGCCGACGACCGTGATCAGGCCTCGGGAGGTGCGCCGGGGTGGGGCGTACGGGTCCGAGGGCTCCGGGAAGCGGGTACGGGTCTGGCCGGTGCCGCCGACCTCGCCGCCACCGTATTGGTCGTCGGTGCTCATTCGGTGTTCGCCCCCTCCGCGTCGTACGACGGTAGCGCTGGTATCCGCGCAGGCGCGGTGTGGTGAGTCCTCATCAGGGCTCGGGCTAGACGGCCATTCCGTAGACGATCGTGAAGAGGGTGCCCAGTGATCCGATGATGAAGACGCCCGTCAGGCCGGCCACGATGAGGCCCTTGCCCTGTTCCGCGCTGAAGGTGTCGCGCAGTGCGGTGGCGCCGATGCGCTGCTTGGCCGCGCCCCAGATGGCGATGCCCAGGCAGAGCAGGATCGCCACGGCCATGACCACCTCGATCATGACCTTCGCTTCGTTGCCGAGACTTCCGAACGGGCCCCAATTCGGGGCGATTCCGCCGATGATGGTGGTGATGTCGCCCTTTTCGGCTGCCAGGATCATGTAACTCACCGCCCCTGTATGGGTAGTTCCGGTAGCCCGTGCCCGGACGGCAGGGGTCACGCCCTATCTTCCCTGATGAAACCGCCGTCGGATGTCGACTTGACTGCTCTCTTTACCCGATCCGTCGCCCCGGGTGTCGTCCGTATGTCCTGACCTGGGGTCGGGCGGCGTGTGGGGGAAAGAACGTATCGTCACTCTGTGTATCACGCGGGGTGACCATGGGCAATGATTGCCGTCTCGGTGCGGTGGTGGCTCGGATCGGGCCGCGCCGTTTGGCGCAACGGGGTGTGGTTCGGGGGCGTCGGGGGCGCATCCGTGTGCGGTGTGCGCCGTCAGTGGCCCGGGTCGGTGTCCGGCCAGTGCGCGGGGCGCGTGAGGGAGCGCGGGATGCGGGTCGCGGCGTTGCCGCGGGCGGCGTTCAGCTGGGGCTGCGTGAGGAAGAGGGCGTCCGTGAGGTCCGCGTCGCGCAGGTCGGTGTCGCGGAAGTCCGCGCCGATGAGGTCGGCCGTGCGCAGGTCTGCGCCGCTGAGGTCGGCGGCGATCAGGTAGGCGCCGCGGAGGTTGGCGCCGCGCAGGTCCGCTCCGGGGAGGCGGGCGCCCATCAGGTCGGCGCCGCGGTGGTTCTTCTTGCGGCCCGCCACCTTCGCCCGTACGAGCTCGCTGGTTTCGAGGAGGAGGGTGTTCACCTCCTGGCGCAGGGGGGTGATGTCGAACTCGGCGAGGGCCTCCGGGGTGGCCCCGGTCCACCGGGTGGTGTCGGCCAGGGCGGTGCGCAGCTGTGCGTGCAGGGGGCGGGCGGCGGGGAGGGTGAGGGCTTCGGCGAGGTAGAAGAGCAGCTCGTGCAGGTTCCGCATCACGGGGAAGACGGTGAACATCGTGGCGGCGGTGGCGGGGTGGGAGCGCCAGTCGCGGCCGCCGAAGGTGATCTGGGAGACCTGCTGGCCGGCGCCGAAGCAGTCGAAGACGGTGCAGCCCTGGAAGCCCTTGTCGCGCAGGCGGGTGTGGATGCCGCAGCGGAAGTCCTGGCCGAGGTTCTTGCAGGGGGTGCCGGCGGGCTTGTTCGCGGCGAAGTCGGTGGACTTGGCGAAGGGCAGGGCCACGCAGCAGAGCGCGAAGCAGTGGGTGCAGTCCGCTTGGAGGAGGGGCAGCGGGGCGGGGGCGGCGGGACCGGTGGAGGGGGGCTTGAGCACGTCCTCATTGTCTCCCCGTGGGGGAGTTGCCTGGTCGTCGGGTGGCCGGGATGCGGAAAGCTCTTGATCGTCGTGGGAGGGTCCGGGGAGCATCGGCGTATGACCGAAGTGATCGCAGTAGCCGTCATCACCTTCCTCGCCGTCATCAGTCCCGGCGCGGATTTCGCCATGGTCGTCCGCAACAGCTACCTCTACGGTCGGCCCACCGGGCTGTTCGCGGCCGCGGGGGTCGCGGCCGGGGTGCTGGTCCACGTCTCCTACACGATGCTCGGGGTCGGTCTGCTGATCGCCTCCTCCGCCGAACTGTTCACCGTGATCAAGCTCGCGGGTGCCGCGTACCTGGTGTGGATCGGGATACGGACCTTCCGGGCGCGGGCCGAGGTGGCCGTGGACTTGGAGGAGAAGGGCGGGTTGACGCCGTTCGGGGCGCTCAGGAGCGGCTTCCTGACCAACGTGCTCAACCCGAAGACCACGCTGTTCGTCGTGTCCACCTTCACGCAGGTGGTCGGGCCGGGGACTCCGGTGTGGCAGCAGGCCGGGTACGGGCTGTTCATGTCGGCGGCGCACCTGGGCTGGTTCGGGGCGGTTGCGCTGTTCTTCTCCAACTCCCGCCTGCGGGATCGGATGCTGAAGGCGCAGAAGGCGCTGAACCGGGCCATCGGCTCGGTCCTGGTGGGGCTCGGGGTGGGGCTGGGCTTCGCCCGCTGAGCTTTCGGGCTCCGCGTCGGGGGGTGGGGCTGGCGGGCGCGGATTACCAGTCGGTAGCGTGGCCGGCATGGGTGCCCAGAGCGGTGTCAGCGATGTGGACGGGTTTTACGAGCGGGTCGACGCGGGGCGGTTCCTGTCGAGCGGCTACACGCGCGGCCCGTGGGATCCCGGCTCGCAGCACGCCGGGCCGCCGGCCGCGCTGCTCGGGCGGGCGATCGAGGAACGGCCGGGCGGGCGGGACGACATGCGGATCGCCCGGATCACCTACGAGATCCTGCGCCCGGTGCCGATCGGCCCGCTGGAGCTGACGACCAGTGTGCTGCGGGCCGGCCGCGGGACCGAGGTGGTCGAGGCCGCGCTCGCTCCCGCCGGGGCGGCGCCCGTGATGCTGGCGCGGGCGCTGCGGATCCGGGTGGCGGGGGAGTCCGTGCCGTCTGTCGTACCCGGGCCGGAGCTGCCGCCGCCGGGGGAGGTGGGGCCGACGCCGTTCTTTCCGGTGCCGTGGGAGCAGGGGTACCACTCGGCGATGGAGACCCGCTTCACGCAGGGTGCGTTCGTCGAGCTGGGTCCCGGGACCTGCTGGATGCGGATGAGGGTGCCGCTCGTCGCCGGTGAGGAGCCCCGGCCGCTGGACCGGGTGCTGGTCGCGGCGGACTCGGGCAACGGGATCAGTTCGGTCGTGGACTTCGGGCGGTACCTGTTCGTCAACGGGGACCTCACCGTGCACCTGCACCGCCATCCGGCCGGTGAATGGGTGTCCGTGGAGGCCCGTACGAGCGTGGACGCGGCGGGCATCGGGCTGGCGGACGCGCGGCTGCACGACGAGAAGGGGCCGATCGGGCGGAGCGCACAGAGTCTGTTCGTCGCGCCGAGGGGATAGCCCGAAGTAGGCAGACAGGGGTTCAAGTACTTCGTATCGTCGTATGAGTTCACCCGTCCGCGGGGGTCCGTGCTCCAAGTGCCGCGGGTGCGACGGTTCCTGTGCCGCTGCCCCGGCGGGATGATTCGACACGGGGTGGCGGGAGTCCCGGGAAAAGCCGTTCGATGGGGGAAGGTTGGCGGGTGCGCAGACTCTGGGTGGTCGGTGGAATCAGCTTCGGGGCGTGCCTGTGCTTTCTCGCCCTGCTCGTGGTCGGTACGTACTCGGCGGCCGCGGGCATCGCCGGCGTCGGCGGGCGGGCCGGTGGGCTTGCGAAGGGGGCCGTGCCGGGTAAGTACCAGTCCCTGGTGCAGAAGTGGGGCAACCTCTGCCCGACGCTGAGCCCGGCGGTGCTGGCGGCCCAGCTGTACTCGGAGAGCGGCTGGAACCCGGGCGCGGTGAGCCCGGCGGACGCCAAGGGCATCGCGCAGTTCATCCCGGGCACGTGGGCGACGCAGGGCATCGACGGGGACGGCGACGGGGACCGTGACATCTGGGATCCGAACGACGCGATCCCGTCGGCGGCTTCGTACGACTGCGTGCTGGCGCGGCAGGTGGGCAAGGTGCCCGGGGACGCCGTCTCGAACATGCTGGCCGCCTACAACGCGGGTCCGGGGGCGGTGCAGAAGTACGGGGGCGTGCCGCCGTACCGGGAGACCCAGGGGTACGTGAAGACCATCACGACCCTCGCCAAGAGCTTCGAGGCCCCCATCGGGCGGGTCGCGCCCTCGCAGCAGGCGGCCGGGGCGATCTACTTCGCGCAGAAGCAGCTGGGCACCCCCTACTTGTGGGGCGGCAACGGGACGCCCGAGCAGGGCGGGCGGTTCGACTGCTCGGGGCTGACCAAGGCGGCGTACGAGTCGGTGGGGGTGGATCTGCCGCGCGTGGCGAACGACCAGTACAACGCCGGTCCGCATCCCTCGCGCGCCGAACTGCTGCCGGGGGACCTGGTGTTCTTCTCCGACGATCTGACGAACTCCCGGGAGATCCGGCACGTCGGGCTCTACGTGGGCGGCGGATACATGATCAACGCCCCGTTCACCGGAGCCGTGATCCGCTTCGACAAGATCGACACGCCCGACTACTTCGGCGCCACACGAGTGACGAAGGACGGCGCGGAGGCCTTGCCCCGGCGCGAAGGCGTCGGCAACACAGCGTGAACCGAAGGCCCTGAGCTGCAACGATGAGTCACTCTTCGATAACGTTGGGGTGATCGTTCAGTGGAGAGTGGAACGCAGCCGCCAGAACGGGCGTTCCATGGTCACTGGGGGCAGGACGAGCGGAAGCGCCGGATTGATCACCGGGGGGCGAAGGGCCGCACATCGGCGTGCGGCCGTACGGGTACCAAGGCAAGGGCAAGGGGCCGCATCACCATGGCTGGACTCACAACAGGTGGGCCGAACGTGGATGTAAGCCTGCTGTACGAGATCAACGGACTGGCGCGGCAGGCCCCGGGCTGGCTGGACCGGACGGTCGCGCTCCTCGGCGAGTACGGGATCCTGCTGGCCCTCGTCCTCCTGGTGCTGTGGTGCTGGCGCGGAGCGCGCCGGCAGGAAGAGGCCGCCGCCGTCGAGTCCTTCGCGGCGCTCGTGTGGGCCCCGCTCGCCGCCGGGGCCGCGCTGCTCCTCAACGTCCCGCTGCGGGAGTTCGTGGGCCGGCCGCGGCCGGCCGCGCAGCACGGCGGGGTCGAGGTGCTGGATCCCGGCGCCGGGATCGGCCACAGTGCCTTCTCCTTCGTCAGCGACCACGCCACGCTGGCGATGGCGCTCGGCGTCGGCCTGTTCGTCGCCCACCGAAAGCTCGGCTTCATCGGGATCGGGCTGGCCCTCGCGGAGGGGTTCACGCGGGTCTACATGGGCCTGCACTACCCGACCGACGTCATCGGCGGGCTCGCCCTGGGCACCGCGGTGGTGCTGCTGCTCGCGCCGCTCGCGATGGCCCTGCTGACCCCGGTGGTGCGCAGGGTGGCCCGGTCCCCGCGGCTGGGCGTCCTGGTCCGGGCGCGCGACCGCGTGGTGCCCCGGCCGGTGGACCTCGCGGCGACGGAGCCGGCGGGGCGCGGGCACGAGAACGACCTCGCCGCCTGAGGCGGTGCTCCGGGCGGTGTCCGGAGCGTCAGCCGATGCCGTACGCGTTCCAGACGCTCAGGGCTACGGCGGCCAGCAGGCACAGCGCCGCGGCCCCGAAGCAGACGCGGACGGCGGCCGGCCGGGACCGCGGAGGCGGCGGGTTCGGGGGCGGCGGCACGGGCGGGGTCACGGTTCGCCGCCGTGGTCGGTGGCGTCCGTCTCCGCCTCGGAGCGCCGGTAGCGGGAGCGCAGCCACAGGCCGGTCGCGGTGGCCGCGGCGGTGGTGACGCCGATGGCCAGCGCGACGTCGCCGGGCCCGTCGGCCGTGCCCACGGGGCTGGCCCGGGCCGGGGCGACGGGGACGAACGCGATCAGCAGGGCCCAGGTGAGGGCGGCGAGTCGTGGCGCGGGTCCGGGCATGAGACAAGGGCAACCGCTCCCGGGCGCACCGGCCAGCCGGGCCGTCCGATCGGGCTACTCCGGGGCGTGGCCGGCGGCGTCCTTGCGGGCCAGGTCGCGGGAGCGGCGGGCCGGGCCGCGCCAGCCGCACGTACAGGCGGCCAGGCTGAAGGAGCCCCGTTCAGAGGTGCTCGTGGCGTGGTCGGCGGATGGTGTCGGAGCCGGGGCAGTGCCGGGACCGGGGTCGCGGGGCAGCGGCACTGCGGCAAGCGGAGGGACGAGCGTCGCTTCGGTGTGCGGATCCACTCCACCAAGGTACCGGGCCGGGGGCGGCCGGGGCACTGGCCCGGCGCACGGAGGGCGCAGCCGTGACGGGAGGCCCGGGACCTCGTTAAGCGGAGCGGGTAGGGGGCCTCGGGCAACAGCGGTCATGCGTTGGGGGTTGGCAGGCGATGGTGGTGCACCAGCACAGGCACAGGCGGGGTCGCGCGGGTCGGGCTGCGGTCGCGGTCGGCCTGGCCCTGACGGTGGCGGCGTTGAGCGGGTGCGGTGGCGACGCCGTCGCGGGCGACGACGCCCGCCCCGCCGACGACCCGGCGGCGACGGTCCGCGGTGCCGCCGACGCGCTCCTGCGGACCGGGAGCGCGCAGACCCGTACGGCCATGGAGATGGCGACGGGCGGGACCCGGGTCACGATCCGGGGCGAGGGCGGGGTCGACTTCAAGAACCGGATGGGGCAGCTGCTGGTCATGCTCCCCGACGACGCCAAGGGCAAGGCCGAGCACCGGCCCATCACCGAGCTGCTGGTGCCCGGCGCGCTGTACATGAAGAACCGGGGCGCGGGCGTCCCCGACGACAAGTGGGTCCGCATCGACACGACGGCCCTCGCCGACGGGAACCTGGTCACCGGCGGGGCCACCGATCCGATGGCCGCCGCCGAGCTGCTGCGCGGGGCGCAGGCGGTGACGTACGTGGGCGAGACCGAGGTGGCCGGGACCAAGGTGCGCCACTACCGGGGGACGACCGACATCGCGCGGGCCGCGGCGCAGGCCTCACCGGCGGTGAAGGGGGCGCTGGAGGCTGCGGCGAAAGGGTTCAGCAAGGACGCGGTGCCGTTCGACGCCTACCTGGACTCCGAGGGTCTGCTGCGGCAGGTCCGGCACCGCTTCAGCTATGTGAACGACGGCGTGATCGATGTGTCTTCCACCACGCTGCTCTACGGATTCGGGACCCCGGTCGCCGTCGTGCTGCCGGCCGAAGGGGACATTTACGCCGGGAAGATCGCCGATTAGCCCGCCGGAGCCTCCCGGGGCGGTGCGATCGGGCCACGGGCGGCCGCCGATCCCCCTTGGGGGGGCCGGAAATGGTCCATCGGTGTCATGCGCGCCCCGCCGTGCGCTCCCTACGCTGAGAAGCCGAGCGCCGGCGACCGGACGACGGCAGATTGAGGTGACACGCGTGACTCCCGCAGGCGGATCGACGGTGCAGGACCTCGTGGCGCTCGCCGAGATCGAGCTGTGCGGGGAGTTGATCATCGCGGCGTCGGCCGCGGCCGAGGAGAGGCTCAGCCAGGACCGGATCGACGAAGTGCTCATGGGCGTGTGGTCCGGCTGACCCCCGCTGGGCTTGATCTCCGCCGGCCCTGCTGACCCCTCCCCGCCCTCGTGCGTCCGGTCAGGTGCGCAGCAGTCGGGCGATCGCCTTCGTCGCTTCCTCGACCTTGGCGTCGATCTCTCCGCCGCCCTTGAGGGCCGCGTCGGCGACGCAGTGCCGCAGGTGCTCCTCCAGGAGCTGGAGCGCGAAGGACTGGAGCGCCTTCGTGCTGGCCGAGACCTGGGTGAGTATGTCGATGCAGTAGACGTCCTCGTCGACGAGGCGCTGGAGGCCCCGGATCTGGCCCTCGATCCTGCGCAGGCGCTTGAGGTGCTCGTCCTTCTGGTGGTGGTAGCCGTGCACCGCGCCGGCTTCGGCGTCGGTGGTGGCTCCGGAGCCCTCCGCCTGGATGGCAGTCATGCGTCCTCCCGTGGTCCGGCATGGGGGCCTATACCCCTCATGGGTATAGGGTACCGGCCCTCGGCCGCAGGGGCAGGGGCCCGTCGTCCTCACTCTGCCTGATGGAGGACACTGGGGAACTGCCGGTTAGCCGTGGCCGGGGGATGCGCCTAGCATCAGCCTGACCGAATCCAATGCACCCCGAGGACCTCACGTGCGATTTCGTCTGACCCCCAGGGAGACGAGCTTCTACGACATGTTCGCCGCATCCGCGGACAACATCGTCACGGGCTCCAAGCTCCTCATGGAACTGCTCGGAGCGGACTCCTCCGCACGGGCCGAGATCGCGGAGCGGATGCGGGCAGCGGAGCACGCGGGAGACGACGCGACCCACGCGATCTTCCACCAGCTCAACTCCTCCTTCATTACGCCGTTCGACCGCGAGGACATCTACAACCTGGCGTCCTGCCTCGACGACATCATGGACTTCATGGAGGAGGCGGTCGACCTGGTCGTCCTCTACAACGTGGAGGAACTGCCCAAGGGCGTCGAGCAGCAGATCGAGGTACTGGCGCGCGCGGCCGAGCTGACCGCCGAAGCCATGCCGCACCTGCGCACGATGGAGAACCTGACCGAGTACTGGATCGAGGTCAACCGCCTCGAGAACCAGGCCGACCAGATCCACCGCAAGCTGCTCGCCCAGCTCTTCAACGGCAAGTACGACGCCATCGAGGTGCTGAAGCTCAAGCAGATCGTCGACGTGCTCGAAGAGGCGGCCGACGCGTTCGAGCACGTCGCGAACACGGTGGAGACCATCGCGGTCAAGGAGTCCTGAACCTCGTGGACACCTTCGCTCTGATCGTGACCATCGGTGTCGCGCTCGGCTTTACGTATACGAATGGTTTTCACGACTCCGCGAACGCGATCGCGACCTCGGTCTCGACCCGTGCGCTGACCCCGCGTGCCGCGCTCGCGATGGCCGCGGTCATGAACCTCGCCGGTGCCTTCCTCGGCAGCGGGGTCGCCAAGACGGTGAGTGAGGGCCTGATCGAGACGCCCCACGGCAACCGGGGCATGTGGATCCTCTTCGCGGCGCTCGTCGGCGCGATCGTGTGGAACCTGATCACCTGGTACTTCGGCCTGCCCTCGTCCTCCTCGCACGCGCTGTTCGGCGGCATGGTGGGCGCGGCGCTGGCGGGCGGGACCGAGGTGATCTGGTCGGGCGTGGTCGACAAGATCGTCATCCCGATGTTCGTCTCGCCGGTGGTCGGCCTCGTGGTCGGCTACCTGGTGATGGTGGCCATCCTGTGGATGTTCCGCCGTGCCAACCCGCACAGGGCCAAGCGCGGTTTCCGCATCGCGCAGACGGTCTCGGCGGCCGGCATGGCGCTCGGCCACGGTCTGCAGGACGCGCAGAAGACCATGGGCATCGTGATGATGGCCCTGGTCATCGCGGACGTGCAGGACCAGGGCGACGCGATCCCCGTCTGGGTCAAGATCGCGTGCGCCGTGATGCTCTCGCTGGGTACGTACGCGGGCGGCTGGCGCATCATGCGCACCCTCGGCCGCAAGATCATCGAGCTGGACCCGCCGCAGGGCTTCGCGGCGGAGACCACCGGCGCCTCGATCATGTTCGGCTCGGCGTTCCTCTTCCACGCGCCGATCTCCACCACCCACGTGATCACCTCGGCGATCATGGGTGTGGGCGCGACCAAGCGGGTGAACGCGGTCCGCTGGGGCGTCGCCAAGAACATCATCCTGGGCTGGTTCATCACCATGCCGGCCGCGGCGCTGGTCGCCGCCCTCAGCTTCTGGGTGGTCAACCTCGCCTTCGTGTGACCGCACGAGCCGTAGGACGCCGGCAGGACATGCAGTAGGAAAAGCAGGAGCAAGTCGGCAGGAAAAGAAAGCGGGCCGGTTCCCCCCACCCAGGGGGAACCGGCCCTTTCGCCTTGCGGTGGCACCGCCATGCAGCACCGCAGGACGCTCCATCACATCCCGGGTCTAGCCGAAGCGGCCCGAGATGTAGTCCTCGGTCGCCTGGACGGACGGGTTCGAGAAGATCCGGTCCGTGTCGTCGATCTCGACGAGCTTTCCGGGCTGGCCGACCGCGGAGAGGTTGAAGAAGGCCGTGCGGTCGGAGACGCGCGCCGCCTGCTGCATGTTGTGCGTCACGATGACGATCGTGAAGCGCTCCTTGAGCTCGCCGATCAGGTCCTCGATGGCGAGGGTGGAGATCGGGTCGAGGGCCGAGCAGGGCTCGTCCATCAGGAGGACCTGGGGCTCGACCGCGATGGCGCGGGCGATGCACAGGCGCTGCTGCTGACCGCCGGAGAGGCCGGAGCCGGGCTTGTTCAGGCGGTCCTTGACCTCGTTCCAGAGGTTGGCGCCCTGGAGGGACTTCTCCACGATGTCCGTGAGCTCGGACTTCTTGAAGGAGCCGTTCAGCCGCAGTCCCGCCGCCACGTTGTCGAAGATCGACATGGTGGGGAAGGGGTTCGGGCGCTGGAAGACCATGCCGACCGTGCGGCGGACCGCGACCGGGTCCACACCGGGGCCGTACAGGTTCTCGTCGTCCAGCAGCACCTTGCCCTCGACGCGGCCGCCGGGGGTGACCTCGTGCATGCGGTTCAGGGTGCGCAGGAAGGTGGACTTGCCGCAGCCGGAGGGGCCGATGAAGGCGGTCACGGAGCGGGGCTCCACGGTCATCGAGATGTCGTCGATGGCCTTGTGGTTGCCGTAGAAGGCGGACAGTCCGCTGACGTCGATTCGCTTAGCCATGAGGGGTCACTTCGCTTTCAGGAGTCGCGTCAGCGACCGGTCTTGGGGGCCTTCCAGCGGGCGATGCCGCGGGCCACCAGATTGAGGATCATGACGAAGGCGATCAGGACGAGCGCTGCGGCCCATGCCCGGTCGTAGGAGGCTTCACTGCCGACCTTGTACTGCTCCCAGATGTACAGGGGGAGCGAGGACTGGGCGCCTTCGAAGGGGTTGTTGTTGATCAGCTGGGTGCCGAAGACCAGCAGCATGATCGGTGCGGTCTCACCCGCGATGCGGGCGACGGCCAGCATCACGCCGGTGGCGATGCCGCCGATGGCGGTGGGGAGCACGACCTTGAGGATCACGCGCCACTTCGGCACGCCGAGGGCGAGCGCGGCTTCGCGCAGCTCGTTCGGGACGAGCTTGAGCATCTCCTCGGTGGAGCGGACCACCACGGGCATCATCAGGATCGACAGGGCCATCGCGCCGGCGAAGCCGGAGGGGCCGAAGCCGAGCATCAGGTTCCACGTCGTCAGGATGAACAGACCCGCGACGATGGAGGGGATGCCGGTCATGACGTCGACGAAGAAGGTGACGGCCTTGGCGAGCGAGCCCTTGCCGTACTCGACCAGGTAGACGGCGGTCAGCAGGCCGATGGGGGCCGAGATCGCGGTGGCGAGGGCGACCTGCTCGATGGTGCCGAGGAGGGCGTGGTAGACGCCGCCGCCGGCCTCGAAGCTGGTCACGCCGTTCATCGAGTGGCCGAGGAAGTTCCCGTCGAGGACCTTCATGCCGCGGCTGATCGTCGTCCACAGCAGCGAGAGCAGCGGGACGAGGGCGAGGACGAAGCAGACCCAGACGACGGAGGTCGCGACCCGGTCCTTGGCCTGGCGGCGGTTCTCGACGATCGAGCTGGCCGTGTACGTGATGACCACGAAGAGGACGGCTGCGAGCAGACCCCACTGGATCTTGCTGTCGAGGCCGAAGACGGCGCCGATGCCGGAGCCGAGGGCGACCGAGGCGACGGCGATGCCGGCCGGGGCCCAGCGGGGCAGGTGGCCCTGGGTCAGGCTGCCGGGGGCGACGGACCGGGTGGCCCGGGAGGGGCGCTGGTCCTGGAGTGCGTGGCTCATCAGGCGTTCGCCCCCGAGAAGTCCTTGCGACGGGCGATGATCAGCCGGGCGGCGCCGTTGACCAGCAGGGTGAGCAGGAAGAGCACGAGACCGGAGGCGATCAGGGCGTCGCGGCCGAACTCGTTGGCCTCGTCGAACTTCGCGGCGATGTTCTGCGCGAACGTGCCGCCGCCCGGGTCCAGGATGTGGCCGGAGATCAGGAAGCTCGGGGAGAGGACGGTCGCGACGGCCATGGTCTCGCCGAGCGCGCGGCCGAGGCCGAGCATCGAGGCGGAGATGACTCCGGAGCGGCCGAAGGGCAGGACCGACATCCGGATGACTTCCCAGCGGGTCGCGCCGAGGGCCAGTGCGGCCTCCTCGTTCATGCGCGGGACCTGGAGGAAGACCTCGCGGCTGACGCTGGTCACGATCGGCAGGATCATGATCGCGAGCAGGATGCCGACGGTGAAGAGCGAGCGCGCGACGCCGACCTGGGTCTTGTCGAAGACGTAGGTCCAGCCCATGTACTCGTCGAGCCACATGTTCAGGCCGCCGAGGTACGGGACGAGGAAGAGGGCGCCCCAGATGCCGTAGATGATCGACGGCACGGCGGCCAGCAGGTCGACCACGTACGCGATGGGGGCGGCCAGCTTGCGCGGCGCGTAGTGCGAGATGAAGAGGGCGATGCCGACGGCGATCGGAACCGCGATGAGCATCGCGATGATCGAGCTGACGACGGTGCCGAAGAGCAGGACGGCGATGCCGAAGACGGGGGGCTTGGCCGAGGCGTTCCAGTCGAACGTGGTGAGGAAGTTGCCCTCGTTGTCGGCCAGTGCGATCGAAGCGCGGTAGGTGAGGAAGACGGCGATCGACGCCATGATCACCAGGAGCAGGATGCCGGAGCCCTTGGAGAGGCCCGCGAAGATCTTGTCACCGGCGCGGCCGGTGGACCTTCCGCTCGTGGAGACAGGCGGAGCCGTGTCTATCTGGGTGGGTGTGATGGAAGCCATGATCTTTCCGGTCTGGACGGGGGCGAGGCCCCCTGGCGGCGGTGCACCGGATCCCCTGGGTGGAGGGGAGGGTCCCCGGGGCCGGTCCGCCCCCCGGACGGGGGGAGCGGACCGGCGGTCCGGGGGTCTTGATTAGCTGATCTTCGCGAGGACTTCGCGGACCTTGGCGTTGATCTCGGCCGGGATCGGCGCGTAGCCGTTCTCGAGGAGGATCTTCTGGCCCGCGTCGGACGCGGTGTAGTTCAGGAAGGACTTCACGGCCGGGAGGGTCTCGGGCTTGTTGCCCTTGTCGCAGACGACCTCGTAGGTCACCAGGACGATCGGGTACGCACCCTCGGCCTTGGTGGCGTAGTCGAGCTTCAGCGCCAGGTCGTCGCCGGTGCCGGAGATCTTGGCGGCGGCGATGGCCTTGGAGGCGTTCTCGCCGGTGGCCTTGACCGGGGCAGCGGCGCCGGTGGCGACGTCCACGGTCTTGATGCTCTGCGAGGAGGCGTAGGAGAGCTCGAAGTAGCCGATCGCGCCGTCGACGGCCTTGACCTGCGAGGCGACACCGGCGGAGCCGGAGGCGGCCTGGCCACCCGGGGCCGGCCACTTCTTCGCGGCTTCGTAGGTCCACGCCTCGGGGGCGGCGGCCTTGAGGTACTTGCCGAGGTTCTCGGTGGTGCCCGAGTCCTCGGAGCGGTGGAAGGCCTGGATCGCGGTGGAGGGAAGCGTGACGCCCGGGTTCAGCTTCTTGATCGCCTCGTCGTCCCACTTCTTGATCTTGTCGTTGAAGATCGCGGCGAGGGTGGGGGCGTCCAGGACCAGCTTGTCCACGCCGGCGACGTTGAAGCCGATGGCGATGGGGCCGCCGACCATCGGCAGGTCGATGCCCTGACCGCCGGTGCAGATCTTCTTCGACTCCTCGACGGCGTCGGGCTTCAGCGCGGAGTCCGAGCCGGCGAAGCCGACGGTGCCCTGGTTGAAGGCGACGATGCCCTCACCGGAGGAGGAGGACTTGTAGTTGACCTCGATGCCGGGGCAGGCGGCCATGTACGCCTTCACCCACAGGTCGACCGCGTTCTTCTGCGCGGAGGAACCCGAGGCGAGGAGCTTGCCCTTGGCGTCGCCGCACTTGATGTCGCCGACGGCGGCGGAAGGCTTGCCCGAGGCGCCGGCGTCGGTCTTGGTGTTGTCGTCCGAGCCGCACGCCGTGAGGACCAGGGCGCCGGACACGACGAGCGCCCCGAGGGCGGAGGCACGAAGCATGTTCTTGCGCTGAAGCTTCACTTTCGGGTGTTTCCTTCCAGAAGCCGCCGGCCGCTTTCTGTATCGGGGCGGCGTGCGAAGAGGACTACGTCGGTTGCCCGGAGGAATCGTCCGCCTGTGCGGCGACTCGCTCCCTGCATCACCGAAGTTAGGCAGATCAGGTGAAGCGGCCGACCGGGGTAAGTGAACGGATGGTGAACCGTGGCGGACGGGGTGGTGCGTCCGGGCGGGTTCGGCATCCGACGTCATCTCCCGTTATCCGGCCGTTACCGATGCGTGACCCGCCGGGTGGGCGCGCGGCACCGGCGCCGGAACCGCCGCCGGAACCGCCGCGGTCAGACCCCGGCGTGGCTGGAACCGGCCGGCTGCCAGATGTCCTGGAAGGTGGTGCGGGAGGCTTCGACCTCGTGGCGCTGGTCCGCGTGGAGGACGCCCAGGGCGTAGGCCGTCGCCGGGGCGATGCGGGGGGTGCGGGCCGCCGTGGCCGAGGCGGCGGCGGCTTCCGCGGCGTCCCGGTGGCGGGTCAGGGCCTCGCCCGCGACCGTCAGGCGGGCCACGTCGCCGCCCAGGGCCTCCTGGGCGTAGCGGTGGACGCGCAGCAGGCGGCGCACCTCGTTCCAGGCGCCGTCGTGGTCCGCGTCGTACGGGTGCGAGGGCGAGGGGGCCGGCAGGGCGTGCACCGCCGTGGACAGGCGGGAATGAGCCACCTCGGCGAGGGGGACCAGGACGTCGTCGACCCGGCCCCGGGCCGCCACGGGGTCCAGCGGGACCTCGGAGGCCAGCACCGCCACCGCGTCCGCGACCGCGTGGAAGCGGGAGGAGCCCAGCGCGTGCAGGGTCGCGGAGTGGGCCCGGGTGCGGGCCAGGGTGAGCTGGCGCTCCAGCAGGGCGCCGGCCCGGGCGGAGCCCACGGTCAGTGCGCCCGCCGTGCCCCGGGGGGCCGGTACCTCGGGGCTTCCCGACAGCCGCTGCAGGGCGTCCATCAGCCGCAGCAGCCGGGCCGCGTACGCGTGCTCGTCGGCCAGCGTCGCCGAGAGCCAGACCAGCTCGGTGCGCAGCGAGTCCGCCCAGGAGGAATCGGCCACCGCCCTGAACGTGGACAGGGAGCAGGAGATCCGGCGCGCAGCCCCCCGCAGGCTGCGCGCCGCCTCGCTGCCCTCGGCGCTGCCGCTCGCGGCACCCTCCTCGTGCAGGCGCAGGCCCCGCAGGAATGCGGTGGCCTGCGCACGCAGGTACGTACCGAGCACGGTGCCTGCCGTCGTCGCGGTCAGGTCATGGTTTGGCTGAGCCACGCCGGCGCCTCCGGGCGTCAATGAGCATCTCCTGAACGTGCCGCAGCGGCTGGCCTTCGCTGTCCGTGCTGTGCCGGGTCCATTCGCCGTCCGGGCCCAGGTGCCAGGAGCTGGTCTCGTCGGACATTCCGGTTTCCAGCAGCCGGTCCAGGGCCGCGCGGTGGGCCGGGTCGGCGACCCTGACCAGTGCCTCGATACGGCGGTCGAGGTTGCGGTGCATCATGTCGGCGCTGCCTATGTACACCTCGGGTTCGCCGCCGTTGCCGAAGGCGAAGACCCGGGAGTGCTCCAGGAAGCGGCCGAGGATCGAGCGGACCCGGATGTTGTCCGAGAGCCCGGGGACACCGGGGCGGATCGCGCAGATGCCGCGGACCCAGATGTCGATGGGCACGCCCGCCTGCGAGGCCCGGTAGAGGGAGTCGATGAGTGCCTCGTCGACGATGGAGTTCATCTTGAGCCGGACGTACGCGGGGCGGCCCGCCGTGTGGTGGGCGGCCTCCTTGTCGATCCGGGAGATCAGGCCGTCGCGCAGCGAGCGCGGGGCCACCAGCAGCCGGCGGTAGGTCTCGCGGCGCGAGTAGCCGGACAGCCGGTTGAAGAGGTCGGAGAGGTCCGCGCCGACCTGCGGGTCGGCGGTGAGCAGGCCGAGGTCCTCGTAGAGCCGTGCCGTCTTGGGGTGGTAGTTGCCGGTGCCGACGTGGGAGTAGCGGCGCAGCGTGTCGCCCTCCTGGCGGACGACGAGCGACAGCTTGCAGTGGGTCTTGAGGCCGACGAGGCCGTAGACGACGTGGCAGCCGGACTCTTCGAGCTTGCGGGCCCACTTGATGTTGGCCTGCTCGTCGAAGCGGGCCTTGATCTCGACGAGTACGAGGACCTGCTTGCCGGATTCGGCGGCGTCGATCAGGGCGTCCACGATCGGGGAGTCGCCGGAGGTCCGGTACAGCGTCTGCTTGATCGCCAGGACGTCCGGGTCGGCGGCGGCCTGCTCCAGGAAGGCCTGCACCGAGGTGGAGAAGGAGTCGTACGGGTGGTGCAGCAGCACGTCCCGTTCGCGCAGCGCGGCGAAGATGTCGGGTGCGGACGCGGACTCGACCTCGGCGAGGTCGCGGTGCGTGCCGGCGACGAACTTCGGGAACTTCAGCTCCGGGCGGTCCAGGGAGGCGATGCCGAAGAGGGCGGTGAGGTCGAGGGGGCCGGGGAGCGGGTACACCTCGGACGGGTTGACCTTCAGCTCCTGCACGAGCAGGTCCAGGACGCCGGGGTCGATGGACTCCTCGACCTCCAGGCGGACCGGCGGGCCGAAGCGGCGCCGCATCAGTTCCTTCTCGAGGGCCTGGAGGAGGTTCTCCGCGTCGTCCTCCTCCACTTCGAGGTCCTCGTTGCGGGTCACGCGGAACATATGGTGGGCCAGGACCTCCATGCCCGGGAAGAGCTCCTCCAGGTGCGCGGCGATGACGTCCTCCAGCGGGACGTAGCGCTGCGGGGAGGCCTCCAGGAAGCGGGAGAGGAGCGGGGGGACCTTGACCCGGGCGAAGTGGCGGTGGCCGCTGACGGGATTGCGTACGACCACGGCCAGGTTCAGGGAGAGGCCGGAGATGTACGGGAACGGGTGCGCGGGGTCCACGGCCAGCGGGGTGAGCACCGGGAAGATCTGGTTGCGGAACAGGGTGAAGAGGCGCGCCTGCTCCTTCTCGGTCAGGTCGGGCCACCGGATGAGGTGGACGCCTTCCTCGGCGAGCTGCGGGGCGATGTCCTGCTGGAAGCAGGCGGCGTGGCGGGCCATGAGCTCGCGCGAGCGGGTCCAGATGAGGTCGAGGACCTCGCGGGGCTGCAGGCCTGAGGCCGAACGGGTGGCGACGCCGGTCGCGATGCGGCGCTTGAGGCCGGCGACGCGGACCATGAAGAACTCGTCGAGGTTGCTGGCGAAGATCGCCAGGAAGTTCGCGCGCTCCAGGAGGGGCGTGGCGGGGTCCTCGGCGAGCTCCAGGACGCGCTCGTTGAAGGCGAGCCAGCTGCGTTCCCGGTCGAGGAAGCGGCCCGGGGGCAGCTCACCGGTGTCCTTCTCGTCGTAGGCGTCCAGATCCGCGTCGAGGTCCGGTTCCAGGTCGACGTGCGGGCGGTGGGCGGCTATGGACCCCAGTCGGGCGTGCGCGCCGGTCGCCGCGCGTGCGGCGACCGCCTCGGGCGTGGCGGCGCGGGCGGCGGTGGCGGCGGAGATGTCCGCGGCCGACGGTGCCGACGGGGAGGCGAACTTCTGCGGCGGCTGCTGGCTGGGGACCTCGGTGGGGGCTGCGCTGGGCTTGTGGCTCATGACTCCATTCTTCCGCGCACGCGGCAGGACAGGCGCGTCGGACGGGTCGGCCGTCAGTCGGAGTCGGGGCTGCATGCGGTCAGCTTCGCGAGCGCGCATTAATGCCCGGTTAATGGCGTATGGCTTCCAGGGTCCGGGAGGGGGTCGTCTGGTGCCGACCGGGATTGCGGGAGCCGCGGCTGCGCCGGCGGGGCGGGGGTCGTCTGGTATCGACCGGGGGCGGGGTGTCGTGGCTGAGACGGTGGTGCGGTGGCCGGCGCCGCGGCCCGGGGCGCTGCGGGCCTGCGGGCCTGCAGGTGCGTCGGGGCGGGGGGTGTTCTAGCGTCGGTAGGAGGGAGGGTGTCCTGCCGAGCCGGTCCGGTACGGGGACCGGGCCCCGGCCGTACGACGGTTGCGCGTGCTCGGCGCCGTTCCCGTGTGGTCCGGGCTCCGGTGTGGGCCGCGCGGTGGTTTCGGAGAGCAGGTGCGTCGTATGCGGACGTCGACCCGTATTGCCGGTGCGCTCGCCGGGCTGGGCCTCGCC
Organism: Streptomyces sp. NPDC104226; assembly: GCF_055584085.1. Taxonomy (NCBI): domain Bacteria; kingdom Bacillati; phylum Actinomycetota; class Actinomycetes; order Kitasatosporales; family Streptomycetaceae; genus Streptomyces; species Streptomyces sp. NPDC104226. Next base: position 25,580 of record NZ_JBVJMS010000005.1, read on the forward strand.
CTCGGTGGTGTGTCCCTGGCGGCCCCGGCCGCCCACGCGGCCCCTGCGGACGTCTCGGCCTGTATCGACAAGGTCGAGCGGGAGCTGAAGGGCGGCGAGGCTCCGGCATCCGTCCGGGCGTCCTGCTTCGTCGCGGTGACCGGAGCCCAGGACGAATGCGTGAGCGGTCTGACCGAGGGTGCCGGGGTGACCAAGGCGACCGCGGAGGCCGCTTGCACGCTGGGTGCGGAGTAGTCCTCGCGGGGAGAGCGGGGCGAGCCGGGCGGGGCCGGGCCGGGCCGAATAGGGCGGGGCCGGGACGGGTCGGCGGGGCCGAGACGAGTAGGGGCGCGTAGGGCTGGGGCGAGCCGGGCCGGGCGGGCCGGGGCGAGTAGGGCCGCGCAGGGCTGGGTTGCGCCGGGTCGGCAGGGGCTGGGTTGAGCCGGGTCGGCGGGGCCGGGGCGAGTAGGGGCGCGTAGGGCTGAGGGGTGGGGTCCACCCCGGCCCGGGTTGTGTGGGGCCGGGCCGGGGGTGGGTCAGCTTTCCGTGCGGTACATCAGGTCCACCTCGTGGGTGGAGAAGCCGAGGCCCTCGTACACGGCCAGGGCCGCCGGGTTGTCGGCGTCCACGTAGAGCATCGCCGTGGGCAGGCCCTCCGCGGCGAGGTGGCGCAGGCCGATCGCGGTGAGGGCCTTGCCGAGGCCGCCGCCCTGGGAGCCGGGGCGCACTCCGAGGACGTAGACCTCGCCCAGCTGCTGCTCGGCGTGCACCTTCGTCCAGTGGAAGCCGATCAGTTCGCCGTCGCGCTCCGCGAGGAAGAAGCCCTTGGCGTCGAACCAGGGCTGCGCGATGCGGTCGTTGAGGTCCCGCTGCGTGAGCGAGCCCTGCTCGGGGTGGTGGGCGAAGGCCGCCGCGTTGACGGCCAGCCAGGCGGTGTCGTCGGAGCCGGGCACGAAGGTGCGTACGGTCACGCCCGGGGGGAGCTCCGCCTCCGGCAGCGGGGCGGAGTCGGGGCCGAGCGGGCGGCGGAGCTGGCGCAGTTCGCGGAACAGGGTCAGGCCGAGGACCTGCGCGAGGTGGCGGGCCGCCGACTTGCCGCCGTGGGCCCATACCCGGATCCGCTTGCCGGAGGCGGCCAGCAGGGCGGTGCCCAGCGCCCGTCCGTGCCCGCGCCCGCGGAGCGCGGGGTGGACGACGAGTTCGGCGGCGGGGGCCTCCACCGGGTCGGTGTCCTCCAGTTGCCCGTACGCGGTGAGGCGTCCGTCGGCGGTGAGGAGGAAGTGGCGGATCCCCGCCCGCGCTCCGCCGCGCAGCTGGAGCCGGCCCTGCTCGGACACGGCGGTGGTGCCGTCGGTGCGGGCCGCGTCCTCGATCAGGGCGAGAACGGCGTCGGCCTGTTCGTCCGTCAGTTCGTCGAGGGTCTGGATCTGCCGTCCCGGCTCCAGGGCCACTGCTGCGTCGTCAGTCATGGAACCGAGCCTACGACCACGGTGGGGGCCGGGCGGGATTGCGGCCCGGTGGGACCCGCGGACGGCCGTCCTTCTCCTGCGTGTAACCAGCTCGATACCCGGTACCCCCTGTCGCGCTACGCGCGTTGACTCTAGGCTTCGGCAGACCTCCCAAGATGTATCGCTGTCCGCAAAGGGGACCACATGTCAGCGACACCACAACGGCACCGCCGAACCCGCCGGTTGGCTTTCACCGCTCTCGCCGTGGCCACGGCCGGCGGTGCGATGATCGCCGCCGCCCTTCCGGCCGGAGCCGCGAGTGGTGACGGGTACGGCCACGACCACGGCCGCACCGTCGACGTGCAGATGCTGTCGTTCAACGACCTCCACGGCACGCTGGAGCCCCCGCAGGGTTCCTCGGGCACCGTGACCGAGCGTCAGGCCGACGGCACCACGAAGGCCATACCCGCGGGCGGTGTCGAGTACCTCGCCACGGGTCTGCGCGAGGCCCGCAAGGGCCACCGCTACTCCGTCACCGCCGCAGCCGGTGACATGATCGGCGCCAGCCCGATGGTGTCGGGCCTCTTCCACGACGAGCCGACCATCGAGGCGCTGGACGACCTCGGCCTGGACGTGAGCAGCGTCGGCAACCACGAGTTCGACGAGGGCAAGACCGAGCTGCGCCGCATGCAGTACGGCGGCTGCCACCCGGTCGAGGGCTGCTTCGAGTACGGCAAGGAGTTCGGCGGCGCCGACTTCAAGTACCTCGCGGCGAACGTGGTGGACGAGAAGACCAAGCGTCCGATGATGAGCCCGACCTACGTCTGGAAGAAGGGGGACGTGAAGATCGGCTTCATCGGCGTCACCCTGGAGGGCACGCCGGACGTCGTGACCGCCGACGGGGTCAAGGGCCTGAAGTTCGGCGACGAGGTCGAGACGATCAACAAGTACGCCGCCGAGCTGAACAAGCAGGGCGTGAAGTCGATCGTGGCGCTGATCCACGAGGGCGGCCTGCCCGCGAGCGGCGCGTACAACTACGACTGCAACGTGCCGGGTGCCGGCGCCGGGATCTCCGGTGCCATCGTCGACATCGCGAAGAACGTCTCGCCGAAGGTCGACGCCCTGGTCACCGGTCACACGCACCAGGCGTACGCGTGCAACATCCCCGACCCGGCGGGCAACCCGCGCACGGTCACCTCGGCCGCCTCGTACGGCCGGCTGTTCACGGACACCACGCTGAAGTACGACCGCCGGACCAAGGACATCGTCCGTACGCCGGTCACCGCGCCGCTGGTGGTGCAGAAGGTCGTCAACCGGGACCAGCCCAAGGCCCCGGACCTGACCGAGCTGATCCAGCGCTGGAACGCGCTGGCCGCGCCGATCGCGAACCGTCCGATGGGCTACATCTCGGCCGACATCCCGGGCCGCGGCTCCTCGGAGTACGAGAAGCCGCTCGGTGACGTGATCGCCGACGCGCAGCTGGAGGCCCTGGCCCCGGCGGCCAAGGGCGGCGCCCAGCTCGCCGTCATGAACCCGGGCGGCATCCGCTCGGACCTGGCGTACAAGGCCGGGGGTGCCGAGGGCGACGGGGTGGTGACGTACGGCGAGTCGTACACGGTCCAGCCGTTCACCAACATGATGAACGTCGTCGACCTGACCGGCGCCCAGCTGGTCACCATGCTCCAGCAGCAGGTCAGCGGCCCGGTCAACGGCCCGAGCCCGAAGATCCTGCAGATCTCCAAGGGCTTCTCCTACACCCTGGACACCACCAAGGCGGGCGCGGACCGCATCGTCGTGGACTCGGTGAAGCTGAACGGTGTGCCGCTCGACCCGGCCAAGACCTACCGCGTCGCGATGAACGAGTTCCTCGCGGGCGGCGGTGACGGCTTCACCGTCCTGAAGGAGCACAAGAACAAGCTGGTCGGCGCGTCCGACCTGGACGTCTTCAACGCCTACCTGACGGGGCACTCCTCGGCGTCCGCGCCGCTGGCCCCGCCGGTGGCGGACCGGATCACGGTCATCAAGTAACACCTGGGCGAAGGAGGGGCGGCGGGCCATCGGCCCGCCGCCCCTTCGGCGTTCCCGGGGTGCTTCAGTGTGCGTCGAGGAAGGTGCGCACGGCCTCGTGGAACTCCGAGGCGTGCGTGAACGGCAGGAAGTGGTCGCCGTCCAGGGGCGTGTACGAGGTCCCGGGCCGGCCGGTGACCATCGCGTCGGCCTGTGCCTGTGGCAGGGAGGCGCTGCGGGTGCCGTGGATGAGCAGGGCCGGGCAGGTGCTCGCGAGCCAGGCGGCCCGGTGGTCGCCGCGGCAGGCCTCGACGGAGTCGAGCATGTCCTGCGGGTGGAACGGCAGCCGCCAGCCTTCCCCGGGCAGCGGGCGCAGGGCCTGGGCCACGAACTGGGAGCCCACCGGCCCGGCGGCGTCGAGGAGTTCCTCGCGGGTGGGGGCGCGGTAGCGCATGGCCCGGAGGAAGGCCATCCAGCCGCTGTCGGCGGGGTCGATCCGCACGGCGGCTTCCGCGTTGACGAGCACCGAGATCCGGTCGGGGTGGGCGGCGGCCAGGTGGACGGCGTTGAGTCCGCCGAGGGAGTAGCCGAGGAGGGCGACGGGCTCGGTGAGGCCGAGGTGGTCGAGGAGGGCGACGGCGTCGCGGACGTAGCCGGCGCGGTCGTAGTCGGCGGCCCGGTCGGAGTCCCCGTGGCCGCGCTGGTCGGGGGCGATGACCCGCCAGGCGTCGCCCAGGGCTTCGGCGAGTGCGGCGAAGGCGAGGCCCTCGGACATGCCGCCGTGCAGGGCGAGCAGCGGGCGGCCGGGCCCGCCGAAGTCCAGGTAGGACAGGGTGCGGTCGTCGATCTTCAGCTCGTGGCGGATGGCGTCGGTCTGCATGGCGTTGCTCTCCCCGTGTGTGCTGGTCGGTGGGCCTGACGTCAGCCTGCCAGGACTTGGGCAAGCGCGCAATACGCATGTGTAGGGCGCTTGCCCAAATCTCTGGCGCGGCTACGATCCCGGCATGGGAAATCGCGAGGACCTGCTGGCCGGAGCCCGGCGCTGCCTGGAGGAGAAGGGGTACCTCCGCACGACCGTGCGCGACATCGCCTCGGCCGCGCAGGTGAGCATGGCCGCGATCGGCTACCACTTCGGCACCCGCGAGGTGCTGCTCAACCAGGCCCTCTTCGCGGCCATGGAGGAGTGGGCCGCCGGGTCGGGCCGGCTCGCCGGGCAGGGCGACACCGCGCGGGAGCGCTACGCCGACACCTGGGACCGCAAGATCCGGGACTTCGGCGAGATGCGCTGGCTGTGGACCGCCTCGGTGGAGGCCTTCGTGCACGCGCAGTCCTCGCCGGAGCTGCTCGCGGTGCTGGCCGAGGGGCAGCGGATCAACCGGCGCATGGTGGCCGCGCACTTGCGCGGAGTCCCGGTCGAGGAGGTCTCGGAGGAGGACGTACGGAGCCTCGGGTCCGTGCACATCGCCCTGCTGAGCGGGGTCATGGTGCAGTGCCTGACCGACCCGGAGCACGCCCCGGACGGCAAGTCCCTCGCCCAAGGACTGCGCGCGATGGCGGAGTTGCTCGAAGGCTGACCCCTACCCATGGGTAGTAATGCATGGCTCCGCACGCCATAATCCGGGCCACCACTGGGTCGGCAAAGGGGCGGGCATGGGCGTGGGCGCGGGCATGGGCAGCGGCACTGGCAGGGGCGCGGGTACGGGCGGGGGCGGGGGCTCGGCCACGGGGCTGCGGCGCCGCGGCTTCCTCGCGGGGGCGGCGGCCCTCGGCGGCGCGACCCTGCTCGGCGCGGGCGCCGGGACGGCCTCGGCCGCCACCAGGGCCAAGTCCGCCGCCGCACTCGGCACCCAGGACTGGATGAGCGGGCTCGCCGACTCCACCGCCCTCCAGCGGATGACCATCCCCGGCACCCACGACTCGGGCGCCACCCGGGGCGGGCTGTACGTCGCCTGCCAGAACACCTCCATCGCCGCGCAGCTCGACTCGGGGATCCGCTTCCTCGACGTGCGCTGCCGGGTGACCGGCGGATCGTTCGCGATCCACCACGGTGCGTACTACCAGAACCTGATGTTCGGCGACGTCCTCGTCGCCTGCTGGAACTTCCTCGCCGCGCACCCCTCCGAGACGGTGCTGATGCGCCTGAAGCAGGAGTACTCCGAGGAGAGCGACGCCACCTTCCGGGCCGTCTACGACGACTACCTGAACAACCGGGGCTGGAGCCCCCTGTTCAAGGTCGCGGACTCGCTCCCCACCCTCGGCCAGGTCCGCGGCAAGGTGCTGCTGCTCCCCGACAACGGCGGCCTGCCCGGCGGCCTGCGCTACGGCGACGGCAACGTCTTCGACATCCAGGACGACTACATGGCCGAGCCCTTCGCCAAGCGGGGCAAGATCGAGAACCACTTCCGCAAGGCCGCCGCGCAGCCAGGCCGGTTCTTCATGAACTACACCAGCACGGCCGCGGCCCTGCCGCCCCGCTGGAACTCCGACCGCCTCAACCCGCAGGTGCACGCCTTCGTCGACGGCTCGGAGCTGGCCGGCCGGACCGGGCTCGGGATCGTCCCGATGGACTTCCCCAACACCCGCTCCGGCCTGGTCGCCTCACTGATCCGGCACAACTGACGCCTGCGCGGGCGGCGGCGCCGGGGCGCCCGGGATGCTGAGGACCGCCTCGGTGCCCGGGCCGCCGTCCGCGGGGGCGCGCAGGGCGGCCGTGCCGCCCGCGCGCTGCACCGTACGGGCCACGATGGACAGGCCGAGGCCGCTGCCGGGCAGGGCCCGGGCGGACGGGGACCGCCAGAAGCGCTCGAAGACGTGCGGGAGGTCGTCGGCCGGGATGCCGGGACCGCGGTCCCGTACGGTCAGCTCGCCCGCGCGCAGCGACACGGTGACCGTGCTGCCCGCCGGGCTGAACTTCACCGCGTTGTCCAGGACGTTGACCACCGCCCGCTCCAGGGCCGCCGCCTCTCCGCGTACGTACCAGGGCGCCAGGTCCGAGTCGAACTCCAGCTCCGGACCGCGCAGCCGGGCCCGGGACAGGGCCGTGCCCGCGATCTCGTGCAGGGCCACCACGCCGAGGGGGCCGGGGGCGGCCGCGTCCGGGCGGGACAGCTCCTGCAGGTCCCCGATCAGCGAGGCCAGTTCCGTCATCTGCGCCTTGACCGAGGCCAGCAGCTCCTTGCGGTCCTCCGGCGGGATGGCCCGGCCGGTCTCCTCGCTGCGCGCCAGCAGCTCGATGTTGGTGCGCAGCGAGGTGAGCGGGGTGCGCAGCTCGTGCCCGGCGTCCGCGATCAGCTGGGCCTGGCGCTCCTGGGAGGAGGCGAGCGCGGCGGTCATGGAGTTGAAGGAGCGCGAGAGGCGGGCGATCTCGTCGTCGCCCTCGTCGGGGATCCGTACGGTCAGGTCCTCGGTGCGGGCGATGTGCTCGACGGCGCCGGTCAGTTCGTCGACCGGGCGCAGCCCCGTACGGGCCACCCAGAGGCCGGCGACGCCGGCGCCGAGGATGCCGACGCCGGAGACGAAGAGCAGCACCCAGGCCAGCGTGGACAGCGGCTCGGTGATGTCCGAGAGGGGTTTGGCCACCGAGATCGCGGCGTTCTGGACGTTCGGCCCGGAGGTCAGCTCGACCGGCTGGGTGTAGACGCGTACGGGCGTGCCGTCCGTGGTCTTGCCGTCGTACAGGATCGCTCCGCGCAGCCCCTTGGCCACCGCGAGGTCGTAGTCGGTGACCGGGAGGCTGTTCTTCCCGTCCACCCAGCAGTGGGCGCCCGTGGGGAGCACGATCTGCACCTGCGCGCTCAGATTGTTCTCGAAGGGCCCCGGAACCTTGTCCTGGCACCTGATCTGGTTCAGCGTCTGGCTCGCCTGCGCCTGGGCGTTGGTGGAGCGCAGCGAGCTGTTCAGCTGGTCGTTCAGCTGCGTGCGGACCATGAACCAGCTCACGCAGGCGACCGCCGCGACGGCGAGCGCCACCGCGACGGTGACCAGCAGGGCGAGACGGGAGCGGAGCGGCAGGGCGCGGAATCTGGCGGCGGGGCTCACTCCGGCCCGCTCTCGCCCGCCCGCAGCACGTAGCCCACCCCGCGCACGGTGTGCACGACGCGGGGCTCGCCCCCGGCTTCGGTCTTGCGGCGCAGGTACATCACGTACACGTCCAGGGAGTTGGAGCTGGGCTCGAAGTCGAAGCCCCACACGGTCTTGAGGATCTGCTCGCGGGTCAGGACCTGGCGCGGGTGCGCGAGGAACATCTCCAGCAGGGTGAACTCGGTACGGGTCAGCTCCACCGGGCGCCCGCCGCGGGTGACCTCGCGGGTGGCGAGGTCCATGCGCAGGTCGCCGAAGGTCAGCGCGTCCTCGGCCTCGCCGTCCCCCGGTGCGGGGGCCGCGTAGGAGCTGCGGCGCAGCAGGGCGCGGACCCGGGCGAAGAGCTCGTCCAGCTCGAACGGCTTGACCAGGTAGTCGTCGGCGCCCGCGTCGAGGCCGGTGACGCGGTCGCCGACCGTGTCGCGGGCGGTCAGCATCAGGACCGGCGTGGTGCTGCCGGCTGCGCGCAGCCGGCGGGCGGCGGTCAGGCCGTCCATCCGGGGCATCTGGATGTCCAGGATGATCAGGTCGGGGTGGTACGAGTCCGCCTGGTCGAGGGCGTCGAGTCCGTCGACGGCGGTCTGCGTGCCGTACCCCTCGAAGGCCAGGCTGCGGCGCAGGGCCTCGCGTACGGCCGGTTCGTCGTCGACGACGAGGATGCGCTGCTGGTCGCCTTCGGCGGTCATACGGGGTCCCCCCAGGTGGTGGTCGGTCTCCTACCAGGCTCGCACGGGCGGGCGGGAAGGCGGGGCGGAAGGCGGGCTAGAAGGAGGTCCCGAAACCGTTCGCGGTGTTGCCGGTGCCGCTGTCGGCGCTGTTGCCCGCACCGCCCGGGCCGCCCTTGCGGAGGGAGGGGAGGTCGGCCTTGATGGTGTTGACGGGGATGGCGAAGCCGAGGCCGACGCTGCCGGCGGAGCCGCTGCCGCTGGAGGGGGAGTAGATCGCGGAGGGCATGCCCACGATCTCGCCGTTCATGTTGACCAGCGCGCCGCCGGAGTTGCCCGGGTTGAGGGAGGCGTCGGTCTGGATGGCCTTGTACGAGGTGGTGTCCGTGCCGGTGTTCCCGTTGAACTGCTGGCCGCCGTAGGAGAAGGGGAAGCCGTCCTGGGGGGACTGCTGCTTCTGCTCCGACTTCGGGACGTTCACCTCGCGGTTGAGCGCGGAGACGATGCCGCTGGTGACCGTGCCGGTGAGGCGGTCGGGGGAGCCGATGGCGACGACCTCGTCGCCGACCTTGACGTTGTCGGAGTTGCCGAGGCTGGCGGGCTTGAGGCCGCTCGCGCCTTCCAGCTTGATGAGGGCGAGGTCCTTGTCCGGGTCCGTGCCGACGATCTTCGCGTTGTACTTCTTGCCGTCGCTCATCGTCACCTGGATCTGGCTCGCGCCGTCGATCACGTGGTTGTTGGTGACGATCTCGCCGTCGGCGGTGATCACGACGCCGGAGCCGGTGCCCTGGCCGGAGCCGGTGCGGGTGTCGATGCGGACGACGGAGGGGCTGACGTTCTCGGCGACGCCGGCGACCGTGCCGTTGCTCGACTGGGAGATGTTGTTGCCGCTGAAGCCGCCGCCGGTGCCGTGGTTCTTGTTCAGCATCTGCTGGACGGCGGCCGCCGTTCCGCCGCCGACGACGGCGGCCGCGAGGGCCACGGCGGCGAGGAGGGCGACCGGGCGCTTGGCGCGGGCGCGGCCGTGGCCCTGCGGGGCGGGGGCTGCCGGGGCGGCCTCGCCCCAGGTGGCCCAGCCGCCGTTGCCGTTGCCGCCGTTGCCGCCGGCGTGGTGCTGGGGGACGGTCTCGCCCTGGATGACGGGGGGCGTGTGGGCCTCGTGCCAGCCGGGGGCCGGGGCGGCCGGGGGGTAGGCGGGCGGCGGCGGGTACGCGGCCTCCTGCGCGAGCCGGTCACGTCCGCGCTGCCAGTCCTCGCCCCAGGGGGCGGCGGGCTGCGTGGGGCGGTTTTCCTGGGGGTACTCGCCTTCGCGGCGGAGGTTCTCGGTCATGGGTATGACTCTGTCCGCCGATGATGAGAGCTTCCTGAGTCCCCGCTGAGAAGCCCGACAGAACCGTGTATGCCCGATATAAGGCCGAGCCGGCCGGGTGGGCGGGTGCGGGTGGGTCGGCCCTGCGGGGCGAAGTCCCCTACCCGCCCTTCGCCCGTTCCCCGGGGCTGTGCCCCGGACCCCCTGGGGCTGTGCCCCGGACCCCCTGGGGCTGTGCCCCGGACCCCCTGGGGCTGTGCCCCGGACCCCCTGGGGCTGTGCCCCGGACCCCCCGGGGCTGTGCCCCGGACCCCCTGGGGCTTGTGCCCCGGCCCCCCGGGGTTGTGCCCCGGACCCCCTGGGGCTTGCGCCCCGGACCCCGGGGCTCAGACGCCGGCGGGCCGGCTACGCCCGCACGCGTGAGCCGACGCCCGGGTACGGCGCCGCGCGCGGGGGACGGGTCAGGAGAGCGGCCAGCGCCTAGCGGCAGCCGCAGCTGCGGCGGATGACCAGGGCCGAGGGGAACTGCTTGAGGCGTTCGCGGCGGGAGCCCGCCACGCGCAGGCCGTCGTCCAGGACGAGGTCCACCGCCGCGCGGGCCATCGCCGGGCGGTCCGAGGCGACGGTGGTCAGGGGCGGGTCCGTGAGGGCCGCCTCCTTCACGTCGTCGAAGCCGGCCACGGCCAGGTCGCCGGGGACGTCGATGCGCAGCTCGCGCGCGGCGCGCAGGACGCCGATCGCCTGGTCGTCGGTGGCGCAGAAGATCGCCGTCGGCCGGTCCGGCTTGGCGAGGACCTCCAGGGCGACCTTGTACGCGTCGTAGCGGTTGTACGGGGCCTCGATGATCCGGCCCTCGGTCGAGCGGCCGGCCTCCTGCATGGCCCGGCGCCAGCCCTCGACGTGGTCGGCCACGGGGTCGCCCACGGACGGGGTGTTCTCGATGCCGCCGATGCAGGCGACGTACGCGTGCCCGTGCTCCAGGAGGTGCCGGGTGGCGAGCTGCGCGCCGCCGATGTCGTCGGTGACGACGGCGACGTCGTCGATGGCCTCGGGGCGCTCGTGGAGGAGGACCACGCGGGCGTCCCAGGCCTCGATCTCGGAGGCTGCCTGCTCGCTCATGCCCTGGCTGACCAGGATCAGGCCGGAGACCCGCATCCCGAGGAAGGCCCGCAGGTAGTGGACCTCGCGCTCGGTGCGGTAGTCGGAGTTGCCGACCAGCACCATCTTTCCGCGCTCGGCGGCGGCCTGCTCGACCGCGTGCGCCATCTCCGCGAAGAACGGCTGGCGGGCATCGGGGACGATCATGCCTATGAGGTCGGTGCGGCGCGAGGCCATCGCCTGCGCGACCCGGTCCGGGCGGTAGCCCAGTTCCTTGATCGCGGCGAGGACACGCTCGCGCGTGGCCGGGGCAACCGGCCTGGGTCCGTTGTTGATGACGTAGCTCACGACGGCGGTAGAAGTTCCCGCAAGTCGTGCCACGTCATCCCGCGTCACCTTGGCCACGCGCGGAAGTCTACGCGGGGTGACCTACCTCTGGGCAGGGCGTCCGGAGGAGGTCGTTCCCGCGGGCTCCCTAGTCCATCCGGGTGAGTGCCGCGGCGGCCCGCGCGGAGGCCTCGGCCGCCGCCTTCGTCGCCGCCTGCGCGGCCGCTTCCGCCGCCGCCCGTTCCACCTTCTCCGGGGTGACGAAGCGGTACCCGACGTTGCGGACGGTACCGATCAGCGACTCGTGCTCGGGCCCGAGTTTCGCGCGCAGTCGCCGTACGTGCACGTCGACGGTGCGGGTGCCGCCGAAGTAGTCGTAGCCCCAGACCTCCTGGAGGAGCTGCGCACGGGTGAAAACCCGGCCCGGGTGCTGGGCGAGGTACTTCAGGAGCTCGAACTCCTTGAAGGTCAGGTCCAGGACCCGGCCCTTCAGCTTCGCCGAGTACGTCGCCTCGTCGACCGACAGGTCGCCGTTGCGGATCTCCATCGGGGAGTCGTCCGAGCCGAGCTGCTGGCGGCCGGTGGCCAGGCGCAGCCGCGCTTCGACCTCGGCCGGTCCCGCGGTGTCGAGGAGGACGTCGTCGATGCCCCAGTCGGCGGTGACGGCCGCGAGGCCGCCCTCGGTGACGACGAGGATCAGCGGGCAGCCGGGTCCCGTGGAGCGCAGCAGCTGGCACAGCGACCGCACCTGGGGGAGGTCGCGGCGGCCGTCGACGAGGATCACGTCGGCGCCCGGGGTGTCCACGAGGGCGGGGCCCTCGGCCGGGGCCACCCGGACGCTGTGGAGCAGCAGGCCGAGGGCCGGCAGGACCTCGGTCGAGGGCTGGAGGGCGTTGGTCAGGAGCAGGAGTGAGCTCATGCCCGACCACCCGCCCGGGTCGAGCGGGGGTGCTGGTGGTGTGCGTGCGCAGGTGCGTGCGCCTGTACCTCTGCCCGCACCTGCACTTGCACGACGGTTCGCTGGTCCATCACGTCGGTTCCTCCTCGGTCCCGTCGAGGACGTTCGCGGCACTGCTTCGTACGGCTTGCCTGGTATCCGTCCGGTCCCCGCGCCCTGAGGTCCGGATGGATACCACTGTTCTCGGTCCGTTCAACGTGCTGAAAGCACAAAAGGACCCGGGGGCTACGTTGCCCGGATCCTCACGCCAGCAGAATAGCCCACCCTCCCCGGCCGGGCCGAGGCTTCGAACCTTCCACTTCTGTGGTTCCCACCACCCCCGGGACCTGCATATGAACCGGTTTCACCGGATCGGCGGACCCCCTGAGGGCCGCCCGGGCGCACGCGGGGCGCGCGGAGGCACGCCGGGATCGGGCGCGGGAGGGGTCATGATGGAGGCCGACGGCAGAGCGCCGACGAGAGGAGCGTGCAGTGGCAACCGGAACCATCCGCTACTGGGCGGCGGCGAAGGCCGCGGCCAAGACGGCGGAGGAGCCGTACTCGGCGCGGACACTGGCCGAGGCGCTCGACGCCGTGCGGGAACGCCACCCCGGGGAGCTGACCCGGGTCCTGCTGCGCTGCTCCTTCCTGGTGAACGAAGAGCCGGTGGGCAAGCGCCCGCACGATTCCGTCGAGCTGACCGAGGGGGGCACCGTCGAGGTGCTCCCGCCGTTCGCGGGCGGGTGAGCGGAGCCCGATGACTACACCGAGCACGCCTGAGGAACAGCAGCAGCAACTGCAACAGCAGCAACAACTGCAGCAACAGCAGCAGCAAGGGCAGCCCGATCCGTACGGGACCCAGACCTGGCAGGCTCCGACGTGGGACACCTCGTACCAGCCGGTCCAGGCCCCGCTGGAGGGCGTGCCGGCGCAGTACCCGGTGGCCCCCGAGGGCTGGTTCCGCGACGAGCCGCAGGCGCAGCACCAGCAGCAGGCGCAGCACCAGCAGCCCCAGGCGTCCGTCTCCGGCCAGGAGTGGGGGCAGCAGCAGGCGTACGCCGACCCGTACGCGGATCCCTACGCGGCGCCGGCCGGCTACCCGCAGGCCGGGCAGCCCGGGACGCAGCAGCAGTGGGGGGAGACGGCGTACCCGCCGCCGGCCCACCCCGACCAGGCCCATCCCGACCCGGCCTACGCCCAGGCGCAGGCCCCGGCCCCCGGCCAGGAGTGGATCGCGGAGCAGGCCCCGTACCTCCCGCAGCAGGCGGCCGAGGTCCCGGGCGGGGCTCCCGCCGCGGACGCGGTGGCCGGCCCGGCCGCCGAGGAGGAGCCCGCCTGGTCGCCGCCCACCCTCGCCGGCAACACGCTGCGCGCCGTGGACCCGGCCCAGGCCCGCGCCGAAGGCCGCTCGCCGATCATCGATCCCGGGCCGCAGTCGGCCATACTGACGGCCGCCCTCGGGCTGGTCCTCGCGGCCGCCGCCGCTCTGGGCGAGTTCGCGCTGCTCGCGCCGCTGATCGCCCTCCAGGGCCTCACCGCGGCGGGCTGGTTCCGGCTCAACGGCATGTGGCCGGCCCGTCAGGGCATCGCCCTGGCCTTCGCCGGGGCGGTCGTCGCCGACGGGGCCGTGCTCGCGGTGGACGAGCCGTACGGCCCCGGCGCGATCGTCGGCACCCTCGGCGCCTGGGTGCTGCTGACGCTGGTGCTCCAGCTGCGCAGCCACGCCGATCCGGACGAGCGGATGTACGGGCTGATGGCCTCGGTGGCCTCGGCCGCGTTGGCCATCGTCTGCGCCGGCTACCTCGCGGCGGATTCCGCCGCGGCGAGCGTGGGGGCCGCCGCCGTGGCGGTGGCCGTCTTCGCCCGCGCGCTCCCGCTGCCCACCGCGCCCTCGGTCGGCGTCTCGCTGGCCGCCGCGGCCGGTGCGGGCATCGCGGTCGGCGGGCTGACGTCCGTCGGCGCGGGCGGTGCGCTGATCGGCCTGGCGGCCGGTGTGTGCGCGCTGATCGGGCTGCGCGTGGCGGCGTACGACTACCCGTCGAAGTTCGTCCACATGACGGCCGGTGTCGCGCTGCCGCTGGCCGCGGCGGCACCGGCGGTCTACCTGATCGGCCGGGTGGTGGGCTGAGGCCGCGGCCTCCCCTCCGGTCCTTCCCTGACGCCCTTCCGGACGCCCGCCCCGCTCGCCCGGGGCGGGCGTCGTCGCATCAGCTCACAGCGCCCTCACGGCCGGACATGGTCCACTGGGCCGACGTACCAATCGTCTGGGGGGTGGGCACGTGCGTGTCCTGCGTGTCGTGGTGATCATCGGAGTGGTCCTCGGTGGCGTGTTCGTCGGGGTGGACCGCTGGGCGGCCGGCTATGCCGAGGACCGGATGGCGGAGCGGATCCAGTCCCGGCAGGGCCTGTCGGGGGTGGAGGTGGGCATCCAGGGGTTCCCCTTCCTGACCCAGGCGCTCTCCCGCGACCTCGACCAGGTGGACCTGAAGGTGGCCACCGCCAATGTCGAGACCGCCGACGGCCGTACGACGCACCTGTCCCGGCTGCGGGTGGCCTTCCGGGGGGTGGAGCTGAACGGGGACTACGACGGCGGCACCGCCCGGTCCGCCAAGGGCTCGGCCCTGGTCTCGTACGCCGACCTGACGGCGGCCGCCCAGCCCGGGGTGAAGGTCGCCTACGGCGGTGCGCCGGGCAAGCTGAAGGTCACCGCGAGCGTGGAGTTCCTCGGCAGGACGCTGAGCCGCAGCGTGATCTCGACGGTTTCGCTGGTCGACGCCGACGGCGGGAAGGGCGGGAAGATGCTCCGGGTCCGCGCCGACGAGGTGCCGGGTGAGGGCCTGCCCGGGATCGAGGCCGTGGTGCGCAAGAAGACCGACTTCGACCGGCGGATCGACGGCGGTCTGCCGTCGGGGGTCCAGCTGACCGCGCTGACCTCGGACGAGGCGGGTCTGGAGCTCACGCTGGGCGGTACGAATCTGGCGCTGGCCGGATAGTGAGACGCGAGGGTCCGATCCGCAGATGGGACGGCTCTCCGGGGCCCCGGGCGCCCCGCACCGGAAGATCGTCGAGGATTCCTATCCCACGATACGGACGATCCCGTCTCGGAATATGACACGGCGGTGACAGGGCAGCCGATTCGTCCCTACGATCCATGGCTATGAAGCATCAGCAGGCGGACCTCACGAAGCGACGGGCAGTAGACCTGTGTCGCGTCGCCGCCATGCTCTGTCGATCCATGTGACGTGTGAGCGCATCCCGCTCCATAGCCGGACGACGGCCTTCCGCTTTTCCGTGTGACCACCTCTGCCCCCGCCCTCCTGAAGCCTCCCCGCAACAGGACGCGTGAGCGCACCCGGACGCACGCACTCCGCACCACCAGCACCACCCCGCCGCACACTGCCCCGGAGGAGAACATCATGAGCCGCAGCGACGTCCTCGTAGACGCCGACTGGGTCGAGGCCCACCTGAACGACGCGAACGTCGTCATCGTCGAGGTGGACGAGGACACGTCCGCGTACGACAAGAACCACATCACCAACGCCGTCCGGATCGACTGGAAGAGCGACCTCCAGGACCCGGTCCGCCGCGACTTCGTGGACCAGGAGGGCTTCGAGAAGCTCCTCTCCGCCAAGGGCATCTCCAACGACGACACCGTCGTCCTCTACGGCGGCAACAACAACTGGTTCGCGTCCTACGCCTACTGGTACTTCAAGCTCTACGGCCACCAGGACGTCCGCCTGCTCGACGGCGGCCGCAAGAAGTGGGAGCTCGACTCCCGCGACCTGGTCGACGGCACCGAGGTTCCGAACCGCCCGGCCACCGAGTACAAGGCCAAGGCCCAGGACACCTCGATCCGCGCCTTCCGTGACGACGCGGTCGCCGCGATCGGCACCAAGAACCTGGTCGACGTCCGCTCGCCCGACGAGTTCTCCGGCAAGCTGCTCGCGCCGGCGCACCTCCCGCAGGAGCAGTCGCAGCGTCCGGGTCACATCCCGAGCGCCCGCAACATCCCGTGGTCGAAGAACGCCAACGACGACGGCACCTTCAAGTCCGACGAGGAGCTCACCGCCCTCTACCAGGCCGAGCAGGTCGACCTGGCGAAGGACACCATCGCCTACTGCCGCATCGGTGAGCGCTCCGCGCTCACCTGGTTCGTGCTGCACGAGCTCCTGGGCCAGGAGAACGTCAAGAACTACGACGGTTCGTGGACCGAGTACGGCTCGCTGGTCGGCGTGCCGATCGAGCTCGGCCCGAACAAGTAGTTCCGGGTACCCAGCGTTCTCGGCACCCAGCATTCCGGGCATGCGACGCCCGTAGTCATACCTCTCTAGGACAGGACAGAGAACATGTGTGGAGCAAAGATCGGCGGGCCCGACCTCTCGACGCTGAAGCCCGGTGAGACGGCCATCCAGGGCCAGGTCACCAAGGACGGCGAGCCCATCAGCGGCTACGTCCGCCTGCTGGACTCGACCGGTGAGTTCACCGCCGAGGTCCCGACCTCGGCCACCGGCCAGTTCCGCTTCTACGCGGCCGAGGGCTCCTGGACGCTGCGCGCGCTCGTGCCCGGCGGCCAGGCGGACCGCGCCGTGGTCGTCGTCGAGTCCGGCGGCGTCACGGACGTGGCGATCGCGGTCTGAGCACCGCACCTGTGTGACCGTATGACCGGCCGAAGGGCCGTATGACCGGCCGAAGGGCCGCACCCCCGGGGGTTGGACGCCATCGGATCGGGGTGCGGCCCTTCGTGTCGTTCCGGGCCTCCCGGGGAGCGCGGGGCCGCTCTACCCTGGAGTCATGTACGCCCGGCGCCGTCGCGCCTACTTCCTGCTCATGGGCGGATGCCTGTTCCTCTTCGTCTCCGCCTGGTCCTTCGTGCGCCTGTGGTCCGTCGAGGCCGCCGTGGCGCTGTGCGTGGTCGCCATGGTCATCCCCCCGGTCGCCGCGATGGTCGCGAACCGCCGCGGGCCCGACGACCGCTGGTGGGACGACCCCTCGGGCGACGCGAAGTCCGACGAGTGGTGGGACGAACTGGACGGAAAGCGGCGTCACGAGGACTGAAAACGGCCGAGATAAAAATGTAATAAGGATGACCACAACATCTCCCCCCGGCAGAGTGTCTTGTGTGTACGCGGGCAATCGATCCGCGACTCCAGTCCTGTGGGGGGACTTCCATTGGAACATGAACAGACCATCCCTGAGCAGCGGAAAGAGGGGGAGAGCAGCCCGGAACCGGGCACTCCGGACGCGGTTGCGGACGCAACTGCGGCCACCCCCCGCCGCCGCCGCGGCCGCACGCTCCTCCTGATCACCGGCGCCGCCGTCCTCGGCGTCCTGGCGGGCACCGTCACCGGCTACGCGATCCAGTACGACCGCGAACCGACCCCGCTGGCCCCGCTGGCGCAGCAGGTGATCGAGGCCCCGAAGCCGGCCGCGCCGGACGACTCGACGACGCTGCGGTCCATCAACGCCAACCGCTGGGTCAAGACCGACGACGACCTGACGAAGCTGCTGATGGACGTCCCCGGGAACGGCAAGGACACGGGCTCGGGCCCGGAGTCCCCGGACGAGTTCGCCGCGGACTGGTACGAGAGCCCCGGCCGCGGTCTCAGCTACCAGACCCGCCATGACGTACGCCGCATCGCGGTCCGGAAGTGGTCCGAGAACGACCGCGAGTTCTTCGAGGTCCGCCTGCTCCAGTACCGCGACCGGTCGGGAGCGGACGCGTACCAGCACGACCACAGCTACATGAGCGACGACGACTACGCGGGCAACGCGGGCAAGGACTTCCCCGGCATCCCCGCGCAGTTCGGCCACATGTGGATCGACTCGAAGGCCAGCGAGAAGCCCGGCTACTACCCGGTGCGCCACGGGCGGGTCATCGCCCGGCGCGGCGACATCGTCATGGAGATCAAGTACGTGAACAACCGCGGTGACATCGACGAGAAGCACCTCGTCGACGTCGCGAAGCGTCAGTGGGAGCGGCTGTGAGCGAGGAGCGGAACGGAGCACAGCAGGTGACCGACGAGCAGCGGCCCGACGTCGCCGCGGCCTCCGAGCCGGCGCCGGTGCCGACTCCCGAACCGGCCCCCGAGCCGGCGCCGGTCGCCCGGCCCGCGCGCAGGCCCCGCGGCAGGACGGTCGCGCTGATCGCGGGCGGGCTGGGCGTCGCCCTCCTCGCGGGCGGCGGCTTCTGGGCGTCGGAGCGCATGGACCAGGCGGACCGGAGCGCGCCGACGCGCTACTGGGTGCCGGACGGACCCCGGCCCACCGGCCAGACCTCGCCCGCCCCCGTCGTGCCGACCAACGAACTGACGGCCCGGCTCCTCCCGATGTCCACCGGGTACGAGCTCGGACCCGACATCGACCTGGAGGGCAACGACTTCTACATCTCCGGCGAGCGGGCGCTGACGACGTTCAAGGAAGCGCGCAGCGGGCTCTCCGGCGACGCGCGCGCCGCACGGGACAAGGCTCTGGACGACCTGAAGCTCAAGGGGATGGCGGGGCGCAGCTACCTCAAGTCCCGTGAGGGCTGGGTCGCCGAGGTCCACCTCACGCAGGCCGACCCGAAGGCCCTCGCCGCGTTCTCGGAGACCGTCAAGAAGCTCCTGGACCTGATCCCGGGCGACGGCGAGGCGCCCAAGGTGGACGGGTTCCCGGACGCCAAGTGCATCCAGGACGTGCTCGGCCGGAAGGGGCTCAAGGACGACGAGAAGATCGGCACGGTCGACTGCCTGGCCGTCGAGGGCGACGTACTGGTGAGCTTCCGGATGTACGGCGCCAGGCCGTTCGCCGCGAAGGACGCCACCCACCTGTTCAAGAACCAGCTGAAGCACCTGAAGTCCCCCGGGGAGTCCGTGTGAGCGAGCAGACCAGCACCGGACCCGCGCCGGCGACCCCCGAGGACACCGTGCCCGCGCAGGACGCCGTGCCCGCGCAGGCCGCAGCCGACGTGGCTCCGGCCGTCGGTGCCCCCGCCGATCCCTTCGCGGCGCCCCCGGAGCCCGTGCCCGCCGGGCCCAAGGACCGCCGCAAGCTGTTCGCCGCGCTCCGCTGGACCGCCGCCGTCCTCGTCTTCGCCACCGTCGGCTCGGCGGTCGCGTACGGGATCACCCGGCCCGAGCGCACCGACATCCCGGGCCTGTCCACGCAGCCCGACGGCCGGCTCGTCTACCCGGAGCTCACCCGCCCGGCCCTCCCGGCGGGCGCGCCCCTGCCCAGGGCCTCGGACAACCCGCTCGGGACGCACTACGCGTCGCTCGGGAGCCTGCTCCTGCCCGCCCCGCGGACGTCCGTGCCCGAGGCGGGGTTCAAGGCGGACAAGGACGGTGTGGTCGCCGTCGACGCCTTCCTGGAGGAGTACCTCGCCGAGGACCGGGCCAAGCTGAAGGAGGGCCTGGAACACGAGGGCCTGCGCCAGATCATCGGCCGCGCGTGGACGACCCCGGACGGCACGCGCACGCACGTCTACCTGATGCGCTTCCACTCCGACGGCTTCGCGGACGTCTTCCAGGGCTGCACCCTGAACACGAGGCTGAACGGCGCCGTGTCGCTGGGGCTCGACGACGACTGGCGCAAGGCCCGCAACGCGCAGGGCGGCGGATCCGACTACGCCGAGTCCGGCGACATCAGCCTGTACAAGGAGCCCGCGCCCGCGGGGGACGAGCAGAGCAGGCTCGCCTGCATCCGGGCGGGTGACATCCAGGGCGTGATCGTCCAGAGCCGCAAGGGCGAGTCGCCGACCGTCCCCTTCCACCAGGCGGTCGTCCTGCAGAACCAGCTGCTCCGCTAGCCGGGGGCACCGTCGTACGGCCTACCTCACACGGTGCCCCGGTCCCCAGGCCAGTAGGCTTGGGGACCGGCCCCGTAACGCCACCCTGAAACCATTGAGAACACCGAGGAGCACCCCGTGCTTGAGGCAGTCTTCACCTCCCTGCTGGTCCTGGTCTGCGTCGGCGTCCTCGCCTTCTCCGTACTGGCCGTGAAGAAGCTCTACCAGGGCCAGCGCTGATCCCCACGGATCTGCCGCCGACCGCCCCGGATACCGGAACCCCTCCCACAGATCGCCTGAGCTGAGCAGCCACCCATGATCCAGATCCCGTCCGACCTGAACCCGGGCCTCGTCCCCCTCGCCTTCCTCCTCGGCAACTGGGAAGGCGCAGGCGTCTTCGACTTCCCCGGTGAGGAGAAGTGCAACTTCGGCCAGGAAGTCGTCTTCAGCCACGACGGCCGGGACTTCCTGGAGTACACCTCCCACTCCTGGGTGCTCGACGCCGAGGGCAACAAGGTCCGGCCGCTGGAGTCCGAGTCGGGCTACTGGCGCATCGACAAGGACCGCAACGTCGAGATCGTCATGGTCCGCGACCAGGGCGTCGTCGAGGTCTGGTACGGCCAGCTCGCCGACAAGAAGCCGCAGATCGACATCGTCACGGACGCGGTCGCCCGCACGGCGGCCTCCGGCCCGTACAGCGGTGGCAAGCGGCTCTACGGCTACGTGAAGAGCGACCTGATGTGGGTCGGCGAGAAGTCCACCCCCGAGGTGGAGCTGCGCCCGTACATGTCGGCCCAGCTCAAGAAGGTCGTCACCCCCGAGGAGGTCGCCGAGATGGCGCGCAACCTCCCGGACATGCCGGACGACGGCATCGCCTTCTTCCGCTGAGCCGCGAGCCGGTCCGTACGACCGGCGGCAAGCGTGCGCAGGAGCCCCCGGCCGCCGGGGGCTCCCGCACGTGCGGCGCCTTCCGGGGCGGCCTCCCCGCTCCCCGCGCGACGGTCCGAGGCCTACACTGGCCGGGTGGTGACCACCGACAGCACCGAGCACGCCGAGCACGCCGCCGCCTCCGGTGGCGGCGACTGGAAGAGCGACCTGCGCCAGCGCGGATACCGCCTGACCCCGCAGCGCCAGCTCGTGCTGGAAGCCGTGGACGCCCTGGAGCACGCGACCCCGGACGAGATCCTCGCCGAGGTGCGCAAGACGGCCTCCGGGGTCAACATCTCCACGGTCTACCGCACGCTGGAGCTCCTGGAGGAGCTGAAGCTGGTCTCGCACGCCCACCTCGGGCACGGGGCCCCCACGTACCACCTCGCCGACCGGCACCACCACATCCACCTGGTCTGCCGGGACTGCACCGAGGTCATCGAGGCGGACGTGGACATCGCCGCCGAGTTCACCTCCAAGCTCCGCGCCACCTTCGGCTTCGAGACCGACATGAAGCACTTCGCGATCTTCGGCCGCTGCACGAACTGCGCCGCCAAGCAGCAGCACTAGGCCGTCTCTTTCGGATCTTGTCGGCCGAGTCCGCGGTGTCTGGTGCCGTGGCTGGGCGTGCTGCCGGGGCGCTTGCGTACTGGGTGTACGTGGTCGTCTCGGCAGTGCGGCCAGGCGCGGTGCCAGGCGCCGCGGGCCCGGCAAGATCCGGAAGGGACGGCCTAGGCCGGGCACCGCGCGGGCACCAGCCGGGCGTGCCCTAGGAGTGCCCGGGGCGGGGTCGTAGGCTGGTGGCATGACCAGCAGCCCCTTGCTCCATCTCCCCGGCGCCGTACAGGCCGAAGGCCGCGACGAGGGCGTCGCCGCCCACTACGGAGAGCTGTACGGAGAACAGCGCGCACTCGCCGACGGCCGAGGCTTCGTGGACCTCTCCCACCGCGGGGTCGTCACCGTCACCGGCCCGGACCGGCTGAGCTGGCTGCACCTGCTGATCACTCAGCACGTCACCGCGCTCCCGGCCGGCGAGGCCACCGAGGCGCTGATCCTCTCCGCGAACGGCCACATCGAGCACGCGCTCTACCTCGTGGACGACGGCGAGACGACGTGGATGCACGTCGAGCCCGGCACCCAGGAGGCGCTGATCGCCTACCTGGAGTCGATGATCTTCTTCTACCGGGTGGAAGTCGCCGACCGGACCGCCGAGTTCGCCGTCGTGCACCTGCCGGCCGGCTCCATCGCCGAGGTCCCCAAGGAACTCGCCGTACGGGAGACCCCGTACGGCCGCGACGTGTTCCTGGCGCGCGACGGCCTGGAGGCCTTCGCCGCCTCCCACGGCCCGGCCGCCGGGCTCCTCGCGTACGAGGCCCTGCGCGTCGAGGCGCACCGGCCGCGGCTCGGCCTGGAGACCGACCACCGCACCATCCCGCACGAGCTCGGCTGGATCGGCACCGCCGTGCACCTGCAGAAGGGCTGCTACCGCGGCCAGGAGACGGTGGCCCGCGTCCACAACCTGGGGAAGCCGCCGCGCCGCCTGGTCTTCCTGCACCTGGACGGCTCCGAGGTGCTGCTCCCCGCGCACGGTGCGCCCGTACGCCTGGCCGCGGACGGGGAGGAGGGCCGCCAGCTCGGCTTCGTGACCACCTCGGTCCGCCACCACGAGCTGGGCCCGATCGCGCTCGCGCTGGTCAAGCGCAACGTCCCGGTCGACGCCCCGCTGCTGGTGGGTACGACGGCCGCCGCGCAGGAGGTCGTCGTAGCGCCGTAGCGCCGCAGCGCCTAGATGTCGATGACGATGGTGAACGGGCCGTGGTTGGTCAGCGAGACCCGCATGTCCGCGCCGAACCGGCCCGTCTCCACCGTCGCGCCCAGCGCCCGCAGCTGCGCCACGACCTCGTCCACGAGCGGCTCGGCGAAGGCGCCGCCGGCGGCCGCGTTCCAGGTGGGGCGGCGGCCCTTGCGGGCGTCTCCGTAGAGGGTGAACTGCGAGATCACCAGCAGCGGCGCGTTCACGTCGCTGCAGGACTTCTCGGCCTCCAGGATCCGCACCGACCAGAGCTTGCGCGCCAGCAACTCCGCCTTCTCCGGGGTGTCGTCGTGCGTCACCCCCACCAGGACGCACAGTCCCTCGCCGACGATCTCCCCGACGGTCTCGCCGGCCACCACGACGCTCGCGCCGTCCACCCTCTGCACCACTGCTCGCATACCACCTGTGTACCAGGCGTGCACCCGTCCGGGGCCGATCGGGTGGAGTGCGACTGCGTCGGCAGGGTGCGGAGTGGCACGATGCACGCAGGCGGTGCCCCCAGCACCGGTCGAGGGGACGGACACGAACGCATGAATACTTCTGGTACCTCCGCACCTGCACCTGCTTCCACACCCGTCGGGCCCGTGGGGCCCGGGGCGGCCGTCGCCCCCGCGGGCTCCGTGGCGTCCGCCGAGACCTCGGCGCCGCGTCCGCCCGCGCAGCGGACCGGGACCGCGGACACCCCGGCGCCGACGACCACCGCGCTCGGCCTGCCGGAGCTGCGCACGCTGCGCCGCGACGCGCAGCGCGACGAGGCCGACCTGAGCTACGTCCGGCGCCTGCTCCAGGGCCGCATCGACATCCTGCGGGCCGAGCTCGCCCGGCGTACGGATCCCGAGGCGCCGGTGGTGGACCGGCTGTCGGAGATCCTCGCGGACGCCCCCTCCAGCCGCAGCGCCTCCGCGCGGCACGTCACGCTCGGCACCCCGCACGGGGAGGAGTACCGGCTGCTGGCCGCCGAGATGCTCTCCGACGTGGAGCTGTCGGACCTGGGGGCGCGCACGGACGAGGAACTCCACGAGGGCATGGGCCGGTTGGTGCGCTACGAGCAGCAGGTCTCGCGGCGCCGCCAGCAGCTCCAGCGCACGGCCGACGACTGCAGCGCGGAGATCACCCGGCGCTACCGGGAGGGCGAAGCGCAGGTGGACGACCTGCTGGCCTGAGCGGGCGTGGGCGGGCGCGGGGAAATGCGGGCGACGGGGGCGGGCCGGTCCGATTAGCGTGGGTCGTTATGAGCGCTGACGTCCGGCCGATCGCCGCATCCGAACTTCCCGTGTGGCTGCGTGCGCAGCAGACCGGTTTCCTGAACGCGGCGCACCCCACCGCGGAGGACCACGCCCTGCTGGCCGGGTTCGTCGACTGCGCCCGGACCCAGGGCGCTTTCGACGCGGACACCGGCCGGTGCGTGGCGACCTTCCGCTCCTTCCCGCAGGAACTGACCGTGCCCGGCGGGGCGTTCGTACCGTCGAGCGCCGTCACGAACGTGACCGTGGCGCCCACGCACCGCAGGCAGGGTCTGCTGACCCGGATGATGGCGGCCGAGCTGGCCGCCGCCCACGCGCGCGGCGACGTGGTGTCGACGCTGATCGCCGCCGAGTACCCGATCTACGGGCGGTACGGGTACGGGCCGGCCACCTCCGTCTCGGAATGGGAGATCGACGTACCGCGCACCGGACTCGACCCGCGCGCCGCGGTCCCCGGTGACGGCGGGCGGATCGACCTCGTGGACGAGGCCGAGGTACGGGAGCTGGGCCCGGCCCTGCACGAGCGGCTGCGGGCGGCCACGCCCGGTGCGGTGAGCCGCGACGCCCGCTGGTGGCGGGTGACCACGGGTGCGGAAACGATGTCCCACAACACGTACACCCCGTCCTTCCACGCGGTGTACCGCACGGCGCAGGGCGAGGTGGCCGGCCTGGTCCGGTACACCGCAGACGACCACTGGACCGATGCCAAGGTTCCGCAGAACACCGTGCAGGTAAGGCAGTTGCTCGCCGTCAGCCCGGAGGCGGAGCGCGCGCTGTGGAGGTTCCTGTGCTCCATCGACTGGGTGGTCAAGGTCCGCACCGGCTACCGCGCCCCCGACGACCTCGTCGCCCGGCTGCTGCCCGACCCGCGGGCCGCCCGGACGGTGACCTCGGCGGACTGGCTGTGGGTGCGGCTGCTGGACGTCGTACGGGCCCTCGGTGCGCGGACCTACGCCGTGCCCGGGGTGCTCGTCCTGGAGGTCGTCGACACGTCCGGCCCGGCGGGCGGGCGTTACCGGCTGGACGCGGGCGCGGGGGACTGCGTACGCACGGAGGAGCCGGCCGATCTGCGGCTGGACGCGGGCACGCTCGGGGCGCTGTACCTGGGCGACGAGTCGGCGGTGCGGCTCGCGGCGCTCGGCGCGATCACGGAGGAGCGCCCCGGGGCGCTCGCGCTCGCGGACGCGGTGTTCCGCACGGCACGCCGGCCGTGGTGCCCGGACATCTTCTGAGCGGCCGGCCCGGGAACACGAGGACTGAGGACTGAGGTAGGTAGTGGCGACACTGGTGGAGGCCCTGCGTGCGGCCGGCTGCGTCTTCGCGGAGGAGGAGGCGGAGCTGCTGACCGCCGCCGCCGAGGACCCGGGGCACCTCGAGGGGCTGGTGGCCCGGCGGGTGGCGGGCGAACCGCTGGAGCACGTCGTCGGCTGGGCGGAGTTCTGCGGACTGCGCATGGCCGTCGGCGAGGGGGCCTTCGTGCCGCGCCGGCGCAGTGAGTTCCTCGCGCAGGAGGCGGTGGCGGCGGCCCGGCCCGGCGCGGTGGTCGTGGACCTGTGCTGCGGGGTCGGCGCGCTGGGCGCGGCCGTGGCCGCGCAGGTGCCGGGGGCCGAGCTGCACGCGGCGGACATCGACCCGGCCGCGCTCGCCTACGCCCGGCGCAACCTGGCCCCGTACGGCGGCCGGGTCTGGGAGGGTGACCTCTACGCGGCCCTGCCCTCCGAGCTGCGGGGCCGGGTGGACGTGCTGGTGGTCAACGCCCCGTACGTCCCGACCGGGGAGATCGGCCTGCTGCCGCCGGAGGCCCGCGACCACGAGCCGCCCGTCTCCCTGGACGGCGGGGCCGACGGCCTGGACGTCCACCGCCGGGTCGCCGCGGGCGCCCCGCCCTGGCTCGCACCCGGCGGCACCCTGCTGATCGAAACGAGCGCCCGCCAGTCCCCGCTCACGGCCTCGGCCCTGACGGCGGCGGGCCTGTCCGTCCGCGCGGCGACCTCGGAGGAGTACCACGCAACGGTGATCACCGCGACGGCCCCGTAGCCGGACTCGATGGAGCACCGGCGGATGCTGCGCTCGCGGGGATGGGAGCTATTGCAAGCAGGCTGCTTGCAATAGTTAGCAGGGTGCGGCAGGATCGGGGCATGGCATCGCTCAACGTCGGGAATCTCGGCGAGTACCTGCGCGAGCAACGGCGGCAGGCGCAGCTTTCGCTGCGGCAGCTGGCCGATGCGGCGGGGGTGTCGAATCCGTACCTCAGTCAGATCGAGCGCGGGCTGCGCAAGCCGAGCGCGGACATCCTGCAGCAGCTCGCCAAGGCGCTGCGGATCTCCGCCGAGACGCTGTACGTGCAGGCCGGAATCCTGGACGAGCGGGACCGGGACGCCGTGGAGACGAGGGCCGCGATCCTCGCCGATCCGACCATCAGCGAGCAGCAGAAGCAGGTGCTGCTCCAGATCTACGCCTCCTTCCGCAAGGAGAACGCAGCCGAGGCGGAGGCGGGCGCGGGGGCGGACGCTGCCGACGGCCGTGGTGGCGATGCCGGGACGAGCACGTACTGAGCACGTATTGAGCACGTACTGAGTACGCATCGAGTACGAAGAGCACGCACTGAGACTGTGATCCGGGAGGACCACCACATGGCCATCGCCGATGACCTGAAGAAGACCCTCACCGACCCGACCCCCCTCTACTTCGCAGCCGGCACCGCCGACCTCGCCGTTCAGCAGGCCAAGAAGGTGCCCGGGCTGATCGAGCAGCTGCGCGCCGAGGCCCCCGCGCGCATCGAGGCCGTGAAGAACACCGACCCGAAGGCCGTGCAGGAGAAGGCCAAGGGGAAGGCCAAGGAGGCGCAGGAGGCGGTCACCGCCACGGTCGCCGAGGTGCTCGGCGCGATCGACGCGAAGAAGATCGGCGAGACCGCCCAGGACCTGGCGCTGCGCGGGGTCGGCGTGGCCGCCGAGTACGCGGTCAAGGCCAAGGAGGCCTACGACAAGGTCGCCGAGCACGGTGAGCAGACCGTACGGGCGTGGCGCGGCGAGGTCTCCGAGGAGATCGTCGACATCGCCGTCGTCGTGGAGCCGGAGGCCGCCGAGCCGGTGGCGGAGCCCGCCGCCGAGCCCGCGCCGAAGAAGGCCCCCGCGCGCAAGGCCGCGGCCAGGAAGGCCGCTTCCGAGCCGGCCGACGAGAGCTGATTTCCACGTGACGGACCGGGTACCCGCGGGGCGTCCGGTCCGTTGTGGTTTGGGAAAGGGGCTCTGCCGGTAGCGTGGAGGCAGGCGGCATCCGGCGAGCGAGGCGTGAGAAGGCGGTCAGGCGATGTTGATGAACGGGTTCAATGAGGGTGTGCTCCCGTTGCTCGGGTACGCCATGCTCGCGCTCGCCGTGGTGGCCTTCGTGCTGGCGGCGACCGCGCGCGAGGACGCGTACCGGGCGGCCGGCAAGCAGACCAAGACCTTCTGGCTGGTCATCCTCGGCATCACCGTGGTCGTGGACTTCTTCCTCGGGATGCTCTTCCTGCAGATCGCCGGGCTGGTCGCCAGCATCGTGTTCTTCGTCGACGTGCGCCCCGCGCTCAAGCAGGTCTCGGGCGGCGGCGGTGGCGGCCGGCGCGGTGGCAGCAGCAGCGACGGGCCGTACGGGCCCTACAACGGCGGACGGTAGGGCGCAGGCCCCGTCCCGCCGGGCCGTGGGCGGGCCGCGGTCCGGGCCCGTCAGCCTTCGGCGCGGGAGAGGAGGACGACGGCGACGTCGTCCGTGAGCTCTCCGCCGTTGAGGCGGCGGGCTTCGGTCACGGAGGCTTCGAGCAGGCTTTCGCCGCTCAGTCCGCCCTCCAGGTGGCGGTTGATCATCTCGACCATGCCGTCCTGCCCGAGCCGCTCCTTGCCCTGCCCGATCCTTCCCTCGATCAGGCCGTCGGTGTAGAGCATCAGGCTCCACGTGCCGCCCAGCTCCACCTGGCGGCGCGGCCAGCGGGCCCGGGGCAGCAGGCCGAGCGCCGGGCCGCTGTTCTCGTACGGGAGCAGCCGCGCGGGGCGGCCCGGCCGGGAGATCAGCGGTGCCGGATGGCCCGCCAGGCACAGGCCCGCGCGCCGGCCGTCCGGGGCTATGTCCACCGTGCACAGCGTCGCGAAGATCTCCTCGCAGGGGCGCTCGACTTCGAGGACCTCCTGGAGGGTGGCGAGCAGGTCGTCTCCGCACAGGCCGGCCAGGGTCAGCGCCCGCCAGGCGATGCGCAGCTCGACGCCGAGGGCGGCCTCGTCGGGGCCGTGGCCGCAGACGTCGCCGATCATCGCGTGGACGGTGCCGTCGGGGGTGCGGACGGTGTCGTAGAAGTCCCCGCCGAGGAGTGCGCGGCTGCGGCCGGGGCGGTAGCGGGCGGCGAAGCGGAGGTCGGAACCCTCCAGGAGCGGGTGCGGGAGCAGTCCGCGTTCCAGCCGGGCGTTCTCCTGGGCCCGCAGTTTCGATTCTGCAAGCTTGTACTGGGCGATGTCCGCCCGTTTTCTCTCCACCGCGTAGCGGATGGCGCGGCTCAGCAGCCGCCCGTCGAGCTCGTCGCGGAACAGGAAGTCCTGGGCCCCCACGCGTACGGCCTCCGCGGCGCGCTCCGCGTCGTCCTCGGAGGTGAGCACGAGCACGGCGTGCCGCGGGGCGATGCGGAGCACCTGGCGCAGCGCGCCGAAGGGGTCGGCGGTGTCCCCGGAGCCGGCGCCGGGGCCGTGCGGGAGCGCGAGGTCGAGCAGGACGCAGTTCACGTCCGGGGTGAGCAGCCGGGCCGCCTCGGTGAGGTTGCGGGCGCTGCGCAGCCGTATGCGGTGGCCGTCGGCGTCGAGGATCTCGGGGACGGTGAGGCCGCCGGCGGGGTCGTCCTCGATCACCAGCAGGGTGAGCGATGACATGGCGCCCGGGCCGCTCTCGGTGCCCGGGATGTCCCTCTGCCGCGGTACGGGTACGGGCATCGTCTCCGGTTCCTTCCCGCCCCCTCGGGGGTTCGCTCGTCCGGCGACCCTAGCCGCGGGACGAGGGAAGCGGAATGGCAGGTCCGGCGCGGGGCTCTGGCATATGCCGTTATCGGGTGGGAAAGTCCGTGTCGACGAATGACCAACGTCACGGCGTAGGGCGACGGCGTCCCGCCCACCGAGACGTCCGCCGCCGAGGGCGGACCGCCCCGGAGGGCGTGGGCGGTCACGATGAGTGAGCCGCCGCCACGCCTCCGGCTGCTGCGCCTGGCTGCTCCGTCCCGCTGCTGCGTCCGGCTGCTACGCGTCCGGCCGGACCACGGCCTTGATCGGCATGGAGCCGGCACCCGCCATGGTGACGTTGCGGCCGGGGCGGGGGGCGTGGACCATCGCGCCGTCCCCGACGTACATCCCGACGTGGCTCGCGTCGTCGAAGTAGATGATCAGGTCGCCGGGCCGCATGTCCTTGACCGCGACCTTGGGCAGCCGCAGCTGCTCCTGCGAGGTGCGCGGGATCCGCTTGCCCGCCGCGAGCCATGCCTGCGAGGTCAGACCGGAGCAGTCGAACGAACCGGGTCCCTCGGCGCCCCACACGTACGGCTTGCCTATCTGGGCGGCGGCGAACTGCACGGCCCGCTTGCCCGCGTCGGTGGCCGCGGCGCCCGTGGAGCCGGTCATCCCGCCGTTGATCAGCCAGTCGGACTGCGCCTTGCGCGCTGCTTCCGCTTCGAGCTCCAGCAGTCGGGCCTTCTGCTCGGCCTCCAGCTTGCTCTCGAGCTCCTCCGCCGCCTTGATCTTCTCCTCGACCTGCTTCTTCGCGGCCTCCTGCTTGACCCGGTTGGCCTCCAGGGTCTCCCAGTGCGCGCTCGCGTCCCGCGCGTACTGCTGCAAGTCGGTCTGCGTGCGGTTCAGTTCGGAGAGCAGGTCCGAGGTGGCCTTCTCGCCCTGGCGCAGCCGGTCGTTGCCGTCCAGGAACTGCGTCGGGTCGTTGCTCAGGGCCAGTTGCGCGCCGGGCGGCATGCCGCCCGAGCGGTACTGGGCGCGGGCGGCGGCGCCCGCGCGGCCCTTCAGCGCGGTGATGCGGTCCTGGCCCGCGAGGACCAGGTTGGCGATCTCCACGATCTTGTCGGACTGCGTCCTGGTCTCGCTCTCGGCGAGGTTGAAGGCGTCCGTGGCCGCGCCGGCTTCGCGGTAGAGGCCCTCTATGTCCTTGCGGACCTGCTCGAGGGTCTTGCCCTGCTGGGGCTCCGGCGCCGCGAACGCGGTGCCGGCCAGTGCGCCCGGCGCGGACAGCAGCGCCATCGCGCAGAGCAGAGTGAGGGCGATCGAACCCCGTCGTCGTTTCCTCATGGTCCCCCCAGACACCGGATTGACTAATCGTCAGTAACTTGTGATTCCTTCGGGATGGTGCCACGAGTCGGTGAATTCCAACACCCTTGTGGATATCCATCCGATGCGTCCCGATCGCCCCAGTGGCCTCTTCGGCCCCAGGGCTCCCGTCACTCCATCAACCCGAAGGCCTCAACGCGTCCCACCGCACCGTGAGTTCCCCCTGACGCCACCGCACCGGCCCGTCCGCCAGCGGCCAGTCGCCCGCCAGCGCCCGCGCCGTCCGGATCCAGCGCTGCCGTGCGCCGTAGGAGGCGTACGGAGCCGCCGCCGCCCACGCCCGGTCGAAGTCGCGCAGGAACGCGTGCACCGGCTCGCCCGGCACGTTGCGGTGGATCAGCGCCTTCGGCAGCCGCTCCGCCAGGTCGGAGGGGCGCTCCAGGGATCCCAGCCGGGTCGCGAAGGTCACCGTGCGCGCCCCTTCGGGCCCGAGCGCGACCCACACGTGCCGCCGCCCGATCTCGTCGCAGGTCCCCTCCACCAGCAGCCCGTCGGGAGCCAGCCGGGAACACAGCCGTTCCCACACCGCCTCGACCTGCTCCTCCTCGTACTGGCGCAGTACGTTCGCGGCCCGGATCAGCGCCGGCCGCACCCCGCCGTCCAGCGGCACCTCGAAGCCGCCGTGCCGGAAGCTCAGGCCCTCCCGCTCGTACGGCTTCGCGCCCGCCACCCGGGCCGGCTCGATCTCGATGCCGACCACCCGCACCCGCGGGGCCGCCTCCCGCAGCCGGGCCAGCAGCTCCACTGCGGTCCAGGGCGCCGCCCCGTAGCCCAGGTCCACCGCGACCGGGTCGTCCGCGCGCCGCAGCGCAGCCCCGTGCGTCGCCGCGATCCAGCGGTCCATGCGGCGCAGGCGGTTCGGGTTCGTCGTCCCGCGGGTCACCGTGCCGACGGGGCGACGAGGGGGAGGGGTGGAGCGGGAGGCCATGTGCAGAGAGTAAGCGGAGGGCTCCCGCGCGATAAAAATCCGGCCCCGGGGCAGGAAAACCGCCGGTCCCGGAATGCGGGGGACGGCCATCCGGGTTGCACTCCTAGAAGAGCGCGACAGCGCTCTCCGTGTCATGCCGTCCGAGCGAGAGGAACTGCTCCCTTGAGCCAGTACGTGTCCCGCATCGGCGGCAGCATCGGCGGCCGGTTCGCCGCGGCCCGCTCCGGCACCCGCCACGAGCCGCCCCGGCTGCGGCTGCCCGCGGCCGTCGGCGGTCACCGCAAGCCGCGCCGGGTCGCCATGCTCAGCGTGCACACCTCACCGCTGCACCAGCCCGGCACCGGCGACGCCGGCGGGATGAACGTCTACATCGTCGAGCTGGCCCGGCGCCTCGCGGCGATCAACATCGAGGTCGAGATCTTCACCCGGGCCACCACCGGCGGCCTGCCGCCCGTGGTCGAGCTCGCGCCCGGAGTCCTCGTACGTCACGTGGACGCGGGCCCGTACGAGGGCCTCGCCAAGGAGGAGCTGCCGGCCCAGCTGTGCGCCTTCACCCACGGCGTCATGCAGGCCTGGGCCCGCCACCGCCCCGGCTACTACGACCTGGTCCACTCCCACTACTGGCTCTCCGGCCACGTCGGCTGGCTCGCCGCCGAGCGCTGGGGCGTCCCGCTCGTGCACGCGATGCACACCATGGCCAAGGTCAAGAACGCGGCGCTCGCCGAGGGCGACACCCCCGAGCCCGCCGCCCGCGTCATCGGCGAGACGCAGATCGTCGACGCCGCCGACCGGCTCATCGCCAACACCGCCGAGGAGGCCGACGAGCTCGTCCGCCACTACGCGGCCGACCCCGGCAAGGTGGCCGTCGTCCACCCCGGCGTGAACCTCGACCGCTTCACCGTCGCCGACGGCCGCGCCGCCGCCCGGGCCCGCCTCGGGCTGCCGCAGGACGCCGTCATCCCGCTCTTCGCGGGCCGCATCCAGCCGCTCAAGGCCCCCGACATCCTGCTGCGGGCCGTGGCGGAGCTGGTGGACCGCGAACCGCGGCTGCGCACCCGGCTGTTCGTACCCGTCGTCGGCGGGCCGAGCGGCAGCGGGCTCGCGAAGCCGGAGGGTCTGCAGAAGCTCGCGGCCCGGCTCGGCATCGCCGACCTCGTGCACTTCCACCCGCCGGTGGCTCAGGACGCGCTCGCGGACTGGTTCCGGGCAGCGTCCGTGCTGGTCATGCCCTCGTACAACGAGTCCTTCGGGCTGGTCGCCATAGAGGCGCAGGCCACCGGCACCCCGGTGCTGGCCGCGGCCGTCGGCGGGCTGCCCGTGGCCGTCAACGACGGGGTGACGGGCATCCTCGTACCCGGCCACGATCCGGTGGACTACGCCCGTGAGCTACGCCGCTTCGTGGACGAGCCGGGGCTGTCGGACCGGATGGGCGCGGCGGCCGCGCGGCACGCGCAGTTCTTCGGCTGGGACACCGCCGCGAGCGGTACGGCGGACGTGTACACGGGGGCGATGCACGATCACCGCCGTCACGTACGCTCCCACCATGGCTGACGCTGACATCCGCAGGATCATCGAAGCGACGCTGACCGGCGCGGAACTGAGCTGGGAGAGCCCGTCACCGGGCTCGTACGTGGTCCAGCTCCCCGGCACCCGCAAGCTGAGCACCACCTGCTCGCTCAAGGCCGGAAAGCACTCCCTGTCGGTCAACGCCTTCGTGATCCGCCACCCGGAC
Organism: Streptomyces sp. NPDC104226; assembly: GCF_055584085.1. Taxonomy (NCBI): domain Bacteria; kingdom Bacillati; phylum Actinomycetota; class Actinomycetes; order Kitasatosporales; family Streptomycetaceae; genus Streptomyces; species Streptomyces sp. NPDC104226. The sequence goes on from NZ_JBVJMS010000005.1 coordinate 58,180, forward strand.
GAGAACGAGGCCGGCGTCCACCGGTGGCTGCTGGAGCGCAACCTCAAGCTCTACGGCATGGCCTACGCGGTCGACGCGCTCGGCGACGTCTACCTGACGGCCCGCCTCCCCCTGTCGGTGATCACCCCCGACGACCTCGACCGGCTGCTCGGCACGGTCCTGGAGGCGGCCGACGGGGCCTTCAACACCCTGCTGGAGCTGGGTTTCGCGAGCGCGATCCGGCGCGAGTACGAGTGGCGGGTCTCGCGGGGCGAGTCCACGCGCAACCTGGACGCCTTCAAGAACCTGACGCAGCCGTCGGGCGCGGCGGCGCGGCCGGCGCAGCCGGAGTAGGCCGGGCGGGTCAGGCGGCCGGAGCCACCGGATCCGTGGCCTTCGCCGGAGCGGCGACCTCCACGACCGGCTGCGCGGCCGGTTCCACGCCCGGCTGCGCGGCCGGTTCCACGCCCGGCTCCACCGGGCCCGCTGCGTCCTGCGGAAGCCCCCTCATCAGCAGCCAGTAGCCCGCCGCGGCCATGGTTCCGAGGACCGCCGTCGCGCCCCACAGCCAGCCGGCTCCGAAGTGCTCGATCGCGAAGCCCGCCATCAGCGGCGCGATCAGCGAGGCCACCGCCCACGACATCGTGTACATGCCCTGGTAGCGGCCGCGTCCGTGCAGCGGGGAGAGCCGCGCGACCAGGCCCATCTGGGTCGGCGAGTTGACGATCTCGGCGAGCGTCCACACGCAGACGGTCAGCGCCAGGCTCCACACCGAGCCGCCGAAGGCCGTCAGCCCGAACCCGTACCCGGCCAGCAGCGCCGAGATGACCAGCAGCTTCTGCGGATCGCGGTGCTCGATGAACCGGGTGACCGGGATCTGCAGCAGCACGATCAGCACGCCGTTCACGGCGGCGACCAGCCCGTAGTCCGTCGTGGAGAACCCGGCCGCGCCCATCGCGAGCGGCAGCCCGAACGAGCCCTGCATGAAGATCAGGGAGATCAGGAACGACAGCCCGACCACGCCCATGAACCGCCCGTCCCGCAGCACCGTCCCGAGGCCGACCTCCGGCTCGGCGGCCGCCTGCTCCGCCGCCGTCTTCTCCGGCCGGGACTCCGGCAGCTTGAGGTAGACCAGCACCGCGCAGACCAGCGTCAGGGCCGCCTCGCCGAGGAACCCGGCCAGGTAGCTGTACTCCGCGACGAAGCCCGCCACGACCGAGCTGATGGCGAAGCCGAGGTTGATGGCCCAGTAGTTCAGCGCGAAGGCACGCACCCGGTCCTCCGGGCGGACGATGTCGGCCATCATCGCCTGCACCGCCGGCCGCGAGGCGTTGGAGGTCATGCCGACCAGCAGCGCCACCGCGGCGATCGCCGCCGGATGCTCCATGAACCCGAGCAGCGCCACCGAGAACGCGGTCGACGCCTGCGCCGCCATCAGCGTGGGCCGCCGGCCCAGCCGGTCCGTGAGCACGCCGGCGACCAGCGAGGACACCACACCGCCGAGCCCGTGGAGAGCCACCACAAGTCCCACGAAGGAGGCCGAATAGCCCCGCTCCAGGGTCAGGTACAAAGTCATGAATGTGGCGACGAAGGCCCCGAGCCTGTTGACGAGCGTGCTCGTCCAGAGCCACCAGAACTCCCGGGGCAGACCCGCGACGCTCTCGCGCGCGGCCCGCCTCATACCGGCAACGGACATGCGGAATCCCCCCGAGATGTAAGTGTCCCTCTGCTCCTGCGGACCCTACGGACCACGGCCCCGCGGAGCCACTGGATTGACGGCCGGCGTCAATCGGGGGACCGTCCCGCATGCCGTACACACCGCGCGCGGACGGGCGGGTGCGTCCATTAGGCTCGTACGCATGGCCGACGCACCGTACAAGCTGATCCTCCTCCGCCACGGCGAGAGCGAATGGAACGCGAAGAACCTGTTCACCGGCTGGGTGGACGTCAATCTCAACGAGAAGGGCGAGAAGGAGGCAGTCCGCGGTGGCGAACTCCTGAAGGACGCCGGACTTCTCCCCGACGTGGTTCACACCTCCCTCCAGAAGCGTGCGATCCGCACCTCCCAGCTCGCGCTGGAGGCCGCCGACCGCCACTGGATCCCGGTCCACCGCTCCTGGCGCCTCAACGAGCGCCACTACGGCGCCCTCCAGGGCAAGGACAAGGCCCAGACCCTCGCCGAGTTCGGCGAGGAGCAGTTCATGCTGTGGCGCCGCTCGTACGACACCCCGCCGCCGGCGCTCGAGGACGGTACGGAGTTCTCGCAGTCCGAGGACCCGCGCTACGCGTCGATCCCGCCGGAGCTGCGCCCGCGCACGGAGTGCCTGAAGGACGTCGTCGTCCGCATGCTCCCGTACTGGTACGACTCGATCGTCCCCGACCTCCTTGACGGCCGCACCGTCCTGATCGCCGCGCACGGCAACTCCCTGCGCGCGCTGGTCAAGCACCTCGACGGCATCTCCGACGAGGACATCGCGGGCCTGAACATCCCGACCGGCATCCCGCTCTCCTACGAGCTGGACGCCGACTTCAAGCCCCTCAACCCGGGCGGCACCTACCTCGACCCGGACGCCGCCGCGGCCGCCATCGAGGCCGTCAAGAACCAGGGCAAGAAGTAACCTCCCCGCACGAACGGCCCCTCGCCCGCGGTGTTTCCGCGGGCGGGGGGCCTTCGCGGTCTTGTGGGGGCGCGGGCGGGCGTGGTCGGCTGGTGGGGTGGAAGCGATCATCGCCAGTGCGATAGCCGTGCTCGGGACGCTGCTCGGGTCGGGGGTGACCTTCGCCTTCCAGCAGCGGGTGGCGGCTCGGGGGCAGGACTTCACCCGGTCGGAGAGGCTGCGCCAGGAGCGGCTGGATGCCTACACCTCGTACGCGGGAGCGCTGGTCAACCTGCGGCGCACCCTCGTCCACCTGTGGCACTGCCTGCACTCGGAGGACTACGAGCAGAACCGCGAGGACCCGGCCCAGGTGACGGCGCGGTCCCACGAGCTCCGCTCCAGTGCCCAGGAGGCGCTGTTCCGGCTGCAGATGCTCAGCGCCGACGATGCCCTGAGCGCGCAGGCCTGGGCGCTGTTCGAGGACGTAGGGCGCCTGCACAAGGCCACGGGCCGCGAGGATTTCGACGCCCGCCGCCATCGCACCCGTGAGGGCATCGCCGCCCTGATCGGCACCGCCAAACGCCACCTCTGAGCCCCGACGCGCGAAGGGCCCCGGCCGACGGGTGTCGGACGGGGCCCTTCGCTTGCGGGTGACCGGGCGGGTGGCCTCAGCCGCCGCACTGGCACGGGGCGCCGGACTGGCAGCCGCAGCCGCAGCCCGAGCCGCAGCCGCAGGCCGCGAGCAGGGGCAAGCGCAGGCGCAGGCCCTCCGGGGGCTGCGCTTCCTGCTCCGGGGTGATGGGGACGGGGGAATCGGGCATGGATCCTCCTCGTAGGCGTTGTGCCTTCGCCCTCATTCATGCCCAGCCGGGCCCCCGCGTCAACGGCGCATTGGGGGCTCGTTGTTGATCGGTCCCCGGTGGACCTCCGACTCAGACGCCCTCGACCTGCGTGGGGGTCTGGAGCTCGTCCGCGTGCTCGCCCGTCACCAGGTAGACCACGCGCTTGGCGACCGACACCGCGTGGTCCGCGAAGCGCTCGTAGTAGCGGCCCAGCAGGGTCACGTCGACCGCCGTCTCGATGCCGTGCTTCCAGCGGTCGTCCATCAGGTGCTGGAACAGCGTGCGGTGCAGCTGGTCCATCTCGTCGTCGTCCTGCTCCAGCTGGAGCGCCAGGTCGACGTCCTTCGTGATGATGACCTCGGCGGCCTTCGCCATCAGCCGCTGCGCGAGCTGCCCCATCTCCAGGATGGTCGCGTGCAGGTCGCGCGGGACCGCGGTGTCCGGGAAGCGCAGCCGGGCGAGCTTGGCCACGTGCTGCGCCAGGTCGCCCGAGCGCTCCAGGTCGGCGCTCATGCGCAGCGAGGTGACGACGATGCGCAGGTCGGTGGCGACCGGCTGCTGGCGCGCGAGCAGCGCGATGGCACGGGCCTCCAGGTCGTGCTGGAGGTCGTCCACCTTCTGGTCGGCGGCGATGACGCTCTCGGCGAGCTTCAGGTCGGCGTCGAGCATCGAGGTCGTGGCCCGCCCGATGGCGGAGCCGACCAGCCGGGCCATTTCGACCAGGCCTTCACCGATCGAGTCCAGTTCCTCGTGGTACGCGTCACGCATGTCTCGTGTCCCTCTCTCGACCTACTACGACCTACTACTACGGCCTCTTACGGCCTGCTGTGACTACTGCGGCGCCCATCGGCCCCACGTTGCCACGGTGAACCCCGAACGCGACCGACTCCGGCATCACAAGTGAATCAACACGGTCGTCAGGGTGAACTCTGGGCGACGAGTGTTCGAGGTGCCACCCGAACGGCTGTGGAAGTGTCCTCCGGCCTGCTTAACCTGGAGTCATGGACGTGAACGCGGCGGTCGCCGCAGCTGCAGCGATCGCCGGTCTTTGCACCGGTGTGATCGCGATGCTGGCGTTCCGCTGGAGCGAGCGCGACCAAGCCCGCCCCACGCGGAGCTCCATGCGCCCCGACATCAACGCGGTGCTCCCACCCGGCGTGGACACCGTCCTCTCCGTGCTCCGCTCCTCCGCCGTCGTGCTCGACGAGGGGGACGCGGTCGTCAAGGCCAGCTCGGCGGCCTACGCCCTCGGCCTGGTCCGCGGCGGGAAGCTCGCCGTGGAGCCCATGCTCCACATGGCCCGCGACACCCGGCGCGACGGGGAGATACGCCAGGTCGAGCTCGACCTGCCCCGGCGCGGCACCGGCCGCGGGGAGGCCCTCGCCGTCTCGGCGCGCGTCGCCCCCCTCGGCTCCCGCCTCGTGCTCCTCCTGGTGGAGGACCTCACCGAGGCCCGCCGCATCGAGGCCGTGCGCCGCGACTTCGTCGCGAACGTGTCGCACGAGCTCAAGACCCCCGTCGGCGCGATCTCCCTGCTCTCCGAGGCCGTCATGGACGCCTCGGACGACCCCGAGGCCGTGCACCGGTTCGCCGGCCGCATGCAGATCGAGGCGACCCGCCTCATCAACCTCGTGCAAGAACTCATCGACCTCTCCCGGGTACAGAACGACGACCCCCTGGAGGACGCGGAGCCGATGCGGGTGGACACGCTCGTGGCCGAGGCCATAGACCGCTGCCGCCACACGGCCTCCGCGAAGCAGATCACCATGGCCGCCGGCGGCACCGCCGACCTGCGGGTATGGGGCAACCGGGGGCAGCTCGCGGCCGCCCTCGGGAACCTGGTCGAGAACGCCGTCAACTACAGCCCTGCCCGCACCCGCGTCGGCATCGCCGCGCGCCGGGTCACCGCGCCGGGTGGAGACTTGATCGAGATAGCCGTGACCGACCAGGGCATCGGCATCCCGGAAAAGGACCGCGAGCGCATCTTCGAACGCTTCTACCGAGTGGACCCTGCCCGCTCCCGCGCCACGGGAGGAACCGGTCTGGGCCTTGCGATCGTGAAGCACGTGGCGGCATCGCACGGCGGGGAGGTGTCGGTTTGGAGCTCGGAGGGCCAGGGTTCCACGTTCACCCTGCGACTCCCCGAAGCGGCCTCGCCGGCCCCGGCGAAGGCCTCCGCACCCGCCCACCCCCAGCCAGAACCTCAACCCGCAACAGCCATCCCTGCCCCGGAGGTCCTTCCGTGACCCGAGTGCTTGTCGTCGAGGATGAGGAATCCTTCAGCGACGCCCTGTCCTACATGCTCCGCAAGGAGGGTTTCGAGGTCGCGATCGCCGCGACCGGGCCCGACGGGCTGGACGAGTTCGAGCGCAACGGCGCCGACCTCGTCCTCCTCGACCTGATGCTCCCCGGCCTGCCCGGTACGGAGGTCTGCCGGCAGCTGCGCGGCCGCTCCAACGTCCCCGTGATCATGGTGACCGCCAAGGACAGCGAGATCGACAAGGTCGTCGGGCTGGAGATAGGAGCCGATGACTACGTCACGAAGCCCTTCTCCTCGCGGGAGCTGGTCGCCCGCATCCGCGCGGTCCTGCGCCGCCGCGGCGAGCCGGAAGAGGTCACCCCGGCGGCCCTGGAAGCGGGCCCCGTCCGGATGGACGTCGACCGCCACGTGGTCACCGTGGCCGGCGGCAAGGTGGACCTCCCGCTGAAGGAGTTCGACCTGCTGGAGATGCTGCTGCGCAACGCGGGCCGCGTACTGACCCGCATGCAGCTCATCGACCGGGTCTGGGGCGCCGACTACGTGGGCGACACCAAGACCCTGGACGTCCACGTGAAGCGCCTGCGCGCCAAAATCGAGCCCGACCCGGGTGCGCCCCGCTACCTGGTCACGGTCCGCGGCCTCGGCTACAAGTTCGAGCCGTAAACGGCGCGGATCCACGCACGTACGGGAACGGCCCCCGTCCGCTTGATGCGGACGGGGGCCGTTCCCGTTGAGTACGGTGCTTCGCGCCTCAGTGGCCGGTGCCGGTGGACGCCGACCCGGACGGGTCGGCCCCGTGCGAGGCCGAGGCGGCCGGGGAGCCGGACGGGGTGGCCGGGGCGGAACCGGAGGGGGAGGCCGAGGGGCTGCCGGACGGCGTGGGGCCGGCGGCCGGGGCGGCGGTCGGGCCGTAGGCCTCGTACATGCCTGTGGCCGGGACCACGAAGCCCTCGAGCTCGACGTCGCCCGAGGTGCTCAGCTGGAAGACGATCTTCTGGACGTTGCCGTCCACGATGGAGTCCGCGCCCGCGATCACGGCGGAGGCGTTGCCCTTGCCGCCCAGGAGGACGGAGCCCCCGGCCGGGATGACCACCTTGGAGCCGCTGCCCGCGGGCTTCAGCGTCACGACGGCCTTGCTGCCCGGAAGGGTGATGGCGTCGAGCGTCTGCTCCTCGGTGCTGTTGTTGAACACCGTCGCGGAGACCGCGGCCGGGCCCTTCTTGTCCTTCTCCTGGGTGATCACCAGAGCGTTCTGGACCTTGATGTCGCCCTTGGTCACGGCGGCGTTGTCCGGCTTGACCTGGAGAGTCGGCGCGTCGTGGCCCGCGGCGCAGGCGCCCAGCGAGACGAGCGAGAAGGCGGCGGCGGTGGCGGCGAGGGCGCCGCGTCGAAGGCTGCGGCTCACGGGGGAGGCAACTCCTTGGACGTACGGAAGGGAAGGGTGGACGCCTCGGAACGGCGAAGTAAAGCCGCTCTAAGGATGTGTCAGCGCGCTTAGGTTACCGAGCCGCCGCCCCGCCCCCGCACCCGACCCTCCGCAGTGTGGGGCCGGGCCCCGGCCGGGCCCCCGACGGGGAACCCGCCCGGTACCGGCGCGTTCCGTCACCGCCCCGCCGGGGCCGGGTGATCTTTCATTCGCAAAAGGCCCGCGCGCAAAGCCCGCCGCGGCTCCGGTGATCAATTCCGGATTTCCTCGAACACCGCCCCGGTGATCAATTCCGGATTGGGCCGGAACGGACCCCGTGCGGGTGGCCGCCAGTCGAACGGAGTAGTTCGGTTTCCCGCGCCGGAAACCGTCAAAACGGGACGTACGCCACATCGCCGGGGGTCCCGGGCAGGTGTAACGTAGCCGTTTCGCCTGGTCCGCACAGCGGCTCCGACCTGCGAATACCCCCTTCCGGGAGCCTCCCGCAGCACGTTCCTGTCGCTGTTGTCAAGCCCTGAGATGTGCCCTGACCTGCGAAAACGCCATTCATAACGGTCGATTCTCGTGTTACCCTGGATAGCCACGGAAGGGGTACCTGTCACATGACGTTCAAGGTTGGCGACACCGTGGTCTATCCCCACCACGGGGCCGCGCTGATCGAGGCCATCGAAACTCGCCAGATCAAAGGCGTGGACAAGACCTACTTGGTGCTCAAGGTTGCCCAGGGTGACCTGACCGTTCGCGTCCCTGCGGACAATGCGGAGTTCGTAGGCGTTCGCGACGTAGTCGGCCAGGACGGGCTGGACCGGGTCTTCGAGGTGCTTCGTGCACCGTACGCAGAAGAGCCGACGAACTGGTCCCGGCGCTACAAGGCAAATCTGGAAAAGCTCGCTTCTGGCGATGTCATCAAGGTCGCCGAAGTTGTGCGTGACCTGTGGCGTCGTGAGCGTGAGCGTGGGCTCTCCGCAGGTGAGAAGCGCATGCTCGCGAAGGCGCGGCAGATCCTGGTGAGCGAGCTCGCGCTCGCCGAGAACACCAACGAGGACAAGGCCGAGGCCCTCCTCGACGAAGTGCTCGCGTCCTGACGCGATCATTCGTACGCCTCGTCGTACACAGTTGTGCCGCGGTGCCCGATGACAAGGAGACTTGTTGCCGGGCGCTGCGGCATGTCTGCACCCATGCCCGTACTCCACGGCCCGTCCCACACCGGGCCGTGCACTGCTGGCGGCATCACTGGCGTGCCGGGTCCGGGCAGCCGACTCGACCGGTCGTCACGGAAGGGGCGAGGGCGTCGCACCCGGCACCCTTCAGGCCATACCCATGTCGGCCGAAGTCACAAACCTGGCTCGGAGCTACTGATGTCTGACGAATCGCGCCCCCACCGCACCGCCGCGGTGATCCCGGCCGCCGGCCGCGGGGTCCGGCTCGGTCCCGGCGCCCCCAAGGCCCTGCGGACCCTGGGCGGCACGCCCATGCTCATCCACGCCGTACGCGCCATGGCGCGCTCCCGCGCGGTCGCCCTCGTCGTCGTCGTGGCACCGTCCGACGGCACCGCCGAGGTGCGCCGGCTGCTCGACGAGCACGCCCTGCCCGAGCGCACGGAGATCCTGGTCGTCCCCGGAGGGGAGACCCGGCAGGAATCCGTACGCGCCGGCCTGGACGCGGTCCCGGCCGGCATCACGGCCGTCCTCATCCACGACGCGGCCCGCCCCCTGGTCCCCGTCGACACCGTCGACACCGTCGTCGAGGCCGTCCGCGACGGCGCCCTCGCCGTCGTCCCCGCGCTGCCGCTGGCCGACACCGTCAAGGAGGTCGAGCCCGGCCGGCCCGGCGAGCCCGAGCCGGTCGTCTCCACCCCCGTACGGGCCCGGCTGCGCGCCGTACAGACCCCGCAGGGCTTCGACCTCGCCACGCTCCGCCTCGCGCACGAGAAGATCGCCGTGAGCGGCGAGGGCGCCACCGACGACGCCGGCATGGTGGAGCAGCTCGGCGTCACCGTCGTCGTGGTCCCCGGCCACGAAGAGGCCTTCAAGGTCACCCGCCCGCTCGACCTGGTCCTCGCCGAGGCCGTACTCGCCCGCCGGAGGGCCACCGATGCGTACTGACGCCACCCCCGACGCCACCGCCCCCGCGGCCCCGCTGATCCCGCTCGTCGGCATCGGCACCGACGTGCACGCCTTCGAGGCCGGCCGCGAGCTGTGGTGCGCCGGCCTGCTCTGGGAGGGCGAGGACGGCCTCGCCGGGCACTCCGACGGTGACGTCGCCGCGCACGCCGCCTGCGACGCCCTGTTCTCCGCCGCCGGCGTCGGCGACCTCGGCGCGCACTTCGGCACCTCGCGCCCCGAGTGGTCGGGCGCCGCCGGTGTCACCCTTCTGGCGGAAGCCGCCCGGATCGTGCGCGCCGAGGGCTTCGAGATCGGCAACATCGCCATCCAGGTGATCGGCGTGCGCCCGAAGATCGGCAAGCGGCGCGAAGAGGCGCAGAAGGCGCTCGCCGCGGCGGCGGGCGCCCCCGTCTCCGTGTCGGGCACCACCACCGACGGACTGGGTCTCACCGGCCGTGCCGAAGGCCTCGCCGCCATCGCCACGGCCCTCGTGTACCGGACGAACCGGGCCTAGTACCCCGTACGCCCACACCGCTCCCGCGGTTCTTCGACAACAAAGCGGGCCCCGCGTGCCGAAAGGGTCGCGGGGCACTGCTACAGGCGCACTACCCTGGATGCCGTGACTATTCGCCTGTACGACACCAGCGCCCGGCAGATCCGTGACTTCACCCCGCTCGTGCCGGGCTGCGTCTCGATCTACCTCTGTGGCGCCACCGTGCAGGCGGCTCCGCACATCGGGCACGTCCGCTCGTACCTGAACTTCGACATCGCGCGCCGCTGGTTCACCTACCGCGGTCTCGACGTCACCTTCATCCGCAACGTCACCGACATCGACGACAAGATCATCGGGAAGTCCGGTGAGCAGGGCCGCCCCTGGTGGTCCATCGGCTACGAGAACGAGCGCGCCTTCAACGACGGCTACAACGCGCTGGGCTGCCTCCCGCCCACGTACGAGCCGCGCGCCACCGGGCACGTCCCCGAGATGATCGAGATGATGCGCGGGCTCATCGAGCGCGGCCACGCGTACGAGGCCGAGGGCAGCGTCTACTTCGACGTCCGCTCCTTCCCGGGCTACCTGGAGCTGTCGAACCAGAACATCGACGACCTCCGCCAGCCCGACGAGGGAGCCTCCGGCAAGCGCGACCCGCGCGACTTCGCCATGTGGAAGGCCTCCAAGCCGGGCGAGCCCGACTGGGAGACCCCGTGGGGCCGCGGCCGTCCCGGCTGGCACCTTGAGTGCTCCGCGATGGCGCACAAGTACCTCGGCAGCGCCTTCGACATCCACGGCGGCGGGCTCGACCTGATCTTCCCGCACCACGAGAACGAGATCGCCCAGGCCAAGGCCTACGGCGACGAGTTCGCGAAGTACTGGATGCACAACGCCTGGGTCACCCTCTCCGGCGAGAAGATGTCCAAGTCGCTCGGCAACTCCGTCCTCGTCTCCGAGATGCTCAAGGTCTGGCGCCCGATCGTCCTGCGCTACTACCTCGGCACCCCGCACTACCGCTCGATGATCGAGTACAGCGTGGAGTCCCTGCGCGAGGCCGAGTCCGGCTTCGCGCGCATCGAGGGCTTCATCCAGCGTGTCATCGAGAAGGCCGGCGGCTCCGTCGAGCCGGCCGCCGAGGTCCCGCCCGCCTTCGCCGAGGCCATGGACGACGACCTGGGCGTCCCGCAGGCGCTCGCGATCATCCACACCACCGTCCGCCAGGGCAACAGCGCGCTCGCCGCCGACGACAAGGACGCGGCCATCGCGCGCCTGTCGGAGGTGCGGGCCATGCTGGGCGTCCTCGGACTCGACCCCCTCGACCCGCACTGGGCCGGCGAGACGGACCGCGGGGAGGACCTCCACGGCGCCGTGGACACCCTCGTGCGCCTGGTCCTGGAGCAGCGCGAGTCGGCTCGCGCCCGCAAGGACTGGGCCACCGCCGACGCCATCCGCGACCAACTCCAGCAGTCGGGCCTGGTCATCGAGGACAGCCCCACCGGACCCCGCTGGACGCTCGGCCCGCGCTGAGCCCACCGGAGCAGTCCGACTGTGCCGCCCGGCGATCCGGGCGGCACACTCTTCATACGTACATATCGCAGCACCAACGAAAACAGGTAGAGGTCATGGCCGGGAACAGCCAGCGCAGGAACCGCCGCACGTCCAACAAGAAGGGCGCGACGATCGGCAGCGGTGGCCAGCGGCGCAAGGGCCTCGAAGGCAAGGGCCCCACGCCGAAGGCCGAGGACCGCAAGAAGCACAAGGCCAACCGCATCGCCGGCGCCATGGCCCGGCAGGCCGCCAAGCGCCGCCCGGCCCCCCGCCGCGGCGGTCCCAAGGGCACCAGCGAGATGGTCGTCGGCCGCAACCCGGTCTTCGAGGCGCTGCGCGACGGCGTGCCCGCCACCACCCTCTACGTCCAGCAGTTCATCGACAACGACGAGCGCGTCCGCGAAGCCCTCCAGCTCGCGGCCGAGCGCGGCAACATCAACCTGATGGAAGCCCCGCGCCCGGAGCTCGACCGCCTCACCAACGGCCTCAACCACCAGGGCCTGGTCCTCCAGGTCCCGCCGTACGAGTACGCGCTGCCGGACGAGCTCACCGCCTCCGCCTACGACAACGGCGAGGACCCCCTCATCGTCGCCCTCGACGGCATCACCGACCCCCGCAACCTCGGCGCGATCGTCCGCTCCGTCTCCGCCTTCGGCGGCCACGGCGTGGTCGTCCCCGAGCGCCGCGCGGCCAGCATGACCGCCGGTGCCTGGAAGTCCTCGGCGGGCACCGCCGCCCGTACGCCGGTCTCGCGCGTCACCAACCTGACCCGCGCCCTCCAGGACTACAAGAAGGAAGGCATGACCATCGTCGGCCTCGCCGCCGAGGGCACCCACGAGGTCCACGAGCTCGACGCGCTGGCCGGGCCCGTCGTCATCGTCGTCGGCTCCGAGGGCAAGGGCCTCGGCCGCCTCGTCGGCGAGAACTGCGACTACCTCGTGCGCATCCCGATGCCGGGCGGCGCCGAGTCGCTCAACGCCGGTGTCGCCGCCGGTGTCGTCCTCTACGAGGCCGCCCGCCGCCGCGCCACCCGCGGCCGCGTCTGAGCACCGACGGCAGCCGTCGCTTGATCCACTTGGCTCATCGGGCGTGACCCGTGAGCGTGCCACCCCGCCCCCTACGGGCGGGGTGGCTTGATTTGACGGGTCTCGGACACATCCCTGATGTCAAGGCAGTGTCCTAAACACTCATCACTCGGTTAGATGAGTGTGGACACCAGAACGCCAGGGTTCGACGACCAGCCCGCGCTGAGCATGGTCAAGGTGCCGTGCGACCCCGCACAGGTCATCGTCAACCACGCCAGCTTCCGCGTGCGGCTCGCACCGAGCCCCAGCGCGCGTCCCAGGCCCTCGGGCGCCCCAGGGCTCGCCCCGGCACTCGGCGGAGCCCTCGCGGCCGCCGGAGCCGGAGCCGCCCGCCGCCGACCCGTCGTCTGGAGCGGCAAGTCCGCCCCGGGCGACGCCGCCGCCAGCGCCGCCATGGGCGGCCTGCTCCAGGCCGTACGCGACCACGGGCGCGCCCACGACGGCCCGGGCGACTACGACGGCGGCGCCACCCAGACCATCCCGCGCATCGACCTCGCCCACGACCTCGCGGACGACACCCTCGCCACCCCGACCGTCGTCGGCCAGCGCAGCTACGGATCCGAGGACACCGACACCCGGCTGCAGCCCGTGGTGGGAGGCCTCTCCCACTCCCACGAGGCCTACGACGCCGCCTACTCCGAGGGCAGCGGATCCGCGGACTCCCGCCGGGCCCAAGGCGAGCCCCGCGTGCAGAACGACGCCCGCGCGCAGGCCTCGTACTACCCCGGCCGCCGCATGAACCTCGGCGTCGTGCTGCTCCCGCTGCGCGTCTTCCTCGGCTTCATCTCCATCTACGCCGGCATGGGCAAGCTGTGCGACCCCGTCTACTTCGACGGCGGCGAACGCGGCTCCATGGTCACCTGGCTGCAGACCCTGCAGCCCTGGGCGCTCGCCGAACCGCTGCGGGACTTCGCGCTGGCCCACCCCGTCGGTGCCGGCCTCAGCGTGGCCTTCCTCCAGGTCATCGTGGGCGTGCTGACGGTCTTCGGCCTCTGGCAGCGGTTCGCCGCCTGCTTCGGCGCGCTGCTGTCCGCCGCCCTGCTGATGACGGTGAGCTGGAAGACCGTCCCGGCCTACGACGCGCCCGACATCATCTACCTCGCCGCCTGGAGCCCGCTGATCATCGCGGGCGCCCCCGTCTACTCCCTCGACGGCCGCCTCGCGGGCGAGGCCTGGCGCACCCTGGGCCCGCGCTCCGAGGTCTGGCGGCTGCGCCGCCGGGTCCTGCGCCGCGGGGCCGTCATGGCCAGCGTCATCTGCGGACTGACCCTGCTCATCGGCTCGCTCCTCGGCGGCGCCGTCCGCTCCACCACCGTGGTCACCGTGCCCGGACCGGGCGAGGCCCCGAGCAACTACCTGCCCGGGCGGCCGCTGCCGAGCACCCCCAAGCAGCAGCAGCCCGTGAGCCCCGGCCCCGGCCAGGCGTCGAAGCGGGCCGCACAGCCCTCGGCCGGAGCCTCCTCGCCGGCCGCCAAGACCGGGCGCGGCGCCTCCGGTTCGAGCTCCCCGGCGGCCGGCTCCGGCTCGCCCACCGCGACCCGCGGCACCGGCAACGGCAGCCAGTCCCCGCGCAGCACCCCCCGCCAGTCCACCCCGCAGAAGCCCCCGGCCAGCTCCTCGGGGACGCGCAGCGGCGGCTCCACGGGAGGGTCGGGCAGCACCGCACCGAAGCAGCCCGACCTGCTGGGGGGACTCCTCGGCGGCTGACGGTGAACGGCCGACGGTGAACGGCGAAGGGCCCGGTACGCGAGAGCGTGCCGGGCCCTTCACCGTGGGGCGCTACGAGGTGCTGCGAGGCGCTACGAGGCGTTCTGCGCGGCCAACTCCCGTGCCGCCTCGGTCAGGTCCTTCGCCGTGTCGATGGCCCGCCAGTAGGCCCCCTGGGGCAGCGGGAAGCCCGCGAGGCGCCGCTCGCGGGCCAGGCGCGGGAAGGTGGTCCGCTCGTGGTCGCCCAAATCCGGCAGCAGGGCGGTGAATTCGGGTCCGAAGACGTACACGCCGGCGTTGACCGGGTACGGGGACTGCGGCGCCTCGATGAAGTCCAGTACGTGCCCGTACTCGTTGATCTCCACCACCCCCCACGGAATGCGCGGCCGGGCGAGCGCCAGGGTGGCCGTGGCACCGCGTTCGGCGTGGAAAGCGGCCATCTCGCGCAGCGAGAAGCGGGTCCACACGTCGCCGTTGGTCGCGTACCAGGGCTGTTCGGGGTGCGGGAGGTGGCGGGCGGCGTACTTCAGGCCGCCGCCCCGGCCCAGCGGTTCGCTCTCCACGACGGTGGTCACCCGTAGCGGCAACGGGGCCTCGGCCAGCCACTTCTGGAGCACCTCGGCGAGGTGTCCGCAGGAGACCACGGCGTCCGTCACCCCCTCGGAGGCCAGCCAGGCGAGCTGGTGCCCGATGATCGGCGTCCCCGTTCCGGGGATCTCCACCATCGGCTTGGGGCGGTCGTCCGTATACGGCCGCAGCCGCGAACCCTGGCCCCCCGCCAGGACGACAGCCTGGGTCGGGGAGGCCGGGAACGCGGCCGCGTGGGGTCGGTCGGAACGCTCGGAATCGGTCATGTTCGTGGTGTCCGGGTGCGGAAGGGCGTGCGGCGGCGGCCGTCAGCCCATGGACGCGACGCCGGACGCGTACGAGGTGTCGCACACCGGCCGCGCGAACGACTGGGCCTTCGTGGGCCCGTACGCGTCCACCGCGGCCCGCCCGAGGGCGCGCGCGATCCCCACGCAGTGCTCGGCGAGGGACGGCCGCCGGTCGACCTCCTGCTGGAGGTGGGTGAGGACGTCACCGGGCTGCTCACCCTGCTGGATCTCGCTCAACAGCTTGTCGCGCAGCACGTCCTGGGCGGCGCGGGGCTTCGCGGGGACGGAGACGTCCTCGGCGGACGCGGTCAGGATCTGGGAGGGGGTGTTGTCCGCCCAGGGGACCATGGTGACCGCGAGGGTCCCGGACAGGACCAGGACGACGGGCAGGACCAGGGCGAGGGATCGGCCGATACGGCGGGCAGTGTGGGTCACGAGGGCGAGAGTAGCGCTCGGTGAAGATATGGCGACATTTAGTCACCCGGTCGGGGGATGGTTCGACGTGGCTTTTCGAATTAAGGGTTGACGCTTGGGGCCGAATGGCCCGATCTGCCGGAACTCGCGCCGAAGGGGCGCCCCTTGACGGGACGCCCCTTCGACGGCTGTGCGCGGACGGGTCAGCCGGAGAGGCGGGCACCCGAGGAGGTCGAGAACACGTGGATCTCGTCGGCGCGCGGCACCACGTGCAGCGTGGAGCCCTTCTCGGGCACCTGGCGGCCGTTGACGCGCACCACGATGTCCTGCGAGCCCTCGGAGTGCGAGGTCGAGCCGTACACGTATCCGTCGGCGCCGAGCTCCTCGACGACGTTGACGGTGATGGTCAGGCCGCCCGTGTCGCCGATGTCGAAGTGCTCCGGGCGCACGCCCACGGTGACCGTGCGGTCGCCCGCGTCGGCGGCGGCGGACAGCGCCTCGCGCGACACCGGGACGACGCTCTCGCCGAACTTCACGCCGCCGTCGGTGATCGGGACCTCGACCAGGTTCATGGCCGGGGAGCCGATGAAGCCGGCGACGAAGAGGTTCGCGGGGCGGTCGTACATGTTGCGCGGGGTGTCGACCTGCTGCAGCAGACCGTCCTTGAGGACGGCCACGCGGTCGCCCATCGTCATGGCCTCGACCTGGTCGTGGGTGACGTAGACGGTGGTGATGCCCAGGTCGCGCTGGAGGGCCGCGATCTGGGTACGGGTGGACACGCGGAGCTTGGCGTCGAGGTTCGACAGCGGCTCGTCCATGAGGAACACCTGCGGCTTGCGCACGATCGCGCGGCCCATCGCGACGCGCTGGCGCTGACCGCCGGAGAGCGCCTTCGGCTTGCGGTCGAGGTACTGGGTCAGGTCCAGCATCTTCGCCGCGTCCTCCACCTTCTTGCGGATGGTGGCCTTGTCCTCGCCGGCGATCTTGAGCGCGAAGCCCATGTTGTCGGCGACGGACATGTGCGGGTAGAGCGCGTAGTTCTGGAACACCATCGCGATGTCCCGGTCCTTGGGCGGCAGGTGCGTGACGTCGCGGTCACCGATGCGGATCGCACCGCCGTTGACGTCCTCCAGGCCGGCCAGCATGCGCAGCGAGGTGGACTTGCCGCAGCCGGAGGGGCCGACGAGGACGAGGAACTCGCCGTCCGCGATCTCCAGCTCCAGCTGGTCGACGGCGGGCTTTTCGCCGCCGGGGTACAGACGGGTCGCCTTGTCGAAAGTGACAGAAGCCATGGTGATGAATCCCTTCTACCGGCAGGAACGTGCCGGACGATCCGAGTGGAAGGTCTAGTCCAGTGACTGGACTCGCGCCCGACGCTACCCGGCGCGACGCCTCCTGTCAGCACCTGCAGGGCAGTGACTTCGCCGACTGCCGGCCGACTGTCAGAGGAGACTGCTTTGATCACGGCCATGACCATCTACGACGTGACCCGCGCGCTGCCCGACATCGAGGTGCTGCGCGACCGCTGCCGGGCGATGGCGGCGCTGGAACTGGTGATCAGCGGCGAAGAGGACGACGGCTACTTCTCCTACGACCCGGAGTGGGGCCCGGGCGAAGAAGCGGCACTGATGGACAACGGCTCGGGCGACGACTACGCGATCGTCTTCACGGCCGAGGGGGTGTTCGGGTGCGGCTTCGACCACGAGTCGCGGATGAGCCCCGCGTGCGACGAGGACGGGGAACCGTGGCCCGGTCTGGTGGACGGCATACCGGAGGTGTTCCGGCCGCAGGTGACGGAGCCGGCGTTCAGCACGGGGGAAGAGGGCGTACTGCGCGCCACCGCCGTCTTCTGGCGCGAGACCGGCGACGCGGCCTGGCGGGCGGGGGAGGTCGAGTTCCCGGAGGGCAAGTCCGACCCGGACGGCGCGGACTACCTCTTCGAACTGCTCGTGGCCGGCACGCCGGAGGCCTACCGCGACTTCGCCGAGGACTACTACGAGACGGACCTCCCCCTGGAGGCGGTCCGCCACGTGTGGGAGCTCCGCCCGCTCACCCAGGCGGTCGTGGACGCCCTCAACCCGGGCCTGCCGCTGGAGGCGGTGGCCCCGAGGGTGGCGCGGGCGGGGTATCCGGGAGCGTGACGCGCCGACCGGTGCCGAACTGGCGGACGAGGGGGCGAGGGGGGCCGGAAAGTTCTTCGCTGTCGCATCGGGCGGCTGTGTAGAGTGAAGGCGATTCTGTGCGCTGCACAGGCTCGTCTGCCTCCTTAGCTCAGCTGGCCAGAGCAACGCTCTTGTAAAGCGTAGGTCGTCGGTTCGAATCCGACAGGGGGCTCCGTCCCAGGTCAGACCTTGTGTGGCCAAGGGAGTTCGGGCAGGAGCGGAAGGCCCCGGGTGGTGACCCGGGGCCTTTTGCGTGCCCTCCGCGGGGGTCAGTGGCGGCCCGAGATGCGGTCTGCCAGGCGGGCCAAGGGGGTTGTCGTGGGGGTGTGGGTGGTGGTTTCCCGGCGGTCGGCCTCGCGGTAGGCGGCGTAGAGGGCCTGGACGCCCAGCCAGCGGAAGGGCTCCGGCTCCCAGCGGCGGACGCGGTGGTTGACCCAGGGGAGGGTGGTCAGGGGCGTGCGGTCGCCGAGGACCAGGTCGCGCAGGGTGCGGGCCGCGAGGTTGGCCGTGGCCACGCCGGAGCCCACGTAGCCGCCCGCCCAGCCGAGGCCCGTCGTGGCGTCGAGGGTGACCGTGGCGCACCAGTCGCGGGGGACGCCCAGGACGCCCGACCAGGCGTGGGTGATCTCCACGCCGGTGAGGGCGGGGAAGAAGGACTCCAGGAGGTTCGTCAGGGCGGTGATCGTCGCGGGCTGGGTGCGGCCGTCGTTGTCGGTGCGCGAGCCGAAGCGGTAGGGGACGCCGCGGCCGCCGATGGCGATGCGGTCGTCGGCCGTGCGCTGGGCGTACATGTAGGCGTGGGCCATGTCGCCGAGGGTGGATGCCGAAGACCAGCCGATCTGCGACCAGACCTCCGGGGGGAGCGGGGCCGTGGCGATCATCGAGGAGTTCATCGGGAGCCAGGAGCGCTTCTGGCCCTTGAGGGCGGCGGTGAAGCCCTCGGTGCAGCGCAGGACGTACGGGGCGCGGACGGTGCCGTACGGGGTGAGCGCGCGGCGCGGGGCGATCTCCGTGACGGGGGTGGACTCGTGGATGACGACGCCGAGGCGTTCGCAGGCGTCGGCCAGGCCCTGGACCAGCTTCAGGGGGTGGATGCGGGCTCCGTGCGGGGTCCAGCTGGAGCCGACGGCGTCCGCGACGTTGATGCGGGCGCGGGTGTCGGTGGCGTCGTAGAGCTCGCGCTGCGTTTCGCCGAAGGCGACTTCGGCGGCGTGGAAGGCCTTGAGGCGGGAGAGCTGGGCGGGGGTGCGGGCCACTTCGAGGACTCCGCCGCGATGGATGTCGGCGTCGATGCCTTCCTTGGCGGCGGTGTCGATGACCTCGGTGACGGTCTCGTTCATGGCCTGCTGGAGCCGCTGGGCGGCCGGGCGGCCGTGGAGGGCGGCGTAGCGGTCGCGGCCGGCGATGCCGTTGTAGAGCCAGCCGCCGTTGCGGCCGGAGGCCCCGTAGCCGCAGAACTTCTGCTCCAGGACGGTGACGCGCAGGTCGGGGGCGGCGGTCTTGAGGTAGTAGGCGGTCCACAGGCCGGTGTAGCCGCCGCCGACGATGACGACGTCGGCCGTGGCGTTGCCGGTGAGCGGGGCGCGGGGTGGGCGGGCGGGGGCGGTTTCGTCCGTCGCGTACCAGAAGGAAATTCCGCCGTTGATCGTCATGGGGGAGTTGGTACACGGGGTGGTGGAGGGGTGTCCAGGGGCGTGACGTCGGGTTTTGAGGGCCGAGAGGTGGCCGAATGGCTGATGTGGACGGTCGGCCTCCTTCTTAGGGTGGGGCGGGGATTTTGTCAGGTTTTTATGCGAGAGGTGCCGGTTCGTATGGTGCGGGTTGTGGTGACGGGGCGACTGGTCGCGGCCGTCGCGTCCGTGGCCCTGTTGAGCGGGGCGGTCGTCGGATGCGGCTCCGGGCCGGACGGGGGGAAGGCCGTGACCGCCTCCGAGGTCCCGGTGCGGACCAGCCCGATCGCCGGGCAGCTCGCGGGACTGCCCGCGGCGGTGGACGGGGCGAAGATCGTCGTGGGCAGGCCGGACGCACCGCGTACCGCGCAGGTCCTCGTGGACCCCAAGTGCGGTCACTGCGCGCGGTTCGAGGAGGCCGGAGGGGAATCGCTGCTCACGCTGGCGGCGGCCGGGCAGGTGAAGATCGAGTACCTGCTGGCGTCCTTCCTGGACCAGGGCGGGGCGAGCGGTTCGGCCAAGGCGGTGAACGCGCTGCGGGCTTCGGCGGACGCGGGGAAGTTCGCGGAGTTCCACGCCGCGGTCTTCGCCAGCCAGCCGAAGGGGAAGTTCACCGACGAGCTGCTCCTGAGGATCGCGGACCGGGTGCCGGGGCTGCGCGGGGCGGAGTTCGACGCGGCTGTGAAGGACGAGAAGTACGCGGGGTGGGTGGCCGAGGCCGAGAAGGGCTTCGAGGCGACGGGAGCGCAGGGGACGCCGATGGTGCTGGTGGACGGGGCGCCGGTCGGGTCGAGGGACGGGTCGCTGTTCGACGCGGGGGCGTTCGCGCGGGCGTTGCAGGGGGTCGGGATCGGGGCGTCGGTCTAGGGATCGGCGGCCGGGGGAACGGCCGGGTACCGCCTAGGGTCGGGCCATGGACGGTGCGGCGGCGGGTGCGGCGGGCGGCGCGGGCGGTGTGCGTGGTCCGGGTGGTGGGGGGTTCGGCGGGGTTCCCGCGCGGTTCGCGCGGGCGCAGGTGCGGGACAACGGCGCCGCCGGGCGGGAGTTCGTCGACGCGCTGCCCGCGCGGGTGGCCTCGTCCCTGCAGCGGTGGGAGCTACGGGTGACCGGGCCCGGGATGTACGGGGTGACGGCCCTGGTGCTGCCGGTGGTGCGGGCCGACGGGACGGCGGCCGCGCTGAAGCTGCCGGCGCCGGACGAGGAGAACGCCGGGGAGGCGCTCGCGCTGCGCGCGTGGGCCGGGGAGGGCTGCGTACGGCTGCTGGCGGACGACGCGCGGACCGGCACGCTGCTGCTGGAGCGCCTCGACGAGGCCCGGCCCCTGTCCGGGGTGGCCGTACGGGATTCCGCGCGGGCGGTGGAGGTCGTCGGCGCCCTGCTGGCCCGGCTGACGGCGGTCCCGGCACCGGCCGGGCTGCGGCGGCTCGGGGACGTGGCGGCGGCGATGCTGGAGGCGGTGCCGGGTGCGCTGGCGCGGCTGGCGGACGGCCGGGAGCGGGGGCTGGTCGCGGACTGTGCGGCGGCGCTCGCGGAGGTGGCGGGGGAGCCGGGGGACCGGCTGCTGCACTGGGACCTGCACTACGACAACGTCCTGGCGGGCGGGCGCGAGGAGTGGCTGGCCATCGACCCGAAGCCGCTGGCCGGCGATCCGGGGTTCGAGCTGTTGCCGGCGCTGGTCAACAACTTCCGTGCGCGGGAGGTGCGGTGGCGGTTCGAGGCGCTCGCGGAGGCGGTGGGCGCGGACCGGGAGCGGGCGCGGGCGTGGACGCTCGGGCGGGTGCTGCAGAACTCCCTGTGGGACGTGGAGGACGGGGACCGGCCGGCGGGGCGGCAGCTGCGGATCGCGGAGGTGCTGCTGGGGCGGGACGGGCGGAGCGGGCGGGGCCGGCGCGGTGGCTCGTAGGGTGCAGGCATGATCCGTAGCGCCGTCGTCAGCGACGTACCCGTCATCCACGCCATGATCCGCGAGCTCGCGGAGTACGAGAAGGTGCCGCACGAGGCGCGCGCCACCGAGGAGCAGCTGCGGGAGGCGCTCTTCGGCGAGCGGCCGGCGGCGTTCGCGCACCTCGCGGTGACGGAGGAGGGCGAGGCCGTCGGGTTCTCGCTGTGGTTCCTCAGCTTCTCGACGTGGCGCGGGGTGCACGGGATCTACCTGGAGGACCTGTACGTCCGTCCGGGCGTGCGCGGCGGCGGCCACGGGAAGGCGCTGCTGCGGGAGTTGGCGCGGATCTGCGGGGAGCGCGGGTACGAGCGGCTGGAGTGGTCGGTCCTGAAGTGGAACGAGCCGACGATCGCCTTCTACGAGGCCCTGGGCGCGCGGCCGCAGGACGAGTGGTCGGTGTACCGGCTGACCGACGAGGCGCTGGCGGAGCTCGGGGGCGCGTAGCCGGGGCGGGCGGGCCGGGGGCGGGATCTCAGGGTTCCAGGACGACCTTGCCGGTGGTGGCGCGGGTTTCCAGGTCGTGGTGGGCGGCGGCGGCCTCGGCGAGGGGGTAGCGCTGGAGGGCGGGGCGCAGCCGGCCGGTGGCGGCCTCGGCGAGGGCGCGGGTTTCGAGGAGGCGCAGGGGGTCTTCGCCGCCGGCCCGCTGGAGCATGGCGGGGCCGAGGACGAACTGCGTGGTGATGCCGCGGGCGTCGAGGCCCGCCTGCTCGGCGTCGGTGAGGTCGAGCGGGCCGCCGGACCAGCCGAAGACGAGGTGCCGGGCGCCGTCGCGGAGCAGGCCGAGGGCGGTGCGGGCGACGGGGCCGCCGACGGAGTCGAAGAGGACGGTGGCGCCCTCGGGGTGGTGGGTGCGGAGGGTGTCGGCCCAGTCCGGGGCGGTGTAGTCGAGGGCGAGGTCGGCGCCGTTGGCGGCGGCCCGGGCGGTTTTGGCGGGGCCGCCGGCGAGGGCGACGACGGTGGCCCCGGCGTGCTTGGCGTACTGGACCAGCAGGGTGCCGATGCCGCCCGCGGCGGCGGGGACCAGGGCGACGGAGCCGGGGCCGAGCTCGGCGAACTGGAGGATGCCGAGGGTGGTGCGGCCCGTGCCGATCATGGCGACGGCGGTGGCGGCGTCGAGGCCGTCCGGGACGGGGTGCAGCCGGGCGGCGTCGGCGACGGCGTACTCGGCGTAGCCGCCGGGGGCGAATCCGAGGTGGGTGACGACGGTCTGCCCGAGCCATCCGGTGTCCGTGTCGGGGCCGACCGCGTCGACGGTGCCGGCGACCTCGCGGCCGGGGACGGTCGGCAGCTCGGGCAGGGGCGCGGGCGGGCCCTGGACGCCGCGGCGCAGGGAGGTGTCGAGGAGGTGGACGCCGGCGGCGGCGACGGCGATGCGGACCTGGCCGGGGGCGGGGACGGGGCGGGGGACGGACTCGTAGGAGAGGTTCTCGGCGGGGCCGAAGGCGTGGAGGCGGACGGCGTGCATGTCGCCGGGGGCGGCCGGTGCGGGGGCGGTGGTCGGGATGGCGGTGCGGCCGGTGGTGGTGCCCGTGTCGGTGGTCATGGGGACAGCGTGTGACCTCAAGCGGGGTTGAGGTCAAGGGGTTGTCGGTGGGGTGGGCCAGGATGGGGGGATGGCGCGAAACGGGCAGGGGCAGACGGTGAAGGCGGCGCGGCGGCCGCAGGTGCGGCTGCCGGAGCTGAGCGGGTGGGAGGACGCGGGACCGGGGCTGGAGCCGGACGGGGACTACGACGGGCTGGAGCTCGTCGAGGTGGACCTGGCGGGCCGGGACGGGCGGGGCGCCCGGTTCATGGACTGCGCGCTACGGCGCTGCGCGCTGGACGAGACCGGGCTGGCGAAGGTGCGGATCCTGGACTCGGTGCTGGACGGGGTCCGGGGGGTGGGGACGGACCTGTCGGAGGCTTCGCTGCGCGACGTGGAACTGCTGGACGCCCGGCTGGGCGGGGTGCAGCTGCACGGGTCGGTGCTGGAGCGGGTGCTCGTGCGCGGGGGCAAGATCGACTACCTGAACCTGCGCAAGGCGCGGCTCAAGGACGTCACCTTCGAGGGGTGCGTGCTGGTCGAGCCGGACTTCGGGGGTGCGGTGCTGGAGCGGGTGGAGTTCCGGGACTGCGTGGTGCGCGGGGCGGACTTCGCGGGGGCGCGGATGACGGAGGTGGACCTGCGGGAGGCGGCGGAGCTGGGGATCGCGCGGGGAGTGGACGCCCTGGCGGGGGCCGTGATCAGCCCGGCGCAGCTGTTCGACCTGGCGCCGGCGCTGGCTGCGCAGCTGGGGCTGCGGGTGGTTCCGTAGGGGGTGGTTCAGCCACGGGCGGTTCGCTGCGGGTGGTTTGGCCGTGGGTGGGTCGGCCGCGCGTGCTTCGGGCGCGGGTGCTCCGGCTGTGGGTGGATCGTCCGTGGGGTGGGATTGCCGTGGGTGTCAGGAGTAGCGGTGGTTCGGCCAGTGGGGGTCGTCCCAGCGGTCCGGGCCGGTGACGCCGAGCAGGCGGACGGCGTGCTGGAGGTTTTCGGGGGCGCCGTGGGCGCGTAGGCGTGCGGGGGCCCGGCTCACGAGCCAGGCGGTCAGCTCCTCCCGTATGGCTTCTGCCTCGTGCTCCCAGAGGGACCACGAGGACCAGGGGAGCGAGTCCCCGAGGAGGTCGTACTCCCATGCGTCGACGGTGTCGGCGAGGTGCTGGTCGGCGACCGGGTGGTGCAGGGCCTCCCAGTCCGCGAGCCAGGGGCCGATGGTGCCGGAGGCTTCGGTGCACACCTGGAGGACGTGGGGCACGGGGAGGGCGGGGTCCGGGGTGAGGAGGCTGTGGGCCCACCAGGCGTGCAGGAACTCACCGACGGCCGTGCTCTGCGGCGCGGGCCACTGCTGCCACTTGGCGCTGTGGAACGCGTTGCCGGCTCGGTCGATGTCCCACGCGTAGGGGCCGAGGCCGCCGGTCAGCTGGCGGGCGAACTGCGGCAGGACGCGGCGCAGCACGGCGCCGTTGTCGCGCCAGTCGGTGGTGCCCCAGGTGCGGTGGACCAGGTCGGGGTCGAGGTCCGTGCCGGGGAGCTTCAGCAGGGCGAGCTCCTCCGGGCTGCCCCAGTGGCAGTCGCACTGGCTGTCGCCGGCCGCGGCGGTCATCCCGCGGAAGACGACGGACAGGCCGGCCAGGGCCCGGTCGAGCCGCACGCGGGCCGCGGGGCCGGCCTCGGCCGCCGGGGTGGGGGCGGGGTCGGTCATGGTCGGCGCTGCCTCACGGGGACTCCAGGCGGGTCGGGCCCGAAGAGTACGACCCTACCGGCCGACCGCGCCCGGCAGCCGGGCGGGCCAGTAGCCCCGTGCCCGGCAGGTCGGCACGCCCGCGCGTGGTGGGCCGCCGGGTCAGGCCGGGACGCGGGGGAAGCGGGCCTGGAGGGTCCAGATGACCGGGTTGTCGGCGAGGCCGTCGTGCATGTCGATGAGGTCCGCGATCACGTCGTGGAGGAAGTCGCGGGCTTCGCGGCGCAGCAGGCGGTGGCTGAAGGTCAGGGGGGCTTCCTCCGCCGGCATCCAGTCGGCCTCGACGTCCACCCACCCGAAGCGGCGCTCGAAGAGCATGCGGTCCGAGGACTCGGTGAAGTCGATCTCGGCGTACTGCCGGTTGGCCGCGCGGCTGCCGCGCGGGTCCTGGTCGAGCTGCTCGACGATGTCGCACAGCGCCCAGGCGAAGTCCAGTACGGGCACCCATCCCCAGGCCGTGGACACTTCCCGGTCCGCGTTGGTGTCGGCGAGGTAGACGTCCCCGCAGAACAGGTCGTGGCGCAGCGAGTGGACGTCCGCAGAGCGGTAGTCGGTCTGCGGGGGGTCGGGGAAGCGCCGGGAGAGGGAGTAGCCGATGTCGAGCACGTACCCGATGGTGTCATGGGTGGGGCGGGAGACGCCCGGCGCGGCCCGGCGGCGCGGAGCGGCCGGGCCGGGTCCGAGGGGTGCGTGTGGCGGGCCGGGGGCGGTTCGGGGAGGGGTGTCGGCCGAGGATCAGAGTTCCTGATGCCCCCCGGGGGTGTCGGGTTCGCCGGATTAAGCTCCGTGCGTCCGGGGGCGTGGCGAGAGGGGACGGGCGTGGGAGGGGCCGGGGGGCAGGGGGAGGCCGTGGTGGCCGGGGTGCTGCGGGAGCGTCACCGGCTCGCGGCCGAGTTGCACGACACCGTGGCGCAGGGGCTGACCAGCATGCACCTGTTGCTCGACGCGGCCGACCGGGAGTGGACGCGGGAGCCGGGCCGGGCCCGGCTGCTGGTCCGGCAGGCCGCCGCCGCGGCCCGCGAGAACCTCGCCGAGGCGCGGCGGCTCATCCATGACCTGGCTCCGGTGGAGCTGGAGCGGGCGGCGCTGGCCGATGTGCTGCGCGAGCTGTGCGCCGGGGTGGAGGGCGCCCGGTTCCGGCTGGAGGGGGAACCCAGGGCGGTGCCGGGCAGGGTCGAGGCCGCGGTGCTGCGGGCGGCCCAGGGGGCCCTGGCGAACGTACGCCGGCACGCGCGGGCCTCGGCCGTGGTGGTGACGCTGACCTACCAGCCGTACCTGCTCGCGCTCGACGTCTGGGACGACGGCGTTGGGTTCGACCCGGCCGCTGTGGCCGAGGGCGCCGCCGGGCGCCCGGGCGGGGACGGGCTGCGGCTGCTGCGCCGCCGGGTCGCGTACCTGGGGGGTACGGCGACGGTGGAGAGCAGCCCGGGCGGGGGAGGGACGGTGGTCTCGGTCTGCCTGCCCGCTCCGCGGCAGGAGCCGGGGCCGGGGCAGGGGCCCGCTCCGGGGCAGGAGCCGGGGCCGGCGTCGGGATCGGACCCGGGGTCCGCTCCGCGGCAGGAGCCGGCTCCGTGGCCGGGGTCGGCGTCGGGTTTGCGCCCGGGGCCTGGTCCTGGTCCGGGTTCGGGGCTGCGGGCGGGGCCGGTATGAGCCCCGTGCGGATCCTGTTGGTGGACGATCATCCCGTCGTGCGGGCCGGGTTGCGGGCGCTGTTGGGCGGGTGCGCCGAGTTCGAGGTGTGTGGGGAGGCCGCGGACGGCGGCGCCGCGCTGCGGATGGTGCGCGAGCTGGGGCCCGAACTGGTGTTGATGGACATCCGGATGGGGCCCGGGATGTGCGGGGTGGAGACCGCGCGGCGGATCGGGCGGATGCCCGCGCCGCCCCGGGTGGTCGTGCTCAGCAGCTACGAGTCCGATGCGTACGTCGTCCGGGCCGTGGAGGCGGGCGTGGCGGGGTACCTGCTGAAGGGGTCCCCGCCCGACCTGCTGTTCCAGGCGCTGCGGACGGTCGCGGCGGGGGAGTCGGCGCTGTCGCCCTCGGTGGTCTCGCGGCTGATGAGCCGCTACCGGGCGCCGAGTGCGGCGCTGACGGCCCGGGAGACCGAGATCCTGGAGCTGATCGCGACGGGCCGCTCCAACCGGGAGATCGGATCGGCCCTGTTCATCAGCGGGACGACGGTCAAGACCCACCTCGTGCACGTCTACGAGAAGCTCGGGGTGGAGAACCGTACGGCGGCCGTGCGCGCGGCCGTCGACCGGGGACTCATCGGGCTCAGTTCGGGTAGCTGATCTGGACCGCGGTGCCGTTGTACTGCCAGAGCGGGGAGAAGATGCGCTTGCGGATCTTCCAGACGCCCGCGGACCTCACGTACTCGTCGCGGTAGCGGATGCCGCGCACGACGACGGTCTCCGGGGCCGTGGCGGTCGCCGGGTAGACGAGCTGCGCGGTGGCGTGGCTGTCGCCGGTCGCGGTGTACCGGCCGGTGACGCGGATGTACGCGTTGGCCGTGACGTGGGTGGAGTAGCCCCAGGCCGCCGCGCCGTCGAGGTTCGCGACGACCGCCTCGATGCCGGACTTGACGATGCCGGCGGTGCCGTCGGGGTGGGCCATCACGATGAGCGTGGCGTCGTCGGTGAAGAGGGTCCGGAAGACCGTCTTGTCCTTGGTGTCGACGGCGAAGAGGTAGGTCTCCAGCAGGCGCTGGATCGCCAGCTCGTCCTCCACCGAACCGGCCGGGCCGTACGAGGCGGCCGACAGCTCCTCGGGCGCGGCGGCGGCGGGGGGCGCGGCAGCGAGGGCACCGAGCCCGGCTACGGCGGCGCCGGTGCCCAGCATGGTGAGCATGCGGCGGCGTTCCGGGGCGAAATCGGTGGTCGGCATGGCGGGTTCCTCTCGACACGGCTGGTGGCGCCCGGGCCTGCTCGGGGTGGTCCGGGCACTGACGAGCCTGTCGTGTCGCCGCCCGCGGCGGATCGGCGCGGCGTACGAGCGGGATCTCGTACGGATGGACGATGTGGTCCGTGGCGGGCGGCGGGCGGCGGTGCCGTCAGGGGAGGAGGCGCTGCTCCTTGGCCACCGAGACCGCGCCCGCACGGGTGTCGACGCCGAGCTTGTCGTAGATGCGGCCCAGGTGGGTCTTGACCGTGGCCTCGCTGATGAACAGGGCGCGGGCGATGTCGCGGTTGCCGAGGCCGCGGGCGAGCTGGCCGAGGATGTCGAGCTCACGGTCGGTCAGGGTGGGCCGGGTGCCCCGCATGTGGGCCATCACCCGGCTGGCGACGGGGGCGGAGAGCGTGGTGCGGCCCTGGGCGGCGGAGTGGATCGCGGCGAACAGCTCCTCCGGGCGCTCCGCCTTCAGGAGGTAGCCCGTGGCGCCCGCGCCGATGGCCCGGGTGATGTCCGCGTCGGTGTCGTAGGTGGTCAGGACCAGGACGTTCGGGGGGTTCTCGGCGGCGGTGATGCGGCGGGTGGCCTCGACGCCGTCGATGCCCTCGCCGAGCTGGAGGTCCATCAGGACCACGTCGGGGCGGAGTTTGGCCGCGAGCGCGACCGCCTCCTCGCCGCTGCCCGCCTCGCCGAGCACCTCGATGTCCGGCTCGCTGCCGAGCAGGGCGAGCAGGCCGGCGCGGACCACGACGTGGTCGTCGCAGAGGAGGATCGTGGTCATGGGGTGCTCTCCAGGGGGATCGACGCCGACAGGACCGTGCCCTCGCCCGCGGTGGATTCGATGGTCAGGGTGCCGCCGAGCTGGCGGACGCGGGCGCGCATCGCGGGGAGACCGTGGCCGCGTTCCCCGGCGGTGGCGCGGAGCTGGGTGAAGCCGTGGCCGTCGTCGGCTATGTCCAGGACGACCTGGTCGCCCAGGAAGCTGAGGGTGAGGGCCGCGGTACGGGCCCCCGCGTGCTCCCGTACGTTGGCCAGCGCACCCTGCGCGATGCGCAGCAGCGCCTGCTCCGCACGGTCGGGGAGGGGGACCGGCGCACCCTCCAGGTGGAAGCGGACCTCGATGTCCGGGCCCGCGTCCAGCGCGCGCAGGGCGTCCGGGAGGCCGGCGCCGCCGGCGAGTTCGCGCGGCGCGAGGTCGTGCACCAGGCGGCGGGCCTCGGCGAGGCCGCGTGCGGTGATCTCGGTGGCGGTACGGACGTGCGCGCGGGCGGTGCCCGGGTCCGTGTCCCAGGTGCGTTCGGCGGCCTGGAGGAGCATCTGCTGGCTGGACAGGTGCTGGGCCAGGGTGTCGTGGATCTCCATCGAGAGGCGCTGGCGTTCGGCGAGGGTGCCGGCGCGGCGTTCGGTGGCGGCCAGTTCGCGGCGGGTGCGGATCAGGTCGTCGATCAGGGTGCGCTGGGCCGCCGCCTGGCGCTCCATGTGGATGAACACGGCGGTGGCGAGGGCGGCGACGGCGGGCGGGGCGAGGAGGAGGTTCGGGTCGAAGGGCTCGGAGCCGCCGGAAGCCTGGGCGAGGCGGAGCTGCGCCGCCACGACGAACACGGTCAGCAGGGCCACCAGGACGACGGCCGCGCGGGGCGGGAGGGTGCGCAGGGCCGTGTAGAAGAGCGGTACGGCGCACCAGGCGAAGCTCGGCGCGAGGACGACGAGGACCACCCAGACGGCGACGACCAGGCCGAGCCAGACGAGGCGGCGGACGGTGGGGGCGGCGCCTCGGGCTGCGCCCAGGGCCGGGCCGAGGACGTAGAGCAGGGCCAGGGTGATGCCGAGGGCGATGATCCACGGGGTGCGGGGTTCGCCGGGGTGGCGGAGGAGGAAGCGGGCCACGGAGGCGCCGAGGAGGAGGAAGAACGCGGTGTGCATGACCGTGGCGAGCGCGCGGGTGTCTTGGGGCGGTGGGGTGGTTCCCGACGGGGTCGGCGGGGGCGACGGGGTCGGTGGGGGCGCGCTGGTCACGGGGTGCTCCTGGGGTGGTGCCGGTCGTTCCATGGTGCCGGGTCGGCTTGTGGTGCGGGTGGGTGCCGCTGCGCGGGGCGTGTCCCCTACCCGCCCTTCGCCCGTTCCCCGGGCTCTGCCCGGACCCCGGTCCTCAAACGCCGGACGGGCTGGGGGGTGCCGGGCTGCGCCCGGACCCCTGGGGCTCCGCCCCGGACCCCGGTCCTCAAACGCCGGACGGCTGGAAGGGCCGGGTCCCGGTCCTCAAGCGCCGGACGGGCTGGGGAGGGGTGCCGGGCTGCGCCCGGACCCCTGGGGCTCCGCCCCGGACCCCGGTCCTCAAGCGCCGGACGGCTGGGTTCGCTGCGCCCGGTGTTCGGGCGCCGGACGGCTGGGAGGGACCCGTGCGGCTGGGGCGGAGGGGGTTGGGGGTTCAGGTTTGCCGTCCGGAGGACCATCGCGCATCAGCCGATCGGTTGACCCCGGCGTCAACCGGTGGGGGGCGGGTTCGGAGCCGGTACGGGGACGGGGTGGTGGGGGTGGCGGGGAGAGGCTTGGAGCAACGGCAGGACAGCCCGCCGTGCCGACGTTCACAGGAGCAGCAGACATGAAGACCCGCACCCGCGTTCTCACCGGTACCGCCGTCGCCGTCGCCCTCGGCGCGGGAGCCTTCGGCGCGGTCAGCGCCAACGCCGCCCCGGCCTCCGCTCCGGCCGTCGCCGTTGCGAAGAAGGACGGCGACAAGAAGAACTTCACCACCACCACGCACCTCACCATCGACGCCGCCACCCGCGCCGCCCAGGCCGCGCTGGACGCCGCCGAGAAGGAGAACCAGAAGGTGACCGTCGCCGTCGTCGACCGCAACGGCAACACCATCGTCACGCTCCGCGGTGACGGCGCCGGCCCGCAGTCCTACGACTCGGCGCAGCGCAAGGCCTACACCGCCGTGTCCTGGAACGCCCCGACCTCGGTCCTCGCCGGCCGCCTCGCGCAGGCCCCGAACCTGAAGGACATCCCCGGCACCCTCTTCCTCGGCGGCGGGACCCCCGTCCAGGCCGACGGCGCCCCGGTCGCGGGTGTCGGCGTGGCCGGCGCCCCGAGCGGTGACCTGGACGAGAAGTTCGCCAAGGCCGGCGTGGACGCCCTCGCCAAGTAACGAGGACCAGCGTCCCGGGACGTAGTCTCGAACGCGTGCATCACCGCGTTCTCTCCCGCCTCGCCGCCCCCGCCGTCGCCACCCTGCTCGCCCTCACCACGGGCTGTACGGGGGAGACCGTGCAGGGGCGGCCGGGTGCGTCGGGGGTGCGCGACCCGTTCTTCCCCAAGGCCGGCAACGGCGGCTACCAGGTCGAGCACTACTCCCTGGACCTCGACTACGACCCGGCCGACGGGCAGCTGCACGCCACCGCCGTGATCACCGCCCGTGCCGAGCAGGGGCTCAGCTCCTTCAACCTCGACCTGAGCGGGCTGGAGGTGGAGGGCGTGAGCGTGCAGGGCGTCGGGGCCCGTTTCAACCACACCGGCAACGAGCTGACGGTGCGCCCCGCCGAGGACCTGGAGAAGGGCGAGGTCTTCCGTACGGAGATCGACTACTCCGGCCGGCCCAAGGTGGTCACCGACCCCGACGGGTCCGAGGAGGGGTGGATCGTCACGCGAGGGGACACCCCGGGCGGCAAGGGCGCGGTGGGCGTCGGCGAACCCGTCGGGTCGATGGCCTGGTTCCCGGGGAACCACCACCCGAGCGACAAGGCTACGTACGACATCACGGTGACCGTCCCCCGCGGGTACGAGGCCGTGTCCAACGGCGAGCTGCGCTCCCGTACGGAGGAGCCCGGTGAGGGCGGGGAGGGCGACGGGCGGACCGTGTTCGCCTGGCACTCCGCGGAGCCGATGGCGAGCTACCTGGCGACCGTGGCCGTCGGGAAGTTCAAGGTGACGACGGGGCGGACCGCTTCGGGGATCCCCGTCTACACGGCGGTCTCGCCCGGGGAGGCGGCGGCGAGCGAGCCGGTGCTCGCGCGGCTGCCCGAGATGGTGGAGTGGGGCATCGGGCGGTTCGGCCCGTACCCCTTCTCGGCGACGGGCGCGATCGTGCTGCCCGCGCACAGCCTCGGCTACGCGCTGGAGACGCAGACCCGGCCGGTGTTCCCGGGGGCGCCGGGCAGCGAGGAGCTGGTGCTGCACGAGCTGGCGCATCAGTGGTTCGGGGACTCGGTGTCGCCGAAGTCCTGGAAGGACATGTGGCTCAACGAGGGTTTCGCCACCTACGCCGAGTGGCTGTGGTCCGAGGACCACGGCGGTCCGAGCGCGCAGCAGCACTTCGACGCCTACGTCGCCGGGGACACCCGCGTCGACGCGGCGGCGGGCTCGGACTGGGACGCCTTCCCGCCGGCCGCCCCGCGCAGCCCGAAGGAGATCTCCGCTTCACCGGTGTACGGGCGCGGGGCGATGGTCCTGCAGCGGGTCCGGCAGGAGGTCGGCGACGAGAAGTTCTTCGCCCTCGTCCGGGGCTGGGCGGCCGACCACCGGCACGGGAACGCGAGCACGGCCGACTTCACCGCCTACGCGGAGGAGAAGACGGGCCGTGACCTCACGAAGGTCTGGGACGTGTGGCTGTACGGGAAGGACCGCCCCAAGGCCCCCAAGGCCGCCAAGGCGCCTTCGGCGCCGTAGCTCCGCCTACAGCGCCTTGCGCAGGACCGTGCAGGGGCGGCCCATCTCGCGGTCGGCGGCCCCCCGGCGCAGGGTGACGTAGCCCTGGGACTGCCAGAAGGCGAGGGCCTTGTCGTTGGCGTCGAGGACGGCGATCCGTACGCCCGACCGTCCCGCATCGCGGAAGCGGTCCTCGACCATGGCGACCACGGCGCGGCCGTATCCCTCGCGGTGCGCGGTGGCGTCGATGAGCAGCAGGCCGATCCACGGATCGGGGTCCTCGGAGGCCGGATCGGGGTGCCGGGCGAGGGTGGCGGCCAGGCCTACGAGGCGTCCGGCGGAGCGGGCGAGGAGGACCTCGGCTCCCTCGTGCGCGAGCTCGTCGGCGAGGGCGGCGGCGACCTGCTCGACCGTGATGCGGCCGGGGTCGGGGAAATCGCCGCTGAGCTCGAAGAACGCGTGGTTGGTCGCGTAGAGCGTGGCGATTTCGGTGAGGAGCGGGCCCGGCAGGGCGCCGTCCTCGAGGGGAGCGAGCGGCAGGAGGATCACGTACCGAACGGTAGCGAAGCCCCCTCCCCGGACGGCCGGGAGGGGGCTCCAGAACAGACGCGTCCTGGGACGCGGGCGCTCAGGGTCAGACGTTGACGCCGAAGTCCTGGGCGATGCCGGTCAGGCCGGAGGCGTAGCCCTGGCCGACGGCGCGGAACTTCCACTCGGCGCCGTTGCGGTACAGCTCGCCGAAGACCATGGCGGTCTCGGTCGCCGCGTCCTCGGAGAGGTCGTAGCGGGCGATCTCGGCGCCGCCGGCCTGGTTCACGACGCGGATGTACGCGTTGCGGACCTGGCCGAAGTTCTGGCTGCGGGTCTCGGCGTCGTAGATGGAGACCGGGAAGACGATCTTGTCCACGTCGGCCGGCAGGCCGGCGAGGTTGACGTTGATGGCCTCGTCGTCGCCCGCGCCCTCGCCGGTGCGGTTGTCACCGGTGTGCACGATGGTCTGGTCCGGGGTGGACTTGTTGTTGAAGAAGACGAAGTGGCCGTCGGAGACGACCTTGCCGAGCGCGTTGACCGCGATGGCCGAGGCGTCCAGGTCGAAGTCGACACCGGTGGTCGTGCGGGTGTCCCAGCCCAGGCCGACCGTGACGGCCGCGAGGCCCGGGGCCTCCTTGCTGAGCGAGACGTTTCCGCCCTTGGAGAGGCTTACTGCCATGGTGACTGGTGTCCCTTCCTAGTCTCACTTGGTCTCACTTGTCGTATCGACCGTGAGGCTGCCCAAGTTACCGCTGACCTCCATAACGCGGGGAGAGGGCCGCCAGGTTCCGCATCCGCGGAAATGTCCGCGATCCGGTCGGCGATCCGGTGGGGTACCGGTGGGGTACGGGTCCGGGAAATGCGGGTGACGGGGTCCCGGCGGGCACGGATCATAGGAGGCATGCCTGGTCCCTATGTCATCCGCGGTTCGGTCGTGCTCCCCGAGGGCGAGCTCGCCTGGCGCTTTTCGCGGTCCTCGGGGCCGGGCGGCCAGCACGTGAACACCTCGGACTCGCGCGTGGAGCTCCTCTTCGACGTCGCGGCGACGAAGTCGCTGCCCGACGTGTGGAAGGAGCGGGCGCTGGAGCGCCTCGCCTCCCGGCTGGTCGACGGGGTGGTGACGGTACGGGCCTCCGAGCACCGCTCGCAGTTCCGCAACCGGGAGATGGCGCTGGTCCGGCTGGCCGCGCTGCTGGCCGAGGCCACGGCGCCACCGCCGAAGGCGCGCCGGGCGACGAAGATCCCCCGGGGGATCAACGAGCGGCGGCTGCGCGAGAAGAAGGCCCGCGGCGAGACCAAGCGGGGCCGCACGGCGCGGGATTGGTAGGGCCGGGGGGAAGGCGGACTCGGGACCGAAGGGGACTCGGGCCGAAGGGGGCTCAGGCCTCCAGGTGCCGGTAGCGCCCCCGGAAGTACGTCAGCGGCGCGGAGTCCGGCGCCGGCTGGGCGGCGGTGAGGACGTGGCCGATGACCAGCGTGTGGTCGCCCGCCTCGACGCGGTTCTCCGTACGGCACTCCAGGGTGGCCAGCGCCCCCGACAGCAGCGGGGCGCCGGAGACGCCGCCGCGGGTGTGGGGCAGGTCCGCGAAGAGCAGCCGGTCGCTGATGCGGTTCTTCATCGAGAACCGGCTCGCGACCTGGAGCTGGTGGTCGGCGAGCACCGATACCGCCCACAGCGGCTGCTCGGCCAGCAGGTCGTCCATCCGGGAGCCCTCGCGCACGCTGACGAGGACCAGCGGTGGTTCCAGGGACACGGACATGAAGGCGGTGGCCGTCATGCCGACGTCCTCGCCCCGCGGCCCGCCGGCCGACAGGGGCGGCTCCTGCGCGGTGATCAGGCACACGCCCGCCGCCAGTCGGGACATCGCGGCCCGGAACTCGTCGTTGCTCACCCCCTCAGCATGGGGTGCGGGTACGGAAAGTGGTGTCACAGGGGTCGTAAGGGGCACGTTCGGGACGCTACTGTCACCCCTCGCGCGGCGCATCGGGCTGAAGTCCGAGCAGCGCCCCCGCCCGTTGGCCTAGGCCGTCTCTTTCGGATCTTGCGGGCCCGACAAGATCCGAAAGAGACGGCCCAGGCCGCCCCGGACCGCCGTAGTCCCGGCGTATCGTTTGCTGCCGGGAACAGATCGGGCGAACCGGCCGGAATGAACCCGAGTGGGGCGGGGTGGCGACCGTACCTATTCATCTCATGTGACTTGAGTCACAGAGAGCAAGATTTGTTGACCCTGTGTACCTGCCGCACAGCTCACTGTGATTCAGTGGACGGGACACCGCAACGAAGCGCCGATGCAAACCTGGAGTTGCTGTCGAGGTCTCGGGGAGAGCGAGCAATGGAGACCGAGTCGGAGCCGTACGTCCGTCTTGCGACCCTGCGGCAGCTGCACCGGGTGGTGGCCGAGCTCAACACGGCCAGGAGCCTGGCGGACACCCTGCAGACCGTCGTCGACGGCATCGTCCTCGGCCTCGGCTACGAACTCGCCTGCGTCAACCTCGTTCGCCCCGACGGTGATCTGGTCGTCGCCGCCTTCGCCGGAGACCCCGCCGCAGAAGCCCTGATCACCGGCCGCGTCGGCTCGCGCGCCTCCTGGGAACGCCGCCTGACGATGGGCGAGAACTGGGACGGCCTGCGCTTCATCCCGCACACCGAGGGCTGGGTCCTCGTCGAGGACGACGTCCCGCAGTGGCACACCGAGGGCCCCGACCCGCGGTTCGAGGACGAGTGGCACCCCGAGGACCGGCTCTACGCCCCCATGTACGCCTCCGGCGGCGAACTGCTCGGCGTGGTCTCCGTCGACCGCCCGCGCAACGGACGCCGGCCCGGCGCCTGGGGCCGCGAAGCGCTCCAGATGTACGCCTTCCAGGCCGCGATTGCCATCAGCAACGCCCGGCTCCGCGCCAACATGCAGCGGGCCCTGGTCCGCCTGGAGCGCGAACAGCAAGCCCTGCGCGCCAGTGAAGAGTCGTTCCGCCAGGCCTTCGAGTACGCGCCGAGCGGCATGGCCATCGCCGAGATGGGCGGGGACCAGCACGGCCGCCTGCTGCGCACCAACGACGCGCTGTGCCGGCTGCTGGGACGGCCCGCCTCCGTGCTGCGCCGCTACTCCTTCTCCGACCTCGTGCACCCCGAGGACATCGGCACCCTGCTGCGCACCTCCGCCGAGGGTGGCCGCGCCGAGCTCAGACTCGGCCGGCGCGACGGTACGTACGTCTGGGTCTCGCTGCGCAACTCCGTCGTCGCCGACGCCGCCGACGGGCCGCGCTTCCTGCTCACCCACGTCGAGGACATCGAGGAGCGCAAGCGGCACGAGCTGCAGCTCGCCCACCGGGCCAGCCACGACTCGCTGACCGGCCTGCCCAACAGTGCCGAGCTCCGCTCCCGGCTCGGGGCCCGGCTCTGCCGCCGCCCGCAGTCGGTGCGCGCCACCGCCGTGGAGGCGCTGGACGCCGCCTTCGAGACGCGGCCCCCGGGGGAGGGCCACGGGGTACACGGCGAGCGCGGGGACCACGGCGAGCACGGGTTCCGGCCCGACGGTTTTCCGGAGCCCTTCGAGTTCCCCGGCGGCGTGGGCGGGCCCGGTGGCGCGGGCGGCGGCCCGGCCGGGGTGGGCCCGTACGACCACCACGTGCACACGGTCGCGCCGGCGACGGACATCGACGACGGTACGAAGGGGCTCGCGGTGCTCTTCTGCGACCTCGACGGGTTCAAGTCGATCAACGACCGGTTCGGGCACCACACCGGCGACGCGGTCCTGATCGAAGTGGCCCGGCGGCTGACCACCGGTGTCCGGGACGGGGACACGGTGGCCCGGCTGGGCGGTGACGAGTTCGTCGTCCTCGCCGACGGGCTGGGCGCCGCCGACGCCGCCGACCTCGCCGTGCGGCTGCGCAACGCGATCATCCCGCCGATCCGGGTCGACGGCCGCGCGGTCCGCGTGGGAGCCAGTTTCGGCATCGGCTGGGCGAGCTGCGGCATGTCGGCGGACGAGGTGCTGCGCTCGGCCGACCAGCGCATGTACATCGAGAAGCGGTCCCGTTCGAAGGCGCACCGCCGGGCCGGGTAAACTCTCGGGCCGCCCGTGGGCGCACCTGTTCGGGGTAGGCTCCCCGGGGTCGAAAGGAGTGACCTGCGATGACGACGCCCGCGAACCACGGCCCGAACAACGGGGCGAACCAGCCCGAGGATGACGACCCGTTCGGCTACCTCTACGAGGACGGCCAGGCCGCGGGTGCCACCCCGCCCGGGCAGGGCGGCGGGTACGGCTACCCGGGACCGGCCGGCGCTCAGCCGGGCGTGCCCCGCACCTCGTACAACCAGGTCCGCACCGTCGGTGACCGGCCCCAGCGCGGACAGCGCGGGCCCGTTCCCTATCAGCAGGGCCCCCAGCAGCCCCCGGCCTACCAGGCGCAGTACCAGGCCCCCGAGGCGCTGCAGGCGGGCGGTTACGGCGTTCCGCCGCAGCAGCAGGCTCCGCAGTACACCCAGTCCGTCCCGCTGCCGGGCTCCGGCGGTGGACACGGCGGCGGCGGCTCCAGCCGCAAGGGCATGCTCATCGCGGCCGTCGCGGTGGTCGCCGCGGTGGCGATCGGCATCGGCGCGGCGGTGATCTTCGGCAAGAAGGAAGACACCGACAAGACCAAGAACACGGCGAACACGGGCCAGAGCCCGTCGGCCCCCGCCTCCAACACCCCCTCGGGCCCGCCGAGCGGCTCCGCATCCCCGGACGCCCCGCTGCCCAAGGGCGACGCGGGCGGCTCCGGCATGGTCATCAGCGGGGGCGCCGCGCTGGAGAGCACGGTGCCGGGCGCCAAGAGCTCGGGCGGTCAGTACGTGGGCCAGTTCACCCAGCAGGGTGCCGCCGTGACCTGGACGCTAGAGGTCCCCAAGGCCGCCGAGTACACCTTCCGGATGTTCTACGGCGTGCCGGGCAAGGACGCCAACATGACGCTGACGATCAACGGCCAGGCGCAGAGCCGTGCGATCAACATGAAGAACTTCGCGAAGGCCGGCGAGGGCGACTGGGCGAAGGGGTGGACCAACACCTACTCGTACGTGAACCTCAAGCAGGGCACGAACACCATCAAGATCTCCTGCGAGTCGGGCAACTCCTGCGAGGCGGTCATCGACCAGTTCGTCCTCGAGAAGCGCTGAGTCCGCTCGGAGGGCACTACGCCCCCTCCGTGACCTTCACCGACCCCCGTACCTCCTCGTAGGTGCGGGGGTCGAAGTCTCCCGCCGTGGGGGACGTGACCGTGGCTGCCGAGAGGGCGACCGCGCGGGTCAGGCGGTCCGGCCAGGCCAGGCCTTCGGTGAGGGCCGAGAGGAGGCCGGCGACGGCGGAGTCGCCCGCGCCGGTGGGGTTGCCCGTCAGGGCGCGGGGCGGGGCCGCCCGCCAGGTGCCCAGGGCGGTGGCGGCGAGCAGTCCGTCGGGGCCGAGCGAGGTGACCACCGCGTGGGCCCCGCGCCGGCGGGCGTCGCGGGTGGCGGGGAGCGGTTCGCGGGACCCGGTCAGCTCGGCGAGCTCGGCGGCGTTCGGTTTGATCACGTCGGGGCGGGCGGCGACCCCGCGGCGCAGGGCCTCGCCGCTGGTGTCGAGGAGGACGGGCACGCCGGCCGTGCGGGCCGCCCGTACGAGGGTGGCGTAGGCCCCCACGGGCACGCCCGGGGGCAGGCTGCCGCACAGGGCCACCGCGCGGGCGCCGCCCGTCAGCAGGGCCTCGTAGCGGGAGAGGAACCCGGACCACTCGGCGGCGGTGATCAGCGGGCCGGGTTCGTTGAACTGCGTGGTGTCCCCGGAGGCCTCGTCGACGACGGCGAGGGTGCGCCGGGTGGTGCCCGTGCAGGGGACCAGCTCGTCGCGGACGCCGGGGGAGGAGGTGGCGAGCAGTTCGCGTACGAGGTGGCCCGTGGGGCCGCCCGCGAAGCCGGTCGCGGTGACCTCGTGGCCGATCGCGGCGAGCACGCGGGCCACGTTCAGGCCCTTGCCGCCGGGCCGTTCGGTGACCTCGGTGACGCGGTGGGAGGCGTGCGCGAGCAGGCGCGGTACGCGGTAGGTGACGTCGAGTGCGGTGTTGAGCGTCACGGTCAGGATCATGGCGGGCCCCGGTCTCGGTGTGTGCGGGGATCATGCCAAACGGGGGGCCGCGAGCCCAGCCCCCGGGGGTCGGCCGGGCGCGGGAGTCCGGGCCGGGCGTGGGCGTCCGGGGCGGGCGGGCCCGTCGCGGCCCGCCCGGCCCTGCCCCGTTCCGCCCGCCGCGGGCGGCTCGCGTCAGCCGAGCGGGTTCACGATCCACTCGCCGCGCCGCATGACGCCGCGGACGTCGAAGGCGGCGTCGAGGACGACGAGGTCCGCGTACTTGCCGGGCTCCAGCGAGCCGACCCGGTCGTAGACGCCGATCAGCTTGGCCGGGTTGGCGGAGATCGCCTGGACCACGGACTCGACGGGAAGCTTGTCGAGGGTGACCGACCGCTTGAAGGCGGTGTCCAGGGTGAGGGTGGAGCCGGCGATGGAGCCGCCCTCGACGAGGCGGGCGACGCCCTCCTTGACCTCGACCTCCAGCGGGCCGAGGTGGTAGATCCCGTCGCCGAAGCCGGCCGCGTCCATCGCGTCGGTGATGAGCGCCACCCGGTGCGCGCCCGCGTGGTGGAAGGCCAGCTCCAGCATGGCCGGGTGCAGGTGGGTGCCGTCGTTGATCAGCTCGACGGTGACCCGCTCGTCCTCCAGCAGGGCCGCGATGGGGCCGGGGGCGCGGTGCTCCAGGCCCGGCATCGCGTTGTAGAGGTGGGTGGCCACGGTCGCGCCGGCCTCGATGGCTTCGAGGGTCTGCTCGTAGGTGGAGTCCGTGTGGCCGATCGCCGCGATGACCCCGTGCTCGGCGAGCAGCCGTACGGAGTCCAGGCCGCCGGGGAGCTCGGTGGCGAGGGTGAACATGCGGGCGGCGCCGTGCGAGGCGTCGATCAGCTTGCGGACCTCGGCCGGGTCGGGGTCGCGCAGGAGGTCTTCCTTGTGCGCGCCCTTGCGGCAGGGGTTGATGAAGGGGCCCTCGAAGTGGATGCCCGCGATGTCGCCCTGCTGGGTCAGCTCGGCGAGGAGCCCGGCGCGGCGGGCGAGCTCGTCCAGGTCGCCGGTGACGGTGGAGGCGACCAGGGTGGTGGTGCCGTGCTCGCGGTGGGTCCGTACGCCCTTGAGCACCTCCTCGGCGGTGCCGGAGGTGAAGGAGGCGCCGCCGCCGCCGTGGTTGTGCATGTCGACGAAGCCGGGGACGATCCAGTGCCCGGTCAGGTCGACGACGGCCGCGTCCTCGTGGGCGCTGCCGGCGATGCGGTCGCCGTCGACGATGAGGCGCCCGCCCTTGACGATGCCCGTGGGCAGCACCACGTCGGCGCCGGAGAGAACGGTGCTACGGCCCACATGTGCGCTTCCGGACATCAGGCAGGTACCTCCGTGGCGAGTAGATCCCAGGCGAGCAGCCCTGCACCCAGGCATCCGGCGGTGTCCCCGAGGGCAGCCGGAACGATGTGGGGCAGCCGCTGGAACGTCACGCGTTCCTCGACGGCCGTCCGTAGTGGTGTGAACAAGGTTTCCCCGGCCTCGGCCAGTCCGCCACCGATGATCAGCGTGCGCGGGTCCAGCAGGGTGATCGCGGTGACCAGCCCGTCGGCCAGGGCGCCGATGGCGGCGAGCCAGACCTCCCGGGCGCGTTCGTCGCCGGACTCCACGGCCTTGGCGCAGTCCGCGGCGTCCGCCTCGGGGTCGCCGGAGGCGGCCGCCCAGGCGCGGCTGACGGCGGAGGCGGAGGCGAGGGTCTCCAGGCAGCCGCTCTGGCCGCAGCCGCAGGCGGGGCCGCCGGGGCGGACCACGATGTGGCCGATCTCGCCCGCGTACCCGTGCGCGCCGGCCTCGATGCGGCCGGCGATGCCGATGGCTCCGGCGATGCCGGTGCCGAGGGGGACGAAGAGGAAGCGGTCGGCGCCGCGGCCCGCGCCGATGCGGCCCTCGGCGAGTCCGCCCGTGCGGACGTCGTGGCCGAGGGCGACCGGGATGCCGCCGAGGCGTCTGCCGAGCAGTTCGCGCATGGGGACGTCGCGCCAGCCCAGGTTCGCCGCGTAGACGGCGATCCCGTTCTCGGCGTCGACGATGCCGGGGACGGCCACGCCGGCCGCGGAGGCGGTGGTGGCGAAGCGCTCCCGGCCGAGGTCGAGGAGCTCGGCGGCGAAGTCCTGGATCGTCTCGACGACGGCTTCGGCGCCCCGCTCGCGGCCGGTGGCGCGGCGCGCCTCGTGCAGCAGGGTGCCGTCGGCGGCGACGAGGGCGGCCTTCATCCCAGTGCCGCCCACATCGAGGGCGATGACGTGTTTCACGGGTTTCACGGGTGACAGTCTCGCGTGATCGGAGGGCAAAGGTCTAGTCCACTGAGAGGGATTGTTGAGTGGCCATACAAATTCAGGACCTTCGGCGGCGAGTGCGGTCCGTACGTGTGTGCGCGTGCAGGCCGTGTGCACGTTTGGGCCCGGATGTTGACCACGCCCGAAAGTGGTGTAGACCTTTACGCGAATCGTACGGAACAACCTGGGGTGGAACGAGAACTGTGAAGGCCCGAACTGTCCAGGCCAGAAGGCTGAACCTCGCCGCGTCCGGCCTCGCACTGTGCCTGACCACCGTGACGCTGACCGGCTGCGGCGCCGTGTCGGGTCTCGCAGGGGACAACGAGGTCACCCTCAAGGTCGTGGCGGCCGACTACGGGGACAAACCGGAAAACTCCTCCAAGCCGTACTGGAAGGACCTCGCCGCGTCCTTCGAGAAGAAGAACCCCGGCATCAAGGTCCAGGTCGACGTCTACTCCTGGACCGACGTCGACACCAAGGTCGCCGAGATGGTCAAGGCCGGCGACGCCCCCGACATCGCCCAGATCGGCGCCTACGCCGACTACGCGGCCGAGGGCAAGCTCTACTCCGCCGACGAGCTGCTCTCCGTGAACACCGAGGCCGACTTCCTCGCCCCGCTCGCCGACGCGGGCAAGGTCAGGCGCAACCAGTACGGCCTGCCCTTCGTGGCCAGCACCCGGCTGATGTTCTACAACGAGAAGCTCTTCGCCGACGCGGGCATCATCCCCAAGGACGGCAAGACCCCCTGGCAGCCCAAGAGCTGGGCCGAGCTGGAGGCCGCCGCCAAGAAGCTCAAGGCGGCCGGCGTCCCGACCCCCCTCGCGCTGCCCCTGGGCCGCGAGGAGGCGCAGGCCGAGACCATGCAGTGGCTGCTCGCGGGCGGCGGAGGCTACGCCGACAACGAAGAGAACTACGCGATCGACTCCGCGGACAACGTCAACACCCTGAAGTTCCTGCGCGACAAGCTCGTCGGCGCGGGCCTGACCGGCCCCGTCGAACCGGCCAAGCTGGACCGCCAGGCCGCCTTCGACTCCTTCTCGCGCGGCGAGGTCGGCATGCTCAACGGGCACCCGACGCTGCTCAAGCAGGCCGCCGCGAAGGGCGTGAAGTACGGCATGACCCCCATGCCGACCGCCGACGGGGCCGGCCACCCGACGATGGGCGTCGCCGACTGGGTGATGGCCTTCAAGACCGGCCACCAGACGCAGTCGGGGAAGTTCCTGGACTTCCTGTACGAGGCGAACAACGTGACCACCTTCACCGAGAAGTACGACCTGCTCCCGGTCACCACCAGCGGCTCCCGGGCGATGGAGGCCGCCACCGGAGCCTCCTCGGCGGAGCTGAAGACCTTCCTGCACGCGCTGCCCAACGCCCGGCTCTACCCGGTGGGCAAGAAGTCCTGGGCGGCCGTGAGCGAGGACGTCAAGAAGACCATCGGCACGGCCGTACAGCCCGGCGGACAGCCCGACAAGGTCCTCGGGGACCTCGCGGAGATGGCGCGCAAGGCGGAACCCCGCTGATCCGGAGGCCGGGAGCCGCGGGCCGGGGGCTGTCGGAGGGCGGAGTTAACCTGGCCGTATGACGGACGCGGACGAGAGGCCGCCGGCCGGGCTGAGCGCCGACGAAGCGGCCGTACTGGCCTACGAAGGCCGCACCTGGCCCGGGCCGGGCGCCAAGGAACGGGCCATAAGGGAAGGACTGGGGATGCCCCCGGTCCGGTACTACCAGCTGCTCAACGCGCTGATGGACGATCCCAGGGCGCTGGAGCACGCACCGGGCACCGTGAACCGCCTGCGGCGCATCCGGGAGGCCCAGCGGGCGAGGCGGTAGCGGCAGCGGTCGTGGCCCGCGCCGTAGCCGTGGCCCGGCTGGGCCGTTAGGGTCGTGCGTATGGGGAGCCATCCGCACGATCTGCCGATGCCCGTCACCACCGCCGGACGCGAGGGACTCGAAGCCCTGCTCCGGACACCGCGCCGCTCCGTCGTCGCGCTCGACTTCGACGGCACCCTCGCCGACATCGTCCCCGACCCCGACCAGGCGCGGGCCCACCCCGGGGCCGTCCCCGCGCTCGCCGCCCTCGCCCCCGAGGTCGGCTCCATCGCGGTCGTCACCGGCCGGCCCGCCGGGGTCGCCGTCCGCTACGGGGGCTTCGCCGGGGTCTCCGGCCTCGAACACCTGGTCGTGCTCGGGCACTACGGAGCCGAGCGCTGGGACGCCGTGACCGGCATCGTGCACGCTCCGGCCGAGCACCCGGGGGTGGCGGCGGTCCGGGCGGAGCTGCCCGGGTTCCTGGACGCGATCGGCGCGTGGCGCGGGACCTGGATCGAGGAGAAGGGCCGGGCGCTGGCCGTCCACACCCGGCGTGCGGCCGACCCGGAAGCGGCCTTCGCGGCCCTGCGCGAGCCCCTGGCGGGGCTTGCGGCCCGGCACGGCCTGATGGTCGAACCGGGACGGGCCGTACTGGAGCTGCGGCCGCCCGGCATGGACAAGGGCGTCGCCCTCACGGAGTACCTCGCGGAGGTGGGCGCGGAGGCGGTGCTCTACGCCGGGGACGACCTGGGGGACCTCGCGGCGTACTCGGCGGTGGAGAAGCTGCGGGCCGGCGGCATGCCGGGGCTGCTGCTGTGCAGCGGCTCGGCGGAGGTCCCGGAACTCGCCGCCCGCGCGGACCTGACCGTGTCCGGCCCGTCCGAGGTCGTCACCTTCCTCTCCGCACTGGCAGC
This sequence comes from Streptomyces sp. NPDC104226, assembly GCF_055584085.1. Lineage (NCBI taxonomy): Bacteria > Bacillati > Actinomycetota > Actinomycetes > Kitasatosporales > Streptomycetaceae > Streptomyces > Streptomyces sp. NPDC104226. The sequence continues at coordinate 101,712 of NZ_JBVJMS010000005.1, forward strand.
GGAGCTGCGCCGACCTTCTTGATGCGGCCGGTGGGCGGGTGCGGCTCGGTGGGCCCTGTGGGGCGGGGTCCCCTACCCGCCCTTCGCCCGTTCCCCCGGGCTCTGCCCGGACCCGGTCCGCGCTGCGGCACATCCAGCCCCGCCGGCGTGTGAGGCGCGGGGTCCGGGGCGGAGTCCCGGGGAACGGGCGAAGGGCGGGTAGGGGACGGCCCCGCAGGGGCGCTCAGGTGCGGAGGGCGTTCAGTTGGGCGGTGAGCCACTGGGTCGGGGGGAGGGCGGTGGCGGCTGCCGCCAGTCGCTTCGTGCGGTCCGCGCGCTCCGCCGCCGGCATGGTGAGCGCGGCGTGCAACGCCTCCGCCGTGGCCGTCACGTCGTACGGGTTCACCGTCAGCGCGTCCGCGCGGAGCTCCTCGTACGCCCCCGCCCCGGTGGAGAGCACCAGCACGCACCCCGCCTCCGAGACCACCGGGATCTCCTTCGCGACGAGGTTCATGCCGTCCCGCACGGGATTGACCAGCGCCACGTCCGCCAGCCGGTACACCGCCAGGGACCGCGCGAAGTCGTCCTCGACGGAGACGAGCACCGGCTGCCAGCCGGCCGTGCCGAACTCCGCGTTGATCTCCGCCGCCAGCTCCCGCACCGACTGCGTGTACTCCCGGTAGACGGCCAGGTCCTGCCGGGAGGGGTAGGCGGAGGCCAGGTGGACGACCCGCTCCCGCCATTCGGGGTGGGTGAGCAGGAGCTCCCGGTACGCGAGGAGCCCGCGCAGGATGTTCTTCGACAGCTCCGTGCGGTCCACCCGGGCGATCGTCTTCAGCCCGCCGATCTCCGCCCGCAGCGCCGCCAGCTTGTCGTCGACCTCCTGCCGGTGCGCGAGCGCGCGCAGCTCGTCGCCGTCGACGCCCAGGGGGTACGGGGTCACCTGCGTGAGCCGGGCCGGCCCGCGCTCGCCGTCGACCGCTGCGCTGCCGAGGAAGTTGTCCGCCCACTCCCGGGTGTGGAAGCCGAGGCGGTCCGCCCCGAGCATCCCGCGGAGCAGCTGGTCGCGGATGTCGTCCGGCAGCATGCGCAGGAACTCCGGCGCCGCCCACGGCGTGTGCGTGAAGTGCCCGATCCGCAGGTCGGGGCGGAGCTCCCGGAGCATTCCGGGGGCCAGCGCCAGGTGGTAGTCCTGGATCAGGACCACCGCGCCCTCGGCGGCCTCCTCGGCCAGCGCCGCCGCGAAGGCCTCGTTGTACGCGACGTACGAAGCCCAGCGCCGCCGGAACTCCGCGTCGAAGACCGGCTCGCGCGGGATCTCGTACAGGTGGTGGTGGAGGAACCACAGCACCGAGTTCGCGATGCCGTTGTAGGCGCCGTCGTAGACCTCCGGGTCGATCGGCAGCATCCGTACGCCCGGCTCGCGGACCCCGCGCCGTACCGCCTCCCGGTCCGCGTCCGACAGCGCCGCGCAGATCCACAGCGCGTCCGGCTGCTCGGCGAGGGCGGTGGAGAGGCCGGAGACGAGGCCGCCCCCGCCGCGGCGGGCACTGAGCGTGCCGTCCGCGGCGAGGGCGTACGAGAGGGGGCCGCGATTCGCGGCGACGAGCACCTGGGAAGCCATGCGGCGAACCTAGCCCGCCCCGCCTCCGGTCAAACGTCGGCGCCTGCGCGTCCGCCGGACCGAGAGGAAGACCACACCACCGGGTGCCGCGGGGCGCTCATGCCACGCGGCGGTGTGCGTACTCCTCGATGTCCCGCATCGGCGGCCGCTCCTCGGTGTCCACGGCGTAGGTGTGCGGTACGAAGCCCTCCGGGCCGCGCTCGAACTGCGTCAGCTCGGGGCGTACGAGGTGGCCGCGCGAGAGCCGCACCTGCGCCGTGCGGTAGATCGCGGCGGCCATCCGGCCCAGGGCCTGGCCGTCCTGGTGCCGGTGCAGCCGTACGCCGACGTCCACCTGGGCCAGCGCGTCCAGTCCGGCCGTGTGCAGGGCGTCCACCAGCAGGCCCAGCTCGACCCCGTAGCCCACCGGGAACGGCAGCCGTTCCAGCAGCTCGCGCCGTACGGCGTACTCCCCGCCGAGCGGCTGGACGAAGCCGGCCAGCAGCGGCCAGTGGAGGTTGAGGAGGGGGCGGGCCACCAGCTCCGTGACCCGGCCGCCCTGGCCGTGCCCCCTGGCGGAGGGCGTGGAGGCCGGGTCGCCGAACTCCTGGCCAAGGGGGCGGTCGTACATCGCCTTGACGAACCGCACGTCCGGATCGGTGAGCAGCGGGCCGACGATCCCCGAGACGAAGGTGGCCGAGAAATCGCGCAGGTCGGCGTCGACGAAGCAGACGATGTCACCGGTGGTGGCCAGCAGCGAGCGCCACAGCACCTCGCCCTTGCCGGGCACGGCCGGCATCCGCGGCAGCACCTCGTCGCGGTGCACCACCCGGGCCCCGGCCTTGGCCGCGACCTCCGCGGTGCGGTCCGTGGAGCCCGAGTCGATCACGACGAGCTCGTCGACCAGGGGCACCGGCAGACCCTCGATCAGATCGCGCCGGATCACCTCGACGATCTCGCCGACCGTCGCCTCCTCGTTCAGCGCCGGCAACACCACGCTCACCGTGGTCCCCGCTGCCCGCTTGGCGGAAAGCAGCTGGCCGAGCGGTCGGTCGGCGGCGGACCAGGAGCGGTCTGCCAGCCAGCGCTCCACCTCTTCCAGCACCTTCAGCACTCCCTGGTTCTTCACTGTCGTTCACGGGTTTGGACCGAAATGTGATCCATCTCGCGGTTCGGACGGCTGTCTCAACCACCCGGGCCTTCGGTTACAGTCTTGAACAACGCGATGGCCCACCGCATGCCGGGGGGCCCGCGTACAAACGCACCGGCGCGCCACAGAGCGCGTGTGCCGGTGCCATACCGCTCATCCAGAGGGGCAGAGGGACACGGCCCGTTGAAGCCCCGGCAACCCTCCAGTCGGTTCTCGCGATCGCGCATACCAGCGCCGCCAGCGAGGTCCCCGGCTAGGGAAGGTGCCAATTCCGTCTCATGGCGAAGTGCGCCATGGGGAAGATGAGGAGAAAGGGCCTCCCAGTCATGGCTGCACAGTCTGTCGCAACCTCTGCCGAAACCGTTGAAAGCATCGCTTCCGGTACTCCTGTCGATCTCGGTCCCGCCACCGGCCTTTCCTGTCGTGAGTGCGGTACCCGCTTCGAGCTCGGCCCGATCTTCGCCTGCGCCGAGTGCTTCGGCCCGCTCGAAGTCGCCTACGAGCTCCCCCTGGGCGACCCGGAAGCGCTGCGCGCCGCCATCGAGGCCGGCCCGAACAACATCTGGCGCTACGCGCCGCTGCTGCCCGTCCCGGCGGACGTTGCCTCCAAGCCGAGCCTGAACCCCGGCTTCACCAAGCTCGTGGACGCGGCCAACCTGGCCAAGGAGCTCGGCGTCACCGGCAAGCTGTACGTCAAGGACGACTCCGGCAACCCGACGCACTCCTTCAAGGACCGCGTCGTGGCCATCGCCGTCGAGGCGGCCCGCGCCTTCGGCTTCACCACCCTCTCCTGCTCCTCCACCGGCAACCTGGCCGGCGCCGTCGGCGCCGCGGCCGCCCGCGCCGGCTTCCGCTCCTGCGTGTTCATCCCGCACGACCTGGAGCAGGGCAAGGTCGTCATGGCCGGTGTCTACGGTGGCGACCTGGTCGGCATCGAGGGCAACTACGACGACGTCAACCGCTTCTGCTCCGAGCTCATCGGCGACCCGCTGGGCGAGGGCTGGGGCTTCGTCAACGTCAACCTGCGCCCGTACTACGGCGAGGGCTCCAAGACCCTGGCGTACGAGATCTGCGAGCAGCTCGGCTGGCAGCTGCCCGACCAGATCGTCATCCCGATCGCGTCCGGCTCGCAGCTCACGAAGATCGACAAGGGTCTGCAGGAGCTGATCAAGCTCGGCCTCGTCGAGGACAAGCCGTACAAGATCTTCGGTGCCCAGGCCGAGGGCTGCTCGCCCGTCTCGACCGCCTTCAAGGCCGGTCACGAGGTGGTCCGCCCGCAGAAGCCGAACACCATCGCCAAGTCGCTGGCCATCGGCAACCCGGCGGACGGCCCGTACGTCCTGGACATCGCGCGCCGCACCGGCGGCTTCGTCGAGGACGTCAACGACGAGCAGGTCGTCGAGGCCATCAAGATCCTCGCGCAGACCGAGGGCATCTTCGCCGAGACCGCGGGCGGCGTGACCGTCGGCGTGACGAAGAAGCTCATCGAGAACGGTCAGCTCGACCCCTCGCTCACCACCGTGATCCTGAACACCGGTGACGGGCTCAAGACCCTGGAGGCGGTGGCCGCCGACAGCGGCCAGACCGCCACCATCCGCCCGAGCCTGGACGCGTTCCGCGCCGCCGGCCTGGCCTGATCCTCCTCCTGCACACCGGAAAGGCAGTAGCGCCATGAGCGTCAACGTCCGCATCCCCACCATCCTGCGCACCTACACCGGCGGCCAGGCCGAGGTCTCCGCCGAGGGCGCGACCCTCGAGGAGGTCATCCAGTCCCTGGAGGCGAGCCACCCCGGCATCGCCGCGCGCGTCCTGGACGACCAGGGCAAGCTGCGCCGCTTCGTCAACGTGTACGTGAACGACGACGACGTGCGCTTCGAGGGCGGGCTGCAGACGTCCACTCCGGACGGTGCCGGCGTTTCGATCATCCCCGCCGTCGCGGGCGGCTGCTGAGGCCCTCGGAGCCCCGTAGCGCTCCGCACGTCGCGGAAACCGAGTTGCCCCCTCCGTTACCAAACGGAGGGGGCAATTCTGCTTGGTTGGGCGCGGTAGAGTTGGGGAAGTCCCCTCCGCTGTTCTTGCCCGCCGCATATGAGCGGGTCGCGTGAGGGTTGACATTGAGTCAACATGCAAGTGCGCTATGGGTCGTTGGTGGTGTTTGTCCGGCCCGAGTTGCCCTGGAATATTCCTGGTTTTCACCCTATTTCAATCTTTTGCCGTGTCCAGAATTCTCGTCGGAATGACCTGTTGCAGACAGCAGCGGTGCGGATACATTCAGCCCCGGTCGAGGCGTTCCGGCGCAAGTTCTGACCCGGGACCGCGAAGTGCGGTCCTGCGCAAGGGCCAGTAATAGGGGAGTTAGGCATGGCTCAGGGCACCGTCAAGTGGTTCAACGCGGAGAAGGGCTACGGCTTCATCGCGGTCGACGGTGGTGCGGATGTGTTCGTCCACTACAGCGCCATCCAGATGGACGGGTACCGCACCCTTGAAGAGGGTCAGCGGGTCGAATTCGAGATCTCGCAGGGCCAGAAGGGTCCGCAGGCGGACATGGTCAAGCTCGCCCCCGTCGGCTAGTCCGGGCGCGATCGACCACCGACACGTACGCGGCCACGCACGGCGGCCGCGCACGACGGCACAACGGCATCTGTACGAGGGGCCCACATCCTGGACACGGGATGCGGGCCCCTCGTGCGTGAGGGCTCCGGGGCCCTTGCGGTGTCCGGGTGTTCATCCCGGGTTGCCCGAAGCCGCTTGCACTCGGGGGGGCCGAGTGCTAATCATTGGCGTTAGCACTCTCCGAGTGAGAGTGCTACTAAACGAGGACCGGGTCGGTGAGGCCCGCAGGGTCCGGCGGGAAGAAACCGCCGGGCACGCAGGCCGTCCGTCGCGGGCGCGGGCGCGGTCCGGGAGCAATCCACCGCTGTCCGGGAGGACCACTTCAGATGGCCAAGATCATTGCGTTCGACGAGGAGGCCCGCCGCGGCCTCGAGCGTGGGATGAACCAGCTCGCCGACGCCGTCAAGGTCACCCTTGGCCCCAAGGGTCGCAACGTCGTCCTTGAGAAGAAGTGGGGCGCCCCCACGATCACCAACGATGGTGTCTCCATCGCCAAGGAGATCGAGCTCGAGGACCCGTACGAGAAGATCGGCGCCGAGCTGGTCAAGGAAGTCGCCAAGAAGACGGACGACGTCGCCGGCGACGGTACGACCACCGCCACCGTCCTCGCCCAGGCGCTCGTCCGCGAGGGCCTGCGCAACGTGGCCGCCGGTGCGAACCCGATGGCCCTCAAGCGCGGTATCGAGAAGGCCGTCGAGGCCGTCTCCGCCGCCCTGCTGGCGCAGGCCAAGGACGTCGAGACCAAGGAGCAGATCGCTTCGACGGCCTCCATCTCCGCCGCCGACACCCAGATCGGCGAGCTCATCGCCGAGGCCATGGACAAGGTCGGCAAGGAAGGCGTCATCACGGTCGAGGAGTCGCAGACCTTCGGCCTGGAGCTCGAGCTCACCGAGGGCATGCGCTTCGACAAGGGCTACATCTCGGCGTACTTCGCCACCGACATGGAGCGCATGGAGTCGTCCCTCGACGACCCGTACATCCTGATCGTCAACTCCAAGATCGGCTCGGTCAAGGACCTGCTGCCGCTCCTGGAGAAGGTCATGCAGTCCGGCAAGCCGCTGCTGATCATCGCCGAGGACGTCGAGGGCGAGGCGCTCTCCACCCTCGTCGTCAACAAGATCCGCGGCACCTTCAAGTCCGTCGCCGTCAAGGCCCCGGGCTTCGGTGACCGTCGCAAGGCCATGCTCGGCGACATCGCCATCCTCACGGGCGGCACGGTCATCTCCGAGGAGGTCGGCCTCAAGCTCGAGAACGCCGGTCTCGACCTGCTCGGCCGCGCCCGCAAGGTCGTCATCACCAAGGACGAGACCACCATCGTCGACGGTGCCGGTGACAGCGACCAGGTCCAGGGTCGCGTCAACCAGATCCGCGCCGAGATCGAGAACTCCGACTCGGACTACGACCGCGAGAAGCTGCAGGAGCGCCTGGCGAAGCTCGCCGGCGGTGTTGCGGTCATCAAGGCCGGCGCCGCGACCGAGGTCGAGCTCAAGGAGCGCAAGCACCGCATCGAGGACGCCGTTCGCAACGCGAAGGCGGCCGTCGAAGAGGGCATCGTCGCCGGTGGCGGCGTGGCCCTGCTGCAGGCCTCCTCGGTCTTCGAGAAGCTCGAGCTCACCGGCGACGAGGCGACCGGCGCCAACGCCGTCAAGCTCGCGCTGGAGGCCCCGCTCAAGCAGATCGCCGTCAACGGTGGTCTCGAGGGTGGCGTCGTCGTGGAGAAGGTCCGCAACCTGGCCGTCGGCCACGGCCTGAACGCCGCGACCGGCGAGTACGTCGACATGATCGCCGAGGGCATCATCGACCCGGCGAAGGTCACCCGCTCCGCGCTGCAGAACGCGGCGTCGATCGCGGCCCTCTTCCTCACCACCGAGGCCGTCATCGCCGACAAGCCCGAGAAGGCCGGCGCCGCTGCCGGCGGCGGCATGCCGGGCGGCGACATGGACTTCTGATCCACCCCGGGCTCCGGCCCGACGGTAGATCGGCTGTTCGCACCACGTACCGAGGGCGGCACCCTCTCCTCACGGAGGGGGTGCCGCCCTCGGGCGTTCGCGCGGGCCGCGGGGCCGTCTCTTTCGGACCGTGCCGTGTCCGGCCCCTGGGGCGGGCCGCACCGGCCGCCCGAGCTTTGGTTGACTGCAGGTATGACTGATGTGTTCGTCAAGATCTGCGGGCTCAAGACCGCGCACGACGTCGAGGTCGCCGTGGCCGCCGGAGCCGATGCCGTCGGCTTCGTGTTCGCGCCCGGCAGTCCCCGTACGGTCGATGCCGCGACGGCGCGGGCGCTGGTCGCCGGGGTGCCGGACGGGGTGCTGACCGTGGGGGTGTTCCGGGGGCAGTCCGTCGCCGAGGTGCGGCGGTTCGCGCAGGAGAGCGGCGTACGGGGCGTGCAGCTGCACGGCGAGGAGGGCCCGGAGGAGTTCGCGGCGCTGCGCGCCGAGGGGCGCACCCTGCTGCGGGCGACGGCGCAGCACGTGGAGCGCTGCGGGGAGTACGGGGAGGACCTGCTGCTCCTCGACGCCCCGGACCCCGGCTCCGGCAAGCCGTGGAACTGGGGCTCGGCGGAGTTCACCGCGCCCGCGGGCCGCTGGCTCCTGGCGGGCGGGCTGACTCCGGCCAACGTGGGCGAGGCCCTCGACGTCACCGGGGCGTGGGGGGTGGACGTCTCCAGCGGCGTGGAGAGCGAGCGCGGGATCAAGTCCCCGGACCTCATCCGCGCCTTCATCGCGGCGGCGCGGGGCGTCCAGCGGCCGTGAGGGGCGTCCAGCTGTGGTGAGGAGGGGGCGAAGGGCGGGCGGTGAGGGCCTTCCGTCCCTTCGGCGACGGACGTAGGTCCCTGTCCGCGGGCCTTCCGCCCCGGGGAGACTTCGCATCATGGACACTCTGGATTCGGTGATCGTCAACGTCAACGATCACCTCTGGACCTACCTGCTGATTCCGCTGGTGGTCGGTGCGGGCCTGTACTTCACGGTCCGCTCCCGGGGTGTGCAGCTGCGCCTGCTTCCGGAGATGTTCCGGGTGCTGAAGGAGAAGACCCCGCCGCGCGCCGACGGCCGCAAGCAGGTCTCCTCCTTCGGCGCCTTCACGATCTCGGCCGCCGCGCGCGTCGGTACCGGCAACATCGCCGGTGTCGCCGCCGCCATCACCCTGGGCGGCGCCGGCGCCGTCTTCTGGATGTGGATGATGGCGCTGATCGGCGCGGCCTCCGCCTTCGTGGAATCGGCCCTCGCCCAGCTCTACAAGGTGCGCAACGCCGGCGGCGCCTACCGGGGCGGCCCCGCGTACTACATGCAGCGTGCGCTCGGCAAACGCTGGCTCGGAGTGCTCTTCGCGGTGACGATCACCGTCACCTTCGGCTTCGTCTTCAACGCCGTACAGGCCAACACCATCACCGCCGTGGCCGCAGGCTCGCTCGCCGACGCGGACGGGTCGAACTGGTTCGGCCCCTCCCTCGGCGTGCTGCTGGCCGCACTGCTGGGCCTGGCCGTCTTCGGCGGGGTCAAGCGGCTCTCGTCCGTCACCACGGTCCTGGTCCCGGTCATGGCGATCGTCTACCTGCTGCTCGGCGCGGCGGTGGTCCTCCTCAACATCACCGAGTTCCCCCGGGTCATCGCGGACATCGTCGGCGGGGCCTTCGGCTTCCGCGAGCTGGCGGCCGGCGGCGTCGGCGCGGCGATCCAGCAGGGCATCCGGCGCGGCATGTTCTCCAACGAGGCGGGCCTCGGCTCCGCCCCGAACGCGGGCGCCGCCGCCGAGGTCTCGCACCCGGTCAAGCAGGGCCTCGTACAGTCCCTCGGCGTCTTCTTCGACACCCTCCTCGTCTGCACGATGACGGCCTTCATCGTCCTCGTGACCAACCCGGAGCTGTCCGGCCGCCAGGGGGCGGACCTGACGCAGACCGCGCTCAGCGACACGCTGGGCGGGTGGGCGGGCCACCTGCTCACCGGCGTCGTCTTCATGCTCGCCTTCAGCAGCATGATCGGGAACTACTACTACGGCGAGACCAACATCCAGTTCATCACCCGCAAGCGGTGGGTCCTGCCCGGGTACCGGGTGCTGGTCCTGTCGGCGGTCGTGCTGGGCTCGCTCGGCTCGGTGTCGGTCGTCTGGAACCTGGCGGACGTGTTCATGGGCCTCATGGCCCTGATCAACCTGGCCGCGATCATCCCGCTGTCGGCCATCGCCTTCCGCCTCCTGGACGACTACCTCGCCCAGCGCCGGGCGGGCCTGGAGCCGGTCTTCACCCGCGACCGCATGCCGGACCTCAAGGGCATCCAGTGCTGGGACCCGATCCGCACGACGGTCCCGTCCTCCCAGGCCCCGGAACGGGTGTAGCGGGGGTTTTCGTACCCCGATCGTGGGACGTTGAACGAAGCGGCCGCATGCCGTGAAACCGTCGGTCTACGCTCGCTGGCATATGCCGAGCGAGAGGAAGCCCGCGATGGCCGCAGCCATGGTCGAGCCCGGCCCGAACGCCGACGGCCGCACGTGGGAGTACCTCCTGCAGAGCTGGCGTGACCTGGACGTGCCGGAGGGCTGGCGCGCGGAGATCGACCGAGGGCAGATCACCTTGGGGCCTCCGCCCCACCGCCACCACAACGGAATCGCGGCCAAGGTGCATCGTGCCCTGTACGGGGTGGTGCCGCCCGAGTGGGGTGTCTACCAGATGCTCGGCATCCACATCTCGGCGCTGGGCAAGCTCTACGTGCCCGACCTGGTGGTCGCCCCGTCCGCGCTGGTCGAGGCCGTGGAAGCCGATGTCTCCGATCCCGTCGACGCGGCCGACGCTCTGCTCGTCGTCGAGGTCACCTCCAAGAGCAATGCCGAGGACGACCGCAAGAAGAAGCTCTGGGCCTACGCCCACGCCCCCGTCCCGGTCTACCTCCTCATCGACCGGTTCGACGAGCACGGCCCCACGGTCACCCTGTTCACCGAACCCCAGAACGGCGCCTACAAGCACGCCGCCCGCGTGGCCTTCGGTGACGAGCTGAGCCTCCCCGAGCCCTTCGTGCTGGTGCTCGACACGGGGAGTTTCCCGCACTGATCCGCTAGCCCCCAGAAGCGCGTCCGAAGCCCTGACCGCCCGAGCGCAGTTCACGCGGGGGCGCGGTTCCAGGGCATCCGTGACCATGGCAGGGACAGGGCGCTGCGGTCGGTCACCTCGTGCGGGGTGAGGGCGGCGATCGGGGTGGCCTCGTGGTGCCTCGCGTAGACGGTGTCGACGTAGCGGTGGCCGGTGTCGGGGGCGATGAAGAGGACCGTGCGGTGCGGCGAGCGCTCGCGCTCGTGGCGCGCCGCGAGGTAGCCGGCGCCGGTGGACAGCCCGGCGAAGACCGCGTGCCGGCGCAGCAGGTCGACGCTGCCGGCGAGGGCGGCCTCGAAGGAGACCCAGTGCAGGGTGTCGTAGAGCTCGTGCGCGACGTTCCCGAAGGGGATGGAGCTGCCGATCCCGGCGATGATCATCTCGGGGTCGCAGACGTGCTCGGAGCCGAAGGTGACGCTGCCGTACGGCTGGACGCCGACGAGTTCGACGTCGGCCCGTCCCGGGGCCGTTCCCCCGGCGTCCTCGCGGAGGTAGCGGGTGAGGGCGCCGGTGGAGGCGCCCGATCCGACCCCGCCGACGAGGGTGAGCGCCTGCGTGCCGGTGGCCTCGCGGATCCGGTCGGCGACGGCCCGGTAGCCGAGGTAGTGGACGTCGTCGTGGTACTGGCGCATCCAGTGGTACTCGGGGTGTGCGGCGAGGATCTCGTGGATCCGCTCGACGCGCCGCTTCTGGTCGAGCTTCAGGTCGCTGCACGGTTCCATCTGCTCCAGCGTCGCCCCGAGGACGGCCAGTTGGGTCCGCAGCACGTGGTCCACCGTGGACGAGCCGACGATGTGGCAGTGCAGGCCGTACCGGTGACAGGCCAGGGCCAGGGCGTACGCGTAGATGCCGCTGGAGCTGTCCAGCAGGGTGTCCCCGCGGCGTACGGCGCCGGTGTCGAGCAGGTGGCGCACCGCCGCGAGGGCGGAGACCACCTTCATCGTTTCAAAGCGCAGGCAGACGAGCCGGTCGTCGAGGCGTATCAGGTCCGGCCGGCCGATCGACTCCGTGATGTGCTGGTCCATGCTGTGCTGGTGCACGGTGGGGGATCTCCTTCGCAGGGGTGGTGCCGGTCGTGAAGGTGCGGGTGGCGGGGATGCCGTGGGCGTCCAGGGCGTGCAGGCAGCCGCGGACGCGGCGGCGCAGCCCGGGTGCGGCCGGGTCGAAGAGCACGCCCGCCACCGCACCGCTGTGCGCGATCTGTACGCCGACCGCCCCGACGCGGCGGGCGAGCACGGTCAGGGCTTCGAACTCCGGGTGTCCGAGGACCTGCTGCCCGCGCCGTGCGCTGGCGGTGGCGACCGCGCCGAGCAGCTGCGCGCTGCCGGTGGCCACGGCCCGGCGCAGCAGCGCGCGCAGCCGCTCGTAGGCGCGTACGTCGCCTTCGGCCGCGTCGGCCGGGTCGGCCGTCGGCAGGGACAGGGTGTCGACGGGTGCGCCCCCGCCGAGGGTGCAGCCGACGACGACCAGCGGCGGCAGGGCCGGGCCGAGGACCTCCAGGACCCGGCCCTCCCGCTGGGCGAACAGCACCGGCGGGCCGTCCAGCATCAGCGGATCGGAGGCGAGTTCGGCGCGTACGGCCAGTCCTGCGACCGTCGGTGGTTCCAGCCGCAGCCCGTACGAGTCCGCGACCGCGCGCACGGCTGCGATGACGTCGCTGCTGGAGCTGCCCATGCCCAGGCCGACCGGTATCCCGCCGGTGAGCCGCAACTCCCCGCCGCAGGGCGGCTGCCCGGTCCGCCGCGCGCACTCCGCGGCCGTGAGGATGGCGGCCCGCGCGGCCTTCGTACGGTCGGCCGGTACGACGGTGAGCGCCGCCGGCTCCGTACCGGGGCGGCGGAGGAACGCGGCGCTGCTGCCGGGGCCCGCCATGGGGAGGGTGACCAGCCCGGCGCACCGGCGCCCGGCGGCGTCGAGGAAGACGCCCTGGAGGATCTCGCCGTGGTGGCAGGGGGCCTGCCCGGCACCGGACGGAGCCGGGAGGGCGGAGACGGTGGTGGCCGCGCCGGGGATCACGCGCCGCCCGCCGTCCGGTAGCGGTACAGGACCGTCTCCTCGGCGCTGAACTGGGAGAAGGGGAAGGGCTCCGCGGACAGGGCGGTCACCCCGGAGCCGAGGAAGGCGCGGGCGACGGCGCTGCCGGTCTGGGCGTAGACGACCAGCGGGATGCCGCGGGAGCGGCAGCGCTCCAGGATGGTGTCGAAGGTGCCGTTGCTCAGGGTCATGCCGGTGGCGACGACGGCCCGTGCGCGCTCCAGCACCTCGTGCATGTCGTCGGTGACGGGGTCGCCCCACTGGGTGGCCTTGAGGTTGAGGTCGCACGGCAGCGGCCGGCCGCCGCGCGCGCGGATCGCCGCCACCAGCGGGTTGACGACGCCGATGAGGCCGACCTCGGCGCCCTCCTCGATGTCCAGCAGCCCGGCGATGGCGGCGTCGCGGGCCGTGGCGCGGAGCTCAGGGGTGCCGGCGGGGAGGGTGACGGGTTCGGCGTCTCCGGCGTCGGCGGCCGCGCGGTGGGGGCGGGTCTCGGAGAGGTAGGCGTCGAGGGCGGCGATGCGCAGGGGGCGCGGGGCCTCGCGCAGCAGGGCGTCGAGCGGGGTGCCGGAGGAGTCGCGGCAGATCGCCGGGTCGATCTCGCCGGCCTCGAACGCGCAGCCGCCGAAGGAGCCGCCGAGGCGGACCAGGACGTACTGGTTGAGGTAGGTGGTGTCGCCGCCGGCCAGGCGGGTGCCGTGGTGGATCCAGAAGACGCTGGTCGCGACGAGCGAGGAGGGCGACGGGCCGTACGCACCGGCCAGGACGGCCTCGACGAGCGCGTCGACCGAGGCGGAGGGGGCGGGGGCGGTGGTGGTGGTCGGGGGCGGGGTCATGGGGTTCCCTTTCACGGAGCGGGTTGGGGGCCCGTTGCAGGCGTCATGGCCGGAGCCGGAGCCGGAGCTGGAGCTGGAGCCGGAGCTGGAGCCGGTGTCGGGGCCGGAATCGAAGCCGGTGCTGGTGCTGGTGCTGACGTTGGTGTCGTTGTCGGCGTCTGGGGCGCGGCCGGTGTTGGTGTCGTGGCCGGGGCCGGGGCCGGAGCTGGTGCCGGTGTTGTGGGCAGTGCGGTTGTTGTGGCCGTCACCGCCGGCGGCGCCGGGGTGGTGAGGGGGCCGTGGTAGCTGAGTTGTGGGTGGCCGTGGGGGTTGGTGGTGAGTTCGGCGTCGACCTCGAAGACCTCGGCGAGCCGTTGCGCCGTCAGGACGGTGGCCGGCGGGCCGGAGGCGATCAGGCGGCCGTGGTGCAGGAGCAGCAGCCGGTCGCAGTACCGGGCGGCGAGGGACAGGTCGTGCAGGGCGACCAGGACCGTCTGCCCGGTGCCGGACAGCAGCTCCATCAGCTCCAGCTGGTGTTTGACGTCGAGGTGGTTGGTGGGTTCGTCGAGCAGCAGTCCGGACGGCTGCTGGGCCAGCGCGCGGGCGAGGTGGGTGCGTTGCCGCTCCCCGCCCGACAGCGCCTTCCACGGCCGGCCGGCGAGCGCGGTGAGCCCTACGCGTTCCAGCGCGGCGGCGACCACGGCCCGGTCGGCGGCGTCCGGCCCGCGCCAGCGGTCGCGGTACGGGGTCCGCCCCAGGCCGACGATGTCGGCGACCCGGAGGTCGCTGTCCGCGCCCGCGTCCTGTGCGACGAAGGCGACGTGCCGGGCGGTCCGGCGCGCACTCCAGCCGCGGACGGACTCCCCGTCGTACCGGACCACGCCCGCGTCGGGGGCCCGCAGCCCGGCCAGGCAGCGCAGCAGCGAGGACTTGCCCGAGCCGTTGGGGCCGAGCAGTCCGACGGTCTCGCCGGGGGCGATGTCCGCGCTGACGTCCCGTACGACCGGCGTGCCCGCCACCGACCAGCTCACTGCATCGGCGGTGATCCGTACGGCAGTCACGGAGCCCACGGCACTCACAGCTCCCCCCGCTTGCGCAGGACCAGCAGGAAGATGGGTACGCCGAGCAGTGCGGTGATCACGCCGACGGGCACCTCGCGGGGCCCGAAGGCGACCCGTGCCAGCGCGTCCGTCCACACCAGGAACACCGCGCCCGCGAGGGCCGCGTACGGGAGCAGTACCCGGTGCAGCGGCCCGACGAGGAACCGCACCCCGTGCGGGACGATCAGCCCGACGAAGCCGATGGCGCCGACGGTGGCCACCGCCACCGCGGTGAGCGCGGCGGTGACCACGAGCAGCAGCATCCGCGTGTGCCGGACGTCGATGCCGAGGGACGCGGCGGTGTCGGTGCCGAAGGCGAGCCCGTCGAGGGCGTTCGAGCAGAGCCAGGCCGCCGCGAGTCCCAGCGGGGTGACGACCGCGCAGACGGCGACCGTGTTCCAGCGGGCCGGTGCCATCGAGCCCAGGAGCCAGTGGGTGACGGCCCGGGTGGTGTCGGCGTCCGCCGAGGCCATCAGCACGAGCGAGGTCAGGGCGGTGAAGAGTTGCCCGATGACGACGCCGGTCAGGACGATGCGTACGGAGTCCAGCCCGGTGCGCCGCAGGAGCAGCAGGAGCAGCCCGAAGGAGAGCAGCGCTCCGGCGAGGGCTCCGCCGGTGACGCCGAGGGTGCTCGCGCCGATCCCGAGGACGACCACGGTGACGGCTCCGGCGGAGGCGCCCGAGGAGACGCCGAGCAGGTAGGGGTCGGCGAGGGCGTTGCGGGTGACCGCCTGGAGCACCGCTCCGCACACGGCGAGCGAGGCGCCGACGAGGGCGGCCATCAGCACGCGCGGCAGCCGCAGGTCCCAGACGAGCGAGTCGAGCAACGGGGGCAACGGCTCCACGTCCAGGCCGAGTCGGGCGCCGAAGACGCGGGCGAGGCCGGTCCAGCCCACGTCGGCGGCGCCGATGCGTACGGCCGCGGCGACCGAGGCCGCCAGGACGGCCGCGCCGAGGAGGGCGAGCCCCGCCCCGGCAGCGGCGGACCGGCGGGGGGCCGGAACCTCCGGAGCGAGCGGGCCGGCGGTCACCGGGGCGGCGGCCATGGCGTCGGCGGCCACCGTGTCAGCGGACATACCCGAGGTCCTTCATGCCGGCTGCCAGGAGCCCCAGGGCGTGTACGGAGCGCACCGAGGGGTCCAGTTCGATGCCGGGCACTTCGAGGATCCTGCCGTCGCGCACCGCGGCGAGCTTGGACACGACCGGGTGCTGGTTCATGGTGGTGCGCTTCTCGGCGGCGCTGTCGCCGGGCCGGCCGCGCTCGGACAGGTCGCCGATCACGATGAAGTCCGGGTTGCGCCGGGCGACTTCCTCCCAGGAGACCTCCGGCCAGTCCTCGTCGACGTCGTCGAAGGCGTTCTTCGCGCCGACGATCCGGCTCATCTCGCTGGGCAGGCCGGTCCTGCCCGCCACGTACGGCATGCCGTTGAAGACGGAGTAGAGGTAGACCACGGTCGGCCGGTCGGCGCCCCCGGTACCTCCGCTGCCCCCGGCGGCCTTCGACGCGTTCTCCCCGGCCTTGGCGACGGCGGCGCGCTGGTCGGCGGCGAGTTTCGCCGCCCGTTCGCCGACGCCGAAGACCGTGCCGAGGTTCTCGTAGTCGGAGAAGAGGAGCTCGAAGGGGGTGCGGCCGGCCGGGTTCTGCCCGGGGCAGTCCACGGCGCTGACGAAGGTCGGGACCTTGAGGGCGTCGAGCTCCTCGCGGGTGCCGGCCCGGTCCTTGGTGAAGAGGTCGGCGGAGCCGCCGATGACGAAGTCGGGGGTGGCGGAGCGCAGTTGCTCTCCGGTGGCGATCTTCGGGGCGATGACGGGGACCTTGGCGTACGCGGCCTCGTACGCGGCGGGGATCTTCGTCTTGAGGTTGGCGGTGCCCGCCATCGAGTCCTGGAGTCCCAGTTCGAGCAGGGTCTCGGTCGAGGTCTGGTCCAGGGCGACGGCCCGTTTCGGCGGCGCGGCGAAGGAGGCCTGGCGGCCGCAGCTGGTGACAGAGGACGCCGGGGCGGCGGGCCCGGCTCCGGCTCCGGCCTTGGGGCCGCTGGAGCCGCCGGTGGCGGGGGCGGCGCAGGCCGCGGTGGCGAGGGCGAGGGCCAGGGCGATGCCGAGGCGGGCGGGGTGGCGCATGGGTTCTCCGGTCTGGGCAGGGCGGGCAGGGCGGGGAGAGGGCAGGGGAGGGCGTTGTCGTGCACCGGGCAAGACCGCCGCGTTCGAAGGGTACTGTAATGGCATTCATTTTCATTAAGAACCTCGGGGGCGGTTCACCGAGCCCCCGCCCCACCCCCAAGGAGCGACCCCACCGTGGCAACCACACCCGCGCCCCCAGCCGCCAAGTCAGCTGATCCACAGGCGCGTTCGGTCCTCCGCGACCTCCCCTTCCTCCGCCTGTGGGCCGGCACCACCGCCTCCGGACTCGCGACCTGGGCCCTGCCCTTCGTCCTCGGGCTCGCCGTCCTCCACCGCGACCTGAGCGCCGCCGGCCTCGGCCTGGTCCTCGCCGCGCGCACGGCCGGATTCCTCGCCGCCGTCACCGTCGGCGGGGTCCTGGCCGACCGGCACTCCCGTCGCGCGGTCGTCCTCTGGTCGGCCCTGGCGGCAGCGGCCGCCGCGCCCCTCCTCGCCGCCGGACTGGGCCGCTCGCTCCTGCTGATGACGGCCGCCGCCGCCCTCGCCGGCGCCGGTCAGGGCGCCTGCCGCCCGGCGTTCCAGGCCCTCACCGCCGAGACCGTCGACCCCGGGCGCCGTCAGCAGGCCAACGCCGCAATGACGATGGCCGTACGCGGATCCACCCTCGCCGGACCCGCCCTGACCGCGCTGCTCGCGGCCTTCCTCGACGTCCGGACCCTGCTGCTCGGTATCGGCCTGCTCTGGCTGGTCGCCGCGCTGGTCCCGGGCCGGGGCGCGGGTGCCCTCGCTCCGGCGGATCCGGCCGCGGGGCCCGCCCCGCGCACGAGCTTCCGTACCGAATTCCTGGAGGGCGTACAGGAGGCGAGCCGCCATCCCTGGTTCCTCGCCGGGCTGGCCGCCCTCGTCGCGGTCATCGCCCTCGGCTACTCCGCCACCAGCGTCGCCCTGCCCCTGATCAGCCGGGACCGCTATGCCGGCGCATGGGTGCTCGCGGCGGCGACGACCGCGTACATAGTGGGCGCGCTCGGCGGAGCCCTGCTCATCGCCCGGTGGCGGCCGCGCTCCCAGGGCTGGGCCGCCTTCGCGGGACTGGCGGCGTACGGGTGCGCCCCGCTGAGCCTGATGCTGCCCGTGCACCCGGGCGTGGTCGTCGCCGCCTACGCCGTCGCCGGGATCGGGATCGAACTGTTCAACGTGCCCTGGTTCACCGCCACCCAGCGCGAGGTCGCCCCGGAGCGGCTGGCCCGCGTCTCCTCGCTGGACTTCCTCGTCTCCTACGGTCTGGCCCCGGTCGGCCTCGCCCTGATCGCCCCGGCCATCGACACCTTCGGCGTCACGCCCGTCCTCGGCGTCTGCGCGGCCGCCTGCTTCCTCGTACCGGCGGCGGCGGCCCTCGTCCCGACGGCCCGCCACTTCGCGCAGTCGGCCCCGGCCCCGGACGCGCCCTAGGGGAATCGCACGGATGGCACCGCCTTGGGACTCGTGCCACGCTTGAGGGAATCCATCGGACTCTCACAAGCGTGGCGGTCCCTCCCTCCGCATGGGGGCGTCAGGCCGCCGGGCAGCGACAACAGACACCCGTACCGTGTCCGTCTGCGAGGTGGAGTGATGCACGCACAACGCTCCCGTGCACTCCCCGCGGCGCTGGCCGCGGTGCTGCTCCTCGCGGGGGGAACGTCTGCGGCAGGCGCGTCCTCGGACCCCGGTGGGCAGGCCCTGTCGGCCGCCACGCCGTCCGCCGTGAGCGTGCCGGACGCCTTCACTCCCGTGGTCGTGACGCCGATCGCCGAGCCGACGTTCCCCTGGCTGGGCACGGACCAGAAGTACCACGTCTCCTACGACCTGCAACTGACCAATGCCTCGCGGCTGCCGGCCACCCTCACCGAAGTGCAGGTGGTCGACGCCGAACACCCCGACACCGTCGTCGGCACCCTCTCCGGCCGTCAGCTGGTCGATCCCGACTGCGAGTACGGAGCCTGCAACCTGCTGCGGATGCTGCCCTCGTCGAACGCCACCGACACCGTCATGCCCCCCGGCCAGTCCCGGGCCCTGATGGTGGACCTGACCTTCGACTCGCTGGACCAGGCACCCGCCGAGGTCATGCACCGGCTGTTCGTCACGGGGCAGGCCGTGCCCCCGGCCACCGAGCCGACCCCGATCAGCTACCTCGCCGCGCCCTTCGACATCTCTGCCGGCAAGGCCCGGGTCATCGCACCCCCGCTGAAGGGCGACAACTGGGTGGCCGTCAACGGATGCTGCGGCACCGGCGGGCCGCACCGTCCCTCGCTCAACTCGGTCAACGGCAAGCTGGCCAACTTCCAGCGCTTCGCCATCGACTGGATGAAGCTCAACGACGAAGGCAAGCTCTACAGCGGCGACAAGACGAAGAACGAGAGCTACGCCGACTACGGCCAGGCGGTGTACGCGGTCGCCGACGGCACCGTGAGCTCGACGCTCGACACGGTCGACGCGGGCACCCCCGGCATCCTGCCCGCCAACGACCCCGTCCTCGGTCCGAAGATCACCGTCAAGAACGTGGACGGCAACCACATCGTCCAGGACCTCGGCGGTGGCGTCTGGGCGATGTACGCGCACCTGATGAAGGGCAGTCTCCTGGTCAAGCCGGGGGACGAGGTCAAGAAGGGCCAGAAGATCGCCGATCTGGGCAACACCGGCAACTCCAACGCCCCTCACCTGCACTTCCAGCTGATGAACGACCCGTCCGTGTTCGAAGCCGACGCCGTGCCCTACGTCATCGACCGCTTCACCTACCAGGGCCAGATCCCCTACTCGGTCTGGGTGCTCACCGACGACTACCTGACCGGGACCTTCCTGCAGGGCAGGCTGCCCCAGGCGCAGTCCCGCACCGACGAGCTGCCCCTCGCCCTGTCCGTGGTCGACTTCCCGGATACGTGAGCACGGGCGACGGGGCTAGAACCAGGGGCGGGCGTCGGGCGCGGGCAGCGGGCGCAGCTCCGGCCAGCGGGCGAGGAGCCGGTCGGCCAGGTCGGAGCCGAGGCGGCCGAGAGCGTGCAGGTGGTCGTGGTCGCGGGTCATGCCGGCGACCACGCCGAGGCGGTGGACGAGCCGCTCGCGGGCGGTGACGTAGCCCCACTCGAAGTCCTCGGAGGCCACCCGGGCGAGCTGGTCGACCGTGCCGCGGTGGGCCCGCTCGACGAGCGCGTCGCCCTGGATCAGCCAGCCCGCGCACGCGTCGGCGAGGTCGCCCGGCACGTCCTTCCCGGTGAGGCCGCGCCAGGTGGACCGGTAGATCCCCTCGACCTCCGCGAGCGGGGGACCGGTGACCGACAGGGCGCACCAGCAGGTGGGGAAGGCGATGCGGAAGTAGGCCAGCTCCGTCAGCCCGTTGCCGAGCGAGGCCCGCTCGAAGTCGACGAAGCGGACGCCGTCGGCGGTGCGCAGGTCGTTGCCGGGGCAGGGGTCGCCGTGCAGCAGCGCGTGGTGCGGAGTCGGGTCCAAGCGGTCGAGGAGACCGGCGAGCTGGTCGGGAACGGCGGGCGGTACGGGGACGTCGAGCGTCCGGGCCAGGGCGAGGAAGGACTCCGCGTCGGCGGCCGTGGGCCCCGGCTCGACGGGCAGGGCGCCCGCGTCGGCGGGTCCGGTGAGGGAGTGCAGCCGGGCGAGCGACTCGGCGTAGGCGGGCAGCCAGTCGGCCGTCTCGCCGAGGTCCTCCAGGTACTCGAGGACGACGACGCGCGAGGCCGGGTCGGCGGCGAGCACCGCGGGCGCCACGGCAGCCGGTCCGGTGGCCCGCCCTGCGAGGCGCAGCCCGGTGAGCTCGCGCGCGAACCGGGTGTCCGCGTCGGCGGCGGTGTCCCCGGCGTCGGTCGCCTGCTTGACCACCACCGGCCGCCCGTCGGCCAGGCGCACCCACCACACCCGGGACCGCGGGCTGCTGTCCAGCAGCTTGGTCTCGGTGGGCGTGCCGAGGGCGGAGAGCAGCTCGTCGCTGAGCGGTATGCGGTTCCTCATGCGGCCGAGGGTAGCCGCCGCTCGTTCAGGCGAGAGCGGCTACGAAGGCTGCCCAGGCGGGGGCGCCGAAGGTGAGGTGGGGGCCTTCGGGGTCCTTGGAGTCCCGGACGGGGACGAGGTGGGGGTGGCCGTCGGAGACTTCGAGGCAGTCGCTGCCGTCGCCCGCGCTGTAGGTGGACTTGCGCCAGGTGGCCATCTCCAGGCAGTTGCCGCCGTCGCCGCCGCTGTAGGTGGACTTGTGCCAAGTGGCCATCGAGATGTCGTACTTAGGCGTGCTGGTCATGTTCGTACTCCTCCGCCACCGACTCGATCAGGGCCAGGGATTTGCGCGGTGACAGCGCGCTGGCCGTGAGGAGATCGTAGGTCAGGGTGTGACGTGCCACAGTGGCCGGATCGTCGAACAAGTGGCCCATTCCGATGCCGTCGACGTAGGCGAGCGGGGGCGCGTCGTCGAACGCCATCAGTTTGAGAGAACCGTCCAAGGCCGCATGCGCCCCAGCGCTGAACGGCAGCACCTGAAGGATGATCCGGTGGCGCCGGATCAGGTCCGCGAGGTGCCGCAGGGCCTCGGCCATCACCGACCGGCTGCCGATGACGCGGCGCAGTACCGCCTCGTCGAGCACGCACCACAACAACGGGGTTGTTGGCTCTGTGAGCAGGGCCGCGCGGGCCAGTCGGGCTTCGACCAGTTCGTCGATGGCCGCCTCCGTCGCCGTCGGCTGGTAGGCGCGGAAGACGGCTCGGGCGTAGGCCTCCTTCTGGAGCAGGCCCGGGATCAGCAGGGGCGCGTACTCCCGGATGGCCTTAGCCAGGGATTCGGCCTCAGCGGCCTCCGTGAAGTGGTCCGGGTACTTGAACTTCGTCGCCGCCTGGCAGTTGCGGGTGAAGAAGTCGTCCGTGCCCAGGATCTTGTCGATCTCCCGGCCCAGTTCAACGGTCATCCGCCTGGTCCCCGCTTCGAGTTGGCCGATGAAGGAGCCGCTGACGAAGAGGGGGTCGCCCAGCTTGTCCTGGCTGAGGCCGGCCCGTTTTCGGGCGACCCGCAGTTCGGAGCCGAGCATGGTGCGGGGTGAGGAGAACGGGTCGACGTCTCCGGAATCGGGCACGGCAACTCCCCTGACAACAGGTGCGGTTGTTTGGACCTTCGCTCTTGAAGGCTAACCACCCCGTCGCCACGCTGAGTACTGAACGCGATTACTCAGAGCGAAAGGTGACATGTCATGGTGCTCACGCCGAAGGAGCGGATGCTGGCGGCCGAGGAGGCCGTCGGGCAGTTGAGGGCCGCGCTGACGGACGTAGGCGTGGTGTTCCCCTCGCTCGGGGTGGACGGGGTGTCGGCGGCCGGGTCGTACGGGCTGCCGCTGGTCGACCTGGGGCGCTGCAACCTGGACACCGCGCTACGCCTGGCCGCCGTGCTGCACGAACGGGCGCACCCCTGAGGGGGCGTCGAGGCGGACCGTCAGGCGCGGGAGGAACCAGCCGACCAGGGGGCCCGTGCCCAGGGCGACGACCACCGTCCCCGGGCCGAGCGTGCCGCCGAGCAGCCAGCCGAGCCCGGCCACGGACACCTCGATGCCGGTGCGCACGGCCGCGACGGGCAGGCGGGTGATCCGGACGAGGCCGGTCATGATGCCGTCGCGCGGGCCCGAGCCGAACTGCGCGCCGAGGTAGAGCGCGTCGAAGAAGGCGAGGCCGAGCAGGCCGAGGGCGAGGTACGCGAGCGCGGCGGGCGTCCCCTCGGGGGCGGGGAGTACGGCGGCGGTGGCGTCGGCGGCGAAGCCGACGATGGCGACGTTGAGGACGGTGCCGAGCCCGGGGAGCTCGCGCAGTGGGATCCAGGCGAGGAGCACCAGGAGCGAGATCAGGTTCGTCGCCCAGCCGAAGGAGATGCCGAGGCTCTTGGCCGTGCCGTCGGTGAGCACGCTCCAGCTCGCCGTGCCGAGGCCGGACTCGACGAGCATCATGACGGCGGCGCCGTAGCCCGCCAGTCCGAGCAGGAGTTGGGGGAGGCGGCGTGCGGTGCGGCCCGCCCGGAGCTGGGCGATGGCGTTCATGCGGGGCATGGACCCAGCCTCGCCGGAATCTGGACCCCGAATCGATAGCCAGATTGCGTACGCTGGCCCGGTGAAGATCAGCGCGCACGCCGTCGGACGCATGGTCGGGACCTGGCAGGAGGGGCCCGGGCCGGCGCACCAGCGGCTCTCCGACCGGTTGCGGCTGCTGATTCTGGACGGGCGGCTCATTCTGGGGGCGGCGCTGCCGGGCGAACGCGACCTGGCCGGCGCGCTCGGCACGAGCAGGACCACGGTCGGGGCCGCGTACCGCACGCTCGTGGACCACGGCTACCTGGAGACGCGGGAGCGCGCGCGGGCGACCGTACGGCTCCCGCACGAGGACGCGCCCGCCCGGCGGCGGGCCGGCGATGCGGACGGTGACGCTGACGCGGAGGCCATCGACCTCTCCTTCGCCGCACCGCCCGCGCCCCCGGAGGTCCTGCACGCCGCCTTCGCGACGGCCCTGGAGCGGCTGCCGCTCCACTTCGAGCGGCACGGGTACGACCGGTACGGCATCGCGGAGCTGCGCGAGGCGGTCGCCGGGTGGTACGGGCGCCGGGGGCTGCCGACCTCGCCCGATCACGTCATGATCACCAGCGGTGCGCAGCACGCGATCGGTCTGCTGGTGCGGACGCTGCTGGCGCCGCGGGACAAGGTGGTGTTCGACCATCCCACCTATCCGCATGCGATCAGGGCGTTCGCCGAGGCGCGCGCCCGGCTGCTGCCGGTGGCGGTGGGGCCGTCCGGCTGGGACGTGCCGCAGCTCCTCGCGGCGGCGCGGTCGGCGCAACTGGCCTACCTGATCCCGGACTTCCACAATCCGACCGGGATGTACATGCCCGAGGAGGTGCGTCGTGGGCTGCGGCCGGCCTGCCCCACGATCATCGACGAGACCCTGGCCGACCTGGGGCTGGAGGGGGCGGACCCGGTCGCGGAACCCTTCGCCGCGACGCACCCCACCGTCATCAGCATCGGCTCGGTGTCCAAGAGCATCTGGGGCGGCCTGCGCATCGGCTGGATCCGCGCGGCGCCCTCGCTGCTGGAGCGGGTCGCTCGGTCCCGCCCGGCCACGGATCTCGGTACCCCGGTGGTGGAACAGCTGGCCACCGCCGTACTGCTGAACGGCGGTCAGTCCCGGCGGCCGGCGGCGCTCGCCCAACTGCGTGCGCAGCAGGACGCCTTGCTGGGGGCGCTGTCCGAGCACCTCCCCGATGTCCACGCGCCGCGGGCGGCGGGCGGGGTGACGCTCTGGGCGCGCTTCCCGGAGCCGGTCGCCTCGCGGTTGGCGGCGCTCGCCCCGGACCACGGGGTGGTGATCGCGGCGGGTCCGCAGTTCGGCGTCGGCGGCGCCTTCGAGCGCCACGTCC
This sequence comes from Streptomyces sp. NPDC104226, assembly GCF_055584085.1. NCBI lineage: Bacteria > Bacillati > Actinomycetota > Actinomycetes > Kitasatosporales > Streptomycetaceae > Streptomyces > Streptomyces sp. NPDC104226. The sequence goes on from NZ_JBVJMS010000005.1 coordinate 125,621, forward strand.
GCCTGCCCTACACGCTCCCGCCCGACCGCCTCACCGAGGCCGTCCGCCGCCTGTCCGCCGCCCACCGGGCCCTCACGGCGGGCGTCACCGGAGCCCACACCCCGGCGGCGGTGGCCTGAGGCGTGCGGTACGGCCCGTGGGCGGTCCTTCCGACCCTGAGGGTGAACTGGATTGGCCTCAGGGGCATTTCAGGGATCGGCGCCTGATGTGACTCGGGGTGGTGCTCTCGTAGCTTGATGGACATGATCACCTCGCGAACCGCATTCCTCGCCGCGCCCGTCCTGATGGGCGCCTACGGCGTCATCCGCATCATCGACGGCCTCGACGGCAGTAGGGGGCCGGGCTTCGCCTGGAGTGCCGGGCACCTGTGCTTCCTCGCCGCGCTCGCCCTCTTCGTCCAGGGCTTCGCCGCGATGCGGGAGGCCGCGGGGCGGAGCGAGCTGTCCACCGTGGGCCTGTGGACGGGCGTGGCGGGAGCCGTCGCCCTCGGTGCGCAGTTCACCATCGACCTGGTGGTCGGGTTCCTGTCGGCGGACCGGGGCGCGATGCACGAGCTGTTCACCCGGATCCAGGACATACCCGGTGTCCTTCCGGTGGTCTACGAGTTCGGGCCGCTGCTCTTCTTCGTGGGCCAGTTGGTCCTGGTCGGCCAGCTGGCCGGGCGCCGGGTCCTGACGGGGTGGGCCCCGGTCCTGGTGCTCCTCGCCACGGCAGTGCCCCTGGTCGGCAAGGACCTCATACCCGTCGCGGCGGTCCTCCTCCTGGTCGCCTACGCCCCGCTCTACCGCGGAGGCCTCGCAGCGGCCGCCGGGCCGAGGGCGGTGGCCTAGGACGGGGCGCGGTCCGTGCTCAGGCGGGCGTGGAGGTGCTCGTCGTGCCAGCCGTCCGCGTGGAGGAGGGCGCCGCGCATGGTGCCTTCCAGGGGGTAGCCGGACTTCTCGGCGACGTGGCAGGAGGCCGGGTTGGCCGTGGAGTGGGTGATGCGCAGGCGGTGCAGGCCGAGTTCCTCGAAGGCCCAGCGGGTCAGGACGGCCAGGCCCTCGGTGGTGGCTCCGGCGCCGCGGCCGGCCGGGAGGAGCCAGTACACGAACTCGGCGCTGCCGCCGCGCAGATCGATGTCGGCGAGGGCGATCAGGCCGACCGCGCAGCCGCCGTCCGCGGGGGCGAGGGCCCAGACCGCCGAGCTTTCGCCGTGCCAGCGTTCGCGCCAGCGGGCGATGCGGGTGACGGCCTGCTCCTCGGTGAGGGGGTCCGGGCGGTTCCAGTGGCGGATGTCCGGGTCCTCGTACGCAGCCACGAGCGCGGGGGCGTCGTAGGGCTCCCAGGGGCGCAGGTGCAGCCCGCAGGGGAGGGCGTACGAGGGCTGGGCGAGGGCGGCCATCCGGCCCGTCCGGACCACGGGCGGTATCGGGCGGGTGCGGGGGGAGGGCGGGGAGATCGCGGAGTCGGTCATCGGGCCATCATCGGGGCGATGCAGCCGGTCCGGCCGGGCGGGCCCGGGGACGTGAAGGCTCCCGCCCGGTGGGCCGCACCGGGCGGGAGCCTTCGTACAGGGGGGCCGGTGGTGTCAGCGGCCCACGGGGACGGGCGGGGCCTGGTTCGGCGCGGGCTCGGTGGCCGTCGACGGTGCGGGCTCGGGGGCCGTGTCCGCGTCCGGGCCGGTGTTGAACTCGGTCAGCATCTGCCGGGTGAAGCCGAAGAAGTAGGTGGCTGCGAAGCCGACCAGGTAGCCGACGGCCAGGCCGCCCGCGTAGATCGCGATGGTCATCCCCATGCCCGACTTGCCGTCGAGGAGGGGGAAGAGGGCCCAGCCCGAGGGGCCGATGGCGGTGGAGCCGAAGGCGGTGCCCAGCTGGTTGAAGAGGCCTACGAAGGCTCCGCCCGCGGCGCCGCCGATGCAGGCGGTGATGAAGGGGCGGCCCAGGGGGAGGGAGACGCCGTAGATGAGGGGTTCGCCCACGCCCAGGAAGCCGGCCGGGAGGGCGGACTTGATGGTGGTGCGGATCGAGCGGTTGCGGGGGAGCTTGTAGTAGACGGCGATGGCCGCGCCGACCTGGCCCGCGCCCGCCATGGCGAGGATGGGGAGCAGGACGGTGTAGCCGGTCTGCTCGATCAGGGTGGTGTGGATGGGGATCAGGGCCTGGTGCAGGCCCAGCATCACGAGCGGGAGGAAGAGGCCGCCGAGGACCAGGCCCGCGAAGGCGCCGCCGGTGGCGAGCAGCCAGGTGGCGAAGGTGCCGATGGCGCTGGAGACCTCACCGGCGACGAACATCAGGCCGAAGATGGTGACGAGGCCGGAGATCAGCACCGTGAGGGTGGGGGTGACCAGGACGTCGAGCGCCTCCGGGACCCACTTGCGGCACCACTTCTCCACCCGGACGGCGAGCAGCGCGGCCGCCAGCGCGCCGAGCACGCCGCCCTGGCCGGGGGAGAGCTGCTGGCCGAAGGCGTCGATCTTCGCGACGCCGGGGAAGACGATGATCGCGGCGACCGCGCCGCCGAGGATGGCGGTGCCGCCGAACTCCTTGGCGGTGTTGTAGCCGACGAAGACCGCGATCAGGGACATGAACCCGCTCGCCATCGCGGCGAGGGCGGGGACCACGGCGGGCACCCAGCCCATGTTGGTGAGGAAGCCGTTGAGCCCGGCGATGATGCCGCAGCCGATCAGGGCCGGGATCAGCGGGACGAAGATGTTCGCGATGCGGCGCAGGAACAGCTTGAAGGGGGTGGAGTTCTTCGCCTTCTGGGCGTTCTTGATGGCCGCGCCCTGGGCGGCGAGTTCCTCGGCCGTCACGGTGTGGGCCGGCGCGCTCCCGGCCGCCGGCGCGGCCGCGCGGCCTTCCGCGACCAGGGCCTCGAACTCGGGGGTGACGCGGGCGACGGTGCCCGGTCCCAGCACGATCTGGTACGTGTCGTCCTCGACGACGCCCATCACGGCGGGCAGGGCCTTGAGGGCCTCGTCCTGGACCAGGGAGCGGTCGCGCAGGGTGATCCGCAGGCGGGTCATGCAGTGCGCGACGGAGACGATGTTGTCCGGGCCGCCGACCAGAGGAAGGATCGCGGCGGCTGTGGCGCGGTTCTTGTCAGTGGACATCTTGGTGTTCGCCTTGCTGGTTGGGGGTCAGCGGGGAGCTAGCGGGCGGGGGTCCGGGTGAGGGCGGCCCGGAGGTGGCCCCGGGAGGCGGTGAGCAGGTCGGCGGCGGTGGGTCCGTCGACTCCGCCGAGGATGACGAGGATGGCCTGCTTGACCTCGCCGTCGGAGGCGGTGAGGGCGGCCTCGATCTCGGCGTCGGGGGCGCCGGTGGCCAGGGAGACGATGCGGCGGGCGCGGGCGCGCAGCTTCTCGTTGGAGGAGCGCATGTCCACCATGAGGTTTCCGTAGGTCTTGCCGAGCCGGATCATGGTGATCGTCGAGATGAGGTTGAGGACGAGCTTCTGCGCGGTGCCGGCCTTCAGCCGGGTGGACCCGGTGAGGAGTTCGGGGCCGACGACGACCTCGATGCCGTGGTCGGCGGCCGCGGCGAGCGCGGAGCCGGCGTTGCAGGACAGGCCGACGGTGAGGGCTCCGCGGTCGCGGGCGAACTCGACGGCGCCGATCGCGTACGGGGTGCGGCCGGAGGCGGAGATCCCGATGACGGTGTCGTCGGCGGTCAGGGCCAGCGCGGTGAGGTCCTCGGCGGCCAGTTCCTTGGAGTCCTCGGCGCCCTCGACGGCCTTGACCATGGCGGAGGGGCCGCCCGCGATCAGGCCGACGACCTCGGAGGGGTCGGTGTTGAAGGTGGGCGGGCATTCGCTGGCGTCCAGTACGCCCATCCGTCCGGCGGTGCCGGCGCCCGCGTAGATCAGGCGCCCGCCGCGGGCCATCCGCTCGGCGATCCCGTCGATGGCGGCGGCGATCGTCTCCAGCTCGCCGGCGACGGCGGCCGGGACGGTGGCGTCCTCGGCGTTCATCAGGCGGGCGATCTCCAGGGTGGGCAGCTGGTCGATCTCGGCCAGCTCGGGGCGGAAGGCCTCGGTGGTCAAGGTGGCGAGCTGGGCGCGGAGTTCGGCGTACGCGGTCATGAGTGGGGGCTCCTGAACTGCTGGGTGCTGCTAGCGGCTGGTGCTGGTGCGCTTGGCGGTGGGTACGGGGGTGTGGTGGCGGGGTGCGAGTGCCTCGTACGAGGCTGCGAGCGCGGGCGCCGCCGTCTCGTAGGTCTGCTGGGCGACGCCGACGAACAGGCAGTCCACGACGAGGAGCTGGCTGGTCCGGCTCGACATGGCCGCCGGGCGCAGCTGGGTCTCGCGGGCGGCGGAGGTGGCCAGGACGAGTTCGGCGTAGCGGACGACGGGGGAGCCGGCGCGGGCGGTGAGCGCGAGGGTGGTGGCGCCGTGCTCGAAGGCGATCCGGAGGGGTTCGACGACGTCGCCGGTGCCGCCGGAGTGGGTGATGGCGACGGCCACGTCGCCGGGGCGCAGCAGGACCGCGGTGGTGACGGCCAGGTGCGGGTCGTTGTGCGCGTGGGCGATCAGGCCGATGCGCGACAGCTTCTGCGCGAGGTCCTGGGCGACGAGGCCGGAGGCGCCGACGCCGTAGATCTCGATGCGGCGGGCGCCCGCGAGGGCGGCGACCGCCGAGCCGAGGGCGTCGACGTCGAGTCCGGCGGCGGTGTCGGTGAGGGTCTGCGCCTCCTCCTGGGCCAGCTTGGCGACCACGTCGGCGAGGGAGTCGTCGACGGCTATGTCGACGACCACGGCGGGGGCCGCACCGGACTCCTGCTGGGCGGCGAGCGCGGCGAGTGCGAGGCGCAGGTCGCGGTAGCCGGGGTAGCCGAGGAGGCGGGCGGTGCGGACGACGGTGGCCTCGCTGGTGCCGGTGCGGGCGGCGAGGTCGCTGACGGTGAGCGCGGCACAGCCGGCGGGGTCCTCGGCGACGGCCTCGGCGACGGCCTGCATGGAGCGGGTCATCGAGGGGCCGAGACTGCGGACGCGGGCCCGCAGGGCGGCGGGGGCCGGGACGGGTGCGGGGGCCGGGTCGGTCGCGCCGCCGCCCTCGCTGAAGGTTTCTTTCACGTTCTCGCTCACCCTTGAAACTTATTTTCAGAGGGGCGGGAACGTCAAGACGCCGTAAGTCACGGCCTCGGGGGGACCTTCGCCACGGGGCCGGTCCGGGTCCACAATGGCTCCATGGACCACGCGACCCCTCCACCCCCGCTCGAACAGGCGCTGCACGCCGCGCGCGCCCTGGTGCTCGCCGATCTCGTCGCGGGCGACGTCGCCGAGGCCGATGTCGTCTCCCTCGTCGAGGACGCGGTCACGCACCGCCGCTGGTGGGTCGAGCAGTGGCCGGAAGGCGCCGACTACCTCGCCGGGCTCGTCGCCCAGGACGTCAAGGACGCGCTGCTGGAGAAGTACGGGCGCTGGCCGCTGTGCCCGGTCTGCGGCCACGGCGAGCCGCACGCGCTGGACGTGGAGCCCGAGCTCGGACCGGACCCGATGTGGGTGTGTTCGGAGGCCGGTGTGCGGGTGGCGCCGGTGGGCGGCCTCGGACCGGTCCTCGGCGGCTCGGGCTTCGGCGGCTCCGGCTCCGGCTTCGGCGAATGAGCCGCCGGTGACGGTGTACATCGACCCGCCGACGTGGCCGGGTCACGGCCGCATGTGGTCGCACCTGGTCAGCGACACCTCCTTCGAGGAACTGCACGCCTTCGCGGCCTCGATCGGCTGCCCGCCGAGGGCCTTCGAACGCGACCACTACGACGTCCCGTCCCACCGCTACCCGGACGCGGTGGCCGCGGGCGCGGTGGAGATCGGCAGCAAGGAACTGGTCCGCCGCATCACGCAGGCGGGCCTGCGCCGTCCGAAGGGCCGGCCTGCGGCTTAGGGGGGCGGCCGCCGGTCGTGCTGCCGGTGCGGGGTGTCGGTGGGGCTGGTTAGCCTGCGGGGGTGACCGAGACGACCACCGATGACGACCGCCGCTTCCCGCCCGCCCTGGCCGAGGTGGCCCGGGTCGCGTTCGACTACGGCGACGAGGGCGAGGGCGTTGATTTCGAGCCCTACGAGGCCTTCGTGTCCGCCGAAGAGACCACGGACTGGCTGCGGCACTGGACGGGGAACCACGAGCTCGACGGGGACGCGTACCGGGTCTTCGGTCAGGACGGTTCCGGCGGCCTCGCCGCCATCTGGTGCGTCCGGCCGGGACTGCCGCTCGCCGGACAGCCCGTGGTGTTCATGGGCTCGGAGGGCGAGGTCGGCGTGGTCGCCGGGAACCTCTCCGACTTCCTGTGGGTGCTGGCGGACGGCTTCGGGCCGTGCGAAGCGGCCCTGTACCCGGACCGGGAGGCCCGCCCGGACGCGGCCCTGGCCGGGCTCGCCGCGCGGCACGTGACGACCCCGCGCAGGCCGGCCCGCGAGATCGTCGCCGGGGCGCAGGCGGAGTTCCCGGCCTTCGAGGACGACCTCTTCGAACTCTGCCGCTGAGCCGCTGAGCGGCCGCCTGAGGGCCGCCGTCGGCCCTCAGACCTTCTCGGTCGCGTCCGAGCGGGACGGGGTCGAGCCGGCCACCACGCGGGTCGGGCGGGTCGGGCCGGGGCCCGTGCGGCGGTCCAGGCGGAGGGCTGCGAGGCCCAGGGCGATGGCGGTGACGGTCATCGCGCCGCCCGCCCAGGCGGTGGCGGAGTAGCCGTAGCCGGCGTCGATGACGGTGCCGCCGAGCCAGGGGCCGCCGGTGTTGCCGAGGTTGAAGGCGGCCGTGGTGGTGGCTCCGGCCAGGGTCGGGGCGGCGCCGGCGACGTTGAACATGCGGGCGTTGAGGGCCGGGGCCGTGAAGAACGCCGAGAAGCCGAGGAGGAAGGACAGAGCGACGGCGGCCGCCGCGGCGGAGGCCAGCAGGGCCAGCGCGGCGAGGAACACGGTGGAGGCGGTGATGCCCCACAGCATCACCCCGAACAGGTGCGCGTCGGCGATCCGCCCGCCGAGGGTGGTGCCGACGAGCGCGCCGATCCCGAACAGGCCGAGGATCCACGGGACCCACTGGGAGTCGAGTCCGGCCACGTCGGTGAGGAGGGGGGAGAGGTAGCTGAAGGCGCAGAAGACACCGCCCGCGGCGAGCGCCGTGATGCCGATCGACAGCCACACCTGGCGGTCGCGGTAGATGCGCAGCTCGCGCGCGAGCGTCGGCTTCTCGGCGGGCAGCGGGATCTTCGGGATCAGCGCGAGGATGCCGACCAGTGCGATGGCGGAGGCGGCGCCGACCGCCCAGAACGCGGACCGCCAGCCCAGGGTCTCGCCGAGGAACGCGCCGGCCGGGACGCCGAGGACGTTGGCGATGGAGAGGCCGCCGATCATGACGGCCATCGCGCGGGCCCGCTGGTGCTGCTCGACCATGGCGATGGCCACGGCGGCGCCGACCGCCCAGAAGCCGGCGCAGGCGAGCGCGGAGACGATGCGGGAGGCGAAGAGCAGCTCGTACGAGGGGGCCAGCGCGCCCGCGACCTGCCCGAGGCCGAAGAGGCTGATCAGCGAGAGCAGGGTGGTGCGCCGGGGCAGCCGCAGCGTGGCGACGGCGAGCAGTGGCGCACCGACGACCATGCCGATCGCGAAGGCGGATATGAGCAGGCCCGCCTGGGGGATGGTGACGCCCATGTCCTCGGCGATGGGTGGCAGCAGCCCGGAGAGCATGAACTCGCTGGTCCCGAGTGCGAAGACGGAGAGGCCGAGGACGTACACGGCGACGGGCATGCGGGTGCGGTTGGCTTCTGCGGGCATGAACTACCTCAACCGCGACGAACGGGATCACATTCCCGGGGGTCCTACGAGTTCGGCCAGTTCCGCCGCCAGGTTCGCGCGGGCCGGGGCCTCCCAGTGCGCGGCCCCGTAGGCGGTGCGGAAGAGGCGGGGCAGCTCCAGGAGCTGGCGCAGTACGGCGGCCCGGCCTGCGCGGAAGGCTTCGTCGGGGACGAAGCCGTACTCGGTGCGGACGGCTGCGGCGTAGGCGGCGTACTGCTCGGGGGTGCCCGCGAGGACGCCCAGGTCGGCATCGCAGAGCAGCTCGCCGTTGGTGTCGCCGGGGGCGGGGTCGTGGGTGATCGTGAGCCGGACGAGGCGGGCCACCTCGGCGGTGCGGGCGTCGTCGATGCCGAGCTCGGGCAGGGCGCGCTCGGCGAGGGCGGCGCTGCGCTCCTCGTTCTCGGAGCGGTCGGGCCGGTAGACGGCGTCGTGGAACCAGGCGGCCAGTTCGACGGCGGCGGGGTCGTGGGCCGGGTCGGTGGCGTCGCAGGCGGCGTGGCCGTCGGGGTGGTCGCCGGCGTGCGCGGTCAGGGTGTCGATGCGTGCGAGTACGTCGGCCAGGTGCGCGGTGGTGTGGTACCTGCGCTGCGGCTCCGCCCAGGCGGTGAGGAGGCGGTCGGCGTAGGGGGCGGGGTCGCGGTCGGGGTCGGCTCCGGCGGCGCTGGTGGTGGCGTGCCAGCGGGCGCGGAGGCCCTGTGTGTCGGGCGTCATGGGGGATGTCATGCGCACATTGTGGGGGTGGCGTGATTGTGCTGGTGGAGGGTGGGCGGAGGCCCGTACCCTGGATATTGGACTAGACCTATTTTCCAATGCGGGACGAAGGATGGGATTACATGAGCAACCGTGCGCTCCTGGAGGTGATCGCCCTCGACGTGGAGGATGCGGTCGCGGCCCAGGCCGGTGGGGCGGACCGACTCGAACTGGTCACCGACATGGCCGCCGACGGGCTCACCCCGCCGCGCGAGACCTTCGCGGCGATCCGGGCGGCGGTCGACATCCGGCTGCGCGTGATGCTCCGGAAGGCGGACGGCTTCTCGGCGGGGTCCGCGCAGGACGTGGAACGCCTGGTGGAGGAGGCGCGGGCGCTGCGTGCGGAGGGGGCGGAGGAGTTCGTGCTGGGCTTCCTGGACCCCGACGGCAGTCCCGACCTCGTCGCCGTCGAGGCGGTCGTGGCGGAGCTCGGCGGCTGCGGGTGGACGTTCCACCGGGCGATCGACCGGGCGGCGGACCGTGACCAGCTCCGCAAGGCGGTCCGGGACCTGCCCGGGCTCGACACCTACCTGACCGCGGGTGCGGCGGGCGGGGTCGACGAGGGGCTGCCGACGCTGCTGGCGGAGGCGGCGAAGGCCGGCACCCCCGGGTACGAGCCGCGGATCCTGGTCGGCGGCGGGCTGGCCCTCTCCCACCTGCCGGTGCTGCGCGAGGCGGGCATCGACGCCTTCCACATCGGCAGCGCGGCGCGGCCTGCGGGCTGGGACCGGCCGGTGTCGGCGGAGGCGGTTGCTGCGTGGCGGACGGCGCTGAGCTAGGCGCTGCTGCCGGGTGCGGGGTGTCGGCGTCGGGCTTGCTGCGTGGGGTGGGTCGGTGCCGGGGCCGGGGTGGGGTGTCGGTCTGGACTGCATGATTTAGGCGCCCCCTGCCCTACTCCGACAAGGCGAAGCCTGTTTCCGCGCCACAAATCACGCTCTACGTCCAGACCAACACCCCACCCCGTCCCCGTCCCCGCCCCGGCCGTCTTCAGCCTCGCCGGCGTTTGAGGCGCGGGGTCCGGGGCGGAGCCCCAGGGGGTCCGGGCGCAGCCCGGGACCCTGTCTTTCAGCCCGTCCGGCGTTTGAGGACCGGGGTCCGGGCAGCGCCCGGGGAACGGTGGAAGGGCGGGTAGGGGACTCCGCCCGCGCAGCGGCAAACCGTCGCAGCGGGCGGGCGCGGGGGACCCCCGTGGGGGGTTAGGTCAGGGCCTCCGGGAGGGGGGTGGTGTGGAGGAGGGTGAGGCCGGAGACGGCTCGGGTGAGGCAGACGTAGAGGCGCCGCAGGCCGGTGCGCTCGTCGGGCTCGCCCGCGACCACGTCCGCCGGCTCGTGGAGGACGACGTAGTCGTACTCCAGACCCTTCGCGAGCGACGCCGGCACCAGCGTCAGCCGCGACTCCGCGGTCGTCTCCTCGCCGGGAGAGAGGTAGGGCAGGCCCGCCGCCAGGAGCGCCTCCGCCAGCTCGGGGATCCGCGCGTCCGCCGCGATCAGCCCGATCGAGCCCTCGTGCGCGAGCGAGGCCCGGCAGGCGTCGATCACCGCCGACGGGAGGTCGGAGTCGACCGGAGTGACGATCAGGGAGCCCGGGGTCTCGCGGACCGAGGAGACCGGGGAGAGGCCCGGCGAGATCTCCGGCAGCAGCCGCGAGGCGTAGGCGATCACCTCGCGCGGCACGCGGAAGCCCGCCGTCAGTTCCTCCAGCACCGCACCCGGCTTGCCCAGGTGCCCCAGCGCCTCGTCCCAGCTGCGGGTCGCCCACGGGGTCGTGCCCTGTGCGAGGTCTCCGAGGACCGTCGCCGAGCCGGTCGTGCAGCGTCGGCCGACGGCCCGGTACTGCATCGGGGACAGGTCCTGCGCCTCGTCGATGACGACGTGGCCGAGCGAGTGCGTGCGCTCCACCAGGTCTGCGGCCTCGTCGATGAGGACCAGGTCCGCCGCCGACCACTTCGCCGATTTCACGCTGCGCGCCGGCTTGGGGAGGAGGAGCAGCGCCTGCTCCTGCGCCGACAGGACTCCGTCCGCGTGTGTGGCGAGGAACTCCGGGTCGGAGAGGAGGCGCAGGACGAGCTTGGCCGGTTCCACCAGGGGCCACACCGTCTTGACCACGGCTTTCACGGCGGGATTGCGCGCCACCGAGTCCTGGACCCGGTCGTCGGGCGCTTCGCCCGCCTGTTCCATGCGGACGAGGACGGCGTGTGCGATCCGCTGCGGGAGGGCGTCGCGGGCGGCTCCGTAGCGGATGTCGCGGTTCTGGAGCTCGGCGACGATCTCGGCGATCTCGTACGCGGGCACCCGCCAGCGGCGCGAGCCGCGGACCACCATGAGGGGGTCGACGGGCTCCGTCACGTGGGAGTGGACCGCGCGGCGCAGGACCTCCGCCATGCGGGCGTCGCCCTTGATCACGGCGGTTTCGGCGGCGTCCGTGCCGCGTACCTCCAGGTCCGCGCGGGCGACCAGGTCGTCGACCGTGGCCTGCTTCACCTCCAGCTCGCCGAGGGCGGGCAGGACCTGCTCGATGTAGTGCAGGAAGGAACGGTTCGGTCCGATGACCAGGGTGCCCGTACGGGCGAGGCGGTCGCGGTGCGCGTAGAGGAGGTACGCGACGCGGTGCAGGCCGACGGCCGTCTTGCCGGTGCCGGGACCGCCCTGCACGCAGACGGAACCGGACAGGCCGGAGCGGACGATCTCGTCCTGCTCGGGCTGGATCGTCGCCACGATGTCGCGCATGGGCCCCACGCGCGGGCGCTCGATCTCCTGCTGGAGCAGCTTGCTGACCGCGGCCGCCTCGGCCGGGTCGGAGAGGTGCTCGTCCTCGTACGCGGTCAGCTCGCCGCCCGTGTAACCGAAGCGGCGGCGCAGCCCGATGTCCTGCGGGTCCTTCTTGGACGCCCGGTAGAAGGGCTGGGAGACCGGTGCGCGCCAGTCGATCACCATCGGATCGCCGCCGGCGTCGTGGACGTGGCGGCGGCCGATGTAGAACTGCTCGCCCTCCGCGCCCTCGGCGAGCTCCGCGCCGGGCGCGTGCAGGTAGTTGAGGCGGCCGAAGAAGAGGGGGGTGTGGGCGAGGTCGGCGAGGGCCTTGATCCGGTCGTCGATCTGGGCCTGGAGGACGATCGCGTTGACCCAGTTCGCGGTGACGTCGCGGATGTCGAGGTTCTCCACGTCCTCGCGCATCGCGCGGAGCGCGGACCGGGAGGCGGTGAGGTGGGCCCGCTCGCGGCCCAGGGGATCGGTGGCGTCAGGGGCGGAGTCGGGGTCGGTGACGTGGGCGTGCGCGGGCACGGAACTGCCTCCATCTGCTGAGGACCTGCGTGATGCGGGCGGACGGGCCCGCCGGTTTCCGAGCGGCGGGCGGCGCTCCCGGTGACGCGGCGGGAGGCGGCAAGAGCGGAGATTCTAGTCCGCGCGGGGGTGCTGCGCGAACGGATAAAGGGGGCCGGAAGTCCTTCCGGGTGATGACCCCGTACGGGGGGTGTTCGGGCCGTGTCCTCCTTCGGACAGAGCCCGTAGGGGGAGGCATGGGCCGGGAGGAGGATGCCGGGGAGCCGGAGGTTCAGCCCTCAGGGCGATGTGCCGACCCGGTCCAAAACCGACCATGGATACATGAGCACCGCAACCTACACCCCGGTCCAGGGTCGCCGCCCTAGCGGCGCCACCGCAACCTCCGACTCCCGCCGCCCGCGCCACAGCGCCGGCAGCGTCCTGCGCGCCGCCAAGGTCTTCGCGGCGACCGCCATGAGCGTCGTCGTCCTCGGTGAGTACGCCGAGAACACGGCCAATGCGGCGGACGCGGGCGTCATACGCCGCTGAGGTCCGGCGACCCCGTCCGCCGCCCTGTTCGTCAGCCGCCGGCCAGCAGCTCGTCGGCGTCCATGATCCGGTAGGCGTAGCCCTGTTCGGCCAGGAAGCGCTGGCGGTGCGCTGCGAAGTCCTGGTCGATGGTGTCGCGCGCGACGACCGAGTAGAAGCGCGCCTCGTGGCCGTCCGCCTTCGGGCGCAGTACGCGGCCCAGTCGCTGGGCCTCCTCCTGGCGGGAGCCGAAGGTGCCGGACACCTGGATGGCGACCGTGGCCTCGGGCAGGTCGATGGAGAAGTTCGCGACCTTCGAGACGACCAGCACGTTGATCTCGCCCTCGCGGAAGGCGTTGAAGAGCTTCTCGCGCTGTGCGTTGGAGGTCTCGCCCTTGATGACGGGCGCGTCGAGGTGTTCGCCGAGCTCGTCGAGCTGGTCGATGTACTGGCCGATGACCAGCGTCTGCTCGCCCGCGTGCTTGGCGACGAGCGCCTCGGTGACCTTCCGCTTGGTGGCGGTGGTCGCGCAGAAGCGGTACTTCTCCTCCGTCTCGGCGGTCGCGTAGGCGAGCCGCTCCGACTCGGTGAGGTTCACGCGCACCTCGACGCAGTCCGCCGGCGCGATGTAGCCCTGCGCCTCGATCTCCTTCCACGGGGCGTCGAACCGCTTCGGGCCGATGAGGGAGAAGACGTCGGACTCGCGGCCGTCCTCGCGGACCAGCGTCGCCGTCAGGCCGAGGCGGCGGCGTGCCTGGAGGTCGGCGGTGAACTTGAACACCGGGGCCGGCAGCAGGTGCACCTCGTCGTAGAGGATCAGGCCCCAGTCCCGGGAGTCGAAGAGCTCCAGGTGCGGGTAGATGCCCTTCCGCTTCGTCGTCAGGACCTGGTACGTGGCGATGGTGACGGGCCGGATCTCCTTGCGCGTACCGGAGTACTCGCCGATCTCGTCCTCCGTCAGCGAGGTCCGCTTGATCAGCTCGTGCTTCCACTGGCGGGCGGAGACGGTGTTCGTGACGAGGATCAGCGTGGTGGCCTTGGCCTTCGCCATCGCTCCGGCGCCGACGAGCGTCTTGCCGGCGCCGCAGGGCAGGACGACCACGCCGGAGCCGCCGTGCCAGAAGCCCTCGACGGCCTGCTGCTGGTAGGGGCGCAGCGCCCAGCCGTTCTCGTCGAGGTCGATCGGGTGCGCTTCGCCGTCCACGTATCCGGCGAGGTCCTCGGCCGGCCAGCCCAGCTTGAGCAGGGTCTGCTTGATCTGCCCGCGCTCGGAGGGGTGCACGGCGACGGTGTCGGCGTCGAGGCGCGCGCCGACCAGCGGGGCGATCCGCTTGGACCGCAGGATCTCCTCCAGCACCGGCCGGTCGGTGCTGGTCAGGACCAGTCCGTGGACGGGGTGCTTGGAGAGGGTGAGCCGGCCGTAGCGGGCCATGGTCTCGGCGACGTCGACGAGCAGCGCGTGCGGGACGGGGTAGCGGGAGAACTCCACGAGCGCGTCGACGACCTGCTCGGCGTCGTGCCCGGCCGCGCGGGCGTTCCACAGCCCGAGCGGTGTGATCCGGTACGTGTGGATGTGCTCGGGAGCGCGCTCCAGCTCGGCGAAGGGCGCGATGGCGCGCCGCGCGTCCGCGGAGAGTTCGTGGTCGATCTCCAGGAGGAGAGTCTTGTCGCTCTGGACGATGAGGGGCCCGTTCACGCACGTCCCTTTCGGCGCGGGAGGACCGCCCGGACGCGGGCGGCCAAACCTCCAGTCTGCCGTATCGCTCCGCCGGGTGGGACGTTCTGAGGGTGCGGGGCCGCGGAGCGGGGGTGCCGGGTGCGGCGCTGCTGCCGGGGCTCAGCCCCGGACCCGCGGCCTCACACGCCGGCGGGGCTGGATTCGGCGGGGCTGGACTCGCCCGTTGCGAAGGCGAGGATGTCAGGGACGGCCTCGCGGAGGGTCGGGAAGTGGCGGTGGGTGCCGGTGGGCGGGGTCGGGGCGTTGACGGTCCAGACCGTCATGCCGGCGTCGAGGCCCGAGCGGATGCCCGAGGGGGCGTCCTCGACGACCAGGCAGCGGGCCGGGTCGGCGCCGAGGAGGGCCGCGCCCCGCAGGTACGGAACCGGTGAGGGCTTGCCCTCGGTGACGGCGGCGGCGTCCACGAGCACCGGCGGCACGGGCAGGCCGGTGCGGTCGAAGCGGCCGCGCACCCGGTGCTCGTAGTTGGAGGTGACCAGGCCCCAGCTCCCCGGGGGCAGGGCGGTCAGCAGCTCGGCCGCGCCGTCGAAGGCGGCGTAGGTGCCGGAGCGGACGTCCTCGTCCTCCAGCTCGTGCAGCGCGGCCAGGCACGCGTGCGGGTCCCGGTCCGGGGCGACGGCCGCGAAGGTTTCCAGCGGGCGGGTCCGCAGGGCCACGGCGTAGACCTCGTCCGGATCCAGTCCGTGGCGGGCGGCCCAGGTCGCCCAGACCCGGCGCTGGTTGGCGACGGCGTCGACGAGGGTGCCGTCGACGTCGAACAGGACGTACCGGGCGGGCGGGGACGTGGGGGCGGAGGCTGCTGCGGCTGCGGTGTTCACCGGCGGATCATGCCAGGCCGCGCAGGAGCAGCTGCAGGCCCCCCTCGAACTCCCGGTCCGGGGTGACCGCGCGGGCGTCGCGGGCGGTGGCCGACATGTACGGGAACGCGTCCGGGGAGAGACCGGCGATGGCGGTGGTTCCGGGGCCGGCCGCCCGCGACGCGGCAGCCGAACGGGCGGCTCGGGCTGCCCGCCGACCTGCTGATCGGACCGGACGGGAGGGTGCTGGCCGCCACGTACGGGGAGCACGTCTACGACCAGTGGTCCGTGGACGAGCTGCTCCGGCTGGCGGCGGCGGCCCGAAACCCCGTGGGTGCCGGGGCGGCGCCTGCGTAGGGTCACGGCATGACCAGCGATCAGCAGCAGACCTTCGTACCGCCGGCCGAGGTGTTCGAGGTGCCCGTCCGGCTCGTCGGGGAGGGCTTCCGGCTGGAGCCCCTCGGGCCCGAGCACAACGAGGGGGACCTGGCCGCCTGGAGCGGGAGCATCGATCACGTGCGCGCGACGCCCGGCTTCCTGGGCGACTGGCCTCCGGAGGAGGGGATGAGCCCCGAAGCCAACCTCGCCGACCTGGTGCGCCACGCACGGGACTTCGCCGAGCGGCGCGGATTCACGTACAGCGTCTTGGACGGTGACGGTGACGGTGACGGGGCCGGTGCGGGCGAGGTCGTCGGGTGTCTCTACATCTACCCCGCGAAGGCGGACCCGGGGCGCGTGCACGTCACCTCCTGGGTGCGCGCCGACCGGGTCGCTCTGGACAAGGTCCTGTACGAGGCCGTCACGCACTGGCTCGCCGAGGCCTGGCCGTTCGCGGCGGATCGGATCGACTACGCGGCCAGGTAGGGAACGTGACGACGGGGGCCCGGCACATGTGTGCCGGGCCCCCGTCGTCGTCGTGCTCCCGTCATACGGGTGGTACTAGCCGCGGACGGCCTTGCGGCGGCGGGCGCCGAACCAGGCGGCAGCGCCGCCGAGGCCGATGAGGACGGCGGCCAGGCCGGAGTACAGGCCGGTGTTGGAGTCCGAGCCGGTGTGCGCGAGGGAGCCGTTGGGGGCGGGGGTGTTCGCCGTGGTGGGGGCCGTCGTGGCCGTGGCCGGGGTGGTCGCCGCGGAGGAGGTCGGGGCGGGGGTGGTGGGCGCGGGGGTGGTGGGGGCCGGGGAGGTGGAGGAGGACGGGGTCGGGGTCGTGGGCGTGGTGGCCGGGGTGAGCTGGAACTGGGTGTCGGCTCCGGCGAACTCGTAGGTGTTGCCCTCGGCCAGGCCGATCGTCGCCTGCAGCTTGACGGTGGTGGCCTTCTTGAAGTCCGTGTTCGGGCCGAAGCTGGTGCGCAGGTGCAGGACGCGCTCGCCGGCGGCGGCGCTGAAGCCCTCCGGGATCGTCGGCAGCATGAAGTTGTAGGGGTCGGTGGAGCCGTAGCCGATCCACTTGCCGTCGACCAGCACCTCCACCTGGAGGTTGGGGTGCTCGCCCTGCTGGTCGAAGCCCAGGTTCAGGTTGGTGGCGAGGGCCTCGCCGAACTCTCCGTCGCCGGTGAGCCGGTACGTCAGGTCCATCTCCTTGCACTGGGACGACGGGACCTTGCAGTCGCCGACGTTCTTGAAGGAGGTCTCCAGCGTGCCGGTCTTGACCGACGGGTCCGTCTTGAAGGTCAGGGAGCCCGTGTTGGCGTCCGAGACCTCACCCGCGAAGCTCGCCGCGCGCAGCGTGAAGTCGCCGTTGGTGGTCGGGTAGCTCTTGCCGAGGCCGATCGTGATCTTCCAGGTGAGCTTTCCGCCGGCCGGGATCTCGAAGCCGTCGCTCGCCTTCTTGCCGGCCGGGTAGAACAGGCCCTGCCACTCGCCGTCCTGCTGCCCGATCGTGTAGCTGGTGGCCGGGGCGCTCAGTGGCTCGACCTTGTAGGCCACGTCGTTCTGCTGGAGCGGGCTGGCGCCGGTCGGGTCCAGGAGCATCCACGGGTGGTAGGAGGAGGCCTTGTCCGTCGTGTTGGCCACCGTCAGCTCGAAGGTCTCGGTCGCACCGCCGCGGGTCAGCGGGCCGTTCGGGACCGGCGCGCTCATCGTGGTCTTCAGCGCCTTCGGGTTGCCCTCGTCGGCGGAGGCCGTCATCGGCATCAGGACCGTGCCGGCGATGGCGGCGGCGACGACGGCGGCGGAGGCGGTGCGGAGGGCGGCGGTGCGAGCGGACATGGTGGATTCCCCCAGGAATCTTGCAAGGTGGGACGACGGTGTTGGCCGAGGGGCCGAGAGGCGGAGCGGAGGTGGAGCGCCGAGCGAGGTGTCCGGCGGTGATCGGCCGGACGGTGGTGGTGCGGTTCTCGCCTGCGCTCTCCGGCTTCTTTCCTCCCGGTCGCTGCTGCGATGAACTGATCTTCACACAGACCACATCCCCAATCAGTCGCCGGAATGTCACCGCCGTGCAACAGCCCAGAAGACCTCTGGCGGCCGCCTGACCTGGGGATTTAGCGGAATGGCCGTGACCTGTTTCGGGCCCCTGCGGACGGGCTCCTGCTACGCGCCCAAGTGCGCCGGCGGTCCCGCCGGATAGGGGGTCTCCACCGGGAGCAGGGCCCGCGCCGCCTCCGCGTCGCCGGAGCGCAGCAGGCGGTGGACCTCCCGGGCCAGCGGGGTCACATCGCGGATGGAGACCGTCCACTCGTCCGCGTAGGCGCGGGAGGTCTCGCCGGACAGCCCCAGTTGGAGCGAGCGGTACGGCAGCGGGTTCAGGTGCAGGTCGCGCTCCGGGTCCCACTGCACCCGGGCGGAGGCGGTGTGCAGCGCCTGCTTCCAGGCGGCACGGTCGGCGTGCACACCCGGGGCGTAGTGCGACAGGCAGGCCTCGCGCAGGGCCCGGTCGAAGCCGGCGCGGGTGATCTCGACGGCGAGGACCGTCTCCTGGCCCTCCTTGGTGGCGTAACCGCAGCGGTACATCATCCACAGGAAGGACGGCTTGACCCAGGTCATCCGGTCGCGCTTCCACTCCGGCGGGAAGCGGCCGTCGCGGGCGGCCGGCACTCCGAGCCCGGGGCGGTACGCCTGGTACACGGTGAGGGTGTCGGCGGTGTGCGCGGCGCGGATCTGGTGGCGGGGGACCTGGGCGGTCGTGGTGGTGCTTGTGGTGGGCGTGGGGGTGGTGGGTGTGGGTGTGGGTGTGGTGGGTGTGGTCGTGGTGGAGTCGGACATGCACCCAGGGTGCGGGGCCATGTCCGGTCCGGGCCAGGGGATTTCCCTCCGGGCCCGGGTGACCGGCCGGCCTAGATCTGGTCCTCCTCCAGTTCCGCGACGCCCGTGATCCGGTGCAGCGCGAAGGTGCGCACCTCGTCCGCCGTGTGGTCGTAGCCGGTGACGAAGCCGCCCTCCACCCGGACCGGGGCGATGACCCGCTGGCTCGCCGCCCCGTCGGCGTTGACGTAGCCGATCCACACCGCCGACCCGGTGAGCGCGGCCGCCTGTACGGTCGCCAGGGTCTCCGCCGCGCTGGTGCGCGGGAGTTCGCCCGGGGAGCCCGCGCCCGAACCGGGGCCCGAGCCGGAAGAGGCCGGCTCCTTGCGGACCGCCGTCGCCGCCAGGTCGCCCGCGCGGATGGCCCGTACGGCCGCCCCCAGGAGGGTCGCGTCCGGTACCGGCGGCCCGTCCGGGACCGGGACGGGCAGCGCGCGGGCCGGGGTGCGGTGGGCGTCGGCGCGGGCCACCAGGACGTCCCCGGTACGGGATTCCGCGGCCGGGGCGTACCCCATGGCCCGCAACCCGTCGAGCAGCACGGTCGGTTCGGCCTGCGCGGCCAGGACGGTCGGCGCGAGGCGGCGCAGCCCGAGGCCCGCGGACCGCTTGTCGGCCAGGATCTCGTTCAGCATGCCGTCGTCGTCGCAGCGCACGTACGAGGAGGCCGCGCCGACCCGGAGGTGTCCGTGCCGCCGGGCCACGTCGTCGATGAGGTACGACAGCGGCTGCGGCACCGGGGTCCGGCTGTGCTCGGAGAGGAAGGACTGCAGGTCGACGGCGGTGTGGCCGGCGTCCAGGGCGCGGCGTACCGATCCGGGCGTGAACCGGTACACGGTGGCCCCGCCCTTGGACTCCACCTCCGCCAGCACGGCCAGCACTTCGGCGAGCGCCCGCCGCAGCGGCCCCGGGGCCACCGCCGTCAGGTCGGCCTGGAGCAGCACGTGGTCCACGGGCTCGGGGAGCAGCGGTGCGAGCAGCGGCGCCGGGTCGTGCCCCTCCAGCAGGGCCCGGCCGGGCGCGGCGAGCGCGCCCCGGCCGGTGACTCCGAGGACCTCCGCCTCGGTCAGGGTCCAGCGTGCGAGGCGGCCGCGCAGTTCGCTCGTACCGCGTACGGGCCGTTCCCACTCCAGGCGGGCGAGGAGCGAGGCCGGGTCGGGGGAGCCGCCCTCGGGGAGCTCGGCGAGCAGTCCGAGGACGCGGCGGCGGACCTCGGGGGCGGCGGAGCGGTCCAGGTCCGAGCCGAGCGCCGACAGGGTGCGGCCCTTCGCGTCCTGTTCGCCGACCATGCCCGGGGTGCGGGTGGCGGTCATCCAGGCCTGCGCGAGCGCCGACCAGCGCTCGGCGGGCGGGAGTTCGAGCCAGACGTCGAAGGCGGGGGTCGGGGCGTACCGTTCGTCGGCCTCGCCGTCGCTGGCCAGCAGGCCTGCGGCGTAGGACAGTTCGATCCAGAACGCCGCCGACGGCTCGTCGGCGTCGAGTGCGGCCGCCGTCCGCTTCAGGTCGCGTACGGAGAGCCCGCCCGCCCGGAGCACGGGCGGACCGGCGTGCTCCCAGGACTTCACCAGCTCCTCGACCGTGGACAGCGCCGCCAGTGCCTGGCCGGCGGCGTTCGCGTCCACAAGCTGTGGACGGTGCTCGCGGAGTGCGGCGACGACCGGGGGCAGCGGCTCCGTCACCCGGTGCGCGAGCCCGCCGCGCAGGTACAGGGCCACCTCGCGCGGCAGCAGCACCGTGCGCGCCGTGGCCGGCAGCAGCAGGCCGCGGTCGCGCAGCCAGCGCACCGGAGGCGTCGGCTGGGGCGTCACCTCCCCGTACGGGGGACCCCACACGAGCCGGCCCAGCACCTGGTGGGCCTCCGCCGGAGCCTCGTCGAGCAGCGCCGACATCCGTTCCGGGTCGGTGAACAGGGCCGTCAGCGCGGTCACCGCCGACACCGGGTCGTGCGTCGCGGGCAGCCCGGCGGCCGACACGATCTCCTGGATCCGGGTCGGCGACATGCCGGCGGTGGCCTCGGCGACGGTGGGGCCGAGACCGGTGGGGGAGGGGCGTGCGGCGGAGGGGGCGAGCAGTTCGCGGGCGGTGCGCACCAGGCGCAGCCGTTCGTCGTCGCCCCAGACGAGGGCCTGCTCGCGCAGGGTGGCCAGGGCCCGGGGGAGTTCGGCGCGGGCACCGTTGTCGTCGCCGGAGGTGGTGCCGGTGTCACCGCTGAGCAGGGACTCCAGTACCGCGTACGGGCAGGGCTCCGGGCCCACCGCGAGCGCCTCGGCGGCCTGTAGGGCGAACCGGTCCAGGCGGTCCAGCGCGCGCACCACCGAAGCCCGCGTCCCGGCCCGCGTGGCGAGCTGCGTCACGTCTCCGGGTACCGGGCTCAGCAGGTCCGGGCGGGCGCGCAGCAGGGCGCCGAGCCCGTCGTCGTCGCGGGCGCGCAGCGCTTCGGCTAGGGAGCGCGGAGTGCTTCCCGCGGTGCTTCCCGCGGTCTTCCCCGCGATGTTCCCCGCGGTGCTCGGGTCAGGCACGGTCGTCGCCTCCTGGTCGCGTCGGCCGGTCAGTCGGCCGGTCCCCATCCGGTCAACGGTATCCGCTGCGTCATCCGCTGTGCCCCCGGCCGCTCCACGGGAACAGGCGCTACCTTCGGTTGAGGTGGCACGGGAGGAGTGGGGAGGAGCCGGGGCGTGGGGATCGAGAGCGATCATCTGGTCTACGAATATCTCAGCCGCGTAGGGGACTTGGCGCAGCGCAGGCAGCTGCCGTCGGGGGACCGGATGCGGCTGGTGGCGGGGCTGCGGGACGAGATCGACCGGCGGCGGGCCACGTACGAACCGGAGACGCCGGCGGCGGTGCGGCGCATTCTGCAGCGGATCGGGACTCCGGAGGAGGTCGTGGACACGCTGTCGGCGTCGGGTGGGGGTGCGGGTGCCGGTGCGGGTGCGGCGGATGCCTCCTCCGCGTCCTCCGTGCCCGTGCAGCGGGGGGCCGCGCCGCCGCATCTCGCGGGGCTCGACGAACTGGGGGCGGGGGAGCGGCTGGAGCCCGACTGGTGGACGGTCGGGCCGGGGTCGACGGTGGAGGGCTTCGCTGGTGGCATCGAGATCCCGGAGCTCCTGAAGGCGCCGAGTCGGGGGCGGGAGGCGGAGGCGGACTCGGCCTCCGACGCGGACTCGGACGCGGACTCGGGTCCGCAGCCCGGGGCTTCCGGCCGGAGCACGCTCGTGGGGTACCTGCGCGAGCGGCGGCGCCGGGCCAAGGCGGAGGCTGCCACCGCCGAGGCCGCACCTCGGCCGAAGCCGTACGCGTTCCTGCTGCTCGCGGGGGTGGTGCTGCTTGCGGGGGCGGTGTCCGGCTACTGGCTGCTGCTTGCCGCGGGGTGGCTGCTTGCGTATGCCTCGCGGGTGCTGGGGCCTGCGGAGCGGAAGTGGGTGGTGTTCGGGCTGCCCGGGGTGGTCTTCGCGGGGGCGGTGGTGTGGTTGTGGGGTCGACTGGACGGGCGATGGGGGGCTCCGCTGGCGGACGATGCCCTGAGCGGAACCTTCCAGGACCTGCTGCCCTGGCTGGTCCGCGCTGCGGCGGTGTCCTCGGCGCTGTATCTCCTCTGGCGGTCGCGCCGCCGCTGAGTCCCTGCGGGTGCGGCCCCGTTGCCGGGGACCAGTCCCCGGACCCCTGCGCCTCAAGCGCCGGCGGGGCTGGGGTGTGGTGGCGTCGGGGTTGCTGCGGGTGGGGGTCGGTGCCGGGGCCGGGGTGGGGTGTCGGTCTGGACTGCATGATTTAGGCGCCCTCTGCCCTACTCCGCCAAGGCGAAGCCCGGTTCCGCGCCACAAATCACGCTCTACGTCCAGACCAACACCCCACCCCGTCCCCGTCCCCGCCCCGGCCCGACCGCAGCCAGTTCAGCCGTCCGGCGTTTGAGGACCGGGGTCTGGGGCGGAGCCCCAGAGGTCCGGGCGCAGCCCGGGACCCTTTTCCCGGCCCCGGCCAACTCCAGCCTCGCCGGCGTTTGAGGCGCGGGGTCTGGGGGCGGAGCCCCGGGGGGCTTGGGGCGCAGCCCGGTACCCCTTCCCGGCTTCGGCCTTCTTCAGCCTCGCCGGCGTTTGAGGCGCGGGGTTTGGGGCGGAGCCCCAGGCGGTCCGGGCGCAGCCCGGGACCCCTTGCCAGCCCCGCCGGCGTTTGAGGCGCGGGTCCGGGCTGGCCCGGGGAACGGTGGAAGGGTGGGTAGGGGACAGCCCCGCAGGGACGTCCACCCGTAACGGCCCGCCGGGATGGTGATGGCACCGGTGGGCGGCGGCCCGCGCAGCCGGGGGTGGGCTACGACGGGTGGGGGGCCGTCCAGGGGGACGTGGGGATGATGAGGGGGGAGCCCGTTATCGGGTCGGGGATGACGATGGAGGCGAGGCCGAAGACCTCGTGGACCAGGTCGGCCGTGACGATCGAGGACGGCGGGCCCTCCGCGACGACGCGGCCCGATTTCATCGCCACGAGGTGGTCCGCGTACCGGGCGGCCTGGTTGAGGTCGTGGAGGACGGCCACGACCGTGCGGCCCCGTTCGTGGTTGAGGCGGCGGACCAGGTCGAGCACCTCCACCTGGTGGGCGATGTCGAGGAAGGTCGTCGGCTCGTCCAGGAGCAGGATGTCGGTGTCCTGGGCCAGGGCCATCGCGATCCAGACCCGTTGGCGCTGCCCGCCGGACAGCGCGTCCACCGGACGCTCCGCCAGGTCCGCCACCGACGTACGGGCCATCGCGTCGACGACGGCCCGTTCGTCCGCCTCCGACCACTGCTGCCACCAGTGCTGGTGCGGCTGTCGTCCGCGCGCGACCAGGTCCGCGACCGTGATCGCCTCGGGGGCCGAGGGGGACTGGGGGAGGAGGCCGACGGCTTGGGCGATGCGCCGGGTAGGGAGGGAGGAGAGGGCTTCGCCGTCCAGGACGACCGAGCCCGAGCGGGGGCGGAGGAGGCGGCCGAGGGCGCGGAGCGTCGTGGACTTGCCGCAGGCGTTCGGGCCGACGATGACGGTGACCTTGCCGTCGGGGACGGACAGGTCCAGGTCCTCGACGACGAGCCGGTCCTCGTAGGCGAGGGTCAGGCCTCGTGCGGACAGTCGGCTCACTGTGTGCCTCCGGTGCGGCTGCGCATGATCAGCCAGATCAGGTACGGGGCCCCGACGGCGGCCGTCAGGACGCCCACCGGGAGTTCGGTCGGGGAGAGGAGCCTGCGGGCGAGCAGGTCGGCGGAGACGACGATCACCGCGCCCGTGAGGGCGGAGCAGAGGAGGGGGATCTGGGCCGTACGGGTCATGCGGCGGGCGATCTGCGGGGCGAGCAGGGCCACGAAGTCGACGGGGCCCGCGGCGCCGGTGGCCACGGAGGCCAGGATCACGCCGAGGGCGACGAGTCCGAGCCGGACGCGCCCGAGCCGGATGCCGAGGGCCGTGGCGGTGTCGTCGTCGAGGGAGACGGTGCGCTGGGCGCGGGCCGCCCACAGGATGCCGGGGAGGAGGGCCAGGAGGACCCAGGCCAGGGGGGTCGCGACGTCCCAGCCGCGGCCGTTGAGGGAGCCCGTCATCCAGATCTGTGCCTGCTGCGCGACCAGGTAGTCGCCCTTGGTCATGAGGAGGGTGGTCACCGAGCGCAGGGCGATGGCGAAGCCGATGCCGATGAGGACGAAGCGCGTGGCGTGCAGGCCGCCGCGCCACGCGAAGACGTAGACGAGGGCGGCCGCGATGACGCCGCCGAGGACCGAGAGGTACGGGAGGACCGTGTACGAGGTGACGCCGAAGGTCAGCGCCGCCACGGTGACGGCGCTCGCGCCCTGGCTGATGCCGATGATGTCGGGGGAGGCGAGCGGGTTGCGGGCGACGGTCTGGATGAGTGCGCCCGCGATCCCGAAGGCCGCGCCGACGAGCAGTCCCACCGTCATGCGGGGCAGCCGGAGGGTGCCGACGACCAGGTCGTCGGGGGAGGGGCGGCCGAGGAGGACCTTCAGCACCTCGCCGGGGGCGACGAGGGATTCGCCGACGGAGAGGTACGCGACGCACACCGCGGTGAGGAGGAGGGCCAGGCCGAGGGCCACGGCCGCCGCCCGGCGGTGCAGGAGGAAGGAGCCGCGGCCCGAGCGGGGGCGGACCAGTGCGTAGCCGGCGGGGAGGACGCGGGTACCGGTGCTCATGCCGCCACCGTCTTCCGGCGGACCAGCGTGACCAGGAACGGGACCCCGATCAGCGCGGTCATCACTCCGGCGGGGACCTCGCCGGGCGGCACGACGATGCGGCCGAGGACGTCCGCGACGAGCAGCATCACGGGGCCGATCAGGGCTGCCATCGGCAGGACCCAGCGGTGGTCGCTGCCGACGAGGGCCCGCGCGAGGTGCGGTACGGCCAGTCCGATGAAGGCGATCGGTCCGGCGGCCGCGACGCCGGCGCCGGTGAGCACGGTGGCGCCGAGACCGCCGACGATCCGTACGGCGGCGACGTTCTGTCCGAGGCCCTTCGCGAGGTCCTCGCCCAGTGCGAGTGCGTCCAGGCCGCGGGCGACCGATACCACCAGCACGGCGCCGGCCAGCAGGAACGGCCAGATCTGGTGGACGACGGCGGCGTCGCGTCCGGCGATCGAGCCGACCTGCCAGAAGCGGAACTCGTCCAGCGCCGAGGCCTTCGTGGTGAGGACGCCCATGGTGACGGACACCAGCAGGGCGTTGACCGCGGCCCCGGCCAGCGCCAGTTTGACGGGGGTCGCTCCGCCGCGGCCGCCGGTGGCGACGGCGTACACGGCCACCGAGGCGATTCCGGCGCCCGCGAAGGCGAACCACACGTACCCGCTGAGGGTGTGCACCCCCGCGAAGGCGATGGCGCAGACGACCGCGACCCCGGCTCCCTGGCTGATGCCGAGGATGCCGGGGTCGGCGATCGGGTTGCGGGTGATGCCCTGGAGGGCGGTTCCGGCGAGGGCGAGGCCCGCGCCGACCATCAGGGCTATGAGGGTGCGCGGTACGCGCAGCGTGCGGACGACTTCGGCGTTCGGGCCGGTCGCGCCCCGGAAGAGCGCGTCGAACACCTCGCCGGGTGCGATGGCGCGGGCGCCGACGGCGAGGCTGAGGAGCACCGCGCACAGCAGTGCGGCGAGGCCGGCCGCCGTCCAGGCGATGCGACGGGCCGTCAGGGCTCGCCGGCCCGTCGGGGGTGCCGCGGGGGCCGCGGGGGCCGCGGGGAGGGGAGGCGCGGGAGCCGCGGGAGCGGGGGCTGACATGTCACCAAATTTCACTGTCTGGTAAGGCGGGGCTCAGTCTACGTTCCCGGTCGCGGTGCCCGGCTCGGCACAATGGGGGGCATGAGCCCCGAGACGCAGCTGACCGTCGGATTCGACCTCGACATGACCCTCATCGACTCCAGGCCGGGCATCAGGGCGGCCTTCGAGGCGCTGTCGGCCGAGACGGGCACGTTCATCGACACCGAGCAGACGGTGTCGCGCCTCGGCCCGCCGCTGGACCAGGAGCTCGCGTACTGGTTCCCGGAGTCGGAGATCCCCGCCATGGCCGACCGCTACCGGGAGATCTATCCCGCGTACGCCATCGGGCCGACCCCGGCGATGCCCGGCGCCCGCGAGGCGGTCGAAGCCGTCCGGGCGCTCGGCGGCCGCGCGATCGTGGTGACCGCCAAGCACGAGCCCAACGCCCGCCTGCATCTGGACCACCTGGGGATCGAGCCGGACGCGGTGATCGGCTCGCTGTGGGCGGAGGCCAAGGCGGTCGCCCTGCGCGAGTACGCCGCCCAGGTCTACGTCGGCGACCACGTCGGCGACGTCCGGGGCGCCCGGACGGCCGGCGCGGTGTCGGTGACGGTCCCGACCGGCCCGTGCCCGGAGCCGGAACTGCGGGAGGCGGGCGCGGACGTGGTCCTGGCGGACCTCACGGAGCTGCCCGCCTGGCTCGCGGAGTACGAGCGCACGCGGACCGCCTAGGCCGTACTACGCCTGCGAGGCGCGGGCCGCCGTGCGCTGTGCGGCGGCCGAGCGCAGCACGCCCGCCGCCGAGATCATGAAGCCGACGCCCATGAGCATGCACACGGCCCACGCGTACGACGGGAACGGGTCCGTGCCGAGGAAGAGGGGGGCCATCGTGGCGAGCGTGGCGACGGCGCCGACGATGAAGACGATGCCGCCGGCTTTGACGAGTGCGTCGCCGGGGCGGGCGGCGTCGGGGTCCGCGGGCTCGGGCTGAGGAGTAACAGTCACCCGACCAGGGTAGTTCCCAGGCCGGAGCGGTCACCCGCGAAGGACCGGGGAACGTCTTGTCCTCCGGAGAGGGGCAACTAGCCTGAGAGGTGCGGGTCTGCGACCCGCTTCCCACCCGACGAACGCAAGGACAGAGGACGGACGTGCCTACCGGCAAGGTCAAGTGGTTCAACAGTGAGAAGGGCTTCGGCTTCCTCTCCCGCGACGACGGCGGCGACGTCTTCGTCCACTCGTCGGTGCTCCCCGACGGGTTGGACGCGCTCAAGCCCGGCCAGCGCGTCGAGTTCGGTGTCGTCGCTGGACAACGCGGTGACCAGGCACTTTCGGTGATCGTCCTGGATCCGGCCCCGTCCGTCGCGGCCGCGCAGCGGCGCAAGCCGGACGAGCTCGCGTCCATCGTGCAGGACCTCACGACCCTGCTGGAGAACGTCACGCAGCAACTGGAGCGGGGCCGTTACCCCGACAAGGCGCACGGCGGGAAGATCGCCGGCATGCTGCGCGCGGTGGCCGACCAGCTCGACGTCTGAGCCCCGCGCAGGACCGTGCCCCGCCGCCCGTCAGGGCCGCGGGGCACGTTCGTGTCCTACGGGAAGGCCAGCGCGTCGGCTGCGATGGCCGGAACCAGACCCTCCGCGGCCGCCCGGGTCAGCAGCCCGCGCACCGCCGCGTAGCCGGCTTCGCCGAGGTCGGCGGTGAACTCGTTGACGTACAGCCCGATGTGCTGGTCGGCGACGTCCGGGTCCAGCTCCTGCGCGTGCGCCCGTACGTACGGCCGGGACGCCTCCGGGTCGGCCCAGGCCATCCGGACCGACGTGCGGGCGGCCCCGGCGAGCGCGCGCAGCGCGTCCGCGCCCAGGGAGCGCTTGGCGATGATCGCGCCGAGCGGGATCGGCAGGCCGGTGGTGGACTCCCAGTGCTCGCCCATGTCGGCCAGGCAGTGCAGTCCGTAGTCCCGGTAGGTGAAGCGGGCCTCGTGGATGACCAGTCCGGCGTCCACGCGGCCGTCGCGCACGGCGGGCATGATCTCGTGGAAGGGGAGGACGACCACCTTGCCGACGCCTTCGGGCAGCACGTCGGCGGCCCACAGCCGGAACAGCAGGTAGGCGGTGGAGCGTTCGCTCGGGACCGCGACCGTCTTGCCGGTCAGGTCCAGGCCCGGCTCCCGCGTCAGGACCAGGGGGCCGCAGCCGCGGCCCAGCGCACCGCCGCAGGGCAGCAGCGCGTACTCCTCCAGCACCCACGGCAGGACGGCGTAGGAGACCTTCAGCACGTCGAGCTCGCCGCGTTCGGCCATGCCGTTGGTGAGGTCGATGTCGGCGAAGGTGACGTCGAGGGCGGGCGCGCCCTCGACCCGGCCGTGGGCCCAGGCGTCGAAGACGAAGGTGTCGTTCGGGCAGGGCGAGTACGCGATCCGCACGGGCGGTGCGGCGTTCGTTCCGGTCGTGAAGGTCATGAAGGTCCTCCCCAGGAAGCGAGTACGGGTCCCAGTGCCCGGAAGCCGTCGGCCAGCGCCGTCAGCGCCTCGCCGATCCGCCAGGCGTCGCGGTCCCGCGGGCCCACGGCGTTGGAGACGGCACGGACCTCCAGCACGGGAAGCCCGTGGGCGGCGGCGGCCTCCGCGACCCCGAAGCCCTCCATGGCCTCGGCCCCGGCGAGCGGGTGCCGGGCGGCGAGGGCGGTCGTACGGGCGGCGGTGCCGGTGACGGTGGAGACGGTCAGCACGGGCGCGAGCAGCGCACCGGTCGCCTCGGCGGCGCGCGCGGCGAGTTCTGCGGGAGGCAGGTGCACGCTGCGGCCGAAGCCGAGTTCGGTGACGGTCAGGAACCCCTGCGGGGTTTCGGCGCCCAGATCGGCGGCGACGATCGCGTCGGCGACGACGAGGGAGCCGATCGGGGCGGCGGGCGCGAACCCGCCGCCGATGCCGGCGGAGACGACGAGGCCGTAGCCGTCCGGGGCTGCCGCGAGCGCCAGGGCGGTCGCGGTACCGGCGGCCGCGGCGGCCGGGCCGACACCGGCGACCAGCACGTCGAGGGCTCCCCGGCGGTGGATGAGGTAACCGCCGGGGAGGGTGCGCGGCTCGGGAGAGTGGTCGGGACCGGGGGCGGGGTCCGGGCCGGGGGTGTGGTCCGGATGAGGGACCGGACCGGACAGGCCTCGGACGACGGAGTCGGCCTCCGCCGTCACCGCGGTCACGATGAGCGCGCGCATGGTGGGTACGTGACTACTTGAGCTTGACGTTGAAGGCCCAGACGGCGATGGGCTTGCCGTCCTCGGACACCTGGACGATGTTCAGCTTCTTGGAGGCCGGGGCCTCGCCCTGGCCGCCGGTGGCGAACAGGTCGGCGCCGGGGAAGCTGCGGTAGGTGTTCGAGGAGGGCTCGGTGATGGGCTGCCCGTCGAGGACCGCCTGCCACTTCTTGCCGTCCTCGACGACGTCCGGCTCGACACCGAGGCGCAGCGTGTCGCCGCGGCCGTAGTCGATGTTCTTGGCGTGCTTGAGGTCGGCGAAGCACTCCTGGACCTTGTCGGCCGTGAGCTCCTTGGCGTCGCTGCAGGCGGCTTCGGTGGACACCGACGAGGTGCCGACCGTCACGGTCGCCAGCGGCGTCGGCTTGTCACAGGCGGAGAGGAGGAGGAGGCCGGCGGAAACGGCTCCGAGGGCCGCGACGCTGCGGCGGGCCCTACCCGAGAAAAGCGGTGCGGTCATGAGCCGAAGGCTATCGGGCGGGTGGCGTGCCTTGCTGCACGGGGTCCCGTGGTGCGGCGCCGTGGCGGCGGCACCCCTGTACGTGACCCCGGGCGTGAACTCCGCACGTGAACGCCCCGCAGGGCTGCGGGCTACGCCACCCGGGGGCGCGAGGGCGTCGTGTGCTGGTGGCGCGGGGAGGTGAGGAAGCCGCGCAGGGCCATCACCGTGCCGAGGGCGACCACCACCGCGGCCACGGACATGCCGAGGACGCCGTTGAGCGGGAGCGCGATGCCGATCGCTCCGCCCAGGACCCAGGCCACCTGGAGCGCGGTCTCCGATCGGGCGAAGGCCGACGTACGGACGGCCTCGGGCACGTCGCGCTGGATCATCGCGTCCAGCGAGAGCTTCGCGAGGGCCTGGCAGAAGCCGGCCGTCGCGCCCAGGACGGCCATGAACACCCCGCTGAAGAAGACCGCCGCGAGGACGGCCACCGCGAGGGTCAGGGAGAGCACGGCGGCGATGATCGCCTCGGGCGCGCGGGCCCGGAGCCAGGCCCCGACGGCGGTTCCGCAGGCGTTGCCGACGCCCGCCGCGACCCCGACGATGCCCAGCGACACCGCCGCGCTCTGCCCGGCGAGCGGGTGCTCGCGCAGCAGGAACGCCAGGAAGAAGATCAGGAACCCGGACAGGCCGCGCATCGACGCGTTCGCCAGCAGCCCGCACAGCACCGGCCGGCTGACCGTCCGCAGCCCCGGGCGTTTGGAGTGCGGCTCGTGGGTGGAGAGCCGGGCCCGGCGCTCGCCCTTCGCCTCGTCGACCTTGTGCGGCAGCGTGAACGCCGCGAAGGTGCCCCAGATGAAGATCGCGCACGCCCCGTAGAGCGGCCACGGCGGGCCGATCGTGTGCAGGGCGGCGCCCACGGGCGCGGCGGCGCCGGTGGCCAGCAGACCGGCCAGGGTGACCCGTGAGTTCGCCTTGACCAGGGAGAACCCCGGTGGGAGGAGGCGCGGGACCACCGCGCTGCGGACCACCCCGTAGGCCTTGGAGGCGACGAGGACGCCGAGGGCGGCGGGGTACAGCTCCAGGCCGCCCGTGGCCACCGCGCCCGACATCATCACGGCCAGCAGGGCCCGGGTGAGCATCGCGCCGGCCATCGCGGCCCGCCGCCCGTGCGGCAGCCGGTCCAGCAGGGGGCCGATCACCGGGGCCAGCAGGGTGAAGGGGGCCATCGTGATGGCGAGGTACAGGGCCACTCGGCCGCGTGCCTCGTCCGTGGGGACGGAGAAGAAGACGGTGGAGGCGAGCGCAACTGTGATCATCACATCACCGGCGCCGTTGATCGCGTGCAGCTCGATCAGCTTGCCGAGACCCGATTCGCCCGCCCCGTGCGCGTGCGTGGCCCGCCGGAT
This sequence comes from Streptomyces sp. NPDC104226, assembly GCF_055584085.1. Classification (NCBI taxonomy): domain Bacteria; kingdom Bacillati; phylum Actinomycetota; class Actinomycetes; order Kitasatosporales; family Streptomycetaceae; genus Streptomyces; species Streptomyces sp. NPDC104226. The sequence goes on from NZ_JBVJMS010000005.1 coordinate 156,014, forward strand.
TCCGCGCGCCGTACCGGTGAAGGGCAGGTGCAGGGCACGCCCGATGGCCCGGCCGGCCCGCCTGGCCGGTCCCGAGCCGTCATCGGACGACCGTACGGGTGCCACGTGGCCATACTGCCCCACTCGGCCCCCGGGGACCCTTCCCGGCGCGTCGCGGGGACCCGGCCGGGCCTCGGCTCGGGCCCGACCGGGCCCCGACCGGGCCGCAGGTTGGCCGCGGGTGTCCGCGAATCGGACCTTGCATGTGGGCCGAAGGCGCCGGAGGAGGTAGCGTGCGTAGCGCGCCACCGGCGGTTGCTCCTGGCCGTGCGCCTCTTCGCGATCCCGCAGAATGGGTCGCAGGGAGAGCGCGCCCTGGAACCCGATCGGGCGCGGACGTCGACGCGGCCCCCTGGTCCGCTCCGCCCGCGCTACGTAGGGACAGCCGACGGGTCGTTGTGGACGACAAGTACGGACGGCGCACTCGTGAGACGGCGTAGGAGAGAACGAGACCTGTGAGTGCTGCGACGACGCGAAGCCGTACCCCCGACCGCCTGTGCGTCGAGGCGGTGGACCTCGCCCGAGCGGCGGCCGAAGAAGCCGCCTACCCCGGAGTGGTGGGCGAACACACCGCCGCCCTCGCGGAAGGTGACCGGGTCGTCACGCACCTCTTCGAGTGCAAGGACCCCGGCTACCGCGGCTGGCGCTGGGCCGTGACGGTGACACGTGCCTCCCGCGCGAAGAACGTCACCCTCGACGAAACGGTGCTCCTCCCGGGCGAGGACGCGCTGCTCGCGCCCGAGTGGGTGCCGTGGAGCGAGCGGCTGCGGCCGGGCGACATGGGTCCGGGCGACCTGCTCCCCACGGACGCCGAGGACCTGCGCCTGGAGGCCGGCTGGTCGGGCGAGGACGCCCCGCCGCCGAACTCGGTGGTCTCCACCGAGATGGCCGATCTGGTCGAGGCGGAGGACGCCGACGTCACCGACCGCACGGTGGTCCCCGCCCGTGGCTCCATCACCTCCGTCGCGGAGGAACTGGGCATGCGCCGGGCGCGCGTGCTCTCCCGCTACGGACTGCACAGCGCGGCCGACCGCTGGGACGAGTCCTTCGGCGCGAAGACCCCGATGGCGCAGGCGGCCCCCGCCTCGTGCCTCTCCTGCGGCTTCCTCGTCGCGATCGGCGGCTCGCTGGGCCAGGCCTTCGGCATCTGCGCGAACGAGTTCGGACCGGCCGACGGCCGCCTGGTCTCCCTGTCCTACGGCTGCGGCGGCCACTCGGAAGCCGCGGTCATGCCGAAGCCGCCGCGGCCGGCGCCGCCCGTCCTGGACTCGATGGCCGCGGACGAGTTCCCCCTCCGCCCGGCCGCCGACACCGGTTCGGTCCCGGCGACGGACGAGCTGGCCTCGGACCTCGGCCACTCCTGACCCGTCCGGCCACTCCTGCCCCGTCCGGCCACTCCTGCCCCGCCCGGCCGTCCTGACCCGTCCGGCCCCGCCCGCGCCGCGGGCCGGGGGTCCGGGGCGGAGACCCCCGGAACGGGCGAAGGGCCCGGTCGCGGCGCCCGCGCGGCCGGGGGCCCGGTCCCGGTCCTCGCCCGGTTGGGTGGCCCGGAGGGCGACGGGCCGTCAGGCGTGATCCGCTGGGCGGGATGAAGACCTCCACGCGCCCCGAGACCCACACCGGACAGGCAGCGCCCACCCGCACCCGCCTGTCCTGGGTCGACTTCGCCGTGGCGGCGGCCTTCCTCGTGCTCGGGTACGCGATCCTCCAGGTCGGCAAGGGCACCACGGTCAACTTCGACCCCGCCGACGTCCCCGACGTGGACACGGACCCGGCGAAGCTCCCGTACTACGCCGCCCGCAGCGTCCTGCGGATGTTCATCGCGCTGTTCGCCTCCGTGGTCTTCACCTTCGGCTACGCCTACGCCGCCGCCCGCAGCCGCCGCCTGGAACGGGTGCTCATCCCGGCCCTGGACATCCTCCAGTCCGTCCCCGTCCTCGGCTTCCTCTCGGTCCTCGTCACCTTCTTCGTCGCCCTGTTCCCCGGCTCGCTCCTCGGCCTCGAATGCGCCGTGATCTTCGCCATCTTCACCTCGCAGGCCTGGAACATGACCTTCGGGTTCTACGCCACCCTGACCTCCCTCCCCCGCGAACTCGACGAGGTGTCCCGCTCGTTCGGCTTCACCCGCTGGATGCGCTTCTGGCGCGTGGAGGTCCCCGCCGGGGTCATCGACCTGGTGTGGAACGGCATGATGAGCTTCGCCGGCGGCTGGTTCATGCTCGTGGCCTCCGAGGCGGTCTCCGTCTCCGGGCAGGAGTACGCCGTCCCCGGCCTCGGCTCGTACGCGGGCACCGCGATCGGCGAGGGGGACCTCGGGAAGATCGCCTGGGTCATCCTCGCGATGACCGTCACCATCGTCACCGTCAACTTCTTCTTCTGGCGGCCCCTCACGGCCTGGGCGGAGAAGTACAAGAACGAGCAGTCGGAGTCCACCGACGTCCAGCGCAGCTTCGTACTGGACTTCCTGCGCCGCTCCCACTGGCCCCGCATGCTCGGCCGCGCCACCGCCCCCGCCCGCGAGGCCACCGGCCGGGCCGCCCGCGTACTGGGCCGCGACGACCGGGCGCTGTCGGTGGATCCGGCCCGCCGCCGGACCGGCGACGTGGTCTTCGCCGTCGTCGCCGGAGCCGTCATCCTGTGGGGCCTGTACGACCTGGTGCGCTACCTCCAGCGCGAAGCCGAAGCCGGCCTCGGGGTGTTCGGGGAACCGCTGCTGCTCGGGCTGATCACCTTCCTGCGGGTGATCGTGCTCGTCGCCGCCGCCACCGTCGTGTGGGTGCCCGTGGGCGTGTGGATCGGCTCCTCGCCCCGGCTCACGAAGATCGCCCAGCCCGTGGTGCAGGTGCTGGCGAGCTTCCCCGCGAACCTGCTCTTCCCGGTGGCCGTCTGGTTCTTCCTCAAGACCGGGCTGAACATCAACATCGGCTGCATCCTGCTGATGGCCCTGGGCGCGCAGTGGTACATCCTCTTCAACGCCATCGCCGGAGCCATGGCCATCCCCTCGGACCTCAAAGAGGCCATGGACGACCTCGGCGTCCGCGGGCTCCAGCGCTGGAAGCGCCTGATCGTCCCGGCCGTGTTCCCCTCGTACGTCACCGGCGGCATCACCGCCTCGGGCGGCGCCTGGAACGCCTCCATCGTCGGCGAGGTCGTCACCTTCGCCGGGACGACGCTGTCCGCGACCGGTCTCGGCGCGTACATCTTCCACGCCACCGAGGACGGGGACTTCCCCAAGCTGATCGCCGGGATCGCCGTCATGAGCCTGTACGTCGTCGGCCTCAACCGGCTGTTCTGGCGGCCCCTGTACCGGCTCGCGGAGCGCCGCTACTCCATCTGAACCCCGCCCGCCGGCCGGCCCGCCGGCCCACTCGCCCGCCCGACCGAGGAGCCCGCCCCGCATGACCACGATCCTCCAGGCCGCCGCCCTCACCAAGTCCTACGCCGGCGCCGACGGGGAACTGCCCGTGCTCGGCGGCATCGACCTGGAGATCCGCGAGGGCGAGATCGTCGCCCTCCTCGGGAAGTCCGGCAGCGGCAAGTCCACCCTGCTGCGCTGCCTCGCCGGGCTGATCCCCGCCAGCTCCGGCTCGGTCACCTACCGGGGCGAGGAGCTGCGCGGGGCGAACCCCGGCACGGCGATGGTGTTCCAGACCTTCGCGCTGCTGCCCTGGCTGACGGTGCAGCAGAACGTGGAACTGGGCCTGGAGGCCAAGGGCATGGACCGCGAGTCGCGGGCCCGCCAGGCGGTGGAGGCCATCGACCTGATCGGCCTGGACGGCTTCGAGTCGGCCTACCCCAAGGAGCTCAGCGGCGGGATGCGCCAGCGCGTCGGCTTCGCCCGGGCCCTGGTCGTGGAACCCGACGTGCTGATGATGGACGAGCCGTTCTCCGCCCTGGACGTGCTCACCGCCGAGAACCTGCGCGGTGAGCTGATGGAGCTGTGGGCCTCCGACCGCTTCCCCGCCAAGGCGGTGGTGCTGGTCACGCACAACATCGAGGAGGCCGTGCTGATGGCCGACCGGGTGGTGGTGCTGGGCTCGCGGCCCTACGGAACCATCAAGGAGACCTTCGCGGTGGACCTGGCCCGCCCCCGGGACCGGGGGAGCGCCGAGTTCGAGCGGATCGTGGACGCCGTGTACGCGGTGATGACCGGCCGCACCGCCCAGGCCGCCGCCAGCACGCCCACGGCCCCGCCGGCCAAGCGCACCCCGGCCAACACCCCGCTCCCGGCGGCCAGCGTCGACGGGATGGCCGGCCTCGCCGAGATCGTGCTCCAGCGCGGCACCGGCGACGGCAGCGTGGACATCGCGGACCTCGCCGAGGAACTGGGCCTGGAGGTGGACGACGTACTGCCCCAGGTGGACGGGCTGGAACTGCTGGGCCTGGCCGAGGTACGGGACCTGCACCTGGTGCTGACCGCCCGCGGCAGCGCCTTCGCGGGGGCCGACGTACAGGAGTCGAAGGAACTGTTCGCGCAGGGGGCCATGGAGGTCCCGCTCGTCCACCTGATCCACACCACCCTGCAACGCTCGCGGGGCGGCACCCAGCGGGCCGGGTTCTTCCGCGACCTGCTCTCGCACCACTACACGAGCGAGCAGCTGGAGCAGCAGCTGGAGACGGCCACGGACTGGGGCCGCTACGGGGAGCTGTACGGCTACCACGCGGACGGCGAGGAATACCGGCTCGACGAGGACCCCGCGCGCGGTTAGCCCCGTACGCTCGGAGCATGGGGGAATCGGACATGGTGGGACTGGACGGCCGGGTCACCGGGACGGTCGGTCCGGGGCTGGTCGGCGAGGTCATCGTGCGGATCCGGGGCGGAGCCGAGCACTTCCTCGCGCACCCGGCGCCGGGGACGGGCCGGCTGGCGGTCGGGACGGTGGTCACGGTGGTCGAGTACCTGCCGCCGCGGACGGTCTACGTGATGGCCGCGTACGGGGACTGACGGGCTGGTCGCGGCGGACCGTATCAAGATGGCGACAAGAATCGGCCGCCGTCTTCACGCCGCCCTGACGCGGGCGCACACTCGCCTTCTTCGGTGGCGAACGCCACTGCGTACGAGGGGGAGTTGCCGATGTCTGTCGGCGTACTGGCAGGGATTGTCGTAGGCGCGATCGCGGCCGCGATCGGCCTGTTCAAGCTCATGTGGCGGGTGGCCGAGCCCAACGAGGCGCTGGTCATCTCCGGCTCCGCGCACAAGACCGAGGGCATCGCGGAGGGCATGGGGTTCCGCATCGTCACCGGACGGGGAACGCTGGTGCTGCCCGGCGTGCAGGCCGTGCGCAAGCTGTCGCTGGACCTCAACGAAACCCAGCTGAACGTGGACTGCGTGACCCACCAGGGCATCCCGCTGCGGGTCAAGGGCGTGGTCATCTTCAAGATCGGCGACGACTTCGTGTCCATCGCCAACGCGGCCCGCCGCTTCCTGGACCAGCAGAAGATGATGCCCGAGCGGGTGCACATCGTCTTCGCGGGCCATCTGCGCTCGATCGTGGGCGGGTTGACGGTCGAGGACATGATCCGCGACCGGGAGAAGCTGACCGGGCAGACCCGGGCGGCGTGCGGGACCGAGATGGAGAAGCTCGGCCTGATCGTCGACTCGCTGCAGATCCACGAGATCGAGGACCCGACCGGCTACATCAAGAACCTGGCGATGCCGCACGCGGCGGCCGTGCAGCGGGACGCGCGGATCGCCCAGGCGGACGCCAACCTGCGGGCCACCGAGGCCGAACAGGCCGCCTTCGCGCGGATGTCGGAGGCCACCCGGGACAGCGAGATCCTCCAGGCCGGCTACCAGGCCGAGCGGGACAAGGCGGCCGCGACGGCCCGCCAGGCGGGGCCGCTGTCGGAGGCGGCGGCGCGCCAGGAGGTCGTGGTCCAGGAGACCCGGGTGGCGGAGCTGGAGGCGCACCGGCGCGAGCAGCAGCTCCAGGCGGACGTCCGCAAGCCGGCGGACGCGGCGGCGTACGAGACCCGGACCCGGGCCGAGGCGGAGCGCGACGCGCGCATCTCGGCGGCGCAGGCCAAGGCGAAGGAGACGGAGCTGGCGGCCGCGGCCGAGGCGACCCGGGTGACGACGGCGGCCGCGGCCGACGCGAAGGCCACGGAGGCCCGGGGGCTGGCCGCGGCGACGGCCACCCGCGCGACGGGCGAGGCGGAGGCGGCGGCGACCCAGGCCAAGGGCCTCGCGGAGGCGGCCTCGGCCCAGGCGAACGGGCTGGCGCTGGCGGAGGCCGCCAAGGCGAAGGGCCTCGCGGAGGCGACGGCCATCAAGGCGCGGGCCGCCGCGCTGGCGGAGAACCAGGAGGCGGTGGTCGCGCAGCAGCTCGCCGAGAACTGGCCGGCGATCGTGGAGGCGGGAGCGGGCGCCTTCGGCAACGTCGAGCACATGATCCTCCTGAACGGGGCGGAGGGCATGTCGGAGATGTTCGCGAAGGCCCTGACGATGGGCGGCACGGGCCTGGGCCTGGCCCGCCAACTCCTCGCGACGATGTCCCAGCCGGCCCCGCCCACGGAAACCCAGGAGATCCCGATCCAGGGCGCGTAAGGGGTCCCTGGCGGGGTGGGGCTGGGCCTGCTGCGGGTGGGGCGGGGCCGGGGGTGGGGTGGGGTGTTGGTCTGGACTCATGATTTAGGCGCCCTGACATCGGCTTCGACAGGGAGACGGCCTGTTCTCGCGCCACAAATCACGTTTTACGTCCAGACCAACACCCCACCCCACCCCCGTCCCCACCCCGGCACCCCGATCGACTCTGACCGGCCACATGTCCAGCCCCGGCCGGGGTGTGTTCCTTTTAGCCGTCCGGCGTTTGAGGACCGGGGTCTGGGGCGGAGCCCCAGGGGTCCGGGCGCAGCCCGGGGCCCCCTTTCAGCCCCGCCGGCGTTTGAGGCGCGGGTCCGGGCCGGCCCGGGGAACGGTGGAAGGGTGGGTAGGGGACTTCGCCCCGCAGGGCCCGCCGCCCCCGCTGCGGGGGCCGGACCCAGGCCCGGAGGGTCAGGGCTTCGGGCGGCGGCGGAGGAGGCGCTTCGCGGCCAGGGTGAGGGCGAGGGCCGCGACGAGGACGAGCGCGCCCTTCGTGAAGCTGCCGGAGGCGGGTTGGCCGGGTTCCCCGGGCGCGCCCGGGGCCGGCGCGGCGGAGCCGGAGGGCGGGGGCGAGGGCTTCGCGGTCGCCGGCGCCACCGGGACGGCGACGACCCGGCTGTTCACCCCCTCCGCGCCGAACAGCAGCGTCGACCCGTCCGCCGAGTACGTGACCGACTCCGCCTGCCCCTGCCAGGGCGCGGCCACCGCCTCCCCGTCCCCGGCCGGGCGGCCGTCCTTCCACGGGTACGCCTTCGCCCACAGGTATCCGCGGAGTACGAGCCGACCCCCGTCCGGGGAGAACGCCCCGTCCGTGACCCACGGGACGTCCCCGATGCGGCGGAAGGTGTTGGTGCCGGAGACGGACAGGGTCTGCGGGCCCTCGTAGAGGCCTCCGGCCTTCTCGTCCTTGCTGGCGATGTACACCCGGCCCGTCACCGGGTGGACCATCAGCGCCTCCGCGTTCCGCGGCCCGTCGGCGTACTTCACGGTGAACTGCTCGGCCTTGAGGGTGGTGTCCGCGAGGGTCTTCGGCTCGGCGAAGCGGTAGATCCACACGTGGTTCCAGGTGCCGCCGCGGTTGTCGCCGATGTCGCCGACGTAGAGGTTGCCGTCCGGGCCGAGGGAGATGCCTTCGACGTCCCGGGGGGTGCCGATGCCCGTCAGGGTGATCCGCGCGACCGTCTTCCCGGTCGCGGAGTCCACGGCGTAGACGTACGGGCCGTCGTCGCTGTCGTTGTGCGTCCAGTAGACGCCAGGGTGGATCCGGCTGGCCGCGAGCCCGCTCGACTCCTTGATCCGCGGGTCGGTGATCGTGAACCCGGACGCGCCGGGCCCGGACGCGGCGGCGACCGAGGGCAGCAGGGCGAGAGCAACAGCGGCGGCGGCGGTCAGGGGCAGCAGGTGCGGGCGCATCCCCCTAGCCTGCCAGCCGGGCCCGCGTGTCCGGCATCACAGGAGCCGCGCCCCCTTGATCCGCGAAGATGACCGGATGCGTTTCATGTTCGTCGGGGACTCCATGACCATCGGGCGCGCCGGCGACTACACCTGGCGCTACCGGATGTGGCAGCACCTCGACACCACCTTCGGCGGCCCGTACGAGATCGTCGGCCCCCGCAGCGGTCTCTACGACGCCGTCGCGGACGCGCCGGCCAGCGACGCGTACGCCGACCCCGGCTTCCCCGCCGATGCCCGCCGCCACCTGGCCGGCTGGGGCGAGGGCTGGCAGCACATGGCCCCGCTCATCGGGCCGGCCGCGGGCGCCGCCGGGGCCGACGTGCTGCTGGTCTCCCTCGGCCTGATCGACCTGGGCTTCTACACCGCCGCCGAGGGCACGGCCGCCAACGTCCGCCGCTTCATCACGGAGGCCCGCGCCGCCCGGCCCGGGATCCGCATGGTCCTGCTGCCCGTCATACCCAACGTCCGGGCCCGGGACGACGCGCCCTTCGCGCGGCAGGTCGAGCTCTTCAACGAGCTCCTCGCCAAGGCCGTGGCCGACCTGTCGACCCCCGCCTCGCCGATCCTGCTGGCCGCGCGCCCGGAGGCGTACGAGATCGACCGGGACACCTACGACGGCACGCACCCCAACGCCTCCGGAGAGCACCGCCTCGCGGGGGAGTTCGCGGCGGTCCTCCACCAGGCCTGGGGCCTCGGCGGCCCGTACCGCCCGCGGCAGGACACGTAACACGTCCTTCACGGGCGGGTCTTGCTTCGAGCGCACTCCAGGCAGTTGGCTAGTGGCCCATGGAGTACACGCAGCTCGGACGCACCGGTCTCAAGGTCAGCCGACTTGTCCTCGGCACCATGAACTTCGGCCCCCAGACGGGAGAGCCGGAGAGCCACGCCCTCATGGACACGGCCCTCGACGCCGGCATCAACTACTTCGACACGGCCAACGTGTACGGGTGGGGCGAGAACAAGGGACGTACCGAGGAGATCATCGGTACCTGGTTCAGCCAGGGCGGTGGCCGTCGGGAGAAGACGGTCCTCGCCACCAAGGTCTACGGGAACATGGCCGCCGAGGGCGACCCGTGGCCCAACTACGACCGCCTGTCGGCGCTGAACATCCGGCGGGCCGTCGACGCCAGCCTCAAGCGCCTGAACACCGACTACATCGACATCTACCAGTTCCACCACGTGGACCGGCTGACGCCCTTCGAGGAGATCTGGCAGGCCGTCGAGGTCCTGATCCAGCAGGGCAAGGTCCTCTACGCCGGCTCCTCGAACTTCCCCGGCTGGAAGATCGCCCAGGCCAACGAGGCCGCGGCGCGCTCGGGGCGGCTCGGCCTGGTGAGCGAGCAGTGCCTCTACAACCTCGCCGAGCGGCGGGCGGAGCTGGAGATCATCCCGGCGGCCGAGGCGTACGGGCTCGGCGTCATCCCGTGGTCCCCGCTGCACGGCGGGCTGCTGGGCGGGGCGATCCGCAAGGCCTCGGAGTCGGGTCGCTCGGCGAGCGGACGCTCGGCGGACGCGCTCGCGAACAGTTCCGTACGGGCGCAGGTGCAGGCGTACGAGGACCTGCTGGACAAGCACGGACTGGAGCCCGGCGAGGTCGCGCTGGCCTGGCTGCTGACGCGTCCCGGGGTCACGGGTCCGATCGTCGGTCCGCGTACGCCGGAGCAGCTCGCGTCCGCGCTGCGGGCGGTGGAGCTGGAACTGTCGCCGGAGGTGCTGGCGGGACTGGACGAGGTCTTCCCGGGGCCGGGTGCGGCGCCGGAGGCGTTCGCCTGGTAGGTGTCGCGGGTCGGTCCTACTGGCCGACCGCGGCGGCCACCGCCACCACGACGAACATCAGTACGAGCACACCGGCCATGACGCGGTTTCTGGTCTTGGGATCCACCCGTCGAGCCTAACGCGACCGGGCCCGCCCTTCGTACGGAGGGGCGGGCTCTCCCAGTTCCCAGGAGCCGACGACCTCGTAGCGGGGCTGTTCGCCGGGGACGCCGGAGACGGGCAGGTTGCTGCGGACCAGGCTGAGCTCGCCGACCTGCCAGCCGGTGCCCTCGAAGGGGGCCAGGGCCGTGCAGTAGGGCCGGAGGTCGCCCTGCTCGTCGCGGAGCCGCCCGAGGGTGAGGTGGGGGGTGTAGCGGCGGTGCTGGTCCATGGGCACCCCGGAGCGGCGGGCGGCGGCGTCGGCGCGCTCGGCGAGCATGCGCAGGGCGTCGAGGTCCCCGGCGGCGCCGGCCCACAGGGAGCGGTGGCCGAAGTGCCCGGAGCCGTGGATCCGGAGCGGGAAGGGGGCGCTGCGGGCCGCGGCGCGGGCGAGGCGGGCGTGCAGTTCGGGGAGGACCTCGTCGTGGACCTCGCCCATGAAGGCGAGCGTGAAGTGCCAGCCGGCTTCCGCGGTCCAGCGCAGCCGGTCGTCGCGCAGGCCGTGTACGGCCCCGGCGAGTTCCGCGCGGCCCGCCTCGGGCGGGATGACGGCTGCGAACAGTCTCATGGGCCGAGCGTAGGCCTGCGGGGGTGCCCGGAGCACCCCCGCGAGGGCCTACGCCGCCGTCGCCAGCTGGCGGCGGCGGTCCGACGGGACGAAGGTCACGCCGTGGCGGTTCACGCTGAGGCGGAGGTTGCCGACGCGCGAGAGGACGAGGCCGATCGTGACGGCGGCGGCCAGGGAGACCGCTCCGCCCGCGGCCATGCCGATCCGCGCGCCGTACGTGTCCGTGATCCAGCCGACCAGCGGGGCCCCGATCGGGGTGCCGCCGGTGAAGACCATCATGAACAGGGCCATCACCCGGCCCCGCATCTCGGGGTCGGTGGCCATCTGGACGCTGGAGTTGGCGGTGACGTTCACCGTCAGGCCGAAGACCCCGATCGGGACGAGGAGCGCCGCGAACAGCCAGAAGCTCGGTGCGAAGGCCGTCACCAGGAGGAGTACGGAGAACAGCACCGCCGCCGCGACCAGCAGCCGCAGCCGGGAGAGGCCCCGGCGGGCCGCCAGCAGGGCGCCCGCCAGGGAGCCCGCCGCGATCAGGGTGTTGAAGAGCCCGTACGTGCCCGCGTCCCCGTGGAAGACCTTGCTGACGAAGGCCGACAGCCAGATCGGGAAGTTGAAGCCGAAGGTGCCGATGAACCCGACGAGCACGATCGGCCAGATCAGCTCGGGCCGTCCGGCAACGTACCGCAGGCCCTCCCGGAGCTGGCCCTTGGCGCGGGGCTGGACCTCGACCGGGTGCAGGTCCCGGGTCCGCATCATCAGCAGGGCCGCGAGGGGTGCGGCGAAGGACAGGCCGTTGAGCAGGAAGGCCCAGCCGGAGCCGACGGCGGTGATGAGGACACCGGCGATGGCCGGGCCGACCAGGCGCGCGGACTGGAAGTTGGCCGAGTTCAGGCTGACCGCGTTGGCCACCTGGTCCTTGCCGACCATCTCGGAGACGAAGGTCTGGCGGGCCGGGTTGTCCACGACGGTGACCAGGCCGAGGAGGAAGGCGGCGAGGTAGACGTGCCAGACGTTGACGTGGCCGGCGAGGGTGAGGACACCGAGCGCGAGGCCGGTGAGGCCCATGGCGGCTTGGGTGCAGAGCAGCAGCGGCCGCTTGGGGAGCCGGTCGGCGAGTACGCCTCCGTAGAGCCCGAACAGCATCATCGGCAGGAACTGCAGCGCGATGGTGATGCCGACCGCGGAGGCGGATCCGGTCAGGGACAGGACCAGCCAGTCCTGTGCGATGCGCTGCATCCAGGTGCCGGTGTTCGAGACGGCCTGGCCCGTGGCGAAGAGCCGGTAGTTCCGGATCTTCAGCGAGCTGAACATCGAGTTCTTGTGCGGTGCGGTGCCCGGCGTGCGTGTAGTGGTGGATGTGTGGCCGGGGGCGGAGTCTGCTCCGGGTCCCGTACTCAAAAGGGTTCGCCTCCTGGCGTCGTTCCTATAGGTGCGCGAGCTTGTCCAGGACGGGCGCGGCTTCGCGGAGCTTCGCCCATTCGTCCTCGGTCAGCTCGGCCGCGAGCCCGGCGAGGAAGGCGTTGCGCTTGCGACGGCTCTCTTCGAGCATCGCCTCGGCCTCCTCCGTCTGGCGGACCACCTTCTGGCGGCGGTCGTCGGGGTGCGGTTCCAGCGTGACCAGTCCCTTGGCTTCCAGCAACGCGACGATGCGCGTCATGGACGGCGGCTGCACGTGCTCGCGCCGGGCCAGCTCACCGGGGGTGGCCTGGCCGCAGCGGGCGAGGGTGCCGAGGACCGACATCTCGGTCGGGCTCAGCGATTCGTCGACGCGCTGGTGCTTGAGGCGCCTGCCCAGCCGCATGACGGCGGAGCGGAGGTCGTTCACGGCGGCTGCGTCGTCGCCATGGGAAAGGTCATGCATGTATTTAGAGTAACTCATTACTCTTCCTAAGGAACAACGGTTATCTGGTGTCACTCGTACGGGTGAGTCGGCTCCGGAAAGTGACACGCGTCCATGCCCTGTGCCCCGACCCTTTCGGCATGGGGACACATGTGCTGAGCATGCGCATAGACGGGGAGCTCCTCGACAGGCTCCGGACTCATGCCGCCAAACGCGGAATGAGCGTCCAGGACTATGTGGTCCGGACGCTCATTCGCGACGATTTCGACGAACGCTTCAAGGCCGCCGTCGACGAGACGGAGAAGTTCTACGGGCTTACGTGAGGCCCAGCGCCGGCATCGCGTAGTAGAAGACGAAGACCGCGGACACGACGTACATGGCCACCGGGACCTCGCGGCCCCGGCCGGTCGCCAGCCGCAGCACGGAGAAGGCCACGAAGCCGATGCCGATGCCGTTGGTGATCGAGTACGTGAACGGCATCATCACCATGGCCAGGAAGGCCGGGACGGCGATGGTGAAGTCGTTCCAGTCGATGTCCCTGACCGAGCCGGCCATGATCAGGAAGCCGACCGCGACGAGCGCGGGCGTGGCCGCCTGTGAGGGGACCATCGTGGCGAGCGGCGTGAGGAACAGCGAGACGGTGAAGAGGCCGCCGGTCACGATGTTCGCGAGGCCGGTCCTGGCCCCCTCGCCGACGCCGGCCGTGGACTCCACGAAGCAGGTGGTGGCCGAGGAGGAGGAGGCGCCGCCCGCGGCGACGGCCATGCCGTCGACGAAGAGCACCCGGTTGATGCCGGGGAAGGAGCCGTCCGGCTTCGTCAGCTTGGCCTCGTCGCCGACGCCCAGGATGGTGCCCATCGCGTCGAAGAAGCAGGACAGCAGCACGGTGAAGACGAACAGGACGCCGGTCAGTACGCCGACCTTGCCGAAGCCGCCGAACAGGCTGACCTGACCGATGAGGCCGAAGTCGGGGGCGGCCACCGGGTTGCCCGGCCACTCCGGGACGGTCAGGCCCCAGGCGGTGTCCGGGAGCTTGGTGACCAGCTGGACCACCAGGGCGGCGACGGTCATGGCCACGATGGAGATCAGGATCGCGCCGGGGGTCTTGCGGATGATCAGGGTCAGCGTCAGCAGGACGCCGACCACGAAGATCAGGACGGGCCAGCCGTGCAGGTGGCCGTTGCTGCCGAGCTGGATCGGGACCGTGGTGTGGGCGAGGTCCGGCATGCGGGTGACGAAGCCCGAGTCGACCAGGCCGATCAGCAGGATGAACAGGCCGATGCCGATCGCGATGCCCTTGCGCAGGCCGAGCGGGACCGCGTTCATGACCCGCTCGCGCAGACCGGTGGCGACCAGCAGCATCACCACGAAGCCGGCCAGGACCACCATGCCCATGGCGTCGGGCCAGCTCATGCGCGGGGCGAGCTGGAGGGCGACCACGGTGTTGACGCCGAGCCCGGCGGCGAGGGCGATCGGGACGTTGCCGATCACGCCCATGAGGAGGGTGGTGAAGGCGGCGGTCAGCACGGTGGCGGTGACCAGCTGGCCGCCGTCGAGCTGGTGGCCGTACATGTCCTTCGCGCTGCCCAGGATGATCGGGTTCAGCACGATGATGTAGGCCATCGCGAAGAAGGTGGCGAAGCCGCCCCGTACCTCGCGGCCGATGGTCGAGCCGCGCTCGGAGATCTTGAAGTAGCGGTCCACGGAAGAAGCGGGGGCCGACGTGCTCATGGGGGTCCTGGTCCTCAGCGGTGATGCAGTGGTGGTTTCCTACGAAGAAATCGGGCCAAGCCCAAATCGTTTCAGTATGAACACATGAACGAGAGGGCGTCCATCTCCGCGCGTAGACCCTCCGCCGACCGGCCTAGACTGGTCACCATGGCGAAATGGACTGCGACGCACGAGGCCCCCGAGCCCCTTGAGGGCCCGATCGTGGGCACCGTGGCCGGCGGCACGATCCTGTGGTTCGCCCTCTTCCTCTTCCAGCTCCCCTTCTACGGGTGGTTCGCGGACCGGGGCATGCTGTGGTGGGTCTGGACCTGCGCGGTCGGCGGGGTCCTCGGCCTGATCGGCCTCTGGTACGTCCGCGGCCGCGAGGCCGCTCTGCGGCGGCACGCGGCGGAGCTGGCCGCTCGGGGCGAAGCCGACCCGTCGGCCCCGTCCCCCCAAGCGGGCTAGCGCCCGACCTCCCGCGCGGGCCGGCTGCGACCCGTCTGCGGGGCCCGCGCGCTCCCGTGCGGGTCCGCTGTGGCTGGTCGCGCAGTTCCCCGCACCCCTGGCGGGCCGCTGCGCGGGCGGCCCGGCCCCTAGGGGGTACTCGGGGAGGATTCGGCTCATCCGGAAGTCGGATATTCGTATCTTTCGGCGGGTGGGTGGGGGATTCGCCCCTTAACGTCGGAACCATGACGGAGCGGGCGCAGAGCGCATCAGACGGGCCGGAGCCGGGCGGGGGCGGCGCGGCCGCCGGGACCGCCATCGACGCGGGGGCCGAGTTGGATCCCGTACACCCGGTCAAGCCGCCCGCGCCCAGGTTCAAGCCGGCAGGTCTCAGCACCACCGAGGTCGCCGAGCGCGTCGCCCGCGGAGCGGTCAACGACGTCCCCGTCCGCAGCAGCCGCTCCACGTCCGAGATCGTCCGCGCCAACGTCTTCACCCGCTTCAACGCCATCATCGGCGTCCTCTGGGTGATCATGTTCTTCGTCGCGCCGATCCAGGACAGCCTCTTCGGCTTCGTGATCATCGCGAACACCGGCATCGGCATCATCCAGGAGATGCGCGCCAAGAAGACCCTCGACGGCCTCGCCGTCATCGGCGAGGCCAAACCCAGCGTCCGCCGCGACGGCCGCACCGCCGAGATCTCCACCTCCGAGATCGTCCTCGACGACGTCATCGAGCTCGGCCCCGGCGACAAGGTCGTCGTCGACGGACTCGTCGGCGAGGCCGACGGACTGGAGATCGACGAATCGCTGCTCACCGGCGAGGCCGACCCCGTCCTGAAGAAGCCCGGCGACCCGGTCATGTCCGGCTCGTTCGTCGTCGCCGGCGGCGGCGCCTTCACGGCCACCAAGGTGGGCCGCGAGGCCTACGCCGCCCAGCTCGCCGAAGAGGCCTCCCGGTTCACGCTCGTCCACTCCGAGCTGCGCTCCGGCATCTCCACCATCCTCAAGTACGTCACCTGGATGATGATCCCGACCTCCATCGGCCTGATCATCAGCCAGCTGGTCGTCAAGGACAACAACCTCAAGGACGCCATCGCCCGCACCGTCGGCGGCATCGTCCCGATGATCCCCGAAGGCCTCGTCCTCCTCACCTCCGTCGCCTTCGCCATCGGCGTCATCCGGCTCGGCCGCAAGCAGTGCCTGGTGCAGGAGCTGCCCGCCATCGAGGGGCTCGCCCGCGTGGACGTGGTCTGCCTCGACAAGACCGGCACCCTCACCGAGGGCGGCATGGACGTCACCGAGTGCCGCCCGCTCGGCGGCGCGGACGCCTCGTACGTCAAGAAGGTCCTCGGCGCGCTCGGCGAGAGCGACCCCCGCCCCAACGCCAGCCTCCAGGCGATCATCGACGCCTACCCCGACAGCGCCGAGTGGCGCTGCACCGAATCACTGCCCTTCTCCTCCGCCCGCAAGTACAGCGGCGCCAGCTTCAGCGAGGGCGACGGCGAGAACAACACCTGGCTGCTCGGCGCCCCCGACGTGCTGCTCCCGGCCGGGGACCCGGCCCTGGAGGAGATCAACGAGCTCAACGAGCAGGGCCTGCGGGTCCTCCTGCTGGGACGGGCCGCCGTCGAGCTCGACGACCCGGGCGTGGCCACCGGGGTCAGGCCGACCGCCCTCGTCGTCCTGGAGCAGCGGCTGCGCCCCGACGCCGCCGACACCCTGCGCTACTTCGACGACCAGGACGTCAAGGCCAAGGTGATCTCCGGGGACAACGCCGTCTCGGTCGGCGCGGTCGCCGGCAAGCTGGGCCTGCCCGGCGCCGAGAACACCGTCGACGCCCGTACGCTCCCCACCGACCAGGGGGAGATGGCCGAGGTCCTCGACGGGAACGCCGTCTTCGGGCGGGTCACCCCGCAGCAGAAGCGCGACATGGTCGCCGCCCTCCAGTCCCGGGGCCACACGGTCGCGATGACCGGCGACGGGGTCAACGACGTGCTCGCGCTCAAGGACGCCGACATCGGCGTCAGCATGGGCTCCGGCTCGGAGGCCACCCGGGCCGTCGCGCAGATCGTCCTCCTCAACAACAGCTTCTCCACCCTGCCGTCGGTGGTCGCCGAAGGCCGCCGGGTCATCGGCAACATCACCCGCGTCGCCACCCTCTTCCTCACGAAGACGGTCTACTCGGTGCTGCTGGCCATCCTGGTGGTGTGCTGGCAGGTGGAGTACCCCTTCCTGCCCCGCCACCTGACGCTGCTGTCCACCCTCACGATCGGCATCCCGGCCTTCTTCCTCGCCCTCGCCCCCAACAAGGAGCGGGCCAAGCCGCACTTCGTGAAACGCGTGATGCGGTACGCGATCCCGGGCGGGGTCATCGCCGCCGTCGCCTGCTTCGTGACGTACATGATCGCCCGCCACTACTACACCGGCCCCGACGCCCTCAAGGCCGAGACCAGCGCCGCGACGCTCGCGCTGTTCCTGACCTCGATGTGGGTGCTGGCGATCATCGCCCGCCCCTACACCTGGTGGCGGGTCGGCCTGGTCGGAGCGATGGGCGGGGCGTTCCTGATCGTGCTCGTCGTGCCCTGGCTGCAGGAGTTCTTCCAGCTCAAGCTGGAGGGCGCCGTGATGCCGTGGACCGCCGTCGGCATCGCCGCCGTGGCGGCCGTCCTCATCGAGTTCACCTTCCGCTGGGTGGACCGGCGGTTCCCGGCGTAGGGATCGGGAACCGGCGGGGTCACGGTCAACCGTGGGCCCCGTGGTTCATTCCCGAGAGGGATCGACAGGGGTCTCGGGGGGTATTCATACTCGAACTATGGGAACGAAAAAGATCACTATCACCTTGCCCGATGAGGTGGTGGAGTACATCAAGGGGCACGTGGACCCGCGTGGTGTCTCCGCCTACGTGACGGCCGCGGTGGAGCGGGAAGTCGCGATGGACAAGCTCGGTGAGCTGTCCGCCGCGCTCCAGCAGGAACACGGCGTCCTGACGGAAGAGGAGCGCCTGAGCACGGACGAGTGGCTGGCATCGATCGACGCGAAACACGACGCGATGAGAGCCGGGGCCGAGGTGAGGCACGACTCCGGGCAGGTGGCGGCATGACGCCACCACCGAAGCCCGAGCCGCTCGACCGCCCACGGGTGTTCGTCCTCGATTCGGAGGCGCTGTCCAAGGTCGTGCGCGGGGACCGGGCGCTCCTCGGTCTGGTGAACAAGGCCTGGGAGCGCAAGGTGCCCGTCGTCACCTCCGGCCTCACGACGCTCGAGGCCTGGGACCCCCGGCCGGGCAAGGCACCCCGGCTCTGGGACTGGGCGCTCTCCCGCGTCGAAGTCGTCGACGCGGACGCCTCGGCCGTCGCCGTCGCACGCGCCCTCCTCACCGACGCGGGGCTGCACGGCCACAAGTACGCCATCGACGCGGTCCTGGCCGCAGTCGCCGTCGTGAAGGCGAGGCGGGGCGAACAGGTGACGGTCTTCACCTCCGACGCGGGTGATCTCACGCGGCTCCTGTCGGGGCATCCCGTCCTCGTCGAACGGGTCTGAGGGGCTCACGCCGCCAGTGTGTGGGCCTGCTCCGTGCGGGACGCGATGCGGGTGCGCAGGGTCAGGATCGCCGCCGCGGCGAGCAGGCCCGCGGCCAGTGCGCCCCACCACAGGGCGGCCGCCCCGACCCCGGTGTACAGGGTGACGCCCAGGGTGAGGGCGGAGAAGCGGGCCAAGCCCCAGGTCCAGCTGAACGCGCCCTGGTAGCGGCCCCGGGCGTCGGCCGGAGCCAGGTCGGCCACCAGCGAAGCCGCGATGCCGGCCACGGCCACCTCGCCGAGCGACCAGACCACCACCGAGACCACGTACCCGGTCACGGAGTCCGCGAGCCCGGTCAGCGCCACCCCGGCGGCGATCAGGGCGCCGCCCGCAGCCTGCACCGGCAGCTGCGGCAGTCCCGACAGCCGGGCCGTCACGAACGGCTGCAGGGCCACCACCAGGACGGCGTTGACCGCGGCCAGGGCCCCGTACACGGCCGGCGAGAGCCCGCTGTCGCGGACGGCCAGCGGCAGCGCCACCTCGGTCAGCGAGTACACGAACAGCTGGATCCCGAACAGCGGGAGCAGCAGGAGCATCAGCCGGTCGCGCAGGACGACCCCGTAGCCCAGGCCGCCGGAGGCCTTGGCCGGAGCGGTGCGGGCCGGTTCGCGCAGCCGGGTGGCGACCACGGTGGCGTAGACGAGCGCCGAACCGGCGTCGACGGCGAAGAGCAGCCAGTACCCGTGCGCGGCGAGGAAGCCGCCGAGGACTCCGGCGACGGCCGTGCCGATGTTGACGCCCCAGTTGAACAGGGCGTACGCCCTCTGCCGCCAGCCGGTGTCCACCGAGTCGGCCAGCAGGGCGAACGCGGCGGGCGGGACGGTGGCCCCGGCGGTGCTGAGGAGCAGCGCGGAGGCGGCCATCGTCCACACCCCCGGGGCCAGGAACAGTGCGCCCTGGGCGACGGCGGAGCCGATGAGCCCGATCAGCATGGTCGGGCGGCGGCCGATCCGGTCGGCGAGCACTCCGCCGAGGGCCGGGCCGAGCAGGTGGCCGGCGCCGAGCGCGCCGAGCACGAAGGAGGTGCCGGATCCGGTGATGCCCCGGTCGGCGAGGAGGAAGACCAGGAACGGGGTGACCAGGTAGCCGATGCGGTTGACGATCGAACCGGCGAACAGGGTCCAGACGAGGGGCGGGAGACCGCGGAAGGAGGAGGGCATGGCAGGAGCCTGCGCCCTGGGCAGCCGGGGGCCCATTGATTAAGGTGGGGCCGAATCCAACGGCATGGCGGGCGGGCAAGCAGGCGGGGGCGGCAGGCGCATGGAGTACGAACTGAGCTTCACGGCCACGGACCTGGCACAGACCAGGTTCGCGGTGTCCCCGATGTGGGAGGTCGTCACCAGCTTCCGGCTGCTGCGCGAGGAGACCGACCCTCCGCTCCACCGCCGCTGGGCCCGGCAGGTGCGGCCCCGGCTGCTCGCCGCCGGACTGGACCGGGGCTGGCTCGCCGCCCTGATCCCGGGCACCGGCTACCTCGCGGACTTCCTCAACCCGACCCCGGCCGGCCCCTTCGGCGAACTCCCCGGGGAACTGGAGGCCATCCGCCGCAGCCCCGCGGCGCAGGTGCACGCCGACCTCGACGTCCTGGTGGCGAAGACGCCCTGCCCGGCGCCCCGGCTGCGGCTGCTGCGCGAGGAGCCCGAGGCGGCGCTGGAGAAGGTCACCGCCGAGATCGAGACGTACTGGGACCTCGCGCTGGGCCCGTACTGGCCGCGCATCCGCCAGCTGCTGGAGGCGGACGTGTTCCACCGGGCCCGGCAGGTCGCCGAGCACGGCTCGGCGCACGTCCTCAACGAACTCCACGAGACGGTCAGTTGGGACGCCGGCACGCTGCGCATGGTCCGCCGGCAGTGCTCGATGAACCGGGCGGACACGGGAGCCGGCCTGCTCCTCGTCCCCTCCGCCTTCGCCTGGCCCCGCGTACTGACCCGCTCGGTGGCCCCCGAACCGCCCCAGCTCGCCTACCCCGCCCGCGGGATCGGCACCCTGTGGGAGCCCCGCGCCACCAAGTCCACCGACGCGGTGGCCGCCGTACTGGGCCGCTCCCGCACCCTGCTCCTCGCCGAACTGGACACCCCCGCCTCCACCACCCAACTGGCCCGCCACAGCGGCCTGTCCACCGCCGCCGTCTCCCAACACCTCACCGCTCTACGCGACGCGGGCCTGGTCACCGCCCACCGCGCGGGCCGCTCGGTCCTGTACGCCCGCACGGCGATCGCGGACGCGCTGCTGACGCCGGTGGGCGCCGGTACCCCCTGACGCACGCCGTGGCCGGAACCGAATCGTGATCAGGCAAAGCTGGTGCGACCCGGTGGCCCGTGTGTGAGATTACGGCTGATCAACTCTTTCTTCCCTGGGGGGAACAGCACATGAGACGAGCGCGTGCTCTGCCACTGGCAGGACTCGCCCTGGCGGTGGCCCTGGTCTCCACGGCCCCGGCAGCAGCCGCGGGCGATCCCGTGGCACCCAAGGTCACGGCACCCCGTACCCTTCCCAAGCCCGAGTTCGCGGGTGAGAACACTTCGTCCGACTGCTACACCGACCCGTACAGCGGGTCCGGAGCGGGCTGGGTCGGCGCGAGCTTCGACGGCGTGAGGCTCCGCGTCAAGGCCACCGGCCCCGCGGGCACGCAGCTCCAGACCACGTTCCAGTTCTGGGACACCTCCTACGGGGGCAAGCGCACCAACCTGACCAACGGCTGGTCCGCGCCGTCCGACCAGACCGCGTACGTCAGCCGCGACCTGGTGAAGGAGGGCGGCCAGTACGGCTGGCGGGCCCGTGCCACCAACGGCAAGCTGACCGGCGCCTACACCCCCTGGTGCTACTTCCGGGTGGACACGACGCCGCCGACCGCCGCGGTCACCACCGACGCGAAGCCCAAGAAGGTCGGCCAGGAGGCATCCTTCACGCTCCACGGCACCGACACCGGATCGGAGATCGCCTGCGCCCGCTGGCAGACGCAGCAGACCTTCGGCGTCGGCTGGAAGTGCTCGGACGAGGCCACCGACCTCCACGTCGTACGGCTGGTCGACGGCAAGGCCGACATCAAGGTCAGGCCCGAGACCTGGGGGTCCCAGGCCATCTACCTGCAGACGATGGACAACGCGGGCAACCTGGCCCACGCCTCACTGCGCTACTACGCGCAGTCGAGCACCGCCCCCATCGCCCTCGGGGACATCGACGCGGACGGCAAGCCCGACGTCCTGGCCCCCGACGCGGCCGGAAACCTCAACACCCGTGGCGCGGACCCGCGCGACACCCCCAGTGCCCACGCCGGCGCGGCCCCGGGCGATCTCGGGAGCTGGGCCCGCGTGCAGTACACGCACCGCGGCTCGTTCTACAGCGACAGGGTGGACGACCTGGTGGCGCACGCCCCCGGCGGATCCCACCTCTTCCTCTTCCACAACGCCGGCCTGGGGCATTTCACCGAGGACGGTCCGATGATCATGGACAAGCCCAGCACCTGCAAGGACGCGGCACGCAAGGTCATCGACTGTGTGAAGAACGGCCTCGGCGCGGACTGGTCCAAGGTCACCGGGATCGCGGCCTACGGTTCGCCCCGGGGAGACACCCCGGCCGACGGCCAGACCGTCACCCGTACGTCGCTTCTGTTCGTGGAGAACGGACGTCTGTGGCTGGCGGAATCGTCCATCGGTACGAAGCTGAGCCGCGAGGCGACCCTCATCTCGGGCAACACCACCCGCTGGGCCGGCTACGACCTGCTCACCCCGGGCCGTGCGCAGGGCACGGACTTCCCGACCCTGTGGGCCCGCTCGCAGAAGGACGGCACGGTCCGGGCCTTCACCATCAAGGGCACCCCGGCCGCCCCCGACTTCTCCGCCTTCGCCAACCCGGCCGCCGGGCCGGTCCTGACCACCCTGGCCCCGGCCGCGCACCCGCGCATCGGCTCCGACGGCGACCTCACCGGTGACCGCATCCCGGACCTCTGGTCCGCCGACGCCTCCGGCAAGGTCACGGTCTTCCCGGGCAAGGGCACGGCGAAGCCCTACCCGACGGTGACGGGCTTCGGCGCGGCGCGCTGAGCGAGCCACCACCCCGTACGGTCTCCGGCGCCCCGCAGTGGGCGCCGGAGGCGTTTCCTCAGTCGAACCAGCGGTCGCGGGCCAGTTCCGCCGTGCGGGACGGGTCTTCCAGGAGGGCTGCCACCTCGAAGCGGCGGGGCCACTGGCCGGCCGCCCAGGCGAGGGCTGCTGCCACGCCTTCCAGGGTGGAGGCGTGCAGGGTGCCGTCCGGGGTGCGGCGCCAGTCGAGTTCGGTGCCGCCCGCCAGGAGTTCCTCGTGCTCCACGTAGCTCTTCGGGGTGGCCGGGCCCAGGAGCTGGTGGACGGAGTCGGGGACCTCGTGTTCCTCGCCCGCGGTGGTGACCTCCGCCGGGACCGTCTCCGAGAGGCGGCGGACCTGGAAGAGGTCGGCCAGGTCGGCCGCCCGGGACGGGGCGACGGGGAGGAGGGGGAGGCCCGCCGTCAGGGGGAGGAGGTCGGGGGCGTCCGCGACCAGGGCCTCGGAGGCGTCCACGACGACCACCTCGCCGTCGACGACCGCGCGCAGCTCGTCGGGGAGGGTGACCTGCTCCGGGTCCAGGTCGGCCAGCGCACCGTACAGGCCGTGCAGTTGGCGTCCGGTGACCTCGCGGTCCGGGTCGGCGAGGCGGCCGAGCAGTTCGGCGGCGCCGCCCGGCTCCTCCAGGAGGGCGGGCACGGTGGTGCGTACGCCCAGGGCCCGCAGGACCTGCTCGTCCTCGAAGCCGGTGGCGTCCGCGGGGGTGTAGAGGCCCGCCAGCAGCGGGTCGCCGCCCGCCGCGCGCAGGCCGGCCGGGCGGCGGCCGTCCAGGACGGGGTGGTCGCGCAGCCACCAGGCGGTGTACGGGCGCACGGAGCGGGTGGTGCCGTCCGGGAGCAGGACCCGCACGGGCTGGGTCAGGGCGTCCCGGTAGGGGGGCTGGGCCAGCATGGCCAGGGCCCGGGGCCAGCTGTCGTCGTCGACCAGGTCGAGGTCCCGTACGGCGACCAGCTCGGTGGCGACCGGCGGCACGGGGGTGTCGGGCAGCTGGTCCAGGAGGTCCTCGCACCACACGTCGACGGCGTCGAGCAGGCCGGCGTCGTCGGGCTCGGCGAAGTCCCCGTCGCGGGGCTCCAGTTCGTCGGGGTCCAGGACCACGTCGGTGGCGCGGACCAGCTGGAAGGCGGCGAGGACGCCCACGGCGGTGAGGGTCGCGGCGTCCCAGCGTTCCACCAGTTCGGCGTCCACGTACGGGATCTCGTCCTCGCGGATCACCGAGGCGAGGGGGGAGTCGGGGAGCAGGAGTTCGCCGGCCGGGGTCGGTTCGCCGTCCTCGTCGGGCAGGGCGAGCGCGCCCAGCCACGGTTCGTCGCCGGGGGAGAGTTCGGCGTCGCGGACCAGCCCGAGGACGATGTCGGCCAGTTCCTCGGGGTCCAGGGCGTCCTCGTCCCAGATCTCCCCGGCGTCCAGGGAGGCCGCGACGGCCGCCCGCACCTGCGGGGTCGTCAGGACGGCGCGCGGGCTCGCCGGGAGCGCGCCGAGCTTCTCCAGCAGCGGGTGCACGGCGTCGGGGTGGGCCACCTTCAGGCCGAGCCGGGCCAGGCTTTCGGGGTTGCCCGAGCGCGGGGCGTCCGCGCCGGGCAGCAGCAGGTGCCGGGGGCCGATCGCGGTGCGCCCGTCGGCCAGCGGCACGGGGAGGCCGGAGAGCCGGTCCGGGTCGACCCCGGCGAGGCTGTCGTAGAGCCGGTACCACCACTCGGGGGTCCGCTCGATGCCCGCGATCCGCTCGATGGCCTCGCCCAGCGGCAGCCGGCCCACGCCCAGGGTGCGCAGTTCGGGGCGGCGTTCCAGCCCGGCGGGGAGCAGGGTCGGCAGCACCTCCGCGAGGACGCGGACGGTGTCGGCGCCCGCGCCCTCCACCACCTCGGCCTCGAAGGGGCGCAGGGCGGCCCGCTCCTCGGGGTCCTCCGCGGGGGCGGCGGGCGCGAGGAAGGCCGTACGGGGCAGCCGTGCGATGACGGCGGCGCGCAGGGCCCCGTCGAGCTCCCCCTTGCCGAGCGGGCCGGGTACGAGGTCCACGAGCGCGGTGCTCACCGGGTCCCAGGAGCCCAGCAGCTCGGCGTACGCGTCGGCCGCGCGCTCCACCAGGAAGTCGGTCAGCGGCCCCGGCGCGGGGTGCCGGCGGGTGGTGTCCAGCGGCAGGGTCGCGATGAGCAGCGCGGGGATGCCCAGGGGTTCGTCGGTCGGGGTCGGCGCGTGCACCACGGCGGCGGTCGCGGGTCGGACCGGGGCGCCTTCGGCGTCGACGGGCACGGACCAGGACACCGCCCAGACGGGCCGCAGCCGTTCCTCGACGGGCCGGTCGGCGAGCAGCGCCTTCTCGATGGGGCCGGAGTGGCGCACGGTGCGCCAGCGGCGGAGGCCGGGCGGGGTGTCCGGGGCGTGCAGGGTGTCCGCGGCGGAGTCGGTGATGACGGTGTACGGGCCTTCGGCGCGGCGGGTCAGCGTCCGCACGCCCCCGGCCGGGGTGTCGATGACGACCTCGGCGAGCCCCGGCAGGGTCAGCAGCAGGGCGTCGTCGACGCCGGCGAGCAGCCGCCCGGCCAGCTCCTCGGCGGCGGCGTCGCGCAGCGGGAGGACCACCACGGTGTCGTAGCCCTCGGGCGCGGTGCCCTCGGCGGGCAGCGGGAGGCGCAGCAGCGGGACGTGGCCGTCGCGGCGGCGCAGTTCCTCGCCGAGTCCGGAGCTGCCGACGGCCGCTCCCCGGGCCAGCTCGCGGGCCTCGGCCAGGGACCAGCGGACGCCGCCGTGCCGGCCGAGGACGGCGGGCTCGTCGGAGACGGCGAGGACGGCGGCGAAGCCGACGCCGAAGCGGCCGACGCTCTGGGAGGAGTCGTCGCGCTTGGCGGAGGCGCGGAGCGTGGACAGCGATTCCACGCCGGTGGCGTCCAGCGGGGAGCCGGTGTTGGAGACGGCGAGCAGCGCGTGCCCGTCGGGCTGGTCGGTGCCCGCGTGCAGGGTGAGCCGCAGCCGGCCGGGGACCCCGGCGCGGGCGGCCGCGTCGGCGGCGTTCTGCGCGAGTTCGACGACGAGCCGGTCGCGGTAGCCGCCGAGGGCCAGGTCCTCCTCGGCGTTGGCGTCCTCGCGGAAGCGGGCCGGGCCCGCGCCCCAGGCGTCGAGCACCCCGCGTCGCAGCCGGGCCGTGCCGAAGGGGTCCACGCCGTCCGGGGCCGCCGTCACTCGCACGCTCACGCTGCTGCCTCCAAGCTGCACTGCGATGTACCGCGCCGTACCGAGTACTGCGCCGTACGGCATCCACGGAACGGCGGACGCCGTGGCCCTGAAGGTATCGCGTGCGTCGAGCGCCTCCGCAAACGAACCGGCTTCAGGCAGACTTCAGAAGTCGGTATCGCACTGCTATTTGTGAGGATTGCGCATGATCACGCTCACCAAGGAAGACGGCCCCGCGGACCTGGGCGGCGTAACCCACCTGTCCATCGGCGTCTCGTGGGACCCGACCGTGGGCAGCAGCGGTGGCCTGATGGGCAAGTTCAAGCGGAAGATCGGGACCGACCTGGACCTGATCGCGATCGCGATGCAGGGCTCGGACCCGGTCCGGCTCGCGGGTCTGGACTCCCTCGACCCCATGGGCAACGGCTCGCTGCTCCACAGCGGGGACAACCAGACCGGCCACGGCGAGGGCGACGACGAGACGGTGACCGTCGAGTTCGCCCGGATACCGGGCAACGTCACGTCCATCGTCTTCGTCGCCGCCGCCTACAAGAAGGGCAGTTCCTTCCAGAGCGCCCGCAACATCAGCTTCAAGGTGTACGACGGCACGGGCGGCAGCACCCAGCAGGTCGCCGACATCTGGCCGAGCCTGCTCGGCACGGACAACGGCTGCGCCGTGGCCAAGGCGATCCGGGACGGGGCGGGCTGGAAGCTCCAGGTCATCAACGAGACCGGGAAGATCAAGCCGGGCGACGAGCAGGCCCTGATGCGGTTCGCCGTGGCGAAGTAGGCGCCCGGCCGGGGCCCGGACGAGGATCCGGGCCCCCGGGGCTACTCCTGGCCGACGAGGTGCGCGAACACCACGACGTTGGCGTCCCAGTGGCGGTCCTTGGTGAGGTTGCCGCCGCAGGTGATGACGCGGAGCTCGGCCTTGCCGTGGGTGTCCCCGTAGACCTTGTCGGTCGGGAACTGGTCCTTCTTGAACGTGTCGACCTCGTCGACGGCGAAGACGGCGGTGGAGCCGTCGTCGCGGTGGACCTCGATCTTCTCGTCCTTCTTCAGCTTCTTGAGGTTGTAGAAGACGGCCTCGGGGGCCTGGGGCGTGTCCATGTGCCCGACGATGGCGGCCGCGCCCTTCTCCCCGGGGGTCGGGCCGTCCTTGTACCAGGCCGCGTCCTTGGGCTTGGCGAAGTCGGGCTCCGTCATGACGCCCTGGGCGTCGAGTCCGACGGTGTCGAGCGGGGCGTCGACCTTGATGTCCGGGATCACGATCCGGTCCGGGACGGAGGCGCTCAGCACGGAGGCGTTCTTGGCGGCGGCCGGGTCGTTCTTGGCGCCGGTGCCGGCGTCGCCGCCGGAGCCGCAGGAAGTGATCAGGAAGGCCGTGAGGCCGGCGGCGCCCGCCAGGGCGGCCACGCGCAGGACGCGGCCGCTCCGGCGGGGGGCGCGGTCAGGGGCGGACTGCTCAGCCATTGTCTGCCGCGTCCGAGGGGACCCAGCCCAGCGGGGCCTGGCCGGTGTTCACGGAGCCCTTGGGGGTCTTGTGGTGGCTCGGGTCGAGCGGGGCCGGCTTCGGCTTCGGGTTGACCGGGCCGGTGGCGTCGGTGGTGAACTTGACGGTGTCGAACTTCTTGCCGCCCGCGAAGGCGTCGACGCCGTAGTAGCCGGTCTTGACGTCCTTGGCGACGACCGCGGTGCCGGTCCAGACGCCCTTGCCGTCGTTCTTCAGGTTGACCTGGCCGCCGAAGGCGTCGGACTTGACGAACGCGCTCTTCTCGTCCGCCGACGTCTTGATGGTGACCTTGATCTTCTCGCCCGGCTTGCCGTGGTCCTGGGACAGGCTCAGCGTCGAAGTGGTCGGCGTCGGGGTCGGCTTGCCGTCCTTGACCGTGATCTGGGCGGTGGCCTGGAGCTTCTCGCCCTTGGGGCCCGTGCCGGTGAGGGAGATGCCGTAGTTTCCGTCGGCGACCTTGGCGATCGTGGCGGTGGCGCCGCGCCCGTCGGTCATCTTGACGTCGTTCAGGGCCTTGGAGGAGATCGACAGGTTCGTCGAGCCGTCCGGGACCTCCATCGACATCTGGACCGCGTCGCCCGGCTTGCCGGAGCCGGGCGAGACCTTGAGGGCCGCCTTGGCCGCCACGTCGGTGCTCGCGCTGCTGTGCGCGGTCGGGGTGGAGTCGGCGGCGAACGCCACGGTCGGGACGGCCAGTGCCATAGACGAGGCGAGGGCGATCGCCGAGAAGGTAAGTGCCTTGCGCATGGGGTTCCTCCTGAACGGGCCGGGGTTCGTTCCCGGCACACCAGACATGAGGGACATCCTGGGGTGGTCGGTTGCAGCCTTCGGGAGGGCCGGGAAGGGCCCCTGCCGAAGGTCCCGGGGCATAAAAGCGCAGGTGGCGGTGGTGGGTTGGAGTTCTCGTTTGCTCATGCTTTGCCCCGATTTTTGGGACCAAGGTCCCAGGGTTCCGGGCCGTGTGCGGGACGTCGTCCTTCAGGGCTCGTTCAGGTCTCCCTCAGGGCCGCCTCAGGCCGCTACGGGCAAAGCGGAAGCCCCCGGTGACGGGAAGTCACCGGGGGCTGCGGAGCGTTGGGGCGGGGTCGGTCAGAGGGCTTCGATCACGTAGTCCACGCACGCGGTGAGCGCCTGGACGTCCGCCGGGTCGATCGCCGGGAACATCGCGATACGGAGCTGGTTGCGGCCGAGCTTGCGGTACGGCTCGGTGTCCACGATGCCGTTGGCGCGCAGCGCCTTGGCGACCGCGGCCGCGTCGATGTCGTCGGAGAAGTCGATCGTGCCGATGACGGACGAGCGCTTCGCGGCGTCCGCGACGAACGGGCTCGCGTACTTCGACGCCTCGGCCCAGCCGTACAGGTGGGCCGCGCTGGCCGCCGTACGCCCGGTCGTGAACTCCAGACCGCCCTGGCTGTTCATCCACTCCAGCTGCTGGTCCAGCAGGAAGAGGGTGGAGAGCGCCGGGGTGTTGTACGTCTGGTTCTTCAGCGAGTTGTCGATCGCCGTCGGCAGCGAGAAGAACTCCGGGATGTGCCGGCCGGAGGCGTGCACGCGGGCCGCGCGCTCCAGGGCCGCCGGGGAGAACGCCGCCAGCCACAGGCCGCCGTCGGAGGCGAAGGACTTCTGCGGGGCGAAGTAGTAGACGTCGGTCTCGGTGATGTCCACCGGCAGACCGCCGGCGCCCGAGGTCGCGTCCACCAGGACGAGCGACCCCTCGTCGGCACCCGCGACGCGCTTGATCGGCGCCGCGACACCCGTCGAGGTCTCGTTGTGGGTGTACGCGTACACGTCCACGCCCGCCTCGGCCACCGGGTCCGGGTGGGTGCCCGGGTCGGAGGAGATCACCGACGGGGCGTCCAGCCACGGCGCGGACTTCGCGGCGCTGGCGAACTTGGAGGAGAACTCACCGAAGGTGAGGTGCTGCGACTTCCGCTCGATGAGACCGGCGGTCGCGATGTCCCAGAAGGCGGTGGAGCCGCCGTTGCCCAGGATCACCTCGTAGCCCTCGGGGAGGGAGAAGAGGTCCCGGAGTCCCTGGCGCACGGAGCCGACCAGGTTCTTGACCGGAGCCTGGCGGTGGGAGGTTCCGAGCAGGGAGGTACCGGTGGCGGCGAGGGCGTCCAGCGCCTCGGTCCGCACCTTGGAGGGGCCCGCGCCGAAGCGTCCGTCGGCGGGCTTGATGTCAGCGGGAATCTGGATCTCGGCCACAAGCGGAGCGTATCCGGTCCGGGTCCACGCCCTGGAGCCGCGTCCACCCGATGAGATGACGCGCGTAGAAGCGAGCCGGGCGGCAGCCGGTGGCAGGCTGTCCGACGTGACCTCACCCGGTGAACTCGAACGGACCCTGCGGAAGAACCTGCGCGGAGAGGTCGACTTCGGCGCCGCCGCCCGGGCCCTGACCACCATGGACGCCTCGAACTACCGCCGCGTCCCCGTCGGCGTCGTCGCCCCGCGCGACGCCGAGGACGTGGCCGCCGCGCTCGCGGTGTGCGCCGCCGCCGGGGTCCCGGTCGTCCCGCGCGGCGGCGGCACCTCCATCGCCGGCCAGGCCACGGGCGTCGGCGTCGTCCTCGACCTCACCCGCCACATGAACGCCCTCGTCTCCCTGGACCCGGCCGCCCGCACCGCCGTCGTCCAGCCCGGCCTGGTCCTCGACCGGCTGCGGGACGCGGCCCGCCCGCACGGGCTGACCTTCGGGCCGGACCCCTCCACGCACTCCCGGTGCACGCTCGGCGGGATGATCGGCAACAACGCCTGCGGGGCCCACTCCGTGGCCTGGGGGACCACCGCCGACAACGTCGCCGAGCTGGCGGTGACGGCGTACGCGGGCTCCTCCCACCGGCTCGGCACCGGCTGGCGGGGCGCGCCGGACGGGCTGCGGGAGCTGGTGGCGCAGAACCTGGCGGTGCTGCGCACCGGCATGGCGGGCGGCCCGGCCGACGGCTTCGCGCGGCGGATCTCCGGCTACGGGGGCCTGGACGCGCTGCTCCCCGAGCGGGGCACCGGGGTGGCCCGGGCGTTCTGCGGCAGCGAGGGCACGCTCGGCGTGGTCACCGAGGCCGTCGTACGGCTCGTGGAGCTGCCGGCCGCCCCGGTCCTGGCCGTCCTCGGGTACGCCGACGAGAGCGCGGCCGCGCAGGCCGCGGCGGGGCTGCTCGGGTACGGACCGCTGACCGTGGAGGGCATGGCCGCCGACCTGGTCGGGGCGGCCGCCTCCGGGCTTCCGCGCGGCGGGGCCTGGCTGTTCGTGGAGATGCCCGACGAGGGCGCGGCCCGGGCCCTGCTGCGGGCCTCCGACGCGGTGGACACCCTCCTCCTCACCGACCCGGCGGCGCAGCGGGCCCTGTGGCGGATCCGCGAGGACGCGGCGGGCACGGCCACCCGGATGCCCGACGGCACCATGGCCTGGCCGGGCTGGGAGGACTGCGCGGTCCCGCCCGCCCGGCTCGGCGCCTACCTGCCGGAATTCCGGGCCCTGCTGGCGGAGCACGGGCTGCGCGGATCCCCGTACGGCCACTTCGGCGAGGGCTGCGTGCACGTGCGGATCGACTTCGACCTGGTGACCGCGCCGGGGGTGGCCCGCTTCCGCGCCTTCTCCTCGGACCTCGCCGACCTGGTGGTCGCGCACGGGGGCTCCCTGTCCGGGGAGCACGGGGACGGGCAGGCCCGGGCGGAACTGCTGCCCCGCATGTACGGGCCTTCGGTGATCGGGCTCTTCGAGTCCTACAAGCGGGTCTGGGACCCGGCGGGCGGCATGAACCCCGGGATCCTGGTCCGCCCGGCACGCCTCGACGAGAACCTCCGCTTCGCCCCCCTCCCGGCGTCCCTGCCCTTCGCGGGGGAGGTCGCCCGGTGCGTCGGCGTCGCCAAGTGCCGGTCGACGGAGGCCGGGGGGACGGGGGTGATGTGCCCCTCGTACCGGGCCACGGGCGAGGAACGCCACTCCACGCGGGGGCGGGCCCGGCTGCTGCACGAGATGCTCGCCGGGGAGGTCGTCACCGACGGGTGGCGTTCGGCGGAGGTCGCCGAGGCGCTCGATCTGTGCCTGGGCTGCAAGGGCTGCCGCAGCGACTGCCCGGTGGGGGTCGACATGGCCGCCTACAAGGCGGAGTTCCTCCACCACCACTGGGCGGGCCGGCTGCGGCCGCTCTCCCACTACGCCCTGGGCGGGCTCCCGGACTGGCTCCGCCTGATCGCCGCGCTACGGCTGGCCGCGCCGCTGAACCTGGTGTCCCGCTTCCTCCGCATCCCCGGACTGGAGCGGTCCCGCCCCCTGCCCCGCCTGGCCCGAACCCCGTTCACACGCGCCGCCCGCGCAGCACTCCGCTCCGAGCCACATCCAGCCTCGCCGGCGTTTGAGGCGCGGGGTCTGGGGCGGAGCCCCAGGGGGTCCGGGGCGCAGCCCCGGGGAACGGGCGAAGGGCGGGTAGGGGACCTTGCCCCGCAGGGTCGCCCCGGGGCCGGGGCCGGGGCCGGGGGTGTGGTGACGGTGTGGCCGGACACGTTCACGGAGTACCTCGCTCCCGAGGCCGGGCACGCCGCCGTGCGGGTCCTGCGGGCCGCCGGCCTGGAGGCCACGGTGCAGACCGGCCGGGTCTGCTGCGGGCTGACCTACGTCTCCACCGGCCGCCTCGACACCGCCCGCAGGGTCCTCCGCCGCACCCTGGACGCCGTGGGCGACGCGCAGGGCCCCGTCACCGTCCTCGAACCGAGCTGCGCGGCAGCGCTCCGCACCGATCTGCCCGCCCTCCTCCCGGAGGACCCCCGCGCGGCCCGTCTCGCAGCGGCCGTCCGAACCTTCGCGGAGACCCTGGAGGAGTACGCCCCCCACTGGCAGCCGCCCCGCCTGGACCGGCCGGTCGCCGGCCAGACGCACTGCCACCAGCACGCCGTCCTCGGTGACGCCGCCGACCGCCGGCTGCGCGAGCGCGCCGGGCTGACGGGAGGGCTCAGCGGCGGCTGCTGCGGCCTCGCGGGCAACTTCGGCTTCGAGCCCGGACACCACGAGGTCTCCGTGGCCTGCGCCGAGGAGCAGCTCCTTCCGTCGCTGCGGGCGGCCGCGCCGGGCACCGAGGTGCTGGCGGACGGGTTCTCCTGCCGGACGCAGATCGCGCAGCTGGCGGGTGGCCGGGCCCGCCACCTGGCGGAGGTCCTGGCGGAGGGCTTGCCGGACGGCCTGCCGGAACCGGACGCGGACAGGATGTAAGGCAAAACACGGAAGCACGGTCCTTACTCACCCCCTAATCTGGATAAATGCCCACGACCACCGCCACGCCCGCCCAGCCCTCACGGACGACCACCACGGCCACTGCCCCCGCGGACGGCTCCTTCCGGGCCCGTTTCGGGCCCGTCGCCCTGGTGGTCACGGCGGGCGTCTCGGTGCAGTTCGGTGCCGCCCTCGCGGTGATGCTCATGCCGCGGGCGGGCGCGGCCGGCGTGGTCACGCTGCGGCTCGCCGCGGCCGCGCTGGTGCTGCTGCTGGTCTGCCGGCCCAAGGTGCGCGGGTACTCCCGCTCCGACTGGTCGACCGTCGTGTGGTTCGGCGTGACCATGGCCGGCATGAACGGGTTCATCTACCAGGCCATCGACCGGATCCCCCTCGGCCCCGCCGTCACCCTGGAGGTACTGGGCCCGCTGGTGCTCTCCGTCGTGGTCTCCCGCCGCCTGCTGAACCTGCTGTGGGCCGGGCTGGCGCTCGCCGGAGTCGTCCTGCTGTCCACCCACGGCGGAGGCGGCCTGGGCGGCCTGGACCCGCTGGGCGCGGCCTTCGCCCTTGCGGCGGGCGGCATGTGGGCGGCGTACATCGTGTTCAGCGCGCGGACCGGCCGCCGGTTCCCGCAGGCCGACGGGCTGGCGCTGGCGATGGCCGTGGCCGCCGTACTGTCCCTGCCGCTCGGCGTGATCGAGGCCGGGTCGGCCCTGCTCCACCCGAGCACCCTGCTCCTGGGCCTGGGCGTGGCACTGCTGTCCTCGGTGCTGCCGTACACGCTGGAGCTGCTCGCCCTGCGCAGGCTCCCGGCGCCGACCTTCGCGATCCTGATGAGCCTGGAGCCCGCGATCGCCGCGACGGCCGGGTTCCTGATCCTGAACCAGGCCCTGTCGGCGCTGGATGCGGCGGCGATCGCGCTGGTCATCGTGGCGAGCATGGGGGCGGTCCGCTCGCAGGCCCGCCCGGAGCGCCGCAAGCGGCCGTTGCCTGCTCAGGCCGGCGTCGAGGACTCCAGCGCGGGCAGGAACTGATCGTAGAAGCCGGCCTTGAGCCGCAGCGCCCGCTCCTCCGTCTCCCGGAAGGCGGCGGCCCCGGCCGCGCCCTCGGCCCGGCCCAGGAGCTCGGTCACCCGCGCGGCCAGCCGGTCGGAGTGGGTGTCGGACAGCAGGGACACCGTCGCGAGCGAATGCGTCTTCGCGTCGTGGACCAGGTGCGGGTGGTAGAAGCGCGAACGGTTGCGGCCGCCTCCCTCGGCCGTGAACAGCGGCCCCATCCGTTCCCACAGCCGCCCGTACTCGACGGAGACCAGCACCTCGCCCCAGAAGCGGAGGAGGGTCAGCAGCCGCAGGTCGGCATCGGCGTGGCCGCCCGCGTCCGCGATCAGTTCGAGGGTGTCGGTGATGGCCCGCCGCGTCGCGGCCGTGGGCCTCGACGCCACCAGCGCCTCCCTGGACACGCCGAGGCGGTGCATGTCCTCGGTCATGTCCTCGCGGTGCGAGGGCGCGTGCCCCTGGGCGCCCGGGTACTCCTCGCGCAGGATGATCCGGGCGATCCGCAGCCCCTCCTCGTCGCGCAGCAGGTCGATGGCCAGGTCGTACGACGGGGTGAAGGCGAGCGAGACGAACCTCCGCTGGAGCAGGAGCTCGGCGAAGTCCGCCTCGGGCAGCCGGGTGATGTGCGCGAGGACGGGATGCTCCTCGAAGCGCTCGATCAGCCCGTCCTCGAACCGGTCCAGCTCGTGCAGTCCGGCCGGCCCGGCCGGCCCGTCGTGCCGGTTCGGAGCGCTCAAGTCGTACATGGCCGTACCTTTCCGTGGATCTCGATCTGGATCTCGACCCGTATCCGTATCCGCATCCGCATCCGCATCCGTTTCCGTACCTGGATCTGGATCGGGATCGGGATCCGGGTCACCAACTGATGTTTCTGAGCGACTCGCGCCAGTCCGACAGGGCCACGTCGCGGCCGATCGACCACAGCGTGTCCAGCTCCCTCTGGACCTGTTGGCCCATCGCGGTGTCGGAGCCGTCGATCTCGGTCTGGGCCGAGTTGATCGCGAGCTGGCGGTGCAGGAACGAACTGACCAGAAAGTGCTCGTCGGCCTTGTGCACGGCGATGGACGGCAGGGAGTTGTACACCCGCACGCTGAGCAGCTCCCGGCCCCTCGCCCCGACCGCCCTGTGCAGTTCCGCGAGCCCGGCCAGGCACATCTCCACCCGCGCCTTCACGTCCAGCGCGAGGGCGGGGTCCCGTACGGAACGCAGTGCCTCGTCGCGCAGCCCCGCCACGGGCGAGGACGGGTACAGGAGCATGATGCGCACCGGCACGCCGTGGTCGACCAGCGCCTTCTCCAGCGCGGGCTGGAGGTGTTCCAGGTTGGGGATGAAGGTCTGCAGGATGACCACCTCCTCGATGGCCTCCTCCACGAACGCGTTGAACTGCACGTCGGGGAACTCCGCGTGCACCCGGATCACGCCGAGGTAGTTCTCCTGCTTGAGCTGCTGCGCGACGGTGTCGATGTCCAGCTTGGCGAGCTGCGCCTGGAAGCTGCTGTCGAGCCGGGCCACCTGCGTCCGGAGGGTCTCGTCGAGCCGGGTGACCTGGGCCTCGACCACGTCGAGCTTGCGCAGGCGGTCGATCTCCAGCAGCAGGAACACGGTGACCGTGCTCAGGATGAGCAGGGTGACCTTGGGGAGCGCGCCGCCGGGAGCGAGTGCGTCGAGCCACCCGAGGAGGTCTGCGATCAGGACCACGACGCCCGATGTGGACATCAGGGCCAGCGCGATCCGTTCCACGCGATAGCGAACGTCGACACTCATGTTGCTCCAGCCCCCGTGCCCCGTACCTCGTGCCCGTCGTGGTCGGCCACGAAGGTATACCGACTCCCGTTGTTTCAGGGCGGGTTGAGGGGGAGGGTGGGGATGAATGGGGCGAGTTCAGGCCACGCCGGGCCGGGAGGGCCCGGTCAGCCCCCGGTTGGCCCCCGGACAGCCCCCGGATTGTCCCCGGTCGGTCCCCGGTCAGTTCCAGGTGGTGTCGCCGGCCGGCCGGGACGTCACGTCCGCGTGCTGGACGTTCGCCTCTACGCGGGCCGTGCCGGAGTCGGGGGACTCCCCGTCCGGGAAGTCCTGGCCCCAGCCGCTGAACACGGCCACGCCCAGCGCGAGGGCGCTCAGGGCGGCGGTCGCGAAGTACATCCGACGAGTCGTCATGCGTGGAGCATTCCAGCCGCCCGCGCCGGAGGGAAGGGCTCACCCGCTCCTGTTCGTGCGCCCCGCCGCGGCGCCCGTCCCCGCTGCCCCGTAGCGCGCCGCCGTAGCGGCGGCCGCCGCTCCGATGCGCCGGCGCAGGGCCGGTGGGGCCAGTACCTCGGCCTCCGCGCCGAGCTGCAGGAACTGCGCCTCCGCGTGGTCCTGGGACTCGATCGGCAGTACCGCCCTGGTCCAGCCGGGCAGTTCGGCGTCCGGGGTTCCGGTGGCGGCCAGGGCCCTGGCCTGGGCGCCGGTCAGCCGGGCGGCGGCCCGCGCGGAGACCCGTACCTCCACCTCCTCCGGGTACAGCCGCTCGTGGAACTCCGCCTGGGTGCGCTGCCAGTGGGAGGCCAGCTCGAAGCCGTCCGGGAGCACGCACTCCTCGCCGGTCTCGCGCACCGCGAGGATCTGGTCCACCCGGTAGGTGTACGGGGGGCCGGCGGCCGTATCGGGTCCGGCGGGTCCGGCCGAGCCGGCTGCGCCGTCCGTTCCGGCTGCGCCGTCCGCGCGGGCCGCGACCAGGTACCAGCGGCCCGCCTTCAGGACCAGCCCGTACGGGGCCAGTCGCCGGTCCACCTCGTGGGGTGCCTTCCAGCGCCGGTAGCGGACCTCGACGACCCGCCCCCGCCACACCGCGTCGGCGACCCGCGCCAGGTGCGGGGTCTCCTCGTGCTCCGCGTACCAGCCGGGCGCGTCCAGGTGGAACCGCAGCCGCATCCGGTCGGCCTGCGCACGCAGCTCCGCGGGCAGGGCGGCGCGCAGCTTCAGCTGGGCGGTGGACAGGGCCCGGCCGAGGCCGAGTTCGGAGGCCGGACCGGGCAGGGAGGTGAGGAAGAGGGCCTCGGCCTCGCCCGCGGCCAGACCGGTCAGGCGGGTGCGGTAGCCGTCGAGGAGCTGGTAGCCGCCGCTGTGTCCGGCATCCCCGTACAGCGGGACGCCGGCGGCGGCCAGCGCCTCCGCGTCGCGGTAGACCGTACGGACCGACACCTCCAGCTCCCCGGCGAGCTCGGCGGCGGTCATCCGGCCCCGGGTCTGGAGCAGGAGCAGGATCGAGAGCAGTCGGCTGGACTTCACGTGCACTTCACTGCCACAGGATGTCAGTGAACTGCTCCTACGGTTCCCCCATCAGCGCACAGAGCAGCATGGTTGGGAGACCGCACATGAACAACCTCGACTCCGACTCCGACTCCGACCTCGGCTTCGACTTCCTCGTCGGCACCTGGGACGTCGCCAACCGGTGGCTCGCCGACTTCCTGGATCCGGACAGCGGCTGGGAGGCGTTCCCGGGGGTGTCCCGGGCCGGCCGCCACTTCGACGGCGCCGCGAGCTTCGACGAGATCGAGTTCCCGACGAAGGGGTTCGCGGGCCTGACCCTGCGCCTCTACGACCCCGAGCGCGAGCAGTGGACCCTGAACTGGGCCAGCCGCCGGACCGGAACGCTCTACCCGCCCGTCACCGGACGCTTCGACGCGGCGTCGGGCACGGGCGTCTTCGAAGGTGAGGACACCTACGAGGGCAAGGCCGTCCTGGTGCGGTTCGTGTGGTCGGGGACGGAGACGGGCTCCCCGCGCTGGGAGCAGTTCTTCTCGGCGGACGGGGGCGAGAGCTGGGTCCACAACTGGACGATGGACTTCACCCGCCGGGCGGAGGCGGCCGGCACCACCGCCTGACTCCGTCCGTCGGCCGCCACGTCAGAGAAGCCCGATCTGACCGATCTGACCGACCTGCCCGAGCGCTGCGCTCAGGGCGTCCGGCCGCTGCTCGACGGGCAGGTGCTCGACCAGCCGGACCGGGCACCCCAGCGCCGC
The DNA here is from genome assembly GCF_055584085.1 of Streptomyces sp. NPDC104226. NCBI lineage: Bacteria > Bacillati > Actinomycetota > Actinomycetes > Kitasatosporales > Streptomycetaceae > Streptomyces > Streptomyces sp. NPDC104226. The sequence goes on from NZ_JBVJMS010000005.1 coordinate 193,180, forward strand.
GGCCCCCGCGTCCGCGACGGCGTCGTCCCCGACCATGAGCACGTCCGCGGGCTCCGCCCCGAGCGCCTCGCAGGCGATCCGGAAGAGGCGGGGGTCGGGCTTCTGGACTCCGTGCTCGAAGGAGAGCACGTACGCGTCGACGAACCGGTCGACCCCGTGGGCGCGGAAGACGGGGCGCAGGTCCCAGCCGATGTTGCTGACGACGGCGACGGGAACGCCCCGTTCGTGCAGAGCGGCGAGCGTGGCCGCGGTATCGGGGTAGGGCCGCCAGGCCGCGGGGGTCCAGTGCCGCTCGTACAGGGCGTCGGCCAGCTCCGGAGAGGGCAGCGGCACCTGGCGGGTGAGGGCGGTGTAGGCGGCCCGGTGCTGCTCGGGACTCAGGTCCCGCTCGCGCCACAACGGCTCCAGCCGGGCCGGCACCCGCCGCGGCGACGCCCCGCCCGGCAGCGCGCCCGCCTCTTCGAGCAGGGCGGCCAGGGAGGCGAGTTCGGCCTCGGGCAGGTCGATCCCGGCGTCCGCCACGACCGCACGCAGCCAGTCCGCGGTGGGCTCGACACGGAAGAGCGTCCCGGAGAAGTCGAACATCACCCCTCCGACGACCCCCGCAAGCCCGCCCCGCCCGCCATCCACACCGCCACGGAGGGCAGGGCCACCCACGGCCCCGTCCGCAGCCTTGCCCCTGTCGTTGCCTGCGTCCCGGCGGATGCCCCCGCGCAGGCTGTCGCCCTCATCGCTGCCCGTGCCGCCGGTGCTGCCGCTCATGTCCCCGCTCTCGCGCTCGCCCACGGCGTGGATCCTCGCCGCGGTCAAGCGCCCGGCGCAACCCTCGCCCCCGGCCCCAGTTCAGGTCCCGGCCCCGGCCCGGCGCCGGAGTAGGCCCCGGTCCTGGACCTGGCCTCAGCTCCGGCTCTGACCCTGCCCTCGGCCCCGGTCCCGGCCTCTGCCGCCGCCCGCCGGGCCCCGGCCCCGCCCGTCCGGGCAGGGGGGATTCGGGGCAAGTCCCTTGCGCTCCAGCCCCGTTCGCGTCCAAAAAATAAATGCAAGCACGCTTGATTGTTTTGGCCGCGGCTGCCACGCTTCCCCTCACGCCGAGAAGGGGAGCGCACCCGTGCCCGATCCGTCCGCTGTCGAGAACGCCTTCGCCGTCTTCGCCGATCTCCGCGAGGAGGGCCGGGAGCTCGACTCCCTGGTCGGGGAGTTGCCCGCTCCCGACTGGGCGAAGCCCACACCCGCACCGGGCTGGAGCCTCGCCCACCAGATCGCCCACCTGCACTGGACCGACCGGGCCTCCCTGCTCGCCCTCACCGATGCCACCGCCTTCGCGGGGCTGGTCGAGGAGGCCCTGAAGGCCCCCGAGTCCTTCGTCGACGCGGGTGCGGAGGAGGGCGCGGCGCTGGCTCCCGCCGAGCTGCTCGCCCGCTGGCGCGAGGGTCGTGCCGCGCTCGACGGGGCCCTGGCCGCGGCCTCGCCCGACGCCAGGTTCCCCTGGTACGGGCCGCCGATGAAGGCCGCGTCGATGGCGAGCGCCCGCCTGATGGAGACCTGGGCGCACGGCCAGGACGTCGCCGACGCGCTCGGCGTGCGCCGCGTACCGACGGCCCGGCTGCGGCACGTGGCGCGGATCGGGGTGCGGGCGCGCGACTACGCGTACGCGGTACGGGGACTGGAGGCGCCGGCGGGGGAGTTCCGGGTGGAGCTGACCGTGCCGGGAGCCCCCGCCGAGGTGTGGACGTACGGCCCCGAGGACGCGCCGCAGCGGATCACCGGCCCGGCGCTCGACTTCTGCCTGCTGGTGACCCAGCGCGCCCACCGCGACGACCTGGCCCTGAAGGCGTCCGGCCCCGACGCCGACCGCTGGCTCGGCATCGCCCAGGCCTTCGCGGGTCCGGCGGGCCCGGGCCGCGAGCCGGGGGCCTCCCGGTGACCCGGCGCCCGCTGCTGATCGGGAACGCGTCGGGCTTCTACGGGGACCGCTTCGACGCCCTGCGCGAGATGCTGACGGACGGCCCCCTCGACGTGCTGACCGGGGACTACCTGGCCGAGCTGACCATGCTGATCCTCGGCCGCGACCGCCTGAAGAACCCGGAACTCGGCTACGCCAAAACCTTCCTGCGGCAGCTGGAGGAGTGCCTGGGCCTCGCCCACGAGCGGGGCGTACGGCTCGTCGTGAACGCGGGCGGCCTGAACCCGGCGGGACTCGCCGGAGCGGTCCGCGCGCTGGCCGCGAAGCTGTCCGTGCCCGTCGCGGTCGCGCACGTGGAGGGCGACGACCTGATGCCGTACGGCGAGGGCGCCCTCACCGCGAACGCCTACCTCGGCGGCGCCGGGATCACGGCCTGCCTGCGGGCGGGCGCGGACGTGGTGGTGACCGGCCGGGTCACGGACGCGGCGCTGGTGAGCGGGCCCGCGGCATGGTGGTTCGACTGGGCGCCGGACGACCACGACCGGCTGGCCGGGGCGGTGGTGGCGGGCCACGTACTGGAGTGCGGGACCCAGGCCACGGGCGGCAACTACGCCTTCTTCACCCGCCACGACGTGTCCCGCCCGGGCTTCCCGCTGGCGGAGATCTCCTCGGACGGCTCGTCGGTCATCACCAAGCACGCGGGCACGGGCGGAGTCGTCTCCACCGGTACGGTCACGGCGCAACTCCTCTACGAAACCCAGGGAGTCCGCTACCTCGGCCCCGACGTGACGGCCCGCCTGGACACGGTCCGGCTGACACAGGCCGGCCCGGACCGGGTGGCGGTCTCGGGGACCCGGGGGGAGGCCCCGCCCGCGACCCTCAAGGTGGGAGTGACCCGCATCGGGGGCTGGCGCAACGAGGTCGTCTTCGTCCTGACCGGCCTGGACGTGGACGCGAAGGCGGCGCTGGTGCGGGAGCAGCTGGCCGCGCTGCTCGCGCCGGTGGAGTCGGTCTCCTGGACGCTGTCCCGTACGGACCACGAGGACGCGGAGACGGAGGAGACCGCGAGCGCGCTGCTCCGGCTGGTCGTCAGGGACCCGTCGCCCGACCGGGTGGGCCGCGGCCTGACCTCGGCGGCGATCGAGCTCGCGCTCGCCAGCTACCCGGGCTTCCACGTCACGGCCCCGCCGTCCCCGGCCCAGCCGTACGGGGTCTTCGAGTCGACCGCCGTCCCCGCCGCGACGGTCCCCCACACGGCGGTCCTCCCGGACGGCACGAGGCTCCGGATCGACCCGGACCCCCGAGCCGGGGCGGAGCCCCGCCACGGGGGTCCGGGGGCGCAGCCCCCGGTTTCGGGAAGGGGCGGGGTGGGGGAAAGCCCCGCAGGGGCCGCCGTCCCCACCCGGCGGGTGCCGCTGGGCCTGCTGGTGGGGGCCCGCAGCGGCGACAAGGGCGGCGACGCCAACGTCGGCGTGTGGGCCGAGAGCGACCCCGTCTGGGAGTGGCTCCGCCGCACCCTCACCGTCGACACCTTCAAGGCGCTGCTCCCCGAGACCGCCTCCCTGGAGGTGACCCGCCACGAGCTCCCCAACCTCCGCTCCCTCAACTTCACCGTCGCCCGGATCCTCGGCGCCGGCGTGGCCTCGGGCCACCGCTTCGACCCCCAGGCCAAGGCCCTGGGCGAATGGCTCCGCTCCCGCCACATGGACATCCCCGCAGCCCTGCTGGACCCGCCCGCGGAGCCCTCCGCGGCCCTGCCGGACCCGCCCGCGGCACCGCCCGCCGCCCCGTCGCCGCCCGCGGAGAACCCCGTACCCACCACCGCCCCGGAGGGGACCCCGTGACCCGCCTCAAGAGCGCCGTCGACCCGCTCGCCCCCGAGCACGCGCAGGCCCGTACCGCCGCCCTGGAACGCCTCGCCGAGCTCGACGCCGCGCACGCCACCGCCCTCGCCGGCGGCGGCGAGAAGTACACCGCCCGCCACAGGACCCGCGGCAAGCTCCTCGCCCGGGAGCGCGTCGAGCTGCTGCTCGATCCGGACACCCCGTTCCTGGAGCTGTCCCCGCTCGCCGCCTGGGGCAGCGACTACCCGGTCGGCGCTTCCATGGTCACCGGCATCGGCACCGTCGAGGGCGTCGAATGCCTGGTCACCGCCAACGACCCCACCGTGCGCGGCGGCGCCTCCAACCCCTGGACGCTCAAGAAGGCCCTGCGGGCCAACGAGATCGCCCGGCAGAACAGGCTCCCCTGCATCAGCCTCGTCGAGTCCGGCGGCGCCGATCTCCCCTCCCAGAAGGAGATCTTCATCCCGGGCGGCGCCATCTTCCGCGACCTCACCCGGCTCTCGGCCGACGGCATCCCCACCATCGCCGTCGTGTTCGGCAACTCCACCGCCGGAGGCGCGTACATCCCCGGCATGTCGGACCACACCATCATGATCAAGGACCGTTCCAAGGTGTTCCTGGGAGGTCCGCCGCTCGTCAAGATGGCCACCGGCGAGGAGAGCGACGACGAGTCCCTCGGCGGAGCCGACATGCACGCCCGGACCTCCGGCCTCGCCGACTACTACGCCCTCGACGAGCACGACGCCATCCGCCAGGCCCGCCGGGTCGTCGCCCGCCTCAACCACCGCAAGGCCCAACCCGATCCGGCCCGCGCCGAGGAGCCCCTCCACGACCCGGAGGAGCTCCTCGGGATCGTCCCCGCCGACCTCAAGACCCCCTTCGACCCCCGCGAGGTCATCGCCCGGATCGTCGACGCCTCCGACTTCGACGAGTTCAAGCCCCTCTACGGCACCAGCCTGGTCACCGGCTGGGCGAGCCTGCACGGCTATCCGGTCGGCATCCTCGCCAATGCCCAAGGGGTGCTGTTCAGCGCGGAATCGCAGAAGGCGGCCCAGTTCATCCAGCTCGCCAACCAGCGCGACATCCCGCTCCTCTTCCTCCACAACACCACCGGCTACATGGTCGGCAAGGAGTACGAGCAGGGCGGCATCATCAAGCACGGCTCGATGATGATCAACGCGGTCTCGAACTCGAAGGTCCCCCACCTCTCCGTCCTGATCGGCGCCAGCTACGGTGCCGGCCACTACGGCATGTGCGGCCGCGCCTACGAGCCCCGCTTCCTCTTCGCCTGGCCCAGCGCCAAGTCCGCCGTCATGGGCCCCGCCCAGCTCGCCGGCGTGCTCTCGATCGTCTCCCGCCAGTCCGCCGCGGCGAAGGGGCAGCCCTACGACGAAGAGGCCGACGCCGGCATGCGCGCCTTCGTGGAGGCGCAGATCGAGTCCGAGTCCCTGCCCATGTTCCTGTCGGGACGGCTGTACGACGACGGGGTCATCGACCCGCGCGACACCCGGACCGTCCTCGGCCTGTGCCTGTCGGCCGTCCACAACGCCCCCGTCGAGGGCGCCCGTGGCGGCTTCGGCGTCTTCCGGATGTGAGCCCGCACATGACTGTGAACACCCCCCAGACCAGCCCCCAGACGACCCCTCAGACGACCCCCCAGACCACACCCCCGACCACCCCCCTCACCTCCCTCCTGGTCGCCAACCGCGGCGAGATCGCCGTCCGCGTCTTCCGCACGGCCCGCGCGCTGGGCCTGGCCACCGTCGCCGTCCACTCCGACCCCGACGCCGACGCCCTGCACGTCCGCACCGCCGACGCGGCCGTACGGCTGCCCGGCGCGGCCCCCGCCGACACCTACCTGCGCGGCGACCTGGTCATCGCGGCCGCCCTCGCGGCGGGCGCCGATGCCGTCCACCCCGGCTACGGGTTCCTCTCCGAGAACGCCGACTTCGCCCGCGATGTCCGCGCCGCCGGGCTCACCTGGGTCGGCCCGCCGCCCGAGGCCATGGAGGCCATGGCCTCCAAGACCCGGGCCAAGGAGCTGATGCGCGCCGCCGGGGTCCCGCTGCTCGACCCCGTCGACCCGCACGCGGCCACCGCCGCCGACCTGCCGCTGCTCCTCAAGGCCGCCGCGGGCGGCGGCGGCCGCGGGATGCGGGTGGTCCGCGACCTCGACTCCCTCAAGGAATCCCTCGAAGCCGCCTCCGCCGAGGCCCTGTCCGCGTTCGGCGACGGAGAGGTGTTCGCCGAGCCCTACGTGGAGCGCGGCCGCCACGTCGAGGTGCAGATCCTCGCCGACTCCCACGGCACCGTCTGGGCGCTCGGCACCCGCGACTGCTCCCTCCAGCGGCGCCACCAGAAGGTCATCGAGGAAGCCCCCGCGCCCGGCCTCCCCGAGGCCCTGCGCAGCGCCCTCCACGAGGCTGCCGTGGCCGCCGCCCGCGCGGTCTCGTACGAGGGCGCGGGGACGGTGGAGTTCCTCGTCACCGCCGAGGGCCGCCCGTACTTCCTGGAGATGAACACCCGCCTCCAGGTGGAACACCCCGTCACCGAAGCGGTCTTCGGGATCGACCTGGTCGCCCTGCAACTGAGGATCGCCGAGGGCGCCGCCCTGCCCCTGCAGCCGCCCGCGCCCGCCGGACACGCCGTCGAGGCCCGCCTCTACGCCGAGGACCCGGCCCTCGACTGGCGTCCGCAGACCGGCGTCCTGCACACCCTCGACGTCCCCTCCACGGTCCGGGTGGACACCGGTTTCACCGACGGGGACACCGTCTCCGTCCACTACGACGCCATGCTGGCCAAGGTCGTCGCCCATGCGCCGACCCGCGCCGAGGCGGTCCGCGCCCTGGCCCACGCCCTCGCCGGAGCCCGGATCCACGGGCCGACCACCAACCGTGAGCTCCTCGTACGCTCCCTGCGGCACCCGGAGTTCGCCGCGGCCCGGCTCGACACCGGGTTCTACGAGCGCCACCTGACTGCCCTCACCGAGACGGCCCCGGACGACCCGGCTCCCGCGCTCTGCGCGCTCGCCGCCGCCCTCGCCGAGGCGGCCCCCGATCCGGAGGCCCCCCTCGCCACCCGCCTCGGCGGCTGGCGCAACCTCCGCTCGCAGCCGCAGAGCCGGAGCTACACGGCTGCCGGGACGGCGTACGAGGTCCGCTACCACCCGGCCCGCAGCGGCCCCCCGGAGCTCCTCGACCACCCCGGTGTCCGGGTCCTGTCCGCCGCGCGCCACCTGGTGGCCCTCGAAGTGGACGGCGTCCGGCGGCTGTTCCACGTGAAACGTAAATCGAACACGTCCTACGTGGACTCCGTGCTCGGAGCCCACGCCCTGACCCCCGTCCCCCGGTTCGAGGACCCCCAGGACCGCACCGAACCGGGCTCCCTGCTCGCCCCCATGCCCGGCACCGTCGTCCGGGTCGCCGAGGGCCTCGCCCCCGGCAGCCCCGTCACCGCCGGGCAGCCCCTGCTCTGGCTGGAGGCGATGAAGATGGAACACCGCATCCTCGCGCCCGCCTCCGGCACGCTCACCGCGCTCCACGCCGTCACCGGCCAACAGGTCGAATTCGGCGCCCTGCTCGCCGTAGTCCAGGAGGAAGCATGAGCTCCACCCCCGGCACCACCCCACTGGAATCCGAAGAACACCAGGCCCTGCGCGCGGCGGTCGCCGCCCTCGGCCGCAAGTACGGGCGCGAGTACCTCGCCCGCACCGCCCGGGAGGGCGGCCACCCCGACGAACTGTGGGCGGACGCGGCCAAGCTCGGGTACCTCGGGGTCAACCTCCCCGAGGAGTACGGCGGCGGGGGCGGCGGCATCGCCGAACTCTCCATCGTCCTGGAGGAACTCGGCGCCGCGGGCTGCCCGCTCCTCATGATGGTCGTCTCGCCCGCCATCTGCGGCACGGTCATCGCCCGCTTCGGCACCGAGGACCAGAAGCGGGCCTGGCTCCCCGGGCTCGCCGACGGCACCCGCACCATGGCCTTCGGCATCACCGAACCCGACGCCGGCTCCAACTCCCACCGCATCACCACCACCGCCCGGCGCGACGGCGACGACTGGGTCCTCACCGGACGCAAGGTCTTCATCTCCGGCGTCGACATCGCCGACGCCACCCTCATCGTCGGCCGCACGGAAGACGCCCGGACGGGCAGCCTCAAGCCCTGCCTGTTCATCGTCCCCCGCGAGACGCCCGGCTTCGCGTACACCCCCATCGACATGGAACTCCAGGCGGCGGAGAAGCAGTTCGAGCTGGTCCTGGACGACGTACGCCTCCCCTCCTCCGCGCTGGTCGGGGACGAGGACGCGGGTCTGCTCCAGCTCTTCGCGGGCCTCAACCCCGAGCGCGTCATGACCGCCGCCTTCGCCATCGGCATGGGCCGCTACGCGCTCTCCCGGGCCGTCGACTACGCGAAGACCCGGCAGGTCTGGAAGGCCCCCATCGGGGCCCACCAGGCGATAGCCCACCCCCTGGCGGCCGCGCACATCGAGCTCGAAATGGCCCGCCTGATGATGCAGAAGGCGGCCCACCTCTACGACGCCGGCGACGACATGGGTGCGGGAGAGGCCGCGAACATGGCGAAGTACGCCGCGGGGGAGGCCTGCGTCCGTGCGGTGGACCAGTCCGTCCACACCCTGGGCGGCAACGGCCTCACCCGCGAGTACGGCCTGGCCGCGCTGATCGTCGCCTCCCGGGTGGCGAGGATCGCCCCGGTCAGCCGCGAGATGATCCTCAACTTCATCTCCCACCAGACCCTGGGCCTGCCCAAGTCCTACTGACCCCCTTTTGACGCGGAACTCGCACCACTCGGCCCTGGCGGGCCTCCTGGGCTTCGCCCCGCTGCGCCGGACTCCGCCCGGCGGTGGCCGGGGAGCCCTGCGGGGGCTGTCCCCTACCCACCCTTCCACCGTTCCCCGGGCTCTGCCCGGACCCCGTTGCCGCGTGCGGCGCCGTCGCCGGGGGCCAGCCCCCGGACCCCCGCTCCTCAAACGCCGGAGGGGCTGGGTTGTGCCGGAGGGGGCTGGATTGCCCGCAGGGCAACTTCAGCCTCGCCAGCGTTTGAGGCGCGGGGGTCCGGGGCGGAGCCCCAGGAGGGGTCCGGGCGGAGCCCGGGGAACGGGCGAAGGGCGGGTAGGGGACTTCGCCCCGCGGGGCGCGGCCTCGCGGGGCGCGGCTCCGCGGGGCACGCCCCCGCAGCGCACGGCTCCGCGGGCACTCCGCCGCAGGGCACGGCTCCGCGGGCACTCCGCCGCAGGGCACGCCCCCGCAGGGCCGGGCAGGGCCAGCCCCCCGCGCCCCCCCGCGGGGCCGGGCAGGGCCAGCCCAGCGGAGCTCGCCGCAGGCGGCCCGCATACCCTCCCCGGAGGGGTTTCCGACCGACCGACCACCCCCTCCGGAGGAGACATGCCCCCACTGGTCCACGCCGCGCGAACGCCCGGTCTCACCACCCTCACCCTCGACTCCCCGGCCAACCGCAACGCCCTCTCCGCCACCCTGGTCGAGGAACTCCGTACGGCCCTGGCCACCGCCGCGGCGGACCCCGCCACCCGGGCCGTGGTCCTCACCCACACCGGCACCACCTTCTGCGCCGGCGCCGACCTCAAGTCCCCCTGCGACCCCGCGGACTTCCTGGCCCTGCTCCGCGAGATCGCCGAACTGCCCAAGCCCGTCGTCGCCCGCATCACCGGCCACGTCCGCGCGGGCGGCCTCGGGCTGCTCGGCGTCTGCGACATCGCCGCCGCCGGGCCGGCGTCCACGTACGCCTTCACCGAGACGCACCTCGGCGTCGTCCCGGCCGTGATCTCCGCGCCGCTGCTCCCGCGCCTGGACCCCCGCGCCGCGGCCCGCTACTTCCTGACCGCCGAGGTCTTCGACGCCGCCGAGGCCACCCGCATCGGCCTGCTCACCCTCCACGCGCCGGACGCCGACGTCGACAAGGTGCTCGCCCCCGTCCTGGAAGGCCTCCTCAAGGCCGGCCCCGAGGCGCTGGCCGCGACGAAGCAGCTGGTCACCGCGCCGGTACGGGCCGCTCTGGAGCGGGACGGATCCGCCCTCACGGAGCTGTCCGCCCGGCACTTCGCCTCCGCCGAGGCCCGCGAGGGCATCAGCGCCCGCTTCGAGCGACGGGACCCGTCATGGCTCCGGTGACCACGGAATCCGGCCCGACGGACCAGACGGGCCCGACCGCCCCCAAGCAGGCCCGCAGCCGGGTCACCCGCCGCCACCTCCTGGAAGCGGCCGTCTCCTGCCTCGCCGAGCAGGGCTGGGCCGGATCCACGGTCGCCGTGGTCGCGGAGCGCGCGGGCGTCTCGCGCGGGGCGGCCCAGCACCACTTCCGCACCCGCGAGGAACTGTTCACGGCGGCCGTCGAGTACATGGCCGAGGAACGCTCCACCGCCCTGCTGGACCTGTTCCCGCAGGGCGGCACCGCGGCGCCCCGCGCGGAAGTCGTCGGGGCGCTCATCGACCTGTACACCGGCCCGATGTTCCGTGCCGCCCTCCAGCTCTGGGTTGCGGCCTCCCACGAGGAGCAGCTGCGCCCCCGGGTGGCCGAGCTGGAGGCCCGCGTGGGCCGCGAGACGCACCGCATGGCCGTGGAGCTGCTGGGCGCGGACGAGTCCGTCCCGGGCGTACGGGAGACCGTGCAGGGCCTGCTCGACATGGCCCGCGGCCTGGGCCTGGCCAACGTCCTCACCGACGACACCGCCCGCCGGGCGCGGGTGGTCGCCCAGTGGGCCCGGATCCTGGACTCGGAACTGGGCTGAGCCACAACCCCCGCAACGCGACGGGCGCCGCACCCCCGAGGGGATGCGGCGCCCGTGGTCACGGCGGCGGCCCTGTGCGGGGGCGGCCGGCGAGGTCGTCCGCTCAGGCGGTGGAGGCGATGTCCGTGATGCCGGAGTACCCCTCGATCTCGCGCGGGTTGCGCACGCCCGGCCCGGTGTAGCGGGCCGAGGGGCGGACCAGGCGGCCCGTGCGCTTCTGCTCCAGGATGTGCGCGGACCAGCCGGCGGTACGGGCACACGTGAACATCGAGGTGAACATGTGCGCCGGAACCTCCGCGAAGTCCAGCATGATCGCGGCCCAGAACTCCACGTTCGTCGCGAGCACCCGGTCGGGGCGGCGCGCGTGCAGCTCCTCCAGGGCGGCCTTCTCCAGTGCGGCGGCCACCTCGTAGCGCGGGGCGTCCAGCTCCTTGGCCGTACGCCGCAGCACGCGGGCGCGCGGGTCCTCGGCGCGGTAGACGCGGTGCCCGAAGCCCATCAGCCGCTCGCCCTTGTCCAGGGCCTTCTTCACGTACGCCACGGCGTCGCCGGTGCGCTCGATCTCCTCGATCATGCCGAGGACGCGCGAGGGCGCCCCGCCGTGCAGCGGCCCGGACATCGCGCCGACCGCGCCGGACAGGGCGGCCGCGACATCGGCGCCCGTCGAGGCGATGACGCGCGCGGTGAACGTGGACGCGTTCATGCCGTGCTCGGCGGCGGAGGTCCAGTAGGCGTCGACGGCCTTGACGTGGCGCGGGTCGGGCTCGCCCCGCCAGCGGATCATGAACCGCTCGACGACGGACTCGGCCTTGTCGATCTCGCTCTGCGGGACCATCGGCCGGCCCTGGCCGCGCGCGGACTGGGCCACGTACGACAGCGCCATCACGGCCGCCCGTGCCAGGTCGTCACGAGCGGTCTGCTCGTCGATGTCGAGCAGCGGTTTCAGACCCCAGACGGGGGCGAGCATGGCGAGCGCGGACTGCACGTCGACCCGGATGTCACCGGAGTGCACCGGGATCGGGAAGGGCTCGGCGGCCGGCAGGCCGGGGTTGAAGGCACCGTCGACCAGCAGGCCCCAGACGTTTCCGAAGGAGACGTGGCCCACGAGGTCTTCGATGTCGACGCCCCGGTAGCGCAGCGACCCACCTTCCTTGTCGGGTTCGGCGATCTCCGTTTCGAACGCGACGACTCCCTCGAGACCGGGTACGAAGTCGGACATCAGGCGGCTCCTCAAATAGTGCGAACACGCGCGGCTCCCGGCGTGATTCGCGGTCCGGCGCGGTCATCCCCGTTGATGCCCGGCACGGCCGATGGTCATCCGTTCGGGACCGTCGGACCGGCCCCAAGATTTTGTCCGTTCCGCTTGGCCCGGGGAAGCGTGACATACGGCACAGTCGCGGACGCCGTGCTGCGGCAGGATGGCGGCGTGACCGATCAGCACCTTGACCCTGCCGACATGCGCAAGCAGTACCGCTCCCAGCTCGTCGTCGAGGAGAGCCTCGCCGATGAGCCCATGGGCCAGTTCGCGCGCTGGTTCCGGGACGCGGCGGAGGCGAACGTCTTCGAACCTAACGCGATGGTCGTCGCGACCGCGACCCCCGACGGCCGGCCCAGTACGCGCACGGTCCTCCTGAAGCAGTTCGACGACCGCGGCTTCGTCTTCTTCACGAACTACGGCTCCCGCAAGGGCCGCGAACTGGCCGCCAACCCCGCCGCGTCCCTGCTCTTCCCCTGGCACCCGATCGCCCGCCAGGTCATCGTCACGGGCACGGCCTCGCGCATCGGCCGGGACGAGACGGCGGCGTACTTCCGCTCCCGCCCCCACGGCTCCCAGCTGGGCGCCTGGGCCAGCGAACAGTCCACGGTGATCGCCTCCCGCGCGGAACTGGACCGCCGCTACGCGGAACTGGAGGCCCGCTACCCGGAGGGCGAACAGGTTCCGGTTCCCCCGCAGTGGGGCGGCATCCGGGTGGTTCCCGACGCGGTGGAATTCTGGCAGGGCCACGAGAACCGCCTCCACGACCGCCTCCGCTACGTCCTGGAGGCCGGCACCTGGCGCGTGGAACGCCTCTGCCCGTGACCCCGTAGGGGCCCGTACACGCAGACGACCCGCGAGCTCGGGTTTCCCCCCTGCAGTGGGGGAAGCCGGCCGGACGTGCCGGCGAGCTCGCGGGTCGGGTGACTGCTTGGGATTGGCGCCGGCGACTCCGCCTGGCACCGCACTGGGTGCGTGCGACAGCGGGCGCTTTAGCCCGCAGCCACCTCACGCGTCCGGTTTCCGTACATTGCGGCAACCACCTCCCTTCTCGTGTGCCGTCACTGTAGACATCCGCAGGGATCGCGCTCAACCGAATTACGGGATCGATTTTCGGGACCGATTTCCGGACCGGGCTGTCTACTCTGGCTGCCGAGGCTGGGGGGCGCATGGATCAAGGGACGCTGCCGCGTGAGTATCGGACGAGGGCGGGATCGGGGGCCGTGGCCATGGCGTGGATGGGGCTCCTGTGGGTGGGAGCCTGCTGGCGGTCGGCGACCGCAGATCAGTTGCCGCTCTGGTGGCGGGTGGGAGTGCCGGTCCTGACGGGCGTGGTCTGTGCGTTCGTCGGCTACACCCGGCCCCGCCGGTTCACGGTTCTCGACGAGCGGGGGGTCACCGTACGGAGTCTCCTGAGGGTGCGGCGGCTGGGGTGGACGGAGCTGCACGACGTGCGAGCCGAGGCCTGGCCAGAGGGGGCGCGGGCCATCCCCGGTGTGGCCGGTGTCCACGTCTGTGCCTACCGGCGCGACGGCAAGCGGATCATGCTGCCCTGCGTGGACGACCGGGAGGTCGCGGGGGTGCGTACCGAAGTGGCCCTCATCCGGTCCTTGTGGGCCGGCCTGCGCGGTCCCGGGTGGCAGCCGGATCCTGGCGCGGAGCCGCGCATTGCGCGGGCTGCCGTGAGGCGGGAGTGGTGGGGGCGGTCGGTCGGGTCGAAGGCGGTGATCGGTGCGGCCACGGTTGCGGGCATCGGGCTTCTCGCGGTGCTTCTTCGCTGACTGGACGACCCTTGAGGGCGGACATACCGGGATGATTGCGGGAAGTGGGTGTGGGCTGCGTCACGTTCGAGTTCAATGCTGTGACGTGCCGCACACGCGAACACCTGCAGGGGGCCCAGGTGACTGCATCCGGACGTGGAGAGACCGCCGACGATCTGCTCGCGGCGCTGCTGGACGGGATGGACGCGGCCTTGTGCGCGTTCGACGCCGATGGCGTGATCACCCACTGGAACCGTGAGGCCGAGCGGATCCTCGGGTGGTCGGCGGGGGAGGCCGTGGGGCGCAAGGGGTTCGCGGGGTGGGCCGTTCGGGCCGCCGACGCGCAGGACGTGATGGACAGGCTCATGGCCGCCCAGGACGTGCCGGGACGGCAGGTGCACGAGTTCGCGCTGCTGACCAAGGACGGCGGGCGGGTGCTCGTGCGGACCCAGTCCGCCGGGGTGCCGGGCGCCGACGGGAAGCCGGCCGGGGTGTACTGCGCCTTCAGCGAGGTGCACGCGCAGATCGACCTGGAGCGTTCCATCGCCCTGAGCGAGGCGCTGATGGAGGACGCCTCCTGGGGCGTCGTCCTCGTGGACGTGGACCTGCGCCCGGCCGTGGTCAACGTCCATGCCGCCCGCGCCTTCGGGTCCGGCCGCACCACGCTGCTCGGGCGGCCGCTGGGCGAGCTGCTGGCGCAGGGGGTGGAGGAGCTGGAGGGGGCCCTGCAGCACGTGCTGGCCGAGGGTGCGCCCCCGGCGCCCGCGGAGCTGTGGGTGTCCGTACGGGGCCCCGAGGGCGTGCGCCGGCGGTGCTGGAGGTGCGGGTTCCTGCGCCTGGCGTCGCCGCTGGCAGAGGAACCCGTACCGCTCGGGGTCGCCCTGCTGTTCCAGGACGTCACCGAGGCCCGCCAGGCGCAGCTGGACACGGGGCAGCTGCGGTTCCGCTCCCACCAGCTGTACCGGGCCGGGCGGGCCGCAGCCGAGTGCGAGGACCCGGCCGAGGCGGCGGCGGTGCGGCTGGAGTTCGCGCTGGCGGGCTTCGCCGAGCACGCGCTGGTGGACGTACTGGAGCCGCTACGGGAACCCGTACGGGAGCCCGTACGCGGATCCGCGCCCGCGCGGCTGCTGCGCTGGGCGGCGTCCCCGCCCGGCCTGCCGGGGCTGCCCGAGCCCGGGGCGATCCCGGTGCGGTACGCGGCCGGACACCCGGCGCTGCAGGCGCTGGACCGGGTCGGGTCGGTGCGGGCCAGTGCCCCGCCCGGGCAGGCGGGCGGGGCGTGGGCGGGCAGCCGCCGCTGGCCCGAGGGGTCGGCGCACGCCCTGTGCACGGTCCTGCGCAGCAGGGGCCGGAGCCTGGGGACGCTGACGTTCCTGCGGGGACCGTCCAGGGCCGCCTTCGAGCGCGCGGACGCGGCGTACGCGGAGGAGGTGGCGGCCCGCGTCGCGGCCGACCTGGACCTGGCGGGGAGATGACCCCGGCGGGGAGGTGACTCCGGCGGGGAGGTGTCTAGTGGCGGAAGAAGATGCGGTCGCCGTACTCCTGCATGACGCGGCCGTTCCACTCGTGGCCGCCGTCGACGTTGCCCGAGCGCAGGAGCGGCGGCTCGACCCCGCGGGAGACGAGCTCGCCGGCCGCGGCGGCCATGACGGCCTGCATGATCGCGCTGGTCACGACGGTGGAGGCGGGGGCGAAGGGGGCTTCGATGCCCTCGTGGGTGAGCTCGGCGTCGCCGACCGCGATCTTGCTGTCGAGGACGATGTCGCAGTGGTCCTTGAGGAAGGTCCCGGAGACGTGGCGGGACTTGGTGTCGGTCGCGTAGGCCACCGACGTGACGCCGATGACCTTGAGGCCGATCGCGCGGGCGTTCATGGCCATCTCGACCGGCAGCGCGTTGCGCCCGGAGAGGGAGATGATCACGAGGACGTCGCCGTCACCGGCCGGGCTGCTGTCCAGGACCGCCCCGGCGAGGCCGTCGACGCGCTCCAGGGCGCTGCCGAGGGTGGCGGGCATGACGTCGATGCCGGCGGTGCCGGGGACGGCGAGGAAGTTCATCAGGGCGAGTCCGCCGGCCCGGTAGACCACGTCCTGGGCGGGGAGCGAGGAGTGCCCGGCGCCGAAGGCGAAGAGCTTGTGCCCGGCGGCCACGGCGTCGGCGATGACGGTCCCGGCCTCGTTGATGCGGGCGGACTCCTCGTCCCGTACCCGCTCCAACAGGCCGATCGCGGCGTCGAAGAACTGACCGGCCAGCTTGCTCTCGCTCATACGCCGAATGCCTTCCGGGGTGGGAGTGGGTGAGGTTGTCGTCCGTGTCCGCCGCTCACCGTGCGGTCTGGACCAAGGGCGTGTCAATACGAACTTCCATCCACGGGGCGAAAGTCCCGGTGGGCGACGTAATGAGAGGGGGCCACAGGGGCGCGGGAGGCGTTTCGGGGCCGTCCGGAAGGGCCCTTGACGTCCTACACGGGACGGTTGTCGGCGCGATGGGTCAGAATTGGGGGCAGGGCCAGCGCACGCAATCCGAGGGGCACGAATGTCCGGACTGATCGACACCACGGAGATGTACCTCCGCACCATCCTCGAACTGGAGGAGGAAGGTGTGGTCCCCATGCGCGCCCGCATCGCCGAGCGGCTCGACCAGAGCGGCCCGACGGTGAGCCAGACGGTGGCGCGGATGGAGCGCGACGGCCTGGTGGCCGTCGCCAGCGACCGACACCTGGAGCTGACCGACGAGGGGCGCAAGCTGGCGACGCGCGTGATGCGCAAGCACCGGCTCGCGGAGTGCCTGCTCGTCGACGTCATCGGTCTGGAGTGGGAGCAGGTGCACGCCGAGGCCTGTCGCTGGGAGCACGTGATGAGCGAGGCGGTGGAGCGGCGGGTGCTGGAGCTGCTGCGCCACCCGACGGAATCGCCGTACGGCAACCCGATCCCGGGACTGGAGGAGCTGGGCGAGAAGGCCGAGGCCGATCCCTTCCTGGAGGAGGGCATGGTCAGCCTCTCCGAGCTGGATCCGGGCACGGAGGGCAAGACCGTCGTGATCCGCCGGATCGGCGAGCCGATCCAGACGGACGCGCAGCTGATGTACACGCTGCGCCGGGCGGGCGTACAGCCCGGTTCGGTGGTCAGCGTGACCGAGTCGCCCGGCGGTGTGCTGGTCGGCAGCGGGGGCGAGGCCGCGGAGCTGGACTCGGACATCGCTTCCCACGTGTTCGTGGCGAAGCGCTGACGGACGGGCAGGGGGCGGTTCGATCGACGACGGGTCGATAGCGGGTCGATGGACGGCGGGCCGACAGACGACGGCTCGTCGGGCGATGGCTCGACAGACGGCGGCTCGACAGGACAGTGGTTCGGCGCGCAAGGGTTCGGTCGGTTGACGCACGAGCGTTCGATCGGGTCGCCAGTGCGAGCGAATCCAACTGGTGTCGGCCGGTGTGGACCGGTGCGGATCTGTATGGATGGTCCCGGCGCCTTACGGCGCCGGGACCGGTCCTCCCCTGCTTGACCTGGAGCCCCGAGCTCTCAAGGTCATCCCTTCGGACCGTCTTCCCCGAGCGGTCCGCCTCCCTGTTGAAAGGATCTCCATCGGCAGCGGCGGTCAATCCTTGAGCAAGGTCACTCGAAAGAGCGGTGTTGGCGGCGAGAACCCCGTTTTCGAATACGGGTTCGATACTGTGGCCGGGAGCGAAGGGGGTGCATCTGCGGTGGTACGACGCCTCGATGTGACGGGGGCCGACGGCGTACGCCTGGCGGCCTGGGAGTTCTGCGCAGCGGCTGCCGAGCGTGAACCGGATCGGTCGCCGCCCCTGCCCGACCCCTCACCTGCGCCCTCGCCTGCGCCTGCGCCTGCGGGTGAGCCCGCGGCCCTGTTACTGCACGGCCTGATGGGCCGTGCCTTCCACTGGGCGGGCACCGCCCGCTGGCTCGGCGCGAGCCGCCGCGTCGTGGCCCTCGACCAGCGCGGCCACGGCCAGAGCGAGCGCCCCCCGACCTCCGGCCCCGGCAGCTCCGTCGCCTACGGCCGCGACGCCTTCGTGGCCGACGCCGAAGCGGCCGTCGAGCAGCTCGGCCTCGCGCCGGTGACGCTGATCGGCCATTCCATGGGCGCCCTCACCGCCTGGCAGCTCGCGGCCCGCCGCCCCGACCTCGTAGCGTCCCTGGTCATCTGCGACATGCGGGCGTCCGCCCTCGGCGAGGCCTCGCAGCAGGAGTGGGAGGAATGGTTCCGCCACTGGCCGCTGCCGTTCCCCACGCAGGACGCCGCGCGGCGTTGGTTCGGCGAGGACGACCCGCGGGTGGAGCGCCCGGATCCCGGCCGCGGCGAGTTCTTCGCGGAGGTCATGCACCAGGCGGACGACGGCTGGCGCCCGCTGTTCTCGCGCAGCCAGATGCTGACCGCGCGGGAAACGTGGGTGCACGACGCGCACTGGGAGGAGCTCGCCCAGGTCCGCTGCCCGACGCTGGTCGTCCGCGGCCTGGACGGCGAACTGGGCCGGGCGGAGGCCCAAGAGATGGTCCGCGTCCTGCCGGCCGGCCAGTACGCCGAGATCCCTGACGCCGGCCACTACCTCCACTACGACCACCCGACGGCGTGGCGCGCGGCGGTGGAACCGTTCCTGGAGGGCGTCAAGGCATCGGCTTGACGGGCCGGCGGAGCCGAGGCACCGCCGCCGGCGCGTCTCCCGGAAGCGCCCGACCCGTGGCGGTCACGGGGTCGTCAGGAGGGCGAGCTGGGCCGGTAGGGGGAGGGCCTCGCCGGTCGTGAAGGCGGTGGCGAAGGCCTCCGGGCCCAGGGCCGCGCGGGCTCGGGCCGTTGCCCGGTCGGTGTCGGCGCGTTCCGCCCGGGGGCGCGGGGTGCCCGCCGAGGCGCGGAGCGCCGTCGCCGTGCCGAGCAGGGAGGCCGCCCGGGCGGGCGGGAGCACCCCCGCCAGGCCTTCGAGGGCCAGGGCGAGCGCGCGGGGGTCCCCGGTGCGGCGGGCCGCCGCGAGGCCCTCCCGGTGCAGGGATTCGGCCGCTGCCGGGTCGGCCCGCAACTCCGCGACGTACCCCAGCTCCGCCAGGACCAGCGCCGCCCCGGAGTCCACCCCGAGCCGCCGGTTCCAGTCGAGCCACGGCCGCAGCCGGGCCTCGGCGGCGTCCAGGTCCCCGCTGCGCCGCGCGCCCAGGGCGAGCCCGATCGCCGCGAACTGCTCGGCCGGGCGGTGGCATTGCTCCTCCGCCAGCCGCAGGGCCTGCTCGTGCAGGGCGGCCGCGTGGGCGAGGTCGCCGGTCAGCAGTGCGATGCGGCCCTGCCGGGCCAGCCGGAAGGAGGCGTGCGTCCACAGCTCCAGCTCCTGCGCGTCCCGTACGCCGTCCGCGTGGAGCCGGGCCGCGGCCGCGTAGTCCCCGGTGACCTCGGCGAGGATGCCGAGCTGTTCCGAGGCCTGCAACTGGCCCCAGCGGTCGCCGAGTTCGGCGAACACCGCGGCCGCGGCCTCCGCGTTGCGGCGCAGTTCCGCCAGGTCGCCGTCGTAGAGGGCCCACGTCGAGACGGTGAGCAGGGCGACCGCTTCGCCCCAACGGTCGCCGGCGGCGCGGAACTGTGCCGGCAGCAGGGCGACTTCGTCCTCCCGTACGCCGGAGCCGAAGCCGCACCGGGCGTAGGCCAGTAGCCAGCGTCCCCGCAGGTCGGCGTCGGAGAAGTCGCCGCCCAGGTGGCTGTCGTCGCCGCCGAGCAGGGCGAAGGCGGCGTGCAGGGTGGTGGAGCCCGCCGCCCGGGTGGCGTCGGTGGCCTCCTGGATCCGGCCGCGCAGGAACCAGTACCAGGACTGCGCTCCGACCAGCCGCAGCCCCAACTCCCCGGCCCCCGTGTGCTCCAGGGCGGCCCGGGAGTTGAGGCGCTCCCGGTCGAGCCGCCGCAGCCACTCGCCCTGCTCGGGCCCGTGCAGCCGCCCGGCCGCGCGTTCGGCGAACCCGGTGTAGTACTCCGCGTGCCGCTGCCGGGTCGCGGCCGTCTCCCCGGCGGCATCGAGCCGCTCCAGTCCGTACGCCGCCACCGACTCCAGCAGCCGCAGGCGCGACTCCCCGTACGCGGAGTCCCCGTAGGCGGCGACCACGAGCGAGCAGTCCACGAGCCGCGTGACGAGGTCGAGGACGTCATGGCCGGGGATGCCGTGGCCGGCGGGGGCCTCGCCCAGGGCTTCCCCGCCCCCGTCGGCGCACACCGCCTCGGCCGCCTCCAGGGTGAACCCGCCCGCGAACACCGACAGTCGGCGCAGCACCGTCGCCTCCGCCGGCGAGAGGAGCCCCCAGCTCCAGTCGATCATCGCGCGCAGCGTGCGCTGGCGGGCCGGGGCGTCGCGGCGCACCTGGTTGAGCAGGCGGAACCGGTCGTGCAGCCGTTCCGCCAGGGCCTCCACGCCCAGGACCCGTACCCGCGTCGCGGCGAGTTCCAGCGCGAGCGGGATGCCGTCCAGCCGGCGGCAGATCAGGGCCACGGCCTCGGCGGTGCTCGGGCCGAGGACGAAGCCGGGGGAGGCGGCGGCCGCGCGGGCCGCGAAGAGTTCCACGGCCTGGGCCTCCGGGAGCGGGGCGACGGCCTCGATCACCTCGCCCGAGAGCGCGAGCGGCTCCTGGCTGGTGGCGAGGACGCGGAGGCCGGGGGCGTGGCGCAGGAGCCGGTCGGCGAGGGCCGCGGCGGCGGGCAGGAGGTGTTCGCAGTTGTCGAGTACGAGCAGGGCCGCCCGCCGCCGCAACGCCTCGGCGAGCCGCTCCTCCACGGAGCCGCCGCCCGCGTCGTCCCCGCGCATCCCGATCGCGGCGGCCACCGCCTCGGCGACCGACGTGTGGTGGGCGCCGGCGAGTTCCACGAACCACACCCCGTCGGGGTACGCCGCCTCCAGCCGGGCCGCCGCTGCGAGCGCGAGCCGGGTCTTGCCGACGCCGCCGGGCCCGCACAGCGTCACCAGCCGCCCGGCACCGAGCGCCGCACACACCCGGCCGACGGCCTCCTCGCGCCCCACGAGGGAGCTGACCGGGGTGGGCAGCTTCCCCGCACCGCCCCCGAACCCTGCCCCCCGCCCCCCTCCCACGCCCGCTGCTCCGGCCCCCGCATCCGCCCCGCCGCCCGCCACCGCGCCGACCGCGCCGACCGCGCCTGCGGCGGCCGGGCCCGTGGCGCCCGGGGCGGCGCCGGCCGCCGCCACCGTGCCGGGCGTCTCCGGGCCCGTCAGTGCCGGGTCCTGGCGGAGGATGGCTTCGTACAGGGAGCTGAGCTCCGGGCCGGGGTCGATGCCGAGTTCCTCGGCGAAGAGGGTGCGCAGGTGCGCGTACACGGCCAGGGCCTCGCTCTGGCGGCCGGCGCGGTACAGCGCCCGCATCTGGCTGCCGCGCAGCCGCTGGCGCAGCGGATGGGCGGCTGCGGGGCCGGTCAACTCGTCGGCCAGCGCGCGGTGTTCGCCCAGCTCGAGGCGGGCCTCCGCCAGGTCCTCGTACGCCGTGATCCGCTGCTCCTCCAGCCGGGCGATCGCCGCCTGCGTGAACTCCGCGTCCCGGAAGTCGGCGTACGCGTCCCCCTGCCACAGCCCGAGCGCCCGGGTCAGCAGCTCCGCCCGGGGCCGCGGCTCCGCCTCCTTGCGCGCGGCCGCCGCCAGCTCCGCGAAGCGGTCCGCGTCCACGGCCCGTGCGGGAGCGCGCAGGGCGTAGCCGGCCGGACCGTAGGCGACCAGGGCGCGTGCGCCGTCCTCGGCCCCGGCGAGGGCCCGGCGGAGCTGGGAGACCTTGGTCTGGAGGGTGTTGCCCGGGTTGCCGGGGGCGGTGTCCCCGGCATCGCCCCACAGGTCGTCGATCAGCCGGTCCACCGGCACGGGGCGGCCGTCGCGTACGAGGAGGGCCGCGAGCAGGGCCCGTACCTTCGCCTCGCGGACGGGCACGGGAGTCCCGTCGTCCGTGCGGACGGTCAGTGGCCCCAGCACCTCGAAACGCATGCCGCAACGTTACTTCTTGACCGTCAACCCCCATGCAGACCAGGCCTGTACGACCCCGTGCGCGGCCGTGAGCGGCCCGTGCGTGACGCGTGCGCAGCCCGTGCGCGGCCCCGGACATGGTGTTCCTGTGACCGCGACCGAGCGGCCGCCGAACACACCAGAAAGGAAGGGGAAGAGTCAGATGACCACCTCCACGACCACCCCCACCACCGCCCCCGCCAAGAGCACCCTCTCCCGTGAGGTCCGCCTCGCCGCCCGGCCCGTCGGAGAGCCGGGCCACCACCACTTCGAGCTGGTCGCCACCGAGGTCCCGGAGCCCGCCGAGGGCCAGATCCTCGTCCGCAACACCTGGATGTCCGTGGACCCGTACATGCGTGGCCGGATGGACGACGCCCCGTCCTACATCCCGCCCTTCGCCCTCGGCACGGCCCTGGAAGGCAGTGCGGTCGGCGAGGTCGTGGCCTCCCGCTCCGCGGCGGTGCCGGTCGGGGCGACCGTCTCGCACTTCCTCGGCTGGCGGGAGTACGCGGTCCTCGACGCGGCCGCCGCCACCGTGCTGGATCCCTCGGTCGCCTCGCCGTCCGCGTACCTCGGTCCGCTCGGCACCACCGGACTGACGGCGTACGCGGCGCTGACCCGCACCGCCCCGGTCGAGGAGGGCGACGTGGTCTTCGTCTCCGCCGCCGCCGGAGCGGTAGGCAGCGTCGCCGGGCAGCTGGCGCGGCGCCTGGGCGCCTCCCGGGTGATCGGCTCGGCGGGCGGCCCGCTGAAGACGCGCACGCTCCTCGACCGCTTCGGCTACGACGCGGCCGTCGACTACCGCCAGGGCGACCTGGCAGGCCAGCTCGCCGAGGCGGCTCCCGAGGGCATCGACGTCTACCTCGACGCGGTCGGCGGCGACCACCTCCAGGCGGCCATCGGCGCGATGCGCCAGGGCGGGCGGATCGCCCTGGTCGGCGCGATCAGCGGCTACGACGCCACCGCTCCCGCGGCAGGGCCGGACAACCTCTTCCAGGCCGCCGCCCGGGAGGTGACCCTGCGCGGGATGCTCGTCTCCAGCCACTTCGACCTGTTCCCGGAGTGGATCGGCCGGGCCTCGGGATGGCTGGCGGACGGCAGCCTGCGCACGGAGGAGACCGTGGTCGAGGGCATCGAGCGGGCCCCGGAGGCCTTCCTCGGCATGATGCGCGGCGCGAACACCGGCAAGATGCTGGTCCGCCTGGCCCCCGAAGCCACGACCACCGGCACCACCACCGCCACCACCGCCACCGATGCCCGATGAGCGCCGCCCTGGTCGTCCTGGCCCACCCCCGCGGCGATTCCCTCACCGCCCAGCTCGCCCGCCGTGCCGTGGCCCGGCTGGAGGCCGGCGGCCACACGGTCGACGTGCTCGATCTGCACGCCGAGGGCTTCGACCCCCGGATGGGCACGGAGGACGAGCCGGACTGGTCGGATCCCGACAAGGAGTACTCCGCCGAGACCCGGGCCCACATGGACCGGATCGCCGCCGCCGAGATCCTCGTGGTGGTCTTCCCGCTCTGGTGGTTCGGTCTGCCGGCCGTCCTGAAGGGCTGGATCGACCGGGTCTGGAACAACGGCTTCGCCTACGGACGCCGCACCCCGCTCCTGAAGGGCAAGCGGATGGTGTGGATCCCGCTGGTGAGCTACCCGGAGGCGAAGTTCCGGGAGCTGGGCTGGGACGGGCCGGTGGACCGCCTGCTCCGCGTCGGGATCTCGGAGTACTGCGGCATCGAGGGGGCCACCGTCCACTTCGTCTACGACTCCCTGAACGCGGGCGAAGCCGCCCTGTCGGAGGCGGACACCGCCCTGATCCCGGTGCTGTCGGTCCGGTGAGCCCCCGCACGACGGCTTGCCCCCCCCGCACGACGGAGGGGGCGCCCGGCCTACGGCCCGGCACCCCCTCGCCCCTCCGGCGTACTCCCCGGCGGTCAGCCCTTGCTGACCGCCTGCAGGATCTCCGGGAGGCCCCGCAGGACCTTCGGGGCCGCGAGGCGCAGGCCGGTCCAGGCGGCGAGCGTGCCCCAGGCCACGCCCAGCGGGAGCAGGATCCAGGCCTGGGACTGCTGGTCGGTGGTGCTGAAGTAGACGGCCAGCACGATCATGGGGGAGCAGATCACCGCCGAGGCGAACATGCCGGCGAAGGCGCCGCCCCACGCCAGCGCACCCTGCCCCGGAGCGGCGTTCTTGAAGGCGCCGTCCGAGGGGATCGAGTACGGGAAGCGGGCCGAGGCCACGGCTCCGGTGCACAGCATCGACCCGAGCAGGGCCAGGGCCAGCCCCAGGGCGCCGGGGAGGGTGGTCCAGTCGCCGGTCAGGGCGGCCGTGACCGTCGTGACCAGCGCCGTGAACGGCACGGTGACCAGCAGGAGGGCCAGGGCGCGGGCGCGCAGTTCCACGTACGCGTCACGGGTGGTCGACAGGGTCTGCGCGACCATCCAGAACGCCGAGGTGTCCTGCCCGAACTGGTTGTACATCTGCATGCCGAGCATGCCCGAGGCGAAGCAGGCGAGGTACACGGAGCCGCCGCCCTGGAGGGCGTTGGCGACCGGGATGAGCAGGCCGATGGTCAGGGACGACACCCAGGCCGCCTTGGTCTTCGGGTCGCGCACCATGTAGAGCATCGAGCGCCGGATCGCCGCGCCCGTACGGTCGTCGGGCAGGAGCGACCAGATGCCGCGGCTCTCGCCGCCCGCAGCCTTCGTCTTCTCCTTGGCGGCCACGATCGTCGAACCGTCCGGGCTCACCATCAGCTTGGTCAGGGTGCGTTCCCAGAACCACAGCAGCAGGCCGAGGGCCAGGACCGTGATGAGGAGCTGCACGGCCGCGATGCCGTACGCGCCCTCGCTCGCGGAGTCGACCATCCCGAGGGCCGTCGCGGGCGGCAGCCAGCGGACGACCGCGGCGGCCGGCTCCAGCCGCTCCAGGCCGCCGACCTCGAGCAGCCGTCCGAGGGCCAGGTTCGCCACCTGCGCGCCGACGGCGATGATCAGGCCGCTGAGCAGCGCGAGGTCGCGCCCCTTGCGGCTGGTCAGCAGCCGGACGTTGGCGGTGGCGACCGCGCGGGCCAGGGTGACGCAGCCGACCAGCAGCAGCGGTACGGCCAGGACCGCGGCCACCGTGCCCGCCGCGCCCCGGGCGACGGCGATCACCGAGCCGACGGTCAGGCACAGCGTGAACAGCGGCCCGATGCCGACGAGCGAGGAGGCCAGCAGGGCCCGTACGAGCGGACGCGGACGCAGCGGCAGCATGACCAGCCGGGTCGGGTCGAGCGTCTCGTCGCCGCTGGCGAAGAACAGCGGGACGAAGGCCCAGCACAGGGCCATGATCGCCGCGAGCAGGACGGCGACCGTGCCGGCGTGCGCGTTGCCGCGCAGCAGGGCGAGGCCGAGCACGGTGAAGAAGGCGACGACGAGGGAGAGGACGAGGGCGCTGATGAAGGCGGCCTTGCGCTTCGAGGAGCCCTTGAGGCCGTTGCGCAGGAGCGACAGCTTGAGGCGGACGAAGATCGGCGTGATGTCGACGGCGCCGGACGGCGCGGCGGACGCGCCGGTCGCGCCGGGCGCCGTGGACGTGCCGGACGTACCGGGCGTGCCCGGCGTGCCGGACGCCGCGGAGCCGGTGGACGCGGTGGAGGCGCTCATCGCAGGCCCGCCCCGTTGCCCGCAGCCCCGTTCCCCGCCCCGCCACCCGCAGCCGCGGCCCCGCCGCCCAGCCAGTCCAGGGACTCGCCGGTGGCCCGGCCCTGCGCCCCGACCAGTTCCAGGAAGGCGGCCTGCAGCGAGGGCGCGTCGCCCCGTACGTCGGCCAGCGTGCCCGCGGCCCTGATCCGTCCGGCGGCCATGACGGCCACCCAGTCGCACAGCGACTCGACGAGCTCCATGACGTGGGAGGAGAAGACGACCGTGGCCCCGGAGGAGGTGTAACGTTCCAGCACTCCGCGGATGGTCTGCGCGGACACCGGGTCCACGCCCTCGAACGGCTCGTCCAGGAAAAGCACTTCGGGGTTGTGGAGCAGCGCGGCCGCCAGGCCGATCTTCTTCCGCATGCCCGTCGAGTAGTCGATGATCAGCTTGTGCTGCGAGCCGGCCAGGTCCAGGATCTCCAGCAGCTGCGTGGCCCGGCTGTCCGTCTCGCGGCCCGGCAGCCCCCGCAACCGGCCCATGTAGCCGAGCAGTTCCCGCCCGGAGAGCCGCTCGAAGAGCCGCAGGCCCTCCGGCAGCACGCCGATCCGGGACTTGACCTCGACCGGGTCCGCCCAGACGTCGTGCCCGGCGACGATGACCCGGCCCATGTCCGGGCGCAGCAGCCCGGTCACCATGGACAGCGTCGTGGTCTTGCCCGCACCGTTCGGCCCGACCAGGCCGACGAACTGCCCGGCGGGCAGCTCCAGGTCGATCCCGGACACGGCGACCTGGTCGCCGAACCGCTTCCACAAACCCTCTACCCGCACGGCGGGTGCGGCGGACGGTGCGGGTCGCACACCGCCGCCCGTTCCGTCCGTCCCGCCCGTCGCAACGCCCTGGTCCGGCATGCGCCTGCCTCTCGATTTCGTTCCCCGTGTCCTGCTTTTCTCACCATAAGAGGCGGGGCGGAGGCTGCGCAGTTACGTATGTCATGAGTTCGCGGCGGAAATCGCCGCTGGTCAGAGCGTGTGTGCCCGGTTCACACCGTGCGACGGGCCCGTTCCGCCGCCGCTTCGCGCCCGCACGCGTAGGCCAGGGCGTCGATCAGCTCCTCCACGTCGGGCAGCCACCGGTTCGCCGCCGTCGGCGGCTGCGCCCACTGCACCGAGCCGCGTCCGCCGATCCGGGTCGGCGGCGCGGCCACGTACTCGCCCTCGCCGCGCGCGACCAGGTCGAGTTGGGCCGGCTGCCAGCCGATCTTGCGCAGCAGGTCGGGAACCTTCGCCCCGGCGCCGGGCAGCACGAAGAACAGCATTCGCCCCGCCGGGTTGGCGATCACCGGGCCCAGGGCGCGCTGCATGCGCTGGAGCCGGGCCAGTGCGAGGAAGCCGGCCGCGTCCGGGACGTCGAGTGCGTCGAAGGTCCGGCCGGTGGGCAGCAGGATGGCGGCCTTCGGGTTCTTGCCCCAGAGCCGCCTGACCTGCACCGCGCTGCCCGAGGCCTGGGAGGCCCAGTCCTTGCCCGCGGCGTGTGCGCCGGGCGCCGGGCACTCCGCGGCCCCGCACGAGCACCGTTCCCGCCCGTCGCCGGACTCCAGCCAGGTGCCGGCGAAGACATCCCAGTGCCGCTCTTCCGTGTACCGCACGGCATGGTCCAGCAGCGGCTCACTGCGCTGCAGGGGGATGGGCGCGGTCTCCGTGACTCCGATGGTCTCTTCCACGTGCAACACAACTCTTGCGGTCACCGGGGGTTACGGGCGTAAACCCGCCGGGCTGGGGAGCATCGATCCTGCATGCGGGGCGCATCGGTGCATCGTGGGGGGCGCGTAGGAGGCCGGGGCGCCGTAGGTGGGTAGCGACAGGACGCAATGGGGAAGATTCCCCGCACATCAGGCGGGAAGTGATCATTCCAGCGATCACCCGCGGCCCCTGGGGGTTTTCATGGCAGCCAGGCCACTCGTCGCCCGTCAGCCGAACGAACGGCTGCAGGCGCTCATCCAGGAAGCCGGGTGCTCCAATGCCGGGCTCGCCCGGCGCGTCAACATGTGCGGGGCCGAGCACGGCCTCGACCTCCGCTACGACAAGACCTCCGTGGCCCGCTGGCTGCGCGGCCAGCAGCCGCGCGGCCGGGCCCCCGGCATCATCGCCGAGTCCCTGGGCCGCAAACTCGGCCGGACCGTCACCATCGACGAGATCGGCATGGCCAACGGCAAGAACCTCGCCTCCGGTGTCGGCCTGCAGTTCTCCCCGACCGTCGTCGGCGCGATCGAGCAGGTCAGCGAGTTGTGGCGGAGCGACGTGGGGCGGCGCGACTTCCTGTCGGGGTCGAGCGTGGCCTCCTCGGCGCTGGTCGAGCCGAGCCGGGACTGGCTCATCACCGGGGCCGACGCGCAGGTCGCGCGCAGCGGCGGCTCACGGGTGGGGATGTCGGACGTGGAGGCGGTACGGGCCACCACGCAGGCGCTGAAGGACCTCGACCACCGCTTCGGCAGCGGGCACGTGCGCCCGGTGGTCGTGCACTACCTCAACTCGGTGGTCTCCGGACTGATCGGCGGCGCCTACCGGGAGCCGGTCGGCCGGGCGCTGTTCGCGGCGGTCGCCCGGCTCACGGAGCTGGCGGGCTACATGGCGGTGGACACCGGCCAGCCGGGCCTGGCGCAGCGCTACTACATCCAGGCGCTCCGGCTCGCGCAGGCGGCGGGCGACCGGGCGTACGGGGGCTACGTGCTGGCGGCGTCGATGAGCCACCTCGCGGCCGAGCTGGGCAACCCGAGGGAGATCGCGCAGCTGGCGAGAGCCGCACAGGAGGGGACGCGGGGCCAGGTCACCCCCCGGGTGGAGGCGATGTTCTACGCGGCGGAGGCGCGCGGGCACGCGCTGCTGGGTGACGCGCGGTCGACGGCGGTGCTGTCCTCGCGGGCGCTGACGGCGCTGGAGCGGGCGGAGCCGGAGTCGGGGGACGACCCGGAGTGGATCCGGCACTTCGACCAGGCGTACCTCGCGGACGAACTGGCGCACTGCCACCGGGACCTGGGGCAGGCCGACGCGGCGGCCAAGCGCGCGGAGGAGGTCCTACGGGACCTGCCGGCGGGCAAGGCGAGGCGCCGGGCGATCGGGCTGCTCCTGCTGGCGGCGGCGCGGGTGCAGCAGCGCGAGGTGGAAGCCGCCTGCCAGACGGCGACGCAGGCGGCGGAGGTCCTGTCGGGCCTCCGCTCCCACCGAGGGGCGGTGTACCTGGAGGACTTCCGCACCCGCCTGGACCCCTACCGGGAGGAACCGGCGGCCCGGGAGTTCACGGCCCGCCTGGAGGCGGTCCGCCTGGAGCCGGTCCGCTGACCCCGCCGCCCGGCCCTGTGAACCGGGGCCGTCGGGCGGCGGGCCCGCCGGGGCGGGCACCGCCCGATGTACCGCAGGCTCAGCCGATGACCTCGATGCGGCCCTCACGGCCCGTGCTGATGAGGTGGGTGGCGTCGGCATCGACGAAGCGGATGAGCCAGGAGCCGCTGGTCTGCGCGGTGAACTTCATGCTCACGGCTCCGTAGGCCCCGGAGACGGAGGTGCCCATCTCCTTCCACGCGGTGGAGCCGTCGGGCCGGAAGTAGTAACGGACCTTCTTGCCGGAGTACGGCACCAACCCCTCGGGGGTGGAGGTCCGCAGGACCCCGGAGACGGACAGCTGCTTCCCCTTGACCGCCTGGAGCGGTGCGAAGCGCTCGCCCGAGATCCGGGTTTCGACCCGGTTCTGGGTGAGCACCCGGGTGCCCGTGCTGGGGCCGATGTTCTTGGTGCCCGGCGTGTGCACCCGCCACCCGGTGGCGGTGTACCACCGCGACGGGGCGACCGTCGCGGTGAACGGCTTGTTGTACGGCACGGCGAGGGTCGTCTTGGTGATCCACCGACCGTCGGTGGTCCGGAACTGGATCTCGACCGGCGCCTGCTGGCCGGTGATGCCGTCGACGGTGATCTTGGCGCCGAGGGTGAGCCTGCCGTACTTGTCGGTGGAGACCAGCTTGTCCTCGACGACCTTGGTCGTGTGGGTGACCTTCTTGACGGTCGCGGTGCGCGTGCCGTCGCCGATCAGCCAGCTGCTGGTGGCGACGGCCACGTTCACGGAGCCGGTCCTGAAGATCGGGGGCAGCAGGGTGTAGCTGCCGTCGGGGGCGGCGGTGGCCTCCCCCGTGCCGACCCCCGTCGCGGTGACGCCCTGGCCGGCGGCGGGCTTGACCGTGCCGTCGTCCGCCCGGCGGGCGAGCTTGCCGAGCACGGGCACGGCGGTCCCGTAGCGGGCGGTGAGGGGGGCCGTGGAGGTCAGTGTGAGGATGGACTTCTGGGCCCGGATCGTCGACGGAGCCGTCACGGACACCTCGGTGTCCCCGCTCGCCAGGGCCACGGTGTGCGTCAGGGCCTTCTCGGTGCCGAGGGCGGCGACGGTGATGGTGAACCTGCCCTGCGCGTCGGACACCCCGGTGGCCCAGCCCTCGCCCAGGCGGGCACCGACGAGGGCGCCCGCCAGCGGCATGCGCTGTCCGGTGTGCGGGTGGACCGCGGTGACCGAGCCGGTGACCCGGGTGTCGAGGGCGTCCAGGGAGAACTCCTGTCGGCTGGATGCCGCCTCGAACCGGGCTGCGAGCGCGTAGGTGGACCGGCCGGCGTTGCGGCGGGTCACCTCATTGCCCTTGTAGTCCCGGGCGTACACGTCCAGTTCGTAGTCCGCCATGTCGTCGAGGACGAGGGGCCCGCTCGTGTACCACACGCGTCCGGTCGTACCCGACTCGCCGATCCCGTCCTCGTGGCGCGTGAGGTTGTCGACCACGGCGACGACCTTGTCGGCGCCCGCCCGGCGCACCTCGACCCGGTACGGACGCGCGTTCCAGCCGCCACCGACGTAGACGCTGAACGTGGTCCCGTCCACCTGGATGCTGGCGGACCCCACCTCGACCGGAACGGACTTCGTCTCCGGGTCGGACGTCAGGGCAGTCTGCCGCGCGGCCGGAGTCGCCCCGGGGGCGGCGTTGGCCGTGGGAGCCGTCAGGGCTCCCACGGCCGCGAGCGCGACGGCCGTGCCGACGGCCGTCATGGTCCTCTTGAAACTGTTCACCGGAATCCCCCGTGCGTCACTTGTGATCGACTGCACGGGTTGGACGGCCGAAGGGCCCCGGAGGTTGTACGCGTTCAGCGCGCGAGTTCGACGCGGCCCTCACGGCCCGTGCTGACGAGGTGGGTGGCGTCGGCGTCCACGAACCGGATGCGCCAGTAGCCACTGGTCTGGGCAGTGAACTGCTTGCTCACGGCTCCGTTGGCCCCGGAGACGGAGGTGCCCATCTCCTTCCACACGGTGGAGCCCTCGGGCCGGAAGTCGTAACGGACCTTCTGGCCGGCGTACGGCACGAACCCGCCGGGGGTGGACGTCTTCAGGACGGCGGAAACGGTGAGCTGCTTCCCCTTGTCGACGGTGCTCGGTCCGGCCTTCGCATCGGTGAGCTGGGTTTCGGCGCGGGTCTGGCGCAGCACCCGGGTGCCCGTGCTGGGGCCGATGTTGGAGGTGCCCGGGGTGTACACGCGCCAGCCGTCGGACGGGTACTGGGTGCTCGGGATCGTCACCCTCACGGTGAACGTCTTGTTGTAGGGCACGGTGAAGGACTGGCGGGTGACCCACTTGCCCGGGGCGTACTGGAACTGGATCTGGATCGGCGCCTGCTGGCTGGTGATGCCGTCGACGGCGACCTTTCCGCTGATGGTGAGCCCGCGGTACTTGTCGGTGGAGACCAGCTTCTCCTCGACGACCTTGGTCGTGTGCGTGACCTTCGCGACGGTCGCGGTGCGCGTGCCGTCCCCCAGCAGCCAGGCGTCCTGGACGGTCACGCCCACGGAGCCGGTCTTGAGGATCGGGGGCAGCAGGGTGTAGCTGCCGTCGGCTCCGGTGGAGGCCGTCGCCTTCCCGGCCCCCGAGGCGGCGACGCTGCGGCCGGCGGCGGGCTTGACCGTGCCGTCGTCCGCGACGCGGTTGAGCTTGCCGCGCACGGGTACGGCGGTCCCGTAGCGGGTGGTGATCGGAGCCGTCGTGGTCAGCGTCAGCGCGGACTTCTGGGGACGGATCTTCGCCGGGGTCGTCACGGGCACCTCGGTGTCCCCGCTCGCGAGGGCCACCGTGACGCTCTGGGTCAGGGTCTTCTCCGTGCCGAGGGCGGCGACGGTGACGGTGAACCTGCCCTGCGCGTCGGACACCCCGGCGGCCCGGCCGTCGCCGAGGCGGGCCCGGATGGCGGTGCCCGTCAGCGGCATGCGCTGTCCGGTGTGCGGGTGGACCGCGGTGACCGTGCCGGTGACCTGGGTGGCGAGGGCGTCCAGGGAGAACTCCTGCCGGCTGGACTTCGCCTCGACCCGGGCGTCGGACGCGTACGTGAACCGTCCGGCGTTGCGACGGCTCACTTCGGTGGTGCCGTTCTTGGCGTACACGTCCAGCTCGTAGTCGCCTATGTCGGCGAGGACGAGCGGCTGCTTGTCACCCTCGTACCAGTCGATCCAGGGGCCGCCCGATTCGTCGGGACCCGGGTCCATGTGCGTGAGCTTGTCGACCACGGCGACGACCTTGTCGGTGCCGGCCCGGCGGACCTCCACCCGGCTCGGAGCGGCTGCGTCGCCGTCGACGAAGACGATGAACTGGTTCTTCTCGTTCTTCCGGACACTGGCGGCCGGCAGCGCGATCGCCGCCTTCGTCTCCGCGTCCGCCGCCAGGGCCGTCTGCCGTGCGGCCGGTACGGCCGCATGCGCGGCGGGAGCCGCCAGCGCCCCCACGGCTGCGATGACGACCGCCGTGCCGACGGCCGTCATCGTCCTCTTCAAGCTGTTCACCGGTTGTCCCCCCACACGTTCGTATGCCTGCTGCGGGGTTTGACGGACGGCCCGTCCCCAGGGTTGTACGGCCTCGGCACCCATCTCGCCGATACCGGACACCAGGTGGCCGGTAGGGCCCCGGCGAGGAGGCCGACACTGGCAAACTCGGCGGAGGACGGTAGCGTGAGCCGACGGTTCCGCGGACGCGGACAGGTCGGAGAGGGAGTTCCGGTGACGGAGAGCGGACAGGGCGCAAGCCCGCAGGGAGGCGAGCCGTGGGGCCCGCCCATGCCCGCACAGCCGCCGGCGCAGCCGCCCGTGCAGCCCGGCGGGGAGCCGGAGTACCTGTACGGCCAGTCCTCCTACGGTGAGACCCCCCACGGCCGGCCGTCCTACGGTGAGCCCTCCCACGGCGAGCCCTCCTACGGCTACCCCGCACCCGGTGGCCCCGCCTACGGCTACCCGCAGGGGCACGTCGTCGGCCCCGGCTACGAGGGCCCCGGCGCCCCCCACGGCTACGGCTACCCGCCGCTGCCGGAGGCAGCCACCCAGTACATCGCGCCGGTCCCGGCCGCCCCCGCGCACGGCGAGGCGGCCACCCAGTACATACCGCCGGTCCCCGCGGCCCCCGGGCACGACGAGGCCGCCACGCAGTACATTCCGCCGGTACCGGCCGCGCCCACCGATCCCGGCCCCGGGTTCGACGGGCTGTTCCGGGAGGACGCGCAGCCCACGCAGCAACTGCCCCCGATCCAGGAGCCGGTGCTCGGCGGCCAGCCGCCGCGGCGACCGCGTCCGCAGCAGCCGTACCAGCAGCAACCGCCGCAGTACCAGCAGCAGATGCAGCAGCACCCGCAGCAACAGCAGTACCCGCCGCAGCAGTTCCAGCAGCAGCCGCACTTCCAGCCGCCGCAGGACCCCGGACCCGCGCCCCGCAGGGTCTCGCCCGCGATCGTCGCCGCCGTCGTCATCGGGTTGGCCGTCGCCGGACTCGGGGTCGGCGCCCTGCTCAGCGACGGCAAGGCGCAGAACAACGACCCGGCCGCCACGGCCCCCACCCCCAAGCCCGGCAGCTCCGCCGCGGAGAGCGGGGAGGCTCCGCTGGACCCCGCGCAGCCGCAGGCGGTCCAGCTCGACAAGCTCCTCGCGGACAGCAACGACAGCCGGGCCGCGGTGATCAAGGCGGTCGACGACATCAAGGGCTGCAACAACCTGGACCAGGCGGCCACCGACCTGCGCGACGCCGCCCGGCAGCGCGAGGAGCTGGTGACCCGCCTCCAGGAGCTCAAGGTGGACCAGCTCCCGGACCACGCGAAGCTGACCGCGGCCCTCACCAAGGCGTGGAAGTCCTCCGCCGAGGCCGACAACAGCTACGCGGCCTGGGCGGACGACATCAAGTCCGACGGCGACAAGTGCAAGGACGGCAAGGCCAAGTCGACCGGCAACGCCTCGGACGGGAACAAGGCCAGCGGCGACGCCACCCGCGCGAAGGAGAACGCGGCGGGCATGTGGAACGCCATCGCCGGCAAGTACGGCCTCACCAAGCGGGACAAGAGCCAGCTGTAGCGGCGCGTCCGGGCCCCTCGGCCCGAACTAGCTCGACCGGGGGGCCTGTTCCAGGGTCTTGGTCATGTCCATGGACTGCTCGCCGCCCGGCTGGGCGACCAGCCGGCCCTGCTGGACGACCTGGAAGGCGACCCGGCCGTTGACCATGCGGGGGAAGCCGGAGACGGCGCGCATGTCCTGGTAGCGCCAGCTGAGGTCGGGGGTCAGGCCGCCGGTCTTGACGGGGTCGGACTGGTTGAGCTTGCGGGTCAGGCTCCGCCCGGTGAGCTCCTCGCCCTCCTTGAACCGCTTCACCATCTCGCTGAACACCGTGTACGCGATCCAGGTGGTCTGGGCGCCGCTGTCGTCGGGGTCGACGGCGTTGTCGCCGAAGGCGTGGTCCGAGATCACGTTGCGCATCTCCGTCCACAGGGGGTCGGTGGAGACCGGGTACCAGCTCGTGACGTACGCGCCCTCGAAGGGGCTCTCCTTGCCGCCGGTGCGGTCGACCAGGGCCTGGCTGACGGAGCCGAGCACGGAGGAGACCTGCGGTTTGCGATTCTGGGCGTCGGCGCGGCGGAAGGCGTCGAAGAAGGTCTCGGTGCGGGCGCCGAGCACGGCGGCCACGCAGCCCCGCTCCTTGCCGTCCTTGCCGTCCTTCGCGGAACTCGCGCCGCCCTTCGCCGGGGCGGGGGCGGTGGAGGCGGCCAGTGCCTCGTTGGCCTGGACGGAGAGGTCCGCGGCGTCCTCGGCGGCCCGGATGTCGCTGGCCGGGCCCATCTGGTTGGCCTTCAGGCCGGCGTTGAGCTGGAGGGGCAGGGAATCGCCGGCGAGGGTGTCGGGGCGGACCAGGGCGACCTTGGCGCAGGCGCGCCCCAGCTGGTGGCCGGCGCCGGCCACCAGGACGGGCTGGCCGCCGTTGACGGGGTAGGAGAGCGGGGACTGGAACTCCTCCGCGGAGACTCCGTACCCTCCGATGAACGGGATGCCCTCGGCTTCCAGCGGGGCCAGGAAGGCGCGTCCGTGCTGGCTGTAGGAGCCGATGACGGCGACGGCCTTCTCGGCGACCGCCTTGCGGGCGCAGTCGGCGGCGCCGGTCGGCGTGTTGCGCTCGTCGCAGGTCAGGACGCGGAGCTTGCGGCCGTTGATGCCGCCCTTGGCGTTGACCCAGCGCTCGTAGGCCTTGGCCATGCCCGGCATGCCGGGCATGTTGGTCGCCTTCGAGTCCACCGGGGCGAAGGTCATGACCGTGAGGGTGTCGGCGCCCCCGGAGCCCCCCGAGCCTCCGGGGAGCGCCCCGCAGCCGACGACGAGACACGCGCCCATCGCCATGGCCGTGGTCCGGGCCAGAAGGGTGCGGGACAGTGCTGCTGCGCATCGCCGGGTGGTCATGTGCATGCACCATTCCGCGCCCCGGGTAACTCAAGCGTGAGGTGTACACAACATCAGGTGACACCCAGGTGAATTACGGGTGGCGCCCATACGCTGGGTGAGCGCCGGGCGGGTCCCGGCCCCCGGCCGCAGGTGCCTGAAGATCACGTCCAACGGGAACGTACGATCGAAAGCGTGACATTCGCCCAAGGTTCGAAGAACTCTTCCCGCCGCGGCGGCCGCTCCACCACCATGGGCGGCATGCCCCTCAACGACATGCCGTGGTGGCGCTGGCGCAGCAACGTGCGCTCGGCGCTGCACATGCTCTCCGACCCCGCGTTCCAAGAGGACACCTGGCTGGCCGGCGCCGAAGGGTACGGGGACGTCACCGACGCCGTGTACCGGCTCGTCGAGGACACCTGGCTCGACAGCTGGTCCGCGGAGAAGTACGTCGGCACGATCTTCCGCGACTCGCAGGAGGCGGCCTTGGTCGACCTCGCCGTGCTGCGGGTGCTGCGGATCATGCACCAGATAGGCCCCGACGCCCCGGTCTCCGGCTACCTGGAGCACCACGCCTGGCCGGAGGCGGTACGGGCCGCGCGCGAAGCCCACGTACGGATGGCGACCGTGGACGGGGAGGACCCGGACGCGCGCCCGTGCTCACTGGACGTCCTGAGGATCCTCACGCGCGCGGTGTGATGTGAAAGGCTGTGGGGTCATGAGCGACGACCCGCAGCCCCAGGCCCCGCAGCAGTACGTACTGACCCTCTCATGCCCGGACAAGCAGGGCATCGTGCACGCCGTGTCCAGCTATCTGTTCATGACCGGGTGCAACATCGAGGACAGCCAGCAGTTCCGCGACCGGGACACCGGCCTCTTCTTCATGCGGGTCCACTTCGTCGCCGACGCCCCGGTGACCGTGGAGAAGCTGCGGGCCAGCTTCGCCGCGATCGGCGACAGCTTCCGGATGGACTGGCAGATCCACCGCTCCGACGAGCGCATGCGGATCGTGCTGATGGTGTCGAAGTTCGGGCACTGCCTCAACGACCTGCTCTTCCGCCACCGGATCGGCGCGCTGCCCGTCGACATCGCGGCGGTGGTGTCGAACCACACCGACTTCGAGGAGCTGGTCGGCTCCTACGGGGTCCCGTTCGTGCACATCCCGGTGACGAAGGACACGAAGGCGGCGGCCGAGGCGCAGCTGCTGGAGCTGGTCCGCGCCGAGGACGTCGACCTCGTGGTCCTCGCCCGCTACATGCAGGTGCTGTCGGACACCCTGTGCAAGGAGATGAGCGGGCGGATCATCAACATCCACCACTCCTTCCTGCCGAGCTTCAAGGGCGCGAAGCCCTACCACCAGGCGCACGCCCGGGGCGTGAAGCTGATCGGCGCGACCGCGCACTACGTGACGGCGGACCTGGACGAGGGCCCGATCATCGAGCAGGAGGTCGAGCGGGTGGGGCACGACGTCACCCCCGACCAGCTGGTGGCGATCGGGCGCGACGTGGAGTGCCAGGCGCTGGCGCGGGCCGTGAAGTGGCACAGCGAGCACCGTGTCCTGCTGAACGGGACCCGGACGGTCGTCTTCGCCTAACCCCGGCGGGCGGGGGTCGGCAGGGCGTCCGGGTGGGCAGGGCGTCCGGGCGCCCGGGCCTACATCCGGCTGAGGGACGCTGCCGCGAAGAGGACGTCGCGGATGGCTTCGCGGTCGCCGTTCTGGCCGACCGCGGCGTCCTCCGGGGAGATGTGGCCCGCGGCGAGCTGGCAGAATTCGGCGCCGTCCAGGGCGATCCGGGCCACGGTGTGGTCCGGCGAGGGCTTCGCCGCGGGGGAGTCCAGGGCGATGTCCCAGCCGCCGCCTCCCGCCCCCTCGATCTCCAGGTGCAGGGTCCGGCCCGGCGCTCCCGCCGCGACCAGCCCGCGCGGCGGCGCCGCCAGTCCGGCCCGCCGGCGCCCGGCCAGGGCGGCCGGCAGGAGCCGGGCGGCCAGGTCGATCATCCGGTTCAGGTGCGGCGCGGCCGGCGGGTCGTACGGGTAGTCCACCGCGTCCGCGATGTCCAGGGCGTGCACCCAGCACTCGAAGGCCCGCTCCAGGAAGGCGTCCCCGAGGGGCAGGGCGAAGGCGCCGTAGTCCACGTCCAGCTCGGCCACGCCGCGCCCCGCGAAGGACACCGTGCGGACCAGGTTGTGGCCCTGCTCCCGCCACGGCTCGCGGACCCGGCGGGTGGTCGGGTACGGGGAGTCCTCCCAGAACCGTTCCGTGCGCTCGGCCGGGGTGTCCGCGGCCGCCTCGCGGCCCAGCGGGTCGTCCAGGCCCAGCGCGGCCGCCACGAGGCCGTCCACCGCCAGCAGGTGCCCGATGACCCCGGCCACCGTGGTCCGGCGCGTCCGGCGGCCCTCGTCCTCGAACCACTTCAGCCGGACCGGGGTGTGCCACTCCGAGTCCCCGAAGTCCCGTAGCAGCGCGTCGAGCCGCGCCGTCTCGGTGTCGTACGGGCTCGCCCACACCGGGACCGGGATGCGGGCCGGGCGCTTGCCGAGGCAGTCCTCCAGCACGCGCGAGCGCAGCAGCGGCTTGAGGTCGAGGCTCTCCTCCGGCTGCAGCAGCCCCACGGCATCGCGCAGCCGCAGCGCCTCCTCGGCGCAGCGCGCGCATTCGGTGAGGTGGTCCTCGACGGCCTGGGTCTCCTCCGCCGAGCACGCCGCCAGGGCCCAGGCGCCGAGCAGGGACTTCAGTACGGCGTGGGTGGGCGGGGGGCCGGCGGGGACGGGAGCGGGTTCGGCGTCGGGTTCGGGGTCCGCGGGCGCGGGTGTGAAGGTGTGGGCGTGGACCTCCGGGTACCGGGTGTACCGCGCGTCGACGATGTCATCGAGGTCGTCGACGTCATCGAGGTCGTCGAGTTCATCGCGATCGTCCATGTCACGGAGGCCGTCAAAGCCATCGAGGTCGTCGAGGTCGTCGGCCGCGCCGCGCGGGCCCGGTATGCGTGCCGGGCCGACGGGGTTGCGGGACTGCTCGTGCCGCTCGTTCTGCTGGTGCGGTCCGTACTCTTCGCCGTCTTCTTCACCGAAGGGGCTGCTCGGCGTCGTCATCGGGTGGTTCCATATCCGGAAGGTCCGTATTCCGGCGGGACCGTGTCCTCGCGCGGAACGGTGTTGGCCGTGGAGAGGAGTTGCAGGCCCAGGCGCAGCCGGCGCCGGGCCTCGTCCTCGCTGATCTGCAGGTCTGCGGCGGTCTGGCGGTAGTTGCGGCGCTTGAAGTAGGCGAGTTCGAGCGCGGCCCGCAGGGGTGCGGGCATGGAGGTGACGATGAAGTCGGCGCGGGCAGCCGCGTTGGCGGTGCGCACCTTCTGTTCCACTTCCTCGCGGGAGCCGTTGCCCAGTTCGGCCTGGCGCAGGCGGGCCACGGCCTGCCCCTGGGTGATGCGGGCGATCCAGGAGCGCATGGAGCCCTGTTTGGGGTCGTAGGCGTCCGGGTTCTCCCAGATGTAGCCGAAGACCTCGCGGGTGACCCGGTCGGCCGCCTTCTCGTCGCCGAGGACCCGGTGGGCGAGGCCGTGCACGAGCGAGGCGAAGCGGTCGTACAGCTCCCCGAGCGCGGCGGCCTCGCCGCGGGACAGGCGTTGTTGCATGCGGCGGTCCCAGCGCGGTGGTGCGTCCTTCGGCATCGTGCCCCCAGCCGGGATTCCCGGTTTCGCAGCCGTGTGTCGACCACTCGAATGTAGTGGGCATCCAGCCGTGTGCGCCCGTTTTGGCTGAACCTCGTCCCGGACGTGCGCCCTGCGTGATAGCGGCGTCGCGCGGGGTGAAGGCCGATGTCGGCCGTGCTCCATGGGTACAGGCGTACGCGCCCCACCGCGCTCCTCGTGCGCTGGTTCGATGCGGCCACCTCCTTGACCGCTTCGCTTAACGCGCAGGCCACGTAGGCCTTACGCTCCTGTCCTGTCTTGAACTGCACCCCACCGCACACGTGAAGGCGGAACGCCGAAAATGGACAGCGCAGAATACGAGCGCAAGATCGCCGCCCGCTTCGCCACCTTCGACCAGGACGGGTCCGGGTATATCGACCGGGAGGACTTCAGTACGGCCGCCAAGGCGGTCCTGGCCGAATTCGCCGTGGCGGCCCGGTCCGACAAGGGCCAGGCCGTCTTCGCCGGCGCGGAGGCCTTCTGGCAGGGCATGGCCGGAATCGCGGACGTGGACGGAGACCAGCGGGTGTCCCGCGAGGAGTTCGTCACGGGCGCGGCGAAGCGGCTGCGGGACAACCCGCACCGGTTCGCGGAGATCGCGCGCCCGTTCCTGCGGGCGGTGATCGCGGCGGCGGACACGGACGGCCTCGGCGCGACCCCGGTGGCGACGGCCCGCGTGCTGCGCGTGCTGGGCACGCCGGAGGAGTTGGCGACCCCGGTCGCCACGGCCCTGGACGCGGACGGCGACGGCCGCATCACGGAGGACGAGATCCTGGCGGCCTTCGCCGGCTACTGCGGAGTGGCCGCCCCGGACGCGTAACCCACGTCCCCGGCCCCTGGGACCCGCCCCGTGCCGTTCGGCAGGGGGCGGGTCCTCGTGTTCGTCGGCTCCTGCGCGCGGGGTGACGGGCGGCGCAGGCTGCGGCGTCATGCGAAGGACGGGGTGCCGCGGAGGGCCTGGCGGACCGCGTCGGCCAGGGTGGCGACCTCGGTGGGGGAGAGCGGGGGCGCGGGGGGCGTCTTCGTGCCCGGGGCCGTGCAGCTGCGGCAGGGGGTGTCCGGGGCGGGGAGCGGGTCGCGGCAGGAGCCGCATTCGGCGGGGCGCGCGGGGTCCTCGCGGAGGCGGGGGGACGGGAGTTTGCGGACCAGGCGGTCGGCGAGCAGGGCGCGGGCGGAGTACACGAAGCGCGGCAGCCCGTCGGCGAGCAGGGAGCGGGCCTCCAGGAACGACACGCCGTGCGCCGCCCATGGTTCGGCGAGGGGGGCCAGCCCGAGGGCTTCGACGGCGCTGAGTGCGAGGCGCGGCTCGTAGGCGGCGATCCGGGCGAGCAGCGCCGCCCCGCGGCCGGTGGCCCCCGGGGGCGGTTCGGCGGGCTCGGTGGGTCCGCCGTGTTCGCGGTGTCGGCCGGCTTCCTCGCGTCCGTCCCGGCCGCCGCGTCCGTCGTGTCCGTCGGCTCCGGGGAGGGAGGGTTCTTCTTTCCCGGTACTTCGTCCCTGGGGGGACGCTCCCGTCGCGCCGTGCTGCGTGTCACCGGTTCCCGGGTTCGGACCCGGGGGCGGGGCCGCTGCGGGTTCGCCCTCAGGAGTGAGATTCGGGTCCGCTTCCGGAGCGGGTGGCGGGGGCGCTCCGTCAGGCCCTGGCCCGTGGTCCGCGTGCGGGGTGTCGGTGACGAAGGTCTGCGTGTGGACGTACCCGGTCTCCGCGTCGCGCACGGTCCGCCGCACGTAGTAGCCGTAGCGGACCAACTCGTCGACGGCCTTGGCCACTCCGCGCCGGCCGACGCCCGGGTGCTTGTCGGCGAGCGTACGGACGTCCTCGCGGGTCCCGTCGGGGAGGGAGAGCAGATAGCAGAGGATGCCCCGGGCGGTAAAGCTGAGGCGCCGGTCCCGGACGACTTCGTTGCCGAGGACGGTGAACGCGCGCTTGCGCGGGCTAATCTGAATACGCATCGGAGACCTGATTTGTCTCTAGTGCCGGGCCCCGGGGCGTTGGCGCGCCGCCGGGGTCACCTGACTGTCCAGTTCGTGACGAGCCGGACGATAGCGCAGCGTTCGCGGCATATTCCACCCGTGGCCAGGGCTATCAACTCCGCGTCAATCGCACGGAGTTCGACGGAACGTGCCGCCAGTTGCCCCGTACGGCGCCGCGGCCGCCAGGGGCGACAGGACGGCGGCCCCCGGTCGGCCCGCACCCATGACATACGCTGCCCGGGGGGCGGTGCGATCGGCGCGTCGGCCACGGGGGAGCGCGCGCGGGGGCCGATGACGCAGCGACGGAACGACGGAGCGCCCGGGGCGGCGTCCGGGGCGGTGCCCTTCCGTGAGGGCGGAGGGTGGGACTCCGCCTTGTCGGCCGGAGCGTTCGCGGCTGTGCGGGAAGCCGGATTCGAACCGGTCGGGCAGGTCGTCGGAACGGCCGTCTTCCACATCGGCTACACCGGAGTCTGGGGCTGCCCGGGTGCCTGGTCCGTAGAGGACGGCAAGAGGTCCAACGCCTCGGCGTGGGACGCCTCCTTCTCCTTCCTGGTGCGGTCCTTGTACGAGGCGCGCAGGCTGGCGATCGGCCGCGCGGTGGCCGACTGCCGGACGCTCGGCGGGGACGGCATCGTCGGCGTGGAACTGAAGGCCAGGGAAATCACCCCGGAAACAGTGGAGTTCGCCGCATCGGGCACCGCGGTCCGGGCCCGCTCGCGCGTCCGGCCACGAGCGCCGTTCACCTCGCACCTCACCGGCCAGGACTTCGCCAAGCTGCTGCACGGCGGCTGGGTACCCACCGGGCTCGTCCTCGGCATCGCCCTCGAAACCCGGCACGACGACTGGCGCACCAACCGCCGGAAGACCTGGATCGCGGGGAACCAGGAGATCGAGGGCCACACCCGGCTGATCGGCCACGCCCGCCGCACGGCACACGAGGAACTGGCCCGCGACGCCGCCCGGCACGGCGGCGACGGGGTGGTGGTGGACGAGATGAGGCTGGTGGTGCGCGAGAACGAGTGCCCGTCCTTCGGATACGGCCGCGACCTCGTCGCGGAGGCGGTCCTCGTCGGCACCTCGATCGCCCGGTTCCGCCGCGCCGAGCGGCCCGCCGGGCCCGGACCACTGACCATCATGAGACTGGAGCGCGAACACTGACATGAGCGAGCGAACGGGGCGGGAACCGGGCGGGACGCCCGCATGGCAGGCGGCGGAGGCCGTCTCCGACGACGCGATGCGACGGCTCGCGCAACTCCAGCCGGGCGAGAAGGGATCGCTCTTCACCTCGGACCTCACGGTGAACGAGTTCCTGCTGGTGCGCGAAGCGGGCTTCCGCCCGCTCGGCCTGGTGCTCGGCTCCTCCGTCTACCACGTGGGCATCCAGCTCGGCCGGTGGTCGAAGAACCAGGAGCTGACCAAGCTCTCCCAGGCGATGTACGAGGCGCGCGAGCTGGCCATGGGCCGGATGGAGGCCGAGGCGCACGCCCTGGGGGCGGACGGGATCGTCGGGGTGCGCCTGGACATCGAGTTCAAGGAGTTCGGCTCGGACATCGCCGAGTTCATCGCGGTCGGCACGGCCGTCAAGGCCGACGGAGCAGATCCGGGGCCGGGCGGGAGCTGGCGCAACAACAAGGGCAGGCCCTTCACCTCCGACCTGTCGGGCCAGGAGTTCTGGACCCTGATCCGCGCCGGGTACGCGCCGCTGGACCTGGTCATGGGGTCGTGCGTCTACCACGTGGCGCACCAGCGCCTCACCCAGGTCATGGGCAACACGGGGCGCAACGTCGAGATGGAGCAGTTCACGCAGGCCCTGTACACGGCCCGCGAGCTGGCCATGAGCCGGATGCAGGCGGAGGCGCAGGCCTTGGAGGCCGAGGGGATCGTGGCGGTCCGGTTGCGGCAGCACTCCCACAGCTGGGGGTCGCACACCACCGAGTTCTTCGCCGTCGGGACCGCGGTGCGCCCGCTGCGCGAGGACCACGTCATCGACCGGCCGTCCCTGGTGCTGGGTCTCGATGCCTGAGGCGGACGTGGAACTGCTGGCCGCCGCCCTGCGCCGGGACAGCGCGGACCTGCGCCTCTACGTCGCCGTGCTCTCGGCCGGCCTCGTGGAGTCGCTGCCCCCCGGTACCGTCCGGGTCGATCGCCGGCGTTCCCTCGCGGAACGCCTGGCCGGGCGCGAGGGGACGGTC
The DNA here is from genome assembly GCF_055584085.1 of Streptomyces sp. NPDC104226. NCBI lineage: Bacteria > Bacillati > Actinomycetota > Actinomycetes > Kitasatosporales > Streptomycetaceae > Streptomyces > Streptomyces sp. NPDC104226. The sequence continues at coordinate 235,913 of NZ_JBVJMS010000005.1, forward strand.
ACGGGGCTGGACGTCGTACTCGGTGAGCGGCGGCTCTCGCTGCGCACCGAACGGGGCGACGTGCTGGGGGAGGTCTGCCACGAGGTGCGGGGGATCGTGCTCTCGCGCCGCCGTGTGGACCTGGACGAGTGGATCGGCTCCCTGGCCCGCGCCCTGACCGAAGCCGCGGCCTCCAGCGCTCGCGCCCGCGAGGCCGTGGAGCGCTTCCTGGCCTGACCCCCGAGCTGCCCCGGGGGTGCCCGGAGGGCTGCGACGGCTACGCGAAGCGTTCGCGGAGCTTGTACTTGAGGACCTTGCGCAGGGCGTCGTTGCGGGGGAGGGCGTCGACCAGCTCCAGTTGTTCCGGGAGCTTGTGCGGGGAGAGGCCCTCCGTGCGGAGGTACGAGACCGCCTCGGCCAGGGTCAGGGGGGCGGCGCCGGGGGGCTGCTCGATCACCGCGCAGACGCGCTCGCCGCGTTCCGGGTCCGGGAGGCCTATGACGGCGACGTCGGCCACGGTCGGGAGCTGGTGGAGGAGGTCCTCGATCTCCTTCGCCGAGATGTTCTCGCCCTTGCGGATGATGACGTCCTTGCTGCGGCCCGTCAGGACCAGGTAGCCGTCCTTGGTGAGGTGGCCGAGGTCGCCGGTGATCAGGTAGCCGTCGGCGTCGAAGGTGCCGGCGTTCTCCTCCCGGCCCAGGTATCCCTGGCAGACGGCCTCCCCGCGCAGGCGGACCTCCCCGTCGGTGTCCGGGGGCAGGAGCGCGCCCTCCGGGGTCGTGATGCGGATCGACATGCCCTCCGGCGGGCGGCCCTCGGTGGTGGCGAGGTTGTCCGCGGTGTCGTCCGGGGCGCCCATCGTGATCATGGGGACTTCGGTCATGCCGTAGCCGTGGGTGAGCTGGCAGCCCAGTTCGCGGACGACCGCGTGGTAGATCTCCGGGGGCTTCGGGGCCCCGCCGCCCGCGAGGAGGCGCAGGGTGGGGATGAGCTTGGCGGAGGGGTCCTTGCGCTGCTCGGTGAGGAACATGGAGTAGAAGGCCGTGGAGCCGCCGGCGACCGTGACCCCGTGGCGGCGGTAGCCGTCCAGGGCGTCGGGCATCGCGAACTTCTCGAAGAGGACCGCCGGGAACCCGTAGAGCAGGAGCATCACCGTGTAGTCGGGGCCGGCGATGTGGGCGAACGGGAAGGCCATCGAGCCGACGTCGTCCGGTGACAGGTGCAGGGCGTGGGCCAGGCAGGAGCCGCCCGCGATGAGGGAGCGGTCGGTGTGCAGGACTCCCTTGGGGTCCGAGGTGGTGCCCGAGGTCCAGTAGATCCAGCGGACCGAGACGCCCTCCTCGGGGGGCGGGGGGAGCACGGCCGGGTCGCCCGTCGGGAGGGAGTCGTAGGCCTCGAAGACGCCGTGCGCGCCGAGGCGGTGTGCCATCGCGGTGTGGTCGAAGCCGCGCCAGGTGCCGGGGACGGCGAAGAACTCCGCCTTCGACTCGCGCAGCGCGAAGCCGACCTCGCGGTCCCGGTAGAAGGGGATGACGGGGGTCTGGACGGCGCCGATGCGGGCGAGGGCGACCGAGAGCAGCACGGTCTCGATGCGGGTGGGGAGCTGCCAGGCGACCACCGTGCCGGGGCGCACGCCCATGCCGTACAGGCCGGCCGCGACCTGCTCCGAGCGGTCGCGCAGCTCCGCGAAGGTCAGCCGCCGGTCGTCGGCCGCGTTCTGCTCGGGGCCTTCGGCGGCCTCTATGAGGACGGGGGCGTCCGGGGTCATGGCGGCCCGGCGGGTGATCAGGTCCCACAGGGTGCGGGACCGGCTGAGTTCGACTGCGGTGCTCTTGTCCGTCATCCCGGACCCGCCTCCCCTTGGCCGCCACATGACCTGACGGATAGTCAGATCCAGCGCAGAGCGTAGAGCGCGGACGCTTGTCGGTCCAGGGGTGGGGAGCTAGCTTGGTTCCAGATTTCTGACGCTCCATCAGATTCGGGATGTCGGAGCGGATCAGGTCCAACGGGATTCAGCGAGGGGACACCATGGAACTGCCTCGGATCATCAGCGTCGACGACCACGTCATCGAACCGGCCCACCTCTTCGACGTGTGGCTGCCGGCCAAGTACCGCGACCGCGGCCCCAAGGCCCTCACCGCCGGCATCGGCGAGCTCGCCTACACCGGCGGCAAGTACGTGATCACCATGGACCCCGACGGCCCGCCGACCGACTGGTGGATCTACGAGGACCTGAAGTTCCCGTACAAGCGCAACATCGCCGCCGTCGGCTTCGACCGCGACGAGATGACCCTGGAGGGCATCACCCGCGAGGAGATGCGGCGCGGCTGCTGGGACCCCAAGGCGCGCCTGCTCGACATGGACCTCAACCACGTCGAGGCCTCCCTGTGCTTCCCGACCTTCCCGCGCTTCTGCGGGCAGACCTTCGCCGAGGCGAAGGACAAGGAAGTGGCCCTGGCCTGCGTGCGCGCGTACAACGACTGGATGGTCGAGGAGTGGTGCGGCGACAGCGGCGGCCGCCTCATCCCGCTCTGCATCATCCCGCTCTGGGACATCGACCTGGCCGTCGCCGAGATCCGCCGCAACGCCGCCCGCGGCGTGCGGGCCGTGACCTTCTCCGAGATCCCCACCTACCTCGGCCTGCCGTCCATCCACTCCGGCTACTGGGACCCCTTCTTCGCCGTCTGCCAGGAGACCGGCACCGTCGTCAACATGCACATCGGGTCCAGCTCCCAGATGCCCGCCGCATCCCCCGACGCCCCGCCCGCCGTACAGGCCTCGCTCAGCTTCAACAACGCCATGGCCTCGATGATGGACTTCCTCTTCAGCGGGGTCCTCGTCAAGTTCCCGACGCTGAAACTCGCCTACAGCGAGGGCCAGATGGGCTGGATCCCGTACGCCCTGGAGCGCGCCGACGACGTCTGGGAGGAGCACCGGGCCTGGGGCGGGGTCAGGGACCTGATCCCCGAGCCGCCGTCCACGTACTACTACCGGCAGATGTTCTGCTGCTTCTTCCGCGACAAGCACGGCATCGCCTCGCTGGACGTCGTCGGCCGCGACAACGCCACCTTCGAAACCGACTACCCGCACGTGGACTCGACCTTCCCGCACACCAAGGAGGTCGCCCTCGACCACGTCAAGGGTCTCGACGAAGAAACGGTGTACAAGCTCATGCGCGGAAATGCCATCCGTATGCTCGGACTTGACTTCGACAAGGACCGGCGGACGGGGCGGTAGGCGCAGTGGACCTCACCTATACCGAGGAGGAGCGCGAGTTCCGGGCCCGGCTGCGGGCCTGGCTCGCACACGTGCTCCCCGGGCTGCCGCCCAGGCCCTCCCCCGACGACTGGCCGGGCCGCCGCGCCTACGACGCGGGCTGGCAGCGCCGGCTGTACGACGCCGGGTACGCCGGACTGCACTGGCCGGTCGACGCCGGCGGCCGCGGGGCCACGCCCACGCAGCACCTGATCTACCTGGAGGAGACCGAGCGCGCGGGAGCCCCGTACGTCGGTGCGAACTTCGTCGGACTGCTGCACGCCGGGCCGACCATCGCCGCCGAGGGCACCGCGGAGCAGCGGGCGCGCTGGCTGCCGCCCGTCCTGCGCGGCGACGAGATGTGGTGCCAGGGCTTCAGCGAGCCCGGCGCGGGCTCCGACCTGGCCTCGCTGCGCACCCGCGCCGTCCGCGACGGCGACGAGTACGTGATCACCGGCTCGAAGATATGGACCTCGCACGCGGAGGTGTCCGACTGGTGCGAGCTGCTGGTCAGGACGGATCCGATCAGCGAGACCACCCCCAAGCACCGCGGGATCTCCTGGCTGGCCATGCCGATGGACGCCCCCGGGGTGACGATCCGGCCGCTGCGCACCCTGGCCGGGTCCACGGAGTTCGCGGAGATGTTCCTCGACGAGGTCCGGGTCCCGGTCGCCAACCGGGTCGGCGCGGAGAACGACGGCTGGCGGGTCACGATGGTGACCCTGTCCTTCGAGCGCGGCACCGCCTTCGTCGGCGAGGTCGTCGCCTGCCGCCGCACCCTGGGCGAGCTGGCGCGCGCCGCGAAGGCCAACGGCCGCTGGGACGACCCGGTGCTGCGGCGCCGGCTGGGCCGGCTGTACGGGGAGTTCGGCGCCCTGTGGCGGCTCACCCAGTGGAACGTCAGCGAATCGGAACGCTCCGGCGGGGTCCCCGGCATCGGCGGCAGCGTCTTCAAGCTGGCGTACTCGCACGCGCGCCAGGAGCTGTACGACACGGCCGCCGAGGTGCTGGGGGCGCAGTCCCTCTCGCTGGAGGAGGAGTGGACCCTGGACCGGCTCTCCTCGCTCTCGTACACGATCGCGGCGGGCACCTCGCAGATCCAGCAGAACATCGTGGCCGAGCGCATCCTCGGCCTTCCGAAGGGCAGGTGAGCGATCCGTGGACTTCCAGCCGACGCAGGACCAGCGGGACCTGCGGGCAGGCGTACGGGACCTCCTGGAGGGCCGCTACGACCGCGACGCGCTGCGCGCCTCGGTGGACGGGGCGGCCGCCACCGGCCGGTCGGTGGACCGGGCCCTGTGGCGGGAGCTCGGCGAGGCCGGGTTCTTCGCGCTGCGGCTCCCGGAGGACGAGGGCGGGGTCGGCCTCGGGCTCCCCGAGGCCGTCCTCCTCTTCGAGGAGGCCGGGCGGGCGCTGCTGCCCGGCCCGCTGGTCGCCACCCACCTGGCCGCCGGGCTGGTCGCGGGGGCCGCGGAGGGCGCGGCGGTGGTGACGGCCTTCGACATGGAGGGCCCGCTGGTGGCCCACCTCGGCGAGGCCGACGCGGTCCTCGGCGCGGACGGGGAGCCGGTGGAGGTCTACGCCGGGGAGCCGGTGCGCTCCGCGGACCCGCTGACCCCGCTGGCGCGGGTCTCCGTACCGGGACGGCCGGTCGCGGCCGGGACGTACCGGGACGAGGGCGCACTGCTGACGGCGGCCCTGCAGCTCGGCAGCGCGCTGCGGACGGTGGAGCTGGCCGTGCGGTACGCCAAGGAGCGCGAGCAGTTCGGGCAGCAGATCGGGGCGTTCCAGGCCGTCAAGCACCTGTGCGCGCAGATGCTGGTGCGGGCCGAGGTGGCCCGTACGGCGGTCTACGCGGCCGCCGTGACGGCCGACCCGGCGGAGGTGGCCGGAGCCAAGCTGCTGGCCGACGAGGCGGCCGTGCGCAACGCCAGGGACTGCCTGCAGGTGCACGGCGGGATGGGCTTCACCTGGGAGGCGGACGTGCACCTGCACCTGAAGCGGGCGTGGGTGCGGGCGGAGCAGTGGCGGACGGCGGCGCAGGCGGAGGAGGCACTGGCGGCGGAGCTGCTGGCGGCGGCGGAGTAGGCGGGGGGCCGAGCCGGGGGCTGTGCGGGGGACTGTGCGGGGGACCGGCTGTGCCAGGGTTCGGTCGCCTGCTCGCTCGCTGTGACGGAGGGGTGCGGGAGGGACGGCGCGGGACGCATGTCCGATTACAGAGAGTTGATATCGGTTTGTGTCCTTCGCCCGACTCATTGCGGCCCGGAGGCGGGGGGTCGCTCCGGTACGCTCCCGGGAATGCAAGCGGTTGAGCGGCGGAAGCGCCGCACAGTATGCACCACGCCTACTCCTTCACGCTGGAATATGCCCGAAGCGCTTGTTGTGGTGACTGTAGGTCAACCATGCTGCTCCGCAAGGGGGTCACGCGCTGTGACCCCGTCGTCCCCTCGTGAGGCGAAGTGTCCGCCGGTTCGGATGGTGTGAGCGGTGCAGGTGCTTCAGGTGCAGCTGGAGGTAGGACCGGACCCCGCCGAGGTCGGCCGGGCCCGCCGATGGGCCCGCTCCCGGCTCGCGGGCTGCGGCATAGGGGATGACGAGCCGCTCGCCGAGACGCTGATCCTGCTGATCTCCGAGCTCGTCACCAACGCCGTCGTGCACACCGGCTGTCCGGCCGTGCTGCGCATGCTCTTCGGGGAGCCGGGGGTGCGGGTGGAGGTCGCGGACGCGAGCGACCGGGCCCCGTCCCCGCGGCAGGCCGCCGGGGACGACACGGGCGGCCGCGGACTGGAGCTCGTGGACGGGCTCGCGGACCGCTGGGGCTGGCAGCGCGAGGGCGCCGGGAAGCGGATCTGGTGCGAGATCGACCGCGAGGAGAAGACCGCGGAGGGGATCGCGGAGGGGATCGTGGAGGAGGCTCTGGAAGGGGTCGCGGAGGGGCGGGCGGACATCCTTGGCGGCGGGCCGGAAATCCGTTCCGCGATCCGGGAACCGCACGTGTACCTCTAACGAGGTGTTGACGGTTCGTCAACTGGTGATCACTCTTGTGTTCAACGATTCGTCGCGAGGGGACGCCAAGGGTCAGTCCTGCCTTGACGAGTGCGGGTCGTGGGGTGGCGGCCGCCGTGCCGCGCTCGGGGCGCGCATGCGCGCCGCCGCCACCCGCAGGTACCGGGAAGTACGCGGACGGAGCTTGGGGCATGGACGACGACGAGAAGCTCAAGCGCCGGCTCGGGATCGCGAACTGGAGGCACCTCTCCCGGGAGAAGGTGGTCCGGTTCGCGGCGATGATGCCCGACATGGGCAGCGAGGCCCGCCTGAAGCTCATCGAGATGTTCCCCGAGTTCAAGGACCTCGCCAAGCACTCCGTGGAGTCGATACGCAAGGCGCACAAGGCCACGCTCGACGCCAACGAGAAGAGCCAGGAGCGCTTCCAGCAGGCCTCCCAGGATCAGCGTGACGCCCTCAGGGAAGACCTGCGCAGGGACGACCTCGACGCGGAGCAACGGGATTCCCTGCACGACCGCATGCAGCGGAACGTGGACCAGGCGGCCGAGAAGGACAGCGAGAACAAGCGGTTGCAGGAGAGGCTGTTCCAGACGGTGGCGGCCACCGGCGTCGCCGCGGCCGCCCTGGGCGCCGTCTTCGTGGGAGCCAAGATCGTGGGCGCGACCAAGGACGGCCCGGAGGAATCCCTGGAGGCCTGAGCGCTGCTCCGCGGGATCCGTACGCGGGGAACCATGAGGTGTACATGACGTGTCTCTTGTGCGGGTGACACGTCACTCCACCCCGAGAACCCACCCTCACCGCAGGAGGAGCGCAGATGGCAAACCCGTACGAGGTGACGCCTCCGTCCACCCCGAGGCGCCGCGGGAGCAGACTCCCCGGATTCCTCGTCCTCGTGCTGGTCGTCGCGGGCGGCTACGGAGCCTTCCAGTGGCTCGGCAAGGACGGCGGCGGGAGCGACGCCAAGCCCTCCTCCTCCGCCTCCTCACCGGCTTCCGCGGCGCCCTCCAAGGACCCGGGGAACCCGGAGTCCTCCTCCGACACGTCGAGCTCGTGGGCGGTGGGCGACTGCGGCGGCCCCGACCCGGACAACAAGCCGGACGGCTACCGGCCGCAGAAGTGCTCGGCCTCCGGCGCCACCTTCAAGGCGATCGACATCAAGGACGCCAGTATCCTGCCGGGCGCGATCCAGTGCCCGCCCGGCACCGACCTGATGATCCAGGTGAGCATCTCCTACGGTTCCGCGAAGTCGGGCGGCATCCCCACCAACACCGTGTGCGGCCGGAACCTGACCGGCGAGCACCCCGGCGACGCGGGCGCCGGCGGCGGCCAGCTGGTCCAGGGCGACTGCGTCACCGACCAGGCCCAGGAGGTCCCCTGCGCCTCGGGCGGCTCGGGCGCGTACAAGGTGCTCGGCCTGGTCAAGACGAAGGCCGAGTGCCCGTCCGGCACCACGGAGCCGATGCAGCTGACCATGGCGGTGGGCCGCCCGTACGACGTGATCTGCGCCAAGGGCTGACCGTAGGGCGACCGTGGAAGCGGTGGTCCCGGACCACCGCCTCTCGTCGGCGACTTCGTGGCCGAGGGAATCGGCGAACTCCGGTCGGCCTCCCATCAGGCCGTGAGGGCCTGGGCTTCATCGCGGTTCGGCAGGGCCGTCCGCTCGCACGTCGGAGGCCGGCTGCGGAGGGCTGACCATCGCCTGAACCACAGCCGCAAGTAGCTGGGCACGCTCTTGGGTGGGAAGCTGCGCCTCCATGACCAGCCGTTCTGCGGCGAGGTAGCGGGACAGCTCCAAGGGCTGGTCGAAGTAGGCGCGCAAGTGTCCGGCGGAAGATTCCTGGGATCGGACGAAGGTGCGACTCACGTAGCCGGCGAGCGCGGCAGAGGTCACCCCGAGAGCGCCGGCGACGATGCTTGCGGTGGTCGTTTTCGCGACCAGAGCCAGCAAGGTGAATCCGACCAGGAGGATGAAACCGGTACCCATGGCGAGCTGTGCGTTCCGGAAGGACTTGGTCGCCTGCCCCAAGGCGGTCGCGTGGTAGTGATCCAGTCTCCGGTGGTTCACTCTCCACAGGTCTGAGAACAGCAGGCCGCTGCGTTCCGGAGTGCCGATCCCCCCGCCTTCGGACTGGGGCGGATGGTGGAGGCGGAGGTTCTCTTCGAGGTTCTCCTCCGCTTCGCGGACCCGGGCGCGCGATTCGTTGCCGTTCCTCTCCTCCCGCCGCAAACGGGAGTAGAGCACCAGCGCTGGTCTTGCGGCCGTCAAACCCCCGCACAGCACCAGTACTCCCGCGAATGCCGTGAGCGGCTGGGGAAGCGGCTTCTCCTTCTCCGGGGTCGAGGCGGATTCGCGCTGCACCGTCACTTCGATCGGGCACTCGACGGGTTTGCTGAGGGTGAGGGAGAGGGTGACGCTCGTGGCAGAGGTCCGGATGGGGATCTCCACCATGTTGCGAGTCAAGTTGGCGGCCGCCTCACCCGGCACCGACTTCTGGAAGGGCTTCGCCTGACCGTCCACGGCGCGGACGTCGATCGTCGTGCCGCGGCCGCAGGTGAAGTCCTTCGCGATGGAGACGGACAGTTCGGCTCGCTCGTACCCACGGGGTATGGGGAAGGTGAACGCGACGGGTTTACCCGAGTCCACTTCCTCCGTCTTCCCTCCCGCCTTCTCCCAGAGGGTCAGACTTCGGCCTTCGGTGTGGGACTGGTCCTTCGCCAGCGTGAAGAGGAGCATGCCGCCGGCGGCGAGCAATGCTGCCAGCAGGAGCATCAGGGGCTGGTCCCGGCCCGGTGGGCCGGGTGGGAGGTTCGCGCCACCACGTGGGTCCGTCATGACAAACGAGCATGACGACCGGCGGGCTGCGCCGTACCGGAAACGGCAATCTCAAACAGGCGGAAGGGCAGTGGCGGACGCACTCCAGGGCGTCGACCACTGCCCCCCTCGTGCGCCCGGGGTGTGGCCCCCGCTCAGAGGATGGCGATCGGGGCCACCGGGGTGCCGACCGCGCCGACGAAGGGTTCCGGCATGGCGGAGAGGAGGAACGTGTAGCGGGATTCTTCCGCACAGGCTGTGGACAACTTTTCGAGGTTCCAGTTCTGGCCCTGGTGCATGCCCATCTCGACCAGGTCCAGTGCGTGCACCGGCAGCCACAGGTTGTCCAGCTCCGGCGGGAAGATCTCGAAGGTCAGCGTGTCGTTCGCGACGGCCGCCACGTCCCGGGCGTGGAACCACTCGGGCGTACGGACGGACAGGCCGGGGGACGGGTAGCCGTAGCCGTGCTTGTCGCCCGCCAGGTAGACCTGCACCTGGCCGGTGCGGACCAGGACGATGTCGCCCGCGCGGACGGTGACCCCGGCGAACTCCTCGGCCTCCGACAGGTCCTCGGGGGTGACCGCGTGGCCTCCCGGGAGCCGGTCCAGGCCCTTGGCGCGGGCCACGTCCAGCAGGACCCCGCGCGAGACGATGTGCCCGGCCTTGTCGATGCCGCTGAACTCGGCCCGCCCGTGGGCCGTGATGGTGCCGGCCGGGCGGCCGTTGTAGATCTTCCCCGAGTGCGAGACGTGCGTGAGCGCGTCCCAGTGCGTGCCGGCCTGGAGGCCGAAGGTCACCGCGTCGTCGCTGCAGGCCACCGTGCCCGGGCCGAAGAGTTCCTGGTTGATCTGCACCATCGTGTGCAGCGGGTTGATCCGGCCGGGGATCATGCCGGACTGCACCCCGTCCTCCTTGAGGGGGAGGGCCAGCGGGATGCGGCGCCCGGTGCGGATCTCGGCCGCCGCCGCGCGGACCACCTCGTCGGTGATCAGGTTGAGGGTGCCGATCTCGTCGTCGGCGCCCCACCGGCCCCAGTTGTTGACGCGCTTGGCGATGTCGTGGAACTCGGCGGGCATGGCCATGGATCTCATCAGCTCCTTGAGGGGCAATCGGGCCGTGGTGGCGAACTGGGGCTTGTGCTCGCGCATCGAGGTGCCCATAGAATCTAACGGACCGTCAGAAAACGCGGGAAGGGGCCGGACGTGGGGAACTTCTTGGCAGGCAAAGTCGTCGCCGTCACAGGCGCCGGCCGGGGCATCGGACGGGCCGTGGCACTCGCCGCGGCCGCCGAGGGCGCCAGGGTCGTCGTCAACGACTACGGCGTGGGAATGGAGGGCAACGAGCCCACCAGCGAGATCGCCGAAGCCGTGGTGAAGGAGATCGTCGCCGCCGGTGGAGAGGCCGTGGCCGTCGCCGACGACATCTCGACCATGGCGGGCGGGCAGCGCATCGTCGACACCGCGCTCGCCCAGTACGGACGCATCGACGGAGTCGTGTGCGTCGCCGGCATCCTCCGCGAGCGGATGCTGTTCAACATGTCCGAGGAGGAGTGGGACCCGGTGGTCGCCACCCACCTCAAGGGCACGTTCACCGTCTTCCGCGCGGCCTCCGCCGTCATGCGCCGCCAGGGCACCGGCACGCTGATCGGCTTCACCAGCGGAAACCACCAGGGCTCCGTGGCCCAGGCCAACTACAGTGCGGCCAAGGGCGGGATCATCTCGCTCGTCCGGTCGGCGGCCCTGGGGCTGGCCAAGTACGGGGTCACCGCCAACGCCGTGGCGCCCGTCGCACGCACCCGGATGTCGGCCAACGTGCCGATGGAGCTCAAGGAGATCGGCGAGCCCGAGGACGTGGCGGCGCTGGTGACCTACCTGCTCTCCGACCAGGCCGTGGCCGTCGGCGGGGAGAAGATCACCGGGCAGGTCTACACGATCGCCGGCCCGAAGATCGCCGTCTGGGCCCAGCCCCGCGAACTGCGCGCCGGCTACGCCGAGGGGTCCTGGACCCCCGAGAAGATCGCCGACTTCCTGCCGGGGACGGTGGGCACCGACCCGATGCCGATGCTCGCCCAGCTCGAAGCCATGGCCAAGGCGGCGGCCGCCAAGGAGCGCCCCAACGCGTAAGCCCTGGCCGGGCGTTCGGGGGCGCTGCTCGGGCTGCTCCAGGCGTTCCGGCTGCATCGGCAGCTCCGGGTGTTCCGGGCGAGCCCGGTGGACCCGGTGGATGCGCGCGTACGCGTGCCAAGGCGCGAGAGGCCGGCCGCAGCGGCCGGACAGGACCCAAGGGGGGTACCGACCATGGACTTCCGCTTCGACGAGGAGGACGAGGAGCTGCGCGCTCACGCGCGGGCGTGGCTGGCGGAGCACCTCGTGGGCCCGTACGAGGAGGCCGTCGGCCTCGGCGGGCCCGGCAGCGAGCACGAGGGGGTCGAGATCCGGCGCGCGTGGGAGCGCGAGCTGGGCCGGGGCGGCTGGATCGGGCAGGGCTGGCAGACCCCCGGGGGCGGTGACGGCGCTACGGACGGTGCCGGCGGCCCCGCCGGGGCGCAGGGCCCGTACGGATCGTGCGGCCCGTACGGGAACCGGCGGCTCTCCCTCACCGGGCAGGTCGTGTGGGCCGAGGAGTACGCGGCCGCGCGCGCCCCGGCCCGGGTCGGCCACATCGGCGAGAACCTCCTCGCGCCGACCCTGATCGCCTACGGCTCCCCGGAGCAGCGGGCCCGCTTCCTCCCCGGCATCGCCCGCGGCGAGGAGCTGTGGTGCCAGGGGTACTCCGAACCCGGCGCGGGCTCCGACCTCGCCGGGATCCGCACGGCCGCCGTGCGCGACGCGTCCGACGGCCTGTACCGGGTCACCGGGCAGAAGATCTGGACCTCGCTCGCCCAGGACGCCGAATGGTGCTTCGTCCTGGCCCGCACCGAGGCCGGGTCGCGGCGCCACCGCGGGCTGTCCTTCCTGCTGGTCCGCATGGACCAGCCGGGCAGGGTCGAGGTCCGGCCGATCCGGCAGATGTCGGGAACCTCGGAGTTCAACGAGGTGTTCTTCGACGGGGCCGTCGCCGCCGAGGTGGTCGGCGGGGAGGGCAACGGCTGGTCCGTGGCCATGGGGCTGCTCGCGCTGGAGCGCGGGGTCTCCACGCTCGTCCAGCAGATCGGCTTCGCGGCCGAACTGGAGCGGGTGGTCCGGGCGTACGTGGACACCGGCGCGGGCGACCCGGCCCTGCGCGAACGCCTCGTACGGCAGTGGGCCGAGCTGCGCACGATGCGGTGGAACGCCCTGCGGACCCTCGGCTCCCAGGACGGGGACCCGGGTGCGCCCAGCGTGGCCAAGCTGCTGTGGGGCGGCTGGCACCGGCGGCTCGGGGAGCTGGCGGTGGAGGTCCGGGGAGCGGTGGCCACGGCCGGGCCGGGGCACTGGTCGCCGGGGACCCCGTACGAACTCGGACTCGACGAGGAGCAGCGGCTGTTCCTGTTCACCCGCGCCGACACCATCTACGGCGGCTCGGACGAGATCCAGCGCAACATCATCGCCGAGCGCGTGCTCGGCCTGCCTAAGGAGTCCAGATGAGGGGCGTCGTATTCGACGGCAAGCAGGCCCAGGTGGTCGACGATCTGGAGATCCGGGACCCGGGGCCGGGGGAGGTGCTGGTCGCGATAGCGGCGGCCGGGCTGTGCCACAGCGATCTGTCGGTGATCGACGGGACGATCCCGTTCCCGCCGCCGGTGGTGCTGGGGCACGAGGGCGCGGGCGTGGTGGAGGCGGTCGGTTCCGGGGTCACGCACGTGGTGCCCGGTGACCACGTCTCGCTGTCCACGCTCGCCAACTGCGGGGCGTGCGCCGACTGCGACCGCGGCCGGCCCACCATGTGCCGCAAGGCGATCGGGATGCCGGGGCAGCCGTTCTCGCGCAGCGGCAAGCCGCTCTTCCAGTTCGCGTCCAACTCGGCCTTCGCGGAGCGGACGATCGTCAAGGCCGTGCAGGCCGTGAAGATCCCCAAGGACATCCCGCTGACCTCGGCCGCCCTGATCGGCTGCGGGGTCCTGACGGGCGTCGGCGCCGTGCTGAACCGGGCGAAGGTGGACCGGGGCGAGAGCGTGGTCGTCATCGGGACGGGTGGCATCGGGCTGAACGTGCTCCAGGGCGCGCGGATCGCGGGCGCCACGACCATCGTGGCGGTCGACGCGAACCCGGCGAAGGAGGCGGTGGCCCGGCAGTTCGGCGCCACGCACTTCATCGACGCCTCTGCGGTGGCGGACTCCTCGGCGGCCGTGAAGGAGATCCTGCCCACGGGCGCCGACCACGCCTTCGAGTGCGTGGGCAACGTCAAGCTGATCCGGCAGGCGATCGACCTGCTGGACCGGCACGGACAGGCGGTCCTGCTCGGCGTGCCCGGCTTCAAGGAGGAAGCGGCCTTCCAGGTCTCGTCCATGTACCTGGACAAGACGATCATGGGCTGCCGGTACGGGTCCTCGCGCCCGCAGCGGGACATCGCGCTCTACGCGGAGCTCTACCGGCAGGGCAGGCTGCTGCTGGACGAACTGGTCACGGAGGTCTACCCGGTGGAGGACTTCGCCAAGGCCGTGGACGACGCCCACCACGGGCGGGTGGCCCGCGGGGTGCTCACCTTCTGAGTCTTCTGAGCCTTCTGCGTCTTCCGGGCGTGGCGACCGCTGCCGAGCGCGGGCGGGTGGTCCGGGTCAGTTCTCCCGGACCACCCAGGCCAGCGCCAGCGCCGGCGTCAGGCCGGCGAGGAAGGCGGGCAGCCGGTGGTAGCCGCCGACCTCGAACTCCAGGGCAACGGGCAGCAGCAGGACCAGCCCGCACAGCAGGATGCCGAAGACCGGCAGGTGCAGGACGGGGCGGAACCGGCGCAGCCGCGTCACCTGGAAGTCGTACAGCTCCGACTTGATCCAGGCGCCCGCTCCGATGAGGAACGGCAGGACGAAGAGCACGGCCATGACGTAGCCGAAGACCAGGCCGGCGGGAGCCAGCGACCAGTGCTCCGCGGCGCCCTCCTCGGGGTGGCCGGGGGCGTAGTAGGCGTCCACGCGCATCCCCGGCTCGGGCTGCCGGCTGGTGCTGTACCCCTCCAGGACCAGCTCGCGCGGGCCGGCGGTGAAGGGGACGCGCACGAGGAGGTCGGTGGTCCAGAAACCCGCGGTGTCCTCCCCGGGCGGGCTGTACTCGGAATCGCCGACCGGCCGGACGATCTCCACCTTGCGCTGCTCGTAGCCGATCCGTTCCAGGTGCTCGCGCTCCATGCCCTCCGCGCTGGAGCCGGTGACACCCACCATCCAGGCGGCGGCCACCGCGAACGGCACCCCGAAGGCGAACAGCCAGCTCAGGACCCGGTCCGTGGGGCGGGCGCCGGGCAGCGGCCGCGGCTTGTCCAGCGGACCGTACCGGGCCCGGTACGAGGCCACGACCCAGCAGCAGGCGAAGAAGGCGGAGGCTCCGCCGAAGCCCAGCTCGGCCGTCAGCGGCGGGTAGTCCGAGACGGCCAGCAGTGCGCTGAGGATCGCGGCGAGCGCGCAGCCCACCGTCAGCCAGCCGGTGACGCCGGTCCACCGGCTGTGCCCCGGCTCGTACGTGTCTCTCATGGCCCCCCGCCCGTTCGAGAGGGGCAGGATAGCTTCCCGCGGCGCGCCGTCGTCGGTGCGTACGTCCGGGACCGGCTCACGGAAGGCTTGCGGCATGCGGAAACTGATCTACGGCATGAACCTGTCCCTGGACGGCTACATCGCGGCGCCCGGCGACGACATCGGCTGGAGCGTGCCGAGCGACGAGCTGTTCGGCTTCTGGTCCGACCAGCTGGTCGGGATCGACCTGGAGCTGTACGGGCGCAAACTGTGGCAGACGATGAGCTCCTACTGGCCGACCGCCGACCAGCAGCCCGGGGTCACCCCGGCGGAGGCCGAGTACGCACGCCGCTGGCGGGACCTGTCCAAGGTGGTGTTCTCCTCGACGACCGAGGAGGTCGACGGGAACACCCGGCTGGTCACCGGCGACGCGGTCGCCGAGATCACCCGGCTCAAGGCGCAGGACGGCGGCCCGATGCACATCGGGGGTGCGACGCTCGCCGGGGCCGCCGTGCGGGCCGGGCTGGTCGACGAGTACGTGCTGGCCACCGCACCGGTCCTGGTGGGCGGCGGCACGCCGTTCTTCACCGCGCTGGACACCTGGGTGAACCTGAAGCTGGTGGAGACGCGGACGTTCCCCTGCGGGGTGATCCTGACCAGGTACGAGACTAGGCGCTGATGCGAAGACCTGCTGAGGCGCTCGGCGTTCGTCAGTCGGCGAAGCGGCCGAAGCGGCCCTTGTGGAAGAGGAGGGGGTCGCCCTCGCCGGCCGCGCCCATGGCCTCGACCTTGCCCACCACGATGAGGTGGTCGCCGCCGGTGTGGACGGCGTGGATCCGGCAGTCGATCCAGGCGGGCACCGCGTCGAGCTGCGGCGAGCCCGTGGCCGGGGCCGGGGTGTGGGTGACGCCGGCGAACTTGTCGGCGCCGCTGACGGCGAAGGCCCGGCACAGGTCGCCCTGTTCGGCGCCGAGGATGTTCACGCAGAACACCCCGGTGCGCGCGATGCGGGGCCAGGTGGTCGACGTACGGGCCACCATGAAGGTGACCAGCGGCGGGTCGAGGGAGAGCGAGGCGAAGGACTGGCAGGCGAAGCCGGCCGGGCCGTCCTCGCCCTCGCCGGGCGGGGACGTGATGATCGTGACCCCGCTGGCGAAGTTCCCCAGAACGGCCCGGAATTCGGCGGGGCTGACGGGCGCACGCTCGTCTTCGCCGACGGCCCGCAGATCGGGGCGGGGCAGTGCTTCGACGGGTTCGGATCCGGGCTCCGCGGCGGCGGAGGGGAGGGAGCCGACTGATCTGAGGTATCGGACGACGGTGGCCGCCATCCCTGCGTGTCCCATCACATTTTCGATTGAACCTGACGGTGCGTCAGATGGGAAGGGGGGTGTAGGGTCCACCCTGGGTTGAACGTGTTCAATTAATGGTCCGGGGGGATCGCCATGGGTTCTGGGGCTGGGGCTGGGGCTGGGGCTGGTACGGGTGCGTGGAACGGTGTGGTCGTCGCCGAGCCGAAGCGCCGCGACTGGAGCGCCATCGCGCCGGGTGCGGAGACCGTGGCCGGGGGGCAGTTCGTGGCCGCCGGGGTGTTCTGGCAGATGAACACCTTCGCCACCGTGGTGGACGACCCGTACGGCCGGGGCTACGGCGGCGGACTCGGCGTGCTCTTCGGACTGTTCTTCGTCTGCGCCGTCCTGCCGCTGCTCGCCTTCGCGGCCGGCTGGGTGCACAGCACGCTCGTCACCGTCCCCGTGCTGGAGCTCTCCAACGCCCTTGGCGTCCGCACCCGGATCCCCGCCCCCTGGTGGTCCCTGCCGGTGCTCGCCGCGCTCGGCGTGCTGTACGCCGCCCCGGTGGCCCTGCTGACGAGCGCCCCGTACGCCGCCACGTGCGGCTGGCTCGCGGCCGCCGGGGTGCTTCCGGTGGTGGTGGCCGTGTACGCGCGGATGCGGCAGCGGACGAAGTCCGCGGTACGGCGCCGGGCGCTCTGGGTGTCCGCGACGGCGGCCGTGGTGGCCTTCGTCGCCGGCTCCTCCTGGTCGTCGTCCTCGGAGCCGTACCGGCCGCCGGTCCTGTCGCAGAGCGACTACGTCGGCGTGTGGACCGGCGACGGAGTCCGGTTGGAACTGGACGCGCAAGGCGGCGTGATGGCGGAGAAGCTCCCCGTGGAGGACGGGTTCGAGGTGGTCGACCGCTGCTCGGGGCGCGGCACGTGGAAGCCCCGGGAGGCGGACGAGGACCTCTACGAGCGGGCCGCCGTAGTGCTCACGGTGCCGGAGTGTGAGCAGGCCGCACGGGTGTGGAACCTGGCGGGCACGGCGGCGGAGCCCGAGCTGTTCGTCATGATCGGCGACCCGGACGGCGGGGACGTGCGGGTGCTGCGGAAGCGGGTGCGGTAGGCGGGCGGGGTGGGCGGGAGCGGTGGGCGGGCGGGGGTGCGGGCGGGGGTGCGGCCGTACGGGTGGTTCCACCGACGTGCGGGGTTTCCCGGGGCGCGTGCCCCGTACGGGCTCGGCATCGTGGCGGGGGTCGGGGGCCCGAGGCGGACTCCCGGCCCCCGCAGCAGCGCCGCACGCACGCACAGGAGGCCCTCATGCTCGGCACCGACTTCCGCAAGGGATCGCCCAACTGGCTCGACCTCGGGAGCCCCGACACCGACGGGGCCGTCTCGTTCTACACCGGCGTCTTCGGGTGGGAGTACGTCTCCCTCGGCCCGCAGGCGGGCGGCTACGGCTTCTTCCAGGTCGACGGGAAGACCGTCGCCGCCCTCGGGCCGCTCACCGAGGAGGGCGCCACCCCGGCGTGGATGCTGCACTTCGACACCCCCGACATCCAGGAGACGGCGGCCGCCGTCAGGGCGGGCGGCGGAGTCGTGCGCATGGAGCCCGGGGACGTGATGGGGGAGGGCTGGCTGGCGCAGTTCACCGACCCGCAGGGCGCGGAGTTCGCGTGCTGGCAGCCGGGGAAGACCGGCGGGCTGGGGCGGGCCTCCGAGGTGAACACCCTGGTCTGGGCGGAACTGCACGTACCCGACCCGGTCGCGGCCGTGGAGTTCTACGCCGGCCTCTTCGGGTGGCGCTCCGCCGAGATGGAAGCCCCCGGGATGACCTACCGGGTGCTGAGCATCGCCGACGGGGACCAGGAGGACGGCTCCTTCGGCGGCGTCGCACCCCAGGGTGACGGCGTCGGTGACGAAGTCCCGCGCTGGGTGCCGTACTTCCACGTCGCCGACGTGGACGCGACGGTGGCCGCGATCCGGGGTGGCGGCGGGTCGGTGCTGATGCCCGCCGCGGACGTCCCGGAGGTCGGGCGGATGGCGTGGACGGCGGACCCGACGGGAGCGGTGTTCGCGCTGCTCACGCCGGACCCGCGGATGTAGCGGCTCGCGGGGGCCGGCGGAGCTACCGGCCGAGGTACTTCGGGGTGCGGCGCTCCACGAAGCTGGCGACCCCTTCGTTCGCGTCGGCCGTGGTCATGTTCAGCTCCTGGGCGGTGGCTTCGGCGGCGAGCGCGGTCGCCCGGTCACCGTCGAGGGAGGCGTTGACCAGCTGCTTCGTCAGGGCCAGGGCGCGGGTGGGGCCCTGCGCGAGGCGCTCCGCCCACTCCCGGGCGGTCTCCTCCAGGGCCTCGGCGGGAACCACCTTGTTCACCAGCCCGAGCCGCTCGGCCTCGGCCGCCGGGACGGCGTCCCCGAAGAACATCAGCTCCTTCGCCTTCTGCGGTCCCACGAGGCGGGGGAGGAGGTACGCGCCACCGCCGTCGGGGACCAGGCCGCGGCGGACGAACACCTCGATGAAGCGCGCCGGTTCGGCGGCGATGACCAGGTCGCAGGCGAGCGCGAGGTGGGCGCCGATGCCGGCCGCGGTGCCGTTCACCGCGGCGATGACCGGCTTCTCGCAGTCGAGCACGGCCGTGATCAGCCGCTGCGCGCCGAGCCGGATCATGCGGGCCACGTCGCCGACGACCCGCTCCGCCGGGGCGGCCGGGGAGCCGCGCAGGTCGGCGCCCGCGCAGAAGCCCTTGCCGGTGGCGGTGATGACGACGGCGCGGACGTCGGGGTCGGCGGAGGCCTCGGCGAGGAGCGCGATGACGCGCTCGCGCTGGTCCCAGGTGACCGCGTTCATGGCCTCCGGCCGGTTGAGGGTGATCCAGCAGACGCCGCTCTCGAATCGGTGGAGGACCTCGTCCTCGGGGGTGCCGGTCATGGTGCAACTCCTCGTCGGGGGTGATTGGTTCGGGCGGTCCGGGGTGGGGCGGGCTGCGGGTGGGGCGGTGCCGGGGGTGGGGTGGGGTGTTGGTCTGGACTCATGATTTAGGCGCCCTGTGCCGGGCTCCGACAGGGAGACGGCCTGTTCTCGCGCCACAAATCACGTTTTACGTCCAGACCAACACCCCACCCCACCCCCGTCCCCACCCCGCGCGACATCCCTCCGGCCCGGCCGCCTTTCCAGCCCCGGCGAGCCGTAGGCCCCTGGTGGGCCTTCTGTCCCGGCCGGGGTGTGTTCCTTTCAGCCGTCCGGCGTTTGAGGACCGGGGTCTGGGGCGGAGCCCCAGGGGGTCCGGGCGCAGCCCGGGGCACCTATTCAGCCTCGCCGGCGTTTGAGGCGCGGGTCCGGGCAGCGCCCGGGGAACGGTGGAAGGGTGGGTAGGGGAGCTTCGCCCCGCGCAGCGGCAACCGTCGGAGCCCGGGGCCGGGGGCGGGCCCCGGGTCCGGGCTGCGGGGGCTCCGCGAGGGGGCTCAGCGGCAGATGGCCAGGGCGTCCAGGGCGACCGCCCCCTGGCCCCGGGGGAGAACCATCAGCGGGTTGATGTCCAGCTCCGACAGCTCGTCGCCCAGTTCCATCGCCATCCGCTGGACCCGGAGGATGACCTCCACCAGCGCATCCACGTCGGCGGGGGGCGCCCCCCGGACCCCCTCCAGCAGCGCATGCCCCCGCAGCTCCCCGAGCATCGCCCGCGCCTGGTCCTCCCCGAACGGCGGCACCCGTACGGCGACGTCGTGCAGCACCTCCACCAGGACCCCGCCCAGACCGACGGTCACGGTGGGGCCGAAGAGTTCGTCCTGGGTGACCCCGACGACCATTTCGACGCCGCGCTCCACCATCTGGCAGACGAGGATCCCGTCCAGCGGGACGTTCTCGTAGCGTGCGATGTCCGTGAGCTCGCGGTAGGCGTCGCGGATCTGGCTCGCCGAGGTCAGGCCGATCTTGACGAGGCCCAGTTCCGTCTTGTGTGCGAGCTGCGGCCCCGAGGCCTTCATGACCACCGGGTAGCCGACCAGGCCCGCGGCCCGTACGGCGGCTGCCGCGCTGGTCACCAGCTGCTCCCGGGGCACCCGTATCCCGTAGGCCCGCAGGAGCTGCTTCGCCGCGTGCTCGCTGAGCTGCTGGCCCGGGCGCATGAGGGCCTGGGCCTTGCGGAAGGAGGGCGAGGTGGTGCGGGGGGCGTCTTCGAAGGGGGAGCGGTAGGAGGCGGTGAAGCGGTGGTGGCCGAGGTAGGCGCGGACGGCGGTGATGCAGTTGCCGAAGGTGCGGAAGGTGGCGACGCGGGAGGAGCCGAGGAGCGTGGTGCGGTAGGCCTCCTCCGTGCCGACCGGGGAGCCCCAGATCACGCAGATGAGTTTGTCGGTCTGTTCGGCCGCGTCCACCAGGTCCTGGGCCAGCTTGTCGCTCATCGGGGGGAAGGGGCCCGTGATCGGGCAGATCAGGACGCCGACCGAGGGGTCCGCGAGGATCGCGTCGATGATTTTGCGGCCGCGCCAGTCGCCTACGGGGTGGCCGCCGTTGTCCACGGGGTTGGAGACGCCCAGGTACTCGGGGATCCACTGGTGCAGCTCGTCCTGTTTGGCCTGGGAGAGCGTGGGGAGGGTGAGTCCCGCCTCGGTGGCCAGGTCGGAGAAGTGGGCGCCGGTGCCGCCGGAGATGGAGTAGACGACCACGCCGTCGGCGAGGGGCTTGCGGGCGCGGGCCAGGAGGGCCGCGGTGTCCTGGAGTTCGTCGAGGCCGTCGACCCGGATGACGCCGAACTGCCGCATGGCGGCGTCGACGACGGTGTCCGCGCCGGTCAGCTTCCCGGTGTGCGAGGCGGCCATGCGGGCGCCGGTCTCGGTGCGGCCGACCTTGACGGCGACGACGGGGACGCCGTTGCGGGCGGCCCGGTCGGCGGCGAGGAGGAACTGCCGGCCGTCCTTGAGGCCCTCCACGTAGCAGGCGATGGCCCCGACCTCGGGCTGCTCGGCGAAGTAGGAGATGAAGTCGGAGGTTTCGAGGTCGGCCTCGTTGCCGGTGGGCGCCCAGTGGGAGAGGCGGATGCCCAGCTCCTGGAGGGTGTACACCGGTCGGCCCTGGTGGCCGGACTGGGTGATGAGGGCGATGGCCGGGCCGTCGAGGTCGTCGCGGAACTTCTCGAAGGCGTTGAGGTTCGTGTTGGGCCCGAGGAGGCGCAGGCCAGAGCGCTGTACGGCGGCGCCGAGCCGGGCCTGGGCGGCGGCGCCCTCGTCGCCGGTCTCGGCGAAGCCGGAGGCGAAGGCGACCGCGAACTTTACTTTGGCCTCCGCCAGTTGCTCCACGACCGGGAGCGGGTCGGCCACGAGGAGGACCGCGAGGTCCACCTGTTCGGGCAGGTCGGCCACGGAGGCGTGGCAGGGCAGCCCGAAGACCGTGGTCCGGGTGGGGTGTACGGGGTGCAGCCGGGCGCCGACGCGTTCCGCCCAGGCGATGAGCTGGCGGGTGATGCCGGTGTTCGGTCTGCCGTCGGCGTCCGAGGCGCCGATGACCGCCACGGACTCGGGCCGGAAGAACCGGTCCAGGTCGGGAGCGTCGGCGTGCAGGGGCCGACCGCTGACGTCCAGCGCGACCGTGTCCTCGGCGGACGGAGCCGCTGTGGAGTGGACGGCCGTCCTGGGGGTTTCCCCGCAGGCCTCGACACGTGCGCGGAAGTCGGTGGTGAGGGTGCCGTGAGTAGATCCAAGCATCGTTCCGCCCGCTCCTGCTCGTTGAACCTCGACGAATCTCAATAACTGACGCGTAGTCAGATTACTGAACTGACGTGCCGTCAGGAACAGGGATGCACAGGAAAGCTGGTGGAGGTGATGTGTGGAACGCCTGCTGCCCGGCTCCCGGACCCCTCCCGGGGTGGTGTGCGGGACGGGTCGCGGGATGGCGTGCGGGGCCGTCCAGGGAACGGTCTCAGATCGAGGGGGCCCGGTCCAGACCAGTATTCGGCCGAGGTCAGAGGGGTGCGACGGCCGCACGGGGACGGCCGCCCGGCCGGGCCGGAGGCCGCGCCGCTCCCGGGGCGCTCACCACTCCCGGGGGGCGATGAGCTGCTCGACGTCCGCGTCCGGGAATCCGTACGCGGACGCCACGAACGCGAAGTCCTCGGCTATCTCCTCGCGGGCCACGGTCTCGATCTCGCTCCCCGCGGCATCGAACTCCGCCTCCAGCAGGTTGAACTCCTCGGTCGCCGCCCCCGTCAGCACGTACAGCCCGGCCAGGTCCGCGGGCGGCCCGGCCTCGATGCGCGCGCAGAGGCGGAGCAGGATGTCCCGGCCCTTGTCGAGGACGTGATCGGGGTAGTACGCGTCCGCGTAGAGCGGTTTCAGGAAGGCGTGGGCCGACACGCGCCGGTTCGTGATCGGCAGAGGTGTAGGTGTAGGCGTAGGCATCGACATGGTGGTCCCCCCTGTTCGGCGACGGCCCGGTGGGCCCGGTGGGTCCTGGGCGTCGATGTACCGATGGTGCACCGGGGCACTGACAACGGGTCCGGAGCTGTGGGGGCTGCTACGCGCCGATCGTGCGGGCTATGCCCTTGGCTATCTTCTCGGCGTCCAGGGCCAGCTCGCGGAGGTTGCCGCTGATGGGGTTGGTGAAGCCGGTGAAGTAGAGGCCGGGGGCTTGGGGCGGGGTCTTGGCGCCGTGCGTACGGGGGCGGCCGCGGTCGTCCAGTACGTCGAGGCCGCCGACCAGGCCCTCCAGGGCGCGGCGGTAGCCGGTGGCCGCGATCACGGCGTCCGGGGTGATCCGAGAACCGTCCGCGAGGACCACCTCGGCCCCGTCGAAGGAGGCGACGGCGGCCACGGGCTCCACCCGGCCCGTGCGGACCGCGTCGATCAGGCCGACGTCCTGGATCGGGATCGCCCCCTGCTTGACCCTGCTGTACAGGCCGGCGGTGGGGCGCGGGAGCCCGTACGCGGACAGGTCCGGGACGGAGGCCTTGCCGACGATCGCGCCGAGCCGGTCGACGAGCCGGACCGGGAGCCGCCGGACCAGGATCCCGGTCCGCTGGGCGGGCCAGCCCGCGGTGGAGCGGCGCAGGATGTGCGGGGCGGTGCGCACCGCGAGCCGGACCCGGGCGGCGCCGCCTTCGGCGAGGTCGACGGCTATCTCGGCGCCCGTGTTGCCGACGCCGACGACCAGGACGTCCCGGCCGGCGTAGGGGGCGGGGTTGCGGTACTCGGCGGCGTGCGCGAGGGGGCCCGGGAAGGCGTCCCGGCCGGGCCAGTCGGGGACGAAGGGGGTGTGGTTGAACCCCGTCGCGACCACGACCGCCCGGGCCGCCATGACGCGGCCGCCGGTGGCGTGCAGGGTCCAGCCGGGGGCGGCGGGGCCGCTGGTGCCGTCCTGGCCGTCGGGGTCGGAGTCCTTGGCGGGCTCGATGCGGGTCACCTCGATGCCGGTGGCGATCTCCAGCTCGTGGAACTCCGCGTACTTCTCCAGGTAGCGCACCACGTTCTCGCGCGCCACCCAGCGGCCGAAGCGGCGCGGCATGGCCAGGCCCGGGAGGGCGGAGAGGCGGCGCGTGGTGTGCAGGTGGAGGCGGTCGTAGTGCCGCCGCCAGGAACTGCCGACCGAATCCGACTTCTCCACGACCACCGCGCGGATCCCGCGCCCGCGCAGTGCGGCGGCGACGGCGAGGCCGCCGGGGCCGGCGCCGATCACGTAGACCGGGCGGGGCTGGGTGGACAGGTCGGGTGTTGCGGGGACTCCGGGCATGAGGTGTGAGCGTATCGCCGTACGGGCGCGGTGGGTCTCGGACGAGGAGGGAATCGGTTGCGGATCGATTACGGGGAGTGGTGGAGGGGGGTGGCCCGGTGGACGGGGGCTTGTGGGATGGGGTGGGATCCGGTGAACTGACGGTACGTCAGATGGGTTCGGCTGGGTTTCGTCCCGAGGAGTGGTGTCGTGAGTACTGGAGCCGGTACGGCTGCGCGGTTCGACCTGCCGGAGATCGACGACTTCACGCGGCCCTACTGGGACGCGGCCGCGGAGGGGCGGCTGTTGCTGCGGCGCTGCGGGGAGTGCGGCAAGGCGCACCACTACCCGCGGGAGTTCTGCCCGTCCTGCTGGGCGGGGGAGGACCGGGTCACGTGGGAGACGGCGAGCGGGCGGGCCACCCTGTACACCTGGTCGGTGATCCACCGGAACGACCTGCCGCCCTTCGGGGAGCGGGTGCCGTATGTGGCGGCGGTGGTGGATCTTGCGGAGGGGCCGCGGATGATGACCGAGGTCGTCGTGGGCGGGGGGCAGCCCGAGCCTGGGCTGGAGCTGAGGGTGGGGATGGAGCTGGAGGTGGCCTTCCGGGAGGCGGCGGAGGGGATCTGGGTGGCGGTGTTCGCTCCGCGGGGCGCCTGAGCGGCGGGCGGCCTCTGTCGACGTCGCCGCTGCGCGGGGCGGAGTCCCCTACCCGCCCTTCCACCGTTCCCAGGGCTCAGCCCTGACCCGGTCCTCACACGCCGGACGGGCTGGAGGGGGTACCGGGCTGCGCCCGGACCCCCCGGGGCTCCGCCCCGGACCCCGGTCCTCAAACGCCGGACGGCTGGATTTGCTGCGCTCGGACCCTGGGCCTCAAGCGCCGGACGGGTGGATTGGCTGCGCCCCGGACCCCGGGCCTCAAGTGCCGGACGGCTGGATTTGCTGCGCCCCGGGCCCCGGGCCGCGGGCCTCAAGCGCCGGACGGGTGGATTGGCTGCGTCCGGGGCTCAGGGCCACAGGAGGTGGTGGGTCCAGGGGGTGGTGGGGGTGCGGGTGTAGTGCAGGCGGGTGTGGAGGCGGGACGCGTCGCCCTGGAAGAACTCGATCTCCGTCGGGGACAGGACGTACCGGGTCCACGTGGGTGCCGGGGCGTCCGGCTCCGTGCCGGCCCGCTCCCAGGACACCGCCGCGGCCGCGGCCAGCTCCTCTCGTGAGGCCAGTACCTCGCTCTGGCGGCCCGTCAGCGCCGCCGCCAGCGCTCCGCGCGTGCGGGCCGCCAGGTCGGCGCGGCTCTCCACCGCATCGCACGCGGTGACCCGGCCCCGGATGCGGATCTGGCGGGCCACCGCCGGCCAGTAGAAGCCCAGTGCCGCCGCCGGCTGCCCCGCCAGCTGGCGGCCCTTCGTGCTGGTGGAGTGAGAGGCGAAGTGCAGGCCGCGCTCGTCGGCGTCGTGCAGCATGAGCGTGCGTACGTCCGGGCGCCCGTCAGCGTCCACCGTCGCCAGGCTCATCGTGTGCGGCTCGGGCTGCCCCGCCTTGGCGGCGTGCGTGAACCACTCCCGGAACAGGTCGAGCGGCTCGGCCGGTGCGGTGGCCGTGTCGAAGGTGGGCAGCGGGCCGTCCCAGACGCGCAGGGAGTGCAGGGTCGTGTGGAAGTCGCTCACGTCGCTCGTCTCGCTCGTCTCGTTCGTCTCGCTTGTCTCGCTCGTCATTTCCCAATCGAACACCACGCGGCTTGGCCGTCACTACGATGTGCGGGTTTACGTGCTTTACGTGACTCGTGAGCGTGGGGAGACGTAGGAATGGACAACAGCGGCGGCGTCAGAGCCGGCGGCATACGAAGAGCCCTGGTGGCATTGGTCGTTGCGGGTGTCGCGGTGGCCTGCGGGCCCGCGCCGGGGGGTGGCGGGACGGCCGCCGTCCCGTCCGGCTCCGGGGCGGCGACGGCCGCCGCCACCACCTCCGCACCGGCGACCTCGGCTCCGCCCACCTCCGCACCGCCGACCGTGGCGGCGGCACCGACACCGACACCGCCGCCGACTGTCGCGCCCACTCCCGCGCCGACGAAGGCCCGGACCCCGGCACCCGCGGACGCCAAGCCGGCCCCGACCCCCAGCCGGAGTACGGCGAAGCCGCCGGTCGCCACCAAGACGCCGCAGGAGCCCCCGAGCGGGGTCTGCGAGATCGTGTCCAACGCCGGGAACTGCTACAACGCCGGCCAGTTCTGCCGCAAGGCCGACCTCGGACGCTCCACCCACGCCGCGAACCGGCGGATGATCTACTGCCGCATGGACGGGGCGCAGGCCCGCTGGCAGTACTAGCGGCGCGGCCGTCAGGTGCGGAAAAGGGGCGCCCCGCCCGGCCTGTTCGGTCGGGTGGGGCGCCCCTCGGACGTCTGCGTGCTTCAGCAGGGCGTCAGGGAGTCACGACATCAGTCGAGGACGTCCGGGATGGGCTCGCTGGGCGTGCTGCGCTTCAGCGCCGGTGCGCCGGCGGGTGCGCCGAGGGACCAGTTGGTGAGCGCGATGGCGTCCGGGTAGCGGTCCGTGGAGTTGAGCAGGACACCGATGATGGTCTTGCCGTTGCGGGTCACGGAGAAGACGAGGCACTGGCCGGCCTTGGAGCCGCTGCCGGTCTTGACGCCGATGGCGCCCTGGGTCTGGTACGCGTGGCCGGGCGTGATCAGCAGGTTGGTGTTCGTCCACGTGGCGCTGGTGGAGGTTCCGCCGGTGCTGTACGAGTAGGTCTTGACGATCGACTTGAAGGTCGTGCCCTTCATCGCGGCGCGGGTGAGCTTCGCGAGGTCGCGCGCGGTGATCTTGTTGTTGCCGTGCTGCGAGATGCCGTCGAAGGCGTCGTAGTACGTGTTGGTCATGCCGAGGGTCTTCGCCTTGGCGTTCATCTTCGCGATGAAGTCGTTGATGCGGGCCTGCCGGGATGAGCCCGAGCCGAAGGTGTCGGCGAGGGCGTAGGCGGCGTCGCAGCCCGAGGGCAGCATCATCCCGTAGAGGAGCTGGCGGACCGTGGGGGTGGCGCCGGCCTTCAGGCGGGCCGTGCTCGCGCCCTCGCGGGCGACGTAGTCCAGGTACTCCTGCTGGACGGTGACCTTCTTGTTGAGGTCGATGCCCGGCGAGGTGAGGACGACCAGGGCCGTCATGATCTTCGTGGTGCTGGCGCCCTCGAGCTTGGTGTCGCCCGCCTTGTTGGCGAGCGTGGCACCCGTGGTGCCGTCCATGAGGAAGGCGGACTTCGCGAGGGTCGGCGGTCCTTCGACGGCCTGGGCGGGCGAGGCGACCGCGATGAGGGCGCCGGTGGCGACGGTGACGGCGAGAGCGGCGCGCGAGCGTCGCAGCAGATTCGATATCAAGTCAGTTCCCGTGATGGCTGGAGATTCCCCGAAGGGGCCGTGGGCACCGAGGTGCCGGCCCCTCCGGGAGCTTACGCAGCCCAACGGACAGGGAGATCAGTCCCGTCCGAGAATGATGGTGCCCGAGGAGCAGAACCAGCCGCCCGTACCCGAGGCGACGGCCACCTGTGGGAGGGTTCCGCCTGCTTTGCGCACCTGTCCCGACCCTGCCTCGCCGCGCAGTTGGCGTACCGCCTCGACCAGCAGGAACAGTCCGCGCATGCCGGGATGGCAGGCGGAGAGTCCGCCGCCGTCCGTATTGACCGGGAATTCGCCGTCCCGCAGGAGCCTGCCCTTCTCCACGAAGGTGCCGCCCTCGCCTTTGGCGCAGAAGCCGAGGTCCTCGAGGGTGACCAGCGTCATATAGGTGAAGGCGTCGTAGATCTCGGCGAGATCCACGTCCGCCGGGGTGAGCCCGGCCCGGGCGAAGGCCTGGCGGCCCGAGACCGCCGCGGGGGAGACGGTGAAGTCCTCCCACTCCGACATCGTGGTGTGCGAGACGGCGGTGCCGGAGCCGAGGATCCAGACGGGGTCCTTGGCCGTGTCCGGTACGTAGTCCTCCGCGGCCAGCAGGACCGCGCAGCCGCCGTCCGAGCGGATGCAGCAGTTCAGCTTCGTGAAGGGGTCCGCGATCATCCCGGAGGACAGGACGTCGTCGACCGTGATCGGGTCGCGGAACATCGCGTCCGGGTTGGTGGCGGCGTTCGCCCGCGCCTGCACCGCCACCTCGGCGAGCTGCTCCAGCGTCGTGCCGTACTCGTGCATGTGGCGGCGCGCGGCCATCGCGTACTTGGAGACCAGCGTGTGCCCGTACGGGACCTCGAACTGGAGCGGGCCGCGGGCGCCGAAGGAGAGGTTCGAGGTCCGGCGGCGGGCCTTGATGTCGGCGCGCGCGGTGGATCCGTAGACGAGGAGGACCGCGTTGGCGTGGCCGGCCGCGATGGCATCGGCGGCGTGGGCGGCCATGACCTCCCAGGTGGAGCCGCCGACGGAGGTGGAGTCGACCCAGGTGGGCCGCAGGCCCAGGTACTCGGCGACTTCCACGGGCGCCAGGATGCCGAGGCCGGCCGAGGCGAAGCCGTCGATCACCGACCGGTCCAGTCCGGAGTCGGCCAGGGCCCGGCGGGCGGCCTGCGCGTGCAGGGCGTACGGGGTGGGACCGTCCACCCGTCCGCAGTCCGAAAGGGCGACGCCGACGACGGCGACCCGGCGGCGGGGCCGGGCCTGGGGGTCGGCGGAGGCGGAGAGGGGTCCAGGTGTGACAGGCATGGACCCGACGGTACAACTGACGTACCGTCAGATGCTAGGGGTGCCCGCCTTCGTCCTCCCCGGCCTCCCCCGCCCCTTCCGTCCTCTTCGGGAGGTCCGCCCCCTGTGCTTCTGGCGCCTCCCGCCCTAACATGACGGCCCGTCAGATACGGGGAGGAGCCCGACGATGGATGCCGCCTTCACCGCGGAGCAGGACGAGATGCGCCGTACCCTGCGCGAGGTCCTCGGCAAACGCTGCGGCCCGGACGAGGTCAAGGCCGCCGTCCGGACCGCCGCCGGACACGACTGCGAGCTGTGGCAGCAGCTCGCCCGGCAGCTCGGGCTGCCGGGCATCGCCGTGGCCGAGGAATACGGGGGCGTCGGCTGCACCGCCGCCGACCTGGCCCTGGCCTGCGAGGAGACCGGGCGGGTGCTGCTGCCCTCCCCACTGCTGGCCACCGCCGTGCTCGCCGTGCCGCTGATCACCGCCCTGGGCACCGGCGAGCAGCGCTCCGCCCTGCTCCCGCCGCTCGCGGCGGGCGGGCTCACGGCCGCGCTCGCCGTACCCGGCCCCGCCCTGGCCACCGCCCTCGCGCTGACCGGCGACAACGCCCCGGGCGACTGGGCCGGCGGAGGCCGGGCCGGCGGGGTGCAGGCCCGCGCTGTGGACGGCGGCTGGCGGCTGTACGGGGAGGTCGCCCAGGTGCTCGACGGGCACAGCGCCTCGCTCCTGCTGGTCGCCGCGCACACGGGAGGGTTCGCCCGCAGTCGCACGCTGCTGTTCCTCGTACGGGAGGACGCGCCCGGCCTGGTACGGGCGCGGCAGACCACCCTGGACGAGACCCGCCCGCAGGGCCGCATCCAACTGCGTGATGTGGAAGCCGAGTTGCTCGGCTCCTCCGAGGACGCCGATGTCGCCGGAGCCCTCGCCGCCGCCGGGCGCGGGGCCGCCGCCGTCCTGGCCGCCGAGGCCGTCGGCGCGGCCGGGCAGGCGCTCGCCCGCACCGTGGAGTACGTACAGCAGCGCGAGCAGTTCGGCCGGGCCATCGGCTCGTTCCAGGCGGTCAAGCACCGCCTCGCCGACCTCTACGTCCAGGTCCAGGCGGCCCGCTCCGCCGCCTACTACGCCGCCTGGGACCCGGAACAGGGCGGACTCGCCCTGGCCCAGGCCCTGGAGGCGCTGCGGATCACCGCCGGCGAGGCCATCCAGCTGCACGGCGGCATCGGCTTCACCTGGGAGCACGACGCGCACCTCTACTTCAAGCGGGCGGCCGCCGACGAACTGCTCTTCGGCCCCGTCCACCGGCTGCGCGCCCATGCCGCGGAAGCCGCCGGGCTGTTCGCCCCCGCGGCCCCGTCGGCCCCCGCGCCCGTACCAGCCCCCGCCCCCGCCCCACGGAACGAGAAGGTGGCCGTCTGATGGCGCCCGGAGTCAAGCTGATGCAGAAGGTCTCCTCGACCATGCTGTTCGCCAAGATCGCACCGCACTTCATCCCCGCCATGGACAAGGCGGTGCACAAGCTGACCCGCGGCAAGGTCATCCTGAGCGCCCAGATGCTCCCCGGCGTGATCCTCACCGCCAAGGGAGCCAAGACCGGCGAACCGCGCACCACCCCGCTCGCGTGCATGCCGGAGCAGGACGGGGTGAGCTGGCTGCTGATCGGTTCGAACTTCGGCCGCCCCGGACACCCGGCGTGGACCGGGAACCTGCTGAAGAACCCTGACGCGGACGTGAGTTGGAAGGGTCAGGACATCGCCGTACGCGCCCGCCTGCTGGCGGGTGAGGAGCGCGCGGCGGCGTGGCAGGCGGTGCTGAAGTTCTGGCCGCCGTACGCGACGTACCAGGCGCGCATCGAGCGCGAGATCCGGTTGTTCCGCCTGGAGCGTCGCTGATCGCGGCGGAAGTCCCGTAGTCGAAGTCCCGGAGTCGAAGTCCCGTGAGAGCGGCAGCGCGAGCGGCCGCCCCGAAGGTGCGGCGGACCCTGTTCGGGTCCGCCGTCTACTTCGTGGGCTTCTTGCCCGTGACGCCGAGGTGTACCAGGAGCGCCAGGTTCGGCTTCAGTTCCGCCTGCTTCACGCCCCAGGTCTGGAACCCCTTCTGGTGCGAGGCGACCGCCGCGAGCATGGCGACCAGCGAACCGGCCATCGCCGCGGGGCTCACGTCCTTGTCGACCTTGCCCTTGGCCTGGAGCTCCTTCATCGACTCCGTCAGGGAGTTGGTGACGGAGTTGAGGATCTTCATGCGGATCTTGTAGAACCGCTTGTCGCCCTCGGCCGCACCGAGGTCGACGACGCGCAGGATGGCGTCGTTGCGCCGCCAGAACTCCAGGAACCCGTCGACGAGTTCCTCGGCCGCGGCCCAGCCCGCCTTGCCGACCCACGCGCGCCCCTCGACCAGTGAGGTCAGTTGGGCGCCCTCGTTGGCCATGCGCTCGGCGATCTCCAGGACGGCGCCTTCGACGTCCGGGAAGTACTGGTAGAAGGTCGCGGGGGAGGTACCGGCCTTGCGGGCGACGTCGATCACTTTGACGTCGCGGTACGGCGAGGAGCTGAGCATCTCGCTGAGGCAGTCGAGCAGCTTCTGCCTCGTCGCCTGACCGCGCCGGCCGGCAACGCGGCCGTCGACGGTGCGTACTTGTCCTGTCATGCCGTCAGCTTACCGAGGGGTGATCTGCGCGCGATTCGGCCGCCTGCAAATGGGGTGACGGGGCGCCTGGCCTGGGCGTACACCCGCTCCGGCCCGTCACCGCGGCCGATTCCGGCCGGGTGCGCCCCCCCGGGCGCGCCGTCCGGCTTCGGGGCCTGTCCCCCGAATAGTCTTATCAACAGGCTGTGGACAAGTTTTCGGGCACATCATGATCCGGAGGACATGGCTGGGCGAGCGACGCGGAACGTGCGCGGAGGGTGCACACCCTTGCACACCCCCGCACAACGGAAGGAACCGGGCTCATGGCCGCATTCGCAGAAGGATCGCCCTGCTGGGTCGATGCCTCCCTGCCGGACGTGGAAGCGGGCAAGCGCTTCTACGGTGAGCTCTTCGGGTGGACCTTCAACGAGGGCGCGGGACCCGAGTACGGCCACTACACCCAGGCCTACAGCCGCGGCCGCAACGTCGCCGCCCTCGCCCCCAAGCCAGACGGCCGGATGCCGACCGTCTGGGGGGTCTACCTCTACACGACCGACGCGTACGCCTGCGCCCAGCGCATCCGCGCCGCCGGCGGCCAGATGGTGATGGACCCGATGCCGGTCGGCCCCTACGGGACCGCCGCGATGGCCGCCGACCCCGGCGGGGCCGTCTTCGGCCTGTGGCAGCCCGGCACCCACCACGGCTTCGACGCCCAGAACGAGCCCTACACCTACTGCTGGTCCGAGGTGTACACCCGGGCCCGCGACGCCGTGGACGTCTTCTACGCCAAGGTCTTCGGCTACGTCCCCGAGGACCAGAACGACGAGGAGTCGGGCATCGAGTACCGCGTCTGGTCCCCGCCCGGCAAGGCGCCAGGCTCGGAGACCGCCGTCCTGGGGCGCAGCCTGATCACCGACGCCTTCCCGGAGATCATGCCCGCGCACTACCTCGCGTACTTCGCCGTCCCGGACTGCGACCAGTCCGTGGCGATGGTGCAGCGCCTCGGCGGCCGGGTCACCGCCGACCCCGTCGACACCCCGTACGGGCGCATCGCGGTGGTCGCGGACAACCAGGGCGCCGTCTTCGGGCTCCTCTCGGAGCCCCGCACGAGGACGGCCTAGGACACCCCCTGGGGCCTGTCGTCAGCCGGGTCAGCCGGTGACCTCGACCGAGTCCACGCGGCTCTCCGAGTTGATGAAGCGGTCTCCCGAGAACACGGCCTTCCAGTCGCCACTGCGCCGAACGGTGAACTTACGGGTGAAGGTGCCGTCGGCCGCGGTGCCCGTGTAGCCGGCACGGATCCACTGGGTGCTGCCCTTCGTGCGGAAGTAGATGTCGACGTGGCCCTGGGCCGGCGCCGTGGTGCCGAGTTCCCGCACCTTGCCGACCACGGTCAGCTGTCCACCGCTCTTGACCGGCTCGGGGTGGGCGTTGAACTCGGGGATCTCCGTCTTGGCCCGCGTCACGTGGACGAGCGCCGAAGCGCTCTGCCCCAGGTCCTTGCCCGCGTACCGGACGCGCCAGTAGCCGCGCTCCCCGGCAAGGGACTGCCTGAACTGCTTGCCGAACTCGGCCGTGAAGGTCTTGCGGGTGGTCCATGTGGAGCCGGTCGTGGAGAACTGGATCTCGAAGGGTCCGCGGGCCGGGGGCGTCTTGCCCGGATCCACGTGGCTGGTGCTCGGCGTCAAGTCGAAATAGACCATCGGGGTGTTGCCGCCGGCGAGCCACTCGCCGGACTGGCCGTAGTAGCTCACACCCGAGGTGACGTCCACCTCGACGGGGGCGAAGGCCTTCTGGTCGAGCCAGATCTGACTGCCGGTGGAGACCTTGAAGGTGGTGTCGTACGGAGCCTTGGCGCTGACGGAGAAGCGGCCCTCGGGGCTGCTGTTGAACATCACCGGCTTGCTCGCCGTACGGGTCAGCTTCATGGCCGAGGCCAGGGGCTTGAGCGTGCCGTCCGCCGCGACCCGCTTCAGCGAGCCGTTGATGCGGACGGGGTTGCCGTACGGCGCGGACACCTTGCGGGAGGCGGGGTCCAGGTCGATCCGCACCGGCTGCCGGTCGATCCGGGCGTCGGCGTCGATCCAGCCGGCGAGGCCGCTGGCGTTCGTGTGCGCCAGGCGGATCGACGCGCTGGACTCGGTACCGGTGAAGGCGACAGGTGCCTTCAGGCGGCCCGTGCTGTCGGTGGAGACGGTGGTGGACTTGCCCGACACGTCGATCGCAACCTTCGCGCCGCCCAGCGGGGTCAGGGTCCCGTTGCGCGGGTCGAGGCCCCTGAGGACCGTTTCGACGGTGGTGCCCAGACTGTCCAGGGAGACCGCTTTGGACGTGATGACCTCGTCGAAGACGGGCTTGGGCGTGTAGTTGAGGGTGGTCGCGTCCTTGCGCACGAGCGGCTCGCCCTCGGTGCCGCGGTACTCGATGTCGACGGAGTAGACCCCGAGCTTGTCGAGCTTCACCGGGCCGGAGGTGGAGGTGAAGGTCCCCTCTCCCGACGACGAATCGCTCGGCTCGTACGAGAAGTCCTTGATGGTCAGGACGCGGGTCCCGGAGCCCTTCGCCCGCAGGTGGACCACGGGCTGCATGTTCTCGGCGCGGACCACGCCGATCTGTACGCCGTCCGTGGTGACCGTGATGTGGAAGTCCTGGTCGGCGGCGTGCGCCGTGCCCGGAGCGAGGAGCATGCCGCCGATGGCGGCGGCGGCGACCGCGAGTGCGGTGGTGTAGCGGATGTGCTTCATGGGTCCCCCCGGACGGTACGGATGACGGGTTGCGCGTTGAGGGTGATGGGTTACGGGTTCACCGGGAGGTCGTCGCGGCGGCTCACGGCGTTGAGGTGCTTGCCGTCCGCGTCGCGGTAGCGGGCGAACCAGGCGCCGCTCGTCTCGGTGGTGAACTCGTGCTCGAAGGAGCCGTCCTCGGCGGTCGTCGCGTGGCCCTTGTAGACGGCGTCCTGGCTGCCGGCGGGCTGGAAGTAGAACAGCACCATCTGGCCGCCGTACCCCTTCCACGGGCTCTCGTGCCGCAGGAAGCCCTTGATGCGGAAGGGCTTGCCCTTGTCCTTCGGCTCCGGCGACGCGTTGAAGCCCGCGAACGCCGTCGCCGTCCGGGTCAGCCGGACCGGCTCGGTGACGGAGCCCTGGATGCTGGGCGCGGCGGCGTACCGCAGCCGCCAGTAGCCGTCCCCCTTGGCCGGCACCCGCTGGTCGAAGCGGGCGGAGCCGAACTCCACGGTGAAGACGGTGCTCGTCTTCCAGTCCGCCTTGCCGTCGGCCGAGTACTGCACCTCGATCAGGGTGGGGGTCTGGCTGAGGGGCTTGTGGGCGAGGCTGCCGGTGAACTTCACGCCGTCGGCGTCGATCGTGGCCTCGACGTCCCTGAAGTAGCTGACCTCGACGACGTCGACCGCCGTACTGGCGGCCGCGTTCTCCAGCCACGGGGACTTGCCGCCCGCCCACGTGGTCCGCACGGGGCCGCCGTGGACCGTCTGGATCTGCCGCTCGAAGCGGCCGTCGGCCACCGTCCGGGGCTCACCGGTGAGGTCCGCGAGCATCGCCGTGCCCGCGGGGACGGGCTTGCGCGTACCGTCCGCGGCGGTCCGGACGGCCTGTCCGGTGATCTTGGTGGTCGCGCCGTAGCGGGAGGTGATCTTCCGCGACTCGGGGTCGAGGACGATCTCTGCCTTCTGGCGGACCGCGCGAGCGGTTTCGCTGCGGCCCCCGGGGCTCATGTCCGGGGTCTCCAGGACCTCGACGCGCACGTCGGTGTGGTCCTCGGTGCCCAGGAAGGTGAACGGCGCGGACAGGTGGCCCCGCGCGTCCGTGGTGGCCTCCTGCGAGGTGCGC
The DNA here is from genome assembly GCF_055584085.1 of Streptomyces sp. NPDC104226. Classification (NCBI taxonomy): domain Bacteria; kingdom Bacillati; phylum Actinomycetota; class Actinomycetes; order Kitasatosporales; family Streptomycetaceae; genus Streptomyces; species Streptomyces sp. NPDC104226. The sequence goes on from NZ_JBVJMS010000005.1 coordinate 270,643, forward strand.
TCGCTGGAGAGGCGGACCTTGGTGTTCTTGAGCGGGGAGCTCGCCCCGGTCCGCGGGTCGAGGGTGGCCACGTCCGCCGTGACGGTGGTCTTCAGGTTGTCCAGGGACACCCCGTCCGCCGCACTGACCCCGGTGACCACACCGCGCAGCCGGTAGTCGAAGGTCCCGCACTCGAAGGGCTCGTTCTCCGGGCCGACCTCGGCCGTGTAGATCCCGAGCTCCGCCAGCTTGAGGGGCTCCGAGACCAGGTGGAAGTCGGGCAGGATGCCGTCCGGGTCGGTCACCTTGCGGAAGGTGCCGACGGAGGCCATGCGCAGACCCGTCTTCTTGTTCCGCAGGTGGACGACCAGGCCCTCGGGCACGCCCGTCCCGTCCGGCGCGCTGTGGACGGCCAGCGACCCGTCCTGCTTGGCGTACATCTCCGGCGGGCAGGCGCCGGCCGGAGTCTGCCTCGGCTCGGACGTGGACACGGATGCGGCGTGCACCGAGCCCGGCACGGCCAGGCCGCCGAGCAGCGCGGTGGCGACGACTACGGCTGAGGTCAGACGGTGACGCACGGATTCCCCCGGATTTTGACGAGCTGAACGATGGTTGGACCCGCGACACCCCCGATGGGTTGTACGCCTCTTCCCGCAGGTTGCGCCGATCGGCCCAACCTGCGGGAGCGCCCGTACGGGATACGCGTTACGGGTTCACGGCGAGGTCGTCCGGGCGGCTTTCGGCGTTGTAGTGCTTGCCGTCGGCGTCGCGGTAGCGGGCGATCCAGGTGCCGGTGCGGTCTGCCTTGAAGGCGTGGACGAAGGTGCCGTCGGCGGCGGTCTTGGAGTGGCCTTGGTAGATGTAGTCCTGGCTGCCGGCGGGCCGGAAGTAGAAGAGGACCGTCTGGGCGCCGTAGGCCTTCGCCGGGGTGCCGTGCTGGAGGGTGCCCTTGATGGTGAAGGTCTGGCCCTTGCGGACCGGTTCCGGGGCCGCGTTGAAGTAGGAGAAGGCCGTCGCCGTGCGGGTCAGGCGGACGGGCTGGGTGGTGGCCCCCTGGGTGTGCGTAGAGCCGGGGTAGTGGAGGCGCCAGTAGCCGTCGGCCTCGCCCGGCAGGGTCAGCTTGAACGCGGATTCGCTGTTCGCGTACACGTTGAACGTCTTGCGCGTGGTCCAGCCCGTCTTGCCGTCGGCCGAGTACTGCGCCTCGACGCCGAGGGTTCCGAAGCCGGTCTGCCGGATCAGGGACCCGGTGAAGGTCACCCGCCGCGCCGCGTCGATCGTGGCCGCGAACTTCGTGAAGGACGTGGTGTCGTAGAGCTCGACTTGCGTGAAGCCCGACGCGAACGACAGCCACGGATATGCCTTGTTGTTCGCCCAGGTGGTCCTGATCGACTGGCCGTCCTCGGTGGTGACCCGTACCTGCCGCTCGAACCGGCCGTCCGCTCCCGTCCCGGGCTTGCCGTCGAGGTCGCCGTTGAGGGGGGTGCCCGCGGGTACGGGCCTGCGCGTGCCGTCCGCGGCGACCAGCGAGGCCCTGCCCGTGAGCTTCGCCGTCGATCCGTAGACGACCTTGATCTTCTGCGACGCGGGGTCGAGGACGATCTCCGCGTCCCGGCGGTCCGTGGCCACGGTCAGGAAGCGGTCCTCCGGGTCCATCTCCGGGGTGGTTTCGACCTTGACGTGCAGCAGGGTCGACTTCTCCGTGCCGCGGAAGGTGACAGGGGCGGCCAGCCGGCCCTGTGCGTCCGTGGTGGCCGCCAGGGAGATGCCCTCGCCGGTGAGGCTGACCTTGGCGTTCTTGAAAGGTGCGGCCGTCTGGGTCCGCGGGTCGAAGGTGGTGAGGTTCGCGGACACGGTGGTCTTCAGGTTGTCCAGGGACACCGTGCCCGCCGTGGGCGTGGTCATCTCCGAGCGGATCCGGTAGTCGAAGTCCCCGCAGACGACGGGGGAGGAGGCGTCGCCGACCTCGAGCGTGTAGATCCCGAGGGCGGACAGCTTCAGGGGCTCGGAAATCAGGTCCCACTCGGGCGCACCGTCCGGGTGGTTCACCCTGCGGAACTGGCTGACCGACGCGATGCGCTGCCCGGTCTTCTTGTCCCGCACGTGGACGGCGGCGGGCTTGGGCATGTCCCACACGCCCTTGACGAGAATGGCCCCCTCACGGGTGGTCTCCATCCCCTGGAGACAGCCCGCACCGGCGGCGTGCGCCGCTCCCGGCACGGACAGTCCGCCGAGTGCTGCCGCGGCGATGACGATGGCTGAGGTCAAGCGGTGGCGCATGGATCCCCCGGAGGTTGACGAAACGAACGGGGGCTAGACCCACGGCATCCCCGAAGGGTTGTACGGACGCCCGCGCGGGCGTCCGTACCAAGTGCGGCTCACCGCTTGCCGCTTGCCACCTACCGCCTACGGGTTGACGGTGAGGTCGTCGCGGCGGCTGTCGGTGGTGTCGGCCTTGAAGGCTGGGGTGAAGGTGCCGTCGGCGGCGACGCGCCGACCCGTCTTCTTGTCCCGCACGTGGACGACGGGCTTGGGGGAAGACCCGGCGGACAGGCCGCGCCGGCGGCGTATGCCGTCCCCGGCACGGACAGTCCGCCGAGTGCTGCTGCGGTGATGACGATGGCCGAAGTCAAACGATGGCGCACGGATCCCCCCGGATCTTGATCGGATGAACGGGGGCTGGACCCACGAACTCTCCGCGGGGTTGTACGGCTTTGCCCGCACCCCGTACGCGACCACCCGCCGTGCCGGGGCCGGACCGGGCGCGGGCCTGACAGAATCGGGGGTGCGTGACCCGGGCCGACCCCCGGAGTGAGACGCTGCACGGGGCAGGGACCCGCGGCGGCTCGTGCGCATCCGGTGACGAGACGGCGATGACGGCGACGCCACCGGCGATGGCTGGAAGAGCGGGGTCCGCGGAGGTCCCCGTACGGGGATGGGTGTGGAGGCGAGTGGTGGAGCAGCTGACGCAGCACGACCCGAGACGGATCGGCCCCTTCGAGGTGCTGGGACGGCTCGGCGCCGGCGGCATGGGGCTGGTCTATCTCGCCCGGTCGGCGTCCGGACGCCGGGTGGCGATCAAGACGGTGCGCACCGAGCTCGCCGAGGACCAGCTGTTCCGCGTCCGCTTCACCCGCGAGGTGGAGGCGGCCCGCGCCGTCTCGGGCTTCTACACCGCGGCCGTCGTCGATGCCGACCCGCGGGCGGCCGTGCCGTGGCTGGCGACCGCGTACGTCCCGGCGCCCTCGCTGGAGGAGATCGTCCACGAGTGCGGGCCGATGCCCGCCCAGGCCGTACGGTGGCTCGCCGCGGGCATCGCCGAGGCGCTCCAGTCGATCCACGGGGCGGGCCTGGTCCACCGCGACCTGAAGCCCTCCAACGTGCTCGTCGTCGAGGACGGCCCGCGCGTGATCGACTTCGGCATCGCCAGCGGGGTCTCCAACACCCGCCTGACCATGACGAACGTCGCCGTCGGCACCCCCGCGTACATGTCGCCGGAGCAGGCGAAGGACTCGCGCAGCGTCAAGGGCGCCAGCGACGTCTTCTCGCTCGGCTCCACGCTGGTCTTCGCCGCCACCGGCCACCCGCCGTACCACGGGGCGAACCCGGTGGAGACGGTCTTCATGCTGCTGCGCGAGGGCCCGAACCTGGAGGGGCTCCCCGACGAGCTCCGCCCGCTGATCGACTCCTGCATGCAGATGGACGCCACGCAGCGGCCTACCCCGGCCGACCTGCAGGCGCAGCTCGCCCCGCACCTCTTCGAGGGCGGCGACGAGAGCGGTACCGCCTCGGCGTGGCTGCCCGAGCGGGCCGTGGCGATGATCGAGGCCCGGCGGGCCGGCCACCGCAACGCCGCTGCCGCCGCGGCGGCGGCCGCGGCAGCCGGGCGGAAGCCGGGGATTCCCCGGGCCGGAGTCTCCGCGCCCATCGAGAGCCCCGGAGCGGGGTCCGGCCCCGCCTCCGGTCCCGCGTCCGGTCCCGCCACGCACCGCCGCCAGCGCGGCGCGGCCGACCCCTGGACCGACCCGCGGACCGGCCAGGCCCTCCCGCAGCGGCCCGAGCACCCGCCGATGGCGCCCTCGGGCGAGCCCGTGCGGCTCGGCGGCTCCCCGGTGCCGATCGGTCCCGGGCCGCAGGCCTCCGCCTCGGCTCCGGGCGCCCACGCCGTCGCCGTGGACTCGGCGACCGGCTGGATCCGGCCGCCCGCCGGGACCCCGGTGTCGGGCCCCGCGCCCTCGGTCCTCGTACCGAACCCGGGCCCGGCCCCCGACAGCGGCCGCTGGCGGCCCTGGCGGTTCCGGATGTCGAACGAGGTCTGGGGCACCCCGACCGTCGCCGGCGACCTGCTCTACGTCACCTCCTTCGAGGTGCACGCCCTGGACGTGGCCAGCGGCCGCCGCCAGTTCAAGACCCGGGACGTCGCCTGGTCCATGGCCGTCTCCGACGGGCGCATCCACGCCTCCGACGGCCCCTCCCTGTACGCCTTGGACGCCGCCGACGGCTCCGAGCGGTGGCGGCTGTCCGCCGATGCCTGGGTGTACGCCCTGCGCGCCGAGCGGGGCACCGTCGTCACCGCCACGCGCGGGGGCGGCGTACAGGCCTGGGAGTCCTCCAGCGGGCACAAGCTGTGGGAGCTGTCGGGCGCGCAGAGCGAGTTCGAGACCGTCGAGGCGGCGCCCGTCCTGCACGACGGCACGGTCTACGTGTGGCAGGACGCCCGGCTGCGCGCCCTGGACGCCCGCTCCGGCCGCGAGTCCTGGTCGTATCCGGTCGGCGACGCCGGCTCCTGCGGGAACGTGCCCGTACGGGTCACGCCCGCCCCCGACGGCAACGTCTACGTCGCCGCCGGCACCCGGGTGATCTCCATCGACCGGGCCTCGGGCCGGGTCCGCTGGCACTTCGAGGCGCCCGCCGTGTTCCTCGCGCCCCCGGCCTTCGCCCCGGGCGCGGCCGTCACGGGCGGCGGGGTCTACCTCGCGGACTACCTGGGCACCGTCTACGCCCTGGACGCGGCCACCGGCAAGGACCGCTGGCGTATCGCCACCGAGCCCCGGCAGTCCGCCGACCCGGTCCTCGTCGCCGCCGGCAACGTCCATCTGGCCGCGGGCAGCGCCGTGTACACGCTCGACGCGGTCACCGGCACCCCGAAGTGGCGGTTCGCGGCGGGCGGCGAGATCACCGGTTCCCCGGCGGTCGCGGACGGCCGTGTCCACTTCGGATCGGCCGACCACTGCCTGTACACCCTCGACGCGGCGGGCGGCCAGCTCCGCTGGAAGCTGGCCACCGGCGGGGAGATCACCGGCGCCCCGGTGGCCGAGGCGGGCGTGGTGTACGCGTGCAGCAAGGACCGCTGCGTCTACGCCCTGGACGCCGCCAAGGGCACGGGAACCCGTACGGGCGGGTAGCCCGGCGCGGCCGCCGTCTGAGCTGGGGCTTGAGCCCGGGCCGAGCCGTCCCGGGGCCGTCCGCGGGGCGTGTCGCGGCCCCGTCGCGGCCCCCTCGGGGTCGCGCACCGCACGAGGAGTGACAGGATGGACCCCATGAGCAACGTATTCTTCGACATCAAGATCGACGGCACGGACGCCGGTCGCATCGTCTTCAACCTCTTCGACGAGGTCGTCCCGAAGACCGCCCAGAACTTCCGCGAGCTGTGCACGGGCCAGAACGGCTACGGCTACGCCGGCTCCGGCTTCCACCGCGTCATCCCGCAGTTCATGCTGCAGGGCGGTGACTTCACCAACCACAACGGCACGGGCGGCAAGAGCATCTACGGCGAGAAGTTCGCCGACGAGAACTTCGACCTGAAGCACGACCGCAAGTACCTGCTGTCGATGGCGAACGCCGGCCGCAACACCAACGGCTCGCAGTTCTTCATCACCACCGTCCTCACCCCGTGGCTCGACGGCAAGCACGTCGTCTTCGGCGAGGTCGTCTCGGGCCAGGAGCTCGTCGACCAGATCGAGAAGCTCGGCACCCCCTCGGGCGCCACGCGCGGCAAGATCGAGATCGCGGCGTCCGGCACCGTCGAGGCCTGATCCCCACCCCGCCCGCAACGGCTGGCCGGCCCCGCCCCCCTCACGGGGACGGGGCCGCCGTCATGTCCGGGGTCCTCGGCCCCTCGGCACTCGGCCCAGCCGCTACGAGTGGTCCTGCGGCGGGGGCGGCCACGCCGTCGGGGCCGGGGGATGGGCGGGGTCCGGCTCCGGGTAAGGCTCCGGCTCCCGGTAAGGCTCCGGGACCGCCTCCCGGGCGACCCGGTCACGGCGGCGGGGCCGCCCGCTCATCACGGCCGCCGCGAGGATGAGCAGGGCCCCGGCACCGAAGGCACTCGCGAGCCCGTCACCGAGCCCGGTGCCCTCACCGCCGACCGAGAGGCTCCCCGCGGCCTGCCCCTGCCGCACCATCCAGAGCACGGCGAAACCGAGGACGACGACCCCGGCCAAGCCCATGAGCAGCCGTGAGCGCAGCACGATCGCGACCAGCACGAGCAGGGCGGCGAAGAGGGACGGCAGCAGCAGCGAGCCCATCAGGGCGGCCTTGTCGTCGGTGATCCCGGCGGAGGCGAACAGTTCCTCGATGCGGTAGTCGCGTCCGCGACGGCCGTCGTACCAAGCGCGGAAGGGGCTCCAGACGGCGGCCGTCGCTCCGATCAGACCCAGGAGCGAGCCGAGTACGTTGCGGATCATGCCCGGCCCTCCGGGGGAGTGGGTCTGGATCTCGATCCCGACGCTACGCCCGCCTCCGGAGTCCCGCACGCGGGGGCGCGGGGCCGGTCCGCCCGCCGGGAATCGAATCGCGATCAGCGGGGTTGGTGGGGGATGAGCCGTTGACGGAGGGGTAATGCGAGCGATACAGGTGTACGAGGTGGGCGGTCCCGAGGTGCTGCGGGAGGCCGAGGTGGACCAGCCGCGGCCGGGCCCGGGCGAGGCGGTCGTGGAGGTGGCCGCATCCGGGGTCAACTTCCTCGACGTCTACTACCGCGAGGGCCGGTACAGCCACCCGCTGCCCTTCACCCCGGGCTCCGAGGGCGCCGGTACGGTCGTCGAAGTGGGACCCGGCGTCGCCGACGTCGCCGTCGGGGACCGGGTCGGCTGGGTGGAGATCCCCGGCACGTATGCCGAGCGGGCCGTCGTGGACGCGTCCCGGCTGGTGCCGCTGCCCGACGACATCGACTTCGAGACGGCCGCCGCCGTGCTCCTCCAGGGCATGACCGCGCACTACCTCATCAAGGACGCCTACCCGGTCCAGGAGGGCGACACGGTGCTCGTGCACGCCGCTGCCGGCGGCATGGGGCTGCTTCTGACCCAGCTCGTCACCCACCTCGGCGGCCGGGTGATCGGCACGACGTCGACCCCCGCCAAGGCCGAGCTGGCGAAGCGCGCCGGAGCCGCCGAGGTGATCCTTTCCTCCGCGGTCGACGATCTCGCGGCCGAGGTGAGGCGGCTGGGCGGCGGTCAGGGACTGCCGGTCGTCTTCGACGGCGTCGGCGCGCACACCTTCGACGCGAGCCTCGCCAGCCTGCGGACCCGCGGCCATCTCGTGCTCTTCGGCGCGGCGAGTGGCGCCGTGCCGGCGTTCGATCCGATGCGGCTCGCCCAGGGCGGTTCGTTGACCTTGATCCGGCCCAGCCTCGGGGACTACATCGCCGAGCGGTCCGAACTGCTCCGACGGGCCGCCGACGTGTTCGAGTGGGTCCGCTCCAAGGCCCTCGACGTCACGGTGACGGGCCGCTACGCCTTGTCCGAGGCGGCTCAGGCCCACAGCGACCTGGAGGCCCGGCGCACCACCGGCAAGCTGCTCCTCGTACCCGGGATCAGGAACGCCGGCTAAGAGGGGAGCACCGGGGGGAACACCCGCAGCACCGGCGCCTCGGCCAGCAGGGCCGCCGTGCGGGACAGGGCCTGTGCCAGGTGCGGGGAGGCCAGGTGGGCTTCCCAGGACGCGCCGTCCGCCCACTCCTCCAGGATGACCCAGGCGCCCGGAGCGCTCGGGTCCTCGTACGCGCGGTAGGAGACGTTGCCCGCCTCGGCCCGGGTCGGCGCGACCAGGGACAGGGCCTGGGCGCGGACCTCCGCCTCCAGCCCCGGCCGGGCCTGGAGGCGGGCGATCGCGGTGATGACGCCGGTGTCCGTGGTCTCGTCGGTCATGGTGCGTCTCCCGGGAGCGGTCGTGACGGATGGTCGTGACGGATGCCCGTCACCGTACCCCTGTGCCCTTGGGGCCTCCTGGTAGCGTGCCGCCCGTTGTTCGACGGGGAGGGGACAGGGGCCATGGTGGTCACGGGGCGGCGGGTCAGGCTCACGGCGGTGCTGGTGGGCGTGGTGCTCGCGTTGACGGGGTTCTCGTCGGCGAGCAGCAGCAGCGGCAAGGGCAAGAGCAAGAGCAGCGGGGGCGGGTGCTCCAGCTCCAAGAGCAAGTCGAAGAAGAAGAGCTACAGCGGCAGCACGGGCGGGAGCGGCGGCGGCTCCGCGTCCACGGCCACCGCCACGCCCACCAGCACCCGGCCGCTCGCCCACGCCGTGGTCATCAACTGCGTCGGGCCAGCCGGGGTGAAGGCCGTCGTCGAGGTGACCTCCTCCTCGGCGTCCGGGCACACCTTCCGGGTCCCGCTGGTCTTCGAGGGTGCGTCGGGCCCGGTCGACTCCGGCTCCGGGGACCTCACGCTCAAGGCGGGCGAGACACGGAGGGTCGACGTGCCGATGACCAACCCCGCCAGGGCGGGCGACGTGCAGCGCTGCACCCTGGGGGAGGTCCGGACCCTCTCGACCGCGTTGCCCACCCCGACGTCCGGCTCCGGGAGCAGCGGCTCGGTGACCACCGGCGGCAGCACGGGCGGCAAGACCCCGGGGACCACGGGCAAGCCGAAGCCCAAGTCGACCCGGAAGACCCGCTGACCCTCCGGGCCGCACCCGCTACGGGGTGACGATGACCTCGTCCACGCGGCTGAGGGCGTTGAGGTGCCGGTTGTCCGAGGTCTCGTAGCGGGCCTGCCAGGAGCCGGTCCGGGTCGCGGTGAAGCTCTTCCTGAAGGTGCCGTCGGCTGCCGTCGTGGACGAGCCCATCCAGGTCCAGGCGGTGCTTCCGGCGGGCCGGAAGTAGTAGGCGACGCCCTGGCCGGCGAGGGGCTTCCAGGTGGGGTCGGCGTGGTTGAGCTTGCCGGTGACCGTGATCGGCGTGCCCTTCTTGGCGGGCTCGGGCGCGGCGTTGAACTCCGGGATCGCCGTGTTGGTGCGCTCGACGCGGACGGCGGGCGTCACGGATCCGGGGATGGTGGCCGTGCCGGCGTACCGGAGGCGTACGTAGCCGGGGCCGGTGTAGGGCACCTGCTGCTTGATCGCGAATCCGCCGGCGTTCCACCCGGGCTTGGTGGGTACGGCGATGCTCTTGCGGCTGGTCCAGCCGGTCTTGCCGTCCGCCGAGTACTCCACGTCGACCTTGAGCGAGGTGGTCCCCGCGGGGAACTCGCCGCGCCAGAACGTGCTCGACACGTGGACGTACCTGTCCGCCCCGGCCCCGGCCGTGAAGCCCTGGAAGAACGTCCCGGGCGTGGTGTCCACCTTCAGGGTCGCCTTGGAGTCGAACCAGACCGACTGGGGCTTGACGTTCAGGACGCCGTCCTCGGTGAGTCGCCTGACGAGGGTGAACCGGCCCGCCGCGTCCGTGCTGCCGGTCTTCCAGAAGCCGGCGGTGATCGGCATCGCGGTCGGCAGGGGCTTCCACATGCCGTCGGCGGACTTCCAGGTGGCGGTTCCGGTGACCTTCGCGCCCGTGCCGTAGGCGCCGGTCACGGTGGGGGAGTTCAGCTTGAGGACGGCCTCGACGGGCGCCACGGGGACCGTCACGGACGCGCTGTCCCGGCCGCCGTTCAGCTCGGTGGCGAGGTCGAACTCCATCTGGGCCCTGTCCGGGGCCTTGAGGAAGTCGGTGTGGGTGATCCCGAACTTCGCTTCGAAGTGCCCCTTGGCGTCGGCGGTCCGCACGGTGCTCTCGGAGCCCCTCTTCGCGGTGAACGTGCCCCCTGCGTACGGCTTGGACGAGCCGTCGACGGGGTTGTAGAGCGTGAGGTCGCCGGAGACCACCGTGTCGAGGCGCTCCACCGATACCGGGCTCGACTTCAGGTTCGCGAAGGCAGGCCGCACCAGGTACCTGAGCGTCCCGCTGTCGTTGCGGACGACCCTCTCGCCCTGGCTGCCCGTGTATTCGAGGTCGATGGCGTACTCACCGAGCTCGGGGAGCTTCACCGGCTCGCTCCGGAACGACGACAGCGGGGGCTCGCTCCCGCAGTCCCGCTGCGAGCAGTCGTCCGCCTGGCGGGTGAACAGCGTGAGGGTGGTGATGGGTGTGGTCGACCCCTTCTTGCGCAGGTGCGCCTTGAGACCCTTGGGCACCGCCAGTTCCCAGTCCATGGTGGATACGATGACGCGCTCCTGCGACGAGTACGCGTAGATCTCCGGATACGGGTCCGCGGCCCGGGCGACCGTGGGTACCGCCCAGACGGTACCCACGGCCATCGCCGTGCTGAGGACTGCACTGACACGCTTCTTCATCGTTCCCCCGGTGGTGCGGCTGCTCCGATCACCTCAGAGACCGCCCACCGGGCCCGATGGTTGTACGGAAGGCCGTACGGAAGCCGTCACCGCACCCGCGGCTCCGCCCCCGAGCCCCCGCGCCGCCCCGCGAACAGCTCCGCCTGCCGTTCCGGTGTCAGGTTGCCCAGCGTCAGCAGGGCCGGGGCCTGGGCCAGGGCCTGCTGGAGTGCGGTCTGCTTCGCCGCCCACAGGGACCGTACGGTGCCCTGCACGGCCTCCGTCGGGAAGCCGGCCAGGGTCTCGGCCGCCCGCAGGGCCGCCGGGAGCAGCTCGTCGGGCTCGGCAAGCTCCGAGACCAGGCCGATCTCGTACGCCCTGCGCGCGGAGAGCCGTTCGGCGGTGCCCATCAGGGACATCCGGGCGGCCTCGCCGAAGGGCATGCGCTGCGCCATGTAGATGGCCTCGTAGGCGCTGACCATGCCGTAGCTGGTGTGCGGGTCGAAGTACGTCGCCGCCGAGGAGGAGACGATGAACTCCGACTCGCCCAGCAGGTAGAACGCCCCGCCGCAGGCCATGCCGTTGACGGCGGCGACCACCGGTTTCCACAGGTCGTTCGCCTTCGGGCCGATGGAGACGAGCGGGTCGTCCACCGAGTACGGGGAGGAGGGCTGCGGCACCTGCGCGCCCCGGTCGATGCCGGTGCAGAAGGCGGCCTGCCCGGCGCCGGTCAGGACGATCGCCCGCACCTCGTCCTCGAAGCGGAACTCCCGCCACACCGCCGCCAGTTCGGCGGCGGTGTCGAGGTCGATCGCGTTGTGCTTGCGCTCCCGGTCCAGGGTGACGACCGCGACTCCGGTCGCCTTGTCCCGGTCCACCCGCAGGGTCATGACTTCTCCAGCATCCAGCGCGGCACGGCCACCCCGCCGGTCTCGGTGAAGACCACGTGGACCCGTGCCCCGATGCGCAGCCGCGCCGGGTCCATGGAGTCGAGGGGGGCGTCGGGTGAGGTGACGAGGTTCCCGGCGAGGCGGATGTGCGGGGCGTCGGCGAGTTCCACGAGGATCACGTTGTACGGGGCCTGCGCGGCGTACGCGGGCAGCAGCGGCGGGTGCGGCTGGACGTACGACCAGATCCGGCCCCGGCCGCTCATCCGGCGCCACTCGGAGTCGAAGGACCGGCAGTGCGGGCAGCAGGGCCGGGGCGGGAAGCGGAGCTTTCCGCAGTCGGGTGCGGCGCAGGCCTGGACGCGGAGTTCGCCCTGGGCCGCGTACTCCCAGAAGGGGGCGCCGTCCTCGTCGGGGACGGGGAGGAGCAGTTCTTCGCTGGACGTGGAGGTGGACGCTGTCATGGTCTGTGGCTCCTCGGCTCTCAGGCTCGCAGCAGGATGGCGGACGTCGGGACACCCTCGCCCGCGGTCACCAGGCAGGTCGCTGCGTCGGGGACCTGGGCGGTGGAGATGCCGCGGAGCTGCTTGACGCCCTCGTTGATCAGGTTGAAGCCGTGGACGTAGGCCTCGCTGAGGCCGCCGCCGCCGGTGTTGATGGGGAGCCGGCCGCCCATCTCCAGGGCGCCGCCCTCGGTGAAGGCGGCGCCTTCGCCGCGGCCGCAGAAGCCGTAGCCCTCCAGGGAGAGCGGGATCAGGGGGGTGAAGGCGTCGTAGATCTGGGCGACGTCCACGTCCTGGGGGCCGAAGTCGGCCTGCTTCCACAGGTGTCGGGCGGCGGTCCAGGCGGGGCCGGACAGCGGGTCGTCGTTCCAGTAGTTGACCATGCCGTGGTGCTGGGAGGGCAGGCCCTGGGCGACGGAGTGGACGTAGACGGGCTTCTGGCGGCAGTCGCGGGCGCGCTCGGCGCTCACGATGACGCAGGCGAGCGCGCCGTCGGTCTCCAGGCAGTTGTCGAAGAGGCAGAGCGGGTCGCTGATCATGCGGGAGGTCATGTACATCTCGCGGGTCAGCGGGCGTTCGTACATCATCGCGGCCGGGTTCTCGTTGGCGCGGTTGCGGCAGGCCATCGCGACGTTGAAGAGGTGCTCGCGGGTGGCGCCGTACTCGTGCATGTAGCGGCGGGCCAGCATGCCGATCTCGTCGGCGGGGCGCAGCAGCCCGAAGGGGCGGGTCCACTGGCCGGGGGTGGGGAGCTGGACGGCGGTGTTCTTCCACGGCCGCGGTCCCGAGCCGCGCTTGCGCGAGCGCCAGGCCACGCCGACGCTCGCCTGGCCGGTGGCGACGGCGGCGGCCAGGTGGCCGACGGTGGCGCAGGAGCCGCCGCCGCCGTAGCCGATCTTGGAGAAGAAGGTGACGTCGCCGGCGCCGATGGCCTTGGCGACCTCGACCTCGTCGGTCTCCTCCATCGTGTAGGAGGAGAAGGCGTCGACCTCGGACGGGTCTATGCCCGCGTCGTCGAGCGCCGCGAGAATGGCCCGGCAGGCCAACTCCTTCTCGGTCTGCGGCAGTCGTTTGGCAAAGGCGGTCTGCCCGATGCCGACTATCGCCGTAGCGTCCTTGAGCGTTGCCGCCATCGCCACCTCCGGGGTGTGCACCAGTACTGACAGCCGCGAAGGCTACAGCTAATCTGACGGATAGTCAGCTACTGGTGTTGCAGGGAAGGGCGGACGATGACCGAGGACGAGCGCGCACGGGTGGCCGTGGACCCGGCGGAAGACGGACGGGCCGATCTCTCCTGGACCAGCATCGGCGGACTCGTCCGGCACGCCGCCACCCGCTACGCCGACCGCGAGGCCGTCGTCGACGGCCGGGTCCGGATCGACTACGCGCAGCTCGGCGAGCGCGTCGAGCGCGCGGCCGCCGCCTGCATGGCCGCAGGAGTGGAACCGGGGGACCGGGTCGCCGTCTGGGCGCCCAACACCCTCGAATGGATCGTCTCCGCCCTCGGAGCCGTCTCCGCCGGAGCCGTACTCGTCCCCCTCAACACCCGTTTCAAGGGCTCCGAGGCCGCCTACGTCCTCCAGCGCAGCCGCGCCCGGCTCCTCTTCGTCACCGGCACCTTCCTCGGCACCTCCTACGTCGCCTCGCTGCGCCGCGCCGCCGCCGAGGGCGAGGGCTCCGGGCCGCTGCCCGGGCTGCCGCACCTGGAGCAGGTCGTCGTCCTGTCCGAGGACGCCCCGGACTCCTTCCGCACCTGGAAGGAGTTCCTGACCGGCGGGGACTCCGTGTCCGCCGAGGCCGTGCGGGCCCGTACGGACGCGATCCCCGCCTCCGCCCCCTCGGACATCATCTTCACCTCCGGCACCACCGGCAGCCCCAAGGGCGCCGTCATCTCGCACGCCCAGTCCCTGCGCTGCTACGAGGTCTGGAGCGAGCTCGCGGGCCTGCGCGAGGGCGACCGCTACCTGATCGTGAACCCCTTCTTCCACACCTTCGGCTACAAGGCCGGGGTCATCGCCTGCCTGATGCGCGGCGCCACGATGGTCCCCCAGCCCGTCTTCAACGTGGACACCGTCCTCGCCAACATCGCCGCCGAGCGGATCTCCGTACTCCCCGGCCCGCCCACCCTGCACCAGTCCCTCCTGGACCACCCCCAGCGCGACCACCACGACCTGTCCGCCCTGCGGCTGGTCGTCACCGGCGCCGCGGTCGTCCCCCTCCAGCTCGTCGAGCGGCTCCGGGGCGAGCTGCACATCGGCACCGTCCTCACCGCGTACGGGCTCTCCGAGGCGAGCGGCATCGTCACCATGTGCCGCCGCGGCGACCCGGCGGAGACCATCGCGTCGACCTCGGGCAGGGCCATCCCCGGCACGGAGGTCAGGATCGTGGACGCGGACGGCGGACCGCAGCCGGCCGGCCGGGCCGGGGAGGTGTGGGTGCGCGGCCACAACGTCATGCGCGGCTACTTCGAGGACCCGGCCGAAACCGCCGAGGCCATCACCCCCGAGGGCTGGCTCCGCACCGGCGACGTCGGCGTCCTCGACCCCGCCGGGAACCTGCGCATCACCGACCGGATCAAGGACATGTTCATCGTCGGCGGCTTCAACGCCTACCCCGCCGAGATCGAGCAACTCCTCGGCCTGCACCCGGACATCGCCGACGTGGCCGTGGTCGGCATCCCGGACCCGCGCCTCGGCGAGGTCGGCAAGGCGTACGCGGTCCGCCGCCCGGGCGCGGTCCTGACGGCCGACGACCTGATCGCCTGGTCCCGCCGGGAGATGGCCAACTACAAGGTCCCGCGCGAGGTGGAGTTCGTCTCCGAACTCCCGCGCAACGCGAGCGGCAAGGTCCTCAAACGCGAGCTCCGCACCCGCTGACGCCACCCCCGTACCCCCGGTCCGACCGGCCGGGGGTGCGGGCTGGTCCGATCGGTCGGATCTGACGGTGGGTCGCGCCGGGACACTCCGGGCACCGCCGGGGCCGGGGCTATGCATGGGTCGTCCATCCACCCCTGCCCCCACCCCCAGGAGCCTCCCCATGCGCCCGATGCGCCCCACGCCTCCCATGCGCCCGATGCGTTCCGTCCGCGCTGCCCGTCTCGGCACGGCCACCGCCCTGCTGGCCCTCCTGGCCTGCGCCGCCCCCCTCGCCTCCGCCTCCACGGTCACGGCGGACACCGACTCCGGCCGCGACAAGGGCAAGGGCGGTCAGGTCATCACCCTCACCGGCCGGCTGGCGGAGCAGTCCCGCTTCCCCGTCAACCCGGGCGGCGCCGCCGCCCAGGGCGACCGGACCGTCTTCCGGTCGGACCTCTTCGACAAGGACGGCAACCAGGTCGGCGAGACCGGCGGCACCTGCACCACCACCCGGGTCGCCAACGGCGGAGCGGAGGAGTGCGTGGTGACGTACAGCCTCCCGGGCGGCCAGATCACCGCGCAGGGGATGGTCGTCGGCCACCTCGTCCCGGGCCCGCCCCCGGCGTTCGACAACGCGATCACCGGCGGCACCGGCAAGTACGACCGGGCCCGCGGCTCGATCCACGCCGAGACCATCGCTCCGGGCGAGAGGCGCTTCACGCTCGACATCGAGCGCTGACGCCCGCACGCCCGCACGCACGCCGACGGCCCGGTTCGCCCGCGAGGACGGGGCGGACCGGGCCTACGTCCCGTCGGGGGACGCCGGGCTCGGCTCCGGCGGGCGCACCATGAAGACGTCGACCGGGTCCTGGGCTTCCACGAGGAACCCGTGGCGCTCGTAGAGCCGACGGGCGGCACTGCCCTGCAGGACGTTCAGTGCCACGGTCTGGCCCCGTGCGTCCGTCCGCTCCAGCACCGAGCGCAGCACGGCGGAGCCGAGCCCCCGGCCCTGGCAGTGCGGAGCCAGGTAGAAGTGCTCCAGCCACTGCCTGCCATCGGCGGGCCGGACCGTGATGCACCCTGCCGTGACGCCGTCGATCTCGATGACCGAGGTGTACTGCGGGGAGAAGGAATCCCGCAGCCGCTGACGCACCCGGTGCTCGTCGTAGCGCCCGAGGCGTTCCAGATCCTCCCGCATGACGACGGCCCGCAACTCGGCGATCACCTCGATGTCCGCGGTCACCGCCGCCCGCAGCACCCAGCCCGCCGTGTCCACCCGCGTACCGCTCGTCCCCCTGGCATCCATGGCCGGAGTATCTCAACCCACCCCCTCCGACCAGGCAATCGGCCCCCCGGCCCCCTGCCCTCAGCCGCTCTCGGGGCCGGAACTACACCCCTTGCACTTCCCGGGCGTAGGGCTGCGGAAGGCCAGCTCGCACACCGTGCAGTTCACGAAGGGATCCGGAGCCACGAAGGCGGGCGCGCGGGGCAGCGGCGCCAGTGCCGGCGGCAGCTGGGCCGTGAGCCGGTGGGCGATCAGCCCGGCCGGATTGCGCAGCCCGTCCGGGAGCCGGGCGGACAACGCGGTGACCAGCGCCTCCACCCCCGCCCCGCGCTCCAGCCAGGCCTCGACCCCGCCCGCGAGGTACCGGACGTCCCGCTCCCCGAGCAACAGCCGCGCATCGACCCGCCGCAACTCCGCAAGCACCTCACAGGCGACCCGCCGCCGCCCGGGATCACCGGGCCCCCGGGGCGCGGGCAGCCCACTGGCGGCCGCGGCGGGCGCGTCCCCCGGCTCCGGTTGCGGTTGCGGTTCCGGCTCAACGGTCGCCGACTCGACCGGATCACCGGCCGGAGGCACCTCGTGTGCGGGGGCCGCCGGTACCACGGGCGGAGCAGCAGGGGCGCCGAGCTCGGCCCGGCACCGCGCGATGGCTGCGGCCCGGGGGTGGTTGAAGGACACCGTACGGGTGGCGATCCGCCCATCTGGCAGGCTCTCCAGGGACCGTTCCAGGTACCCGAACCGCACCAGTTCCCGGAGCGCCTTTGCGGTCGACGTCTCGCCGATGGAGAGCCGTTTGGCCAGGTCCTTGATGCCGATGGGAGTCCCGGAGGGCATCGACTGGATGAAGATCCCCAACATCCGCGCCATCACGGACATTTCGGGGTGCTGGATGAGGTCGTTGCTCACGACGGTGAACCGCCCGGTGAGCCGGACGTTGGCGTGCCGAACCCCGTATGTCGCGCGCGAGGGCGCGGTAAAGTGCACCGAAGCCATCAGGAAGGGTCTACTTCCTCGTTGGTCAGGCCCTCGATCGGGATTCGCAGTCCCGGCGGGGGCCGTCTCATGTCAGGTGAGTTGTCGGGGCGAGCATATGCCAGACAACCAGCTTGAAATCCACCCCAGTTGGATGATTCACCCGTGCGAGTGAGAGCTCGCCGAGCGGGAGGCTGGAGGGGTCTGGACAGAGGTCTTTCCCTAGGTACTCAACCAAAAGAAGCATCGCGCCCCACCGGGACGCGCCCGTCCACGACGCGGTGGGTCCGCCCACCCGAACCGGAGTTCGCATCTTCGGGGTACTGCTGCTCCTTCGGCGTCGCGGTGCTTGCTACTGTCCGCGCGTGATGGCTTGCGCGGAATGCGGATTCGAGTACAAGCTCCACCTGGCTCCGACGATGCCGACCCTCATCAGGGGCTTCGCGGACTCGTATGCCGAGGTGCTCGGCGGCGATGCGGCGGCCCTTCGGCAGCGCCCGGCGGACGATGTGTGGGCGCCGATCGAGTACGCCTGCCACGTGCGCGACGTACTGCTCGTCCAGCGGGAACGCCTTCTGGCCGCCCGACGCTGCGACACCCCGGTTGCCGAGCCCATGGGGCGCGACGAACGAGTCGATCACGACGGCTACGCCGATCAGCACCCCGACGACGTCGCCCGCCAACTCAAGGACGCAGCACTGCTGTTCGCCCATGCGCTCGACAGGCTGTCGTCTTCCGACTGGGATCGCGTGCTGATCTACACGTATCCCGAACGCTCGGAGCGCTCCCTGCGCTGGCTCGCGGTGCACACCCAGCACGAGCTGTTCCACCATCTGGACGACATCCTCGGCCAGATGGAGAAGCCCACCGGGTCACGTGGGGTCAGCCCGTGAAGGATTCCGGGCCGAAGCGGCCCCAGGCCACGAAGGTGGCCAGGAGGACGTAGGCCAGGTCGACGGCCAGGTACTTCGGCTCGTGGCGGCGGTAGCGGGTGTAGGTGGCGCCCAGCATGAGGAGGACCAGGCCGGTTGCGGCAAGCGGGACCAGGACCGGGGCGGTGTCCAGGACGGCCGGGAGGACCAGGCCTGCCGCGGCCAGCATCTCCACGGCGCCTATCGCCTTCACCGCTCCGGGGGTGAAGTCCTCGACCCACCGCGCGCTGGCGCCGCTGGCGGCGATCTTCTCCCTCGGCGTGAACACCTTGAAGGCGCCGCCGAGGAGGTAGGCGACGGCGAGCAGTCCGGTGACGATCCACAGCGCGATGTTCATGGGGGCGTACTCCTCGGTCCTCGGGAGGGGGAAGGTGCCGGGCGCCGGCTCCGGCCCGTGGGCCGGAGCCGTGCTGCGCGGGGGGTCAGTGCTGGAGCTGGCCGGGCTGGTAGTCGCCCGCCGGGGTCTGGACCATGACGTTGCCGCGGTTGAAGGCGTTGATCAGCGCGATCTGGGTGACCAGGGCGGCGAGCTGCTCGTCGTCGAAGTGCTTGGCGGCGTTCGCCCAGACCTCGTCGCTGACCCCGCCGGCCGCGTCCGCGATGCGGGTGGCCTCCTCGGTCAGGAGCAGGGCCGCGCGCTCGGCGTCGGTGTACACGGTGGCCTCGCGCCAGGCCGCGACCAGGTTGAGGCGTACCGCGGTCTCCCCGGCCGCCGCCGCGTCCTTGGTGTGCATGTCGATGCATCCGGCGCAGCCGTTGATCTGGCTGGCGCGCAGCATCACCAGTTCGCGGGTCGAGGCCGGCAGGGTCGAGTCCCCGAGCGCCTTGCTCGCGGCGATGATGTGCTTCCACGCCTTGACGGCGACCGGGTCGGCGAAGAGGTTCAGGCGAGCGGTCATGGCGGATTCCTTTGCCGTTGTGGTGCGTTCGGTGTGTGTGGTGTTCGTGTTCTTCGGTGTGCTCCCTCTAAGACACGGCGCCCCCGGGTCCTGTGACAGGTGGAGGGTGTGACCTGGGTCACGGGCGCTTTTCATGATCGGGATGGTGGATGCACTTCGATAACCTGCCGGACGGCGCGCGGCGGATCGGGGGAGGGTTTCGTGCAGGGATCAGTGGATGTGGCGGACGCGGCGGGATACCGGCCGCTGCTGTTCTCGATCGCCTACGGGATGACCGGGTCGGTGGGTGACGCGGAGGACATCGTCCAGGACGCGTTCCTCGGGCTCACCAAGGCCCAGCGGGCCGGGACCGAGATAGCGGCGCCGAAGGCGTACCTGACCACGTCGGTGACGCGGCTCGGGATCAACCATCTGAGTTCGGCGCGCGTGCGACGGGAGACCTACGTGGGGGAGTGGCTGCCCGAGCCCGTGGTCGTCTCCGACGGGCATGCGGGGCCGGCCGAGCACGCCGAGCTGTCCGACTCGCTCTCGATGGCGTTCCTGGTCCTGCTGGAGGCCCTGTCCCCGGTGGAGCGCGCGGTGTTCATGCTCCGCGAGGTGTTCGGGTACGAGTACCCGGAGGTGGCCCGCGCCACCGGCAAGTCCGAGGCGAACTGCCGCCAGATCTTCGCCCGCGCCCGGAAGCACATCGCCGCCGGCCGGCAGGCGGGTCAGGGCCAGGGCCAGGGTCAGGGCCAGGGCCAGGTCAGGAAGGCGGAGGGTGAGGAGCTGGCCCGTACGTTCTTCGAGGCCGCGGCGGGCGGCGAGATGGACGCGCTGCTCGACATGCTCGCGCCCGACGTCGTCTACCACAGGGACGGCGGCGGCAAGGCGCGGGCGGTCGCGAAGTCGGTGACCGAGCCGCACCGCGTCGGACAGCTCCTCATCGGGGGACTGCGCCGGCTCCGCTCGCTCGGCGCCTCGCTGCGCCCGGCCCTGGTCAACGGCCGGCCGGGTGCCCTGATCGTCGACGCCGAGGGGCGGGTGGCCAGCGTGGTCGAGCTCGACATCGCCGACGGTGTGGTCCGTGCGGTCCACACCGTGTCCAACCCCGACAAGCTCGGCCACCTCGGCCCGGTCTCCGACATCGGCCGCCTGCCGGAGAAGTAGCGCCTGAGGAGTAGCGCCTGAGAAGTAGCCCCGGAGAAGTGGCTCAGTCCGCCCTGCGCGCCAGCACCAGCCGCCACCTCGGCGTCCCGTCCGGCCTGCGGCCGAAGTGGTCCAGGGGGAGGGTCTCCACCGTGAAGCCGGCCGCGCGCAGGTCCGTACGGACTCCGCCCAGCGGGAAGGTGCGGTAGTACATGACGAACGGCGGCCGCCAGACGGCGTTGCGGACCCGCATCGCCGCGTCGAAGCCGGTCGCCGCCCACCACGCCGGGTGGCTCGGCGGGATCGGGGCGCCGATCGGGAAGGCGAAGACCCCGCCGGGGCGCAGGGCCGCGTGGACACCGGAGAAGACCGCGGGCCGCTCCTCCGGGAGGAAGTGGCCGAAGGCTCCGAAGCTGACGGCCAGGTCGTACGAGTCCCCGAGCGCGGCGGGCAGCTGCCGGACGTCGGCGCGCAGCAGGTCCGCCTCGGGGTGGGCGAGCCCGGCCTCGGCGAGCATGCCGGAGCTCAGGTCGACCCCGGTCACCCGCCCCCGGCACAGCCGCCGCAGCATGCCGAGGCCCGCGCCCGTACCGCAGCAGACGTCGAGCCCGGCGTCGAAGGGGGCCTCGTGCCGGGCGAGCGTCTCCTCGACCGCGTCGAGCATCCGGTCGGGGGTGCGGAAGGGGGTCTGGTCGAACTTCGGGGCCAGCAGGTCGTAGCCCCGCTCGACGGAGGACATGGCCTGGACGGCCAGTTCGCGGAGGGTCGGGCCCTGGGAGGTGAACACTCGGTCAGCCTAGTCAGCGCGGGCGCGCCCGCCCGGCATTTCGGGCCCTTCGGCCCCGGGCAAAACGGGCATCGCGTGAGTAGGGTGAATCGATACGTTTTGCCAACCTTTGGGGATTCCGTGGTCAATGCCATACGAAGCGGGGTGCCGGGTCAGAGCGTGGGCCGGAGCTCCACGAGCGGCAGCGCCCTGGAGAAGACCCTGCGGATCACCGAGGCGCTGACCGCGTTCGGCGGCCCGCACCGGCTCGCGGAGCTGTCGGCCGCCGCCGGGGTCCCCAAGTCCAGTACGTACCGGATCCTGGTCTCCCTCGTCGAGCAGGGCTACGCCGTCACCGACGGGGAGGGCAGCTACGGCGTCGGCCTGCGGCTGCGCACCCTGGCCGCCGAGATCGCCGCCGACCGGCCCGAGGGCATCGTCGAGCTGCTCGAATTCCTCCAGAAGTGCACCGGCCAGGCCGTCCACCTGGCCCTGCGCACCGGCAACGCGCTCACCTGCATCCGCACGATCGAGAGCCCCGTCCGCTCCCACCCGACCTCCTCGCGCGTGGGCATGCGCATCCCCCTGCACGCCACCGCGATCGGCAAGGCCGTCCTCGCGCACCTGCCGCCCGAGGAGGCCGAGGGCATCCTGCGCGCCACCGGGATGCCGGCCCTGACCCGGTGGACCGTCACCGACCCGGAGGAGCTCGCGGACGAACTGCGCACCGTCCGGGAGCGCGGCTACGCCGTCGACGACGAGGAGCACGAGTCCTCGGTCCGCTGCCTGGGCGTGCCCGTCTTCGACCGGGCGGGCGCGGCGGTGGGCGGGCTCGGCCTGACCGCCTCCGCCTCCCTGAGCACGCGGGCGGAGCTGGAGCGGTTCGCGCCGGCGCTGCGGGAAGCCGCGCGGGGCGTACAGCAGCGGCTCCAGCTCGGCGGCTGAGCCACACCCCCCCGCCGTGCCCTGCCGCGGACGCACGCATGCGGCGGCCGCGGTGGTCCCCCTCCTGGCCACCGCGGCCGCCGTTCCCCCGTGCACCTCCGGTGGTCCCCCCGTGACCCCCGGTCCCCCGTGGTACGTACTGCGGTACGGGCCGGATCCCCCGTTTCCCCCGTGTCTCCGGCCCGTACAGGTTTGCGGGGCGGCCTAGGCCCGCGCCCCCACCCCCACCTACAGGCCGCCGCCGGCAGCGTGGTTGTCCATCGTCACGATGTCCTCGCCCGCTGCGTGGTTGTCGAGCGGTTTCAGCGGCTTGATCGGCTCGCCCGCCGCGTGGTTGTCCATCGGTGTGATGTCGACATCCGAAGGGTGGGTGTCGATCGGCGTGATCTCGCCGTCGGTCGGCAGGACGTTCTCGTTCGTCGTCATCGGATCTCCTGATGGTGGGTAGGACCCGTTCGGCAATTCCCCCGCGGATCGCCGAACGGGTGGTCTTGCAGTCGACCCTGGTGCCCCCCGACACGTCGAGTCGATGAACACCATCCTGGTGGATGGCGATAAACGAACGATGAACGCCTCGTTCAGCGCCACCGCCCCCCGCCGCTCCCCGCCCCTCAGGCGGCGATCTCCGCCGCCAACAGGGCCTGCACCTCGGCCAGTTCCGGTGAACCCAGCTGTGTGAACACCACCTCGGCGTCGCGCCAGCACACCCGCGCCCGGTCCCGCTGCCCCAGCTGCCGCAGCGCCCGGCCCAGTACGGTCAGCACCCTGGCGCGGCTCCACTCGCCGCCGATCCCCCGCAGGGCGATGGCCTGTTCGGCGTGCGAGGCGGCCAGCGTGGGCCGGCGTGCGGCCAGGTGCACCTTGGCGAGCCGGAAGTGCGTGACGCCCTCCCACAGCGGCTGGCGGTTCTCGTGGAACAGCGTGAGCGCCTTGTTGAGCTGGGCGTGCGCCTCGGTGAGCCGGTCGGCCTGGGTGAGGGCGATGCCCAGCGCGTACCGGCCGTTGGCCAGGCGCAGGGTGAGTCCCATGCGGTCGTAGATGGCGATGCCCTGCTGCGCGAGCTCTATGGCACTGCCCAGCCGGCCCTGCTCCACGTGGATGCGGGACAGGTTGCACAGGGCGCTCGCCTCGCCCACGTGGTTGGAGTCGGCCCGGAAGTTCGCGATGGCCTCCAGCAGGTACTGCTCGCCGTCTTCGTAGCGGCCCTCGTAGAGGGCGATGATGCCCCGGTCGTTGGGCGCCCAGCAGCTGGGCAGCGGATCCCCGGCCGCGCGGGCCAGGAGGGTGGCCCGGCGGGCCTCGTCATCGGCCTCGGCGAACCGGCCGGCGACCAGGTGGGTGTTGGTGAGCGTGGTACGGGCGCGCCCTTCGGCGTACGGGTCCTGCGCGGCCTCCGCGGCGTCGCGCAGCGCGGTCGCCGCCGACTCGTACTGCTTGGAGTTGGCCCCCGACTCGGCGAGGTCCTTGGCCGCCCACAGCAGGTCCACGGCCCGGCGCAGCAGGTCGGGCCGCCCGCTGGTGCGTACGGAGGCCTGCCGGACGCAGGCGAGCAGCGGGTCGGCCTCCGCGTAGAGCCAGTCCTGCGCGGTGCGCGACTCGGTGAAGACCAGCCCCGGGTGGCGGGTGGCCGACAGGTGGGCCACGAGCCGGTCGCCCGGCCGCTCCAGGCCGTACACCCCGGCGGCGGTGGCCAGGTAGAAGTCCAGCACCCGGTCGAGGGCGGCGTCGCGCGCGCTCGGCGGCTGCTCGTCGCGCTCGGCGCAGGCACGCGCGTAGAGCCGTACGAGATCGTGGAAGCGGTAGCGGCCGGGCGCGGCCGATTCGAGGAGCGAGCAGTCCACTAAGGCTTCGAGCAGGTCCTCGGTGTCGTGCTCCGCCCGGTCGAGTACGGCGGCTGCCGCCGCGAGCGAGATGTCCGGCCCGTCGGCGAGCCCCAGGAGCCGGAACGCCCGCTGCTGCACGGGCTCCAGCTGCCCGTACCCCAGCTCGAAGGTGGCCTTGACCGCGAGGTCGCCGGCCTGGAGCTCGTCCAGGCGGCGGCGCTCGTCGGCGAGCTTCGCGGCGAGCACGGAGACGGTCCAGGTGCGGCGGGCGGCGAGCCGGGAGGCGGCGATGCGGATGGCCAGCGGCAGGAACCCGCAGGCGCCGACCACGTCGAGGGCGGCCTGGCGCTCGGCGCCGACCCGCTCGGCCCCCACGATCCGGGTGAAGAGCTGGAGCGCCTCGTCGGGGCTCATCACGTCGAGGTCGACGAGGTGCGCGCCGGCCAGGCCGGCCATCCGGACCCGGCTGGTGACCAGGGCGGCGCAGCCCGCGGTGCCCGGCAGCAGCGGGCGGACCTGGGCCGCGTCGCGGGCGTTGTCGAGGAGGACCAGGACGCGGCGGCCGTCGAGCGTGGAGCGGTAGAGCGCGGCCCGTTCGGCGGGGGAGTCGGGGATCGAGGCGTCGGGGGTCCCGAGGGCGCGCAGGAAGGAGCCGAGGACGGCCTCGGGCTCGGCGGGGCGTGCCTCGGTCCCCTGGAGGTCCACGTAGAGCTGCCCGTCGGGGAAGTGCGGGCGGGCGGCGTGCGCGACGTGCACGGCGAGCGTGGTCTTGCCGACGCCGCCGATGCCGGCGAGGGCGGAGACCGCCATCACCTGGCCCTCGGCGCCGGAGAGGATGTCGCCGAGGTCCCGGACGAAGCTGGAGCGGCCGGTGAAGTCGGAGACGGTGGCGGGCAGTTGGGCGGGCCTCACGTGGACGGGCGCGGTGGCCGGTGCCGGGTCTTCGGCGCGGGCGAGCTCGGAGTCGGCCCGCAGGATGCGCTGTTGCAGCTCGGAGAGTTCGGGGCGCGGGTCGACGCCGAGCTCGTCGGCGAGGAGCCGGCGGGTGTCGGCGTACACGGCGAGGGCCTCGGCCTGGCGGCCGCTGCGGTAGAGGGCGAGCATCAGCAGCTCGCGCAGCCGCTCCCGCAGCGGGTGGGCGGCGGTGAGGGCGGTGAGCTCGGAGACGGCCTCGGCGTGGTGGCCCAGCTCCAGGTCCAGGTCCAGGCGGGTCTCCAGAAGCTGGAGGCGCCATTCGGCGAGCCGGGTGCGTTCGGTGTCGGCGTGCGGCCCGGGCACGCCGGCCAGTGGTTCGCCGTCCCAGACGTCCAGGGCGCGGGTGAGGAGGGTACGGGCGAGTTCGCGGTCGCCCTTGTCGGCGGGGGCGCCGGGGGCGCCCTGCCCGGTGGCGTCGGCGTGCGCGTGCGCGTGCGGCTGCGCGTGCGTCGGCGGCTTGGGCTTCGTGTTCGGCTTCCCGGCGCGCGCGGCCTCGGCGTCGGCGGCGAGGGCCCGGGCGATGCCGAGGTCGAGGGCCTCGGGGTGGGGCAGGCGGATCGCGTAGCCGCCGGACTCGCTGACGAGCAGCCCGGGTTCGAGGATCTTGCGCAGGCGGGAGGCGTACGTACGGATGGTCGCGAGGGCCTGCTGCGGCGGGTCCTCGCCCCAGATGGCGTCGATGAGCTCGGGCGCGGTGGCGGTGCGGCCCTCGCGGAGCAGGAGCACGGCGAGCAGCGCCCGCTGCTGCGGGGTCCCGGAGCTCAGGGCCTCGCCGCCGCGCCAGGCCCGGATGGGGCCGAGCACGGCGAACCGGTTGCCCCCGTCGGCGGAGGGGGTCGGGGTCCCGTTGACGGCTTCGTCGGCTCTGGCTTCCGCGGCGGGCGCTGCTTCGACTCCGACTCCGGGTCCGGCGGCTGCGGCACTGGCGGTGGCACCGGACTCGGGGTGGTTCCGCTGGTGCGGGATGGCCGGTGTGCCGTCCATCTGGTCTCCCCCCTGCCTTCCCTAGGTGTAAGGGCCAGTCTGCCCTGTGTTGCGCGTACACGTCAGTCCGTAACGGACCCAGTCCTTACGGATCCGACGCCCTGTGCGTACGGATCCGGCATCCGATCCCCGTGGATCCGCCATCCGGCAGCGCCCAACTAGCTGACGGTTCGTCAGATTGGCGCTACCGTGAGGGCATGGAGACCTTCCCGAAGATCATCTCGGTGGACGACCACACGGTTGAGCCCCCCAACGTCTGGCGGGACCGGCTCCCGTCCAAGTACCACGACATCGGCCCCCGCGTCGTCCGCGCCCCCTTGAAGGAAATGACCTTCCTCGGCGGCAAGTTCGCCCCCGTGATGGGGGCCAAGGGCGACGACGGGCCGATAGGCGACTGGTGGGTGTACGAGGACCTGCACCGACCCCTCACCCGCCTCGACACGGCCGTCGGCTACGACCGCGACGAGATCAAGCTCGAAGTCATCACGTACGAGCAGATGCGCCCGGGCTCCTTCTCGGTTCCCGACCGGCTCGCCGACATGGACGTCAACCACGTCCAGTCGGCCCTCTGCTTCCCGACCTTCCCCCGCTTCTGCGGCCAGACCTTCACCGAGGCCAAGGACCGCGAGCTCGGCCTGCTCGGCGTGCGCGCGTACAACGACTGGATGGTGGAGGAGTGGTGCGGCCCCGAGGCCGCCGGCCGCCTCATCCCGCTCACCCTCATCCCGCTCTGGGACGCCCGGCTGGCCGCCGCCGAGGTCCGCCGCAACGCCGCCCGCGGGGTCCGCGCGGTCGCCTTCTCGGAGATCCCGCCCCACCTCGGGCTCCCCTCCATCCACACGGACGAGTGGGACCCCTTCCTGGAGGCGTGCAACGAGACCGGCACGGTCATCGCCATGCACATCGGCTCCTCCTCGCGCATGCCCTCCACCTCGGCGGACGCCCCGCCGGCCGTCGGCTCCACCATCACCTTCGCCAACTGCTGCTTCTCGATGGTGGACTGGCTGATGAGCGGCAAGTTCGAGCGCTTCCCGAACCTCAAGATCATGTACGCGGAGGGTCAGATCGGCTGGATCCCGTACATCCTGGAGCGCGCGAACGTGGTCTGGGAGGAGAACCGCGGCTGGGGCGGCGTCGCCGACAAGGTGCTGCGGCCGCCGTCGGAGCTCTTCGCGGAGCACGTCTTCGGCTGCTTCTTCGACGACGCCTTCGGCCTGAAGAACCTGGACTCCATCGGCGTCGCCAACGTCCTCTACGAGACGGACTACCCCCACTCCGACTCCACGTGGCCCAAGTCGCGGGAGGTCGGAGAGGCCCAGATGGGCCACCTGGCCCCGGACGTCGTGGACCGCATCGTCCGCGGCAACGCGATCGACCTCCTCGGCCTGACCCCGGAAGGCCTCTGGCCGGGGGCGTAGCACGGGGTGGCCAGGGGCCACACGGTGACGGCACGGCGGCCCCGGGGGGATTTTCCCCCCGGGGCCGCCGCGCGGACGGGCCTGCGGTGCCTGCGTGCGGGGTTTCCCCCTTGCGGGGGTTGCCGTGATCGAGGCATGCTTCGCCGGAGCAAATGGGGGAGGGGTGCCGGAGATGGACAAGCGGGGCGTGGTGACCGCGGTGCTGTGCGTGATGGCGGCGCTGGGTGCGTCTGCCGCCATGACGAAGGTGGTTCCGGCCGACGACGGCAAGGCCCCCGGGCGGGTGAAGGCGGCACCCGGAGGGGCGTCGCCCACGGCAACCCCGTCGCGATCGCAATCCCCGGGGCAAGCCCAGTCGGAAGAGCCGGAGGAGCCGGCAGGGTCGCGGTCGTCCGCCGCGCGCACCCCCGGCGCATCGGCTCAGCCCTCCCCGCAGGGCGGGGCCGCCGCCTATGCCGGGGCCCTGTTCGAGGGTGAGGTGACGGGTGACCACTTCTGTACGGCGACCGTCGTGCACAGCCCCGGGCGGAACCTGATCGTCACCGCCGGCCACTGCCTGAGCGCCGGCCGGACCGGAGAGGGCGGAGCCTCCTTCGCACCCGCGTACGCGGACGGGCGCGCTCCGCACGGCACCTGGAAGCTCGCCGAGGTCTTCGAGGATCCGCGGTGGTCCGACGGGACGGACGACGACTACGACCTGGCCTTCGCCCGCCTCGCCCCCGACGCCTCGGGCCGCAACATCGAGGACGTCACCGGCGCCGCCGTCCTGGACACCACGGGCCGCACGGACGAGCAGGTCACGGTGACGGGCTACCCGTCGGACCGCAAGGTCCCGCGCACCTGCCTGTCCCGCGCGGTGCGGCTCAGCGCCACGGAACAGCGCTTCGACTGTGCGGACTTCCCCGGCGGCACGAGCGGCAGCTCGTGGATCGCCGCCGACGGGAAGATCATCGGCGTCCTGACCGGCGGGGACACCGACGACGTCTCGACCAGCACGATCCTGACCGGCTACGCGGCGGAGCTGTACGCGCGCGCGACGGCGGGGGGAACGGGCGGCGCCCGGTGAGCCAGTACTACGACCTCGGTGACGAGACCCTCTGGAACCCCTCGAACGGCGCCTCCCGGCTCTTCCAATGCCAAGTGGCACTCTTCGAGGCGGAACTCGGCCTCCCGTCGGGCATCGGCCCGATGGGGATGGACGAGTGCCAGATCGACCCGGCCGCGCTCGGCGTCTTCGCCGAAGCCCTCCTCACCCGCTACGGCCACACCGGCCACGCCGTCATCCGCGCCCTCTCCGAGGGCTTCGTGGCCACCGTGCTGGTGCTGGCGGAGCGGGCGGGTGCGCGGGTGCACTGGCCGGAGCCGACCGGTTCGCTGGAGGGAGCACGGGACGTCCAGGTCCCGCTCCAGGGCTCCTACGAGGCCTTGGCGGAAGCCTCGCTGCGCGCGGCCGCCCGGGAGCTGTCCGGGCGGATGCCGCGCTGAGGTCGGGCTGAGGTCGGGCCGAGTCGGGCCGAGGCCGGGCGATCAGGCCAGCAGCCCCAAGTGCACCGGCTCGGCCGGGGCCTCGCCGAGCAGCTCGGCGAGGCGCGGCGGCCACAGCGGCTCGCCGAGGGTGGCGAGGTTCTGCGGCGACAGCCACCGCCAGTGGGCCTCGGGGTACTCCGGGACCGGATCGCGGTGCGGGCCGGTGGTCACGTAGATGTGCTCGTGCTGGCGGACCGGGATGCCCTGGTGGGTGAAGTCGTGCTCCCAGGTGCAGAGCAGCCGCTCCGGCTCCAGGTCGGTCCACCCCGTCTCCTCCCGCAACTCCCGCCGTACGCACTCTTCGGGTGTCTCCCCGGGATCGATGCCACCGCCCGGCGGCAGCCAGTGGACGCCGACTTCGACGTTGTTCTCGCGGAAGAGGAACACGGATCCGGCGGGGTTGAGGACGACGATTCTGGCTGCCTGCCGAGGAGTTCGAGGTGAAGTGTGCATCAGACCAGCGTACGACGGGGGGTGCGGGGACGGGAGGGGTCGGAGGTGAACCCCGTACGGCTCAGCCCCAGTCCTGCAGCTGCTGGAGCAGGCCGGCGTCGCCCTCGATCCGCAGCGAGGCGGCCGGGATCCGCATGTACATGAGCAGGGCCATCTCGCTCGCCGTGCCGTGGACGGCGGCGGTGGGCTTGTTCTCGGCGGCCTCCGCCGGGGTGAGGCGGGTGAAGCGGGAACCGGCGGCGTCCACCGTCTGGCGCCAGGAGCCGGTCCCGGCCGCGTGGTAGTCCATGGTGGCGGGCTCGCCCGGCCACGGGAGCGTGCCGGTGCAGACGGTGGCGAGGAACTCCTCGATGGCATCGGCCGCTTCGGTCGCCGGCAGCTCCTGCGGGGTGCCGGAGGCCAGCTGGGCGTCGTAGGTGTGGATCAGCGATTCCGCGACGCGGCGGCGGGCCGCGGCGGCCACCGTGTGCGCCGAGGCCAGCGGCTCCCACCAGGCCCAGCAGCCCCGGTCCGGGCCGGCCGCGCGCAGGGCGGTGAGCAGCTGCTCCGTCGAGTCGGCCAGCCAGGCTATGAGCTCCTCGCGCTCCCCGGGCGCCGCCAGCCCGTCCTTGCTCGGCCGTTCGCCGCCCGGCGCGGTGTTCAGCACGATGGAGGCCCAGAAGCGGTCCCCCTCGCTGAGGTGGTTCGCCAGGTCGTACAGCGTCCAGCCCGGGCAGGACGGGACGTCGGCGTCGAGGCCGGGGGCCGCGGCGACGGCGGCGCGGAACGCGGCGGAACGCTCGTCGATCATCCGGAGCAGGGTGGGGAAGGGGAGTTGATCAGTCACGCGGACCTTGTACCACCGGGGCCGGGACGGTCGCACTCGATTAAGAGGGCGGCGACCGTCCCGGCACACGGAGCGTCCGCCCCTACCGCGGCGAAGGCCGGCCCACCCCTACCCCGCCTGCAGCGCCAGGGTCGGCGACAGCTTCGCCGCGCGGACCGCCGGGTAGAGGCCCGCCACCGTGCCGATGGCCAGGGTGGCGGCGAAGCCGCCGGTGACGGCCCAGAGGGGGACCACCCAGGGGAGGTCGCCGGCTTTGGCGTACACCGCGGTGGCCGCGCCGCCCAGGACGATGCCGGCCAGGCCGCCCAGGCCCGACAGGAGCAGGGACTCCGTGACGAACTGGATGCGGATCTGGCCCTTGGTGGCGCCCAGGGAGCGGCGCAGGCCGATCTCGTGGCGGCGTTCGAGGACTGAAATGATCATGGTGTTCGCGACTCCGACCCCGCCCACCAGCAGGGCGATGCCGCCCAGGCCGAGGAGGAGGGTGCTGAAGGCTCCTTCGGTGGCGGCCTTCGCCTGGAGGGCCGCCGACGGGTCGGTGACCGAGACCGTGCTCGGGCTCTCGGGGTTGGCCGTCTTGGCGATGAGGTTCCTGACCTCCTGGACCCGGTCGTCGGCGGAGCGCTCGTAGACGGACGTGGGGTGGCCGTCGAAGCCCAGCAGGCTCTGCGCGGCGTCCCAGCCGATGAGGGCCGAGCGTTCGATCTCCGGCGCGAGGGGGATCGGGTCGAGGATGCCGATGACGGTGAAGTACTGCCCGCCGATGAAGACCTGCCCGCCCGGCCCCGTGAGGCCCAGGCGCTCGGCGGTGACGTGTCCGAGGACCACGGACGGGTAGCGGCCCGTCGCGTCGTTGAGCCAGGTACCGCTCCGCATCCGGGCCCGCAGCGTCTTCAGGAGGTCGTCCTTCGCCGCCTTGAGGGCGATGCCGCTCGTCTCCCCCTCGGGGATGTTCTCGCTGCGGCGGACGGACTCCTTCACATCGCCCGTCGTACCGACCGACTCGACCCCGTCGATCCGGCCGATCATGCCGGGGGAGTCCTTGGGCAGTTTGGTGTCCTGCCCCGAGAACATCGACGGGCCGGGCGTCGCGACCAGCATGTTCGTGCCGAGCTTGTCGAGTTCCTGGAGCAGCTTGGCCTGGCTCGACGAGGAGATGCCGACGACCGCGATCATCGTCGCGATGCCGATCGCGATGCCGAGCGCGGACAGGAAGACGCGCATGGGCCGCGAGCGCAGCCCGGCCGATCCGACGTGGAACACGTCGCGTGGGCCGAGGCGCGGCGGAGACAGCTTGCGGGCCTTCTTCCCGCCTCCGCGGGCTTGCTTCTCGCTCCCGCGGGCCTTCCTCTCGCTTCCGCGGGACTTCGTACGGGCACCCATTACGCGCCCACCCCCAGCGCGTCCGCGTTCCACACGTCGGCCACGATCTCGCCGTCGCGGATGCGGACCTGCCGGGGCAGGCTCGCCGCGATCTCGTTGTCGTGGGTGATCACGGCGATGGTGGCCCCGTCCTGGTTGAGCTCGTGCAGCAGTTCCATCACCGACTCGCCGGACGCCGTGTCGAGGGCGCCCGTCGGCTCGTCGGCGAGCAGCAGGTCCGGTTCGCCCGCCACCGCGCGGGCGATCGCCACGCGCTGCTTCTGCCCGCCGGACAGCTCGTGCGGCCGGTGGTCCATGCGGTCGCCGAGGCCGACGCGCTCCAGGGCGCGCTCCGCCCGGCGTCCGCGCTCGGCGCGGGACAGGCCGGAGTACAGCAGTCCCTCGGCGACGTTGGCGCGGGCGCTGAGGCCCGGTACGAGGTGGAAGGACTGGAACACGAAGCCGACGTGGCGCGAGCGCAGGGCGGAGAGGGAGCGGTCGGAGAGGCTCGCGATGTCGTACCCGGCGATGGCGACGCGGCCGGCGGTCGGCCGGTCCAGTGTTCCCACGATGTGCAGGAGCGTGGACTTGCCCGAGCCCGACGGCCCCACGATGGCGAGGAGCTCGCCGCTGAGGACCGTGAGGTCGACCCCGCGCAGGGCCGCGACACCGCCGGGGTACTCCTTGGTGACACCGGTCAGTTCGACGACCGCGTGGGCGTGCTTGTTCATGACGAAGGAACTCCTACGAGCATGCCCTCTTTGAGGGCGTCCCCCTTCACTTCCACCCGGCCCTTGCCGAACATGCCGAGCTCGACCTTGACCTCGCGGACCTTGCCGTCCTCGACGACCTGCACCCCGAAGCCGCCTTCGGCGAGGGCGAGGAGCGAGTTGACCGGGACGGAGAGCACGCCCTTGCGGACCTCGCCGGTCAGGTTCACCGAGACCGGGGACTGGTCGGGGCCCTTGGCCTCGGCGGCGTTGTCGAGGCTGACCTCGACCTGGACCTTGGGCTTTGCGTCTCCGCCGCCCCCGCCGCCGCCTCCGGCGCCCTGCTCGTCGGGGTTGGCCGTACTGCCCACCGAGGAGATCTTGCCGTTCGCGGTGCCGGCGCCGCCCGGCAGGGTCACGGTCACCGGGTCGCCGGTCTTGAGCGCGCCTGCCTTCGCCACGTCGAGTTGGATGCGGACGACGCGCTCGGTGCCGGTCAGGGTCAGCACGGGCTTGCCCGCACTCGCCTCCTCGCCCACGGCCATGTCGTTCTTCTGGACCCGCTGCGGTCCGGAGGCGAAGGCGATGTCGTCCTTGCCGACCTGGCCGGTCTCCTTCATCTTGTGGGACTTCTGCCAGCGCTTGACGGCGGTGGCGGTCCCCTCCGTGAAGGTGCCGTCGGAGGTGTCCAGGCCGGTGCCGAAGCCGAGGGCCTGGAGGTTGGTCTTGAGCTGCTTGACGTCCTCGCCCTTGTCCCCGGCCTTCATGGTCCGGTACATGGGCGTGGTGCCGTACATCAGGCGGACCGGCTTGCCGTTGACCTCGTAGAGCTTGCCGTCGCGCTCGATCGCCGAACCGGCGGGGGCGGTCCAGGTCAGGGTGCCGGTGCCGGCAGCCCCGCCCGTACCCCCGCCGCCCGTACCCGCACCCGCGCCGCCCTTGGCGTCCGCTCCCGCGCCGCCCTTGCCGTCCGCGCCCGGGGCTCCCGTGCCGCCGCCGCTTCCGTCGGTGCCGCCCGCGCCGGCCGCGGAGATCTTGTGCTCCTTGGCGTACCCGAGGGTCCCGTTCACCTGCTGCCCCGAGCTCAGGTCACCGCGGGTGACCGGCGCCGTGGCGCCCGGCAGGCCGTCCGCCCGCTGCTGCTTCCCGGAGTCCTTGTCCGTGTCGGCCTGGGCGAGCACCGTGTACCCGCCGCCGGTCGCGGCGAGCACGACGGCCAGGGACCCGAGCAGCCACTTGCCGCGCTTCCTCATTCGCCGCTGCACTTGTTCATCTGCGCCATGAACTTGTCCTTGTCGACACCGTCGGGAATCGTGGTGCCGGTCATCGCGTTGCCGCTGAACTCGGGGTCCTTCACGTCGAAGCCCGCGTCGCGCATGCACTTGGCCGACTTCAGCGCCTTGTCCTTGATCTCCTGGGACACCTCTCCGCCGGAGCCGGGGCCCTGTACGCCGCACTTCTCGAAGGCCTGCTTCAGCTTCTCCGGGTCGACGTTGTCGCCGCCGCCCAGCGTCATGCCGCGCGCGTCCTCGCCGGGCTTGGGGTCGGGGGCGTCTATGCCGTTGTCGCGCAGGCACTTGCGGGTCTTCAGGGCCTTGTCGGCGTCCGCGCCGCCCCCGCCGCTGTTGCCTCCGCTCGCCGAGTTCGACGAACCGTCCTTCTTCTCGTCCTTCGCGTCGCCCGCCCCGCCGGTGCACGCGGTGACGAAGAGGGTCAGCCCGGTCAGTACCGCGGCCGTGGACATGGTCATGGATCGCTTCATGCGGCAGATCCTGGGCGAACGGCGGCTTTCGCTTCCCTAACCGCCCGCGCTTATGACGAGGAAATGTCCCTCTCCGGTAAAGAGGAAGGCATGCGAGTTCTGGTGGTGGAGGACGAGGAGTTCCTGCGGGAGATGATCGCCGACGGCCTGCGCCGCGACGCGCTGGCCGTGGACGAGGCGAGTGACGGCCTGGAGGCCCTGCAGCGCCTGCGCCTGGGCGCGTACGACGTCCTCGTCCTGGACCGCGACCTGCCGGGCCTGCACGGCGACGAGGTCTGCCGCCAGGTGGTGCGCGAGCGGCTGCTGACCCGCGTCCTGATGCTGACGGCCTCCGGGACCGTACGGGACCGGGTGGAGGGCCTCGGCCTCGGCGCCGACGACTACCTCACCAAGCCCTTCGCCTACGACGAGCTCCTCGCCCGGGTCCTGGCGCTCGGCCGGCGCGCCCAGCCCGCCCTGCCGCCCGTGCTGGAGGAGGCCGGGGTGGCCGTGGACAGCGCGCGGCGCACCGCGACGCGCGACGGGCGGCGGCTCGCGCTCTCGCGCAAGGAGTTCGCGGTGCTGGAAGCGCTGCTGCGGGCCGAGGGCGCGGTGCTGAGCAACGACGACCTGATCGAGCAGGTGTGGGAGGAGGACACCTCGTACAGCACCAACGCGGTACGGGTGACCCTGAGCAAGCTGCGCGCCAAGCTGGGCGAGCCGCCGCTGATCGAGACGGTGTCCGGCGCCGGGTACCGGATCGGTGATCCGCGATGAGAGCGGTGCTCCGCTCCGAGCGCGCCCGTCTCACCGCCCTCTACGGCTCGCTGCTCCTGCTCGCCGGGGGCGGCCTGATCGCACTGATCAACATCCTGGTCCGCAACAGCAGCCTCAACGGCCGGATCAGGGGAGCCGTGATGACCACGGTGGTCCTCCCGAACGACACCCCCTTCGTCCCGGGTCAGAAGGTCAAGGCGATCCCCGCCAGCCCCGCCCCCTCAGCCTTCCCTCCGGGCACCAATCCGACCGCCGAGCAGCTCCGGCAGTGGCAGGCCACCCGGAACCTCTCCG
This sequence comes from Streptomyces sp. NPDC104226, assembly GCF_055584085.1. Taxonomy (NCBI): domain Bacteria; kingdom Bacillati; phylum Actinomycetota; class Actinomycetes; order Kitasatosporales; family Streptomycetaceae; genus Streptomyces; species Streptomyces sp. NPDC104226. The sequence goes on from NZ_JBVJMS010000005.1 coordinate 305,210, forward strand.
CCGCCGTCGAGCAGGCCACCTTCGACGAACTGCTCCTCGTCTCCCTCGTCGCCCTCGCCGTCTTCGCCGTCCTGTCCATCTGGCTGGCCTGGTGGATGGCCGGCCGCGTGCTGCGGCCCGTCGCGGTGATCACCGAGACGGCCCGGCGGCTGTCCGGCGCCAACCTCCACGAGCGGATCGGCCTCCAGGCCCCGCCCGGCGAACTCAAGCGCCTCGCGGACACCTTCGACGGAATGCTCGACCGGATGGAGGAGCTGGTCGGGGCGCAGCGCCGGTTCGCCGCGAACGCCGCCCACGAGCTGCGCACCCCCCTCGCCGTCCAGCGGGCGGCCGCCGAGATCGGGCTGGCGGGCGACCCGCCGCCGGAGAAGGTCGCCCGGATCCGCTCCAAGCTGATCGAGGTCGCCGATTCCAGTCAGCACCTCGTCGAGTCCCTGCTCCTGCTCGCCGTCTCGGAGGAGGGCCTGGAGGCGACGGAGCCGGTGGACCTGGCGGAGCTCGCGGAAGCGGAGCTGACGGCCGTCGAGGGGACGGCCCCCCGGGACCTGAAGGTCGTACGGGACCTCGCGCCGCTGACCGTCGTGGGCGACCGGACCCTCCTGGGGCACCTCGTACGGAACCTGCTGGCCAATGCCGTACGTCACAACCGCGCGGGCGGCCGGCTGGAGGTGGTGACCTCCCGGGAGGGGGTGCTGACGGTCTCCAACACCGGTCCGGTGATAGAGCCCGAGGACGTGCCGCGGCTGCTGGAGCCCTTCCGGCGGCGGGCGGAGCGGCAGCATACGGCGGGCGAGGGCGCCGGGTTGGGGCTTTCGATCGTCGCGTCGATCGCGCGGGCGCACGGCGCCGAACTGACCGCGCGGGCCAACCCGGCGCCGGGCGGCGGGCTGATGGTCCGGGTCTGGTTCCCGGCCGGGTCACCGGCCGCGCCACCCGCCGGGGAAACGCCCGGCGCTTGACCGGTCAACCAAAATGAAGATCGGCTGTGTACGGTCGGGTCAATGAGCAAGCACGCCCGAGCCGGCTCCCGCGCGCCCCGTCCGTCCCACACGCCCGGTACGCCGGGTACACCGGGTACACCGGGTACCCCTGGTACGACCCGCCCGTCCCGGCGCTCCCGCGCCGGCGGTACGCGGCGCGCCGGCAGGGGCTCCCGAGGATCCCGCGGCTCGCGCCCGGTCGCCTTCGCGGCCGCGCTGGGGCTGCTCGGTTTCGGCGCGGGCTGGATGTACCTGGCCCAGGACCCGCCGGCCAACGCCGCGGCCCGCGCGGCGGCCGACGCCCGGCCGCCCGCGCAGGAGCGGGCCGCGCGGGCGGCCGAGCGCGACCCCCTCCAGGGCCTGCCCGAGGTCAGCGAGCAGACCCGGGCGAAGATCCCCGCGGACGCCCGCCAGCTGATCCTGGTCACCGGCAAGGCGAAGGACTCCTCGGAGTCCACCGCGGCCCTGTACACCCGTCCGGCGGCCGGCGCCGACTGGGCGAAGAGCGACAGCTGGCCCGCGCGCAACGGAGCCAAGGGCTGGTCCACGGAGCGCACGTACGGGGACCTGACCTCCCCCGAGGGCGTGTTCGCGCTCACCGACGCGGGCGGGCTGCTGGCGAAGCCGCCGGGCACGAAGTTCCCGTACGACCAGGACCGCTCCTTCGTGGCGACGGGCCGCGGGGTCAACGGGGAGTCGCTGCGCGGCTCCTTCGACTATGTCGTCGCCATCGACTTCAACCGCAAGACGGGGGTCAGCCCGCTCGACCCGACGAAGCCCGAGGGCGAGGAGAAGGGCGGCAACATCTGGCTCCACGTGGACCACGACGGCCCCTCGCAGGGCTGCGTGGGCATCCCGAAGGCCGCGATGCAGAAGGTCCTGGAGACCCTCGACCCGGCGGCGAAGCCGGTCATCGTGATGGGCCCGAAGGGCTTCTGAGCGCGGCCGGGCCGCAGGGCCGCCCGGCCGCCCGGCCCGCGGCTCAGGCCGCGGCAGTCGCAGCGGCGCCGTTCCCGGCCCCCACGCCGACCCCGGACGCCGTCTTCCCGCCGGCTGCCGGGTTCCGGGCCAGCAGTGCGATGTACGCGAGGTCGAACACGGCGCACAGCACCCCCAGGCCGAGGATGAACGGGTTGTCCTCGATGGCCCCGAAGAGGATGGTCGGCGCGAGCGTGCCGAGCCACTTGGCGACGGCGATCACCAGGGACTGTCCGAGGCGCCCGCGCCGGCTGACGTAGAAGGCGATGAACAGCCCGGACATCAGCAGGTTCTGCAGGAAGGCCGAGTAGCGGCTGGAATCGTGGTGCCCGAAGTGCGCGAGGAAGAGCCACTGCACGGCGAAGGCGCTCGCGAAGAGCAGAGCGGTCCAGACGGCGAACATCGGCCGGGTCACGAAGCCGGGCAACTCGGCCCGCCCGTACCGCAGATACGTGTACACGATGACGACGTCGGCGAGGGCCCACACCACGTTGACGACGCCCTGGGCGGAGACCCCGACGCTGAACTCGCGTACGGCGTAGGTGGTTTCCCAGGCGAAGTTCAGTGCGAGGGCGGCGACGGGCATGGCGTAGGTCCGGTCCCGCAGCCCGACCCGGATCGCCTCGGCGTACACGAGGGTCCAGGACAGGCCGCTGACCAGCGTCAGGAAGAGATCCACGCGCGGCACCCTAGCGGGCAGGTGGTGTCAGCACACCCCCTGGGAGCACGTGGACGTCGGCCCCGTTGCCTCAGATCTTGACGATGCGGACGCGTTTCCCGCACAGGACCGTCAGATCCTCGGGGTCCGAGGTCAGGAGCGTGACGGGTCCGGGCTGGTCGAGGGCCGTCGCCGCCACGATGGCGTCCAGTGCGTACTTGTGGCCGTGCAGGCCGGCGGAGGCGAGCAGTCTGCTCGCGTGCCGCACGAGGGTCTCGCCGGGCGGGACGATGTTCACGCGTGAGACCGCGTGGTCGAATCGGGCCTGGTGCACGCGGGGGTCGCGCGCCTCGACGAGGGTGACCGAGCTGACGACGACCCGGATGTCCTCCGCTTCCGCTGCCGTGAGCCACTCCAGCATGGCGGACTCCCGGCGTACGAGCTGGGAGAGGCCTTCGCAGTCCAGGACCAGTGTCCCGTTCACGCGGCGTCCGACGAGGCTTCCACCGTGCCGCGCAAGATCGCTCGCTTCGCTTCGACCGCCTCCGGGTCAGCAGGCCCATTCACGGATTCGGAGTCCTCGATCAGCTCCCGGAGCCGCTCGCGCTCCAGCTGCCGCTGAACGAGGGCTTCGATGTACGCGGACATGCCGCGCTTGCCGGTGCGCGCCTTGAGCGCTGCGATCGTCCCTTCGTGGAGCGAGACGGACACGGGCCTGGTCGGGCCCTCGCCGGGCGCGGGCTGGTCACTCATGAGGCCATCGTAACAAAGCTCATGTTATTCGGCGCGGGTTCCCCGTCCGGATCCGTCGGCCGGGCCGGGGTCGACCCACCCCTTGCCTGACGACCCGTCAGCTACGACGATGGCCCCCGCACCGGTATTTCGAATCGGCAGTCGAGGACGAGGCGGGTACGGCCCATGGCGCGCGTGTTTCCTGAAGGTCGGCTGGTCTACGGGATGCAGCTCCCGATCCAGTCACAGAGCACCATCTACGCCGAGCCCTGGGAGGCGACGGCCGGCGCGGCCGATCTCGCCGCCGTGGCCCGCGCGGCCGACCGGGCCGGCTTCGGCTACGTCGCCACCTGCGACCACGTGGCCATCCCGCGGCACATGGCCGGTCCCATGAGCACCATCTGGTACGACCCGATCGCCACCCTCTCCTTCCTGGCCGGGATCACCGAGAACGTGCGGCTGCTCAGCCACGTCGCGATCCTCGGCCTGCGCCACCCGCTGCTCAGCGCCAAGCAGTACGCCACCGTCGACCACCTCTCCGGCGGCCGGCTGATCCTCGGCGTCGGCGCCGGGCACGTGAAGGAGGAGTTCGAGGTGCTCGGCGTGGACTTCGCGCGCCGCGGCGCCGTCCTCGACGAGACCCTCGACGCGCTGCGCGCCGCCCTCGGGCCCGAGGAGTACCCGGAGTTCGAGGGCGAGCTGTTCTCCTTCAAGGACCTCGGGCAGCTTCCGCGCCCCGTCCAGACCCGGATCCCCGTCTGGGTGGGCGGCTCCTCGCCCGCCGCCGTCCGCCGGGCCGCCGTGCGCGGCGACGGCTGGCTGCCGCAGGGCGACCCGCTCGACAAGCTTCCGGCGCAGATCGCCCGGATCAGGGAACTGCGCGCCGAGGCCGGGGTCACCGGGCCCGTGGAGTTCGGCGCGATCACCGCCCCGCTGTACGTCGGCGAGCCCGGCTGGGACACCGGCCGGCGGACCCTCACCGGCAAGGCGGAGGCGCTCGCCGAGTCGCTGCGCGCGTACAAGGCCATCGGCATCGACCAGATCCAGGTCCGCTTCCGCAACCGCGACCGGGCCGAACTCATCGACCAGATCACCGCTTTCGGGTCCGAAGTGGGCCCACTCCTCAACGACTAGGAGCCACGGGTATGGGCAAGCTGGACGGACGCGTCGTCATCATCACGGGTGCCGCGCGCGGCCAGGGCGAGCAGGAGGCGCGCCTCTTCGCCGCCGAGGGCGCCAAGGTGCTCCTGGGGGACGTGCTGGACGAGCAGGGCGCGGCGGTCGCCAAGGAGATCGGCGAGGACCGGGCCCGGTACGTACGGATGGACGTGAGCCGGGAGGAGGACTGGGCGGCCGCCGTCGCGGCGGCCAAGGAGGCCTTCGGCGAGGTCAACGGCCTGGTCAACAACGCGGGCATCCTGCGCTTCAACGAGCTGACCGCGACCCCGCTGGAGGAGTTCCAGCACGTGGTCCAGGTCAACCAGGTCGGCGCCTTCCTCGGCATCAAGTCGGTGGCCCCGGAGATCGAGGCGGCCGGCGGCGGCACGATCGTCAACACCTCCTCGTACACGGGCCTGACGGGCATGGCGTACGTGGGCACGTACGCGGCGACCAAGGCGGCGATCCTGGGCCTGACCCGGGTGGCCGCGCTGGAGCTCGCCGCGAAGAACATCCGGGTCAACGCGATGTGCCCGGGGGCCGTGGACACCGCGATGGCCACCCCCGGGAACACGAATCCGGCGGACCTGCCCCAGGAAGCCCGGGACGCCATGGCGGAGCTCTACCAGCGTGTGGTGCCGATGGGCCGGGTGGGCCAGCCGGAGGAGATAGCGAAGCTGGCGCTGTTCCTGACCAGCGAGGACTCCTCCTACATCACCGGTCAGCCGTTCGTGATCGACGGCGGCTGGATGGCGGGCGTCAGCGTCCTCTAGCCCCGCCCGACCGCATCTGATGGAGCGTCAGGTATTGCGCTCCCGCCCCCGCGATGGAACAGTCGTGACATCGAATCTGACGCAACGTCAGAAACAGAAGGACGGTGAATCCCCTTGGAATTCGGGCTCTTTGTGCAGGGATACGTGCCTGAGGCACGGTCCAAGGTCGACCCCGAGGCAGAGCACAAGGCGCTGATCGAGGAGACCGAGTACGTCATCCAGGCGGACAAGTCCGGGTTCAAGTACGCCTGGGCCTCCGAGCACCACTTCCTGGAGGAGTACTCGCACCTTTCGGCGAACGAGGTCTTCCTCGGGTACCTCGCTCACGCCACCGAGCGCATCCACCTCGGCTCCGGCATCTTCAACCCGCTCGCCCCGGTCAACCACCCGGCCAAGGTGGCCGAGAAGGTCACCATGCTCGACCACCTCTCCAAGGGGCGCTTCGAGTTCGGCACCGGCCGCGGCGCCGGCAGCCACGAGATCCTCGGCTTCCTTCCCGGCATCGAGGACATGAACGGCACCAAGGAGATCTGGGAAGAGACCATCGCCGAGTTCCCCAAGATGTTCCTCCAGGAGGAGTACGAGGGGTTCCAGGGCAAGCACTGGTCGCTCCCGCCGCGCAAGATCTTCCCCAAGCCGTACGGCAAGGCCCACCCGGCCATGTGGTACGCCGCCGGCTCCCCGGCCTCGTACGCCATGGCGGCCAAGAAGGGCCTCGGGGTCCTCGGCTTCAGCGTCCAGAAGGTCTCCGACATGGCCTGGGTCCTGGACCAGTACAAGACCGCGATCCAGGAGGCGAAGGCCATCGGCGCCTTCGTCAACGACAACGTCATGGTCACCTCGACCGCGATCTGCGCCGAGACCCACGACAAGGCCGTCGAGATCGCCGTCAACGCCAACATGAACCGCTTCCAGTCGCTGGTCTTCCGCTACCACGACACCTTCCCGCGCCCCGAGATCATCCCCGAGTGGCCCGAGATCCTCCCCGAGTACAACGCGGAGATCGTCGAGCTGCTGATCGAGGAGGAGCTGCTCATCTGCGGCGACCCCTCCGAGGTCCGCGCCCAGTGCAAGCGCTGGGAGGAGGCCGGCGCCGACCAGCTGTCCTTCGGCCTGCCGACCGGCGTCTCGCCCGAGGACACGATGACCACCATCAAGCTCATCGGCGAGCACGTCATCCCGCACATCGACACCGACCCGGTGCACCGCACCACGCGCTTCCGCGAAGGCGCGTAGCCCGCGGGTGAACGGGGGCGGCGTCTTCCCGGACCGCCGCCCCGCAACCGGCCCCGGCCGGAGGTCGTACGGAGGCCGCGGCCGGCCGAAGACCCCCGACCGGGGCCCCGGCCGGTCCGGGCGCAGCGAATCCAGCCGTCCGGCGTTTGAGGACCGGGGTCCGGGGCGGAGCCCCAGGGGGTCCGGGCGCAGCCCGGGACCCCTCCCAGCCCCGCCGGCGTTTGAGGCGCGGGTCCGGGCGGAGCCCGGGGAACGGTGGAAGGGCGGGTAGGGGACGGCCCCGCAGGGCCCCGTCCACGGCGCCGCCGGCCCCGGCCGCCGGCCCCGCCCCCACCGGCGGAGCCGAACCACACCGGCGAGGCAGCAGTTGTCACCCCGTCAGGGAAGAAGGGACGTCATGCTCGACCACCTGATCAAGGGCGCCACCGTCGTGGACGGCACCGGCACCCCCGCCCGCGTCGCAGACGTCGGCATACGCGACGGCCGCATAGCCGTCATCGCCCCGCCGGGAACCGTCACGGAAGACGCCCGGACCACCGAGGACGCCACCGGCCTCGTCCTCACCCCCGGGTTCATCGACCCCCACACGCACTACGACGCCCAGCTCTTCTGGGACCCGTACGCGACCCCCTCCATGAACCACGGAGTGACCACCGTCGCGGGCGGCAACTGCGGTTTCACCCTGGCCCCCCTCAACCCCGCCCGCCCCGAGGACGCCGACTACACCCGCCGCATGATGAGCAAGGTCGAGGGCATGGCCCTGGCCGCCCTCGAAGAGGGCGTCGACTGGACCTGGTCCACCTTCGGCGAGTACCTCGACGCGCTCGACGGCCGCATAGCGGTCAACGCCGGCTTCATGGTCGGCCACTGCGCCCTGCGCCGGCACGTCATGGGCGAGGACGCGGTCGGCGGCCAGCCCACCGAAGAGCAGATGCAGGCGATGCTCGACCTGTTCCACGACGCCATGAACGCCGGCGCCTGGGGCCTGTCGACCACCCAGTCCTCCACCCACTCCGACGGCTCCGGCGCCCCCGTCGCCTCCCGGCACGCCAAGCCCGAGGAGCTCCTCGCGCTGTCCCGGGCGGTCTCCGAGCACGAGGGCACCCAGCTGGAGGCGATCGTCGCGGGCTGCCTGGACCAGTTCGCCGACGAGGAGATCGACCTCTTCGTCGAGATGAGCGCCGCCGCCGGACGCCCCCTGAACTGGAACGTCCTCACCATCGACGCCTCCGTCCCCGAGCGCGTGCCGCGCCAGCTGATCCCCAGCGAGCGTGCCCGCAAGGCCGGCGGCCGCATCGTGGCGCTGACGATGCCGATCCTGACCCCCATGAACATGTCCCTCGGGACCTTCTGCGCCCTCAACCTCATCCCCGGCTGGGGCGAGGTCCTGGGCCTGCCCGTCCCCGAGCGCATCGTGAAGCTGCGCGACGCCGAGGTGCGCGCCGAGATGCTGACCCGCGCGAACAGCAAGGAGGCGGGCGTCTTCCGCCGCCTGGCCGACTTCGGCCGCTACGTCATCGGCGACACCTACAGCGAGGCCAACGAGGGCCTGTCCGGCCGCATCGTGCGCGACATCGCGGCCGAGCGCGGCCAGGACGCCTTCCAGTGCCTGGTGGAGATCTGCGCCAACGACGACCTGCGTACGGTGCTCTGGCCCATGCCCACCGACAACGACCCGGCGAGCTGGGCGCTGCGCGCCGAGACCTGGCAGCACGAGGACGTCATGCTCGGCGGCTCCGACGCCGGCGCGCACCTGGACCGCATGTGCGGAGCCCCGTACACGACCCGGTTCCTCGGGGACTGCCTGCGCGGCCGCAAGCTGGTGCCGCTGGAGCAGGCGGTGCGGATGCTCACCGACGACCCGGCCCAGCTGTTCGGGCTGCGCGAGCGCGGCCGGATCGAGGAGGGGTTCCACGCGGACCTGGTGCTCTTCGACCCGGAGCGGATCGAGGCGGGACCGGCCACGCTGGTGCACGACCTGCCGGGGGACAGCCCGCGGCTGGACGCGCGGGCGATCGGCATGGTGTCCGTACGCGTCAACGGCGTGGAGACCATCCGCGACGACGAGGTCACGGGGGCGATCCCCGGGATCGTGCTCCGTTCGGGCCGTGACACGAGGACGGTGAGCACCAGGTGAGCAGCGGGCAGAAGCTGTACATCGGCGGCGAGTGGGTCGAGCCGGCCGGTGGCCACTACGAGGTGGTCAACCCGGCCGACGAATCCGTCGTCGGCCTGGCCCCCGAGGCCTCGCGCGGGCAGGTCGAGGACGCGGCGCGCGCCGCGGCCGCGGCCTTCGAGGGCTGGTCCCGGACGAAGCCGGAGGAGCGGGCCGCGATCCTGGACCGGGCCGCGGACATCATCCAGCGCGAGTACGAGCCCTGGGCGGCGCTCGCCCAGGCCGAGACGGGCGCCCCCACCGGGATCGCGCGCGGCATGCAGCTCGGGGTGGGCGTGTCCCGCTTCCGCCGGTACGCGAAGGGCGCGCTGGAGCCGGTCGAGCGCGGGCTGCCGCCGCAGGTCACCGACGCGGGCCCGATGGGCGCGGCGAGCGTCCTCGGGGCGCTGGAGGTGCGCCAGCCGGTCGGGGTCGTCACCTGCATCACCTCGTACAACAACCCGTGGGCCAACCCGGCGGGCAAGGTGGCCCCGGCGCTGGCCATGGGCAACACGGTGGTCGTCAAGCCGGCCCCGCAGGACCCGCTGTCGGTGTTCCGGATGGCGGAGGCGCTGCACGAGGCCGGGGTCCCGGCGGGCGTGGTGAACGTGGTCTCCGGCACCTCGGTGGAGGTCGGCGAGGCGGCCGTGGACTCCCCGGACGTGGACATGGTGTCCTTCACCGGCTCCACGGGCGTCGGGCAGCGCATCGCCGAGGTCTGCGGCCGCACGATGAAGCGGCAGCTGATGGAGCTGGGCGGCAAGGGCGCGGCGATCGTCCTGGCGGACGCCGACCTGGACGCGGCGGTCATGGGCATCGGCACCACCTTCTCCTTCTACTCCGGGCAGATCTGCACGGCTCCGACCCGGGTGATCGTCCACCGGTCGGTGTACGAGCAGCTGGTGGAGAAGCTCCAGGGCTACCTGGCCTTCATGAAGGTCGGCGACCCGGCGGTGCGCGGCACGGTCGTGGGCCCCGTCATCTCGGCGGCGCACCGGGACCGCGTGGAGTCGTACGTCGAGCTGGGCAGGAAGGAGGGGGCCAGGGTCGCCTTCGGCGGCGAGCGCCCGGTGGTCGGCGAAGGCGCGGCTGCGGGCAAGGGCTTCTACGTGGCTCCGACCCTGCTGGTCGACTGCACCAACGACATGCGGGTGGTCCGCGAGGAGATCTTCGGTCCCGTCGTCGTGGTCGTCCCCTTCGACGGCGACGAGGACGAGGCGGTGGCGCTGGCCAACGACAGCGACTTCGGCCTGATCAGCTACGTGTGGTCCGCGGACGCGGCGCGCGCCTTCCGGGTGGCGCGGCGGCTGCGGGCGGGCGGGGTCGGCGTGAACACCATCGGGCGGAACATGGAGGCGCCCTTCGGCGGCTTCAAGCGCTCGGGGGTCGGCCGGGACGTGGGCTCGTACGCACTGCACGCATACAGCGAGATGCAGTCCATCGTCTGGTCTTGACCGAAAAAGCATGGGCTTGACCAAAAATTGACCCGGAAAGTTTGAAACCGGTCAAAATGGACAGTGCTGCGGTTTCCGCATGGTGAAACTAAAGGTCCAGGCCTGCCGAAACGATGATCGGCAGGCCTGTGAACCTTGTATTACGTCAGCGTGAAGAGTCTCGCCCTCGAGATTCCAAGGGCTTTGGGCGTGTGGGCGACCGGACTTAAGTCCTCCGCATGTGGAAAACGCAGCATCTAACGTCCTGACGTATGACACAGCTGGACGTTCGGCCCCAGGCCGGAGACACGGTAAGCGGAGCCACCTCCCCGGGTGGCTCCGATGGTGACGTGCGCGGCAAGGGCCTCGGCAAGGGCTCCGTCGGCCTCCTGGGAAGCGCCGTCATCGGCATCTCCACCGTCGCCCCCGTCTACTGCCTGACCTCCACCCTCGGCTCCACCGCCGGTGAAGTCGGCATGCAGATGCCGGCGATCTTCCTGGCGGGCTTCCTGCCGATGCTCCTGGTCGCCTTCGCGTACCGCGAGCTCAACAAGGCCATGCCGGACTGCGGCACCTCGTTCACCTGGACCGTGAAGGCCTTCGGCCCGCGGATCGGCTGGATGTGCGGCTGGGGCCTGGTGATCGCCACGATCATCGTGCTCTCCAACCTGGCCGGCGTCGCCACCTCCTACTTCTGGCTGCTGGCCGGAGAGGTCACGGGCAGCGACTCGATCGCCGCCCTGGACGACAACAAGCTCGTCCACATCGTCACCTGCCTCACCCTCATCGCCGCCGCGACCGCCATCAGCTACCGCGGCATGACGGCCACCAAGGGCGTCCAGTACGCGCTCGTCGGCCTCCAGCTCCTCGTCCTCGGCATCTTCGTGGCGATGGCCTTCCAGAAGGCCTCGGCGGGCACCTTCGACACCGGCCTGAGCTTCTCCTGGTCCTGGATGAACCCCTTCGCGGTCGAGTCCATGGCGGCCTTCACCGCCGGACTCTCGCTCTCGATCTTCATGTACTGGGGCTGGGACGCCTGCCTGGCCACCAACGAGGAGACCACCGGCTCCGCGAAGACCCCCGGCCGCGCCTCGCTCATCGCGATGGTCGTCCTGGTCGGTTCCTACCTGGCCACCGGCGTCGCCGCCCAGATGGCCGTCGGCTCCGGCACCGAAGGCCTCGGCCTCGCCAACGAGGAGACCTCCGGCAACGTCTTCGCCGCCCTCGCCGGCCCGGTCATGGGCCCGGTGCTCGGCGTCCTGCTCTTCGTCGCCGTCCTGGCCTCCGCGGCCGCCTCCCTGCAGACCACCTTCATCCCGGTGGCCCGTACGGTCCTGGCCATGTCCACGTACGAGGCGCTGCCGCCCTCCTACGCCAAGGTCCACCCGAGGTTCAAGACCCCCGGCCGGGCCACGATCATGGCGGGTGTCGCCACCGGCGCCTTCTACACGGTGATGACCCTGGTCAGCGAGAACGTCCTGACCGACACGATCTTCGCGCTCGGCCTGATGATCTGCTTCTACTACTCGCTGACGGCCTTCGCCTGCGTCTGGTACTTCCGCGGCGACCTGCGCAAGTCCGCCCGCGACCTGTTCTTCAAGGGCGTCTTCCCGATCCTCGGCGGCGTGCTGCTGGCCTCGGTCTTCTTCAAGACCCTGTACGACGCCTGGGACCCGTCCTACGGCTCCGGCTCCACGCTCCCCGGCCTCGACGTCGGCAACGTCTTCGTCATCGGCGTCGGCCTGCTGGCCCTCGGCCTGGTCGTCATGTTCGTCACCGAACGCCGCAGCCCCGCCTTCTTCCGCGGCGAGGTCCTCACGAAGTCCACCCCGTCCCTGGTGGTCCAGGACTGACCCCGGGGCCCTTGGGCCCCTCCCCCCGCTGTGTCATGCACGCCCGCGGCCCCGGATCGCTCCTCCGATCCGGGGCCGCGGGCGTTGTCAGCCGAGGGTGTACTGCTCGTCACCGAACTCGGCGACGATCTTGAGCTTGCCGCCGAGGGCGCGCACGTAGGCGGCGAGGGTCTCGACCTCGCTGCGCTCCAGCTCGCCGTTCTCGATCCGGGAAACGCGCGCCTGGGTCACCCCCATGGCTTCCGCGACCTGGACCTGAGTGGTGTGCTGCCGCTTGCGGACTTCCGCCAGGCGGTGGGCGCGCACGACGGAGATCATCTCCGCCGCCCCTCGGTCGATCTCCGCCTGCTCGGCGGGCGAGAAGGCGAACTCCTCGACGAGGTCGTCCCAGCGGGCGGCCTTGGCGCTGCGGTCGGGTGTCGGGCTCACGGAGTGTCCTCCTCCTGCTGTGTCACGTAATCCTGGTACGCCGCCTCGGCCCGCGGGATGGAGGAGCGGTACCAACCTTGCCAGTCGCCGGCCTTGTCCCCGCCGACGAGGAAGACTGCCCGCCGCAGCGGGTCGAAGATGAAGAGCAAGCGCACCTCGGTGGCTCCGGTGGACCCGGGCCTGAGCTCTTTGAGGTTGGGCAGCCGGGATCCTTTCACGGTGTCCACGAGGGGGCGCCCCGTGGCGGGACCCTCCAGTCGGAGAGCCGTGATGGCCTTGCTGATCTGGATGAGCGTAGGTCGATCGCTCTCGCGCAGCGCGTGCAGCCACGAGAGAGCGGGTTCTACGACGATCACTTCCCAGTCCACGGACCTTCCCTCCGATTATGACGCTTGCAGCATATGGTGCAAGGGTTATATCGCGGAACGGGAGGCGCAGACGGCTGCTCTTCGACTCGTGGGGGCAGGTGCGGCCGGGCGGTGACTCGGGGTCGGGCGAGTCGTTGGGTCGGGCATGAACGTCATCAAGCGCAGCCTTGCCGCTCTCGTCCTGTCCGGAGGGGCGGCCCTCGCCCTCACTCCCGCCGTCGCGCACGCCGCCGACGAGCCCGCCATCCAGGGGCCCCCGATCACCCAGCGCGTCGGCGAGATCGTCGACCACCCCGGGGGTGCCGTCAAGGACGCGAAGACGGCCGTGGAGATCACGGCCTCGGCCGCCGGTTCCGCGTCGAAGGCCACCGACGCCTCCCTCGGCGGAGCCGGGACGGCCCTGTCGTCCGGCCTGCCGAAGCCGCCGAAGGTGCGCGGCTGAGGATCGGCCCGGTGCGGGGCGGCCGCGTCGGCCGCCCCCGCCCGACATCGCCTAGGGCTGCAGGAGCCGGGCGAGCAGTGAGCCTGAAGCGAGGCAGGCGACGCCGATGATGCCGAGCGCCTTCATGAGGGAACGCGATTCGGCGAGTTCGGCGCCGCGGTTCCCGATCACCTGGTCCCGCGTCGAGCCGGTGAAGACGGTGACGTCGGAGAGCAGCGCATCGCCCCGGCTCACCCGGGTGGCCCGGACGCCGTGGCGGTCGCCGACCGGGCGGGCGATGAGGAAGGCCGGCTCCTGGGCGCTCAGCCTGATCTCCACGAGGTGCAGGCGTTCGTACGGCCTGGTGCCGGAACACAGGTCCGGCGGGACGAAGGCCGGCGGTGAGGTGACGGCGACCGTCATGGTGTGATGGGGCGGCGCGTCCTCCGGGGACATCGCTTCGTACAGCAGGGACGGGTCCAGGCTCAGTCCGCCGCTCGCGTCGCGCAGGACGGGCATGCCCGGTGCCGTGCAGTCCCACAGCACGTCGTGGTCCGGGTTGGCCTGGCCCTCCGACTGGTGGGGCCGTCGGCGGCCCGGAGAGCGGCGCAGTTCGACGTGGAACCACACGCAGGGTTCTTCGGACAGGGGCGCCACGACCATGCCGTACGGGCCCGGGGCGCTGACGCCGACGGCGGCGAGACGGCGCGGGCCGGGCCTCCATGCCGCGCACGGTACGACCCGTACCCGCTCGATCAGCCGCCGTTGCCGGATGTCGCCCAGTGCGAGCAGCGTGGCGGTACCGCTGCAGATCACGGACATGGCGCCGAGGAGGATCAGTGCGCTCGCGAACCACATGGGCCCTCCGGGACGCCGGCAGCGGCAGACGGTTTTCACGGTCCAGCGCCAGCGTACTGACGAGTCGTCACTTCCCCTATCCCTGCGGGTACTTCGCCTTACGGATCGGGCCGTTCCGGGCCTACGGGGCACCAGTACCGGCGGGATCTGCCGCCCGGCCGCGGTTTCGGCGGAGTCCCGGTGGGCCGCCTACGGGGACGAGCTGCTCGACGCCCAGGAGGCGGGGGGCTCGTTGGGCAGGACATGATCCTCTGGTTGCTCAATCACCTCAGCACATTCGTCCTCGGCGTCCTGCTCGTCGGCGGCTTCGTCGCCCTCGCCATCGGCGGCAGCCTGGCCGCCCGCCGCCGCTTCCCGCACCTCGCGGACGGCGACCACAACGAGATGGTGGGGGTGGCCCTCGGGATGTTCGGCGCGATCTACGGCATCATCCTCGCCTTCGTCGTCGTCACCCTGTGGACGCAACTGGAGAACACCCAGACCATCGTCGCGACCGAGGCCACCGACCTGGCCCTGGTCGTCCGCAGCGCCGAGGTCTTCCCGCAGGCCGAACGCGCGCGCCTGGAACGGGCGGTGGGGGAGTACGTCCACGCCGTGGTCGAGGTCCAGTGGCCCCTCATGCGCGAGGGCCGGCCCAGCTACGAGGCCACCGCCGAGCAGACGCACGGCCTGTACACCGCCCTCCAGGCCTACGAGCCCGCAGGCGCCCGGAACGAGACCTTCTACGGGGAGGCCGCCGGGCTCCTCAACGACGTGGCCGCGCAGCGCCGGGCACGCGTGACCATGGCCGAGACCTCGCTGCCGCCGCTGCTCCAAGTTCTCGTGTACGGGGGAGCTTTCGTGATCCTCCCGCTCACCTTCCTCTTCGGGCTGCGGAGCCTGAAGATGCAGCTGCTGTTCGTCTCGGCGGTGGCGGGGCTCATCGGCTTCAGCCTGCTGCTGGTGATGGCCCTGGACCGGCCCTTCGCCGGGGAACTGAGCATCAGCCCGGCCCCGTACAAGGAAGCGGCGCTGGCGCAGTTCTGGCAGTAGGGGCGGGGGACCCGTGCGGCCCCGCCGCCCGCCGTCCGCCGCCGCCGCTCAGCCCCAGGTGCGCGAGGACAGGACGAGCTGGTAGCCGTCGGGGTCGGTGACGGTGACCCCGTAGGTGTCCCAGTACGGGTTGTGGGCGGGCGTACGGGTCCCCCCGTGCTCCACGAGCCGGGCCACGAGCGCCTCGTCGGGGGCCTCGCCGAGATAGATGACGAAGAGGTCCTCGGGCGTGGGGGTGGGGGCCACCGGGTTCTCCGGGTCCCGGGTCAGCTCGAAGTGCCAGCCGCCCCCGAGGGGCCCCACCATCAGCAGGTCGTGGTGCCCGGAGACCCGCTCGGTGGTGCGCCACTGGACGTCGAGCCCGAGCCCTCCCACGTAGAACCGCTCGGCGGCGGCCAGGTCGAGCGAGGGGCGGGCGATCCGGACGTGTGCGCGTGAGTCGATCATGGAGGCGAGGGTACGGGCCCGTCAGAGGAGGGGGCCGAGGTCGACGAGGTCCAGCCGGTCGGGATCGGTCAGCACGTCGATGGCGGTGATCCGGCCCTCGCTGACCGTGAAGGCCATCACCGACATCAGCCGGTCCTCGACCACGCACAGCACACCGGCCGCACCGTTGACGAGCACGGGGCGGACGAACGGCGCGAGGGCGCTGTAGAGGGCCGCCTGCGACCCCACGATCCGGGCGCCGGTCAGCACCACCGACTGGCCGGCCCGCGCCGTGCCGCCGTCGGAACGCAGGACGACGTCCGGGTGGAGCAGGGAGAGCAGGGCGTCGAAGTCCCCGTCGCGGGTGGCCGCGAAGAACGCGCTGACCGCCTCGCGCTGCCGGGCCAGGTCCGGATCCGGCGCGGGAGCCTGCCCCTGGACGCGGCGCCGCGCCCGGCTGGCGAGCTGCCGGGTGGCCGCCGGCGTCTTGTCGATCATCAGGGCGATCTCGTCGAAGGGCACGGAGAACATGTCGTGCAGCACGAACGCCAGCCGCTCCGCCGGAGCGAGGGATTCGAGCACCACGAGCAGCGCCAGCCCGACGGAATCGGCGAGCAGCACCTCCTGCTCGGGGTCGACCACGCCGCCCTCCCGGGCGAGAACGGGATCGGGCATCCGCGGAGCGCCGCCGGCCCCGTCCAGCCGGACGTCGAGGGAGTCCTCCCGGCGGGTCGTGCGGGCCCGCAGCCCGTTCAAACAGAGCCGGGCCACGACCGTCGTCAGCCAGCCCCCCAGGTTCTCCACGTCACCGACGTCAGTGCGGCTCAACCGCAGCCAGGCCTCCTGGACCGCGTCCTCGGCCTCCCCGAGGGAACCGAGCATCCGGTAGGCGACGGCCCGGAGATGGGAACGGTGCTCCTCGAAGCGGAGGGCGAGGAGGCGCTGCGCGTCGGGGTCGGCGTGCGCATCGGCGTGCCCGTGGCTGCCCGTTTCCACGTCCGCGCTCACGTCCGCGTCTCCGTCCACGCCCACACCCATGGCCACATACCCCCGTACTGAGTTCCCCGACCGGCCGTCGGCTCAGTAGAACATCAGTCCTTGCGCCCGGTCACGGCTACGGTCACACCCAGGCCGATCATCGCCAGCCCGCCGGCCCCGCCGACGGCGGAGAGGCGCTGCGGCGAGCGCGAGAACCAGCTCCGGGCGGTGGCGGCGACCATGCCCCAGGCGCTGTCGCAGACCACGGCGATGAGGTTGAAGACCAGGCCGAGCGTGAGCATTTGGGCCGTCACGTGCCCTTGGTCGCGGTCCACGAACTGCGGGAGGACGGCCGCGAAGAACACGATCGTCTTCGGATTGGCCACCCCGACGGCGAACCCTTCCCACAGCGACCGCCAGTTCCCGTACGAGGCTGCGGTCGCCCCGAACTCCGCACGCAGCGCATGCCGCTGCCGGAAGGCCTTGATCCCCAGGTAGACGAGGTACGCGGCCCCCGCGAGCTTGAGCGTCGTGAACACGAGCACGGACCGCTCCACGACGGACCCCACCCCGAAGGCCACGGCGACGACGAGCACGTACGCCCCGAGGGTGTTCCCGGCCACCGTGATCAGCGCGGCCCGCCACCCCTGGGACAGCGCCCGGCCGATGACGAAGAGCACGCTCGGCCCGGGGATGAGGATCAGGAGCAAGGACATGGCGGCGAACGCCAGCAGCCGGTCAGTGGACACCATGGACGTCATCGTTCCGGACGGGTGGGGGGGAGGGGAAGGGAATTTCGGCGGGACGGACGGCCGGGCGGACGGGGTCGCTCCGGAAACAAACGGGTTGCCGCCGACCGGACGCTCGGATAGGAAGCTCGCATGCTCAAAGGCAACACGGTGGGGCTCAGGGCCCGGCACGAGGACGACATCCCCCTCCTCCACGCAGGTCTGCACGACGACGTGGTCACCGCTTCGCGGGCCACCGCGAACCCGTGGCGGCCGCTCATGGCCGGCTCGCAGGCCCTGTCGTTCCAGGTGGACGACAAGGAGCCGGGCCACGTGCCGTTCTCCGTGGTGGACCTGGAGACGGGAGCCCTGGTCGGCACCGCGACGCTGTGGGGCATCGACAACCACAACCGCACCGCGCACGTCGGCCTCGGGCTGCTGCCGTCCGCGCGCGGCAAGGGCTACGCCACCGACGTGGTCGCGGTCCTGTGCCACTACGGCTTCGTCGTCCGCGGCCTGCACCGGCTGCAGATCGAGACGCTGGCGGACAACATCCCGATGATCCGCGCCTCCGAGCGCAACGGCTTCGTCCGCGAGGGCGTGCTGCGCTCCTCGGCCTGGGTGATGGGCGAGTTCCTGGACGAGGTCCTGTACGGCCTCCTGGCCCGCGACTGGAAGCCTGCCGTCACCGCCTGAGGCGGTCCAGGCCGGGCAGGTCGGCCAAGGCCTCCCGGATACGGCTGCCGAGGTCGGCTTCGCCCAGCTCGTGATGGGCGACGGGGAACGACAGCGCGGGCGGCTTCTCGTTCCAGCCGAACCTGTCCCGGTCCCCGCGGCGGACGAAGACCAGCGCACCGACCTGGCTGTTGAGGAGGGTGGCCTCGATCTGGGCGAGCTCGTCGGCCTTCCGCCCGGAGTCCTCCAGGTAGTACGTCTGGAGGTAGGCGCGGCGCTGCGCGACGTACGGGACGGAGTCGGCGGTCAGCTCCGCCTCCACGCGGTGGTACCCCTCGGCGAAGAAGGCGTCCATCACGGCCTCGTGCAGCGGCGGCGCCGCCACGTGCAGGAAGTCGACGTCCCGCACCACGTCGGCCCCGCCGGATTCGACCGTGGTCACCACCGAGAGGTCGACGCCCGTGGACCGGCCGCCCAGTTCGGTGATCGGGCACTCCCAGGGCAGCCGTCCGCGGAAGCCGATCCGGTGCTCCGCGCCGGGGGAGACCTCGGCGGAGGTCTCGTAGGCGACGGGCGTGAGCCGGGCCACCTCGTCCTCGCGGGAGATGCCCTCCCAGGTCATGGACTTCGCCATGACCCGTACGTCGAACCGGTCGACCTTCAGCCCCGTACCGCCGCCGCGGAACGCCACCTCGCCCCTCAGCCACTGACCGGGCTGCGCGGCCACCGTGGTGATGACGGCGTCGATCTCGGGCGGTTCGCCGGCACCGGCAATCCCGCCACCGCCGCCCTCGCGCCCGAAGCCGAAGAGCCTGCGCAGACCCATCTGTTCCTCCCCCGAGACAGTCGGCCACAGCCTATCCCCGGGCGCCCGTCCCACCTCCGGCTAGGCTCGTGCCAGGTGGTGTGGGGAGGAGGCCGGCGGTGGCGTTCCGCAAACTGTTCGGGGCGGTTCAGGACGAGGGCGACGGGCACGCGGAGCACGTCGAGCCGCCCGAGATCGACACCCGGATCAGCACCCTCGCCCTGCGGCCCGGCGCGGAGGTCAGCGGCCGGCTGGTGATCCGCGCCGGCGGAGCGGACCTGCGGATCACGAACATCGTCCTCCAGCCGGTCGCCACGATGTACCGGTCCGACGGCGAGGTCATCACCGACCACCTGTCGTACTTCCACGCAGGGGTGTCCCGCTTCGACGTGCCGGCCGGCACCGAGCGCCAGGTGCCGGTCACCGGACGGCTGCCCTGGAGCGTCCCGTTCACCGACTTCGCCGGCCGGGCCCTCGGCATCGACCTCTCGCTGCGGACCAGGATCGTCCTGGGCGACGTCGCGAAGACCGTGCTCACCGACACCGACTTCCTGCACGTGGACCCGCTGCCCGCCGTTCACGGTGTGCTCGACGCCTTCGGCGAACTCGGCTACCTGGAGCGGTACTCCCACCTGGTCAAGGACCAGATCAAGGACTCGGAGCAGATCGCGGAGGAGTTCCAGCCCGTCTTCCTCACCGACCCCAGCGGCAGCCGGACGGACTTCCCGGAGCTCGAACTCGCCTTCGACACGAACCCGGTGGGCACCGTCTGCCACCTTCGCGCACCCGCGCCGTCCGTCTTCACCTGGGACGGCAAGCCCGGCACGGTCTGGTTCCCGGCCGCCCACCACGAGGTCCCCTACGCCGACCTCACCGCCCGAGCGGCCCGGGCCCTGGAAGACCTCGCGGAGTTCTACCGCCGCCGACCGAAGAAGGCCCGCGCCCGGAGGTAGGCCGGTCCGGCTCAGTGGCGGTAGGCGGCTGCCGCCATCTCGATGAAGGAGCGGATCAGCGGGTTGGCGTCGCCCTCGTTGCACGCCACCACCACGCGGCTCGGCGCCATGTCGGTCAGCGGCACCACGGCCAACTCCGCGGGCAGGTCGTGTCCGAGGGGGGCCAGGCCGACCGTGCCGTTCCACAGCACGGCGTGCAGGCATTCCTGGACGGCGCGCACCACGGGGCCCTCGCGCGGCGTGCCGCCGTTCCAGTACGAGGCCCAGGCGGGGTCGGTGCCCCGGGGGAACCGGAACCAGCGGCGGTCGCTCAGATCGGCCAGTCGCAGCCGGTCGCAGCCGGCCAGCGGATCGTCGGCGCGCAGGACCACGCCCACCGGATCGGTCCGGAGCGTACGGACCGTCAGGGCGGTCTCGTCGAAGGGAGCCCGGGTCAGGGCGACGTCGACCAGTCCGGTGCGCAGCCCGCACGTCGGGTCGGTCAGGTCGGTCTCGCGGATGCGGATGTCGATGCCGGGGTGGGTCCGGTGGTAGGCGGCGGCCAGCCTCGCAACTCCCGGGTCGGTGCCGTCGCCCAGGATGCCGACGGTGAGGGTCGCGCCGCCGGCTGCCGCGCGCACGCGCGTACGGACGCGGTCGGCGTGGTCGAGCAGGGCCCGTGCCTCGTCGAGCAGTACCGCGCCCACCGGGGTGAGGGTGACGCCGGCGGCCGAGCGGGCGAACAGCAGGGCCCCGACCTCGGCCTCCAGCCGCTTGATCGCACGGCTCAGCGGCGGCTGGCTCATGTGCAGCCGGGTGGCCGCCCGGCCGAAGTGGAGTTCCTCGGCGACGGCCACGAAGTAGCGCAGGGTCCGTAGCTCCACGCTGCAACGATACCCACCGGGTATCGGTGCCGCCCGATGGGTCTTGGACGCGGCCGCGCCCCCGGCAGTGCACTGGTGGCATGAACATCGCCTACTGGATCCTCGCGGGTCCGCTCGCCCTCTTCTACCTCTACGCGGGCACCCTCAAGGTGATCCGAAGCCCCGACCAGCTCCGGCCCATGATGTCCTGGGTCGACCGCATGCCCCTGCCCGCCCTGAGGGCCCTGGGGGCGGTCGAAGTGCTCGGCGCGGCCGGCCTGGTCCTGCCGCCGCTGACGGGCATCGCGCTCCCGCTGGCAGCGGCGGCGGCCGGCGGCTTCGTCCTCCTCCAGGCGGGGGCGATAGCCGTCCACCTGACGGGCGAAGACCGCCGGATCGCCCTCAACGTCGGGCTCCTCGCCGTAGCGGCCGTGACCCTCTGGCCGGCCACCGGGCTGTGAGGGTGCGGGGCCCGCGTCCGGCCGTCAGGACCGTCAGCCGGCCTTCTTGATCAGCTCGACCTGGAGCTTCGCCATGCCGTTCCTGTTCTCGGCGTCGTAGATGCTCGCCTGGACGTACGCCACGACATTGCCGACGCGCATGACGGTACGGGTGCTGGACTTGCCGGTGGTGAAGGACTGGGTCTCGTCCGCGCCGGTGGTGAACTGGGTCGGCTCGGGCGCGGGCTCACGGCTCGCCGTCTTGGCCGCGATGCCCTTCATCGCGGCACTCGCGGCCTGCTTCGAATCGAACGAGAGGAGGGTGAACTCGACCTCGTCGTCATCCGAGTTGCCCCTCACGGCAGCCTCCTTGTGGCCCGCGGCCACGAAGCCGTCGCACGCGGTGCCGGTTTCCTCGGCGCAGTGCCGGCGTGCCTGTTCTCCGTCGAACGCGGCCAGGTCGTCGCCGACCCAGACGGCGCCCAGCGCCTCGTTGGTCGGCAGCGCCGCCCGCACCTGGTCCACCGACAGGGTGCCGGTCTTCTTTCCCTTGCCGTCGCCGCTTCCTATCGGGGCAACGCCCACGGCCGAATTCGCGGCGTCCCCGTCACCCCCACAGCCGGCCAGCGCCGCCACCAGCACCACGGCACACACGGTCCCCCGCACAACGGACTTCACTCTGAACTGCCCCTCGTTTTTCGCACGTTGAAGATCCCTACTTAATCACCCGTTGACTAATCAGCCTGCGCCGGGTGGCGGGATCGTGCGGAGGGAGTCCTACGGAGTACCCGCAGCTCAGGGCCGGTGAACCCGGCCACGAACGCCGCCCAGGTCCGGGGCGCTGCGGATCGAGGTGTCGGACGCCCGCCGGGACCGCCGTCCGGCCGTCGCCCCGCACGCGTACGGGGCCGAGGCGGGCTACGGCCTGCGCATCGTCGAGGCCGTCGCCGCCGACTGGGGGTCAGGGACCGGCTGGTCGGGAAGACGGTCTGGGCGGAGCCGGCGGTGCGGGCGACCGCGTCAGCGGCCGCCGGGGAGCGGGCGCTGGTGCTCGGAGGCGAGTACCCAGATGAGGAGCCGGCTGTCCTCGATCGTGTAGACGGCCTGGTGGTCGCCGACGTGGAGGCGGAGCCGCCGGCGTGCGGGGTGGCCGCGCAGGGCCCTGGTGTCGAAGGCCCTCGTGTCCCCCGCCGTGAGGGCCTTCTGGAACTCGGTCAGCCGCTGCAGGATGCGCAGGGCGTCGGGGCGGGGGACACCGAGCAGGTCACGCTGGGCGTGCGGGGTGAGGCGGGTGGTGTAGGCGATCGGTCCCATCGGTCAGCAGTCCTCGTGGCGGAGGGCGGCGGCCATGTCGTCGAGCGTGACGGACCCGGCGGTCCCCGCGCGCTCGGCTTCGTCGGCCAGCCTGTTCAGCCACGCGTCCTCGGCCTCGTCCACGAGCCGGCGCAGCTGCCGGTACTCCTCGATGCCGACCACGACGGCCACCTGTGTGCCGTCGCGGGTGATGACCGTGGGGACGCCGTCGCGGTACGCGCGGTCCACGGCGCCCGCCAGATGGCTGCCCACTTCGATCATGGACTCGATCACAGGCTCACTCATGCAGCGAATGTACCGAATGTGCCGCAATGCGCCCGTGTGGCTCTCAGAGGTACGGGGCGAACTCGTCCAGGACGCGCAGGATCGCGGACTCGTCCTCCGAGGGGAGCTGGAGGACGACCTCCTCGAAGCCCAGGTCGGCGTAGTGGGACATCTTGCCGGGGGTCGGCTGGACGGCGTACGGGACCACCTGGAGGGACTTGGGGTCCCGGCCCGCGGCCTCCCAGACCTGGCGCAGCACGGGGAGGGACTCCGTCAGGCCGCCGCCGCCGATCGGCATCCAGCCGTCGCTGTGGTCGGCGATGGCGGCGAAGAGCTTCGGGCCGGCCTGGCCGCCGATCAGGGTGCGGGGGCCGTACAGGGGGACGCCCGGGGCGAGTTCGCGCGGGGGCTGGACCGGCTTGGGGTACGCCGAGCTGGCCTGGACGGAGGAGAACCGGCCGACGTACGCCGTGGGCTGCGGGGACCACAGGGCCCGCATCAGGGCCATGCGGTCGCGGACCAGTTCGCGGCGATTGCGCCACTCGACCCCGTGGTCGGAGGCTTCCTCCACGTTCCAGCCGTAGCCGATGCCGAGGGTGACGCGGCCGCCGGACAGGTGGTCCAGCGTGGCGACCTGCTTCGCGAGGCCGATCGGGTCGTGCTGGGCGACGAGGGTGATGCCGGTGCCGAGGTGGAGCCGCTCGGTCACGGCGGAGGCCTGCCCCAGGGCGACGAAGGGGTCCAGGGTGCGGCCGTAGCGGTCGGGGAGCTCGCCGCCCATGGGGGCGGGGGTGACGCGGCTGACCGGGATGTGGGTGTGCTCGGGGAGGTAGAGGCCGGAGAAGCCGCGTTCCTCCAGTGCGCGGGCGAGCGGGACGGGAGCGATGGTGCGGTCGGTCAGGAAGACGGTCGTGGCGATCCGCATGTGCGCTGACACCTCCGTGGCTGGGGAGGGCCAAAGTACGGCTTCGCGCCTGCGGAGGGCAGGGGCGTGCGTCGGCCACGGGGGTGGCGGTGGTCACCCCCGGGGGTAGCGGGCCAGCCAGCTGGTGGACGTTGCGGCCGGGCCGTGGAGGGCGGGGCCCTGGGTCATCTCCAGGGCGAAGTCGTCGGCGAGTTCCAGGACCGTGGCGCGGCCTTCGAGATCGGCGAGCCAGGCCGCCGGAAGGGCCGTCTCACCGTGCTGGGCGCCGAGCAGGGAGCCGCACAGGGCGCCGGTGGCCGCGGAGTCGCCGCCGTGGTTCACGGCGAGGCGCAGGCCGTGGGCCACGTTCTCGGCGACGAGGGCGCAGTACACGGCGATGGCGAGGACCTCCTCGGCCTGGCGGCCGGGGCCGGGGGACAGGGCCTCGACCGTCTGCGGCGACGGGACGCCCGTGGTGACGGCGCCGAGCGCGCGCTGCAGGGCGTCCGTGACGGGCTGGTGGCCGGGGCGGACGCCGAGCAGGCCCAGTGCGCGCTGGACGGCGGAGTCGAGGGACTCGCCACGGGTCAGGCCGTGGACGATGACGGAGTGGGCGCCCGCCGACAGGTACGCGGTGGGGTGTCCGTGGCTCTGCGCGGCGCATTCGACGGCGAGTTGGAGGACGAGGGCCGACTCCCAGCCGACCAGCAGCCCGAAGGGGGCGGAACGGGTGGCGGCGGCCGGGTCCAGGGCGGTCGGGTTCTTCGGCTGTGCGAGCGTACCGAGGACTCCGTCGGCGAAACCGGTCAGGCAGGAGCGGTCGGGGGAGCGGCGGGCGTAGAGCCATTCCTCCTGCGCGAGCCAGCCGTTGTCCTCGCGGCGCTCGTCCGGGCCCCAGTCGCTCTGGGTGAGGGCCCAGCGGAGGTACGCGCGGTGCACGTCGGTCGGCGGGTGCCAGGCGCCGGTGTCCCGGCGTACGTGGGCCCGTATCAGGCCGTCCACGGTGAAGAGCCCGAGCTGCGTGGCCGCGGTGACCGTGGCGCGGGGGGCCGGATCGGTCAGGCCCGCCGGGCCGTGGGCGTCGAGGAGCTCGGGGAGGGAGAGGGCGGCGACGGGTGCGCCGAGGGCGTCGCCGATGGCGGAGCCGAGGAGGGTCCCCCTGACCCGGCTGCGGAAGTCCTGCTGCTCGGTGCGGCCCCACAGGCCGGTGGTGACGGCGGCCCGGCCGCCGAGGGTGGCGCCGGCGGCGGGGCCGGTGGCGGGGCCGAGGCTGGTGGCTCCGGGGGTGGCTCCGCCGGCCGGGTCGGGGGCGGGGGGTGGTGGCGTCGGCTGGAGGGGCTGGGCCGCCCCGAGCCGGCCCTGCTGCTCCCCGGACGTTTCCGTCGCCGTGTCCATGTCGATCCCCCCGGACTGCCCGCGCGTGCTCTGGCGGGCACTGTAGTGGACAGTACCGATCGAGTCCGGAACCAGTCGGTCACGGGGGCGGTATGGAGACGGGGAACGGCTGGATTCCGCCGTTCCCCGCAGGGGTTCCCGGGACCAGGGAAATCCTGGAACCCCGGGAACGCCTCCCGTCCTAACGGATGGTCGCGAAGGCCTTCCAGTTCTCGTTGGATATCTTCGCCGCGGCGCCGAACGTGCCCTGGCCCGTACCCGCGTAGCGGAAGAGCTCGCCGGCGGCGTTGCGGGCGACGAGGTCGTTCTTGCCGTCCCCGGTCAGGTCGCCGATGCCGACGACGTTCACCAGGCCGCCCCAGCCGGAGGCGATCTTCACGGGCGCGCCGAGGGTGCCCTTGCCCGTGCCGTCGTAGCGGTACAGGGAGCCGGTGGTCGTACGGGTGAGGAGGTCGGCGTTGCCGTCGCCGTTGAGGTCACCCGCACCGACGATGAGCATCGACTTCCGGCCGGTGGCGATCTTGCCGGCGTTGGCCAGGGTGCCCGCGGCCGTGCCCTTGTACAGGTACAGGTCACCGGTCGAGGCCTGACGGGCGACCAGGTCCGGGAGGCCGTCCCGGTTGAAGTCGCCGGAGTACGTCAGCTCGTCGAACTGCCCCCAGCCGCTGCTGCCGATCTTGGTGGCGGGGGACTGCGGGGTGACGGTCGTCCCGCAGGCCGGGGTGTAGCGGATCAGCTCGCCCGCGGCCGTACGCACCAGGGTGTCGTTGCAGCCGTCCCGGTTCAGGTCGCCGAAGGGGAGCACGAACGAGGTGGTCGGCCAGCTGCCCGCGTAGGTCCGGTCCGACACCGTCTGGTTCGTGCCGTGGTAGACCCACAGGTCGCCCTTGGCGTTCTGGGCGAACAGGTCGGGGTTGCCGCTCCAGCCCGCGTGGTCCCGGAACTTGGGTGCCACGGCGGAGATCCCGGTGCCGGACGCCCACAGCTGGTTGCCCTGCGGCCAGACCGCCGTCGCCCGGCCGTCGGACCCGCCCACGGCGACGGCGCCCTTCACCTCCGTCGGGACGGTGCTGAGCCGCGTGGGCGTCGTTGCCCAGACGCCGCCGCGGCGGGTGGAGGTGACGAAGTGCGTCACGTTGCGGCTTTTGCTCGCCCAGCCGACCACGACCGTGCCGTCGGCGCCGATGGAGGCATCCACCTGGGTGTGGCGCACGTCCAGGTCGAGTTCCTTGATGGCGCTCCAGCTCCCGGCGGTCGTCCGGCTGGCGGTGCGCAGCCACGACCCCTCGGAGGAGTGGTTCGTCCAGAGGAGGGTGATCTCCCCCTTCGGCCCGATCAGCGACGCCTGCAGGACGGCCGAGGCGCCCCACCCCGTGAGTTCCTCCGGGGCGCCCCAGGTGCTGGAGCCGGCCTTGCGCACGGAGGTGAGGATGCGGTTGTTCCCCTCGTCCCCGGTCTCCTCGTTCCTGCCCGTCGCGTAGCTCCAGGAGACGGCCGCCGTGCCGTCGGGGCCGACGCTCAGCAGGGGCGGCGTGCTCACCTTCGCCTTGCCGGACACGGCCACGGGGCCGCTCCACTGGGTGGCACCGGCCGCCTTGGTCAGCGTGAAGACGCCGGAGGCGTTCTGGGCGGCGACGGTGAAGGTCCCGTCCGGTCCCACCGCCACCTGCGGCGCGACCTTGGTGGAGCCGAGGGAGGCGGGGGTGGACCAGCCCTGGCCGGGTGAACTCTGCGAGGCGTAGAGCTTGTCGTCCGATCCCGTCGCGCGCCACACGGCCGTCCGCGTGCCCGAGTCCGGGTCGTAGGCGTAGCTGAAGTCCTTGACCGTGGTGCCCGCCTTGAAGGGCAAGCTGGAGTGGTCGGTCCACTGACTCAAGCCCTCCGGGAGCCGCGCCGTCTTGATCTCGGCCGCGGACTCCGACAGGCCGCTGATCCACGCCAGGGAGGTCGATCCGTCCGGGTCCGCCGTCAGCTTCACGCTGTCCAGCGAGGCCCGGACCAGGTCCAGCTGGATCGGCTTGCCCCAGACGGTGCTGTTGGCGGGCCGGATCGCCGTCATGAGTGCGGCGTCCGTCCGGTTGGGGGCCTGGTAGTACCAGACGGCCACCGACCTCCCGTCCCACATCGTCACCACATCCTTGATGTGCATGCCGTCGGGCAGGCCCGGCATCGGAGTGGGCGTGCTCCAGGACGACGCCGCGGCCGTCTCGGCCGACGGAGCCACCTCGGCCGCCGCGGCCACCCCGGCCGTCGCGAGGACGGTCGTGGCGGCGGTTCCGAGGCCGATGCCCCCCAGGGCCAGCGTCGGCACGAGTGCCGCGGTCACGAGGTTCCTGTTTCTGCGCATGGTTGATTACCTCTGTCTAGTAAGCCGATTGGTGCCTCAGCGGCACGTTTTGCCAGTTGTCTTTCCGATGGCCGCGTCCAGCCATTCCGTGTTCACGCGGCGTTGGCCGCGGGCCCGGAGCCTCGGGGCATGAAGAAGGCACTGCTCGCCGCGACCGTCGTCGCCTCCACGTTCACCCTCGCCCTCGTCGCGGCCCCCGCCGCCTCGGCGTCCTCCTCCGGGTGGGACCTCCCCTGGGGCGGCCGGCACCACGGCCACTCCGCCATCCCCTTCACCGAGGCCACCGTCACCGCCGGTGCCGACGGGGCGTACACGCTGAAGTGGAACGCCAAGGGCACCAAGCGCGTGGAGATCAAGGCGAACGGCAAGGTCGTCGCCAAGGGCGGCGCCCGGGGCGAGGCCGTGGTCAGCGGGCTGCCCGCCGCCGACCGCCAGTGGTTCGACTTCGACCCCGACCGTGGTCAGGGGCTGCGCCTGGCCGACCGGCTGATCAAGCTCGAAGGCACCGTCAACTTCCGTGACGCGGGCGGCTACCGCACCACCGGCGGCCAGTGGGTCAAGATGGGCGAGATCTACCGCTCCGACGCCCTGAACAAGCTCACGGACAACGACCTCGCCAAGCTCCAGCGCCTGCGCGTCAAGACGGTCTTCGACCTCCGCATGGAGAGCGAGCGCACCACGGACGCCGACCGCGTCCCGGCCGGCGCGCGCCACGTCGTCGCCGACGTCTTCGCGGGCTCGGGCTCCTTCCAGGCCATGCCCAAGACCCCCGACGAGGCCGTCAAGGCCATGGTCGACGCCGAAAAGGCGATGGTCAGCGGGGAGGGCGGCAAGAAGGCCTACACCCAGGTCTTCGAAGGCGTCGAGCGCGACCGCGACCGCGGAGTCCTGTTCCACTGCACCGCGGGCAAGGACCGTACGGGCTGGGCGAACGCCTCCCTGCTGACCGCCCTCGGCGTGCCCAGCGAGACGGTGATGGCCGACTACCTGGCCAGCAACGACTACCGCAAGGCCGCCAACGACGCGATCCTCTCCCACCTGCCGGCCGCCCAGGCCGCCGTCTACAAGCCGATGCTCGACGTGCGCCCGGAGTACCTCAACGCCGGGTACGAAGAGGTCCGGGCGAAGTTCGGCAGCTTCGAGAACTACCTCCAGAGCGGCCTCGGCATCGACGGCCGTGAGCTGAAGCAGCTGAAGAAGGACCTCCTGGTCGACTAGGCAGGCCTTCGCGGACGGGCGTGGGCGGACGGGGGCGCGCCCGTCCTGAGTCGGTTCCTGCGTCACGGGTTCACGACGACCTCGTCGTAGCGGCTCAGCGAGAAGAAGTGGGGCGAGGTGACGTACAGGAAGCGGGCGTTCCACGTGCCGGTCATGTTGGCGGGGAACTTCCTGGAGAAGCTGCCGTCCGCCAGGGTCCTGGTGGATCCCATGCCCTGCCACGTCGTGCTTCCCGCGGGCCTGAAGTAGTAGTGGACGGTCGCGCCGACCAGCGGCGTGCGGGCGGCGTCGGTCTCGGTCAGCCTGCCCGTGACCGTGATCGGCTGCCCCTTCCTGACCGGCTCGGGCGCGGCGTTGAACTCCGAGATGGCCGTCGCCTTCCGCTCGTTCAGCCGGACGGCGGGTGACACCGAACCCCGGAAGTTCGGGGCGCCGGCGTACTGCAGTCGCACGAAGCCCGGGCCGGAGTGGGGGGCGTCCCCGCTGACGTACTCCGTACGGCTGTGGCCGGGATCGGTGTGGACCAACGTCCCGCCGATCGTGGTCCAGCCGGTCCTGCCGTCCGCCGAGTACTGGATGTCCACCTTCGACGAGTACGGGGTGCCCGCCGGGATCTGGACGAGGTCGAGCTTGGCCCGCACCGTCACGACCTTGTGCGAACCCAGCACGGCCGTGAAGTCGTGGAAGGCGGTGCCGCCCGTGGTGTCCACCGCCACGTTCCGGGAGGTCTCGGCCACCCAGGGCGAGGCCGTGCGGACCTGCCACGGGGCGTCATCGGTGAAGGGCAGGGCGAAGGACCCCTCGAACCGGCCCGCACCGTCCGTCGTCAGGTACTTCGGCGCCTCGGGGGCGGTGTTGACGGCGATCCTCAGGCCGGCGGGAGCCGGCTTCCACGTGCCGTCGGGGGCCTTCCAGGTGACGGTGCCGCCGACCTTGCCGCTGGTTCCGAAGGGGCCGGTCAGCGTCGGGGAGTCCAGGGTGATGCGCGCGGCGGCGCCCGGCGTCGCCACCGCCACCGGCAGGGACTCCTGCTCCTTGACGCCGTTCGCCTCGCCCGCGAGGTGGACGTACGTGGATCCGGCGTCGGCCGCCTTCGCACCGGACTCGGCGCCGTCGACCGTGATCTTCGAGGTGAAGTGTCCCTGGGCGTCGGGGGTCACCGGTGTGGTGACGGTGCCGGTCCGGGCCGTGAACGTGCCCGGGTAGGGCTTCAGCGCGCCGTTGCGCGGGTCGTAGAGCTTGACGTCACCCGAGACCACCGTCCGCGGGTCCGCGAGGGACACCGCCTTCGAGGACTTCAGGTTCGTGAAGGAGGGCCGCACCTGGTAGTTCAGGCTCGTCTTGTCCCAGTGGGTGACGGGTGCGCCCTGGGGATCGTCGTACTCCACGTCGACGGCGTACTCGCCGAGCGCGGCGAGCTTCAGCGGGGCGGTCCGGACCCCCTGGGGGGCGGGGGTGAAGCTCGTGACGGTGGCGACCCGGGCGGTCGTGCCCTTCTTGCGCAGGTGCACCTTGAGGTCCTTGGGCAGCGCCGCGGTGCCGAAGTCCAGGACGACCTGCTCGTGCAGCACGTGTGCGCTGAACTGCCTGACCGGGGACTCGGCGGCCTGCGCGGCCGTGGTCGGCACGGCCAGCGCGGCGCCCAGCCCCAGGACGGTCGCCGTGCAGAGCACGGCGTTGGTGCGCTTGTTCATGAATCCCCCGGAAAAGCGTTCGGCTGTCGCCGGTGAGACCGCCGAACGCCTCCGAGGGTTGTACGGGACTTAGTCCAGGACCGGCAGCAGCTCCGGCAGGTGCCCGTCCGAGGCGCGGGCCGCGGCCTGGCGTTCCTCCGGGACCTCCCCGTAGAGCGTCGTACGGGCCTTCGCGGGACGGCCGGCCGCCTCGGCGACGGCGATCAGGTCCTGGACGGACTTGTACGAGCCGTAGCTCGACCCGGCCATCCGGGAGATGGTCTCCTCCATCAGGGTTCCGCCCAGGTCGTTGGCGCCCGAGCGGAGCATCTCGGCCGCCCCGTCCGAGCCCAGCTTCACCCAGCTGGTCTGGATGTTGGTGATGTGCGGGTGGAGCAGGATGCGGGCCATCGCCGTCACCGCGCGGTTGTCGCGCACCGTCGGGCCGGGACGGGCGATGCCCGCCAGGTAGACGGGGGCGTTGGTGTGGATGAAGGGCAGCGTCACGAACTCGGTGAAGCCCTCCACCCCCTTCGCCCGCGCCTCCTGCTGCATGCGGGCCAGGGTGCGGAAGTGGCCCAGCCAGTGGCGGGGCTGGTCCACGTGGCCGTACATCATCGTGGAGGAGGAGCGGATGCCCAGCTCGTGGGCGGTGGACACCACGTCGATCCAGTCGGCCGCCGGCAGTTTGCCCTTGGTCAGGACCCAGCGGACCTCGTCGTCGAGGATCTCGGCCGCCGTACCGGGGATGGAGTCGAGACCGGCCTCCTTGGCCGCCGTCAGCCAGTCCCGTACCGACAGGCCCGTGCGCGTCGCGCCGTTGACGACCTCCATCGGGGAGAAGGCGTGCACGTGCATGCCGGGGACGCGTTCCTTCACCGCCCGCGCGATGTCGAAGTAGGCCGTCCCGGGCAGGTCCGGGTGGATGCCGCCCTGCATGCACACCTCGACCGCGCCCACGTCCCACGCCTGCGCGGCCCGGTCGGCGACCTGGTCGAGCGAGAGGGTGTACGCGTCCGCGTCCGTACGGCGCTGCGCGAAGGCGCAGAAGCGGCAGCCGGTGTAACAGACGTTGGTGAAGTTGATGTTGCGCGTGACGATGTAGGTGACCTCGTCGCCCACGACCGACTTGCGCAGGTCGTCCGCGATCCGGCAGAGGGCGTCCAGCGCCGGGCCGTCCGCGTGCAGCAGGGCGAGCGCCTGCCCGTCGGTGAGCCTCGTCGGGTCGTCGGCGGCCTGCGCGAGCGCCCCCCGTACGTCGGTGTCGATGCGCTCGGGGACCATCCCGGGGGCCGCCGCCTCGCGCAGGGCCTCCCAGTCGCCGTAGACCTCGTCGAAGTCCTCGCGGCGGTCGGCGGTACGGCCCTGCGTGTCGATGGTGGTGTGCAGGTCGGTCCGGCCGTAGGCGGCGAACCCCTCGTCCGGCTCCTGCCAGGGCCGGCCCTCGACGGCCGCGGACTCGTCCGCGAGCCCGGTCCGCGGGTCGGCGAGCGCGCGGACGTGGGGGAGCAGGCGCGGGTCCAGCCACGGCTCGCCGCGCTGCAGGAACTCCGGGTAGATCGTGAGGCGTTCGCGGAGCTCGAAGCCCGCGTCGGCGGTGCGGCGGGCGAGCTCCTCGATGTGCGGCCAGGGGCGCTCGGGGTTCACGTGGTCGGGGGTCAGCGGGGAGACCCCGCCCCAGTCGTCGATGCCGGCGCCGATGAGTAGCGCGTACTCGGAGTCCACCAGGTTCGGCGGGGCCTGGATGCGGGCGCTCGGGCCGAGGATGTGGCGGGCCACGGCGATGGCCGCCGCGAGCTCCTCCAGCTCCGCGTCGGGCATGCCGCGCATCGCCGTGTCGGGCTTGGCCCGGAAGTTCTGGACGATGACTTCCTGGATGCCGTGGTAGCTGCGCTGGATCCGGCGCAGCTCGAAGAAGGCGTCCGCGCGCTCCTCGCAGGACTCGCCGATGCCGATCAGCACCCCGGTGGTGAAGGGCACGTTGGAGCGGCCCGCGTCCTCCAGGACGCGCAGCCGGACGGCCGGGTCCTTGTCGGGGGAGCCGTGGTGCGGGCCGCCGGGCTCGGACCACAGCCGGGTGGCGGTGGTCTCCAGCATCATGCCCATCGAGGGGGCCACCGGCTTGAGGCGCTGGAGGTCGGACCAGGACAGCACGCCGGGGTTGAGGTGGGGGAGGAGGCCGGTCTCCTCCAGGACGCGGACGGCCATGGCGCGCACGTAGGCGAGCGTGTCGTCGTAGCCGTGCGCGTCGAGCCACTCGCGGGCCTCGGGCCAGCGGTCCTCGGGCCGGTCGCCCAGCGTGAACAGGGCCTCCTTGCAGCCCATGGCCGCGCCCTTGCGGGCAATGTCGAGGACCTCGTCGGGGGACAGGTACATGCCGTGCCCCTCGCGGCGGAGCTTGCCCGGCACCGTGACGAAGGTGCAGTAGTGGCACTTGTCCCGGCACAGTCGGGTGAGCGGGATGAACACCTTGCGCGAGTAAGTGATGACGCCGGGCCGGCCCGCGGCTTCGAGGCCGGAGTCCCGGACCCGGGCGGCGGAGGCGGCGAGGTCCTTCAGGGCCTCGCCGCGCGCCTGCAGGAGCACGGCCGCCTCGGTCGCGTCGAGCGCGACGCCGTCGCGGGCGCGACGGAGCGCGCGGCGCATCGAGTTCTCGGTCGGAGCGTCACTCGGAGTGGTCATGGGCCGAGCATACGATCCGCTCGCGCGGGCACGGAGGGGCTCATCGCATCAGTTCCCCGGCGTTGACCAGCAGGGACTGGCCTGTTATCGCCCGTGCGCGGTCCGAGGCGAGGAAGGCGGCGGCGTCGGCGACGTCCCCGTCGGTGGCCAGGTCGGGCAGCGCCATGCGGTCGGTGAGACGGGCGTGCACCTCGGCCTCCGGGACACCTTCGGTGTGCGCGGTGAAGGTGACGAAGGCCTGGACCGGGGGACCCCACATCCAGCCCGGGAGCACGGTGTTCACGCGGATGCGGTGCGGGCCGAGCTCGCGGGCCATGGAGTACATGGCGGAGGTCAGCGCGCCCTTGGAAGCGGCGTAGGCGGCCTGCTGCACCTCGTTGGGGGAGGCGACGGCGGACTGGGTGCCGATGATGACGACGGAGCCGCCGGTGCGCTTCAGCGCGGGCAGGCAGGCGCGGGTCATGCGGAGGGTGCCGAGCAGGTTGACGTCGAGGATCTGCTGCCAGGTGCCGAAGTCGGCGTCCTCGAGGCCGCCGAAGTACGAGTCCCAGGCGGCGACGTGGACGACGGCGTCGACCCCGCCGAAGCGCTCCTGGGCGAGGGCGGCGAGGGCCTCGCACTGGCGCTCGTCGGAGATGTCGGTGGGGAGGTAGGCGGTGTGCGTGCCGTCGGGGTCGATCTCGGCGGCGGACTTGGCGAGGTTGGCCTCGGTCCGTGCCCCGAGCACGGCGTTGCCGCCGTCGCGGACGACGGTGGCGGCGACCTGGTGACCGAGGCCGGCCCCTACGCCGGAGACGATGACGGTCTTGCCTTGCAGCAGCAGCGACATGGTGCGGGCCTCCTGGGCGACGCCGGGCTGAATCTGACGGGGCGTCAGGCTACGGCGCGGGGCGCGGGGAGGGAAGGGGGTGGGGGATGGGTGCTGGGGCTGAGGGCTGCGGCTGAGGGCTGGGGCTGAGGGCTGCGGGTGGTCCGCCGGGCGAGGGGACTGCGGGCGGTTCGCCGGGTGAGGGGGCTGCGGGCGGTTCGCCGGGTGAGGGGGCTGCGGGTGGGGGTCGGTGCCGGGGGCGGGGTGGGGTGTTGTCCGGGACTGCATGATTTAGGCGCCCTGACCCGGGCGTTCGGCAGCCGGGCTCTACCTCGCGCCACAAATCACGCTCTACGTCCCGGACAACACCCCACCCCACCCCCGTCCCCGCCCCGGCAGGCCACCATTGCCCCCGGCACGCAACCGCCCGCCCCGGCACCATCACTGACCCCGGTACGCAACCGCCTGCCCCGGCACGCCATTACTGACCCCGGCACGCCATTACTGCCCCCGGCCGGGGTGTGTCCTTTCAGCCGTCCGGCGTTTGAGGACCGGGGTCTGGGGCGGAGCCCCAGGGGTCCGGGCGCAGCCCGGGGCCTCTTCCCGGCCCCGGCCGGGGGTACCCACCCAGCCTCGCCGGCGTTTGAGGCGCGGGTCCGGGCGGCGCCCGGGGAACGGTGGAAGGGCGGGTAGGGGACTTCGCCCCGCGCAGCGGCACACTCGCAGCCGGGGCCGGGCCGCCCGCGGGGAGGCGGACTCGCAGGCGGGCCCGGGCCGCCCAGCGCGGCGCCGTACGCGCAGCGGGGGTCAGGGGGTCAGGCGGGTCAGGCCTGCCTGGATCTCCTCCGGGGTGTGCGTCGTGAAGGACAGCCGCAGGGTCCGGGGGTCCGGGTCCCGGGCGAAGAAGGGGGCCCCGGGGACGAAGGCGACCCCCCGGGCGGCGGCCTGGTGGAAGAGGGCCGTCGCGTCGTGGCCTTCGGGGAGGCGCGCCCAGACGAACATGCCGCCCTCGGGGCGGTTCCAGGTGGAGCCCGCCGGAAGCGCGGAGCCCAGCCCCGCCAGCAGGGCGTCCCGCCGGATCCGGTACGCCTCGCGGACGCGGGCGACGTGCACGTCGAGATCCACCGCCCCCAGGTACTCCGCCACCGCGAGCTGATCCACCGTCGAGGTGTGCAGATCCGCCGCCTGCTTCGCGAGCGCCGCCCCCCGCAGCAGCGCCGCAGGCGCCCGCAGCCAGCCGAGCCGCAGCCCGGGGGCCATGACCTTCGAGAAGCTGCCGAGGAGCGCGGTGCGGTCTTCGGCCCCGGGGTGGGAGGCGAGCCGGGGCAGCGCGCAGCCCTCGTAGCGGAGGTCCCCGTACGGGTCGTCCTCCAGCAGCCACAGTCCGAGCCGGGCCGCGACCGCCGCGATCTCGGCGCGGCGGCCGGCGGGCAGGGTGCGGCCGGTCGGGTTCTGGAAGGTGGGGATCGTGTAGAGCAGCTTGGGGCGTTCGCGGGCGACGAGTTCCGCGAGGGCGTCCGGGAGGATGCCCTCGTCGTCGCAGGGCACGGGGACCACCCGGGCTCCGGCGAGCCGGAATCCCTGGAGCGCTGCCAGGTAGGTGGGGTTCTCGACGAGCACCGTGTCGCCCGGCTCGATGAGCGCGGTGGTGATCAGGCCGAGCCCCTGCTGCGATCCGGTGGTGATCAGCAGGTCGTCCGCGGTGGTCGCCAGCCCCTGCCCGTGGAGGCGGGCCGCCACCGCCGTGCGCAGTTCGGGGGATCCCTCGGTGGTCG
This sequence comes from Streptomyces sp. NPDC104226, assembly GCF_055584085.1. NCBI lineage: Bacteria > Bacillati > Actinomycetota > Actinomycetes > Kitasatosporales > Streptomycetaceae > Streptomyces > Streptomyces sp. NPDC104226. The sequence continues at coordinate 340,501 of NZ_JBVJMS010000005.1, forward strand.
AGTACTGGAGGGCGCGGCGGGCGGACCGCGCGAAGGCGGAGTCGTAGGCGGCGCGCAGGCCTTCGGCGTCGAAGAGCTCGGGTGCGGGCAGGCCGCCGGCGAAGGAGATCATGCCGGGCCGGGCGGTGACGGCCAGGATCTCGCGTACGGCGGAGGGTGCGGTCGTACGGATCCGGGCGGCGAAGGCCGGCGGGGGAGCGAGGGCGGAGGCGGGCACGGGAGCTCCTTCGGGAGGCGGGTGCGCGCATCGTAGCCGCGAGAAGGTGTAGACGGCATCTATGTATCGGATGCTGAACGGCCCCCGGGGGCTCCCCATCTGACGTCTCATCAGCTACACCGTCTCCATGACAGCAGACGAGCGGAACACCCGGGCCGACGACTACGCCGAGCTCGCCTCGGTCGGCCCCTACGGAGTCCACCCCGGCCACGCGCTGATCACCATGGTCGAACCGAACCCGGGCCACGAGTTCGCGTACAACCGCTGGTACGAGGACGACCACTACTACGCCGGCGCCATGGCCATGCCCTGGATGTACGCCGGCCGGCGCTGGGTCGCCACCCGCGAGCTCCAGGAGCTGCGCTACCCGGAGAAGTCGGCGGTGGCCCAGCCCGTGACCGCCGGGTGCTACATCTCCACCTACTGGGTCACCGAGGGCCGCTACGACGAGCACATGAAGTGGACCGTCGGCATCAACAAGCGCCTCAACCGCGACGGCCGGGTCTACCAGGACCGGACGCACGTCTTCACGGCCTTCCAGGACCACGAGGCGACCGTCTACCGGGACGGGGCCGCCGGACCCCGCGACTTCCACGCCCTCGACCATCCGTACGGCGGGCTCGTGGTCCAGGTCGTCGACGCGGAGGGCCCGGAGCAGCGGGCCGAGCTGCTGGAGTGGCTGCGCTCGCGCGCCCTGCCCAAGCGGCTGGCCGGATCGCCCGCCGCGATGGTGACCGTCTTCCGGCCGACGCCGCTGCCCGGGGACCGGATGACCTACGTGAAGCAGGTGGAGGGGGTCGACACCCGGCTGACCCTGCTGTGGTTCCTGGAGGCCGACCCGCGCAGCTGCTGGGACCGGTTCCAGGGGCTGGACGCGGAGGTCGCGGAGTCGGGGCTGGGGCGGGTGGAGCTGGTGGCGCCGTTCATCCCGACGGTGCCGGGGACGAACCGGTACGTCGATCAGCTGAGGTAGTCCGGGGTCCGGCGTCCGGGGCCCCGGCCGCGGGTCCGGGGCCCCGGACGTGGCCGAGCCCCCTCGGCAGGCGACGGCGGGCCGGTCGAGAGGGCTCCAGTCAGTGGTGCAGGTGGTGCTGGTGATGCAGTCGTGCAGGTGGTGCGGGTCGCGCCGGTGCTTCTGGCCGTAGGGGTCGCCTCGATGTTCAGCCGAGGCGTCCCATCCGGCCCTCGGTCACATCGGCGACGAAGGAGGTCCAGGAGCCGGGCGCGAAGGTGAGGGACGGGCCGTCCTGCACCTTCGAGTCGCGGACCGCGATGGATTCGACGACGGGGGACTTGACCTCGACGCAGGCACCGTTTGCGGAGTACGAGGACTTGGTCCAGTTTTCCGTTGCGCCTTGACGAATAGCCATGTTTCTCTCCGGTTCAGCGAGTGGTTCCGGTGTCGTGTCGGCCATTGCTCCGGCTGACGTGATCGACGCTACCGGCAGCTCCCGTTGCGCGAAGACGGCGTTCACCCGACCGAGTGGCATATTCCATTCAGGTCTTCTGCGCCCGGGGAGTGACGGTGTACCGTACCGGCCTTTTCGCCGGGGCTCATTTCACCTTGCTCCTGAGCCCGCCGAACTCGCCGAACTCGCCGAGCCCGCCGAGTTCGCCGGGTTCTCGAAGTCCGCGATGATCTGCGCGATGAACTGCCGGGTCTGGTCCACGTTGTGGGCCTGTGCGCGCAGATGTTCGTACATCACGCTGTATTTCTGGACGTCATTGGCCTTCTCCAGGTACAGGTCGCTCGTCACGCCCTCGATGTAGACGACCGTCGAGTCCGAAGCGTCCGGGAATTCCAGAATGGCGTACTGGCCGTTGACGCCCGGGTGGGCGCCCACCGAGAACGGCATCACCTGAACGGTGACGTGCGGCTTCTCCGACTGCTCTATCAGGAACTCCAGCTGCCGGATCATGAGCTCCGGATCGCCCACGTGCCGCCGCAGGGCGGCCTCGTCGATGACCGCCCACAGGCGCAGGGGACCGATCTCGGGGTTGCTGTTCTCGGTCTCGTGGAGCCGCTTCTGGCGGTGCATCCGGACCTGGACGCGCTTCTCCACGTCGACCGGAGCCGTCTCCGGCCACGCGCCGCGGACGAGCGACTGGGCGTACTCCGGGGTCTGGAGCAGCCCCGGGATCACCAGGGGTTCGTAGGTGCGCAGGCTGGCGGCGTCCGTCTCCAGGCCGATGTAGACGCTGTACGGGATGTCGCCGAAGGCGTGCCACCAGCCCTGCTGGCGGGAATCCTTGGCCATCTGCATGAGGGAGTCGACGAGCCGCCGGTCCTCGACCTCGTACACGTCGCACAGATCGCGGACGTCGCGCTGGCTGATGGAACGGCGGCCGTTCTCCAGCCGGCTGATCTTCGACTGGGAGACGAGCAGGCGTTCCGCGACCTGCTCGGCCGTCATGCCTTTGTCCTCGCGCAGCTTGCGCAACTCCATGCCCAGCCGGCGGCGTCGGACGGTGGGATTGACATTGGACGCCACGTGAACGGCACCTCCGCCTTCTTCTGTTGCTGTCTCTTTGCTGTCTCTCTGCGTGTCTGCTGGTGAGCAGACTGCCACCGAAGCACGCGACCCCGCTGGGGAACGGGCGGGAAAAGCAAACGCGCGGGCCGACGGCGCCGGCGTACCGGCCCCGTCGCCCCGCGCGTAGGCGCTTGCGACTGATGCTGCTGCGCTGCTGTCTTGCTCGCCTTGCGTGTGCTGCCTGTCCTGCGTGTGCTGCTTGCCCTACGTGTCCTGCCGGTGGATCAGTGCGCGGCCGCGCGGGCCATCGCACCGGTCCGGCGCGGCTGCAGCGGAACGGCTGCCGCCGTTGCCCTGGCGGGCTGGGCCGGTGCCCGGTCGCGGCGCGGCTGTGCGGCCACGCCGTTCTGGACGTCCATGACGGCGTGCGCCACCAGTCCGCCCATCGGGTCGTGCCGGATCAGGTCCCGGAGCCGGGACCTGGACGACCGCCCCTCGTTGCCGGGGTACAGGTGCTTGCCGAGTCCGACCGCGTGGGCCAGTGCGGCAAGCGCCGCGGTCCGCGGGTCCGGCGGTACGCCGGTGCGGATCGCACTGTCCAGCCGGCCACGGATCTCCCGGCTGATCGCTGTGTCGGTCGCTTGGTAGCGAGTCGTCGGCAGCACCCCGCACATCTGGCCCGCGACGGCATGCACCATGCCGCAGCGCTCCAGGTGCGCCAGGTAAACCTGACGGAGCCCCAGGCGGGGTCCGCCGATCCAGTGGACCGCCCGAACCGGGCTGCCGCGCCTGCGCAGCAGTTCCAGTGCGGAGTCCAGAGTCGGATCTCCTGTCGGCCGTGGCATCACCACGGCGATACGATCCCCATCAGGGGCTATCCGTCCTGCCAGAGCCAGCTCCACTAGCTGTGCCCCGGCCAGGCCGAGGTCGAGCGACTGCGGCTGCGCCGTGGTACCCGTGGCCGGGTCCAAAGCGAGCAGCAGAAGCTCCTCCGGAATTGTTCTGCGGCTCTTGCCCATCCATGCCTCCCCGCGTGGATGAGTGACAGGGTGACGCCTCTCACATTCATCTGTCGAGAGCGCCTGGCCGCTTTGTGGGGGAACCATCAGCTATGTCGTTCTCGTCTAGCACGGGGGCGATGCTCCCTAGACGGGACACTGTTAGACATTCGGACAGCCGGACGTGAAGGCGAACGAGGAGGAACTGGTGGCGGGCGAGTCCCCCGACAAGTCGGTTGATGAAGGAACGTCGGGGACGGCGGAGTCGTCCGAGGGGCGTGACCCGAGGGCATCGCTCTTCCGCCCTAGGGACTCGGAAGAGGGGGCGGACGGTTCCACGGAGCGCGATCCGCTGCGCGAAGCGGTGGCCGCGTGGGTGGCCACGGCGGAGGACGAGCCGGCCGACGCGCCGGCCGCGGAGACTGCGCCGGGTGCGCGGACCGAGGTCTTCGAGGCGCTGCCGCCGGAGGCGGCTTCGGGCTCCGGGGGCGGCGAAGCCGCTGCCGTGCCGGCCGAGGGCGAGCGCAAGGCGGTGTCCCGCACGGCGACGCCCCCGGCTGCCGACTCCGCCGGTTCTGCGGATTCCGCCGCATCCGGTGATTCCGCTTCCGCGCGTGCGGGTGGCGCGGACGCCGCCCGGCCCGCGACCGCTCCCGCCGACGGCGTGGACACGACCGGCCCCGCCGCCCCTTCCGCTCCCGCGGCCGGCGACCGTACGACCGCCTTCGGCGCCAGGGATTCCGAATCTGCCGATTCCTCGGCTGCCGCTGCGCAGGTCGAGAGCAGTCGTACGAGTTCCCCTTCGGGTTCCGCTTCCGGCGCCTCGGGCGACCGCACGGCGTCGTTCCGTACGGCTCCGCCCGCGGGCTCCGGTTCCGTCCCCGTCCCGGCGGCCGGCGCTGCGCCGGACGAGAGCGACCGCACCGCAGTGTTCCGCACGGTCGCGCCGCCGACGGCCACCGGCCGCTCCGAGGATTCCGCTTCGGCCCCGGCCGACAGCGAGCGCACGGCCGTGTTCCGCACCCCGGTCACCCCGCCCCCGTCGGCCACTCCGACGGCCCCGGCTGCCCGGACGACTCCCGACGCCCCGGCTGCGCCGGGCGCTCGGCCGGCTTCCGACGCCCCGGCTCCGTCGGCCATCCGACCGCCCGCGGACGCCTCGGGCACTCCGGCGGCCCCGGGCACCGAGGCAGCTTCGGGCAGCCGACCGACTTCCGACGCCCCGGCTGCGCCGGGCACCCGGCCGTCCGGGGGCACCTCGGGCGCTCCGGCAGGGTCGGGCGCTCCGACGGCGGCCGGTGGCCCGGCTGAGGTCGGTACTCGGCCGTCCACGGGCACCGCCGGCGCTCCGGCTGCCTCGGGCGGCCAGAAGGCTTCTGGCGCCCCGGCTGCTTCGGGCGGCGAGGCGGCTTCCGATGCTCCGGCTGCGCCGGGTACTCGGCCGTCCGGGGGTTCCGTAGGCGCTCCGGCGGGGTCGGGCGCTTCGGCGGCCTCCGGCGGTCCGGCCGCGGCCGGTACTCGCCCGTCCGGGGGTGCCTCGGGCATTCCGGCCGCCTCGGGCAGCCAGGCGGCTTCCGACGCCCCGGCTTCGTCGGGCACTCGGCCGTCCGGCGGTTCCGCAGGAGCTCCCGCAGGGTCCGGCGGTCCGGCTGCGGCCGGGACTCGGCCGTCCGGGGGTGCCGCTGGCGCTCCGGCTTCGTCGGGTGTGCGGCCGTCCACGGGCGCTCCGGCGGCCTCCGGCGGCTCGGCTGCCTCGCGTACTCAGACTCCGCCCCCCGCCTCCGGTGGGGGCTCCGACAGTGAGCGCACCGCGGTGTTCCGGGCGGTCAAGCCCGCAGCAGGCGACGGCGGCCCGGCGGAGGACAGCGAGCGGACCGCGGTGTTCCGGGCGGTGAAGCCCCCGGCTCCGGCCGCTCCGGCCGACGACGAGCCCGCCGACAGCGAGCGGACGGCTGTGTTCCGGGCCATCAAGCCCGGCGCCGCAGGCCAGGGCACCGCCACCCCGGGCACCGCCAACCCGGCCACCCCCGCCGCCGGAGGCCAGGGCGCCGCGGGCAGCCGCCCCGCCCCGCCGGTCGGCGCGGAGCGTGCGAGCACCTTCGTACCGCTGCGGAGCGACGACACCCCGCCCGTGCGGCCGTCGACGGGCGTGGCCGCCACGCCCCCCGTCCGGCCGTCCACGGGCGTGCCCGGCACGCCCCCCGCCACGCCCCCCGTGCGGACTCCGATCGATCCCGGCGTGCGGACCCCCGTGACGCGGGAGTCCCCGGAGCGCACCACGCAGCAGCCGCTGCCGCCCAAGCCGCCGCTCGACATGCTGGCGGACCTCACCAACAACCCGCCCCCGCCGCCGAGCGCCGCCCGGACCGCCGTACGCCGGTTCAAGATCTACGCGCCCATCCTGGTGCTCCTCGCCGTGGTGCTCGCCGTCGTCCAGCTGGTGCGACCGCTCCCCAACCCCACGCTGAAGGTGACCGCGAACACCTCGTACACCTTCGAGGGCGGGGCCCCGTCCCTGCCGTGGCCGAAGGAGGGCCAGGCCTACATGGCCGCGGCCGGCCTCGGCCCCGTAGGGACCTTCGGGGAGCAGAAGCCCGTGGCGATCGGCAGTGTCGCCAAGGCCATGACCGCCTACGTCATCCTCAAGGACTTCCCCATGAAGAAGGGGGAGAAGGGCCAGATGATCCCCGTCGACAAGACGGCGGTCGAGGACGGCAAGAAGGAGACCGAGGGCGAGTCCACGGTCAACAACCTGAAGGAGGGCGACAAGATCTCCCAGGAGGACGCCCTCAACGCGATCATGATCCCGTCCGCCAACAACGTCGCGCGACTGCTCGCGCGCTGGGACGGCGGGCAGGAGGCGTTCGTCAAGAAGATGAACGACACCGCCAAGGAACTCGGCATGACCAACACCACGTACACGGACCCCTCGGGTCTGGACGCGACCACGGTCAGCACCGCCGAGGACCAGGTCAAGCTCGGCCTCAAGATCGTCGAGATGCCGGAGCTGATCGCGATCACCAAGAAGCCGGAGTGGATCGACCCCACGGGCAAGAAGTGGCGGAACTACAACGACCTGGTTCCGTTCAACGGCTCGCTCGGCATCAAGACCGGCTCCACGAGCAAGGCCGGCGGCAACCTGCTCTTCGCCGCCGAGAAGAAGGTCGGCAAGACCAACCAGCTGATCGTCGGAGCGGTCCTCGGCCAGCACGGCGTGCCGATCCTCGGCACCGCGATCGCGGCGAGCAAGAACGTCATGCTGGCCACGCAGAAGATGCTCACGGCAGCGCCCGTCCTCAAGAAGGGTTCCGTCGTCGGCTACGTGGACGACGGCCTCGGCACCCGGGTCCCGGTCGTGGCCACGGCCGACGTGGAGGCGGTCGGCTGGCCGACCCTCACCATTGCCATCAAGCTGGCGGACGGGGCCACCCAGCTCCCGCAGACCGCCAAGGCGGGCTCGGAGATCGGCATGCTGACCGTCGGCGAGGGCGCCAGCCAGGTGAAGGTGCCGGTGGCGCTGCAGAGCGACCTCACCGCACCCGGCATCAGCAAGAAGCTGACGCGCGTCGGCTGACGCGCACGGAGCGGGTCCGGCACCCCGGGGCAACCCCGGGGTGCCGGACCGCGTCTACGAACCGAGGGACGCACCCGAGGGACGCACCCGAGGGGATGCACCCTGGGGACGCACCCGAGGGACCGGAGTGGGGAGTACGTCGGCGTGACCACCGCTGAGCGGCAGGAACAGGGCCGGGAGCAGGCCCGTGGCCGGGGCGAGGTTCCGCCCCGGGATCCGGCTGCCCCGGGCGCCCCGAGCCCACAGGCCGGCCCCGGGCCGGCCGGCGGCGCCCCCGCCCGTGCGCTCGCCTGGGCCCGCCGGCACCCCGTCGCCGTGGCCACCGCGCTGGCCGGGCTGCTGCACGTGATCTGGTTCTTCGCCGTCGCCAACAGCGGCGGCGACCTCGCCGCACAGGACGCCTGGGCCGAGTTCGTGGGCCGCCATCCCGACTCGGCGTACAACCTCGCCTGGTACGGCGGCATGCACCCGGTCTCGTACAGCGTGGTCTCGCCGTACGTGATGCACGTGCTCGGCGTCCGCACCACGATGATGATCGCCGGCACGGTCTCGGCCGGGCTCCTCGCGATGATCCTGACCCGCTGCCGGGGAGCCGTCCGCGAACCCCTGTGGCCCGCCCTGGCCGGGGTGTACGGGCTGCTGTGCAACGCCGTGTCGGGCCGCGTCACCTTCGGACTCGGCGCGATGTTCGCGCTCGGGGCCGTCGCCGCCGTCTTCTGCTGGCCCCGCAAATGGGCCGAGCGGCGCTGGGCGAAGGCCGCCGCGGCGGCTCCGCTCGCGGCGATCGCCACCGCCTGCAGCCCGGTCGCCGGACTCTTCCTCGGGGTGATCGCGGCCGCGCTGTTCCTGAACGGCCGGCGCCCGGGCGCGTACGCCATCGGCCTGGCCCCGGCGGCGGTCGTCGGGCTGTCCTCCTGGCTGTTCCCCTTCTCGGGGACCCAGCCGATGAAGCTGATCTCGGCAGCGCTGCCGCTCGCGTGCGCGCTGGCCGCGCTCTTCCTCGTGCCGAAGAGCTGGAAAACGGTCCGGACCGCGTCCGCGATCTACGCCTTCGGGGTGGCGCTGACCTGGGCGATCGATTCCCAGGTCGGCTCGAACGTGACCCGGCTGGCGATGCTCTTCGGCGCGGTCGTGCTGCTCGCCGCCCTTCCGTACGAGGCCCCGCGCACGCGCCGCTGGTACGGGCTGCTGCTCGCGCTGACCGGGGTCACCGCCTGGATCACGATCAACAGCGTCACCGACATCGTCCGCACCACCCCGCTGGCCTCCTGGAGCCGGGAGCTGGCCCCGCTGGTGGACCAGCTCCAGAAGGCGGGCGCCGACCGGGGTCGCGTCGAGGTGGTCCCGGCCAGCAGCCACCGCGAGTCCTCCGCCTTCCCGGCGTACGTGAACCTCGCGCGCGGCTGGAACCGGCAGGCCGACCTGGAGCGCAACCCGGTCTTCTACGACGACACCCTGACGGCCGACAGCTACCGCGAGTGGCTGGAGCGCTGGGCCGTGCACTACGTGGTGCTGCCCGCCGACAAACCCGATGTGGGCGGGCGGGACGAGGCGAAGCTGGTGCGCGAGGGGCTCCCGTACCTCCAGCAGGTGTGGGGCGACGCGAACTGGCAGCTCTTCAAGGTGCTGGACCCGACGAACCTGGTCGCCGGCCCCGCCACGGTGGTGCGGGCCAGTGCCGACCAGCTGGTCATCGACGTGAAGCAGCCCGGGCGGGTGCTGGTGCGCATCCCGCACTCCCCGTGGCTGGGCCTGGTGGACGGCGCCGGCAAGCCGGTGGAGCCGCCGCAGGAGACGGAGGCCTCGAAGGCCGCCGGGAAGGCGGTGCAGAAGGGCGAGGCGACCCCGCCCAAGGTCTACGCGAACACCGCCGGATGCCTGTTCAAGGCGCCCTCGGACGGGACCGCGGACGAGTGGACGGAGCTGCTGGCCCCGGCGCCGGGGGAGTACCGGATCGCGGCGAAGTACCAGCTTCCGCGGGGCACGCCCTGTCCGGACGAGCTGCTCTACGAGGTGCTGGGGCCGCCGCAGCGGCCGGCTCCGCCGCGGCCGTGACCGTCCTCGACCGGCCTTGATCGACCATTCTTTACGTCCGGTCCGGGTGCATGGGGGGCTATATATGCATACGATCCGAGTAGTCCGATTGGGTGCCCCGAGTCTTTAGGGAGTGACGACGGGATGAGCAAAGAGCAGAAGCAGGACTTCCAGGCGGCTGTCGCGAAGGCCGCGGAAGCGACCAACCTGCCCCGCACCGTGCAGCACACGCACGGCTTCTCCGGCCCGATCCGGAGCAAGGTCAAGGGCGGAGCGCACACGAAGGCGGAACTCAAGCGGGCCGGGACCCCGCAGGGCGACCGCATCGGTGAGCGCAGCAGAGGCCTCAGCTGAGGACGTCGTGACGTCGTGACGTCGTGACCTCGTGATGCAGCCCTTCCGGCTCAGGCCGGAAGGGCTTTCGTCTGCCCTCGTCCCTCGCCCTGCCCGGCCCTTAACGGCTTCGCGGGGTGGTGTCCGGTCGGCTGTTACGTTCCCGACGGAGGACCCTGACCTGGCCCTCGTAACGTCGTGGTCGTCGCCACCGCAGGCGACGCCGACCCGAGGGACACACTCATGCGCGCCACCGCCCGTACCGCCGTCGTCGCGGCGCTCGCCACCCTGACCGCGTGCGGGGCCCTCACGGCGTGCGGCACCGCCGGTGGCGGTGGGGCCGAGCTGCCGCCGGACCCCCGGGTGGGCAGCACGGCGGCCCCCGCCCGCACGGGCGAGGCGGCGCCCGCCCTCCCGGGGTCGAAGCCGACCGGCATGAAGATCGACGCGGCGGGCGTGGACGCGAAGAAGATGGTCGGCCTCACGGTCGACCCGGCGACGGGCGAGCTCGGTGTGCCGAACGCGGACACCGACGCGGACAACCCGGGCTGGTGGACCCAGGGCGTGACTCCGGGCGAGAAGGGGGCGGCCGTCCTGGTGGCGCACTTCGACACGAAGTACGGGCCCGCGGTGATGAAGAACGTCAAGAAGATCAAGCTCGGTGACCTGATCGAGGTGCCGCGCGAGGACGGGAAGACGGCCAGGTTCGCGATCCGCGAGATCGAGGACGTCGCGAAGAAGGACTTCCCCACCGACAAGGTCTACGGCGAGACCAACCGCCCCGAGCTGCGCCTGCTGACCTGCGGCGGCGAGATCGAGAACGGCCACCGCACCAACAACGTGATCCTCTACGCCGACCTGGTGGCCTGATCCTGCGTGGCCCCTGGCCCCTGGCCGCTGGCCCCCGCCGGTTTCGCGCCGACCACCCGAGACAGTTCCTTGACCCGTGGGCGGGTCGGGGGTCTATCGTCGGCGGCCGGCAGTGACCAGGACGAGGAGGGGGTGCCGTCGTGTCAGTGGGAGGAGTGCGACAGGTATCCGTACTGGACCGCGCGCATTCCGGCCTGGAACCGGCTGCGGACGCCCAGGTGCGTCAGCAGCCCGGTGATCACCCGGCCCACGGTGCGCGTGGAGACGCCCAGGCTGTGCGCGATGGCTTCGTCCGTCCGGCCCTCGGCCATCAGCTGGAGCACCGCGGCCTGTTGGCGCGTGAGCAGCTCCGGATCGCACGGCGCCGCCGTCGGCCCGAGCGGGGTCGAGGCTTCCCAGATGTGCTCGAAGAGCGTGACCAGCAGGGAGATGAGGCCCGGGCTGGTCACCAGCGCCGCCGCGGCCGCGGTGTTCTTCTCGTCCACGGCCACCAGGGCGCTGCGGCGGTCCACGATGGTGAGGCGGTTGGGCAGGACCGGGCTGGTGCGGATGTGGGCGCCGACGCTCTCCAACCAGGTCGCGTACTCACGGGCTTGGTTGTCGTGGCGGATGCTGTCGAGGTAGATGGTCCGCATCACGATGCCCTGCTCGACGTTGCGCAGGTTCAGCGGCCGGGCCGCCTCGATGCTCGCCTGCGACATCTGCGAGTCGGGGGCAAACGACAGCACCTCGGAGCGGGTCCCGGCGGACAGCAGCTCGATCTGGTCCCGGATCGCGTCGATGCCCTCCAGGTACCGGATCCCGGATCGGGAGGATTCCTGCGACGAGGAGTCGGCGATCTCGGCCATCAGGCCGACCACCGCGGCCCGCGTGGCCTCCATGCGCTGCTGCTGGGCGGCGAGTTCGGCCTGCTGGCGGGCCTGGAGGAGCTGGAGGGCGAGCTGCGGATCGATGGCGCGGCCCTGTTCGGGATCGCCCCCGCCGCCGCGCAGCAGCGCCATCTCGCTGAGCAGGGCCAGTGAGCGGCGTACGTCCTCCGGGGCCAGCCCGAGGCGCGCTGCCAGCTCCAGGACACCGTCCTGGGGATTGGCCAGTTTGTTTCGATAGACCGTTGCGGTCACGTCATCGAGTTCTAGTCGACCGAACATTGCCGCCCACCCCCTGGAAGACCATGCATGGCATATCAGTGCAGCTCACGTGCCCTGTTTACGGTCGTCAGGCTAGCTTGATCGGCCGCCCGATCGAAGGGCGCTCGGCACGGAATCCAGCGGAGAAATCCGGCCGATCTGACGAATGCGGCCATGCCGGTTGTCCGGTTCTCCCCCTGCTCGGCCAGGGGCGGTCGGCTTCCCGCCGACGACGCGCGGTTGATGTGGAAACAACAGCGAATCTGGAGGTTTCATGTATCTCGTCCACTTGTACCTGAGTGCCCCTCCAGGGGCGGGCGACCTGCCGCCCGGCGTGGAGGCCGCCCTCTCCGAGGTCGAGCCGGCGGTCGAAATGGCCGTACGGCACGTGCGCGCGGACGGGGAGCCGGTGCTCGGCGTCTACCTCAAGGCCCCTGACCTGCACGCCGCCGAGCACGGGGCTGCGGTGGCCTGGCACCTCGCCGCGCGCCGTACGGCCGGGGCCGGGGCGTGGACCCTGCTGAAGGCCGAGGTGCCGCTGCTGGTCCTCGACGAGCCGGTCTGACCGTCGGCCTGTCGACCGCCTGGCAGCCGGCCTGGCGACCGCTCCGACAGGCGTTTCCGAGGCCGCCCTGTCCTGTGTAAGACATGTCGGGTCCAGGACACCCAAGACCCCTGGATCGCCCCCTCCGGCTGCGGCAACCTTGATCACGTCAGCAGGAAACGCCGCTCAACTCGGGGGAATCCAGTCATGCTTAGCCGTCTCAAGGCCGCCACGCTCGTCGCCGTCAGCGCCACCGCACTCCTCACCGGAGCCGTCACCGGAGTGGCCGCGCAGATCACCGCTACGGACGGTGCGACGCACCAGGCGGACTGGCGCTGGGACTCCCCCGCCCCGGTCATCCCCAACGGAGCGGACAGCTGAGCACCGGCCTCCGGTCCGGGGGGAACAAGGTCCGCGAGGCACCGACGGTGACCGCAGCGGCCCGGCGGGGAGCACCGTCCCGCACCACCGGCCGATTCGCCTGGCTGTCCCCGACGGCCCTCTGGCCGCTCGCACGACACCTGCTCGCCACCGGCACGGTCCGCCCCCAAGGAGGCGGCACCCGCAGGACGGACGAGGAAGCCGTGTTCGCAGCGGTCCTGTACATCCTGGTGAGCGGCGAATCCTGGCGCGCACTACCGAAGTCCTTCCCCGTCTCCTGGCAGAACGCCCACCGGCGCTTCGGCCAGTGGTGCGAGGAGGACCTGTGGAACCGGATGGCGGCCACCGCCCGGGCCACGCCCCAGATCTCCGCACCGGTACGCGACTGGGCCGAACACGTCGCCGAAGCGGCCCGGTCCCGCAGGCCGGACCTCACGAACCTCACCGAGCTCACGATCCGTACGACCCCCACGGACATCCAGGCTCAGCCCGGCACGCAGGCCCGTACCCAGGCGGGCACGCAGGCCCGTACGCAGCCCGGCACGCAGGCCCGTACCCCGGTCGGCATGCAGGCCCGTACCCAGGCCGATGCCCGGTCCCAGGCCCGGGTCGCCTGACCGAGCCGCTCACCCCGGCCCCCTCCGGCCAGGGCCCGCAGGCCCGCGCCGCACCCGAACCCCTCACCTGAACCCCTCCACGCCACCCCCGTGGCACAGCCATGCCTCCGGGCAGAGCCCTGCCCACGAACAGCGGCAGCGTCACGGGACAGGCCTCGGCAACACACAGACTTCCGCACCCCACCCGAACACCATCGAAAGGTCTACCGTGCGCAGATCAGCGCTCCCCGTCGTGGCGGCCATGTCCATGGCCCTGCTGCTCCCCCAGAACTTCTCGGCCTCCGCCGCCGAAGAGGCACCCAGCGCCCCCCTCTCCGCGGGCGAGGTCACGAGCATCGGCCCCGGCCTCTACACGTCCACGAACGACAGCTACCAGATCTTCGAGGGCGACGTCGCGGCCGGCCTCATGGGCCGCAAGCACACCATCACCGGCCAGGCGGTCGGCGTCTCGCAGGCCCAGGACGCCCCCCAGACCCGCTCCGACCTCGGAGTCTTCGGTCCCAGCTGGCAGGCCGAGTTCGTCGGTGGCCAGCTGAACCGCAAGCTGGTCCAGGAGTCGGGTGCGATCGTCACCACCGACCTCGACAACAGCGCGTCCGTGCGCTACGAGATGACCGACTCGCTGGAAGCTCCGGGCGGCGGCAGCATCAACACCTACACCTCGTCCGACGGTTCGACCATCGTCGAGAACGTGACGTGGGACGACCTCGCCGGTGAGATGAAGTCGAGCATCACCGAGACGCTGAAGATCGGCATGGGCGCCGCGTCCGAGGGTGACAGCGGCCCCGTCGACGCGAACGGCGCCGCCATCCCGGAGGCCGACCTCCGCCCCACGTACACCTGGAAGCAGGTGTCCGGCACCGGTGACACCTGGCGCGTCACGAGCGTCGGCACCAAGGCGCTCAACTCCACCCAGGTCTCCTACGACGCCCAGGGCCGCGTGGCCACCGTCAATGAGCCCGCCGGCGCCGAGCACCCGGCGCGGTCCCTCGCCCTGAACTACGCCACCGCGACCACCGCGGCGGGCACGACCCTCGGTGACGTGGCCGGCCAGGTCAAGGACATCACGGTCACCACCGGCCAGACCGTCGAGACGCTGGCCCGCTACACCTACGAGGCCTCCGGTCTGCTCCGCGAGGTCACCAACCCGGCCGCGGGCAGCGAGCTCAGCTCCTACACCTACGACGGCGCCGACCGCCTCTCGACCCTGACGAGCGGCGACGGCGGCGACTGGCAGCTGACGTTCGCCGGCGACGCCGCGGCCCCGCAGGCCCAGGAGACCAGCGGCGGCATCCCCGACGCCGGCTCCATTGCTCCCGGCGGCCAGGAGCACCCCAACGGGGTGAGCCCGCCCTCCGAGAACTTCGTCGACGGGGAGATCACCGACCCGCAGGCCTACCCGCGCGCCTGCTCCTCCCCGGAGTCGTGGATCCGGTACTGGGGCAACTGCTCGACCGTGGTCGCCCACTACGGCTGGAAGTGGCCGTCCTGGAAGAAGACGCCCACCGGCTCCTGGGTCCGCGGCATCGACGGTGACCACTGCACCAGCTCGGTCGACCGTCCGTACGGCTTCGACTTCCGCGCCGCGTGTGACGCGCACGACTACGCCTACGGCACCATCGGCAACAGCTACAAGGGTTACGGCTGGTACCTGGACCGCAACCAGGGCTACAACGCCGACGCCGCGTTCTACAACCTGCTGCGCTACAACACCTGCCCGGCCTACGCCTCGTGGACGCAGAGCACCTGCAGGAACCTGGCCGCCACCTACTACGCCTTCGTCTACAAGTACGGCCACCCGAAGAACGGTGCCAACGCCACCTGATCGGCCCGCCGATCCATCTGACGGAACCGTCCGACTGCACCGTCCGACTGCACCGTCCGACTGAACCCGTTCGACCGCACCACCTGATGGAACCGTCCGACTGAAGAGCCCGGACGGAACCGTTCGAAGGACTACGCAGGGGCCGGGCGCCCGACCCGTCCGGCGCCCGGGCCCCTGCGTCCCCCGGAGCCCCTGGCCCCAGGCCCCGGAAGCCCCGGAGCCCCTGGCCCCGGGCCCGGCCCCGGCCCCCGGAGCCCGCCGGAGTCACCGGAGCCCGCGTTTCCCCCTGAGCCCTCGCCTTCCAGGCCCCCGCTCATGCGCCCGCTCCCACCTCGGCTCCCGCTCCCGCTCCACCCCATGAACTTCCGCTCCACCTCGCGCCCTTGGCCTCCGACCCGGCCGCGCCCCGTAGTCCCGTCCCCGTCCCCACCCCTCCCATGGAGTCACGAGTGAAGAGATCCATGCGGGTCGTGCTCGCCGCCTCGGCAGTAGCCGCCGTTCTCACCGCCGTACCGGTCGGCTTCAACCCCGTGTCGGGCACCGGCCCGGCGTTCGCCGCGGACAACGGAGCCATCGACCCGCCGCTGTTCGACGAGACCCAGGACGGCGGCACCGTCCGCGTCAACGTGGTCCTCGACGGCCGGTCGGAACTCTCCTCCGCCTCCGAAGCGGGCGAGGTCCTCGTCTCCTACGAGACCCTGCCGATGGTCACCCTCCGGGTGAACCGCTCCGGCCTGGACTCGCTGAGCGCCATGGCGGGCGTCGTCAGCGTCACCGAGGACATCCCCGTCGAGGCGACGCTGAACGAGTCCACCGCCAAGATCGGCAGCGACGCGGCCGTCGCCGCCGGGAAGAACGGCGCGGGCAGCACGATCGCGATCCTCGACACCGGTGTCGCCACCAACCACCCCTTCCTGGCCGGCCGGGTCAAGGCCGAGGCCTGCTTCTCCGTCACCGACGAGGCCTACGGCGCCACCAGCCTGTGCCCCGACGGCACCGCCGAGCAGCACGGCACCGGCAGCGCCGACGCCGACAGCGGCCCCTGCACCACCGTCGGAGCCGGCTGCTCCCACGGCACCCACGTCGCCGGCATAGCCGCGGGCAACGGAGCCGGCGTGGCCGGAGCCCCCGCACGCGGTGTCGCGCCCGGCGCGGACATCATCGCCATGCAGGTCTTCTCCAAGTTCACCTCCGACACCTACTGCGGACCGGGCGCCAGCCCCTGCGTCCTCAGCTTCACCAGTTCGCAGATCAAGGCATTGGAGAAGGTCTCGGCCCTCAAGAGCGCCGGCACCAACGTCATCGCGGCCAACCTCTCGCTGGGCGGCGGTCGTTGGACGGCCGCCTGCAACACGGATGCCCGTAAGCCGATCATCGACACCCTCTTCGCCCAGGGCGTCGCCACGGTCGTCGCGGCCGGCAACAACGGCTACCCGAACGCCGTCAACGCCCCCGGCTGCGTGCCCTCGGCACTGACCGTGGGCTCGACGACGGACGACGACCAGCTCTCCAGCTTCAGCAACCGCGGCCCGCTCCTGGACCTCCTCGCCCCGGGCACCGCCATCACCTCCTCCGTCCCCGGCGGCGGTTTCGCCTCGAAGAACGGCACTTCGATGGCCGCGCCCCACGTGGCCGGCGCCCTCGCGATCCTGCGGCAGACCCACCCCGGCAAGACCCTCGCCGAGCTGGAGACCCTGCTGAAGGAGAGCGGGACGCCCATCACGTACTCCGGCGCGGTCACCCCCCGCCTCAAGGTCGAGGTCCCGGCGGCACCCCTGCGCCCCCGCTTCACCGACTTCAACTGCGACGCCATCGAGGACACCGTCGTCGGTGACCCCAAGGCGACCGTCGGCGGAGACGCCGGCGCCGGTCTGGTCCGTGTGGTCTACGGCGGCGGCAAGGGCACGGCCGAGTTCCACCAGGACCTCGCCACCGTCCCGGACGACGCCGAAGCCGGCGACTCCTTCGGCGAGAACCTGGCCACCGTCGACCAGGACGAGGACGGCTGCTCCGACCTCGTCGTGGGCATCCCGAGCGAGGACGTCGGCAGCGA
The DNA here is from genome assembly GCF_055584085.1 of Streptomyces sp. NPDC104226. Lineage (NCBI taxonomy): Bacteria > Bacillati > Actinomycetota > Actinomycetes > Kitasatosporales > Streptomycetaceae > Streptomyces > Streptomyces sp. NPDC104226. The sequence goes on from NZ_JBVJMS010000005.1 coordinate 357,548, forward strand.
GGCCGACGCCGGCGCCGTCACCGTCCTCTACGGCGCCGCAGGCGGCCTGACCACCGGCAAGGCCGCCCTCAACCTGGTCCAGGGCACGGGCGAAGGCGCCGTCAAGGCCGCGGCCTCCGTCGCCGAGGACCGCTTCGGCCACGCCGTCGCCGCGGGGTACACCGCCCAGGGCCAGCCGTACCTGCTGATCGGTACGCCCGGCAAGGACATCGGCGCCGTCAAGGACGCCGGCAGCGTCTACTACCTGCGCGGGACCACCAACGTGGCGACCGACCAGAACAAGCCCGCCATGGACGGCGACAACGAGGCCGGCGACCGGTTCGGCTCGACCATCGCCGCCTCCGCGAACCACATCGTCATCGGCACCCCGAACGAGGCCATCGGCACCGCGGCCGACGCGGGCAACATCCAGCTGCTCACCCACGAGCTGAACGCGAGCGGCCTGCCGACCCCCCTCATCGGCCTCAACCAGAACGACCCGATCCTCGCCAGCCTCGCCGAGGCGGGCGACCTGTTCGGCGGCTCCCTCGCCGCCGTCGCCTACACCCCGGCCGGCGCGAGCTCCGCGACCGACACCGTCCTCGCGGTGGGCGTGCCCGGCGAGGGCCTGACGGTCGCCTCGGCCCCCGTCGACCACGCGGGCCAGGCCTACACCCTCCGCGTCACCGGTGCGGGCGTCGTCACCAAGGTCGCCTCCATCACCGCCGAGGTCGCCGGAGTGATCGGCACGGCCGCCGCCAACGACCAGCTCGGCCAGAGCGTGGCCCTGGTCAACCTCGCCCCCGACGCACCCGCCACCCCCGCGAGCCTCGTCCTCGCGGTCGGCATCCCGGGCAAGGACGTCGGCGGCGCCGCCGACGCGGGCGCGGTGCAGACCTTCGACCCGCTCGCCACTGCCCCCGGTGACGCCGACGCGTGGATCCAGGCGGGCGACGCCTCCGGCCTCCCCGGCACCCCGACGGCCGGCCACGCCATCGGCTCGCACCTGGGAGCCACGGCCTCCGCCCTGCGCATCGGCGTCCCCAACGCCACCGCCTTCGGCGCCGTCCACGCCCTCCCGTGGGGCAACACGACGGCCGGCCGCACCGGCGCCGCGGGCACCGTCACCACGCACCAGCCCGGCCAGAACGGCCTCCCGGCCGCCGGCACCGCCTTCGGCTGGTCCACCGCCTGACCAGCCCCGGGAGGGAGGCCAAAGCCCTCCCTCCCGGCCCTGAACTGGGCCTTTACCAACCAACGGCGCATGGTGCAAGATCACTCCACCCCGCGCCACACCACCCCGCCCCGCCGCACCCCACCGGTCCGGCCCCACCACGCAGCCGGCGCCACCGCGCCCCCGGGAGGACCCCCGTGTCTCAGCTCATCGGCTACGCGTCAGGCGTCTTCGACCTCTTCCACATCGGCCACCTCAACCTGCTCAAGCAGGCCCGGTCCCAGTGCGACTACCTGGTGGCCGGCGTACTGACCGACGAGGCCTCCTGCCACAAGGGCTTCCCCCCGGTGATCCCCCTCCACGAGCGGATCGAGGTCGTCCGCTCGATGAGCTGCGTGGACGAGGCCATCGTGGACCCCACCCTGGAAAACCTGGACGCCTGGCAGCAGATCGGCTTCCACCGCCTCTTCAAGGGCGACGACTGGCAGGGCACCCCCCGAGCGGCCCGCTGGGAAAGCGACTTCACCACCCTGGGCGTAGAGGTCATCTACCTCCCGACCACCCCCCACACCCCCAGCACCACCCTCCACCACCTGATCAACCACCTCTGACCCCCAGACACCAAAGGCCCCCAGCCAAGATCGGCTGGGGGCCTTTGCCATGTGCCCTCGGCAGGATTCGAACCTGCGACACCCGCTTTAGGAGTTCGATCCACACCGTGTGGGCGCTCCCGAGCCGCCCCGCGCTCAGGCCATCACCAACCGTAGAACGCCGTGCCTGTCCGGGCCCGTTGATGTCAGGTCTGGATGTCAGCGGAGGGGTGCTCAGGGCGACCTGGCGGGGTCCCACTCGCCTCGGTACTCAGGGTGGTCGGCGTAGGGCAGCGCCAAGTCCAGCAGGTCCGGGCACGGCCACTCCTCCCCGTCGTACTGGCAATCGTTCCGGTCTTCCCAGGGGAGCTCAGGATCCCCGCCTGCGGGACTCAGAACGTGCCGCCCCAACACTCGCCGCTTGGCCTCCACCTCGCGAAGAACGCGCGCGGGGCCATGACGGTCCATGTACGCGGCGACGGTCGGGTTTAGCTCTGAAAGGTTCGTTTTCCCAGGGCCTGTGGCGCCGGCATCCCCCAGGACTTGGTGAGCGGTCGCGCCATCCTCCTGGATTCGTGCGCGCAAGAACTCCCAAAGACGGTCTGTCATGCCGCCATGATGCGCCGCGCCCGCTCCTTCAGCTCCACGTTTTCGCGGCGCCCCGCGTAGACGGCACCAGCTAGCGACTGATCGGGACCTCGTACACGATCTCGCAGAGCGCGACGGGAACGACGATGTCGGCCGTTTCCACGGGCTGCCCCTGATCGCTGTAGTACGTCCGTCGGATGTGGGTCACCAGGGCCGCCTTCTGGATACCCAGGAGCGACGCCTCCTCGGCCGTCGCCTGCCGCGGCTCCGGCTGCTCCACAGCATGGCTGACGGTGATCCCGATCTCGGCCATCCGGTTCACGACGCCCGCCCCGGCATGCGGCCCACCCTCAGGCAGCACGACGAGCGTCCCCGCGGTGAGCTCGTACGGCTCCCAACTCGTCGACAGCTGTACCGGCCGTCCATCGGCAAGGAACTCGTACACGGTCCGCACGCACAGCGCCCCAGCGTCGATACCGAGCCGCGCCGCGATCTCGGCTGGCGCGGGCACCTTCGCCTCGGTCCGACTCTCCCAGTTCCCCTGCCGCCCCAGAGCCTGCATGTCCGCGCGGAACGGGGACGCGCCAGGCTGCTCGCGCGCTGACGACCGAACGACCCGCACCCGCTGACGGGCCTCGGCGACGTACGTACCCGACCCGGTCCGACCTTCCAACACACCCTGGGCGATCAGCAGCTCCTGCGCCCGACGCACCACGTTCTCGCCGACCCCGCACTCCCCGGCGATCTGCGCCCGCGACGGAAGCCGATCGCCAACGGTCCACACACGCTCCGCGATCCGCTGTCGCAGGACGTCGGCGATACGGAGATAAGGCGGCTGCTCAGGCATGTAGAAAATCTAGTCCACTAGCTCTAATCTAGTTAACTAGCTTCACTCAACGTGTCCATCCGGCAACGGAGGCAACTCGGTGCCCGCTTCGGAATCTGCAAGGGCGGAGGGCATCGCTTCCCGCCTATCCGCCCTGGGCCTGACCACACGACTGGAGGCCCACGCCCACTACACGGCGATCGAAGCGGAAGTCCCTGAAGCGCTGCCCGCCTGCACATGGCGGGAGGTCCTGGAAGTGGTAGCGGAGGCCGACCAATTCGGGCTCCAAGCCAGCAGCTTGACCGGCCGCACCCTCTGGGCCGCCGTACGCAAAGCGGTCCCCGCGACGGGCGACGTCCGGGGACCTGGCCGACAGCAGTAGGAGCTGATCAGCATGTCGAACCGTATGGTCCCTACCCCCGCCCGCACCAGCGGCCGCCCCCTCCGGTCGGCCCCACCACCCGGCAGGGAGGCCTCCCCTTACCGCTCGACGTCGTGCGCGATCGGCACCCACCCCGAGTGCGCGCAGTCGGCCCCGGCCACGGCGCCGGTCGGCGTACCCGTAATCTACGAAGCCTGCGCCTGCCCCTGCCACACCCCAGACGACCACTCCGAACAGCGGCGGGTGACCCAGTGAGTGACTGGACCCCAAGCAGCGCCCTCGCGACGAACGTCGAGATCACCTCGACCACCGTCCAACGCGGCGACGTAATCCAGGTAGGCGGCCAGCCATGCCGCGTCATCGACCTGATCCAACTCCCCGCCAATGCAAAGCGACTCTGCTTCGAGTCGGGCGAACTCCTGACCATGCACGCCCGCACCCGCTTGGTCGCCCTCCGCATGCGGAGGCCTTGGTGACCCAGCCCGCACCTTCCCGCCGCCACTCAATCGCCGAAGACCTCCGCAACCAGATCGCGACGGGCCACCTGAAGCCCGGTGAGCGGCTCCCCTCAGAGGCTCAACTCGCCGCCCGCTACAAGGTCAGCACCCCCACACTCCGGAACGCCCTCGCACTCCTCCAGGGCGAAGGCCTCGTGGAGAAAATCCACGGCACCGGCAACTTCGTCCGCCACCGGCTCCGCAGAATCACGTACGTCGGCGGCGGATCCATGCTGAGCGCCCAGAGCGACAAACCCCTCCGCACCACAGTCCGCACGACCCACCTCCGAGCACATGGCCACCTGACCGCCCTCCTCAAGGTCACGACCCACAGCCCTCTGACGGAGTTCCTCTGCATCAGCCACGAGGGGAAGTCACCGCACAGCCTTGCCCGCATCTACATGCCCCGTGAGCTGGCGCCGGCAGGCATCCCCGAAGGGCTTTTAGCCGCACGGCTGGAGCAGCTGCGCCCGCCACTGGCCGAAGTCCGGGAAACGGTCAGCACTCGCCTCCCGACCCCGGACGAAGTGACGGCCCTCCGCATCAGCTCGACCTTGGCCGTCCTCTCGATTAAGCGCGTGGGGACCGACACCGCCGGCCGCGTGGTCGAGGCAGCCCTCTTGGTGCTCCCTGGCGACCGTGCCGATGCAGTCTTCACCACCCACCACGCGACCAAAGCCAGGAGGTCGGAATGATGACACCCCACAGCGAACTGCGACTCCTGCCCTGGTCGGGCCCGGACGGCAAGCCCTGCTTCCTGAGCGCCGACGACAACGCCGGCTACCTGACCCGCCTCGCCGACAACACCGAAGCGGTGCAGCTGGGATTGGGCTCCGAACTCTTGGACCACGCCCTCGAAGTCCTCGCGGACGAGGAGGTGGATCCTGACGAACTCCGCCTCCTGACGACGGACCTGGCTGGAGCCCTGAGGAACGCGATCCGCGTAGCCACCAGCCGCGGCCACCGCCTTGCGATACCCACCACTTAAGCCCGCGTAGAACGGACCGAAGCTTGTCGCCAGGCAGCAGCCTTGGCCTAGCCACCCCAATGATGCTGGAGCCCCCAGAGATCTCTGGGGGCTCCAGCGTGTACGTCTGCCTGCTACTGACAAATGGCTCTGGACGCCCCATCGTTCCTGGCGTTTGCGCAGGTCAGATATTCAGGAGTGGCCTAATCGGTGGCGGTGGCGGTGGCGGTGTCGGAGGTTATTTCTTTCAGCTTTTCTTCCAGCCGGAACGCCTCCCCGTCGAGATTTAGTGAGTGAAAATTTCTGGCCAGTTGCCGAGCTGCGGACGGGCGCACTTGCACTATTTCATTCAGGATTTTATCAACTGACTCTAGTTGCTCGGATTCCGTAAGTCGAATTACGAGTCCCGCGATCTTGCTGGGGTCTCGATGGGCCCCAGCCGCCCCAGCCAGTTTAATTCGATCATCGGGGGATATCTCGGCCAGGATCGCGGCGAATCCTGCGCTGCTCTGATTTGCTGCCGCAGAAGAGAATGCGACCTCCTCTAGTTCCTCAGAGTTGGCCGCGTGCGAGTCCCTGATTGCTTCAATGATTTGAGTGAAGCAGGACGGAGGTCGATCCCATACATGCCAAGAGATCACACTGTGGCCGTGCTGTAGCAGGCCATCGGATGAATATTCCGAGCCCCATCCAAGGGATATCGAAAGGACGTCCTCCGTGCCGCGCTCCGCGCTGGATACCAGTACTTTCCTGGCTGCGTCATTCTGGTCACTCTTCTCTAGTTCCCTTGTGAGCTCGACAATGGAATCCGCGGGGTAGTGCAAGCCGATTTCGCGAAGAAGGGAGCGGTATCCCATTTCTTCTCGAGTTGCGGATAGTTGCAAGATTTGACTTGCCAGGTCTTTGGGTGGGGTGGAAATTAGTGCGCTGACCTCTTCTAGCCTTTTTTCTTTGCGTCGCTGCGCTTGAGCTGCTGATTCGTTTTGTCGATCCCGCAACTCCTCGACAAGTCGCCGGAGTCGTTCCGATTCGGCTCGGGCTTCTGTGACCTGTTGCAATGCGCTGTCGAGTTCTTCGTTAATTCGTGATTCGGATCCGGACTCCGCCCTAGCTTCGGCTTCCTCCAGTCTCTGTTCCAGATTCAAGCATTTTGCCTCTGATTCGGCAGCGCCTTCTTTGGCTAGATCTAGTTGCAGCTGGAGATCGGCGATCTCCCGCCGTAGACGAATTATTTCCTGGGTATTGCTCTCTGAGTTCGTTTCAAGTCTGGCCAGGGTCGCAGAGCTCTGCAAGCTTTCCCGCTCCCGGGACGCCTCGATCTCCTGCTGGCGCATCTCCAGTTCTGCGATGCGCCGTTGACGGCTCTGCAACGCTTCAAGCAAGGCTTGCTCTCGAAGGTTGGCTTGGCGGTGTACGCGGTCTGCCTGTTCGAGCTGGTCCTGAAGGTTTTGCACTTCATAGCGGCCTCTGTTGCTCGCGTGCAACGCTGCCCTGTGTAGTTGTCGAACGTGGTCGTGGACCTCGGCCCGTACGGGGTTCTGTCGCACCTCTCCAAGTTCGACTAGGAGCTGACGAACGAACGGCCAGGGAGCGATTCGGCTGCCGTTGAGGTACCGCGAGATCGTGCCCGGATCTGTGTGGCACCGCGCTGCGTATCGCCTCACGGAGATCTGAAGCGGTATGAACAAGTCGCGCAGGCTTTCTGCCAGCGCGCGAGCCTCCGCTGACAGATCGTCGTCCAGCGTCTGTAGGTTGCTTCCTGTCACGACCCCTCCAGTGGCGAATCTGGTGTTGCAGGTATTGGCAACGCGTGACACTAGCGGCAACACCCTCAACGCGGGCGAACATCAAGCAAGTTCCAGATCGGCTGGAACGAACGCCGAGGAGGGTGTAGTGCAGCTGTACTCAGGGGGTGCTGACCCGCAAGGGCCTCAGGGGCGAACCGATCTTGTGGCGCTTCTCGGTCTGCTAACTGACCTCGCTGCAAATGGCAGTGAAAGCCACGTGGCCTACATACTCGTGATCGCCTTGATTTGGCTCACTGCTGTGCATGGCAAGTGATCTAGAAACGGAAGGAGGGGGCAGGGCTCACGGCCTGTGCACAACGAACGCGGACAGCGGTCACCCTGCCGCGGGTGGCGTGGGGCCTCTTGAGCTAGGGTGCTGCGGGCATTGTGCGTGGGTAGCGTGTGGACCGGGAGCTGCGGGGTGGGTTCGCCGTCGGCCAGGGGCATGGGTGGATGTGCGGCAGAACTGATCTTGAAAACCGTCGTGGCGCGAGTCACCGTGGGTTCAAATCCCACACCCACCGCAGGTGAACGACCCCTGACCAGCCAAAACGGTCAGGGGTCGTTCTATGCGTGCTCTCCGCTGGCGACCACGAGTCCCCGCTGTTTCCCCACCTGACGGGCACGGAAAGGGCACGGACACGCCCTGATCCGTCTGCCGCTCCACGGACGCAACGGCAAGGCGCGGGGTGCGTCTAAATTCGCCGGTAAAATCGCTTAGCTACCGGCCGGTCCACGCCTACGCTCATCGGCATGAATCAGCACCCGATCACCGTTGACCAGAGCAACCCCCTGGTTGCCCACATGGACATACCGACTGGCGCGCCCGCGTCTGGGCCCCTTGCCTACGCTGCTTCGCAAGGTTGGGCGCCCAATCCCCTGACGCCCGAGATGGCCTTCTCCGCCGATGGAACCCCGGTACTGAGGTACCGACTGCAGAAGTAGAGGAACGCCGGGCATTAGCCACAGAGCGCCCTGCTGTCATCCCGTCTGCCGTCGTCCCACACGTAGTGGTAGCGGGGCAGTCGTCAGGGGCCCAGGTGGAGCGCCCTGCTGGACGAACGACCTGGGCCCCTGGCGGCTGGTCTGCTACGGCTTGCCCTGGGACGACGGCAGGCGGGATGACAGCCCCCACCCCGAACCCCGACGCACCGGGGGCCGCATGACTGGCCCCCGCATCCCGGAGTCGGAGCGCCCCCGCCGGAGGCATGTCCTTGAGTGATGACACCGCCGGCCCGTAGGGCTCGACTCATGCCCTTGGGCCTACCCGCCTACAGGGGCGGGCGTCGGCGCAGCGCGCGCGGAGCGGGCCGAAGGCAGGAGCGTCGCGCGGAGCGGAGCCGGGAAGCCCGCCCGGCGGAGCGGAGCGCAGCCGGGTGCTTGATGAAGTAGGGAAACTCTTACCGCATGGCCTCGGGATCAGAGGGCGATCGGGCGGTAGGCCAAGGCTCGTTCGACGGCCTGCTCGGCGGAAGGGTGTTGTCCCGGGCCTGGGTAGAAGATGTAGTCACTGACGTGCGGGCACCGTAGGCCCAGTTCCAGGGCTTCGATGATCGCGCTGCCCTCATCCGCGGTTGCTATGTCGCCGTCCATGAGTTGCTGGACCAGGCGCACGGCCTCCACGCGGGTCATGAAGTGACGAGCTGGCGGCCGTCGTGGCTGCGGACATGGGGGCCTGCGTCGTCTAGGGCGTCCAAGAGGCGGATCGCGTAGACCTCGGACATTTGAGCAGTGACCTCTTCTGGGGTGAGCCATGCGACCGCGGTCGATTCCGCAGAGGTGCGCTCGGTGCCGCCTGACGGCTTGCAGCGGAAGACCAGGGCGACGATGCCTCGGGTGGTGTTCTTGTAGACCCCGGTGAGCTCGTCTACCTCGACCTCGATGCCCGTCTCCTCCAGGACCTCGCGGCGGACGCCAGCCTCCGGTGACTCGGTGAGTTCGAGGACTCCGCCCGGCAGTTCCCAATTCCCGTTGTCCGCGCGACGGATCGCCAGGAGTCGGCCGTCCTCGCGCAGCACTGCCCCGGCTACGGACACGGAGTGCAGTGGCGTTGACTTGGCCTGCGGGGAACCCGTACTCATGTACAGGAGCATAGGAGGAAGAGAAGGACTATGGGAACCGCAGCAGGAGGTGGCAGGGCCGCCGTGCCTCGGTACGTGCAGATCGCCGAAGACATCGTTCAGCAGATCCGGGCCGGGGTACTGAGTGCCGGCGACATGGTGCCGAGCGAGTCGGAGCTCGTGGAGCGCTACGGCGTCGCGGGCGGGACGATCCGTAAGGCCATGGTGGAGGTTCGGGCGAGCGGGCTCGTGGAGACCCGGCACGGCAAGGGCTCGCTGGTGAAGGCTCGCCCACCCGTGCGGCACCGGTCCTCCGATCGCTTCAGGCGTACGCATCGGCAGGAGGGCCGGGCGGCGTACCTCGCCGAGTCCGCCCAGTCCGGAGCCGAAGCCAAGGTGAGCGTGCTCTTCATCGGGCCCATGGAGGCGCCGGAGGAGATCGCGTCGCGGCTCGGTGTCACCGCGGGGACTCAGGTGTTGGCCCGGCGTCGGCTGTACTTCCGGAACGGGACGCCCGTTGAGACGGCTACCTCGTACCTGCCCTGGGACGTCGTGAAGGACGTCCCGGAGCTGTTCGCCGAGAATCCGGGGCCTGGCGGCATCTACGCCCGGCTGGAGGATCACGGCCACGTCTTCGCCGAGTACGTGGAGACGCTCCAGGCCCGGCCGGCCGCCAAGGCCGAGGCCACCGAGCTGTCGCTGACCCCCGGCGCACCCGTGGTGCATCTGCTCCGCGATGCGGTCACGGCGGAAGGCCGTGTGGTCGAGGTCTGCGACACCCTCATGGCCGCTGACCAGTTCGTCTTCGAGTACCGGATCCCCGCGCGCGACTGACGCTCGCTCAACTCCCCACAGCCCGCTACGAGTTTCTCTTCGTAGCGGGTTGACTCATGTATAGGAGTCGGGCACTCTTCTTCATGTCACTCATGTACATGAGTGACAGAGTTCAGCATCTATAGAGGAGTGATCCGCTGTGCGTCAGATTCCCGTCGACACCTCGGCCGCCATGGTGATGGTCGCCCAGCCCCCGGCCGTGAAGATCAAGGACCGTCGGACCGGCGAGATCGCCACCGACCCCGAGACCGGCTCCCAGATGATGACCGTGGACGTGCTGTTCGCCTCGTACGGGGAAGCGGAAGTCCTGTCGGTGGTCGTGCCGGCGCCCGGGATCTCGGGCGAGCTGGTCATGGGAACCCCCGTCGCGCTGACCGGCCTCGTCGCCCGCCCGTGGGAGAACGAGTTCAACGGCCAGAAGCGCCACGGCATCAGCTTCCGCGCCGTCGCCGTCACCTCGCTCACCGCCAAGGCAGGCTGAGCATGAACGCCTTATGGGTCACGCTGCTGGTGGTCCTCGCTCTGGCGCTCGTACTGCGCTGGCAGCGGCCCACCTGGTACTGGATGACCTTCGGGGTTATCTTCGCGGCCATCCGCGTCCTGATCCGCTATCGCTCGGTGATGGACGCCTGCGGGCTCACCGTCCCGCCCTCCCGCTGGCGACTGGCCCTCGCTCGCGTGGCTAACAGGCCCGCACCTGAGGCTCGTTCTCCGCGCATCCTTCGGTTGCGGCCAACCTCGACCGGCCTGGTCCTGAGGCTGAAACTCCGGCCCGGACAAGACGCATTCGACTTCTCCGCCTCGTCGGACCGGCTCCGGCACTCCTTCGCCCTCCACAACGTCGTCTCGCGCGAGATCCGCTCCAGCGTCGTCGAGCTGAGGATGACCGGGTACGACGTACTCAAGCGGGTCCGCATGCCGGCCGCGGCCGTGCCCGATCAACCGCTCCGGGTGCCCGTGGCCCTGAGGGAAGACGGGCAGGTTCATCACCGGGACTACCGGCAGGTGCCGCACGCCTTGAACGTCGGCGCCACCAAGTCCGGGAAGTCCGTCTACCAACGCACGCTCGTCTCCGGCCTGGCCTCGCAGAACGTTGCCCTCGTCGGCATCGACTGCAAGAACGGCGTGGAACTCTCGCCGATGGCGCGGCGGTTCACCGCCCTCGCCGACAACCCTGACGATGCTGCGGAACTGCTCGCCGCGCTCGTCCAGTACATGGGCCGCGTCTACGAGCTCATCCGGGCCGAGCAGCGGATCAGCATCGACCTCCCGGATGCGGAGATCACCGCCGACATCTGGGACCTGCCCCCGCACCTTCGCCCCGTACCCGTCGTGCTGCTGGTGGATGAGGTCGCGGAGCTCGCCCTCGCTGCGGGCAAGGCAGAGGAGGCTCGACGGGACCAGATCGTCACCGACCTGGTCCGCCTCGCCCAGCTCGGCCGGGCCGCCGGCATCCACCTGGAGATCTGCGGCCAGCGCTTCGGCTCCGAACTCGGCAAGGGCATCACCATGCTCCGCGCCCAGCTCACCGGCCGTACCGCCCACCGCGTCAACGACGAGACCTCGGCGAACATGGCCTTCGGGGACATCTCCCCGGACGCCGTGCTCGCCGCCGTCCAGATCGACAAGGACCGCCCCGGCACCGCCGTGGCTGGCGACTCCTCCGGCGGCTGGTCGCGCATCCGGGCCCCGCACACCACGCTCCGCCAAGCCGTGAACACCTGCAACGCCCAGGCCCACCGGACCCCGAGCATCCCGGAGCTGGAGCCCTTGCGGCCCGCGCTTCCGGTACGCGTTCTCGTCGGCAAGGTCCAGCCGAAGACCGCCTCGGCGCCCGCCTTCTGATCACTCGCCCCACCCGGTCGGCGCGGCCTCATCGCGCCAAGTCCCTACCCCACCCATGCCTGAAACGAGGTGAACACCATGACCCGCCTGGTCCGCCCGGACGCCGTCCTCGTCCAGGCCGTCATCGCCGGAGCCCTCTCCTTCGCCCACCTCCACGACCTCGCCGAAGCCGCCGGCCAGAACGGCTGGAAGGCCTGGGCCTACCCGGTCAGCGTGGACCTGCTCCTCGTCGCCGCCTGGCACCGCCTCCGGTCCCTCCGGGATGCGGGGGAGCCCTCTCGGTCGGCCTGGTCCTGGTTCGCCGTAGCCCTCGCGGCCTCGCTCGGCGCGAATGTCGCGACCGCCGGCCTCCTCGACCTGCGCGACGTCCCGGACTGGCTCCGCATCCTCGTCGCCGGATGGCCAGCGCTCGCCTTCCTCGGCGGCACGCTCTTGGTCCACCGGCCTACGCCTCCCAGCGCGCCGGAACCCGACCCTGAACCGGAGCCCCTGCCCGTAGTCGATCGGGTGACAGAACCCGGCGTACAGGCAGACGAGCTCCCCGCCCTGCCCGCTCCACCCCCGGCGCCCGTAGCGACGATCGCCGCTCCGCCCGCGCTGGTCGCGCACGCCCAGAAGATCGCCGACGACCACCGCACCCGCACCGGCTCGGACATCGACACCGAGACCCTGCGCGCCCGGCTCGGCGTCCCGTCTCCGATGGCCGAAGCCATCGCCGCCCAGCTCGCCTGACCTCAGGAGATCCCATGCCCGCCCGGATCAACTTCCGCTCGCTCATGAAGATCGGCCCCGTCCAGATCGGCACCTACCGCGACAACCGCGGCCGCACCAAGGACACCGCCGTCTGCACCACCGACGGCTGCGGCTGGTCCGCGGACTACAACGCCTCGACCGCCGCCCAGCTCGCCGCCCGCTCCCACCGCTGCCGCGTCAGCTGACCCGAAAGGCCACCGCCATGGACGTCCCGCTCTGGTTCGCCCTGCTGGTCGTCGGTGTCCTCGGCTACAAGCTCGTCCGCCCGCCGCTCTGGCTCGTCGCCGTGATCCTCGTCGGCGGCTTCCTCCTCGCGGACAGCTTCCTCGCCCCGGCCATCGACACCGCGATCAACAAGTAGCCCACCCTGGAAGGAGATCGACCATGTTCAAGCCCAAGTACCCCAGCCCCGACACCTACACCCCGGCGACCATCCGCCCGACCCCCGCGCCCGTCGCGCACTCGGAGTCCGGCCCGGCGCCCGTCCCGGCGAAGACCCCGAGCGCCTTCGGCGGCCTGGTCCAGAGCTCGCCCGGCACCGCGCTCGCCCTCGCCGCCAGCGGAGTCGCAGGAGTCCTCGCGCTGGCCTCCGTCGCCGTCTCGCTGCTCCTGGCCGTCGCGGTCACCGCCGTCGCCCTGTCCGTCAGCGCCGTCGTGATGCTCTTCCTCGTCCGCGCCCTACGCCAGGAGTTCAAGAGCCGCTGACCGGCCCCGGGACGGCTCAACCGCCAAGTCTCCGCCGTCCCGGCGCCGCATTCCTGCCCGATCCAACGAACCGGACGGAACCACCATCATGAAGCAGAACGCCCCAGGAGAGCTCTGCCCGAACTGCGACGGCCACGCCTCCGTCGCCATCACCCTTGGCGGCCGCGACCACAACGGCCACCTCCGCACGATCACCGCCCACTGCTTCACCTGCCACGGCACGGGGGTCCGCCGTTCCACACGCCGTCCCCACCGGACGGTGACCGCGTGACCCACACCGCGACCCTCGCGGGCCTGGACCCGACAACCCTCGACGACATGCTGAAGGTGGCCGGGAGCCCCGGATACGCCCGCTGGCAAGACCAGATCCACCGCACCGGCGGCTGTACCGACCCGATCCACATCACCGGATGGACCGTCGCCAGGGACAAGGCATCGGGCGAGATCCTGCACCGCTACTCCACCGAGGACGAGCCCGGAGCTCGCCTCCGCATCGCCTGCGGCAACCGCCGAGCCTCCCGCTGCCCGGCCTGCGCCTGGACCTACGCCGGAGACACCTACCACCTGATCCGCGCAGGCCTGGCGGGCGACGACCGCCGCGACATCCCCGCCACCGTCCGCGAACACCCCCGCGTCTTTGCCACCCTCACCGCCCCCTCCTTCGGCCCCGTCCACAACCGCCCAACCGGCCGCCCCTGCCGCTGCGGCCAGCACCACCAGGACGACGCGCCCGAACTCGGCACCGCCCTCGACCCGACCACCTACGACTACGCCGCCGCCGTCCTCTTCAACAACCACGCCGGACAGCTCTGGCAGCGCTTCACGACCCGCCTGCGCCGCGAGATCGCCGCCTCAGCCGGCCTCACCCAACGCGAGCTGAAGGAGGCGGCCCGGATCTCCTACGGCAAGGTCGCCGAGTTCCAGAAGCGCGGCGCCATCCACTTCCACGCCGTGATCCGGATCGACGGACCGGCCGGCCCCCTCAGCCCGCCGCCCTCTTGGGCCAGCACAGCCCTCCTCGACCGCTCAATCCGGGCTGCCGCCGCCCACGCGTACACCTCGGTCACCGTCTCGGCCGCCGCCGACCAGCCCGCCCGCACCTTCCGCTGGGGAACCCAGCTCGACGTACGCCCCATCAAGGCCTTCGGAGACGGCTCAGACATCACCGAGCAGGCGGTCGCCTCGTACGTCGCCAAGTACGCCACCAAGGCCGCCGAGAACACCGGCACCCTCGACCGCCGCATCGGCAACCGCGAAGCCCTCGTACTCCTCGACGTCCCCGACCACACCGCCCGCCTGATCGGCGCTTGCCTCGACCTCGACCCGCTCTACCCGGACCGCCGCCTCGCCGCCTGGTCCCACATGCTCGGCTTCCGCGGCCACTTCTCCACCAAGTCCCGCCAGTACTCCACCACCCTCGGCGCCCTCCGCCAGACCCGCGCCGACTACCGCGCTGCCCAAGAACGCGAAGCCCGCGGCCTCACCGACGCCGAACCGGACACCGTGCTCGTCCTCGCCTCCTGGCAGTACGCCGGCCACGGCCACAGCCCGGGGGAGTCCCTGCTCGCGGCCACCATCGCCCGCAACATCCAGCTCAACCGCCAGACCGCCCGCGAAGCCCTGCGCGACCAACTCGCCTTGGAGGGAGCCACCCCATGACCACCGCCACCCCGGAGCTCCTGACCGTCCCCGACGTCATGGAACGGCTCAAGCTCGGCCGCTCGACCGTCTACGACCTCATCCGGTCCCGGCGCCTCGTCTCCATCACCATCGGCCGGTCACGCCGCATCCCCGCCGACGCCGTCCGCGAGTTCATCGACCACGAGATCGGAGAGGCCGCCTGATGGCCACCCAGCGCAAGCGCAACCCGAACGGCGCGGGCACCATCACCCAGCGCAAGGACGGCCGCTTCCAAGCCGCCGTCTACGTCCTCCAGCCCGACGGGACCCGGGCCCGCAAGTTCGCCTACGGCAAGACCTGGGCCGAGTGCGACGTGAAACGCCGCGACCTCCTCGCCAAGGTCGACCAGGGCGTGCCCGTACCGACGAAGTCCGCCAAGCTCGCCGAATGGCTGCCGTACTGGCTCGACAACATCGTCAAGCCGCGACGCAAGCTCAGCACCCACGAGAAGTACGAGGCGCACGTCCGCCTCTACCTGGAGCCCATGATCGGGAACCGGCGGCTCGAATCCCTGGGTGTGGCCGACGTCCGGCGCTTCCTCGCCCAGCTGGAGAAGAAGACCACCGCGGCCACGGCCAAGGAGTCGCACCGCGTGCTCCGAACCGCGCTCACCGCTGCCTGCCGTGAGGAGCTGATCGTGCGCAACGTGGCGTCCCTCGTGGAGCCTCCCCGGCCGGACTCGCGGGAGCTGAGCCCCTGGTCCCTGGAGGAGACGCTCGACTTCCTCGCCGCCGCCCGGACCGATCCGCTCTACGCCGCCTTCGTGCTCGCCATCACCATGGGGCTCCGGCGCGGCGAACTGGTTGGCCTCCGGTGGACGGACCTCGACCTCGACAAGCGAGTCCTCTACGTCCGGCAGCAGACCCAGCGCCGCCGCGGGGTCCTCTACGACGATGATCCCAAGGGGCGACGCCGGCGGACGGTGCCGCTCCCCGCGATGTGCATCGCCCCGCTGCGCTGGCACCGGATGCGGCAGGCTGGCCAGCGAGCCAGAGCGGCGGAGAAGTGGACGGAGAGTGGTCACGTCTTCACCACCCGGACTGGCCGCCCTGTCGAGCCGCGGAACGTCTACCGGTCCTTCACCCGTGTCGCTCAGGGCGCGGGCCTTCGGGTGATCCGGCTGCACGACGCTCGACACGGCACCGCGACGCTGCTGACCGCCGCCGGGGTGGCGCCCCGCGTCGTGATGGAGATCCTCGGGCACAGCCAGATCAGCATCACCATGGACGTCTACACGCACGTCGTCCAGGACACCCAGCGCGAAGCGATCAGCCACATGGACCGCCTGCTCAAGAGGCGTCCTGGTCGCCCCTGACCGCTGCCGTTGATGTCAGCCGTGGATGTCAAAGGGCACCTACCAGAACTGGTAGGTGCCCTTTTCCCTTGTGCCCTCGGCAGGATTCGAACCTGCGACACCCGCTTTAGGAGAGCGGTGCTCTATCCCCTGAGCTACGAAGGCGGGCCTTGCGTGCAAGGTCCGGGGTCGCCGCGTGGGCAGCCCAGGGACAGGGTAGCGGATCAGGGCGGGGCTCTGCGGGTCAGTTCTCGGGGGGAGGGGCCGGGGCGCGTCGCTCCGGGTCAGGGGGTCAGGAAGCGGGCGCGCAGGCGGGCCGTCGTGGTCGGGGTGATGCCGACCTCCGATGTCAGGTACGCGTTGACCGAGCCGTGGCGGGTGGCCAGATCGGTCAGGGTCAGGCGGAGGATCTCGGCGGGTGCGCGGCCGTACGAGGGCCAGCGCATGGTGCGGCCCGGGTGGGCGGTGTGCCAGTCGGCCGTCAGGCGGGCGGTGGCCAGCTCGGTCAGGGCGAAGTCCGCGAGGATCTGCTCCTCGTCCACGCCGAGGAGGGTCAGGACGAGCGCGGCGATCAGGCCGGTGCGGTCCTTGCCCGAGGTGCAGTGGAAGACCGCGGGTCCCGGGCCTTCGGCGAGGAGCTCGATCGTGGCGCGGATCTCCGCGACCCCGTCCTCGGCGACCTCGGCGAACCGGTCCGCGAGGAACCGCCACGGGTCGGTGTCGGGGTCGATCTCGGCCTGGTCGTACGGCCGGTGCTCGATGCTGTGGTTGGCGTACGTGAACCGCTCGGGCTCCGGTATCCGTCCCTTCGCCTCGATCTCCCAGGGGTAGCGCAGGTCGATGACCGTGCGCACGCCGAGGTCCAGGAAGCGGTCCCAGTCGGTGCCCGCGAGCTTGCCGAGGGAGTCCGCCCGGTAGAGGGCGCCCCATGCGACGGTGGAGCCGTCCTGCGTGCGATAGCCGCCCATGTCACGGAAGTTGTGCAGTCGCTCGAACTCGATGTGGCGGCGGGTCGTCGTCATGCGGGGATCCCCTCGTCGGGCCGGCTCAGCCCATGTGGAGGGCCGCGGCGAAGTCCATCTTGTCCTCCAGCCGGCTCAGGTTGCGCCCCGTCAGCGCCTCGATGCGGCTGATGCGGTAGCGCAGCGAGTTCACGTGCAGGTGCAGTGCCTCCCCGCAGCGCGCCCAGGAGCCGTCGTGTTCCAGGAAGGACCGCAGCGTGGGCACCAGGTCGGAGCGGTAGCGCCGGTCGTATTCCGTCAGCGGGGCCAGCAGCCGGCGGCTGAACTCCCGCCGGACCTCGGCCGGGATCAGCGGTAGCAGCGCCATGACGTGCGCGGCGAGATCGTCCGCTCCGCGGGCGGCGACCTGTTCCGAAGGGGCCGCGACCTGGCGGGCGTTACGGGCCTGCGCGAGCGCGTGCCGCAGTTCCGCGGCCCCGCCCACCGGGTCGCTGACGCCGAAGGCCAGCCGTTCCCCGGCCCGCAGCCCGCGCGGCAGCGAACCGCCGGCGACGTGGGCGACCGCCTCGGGGGTCAGCCGTGCGTCCGCCCGGACGAGCACGAAGGCGACGGCCTCGGCTCCGTCCCCGGCCGCGGTGACGGCCATCCGCGGACCGGCGTCCGGCCCCAGGCAGCGCGGGTGCAGCAGGACCTCCTCCAGCAGGTCGCGTACGGACGCCGCTACGGGGAACCCGTGCGCCCCCTTCGAGTCCAGCCGGGCCGATACGGCCTGCCAGAGCAGCCGGCCTTCCGAGTCGGCGTCCCCGGAGTCCCCGGAGTCCCCGGCGACCCCGGAATCCCCCGTGTCCCCCGCCGTGAGCCGGGCCGCCGCCTCCTCTTCCTCCAGGAGCGCCTGCCCGTCCTCCCCGACGGCCGCGGCCGAGCCGACCAGCGCCAGCAGCCGTTCGGCTGCGCGCCGCCGCATCGTGCGGTCGGTGTCGCGGCCGCCGCGCTCCACCGAGACCAGCCGCGCGAGCCGGTCCAGCAGGTCGAGGCGTTCGTCGTTCCAGTCGGCGCTGTCGGCCTCGACGGCGATCAGCCAGTCCGTCAGCGCCGCACCCGGAGCGGAGTCCCCGTCCCCGGTCCCGGAGCGGACCGGGAACAGGGAGAAGGCCGTCCCGCGGGCGACCGTACGGTGCGGGGGTCGCTCGGCGGTCCGTTCGGCGGCGAGGAACCGCCCGGCCAGCACCGAGGCCGTCTTCTCCGGCAGCGGCGGCTGCGCGCCCGCGATCTGCCGGCCGGTCGGGGACAGGATGTGCGCGCGCAGGTCCAATTCGGCCAGCAGCAGTTCGAGGAGGGCTTCGGCCCCCGCCCCGGTCTGCCGTGGGGTGCTGAAGCGCCGGTGCCGGTCGACGAGCGCGGCGAGGCCGCCGATCCGCTCCTCGGTGCGGCCGCGCGCCACGTACTCGGTGACCGAGGTGAACGGCACTTCCACGCCCACCGCGAGCAGCGGCAGCCCGTACCGGGCGCAGGCCTCCACCAGATCGTCGGGGACGTGGCCGAACTGCGCCTCGCCCGCGCCCAGCGCGACGGCGCCCGCCTCCACGAGCACCCGGACGAAGGCGTCGGACCGGCCGGCCTCCGTGTCCTGGCCGACTCCCGCATCGCCGCCGCGCCGGCCGCCCTCCACCTCCTGCCGGTGCCAGGCCAGTCCGGACAGCACCAGGTCCCCCGGGGAGACGAAGCGTCCGGGGTCGGGCAGGTCGATGGTGACCGTTCCGAGGACGGGCCGGTCGAGGTCCCGCTCGCCGCCGGGCAGCCGCAGCAGGCGTACCAGACACGGGTCCGAAGGCGCCTGGGCCTCTTCGGACGACAGCAGATCACGCAGCCTCATGACCCCACTTTGCCATGCGGCGCCAGGTTCCCGATTGCGACGGGTTCCCGCTGAACCCCAGGTCAGGCCTTTACGTTGGGGTAATTCCACGGAAATCGGGGTGAGTTCGCACGCCCCGGTTCGTGGGATCGGTGAGTGCGGGCGGACCGCCCGGCCTAGAGGCCCATCGGGACGTGCAGTTCGACGAGGAGTTCCACCTCGACGGGTGCGTCCAGCGGCAGCACGCTCACGCCGACCGCGCTGCGGGCGTGGATGCCCGCGTCGCCGAAGGCGGTGCCCAGCAGCTCGCTCGCGCCGTTGACCACGCCGGGCTGTCCCGTGAAGTGCGGGTCGCTGGCGACGAAGCCGACCACCTTGACGACGCGCTTCACCGCCGAGAGGTCCCCGGAGACGGAGGCGACGGCGGCCAGCGCGTTCAGCGCGCACTGCTGCGCCAGTTCCTTGGCCTGCTCCGGGGTGACCTCGGCGCCGACCTTCCCGGTGAGGGGGAGCGCGCCGTCGACCATCGGGAGCTGGCCCGAGGTGTACACGTAGTGCCCGCTCTGTACGGCGGGCACGTAGACGGCGACCGGCGAGGGCGTCGGCGGGAGCTTCAGGCCGGCGGCGGCGAGGCGCTCTTCGGGGGTGCTGGTCATGCGGGGATCTCCTTGGGGTCGCCGGCGGGGGAGGGGCTCGGGCGCGGGAAGACGATGACCGGCTTGATCATGCCCGGCTCCTTCGCGGCGAGCCGCCCGAAGGCCTCCCCGACCCGGTCGAACGGGAATTCGTGCGTGGTGATCACCGTCGGGTCCACCAGCCCGTCGGCGATCAGGTGCAGTGCGTGCGCGAGCCGTGCCCCGCTGCTCTGCGGCGGCCGGCAGCGGGCGTACGTGATCTTCCCGTTCTCCGATAGCCCGTCGCGGGCGGCCTTCGCGGCGGCGGGCTCGGCCGTCGCCATGATCGCGCGGTCGGCGCCGGCGCCGCCGGTCAGCTCCATGATCCGCTCGGCGGTGTCCTCGTAGGCCGGGTCGATCACCACGTCGGCCCCGAACCGCAGGGCGAGGCGCTGGCGCTTCATCTCCGGCTCCACGGCGATCACGCGGGCCCCGCGCAGCCGGCCGGCCGCGACGGTCGCGCTGAGCCCGACCGCGCCCTGGCCGAAGACGACGACGCTGCCGCCCGGCGGAGGCCCGGACTCCTCGGCGGCGGCGAAGCCGGTGGGGAGAGCTCCCGCCGCGTAGAGGGCCTGGTGGTCGGAGATGGTGTCGGGGAGCGCTATGAGCCCGGCCCCGGCCGCCGGGGCGCGGAAGAACTCGGCGAGCCGCCCGTGGCCCTCGACGCCGACGCGCCGGCCGACGTAGGACGGGCAGACCCCGGGGCCGATGTCCTCCACGACGCCGACCGCCTCGTGGCCGAGCCCGGTGGGCGCGCCGGCGGCGGTGTGCCCGTCCCAGGCGCAGATGAGCGCTGCCGTGGTGCGTACGAGGACCTCGCCCGGCCCGGGGTGGGGGACGGGCCGTTCCAGTACGGCGGGCGGCTCGCCGGAACGGCGCAGCGCGAAGGCCTTCACGAGTCTCCCTCCTGGGTCTTGCTACGTCTTGGTACGTCTTGCTACGTCTGGGCTGGTCTGGGTTTGTCTTGCCATGTCCTGCTACGTCTTACTCCGTCGTTACACGGCTAGATCCCAACCATGCGGGTACGGACCCGGCCCGGCGGGGGGTCATAGGTCGGGACCTGCCGGGCCGACCGGCCGCACTTGCGGCCGCTGCTCGTCCCGTCCGGTCCGCCGGAGCGCAGGGGGGAGCGTCCGCCGAGCCGGCCCCGCTCCGCCCGCGGAGCGGCCCTCACGGCCGGGTGACCCGGACCTGGTAGCTGCCGTTGCGCAGCTCGCCGACGACCGAGACGCTGATGCCCGACTTCTCGTCGGTGAAGGTCTCGCCCGGGCGGAACGGCGCGTCCGAGAGCTCCGCGTGCACGTTGGAGCGCCGGGTGCAGCCCCCGCTCGCGCCGGAGCTGTCGGAGACGGTGACGGGCCCGCGGCCGGTGTCCACCTCGGAGTCCACCTTGTAGATGAGCACGCCGGGCTTGCAGACGGCCTCGTCGTTCCCGGCGCGGGTGCGCACCTCCACGGCGTACCCGGCGCTCTCCGAGATGGGGATGAAGGCCAGCTTGGTGCCGCCCTCCACGGCCAGCGGGCTCAGCACGTGGTCGCTGACCCCGGACTTCCCGGCGCAGCTGATCTGGTTGCTGTCGAGCCAGCCCAGCTTCCACTTGTGCCAGCCCAGCAGGTCGTTGTTGGCGCCCCAGTCCTCGCTCATGATGTCCCAGTGCCCCACCGTGCCGCCGCCGTCGGCGGTGTAGAGGTCGGGCAGGCCGAAGACGTGCCCGTTCTCGTGGGGGAGCACGCGGTAGCCGGTCTCGCGGTAGGTGCCGGAGCCGTCGTCCTGGCGGCTGTAGACGAAGGACGTGTTGGCGAGGGGCACGCCGTCCGCCATCGGGGCCTCGCCGTTGCCGGAGAAGGTGACGGAGAGGACGGTGTCCAGGGCGGAGGGGCCGGCGTTCGGGGTGACGAGGATGTTTATCAGGTCGTACCGGGAGAAATCAACCTCGGCGTCGGAGGTCTTGATGATGTGCTCGACGAGCTGGCGGTAGCCGGGCTCGTACGCGGAACCGCGCTCGATCCCGTACGCCGCGAACGGCATCGGCATCCGCAGCCAGTTCTTTATCGGCGCCTCGGCCCGGTAGGTCAGCCGCCCGTAGGAGCTGGTGCGGAACCAGTCGGACGTCTGCGGGAAGAACTCCGCCAGCCGGTCGGCCGCCGTGCCCTCGCCCTTGGCGTCGGGGAAGTCGATCATCAGGTTCAGTGCGCGGACCTCGCCGGTCGAGCGCGAGTACCCCGGCGCGGTCGGCAGTCCCTCGGACATCTGCACGCCCATGGCGCCGGAGATCCGGCAGGGGGCGAGCAGTGCCTCGGCGCTGGTGGCGCCCACCGGCCCGGCCGCCGAATGGCTGCGGCCGGATATGCCCGCGCTCGCCGTCGCCGTGATGCCGAGTGCCAGCGCGGTGATGCCGATGAAGGCGCTGGTGCGGCTTGGCTTGCGTATCCGGTGGCGCGTCTGCGGCATGGAGATCGGCCTTCGGGTCCGCGGCAGCCGGCCGGGTCCGGACTGCGCTCTGTGGGCCCACCCTCCGACGGCTGGGGCGGGCTCGCGCGCCGGGAGAGGCCAAACGGGATCAAAGGGTCTGCTGTGGTGTGACCCAGGTCACACGGGAGGGTGAAATAAGCGGGGACCCTC
This sequence comes from Streptomyces sp. NPDC104226, assembly GCF_055584085.1. Classification (NCBI taxonomy): domain Bacteria; kingdom Bacillati; phylum Actinomycetota; class Actinomycetes; order Kitasatosporales; family Streptomycetaceae; genus Streptomyces; species Streptomyces sp. NPDC104226. The sequence goes on from NZ_JBVJMS010000005.1 coordinate 379,619, forward strand.
TCCCCGTTTGCACCAGAGTCCCCGCGAACCGGGGAGCTGCTCCCCGTTTCGAGGAGCGAGCAACCCGCCCGGAAATACGCGTGCCCCGGAAGTGCGCGTGACCCTGCCAGGGAGTCGTCCATGAAGAGCACCGCCACCACCGACCCGGCGGGCCTGCCCGTGCCGGACCCGGAGGCCGTCCTCGACCTCGCGGCTCCGGCCGCGGGCCAGGGTGCGTGCGCGGCGGGCGCGGCGGTGGGAGCGGCTGCGGACAAGGTCAAGGCGGCGGCCAAGGCGGTCGGCAAGACCGCGGGCAACGCGGCGGGGAAGGTCGCGGGCCGGGTCGCCGACAAGGCCCCGGGCAAGCGCGTCCGCACCGCCGCGGACGCGGTCCCGCGCCCGCGCGCCGACGCCGTCCGCAACCGGGAACGCATCCTGGCCGCGGCCCGCGACGTGCTCGTGGAGTTCGGCCCCGCCGCTCCCCTCGACGAGATCGCCCGCCGGGCCGGCGTCGGAAACGCCACGCTCTACCGGCACTTCCCGGACCGTCCGGCCCTGATCCACCACGTGGTGCTCTTCGGGCTGGACCGGGTGACCGCCCTGGCCGTGGACTCGCTCGCGGAGGAACCGGACGCGTATGCCGCCCTGTGCCGGTTCACGCACGCGGCGGCGGACGAGCGGATCGGCGCCCTGTGCCCCGTGCTCGCCAGGGACTTCGACCACGACCACCCCGAACTGGTCGCATCCCGCGAGGCCTTGGAGGAGACGATCGAGGCCCTGCTGGACGCCGGCCGCACCTCCGGGCTGGTGCGCGCGGACATCGGCGTCGGCGACCTGATGATCGCGCTGTCCCAGCTCAGCCGCCCCCTCCCGGGCACCGGCTGCTTCGACGCGGACATGTTCGTCCACCGCCATCTCCAGCTGTTCCTGGACGGGTTGAAGGCGCCTGCGCGCTCCGAACTGCCCGGTACCGCGACCACGCTGGCGGACCTGAGGCGGAAAACCATGTGACGCCCCCGGGTCGCGCCCTTTAGCGTCATAAGGCCGCCCTAATCATCACTTTTCAGTCATCTCGCATCACGAAGTGGGTACCCCCATGTCAAAAACAGCCGCGAACCCGCAGCTGGCCGGCGCCGACCCCAGTCGCTGGAAGGCCTTGGTCTTCATCGCGCTGGCGCAGCTGATGGTCGTCCTCGACGCCACCATCGTGAACATCGCCCTTCCGTCCGCCCAGACCGACCTCGGCATCTCGGACGGAAACCGCCAGTGGGTCATCACCGCGTACGCGCTGGCCTTTGGCGGACTGCTCCTCTTCGGCGGCCGCATAGCCGACAAGTGGGGCCGCAAGAACGCCTTCATCGTCGGCCTCTCCGGCTTCGCCCTGGCCTCCGCGCTGGGCGGCGCCGCACAGGGTGAGGCCATGATGCTGGGCGCCCGCGCCCTCCAGGGAGCCTTCGGTGCGCTGCTCGCGCCCGCCGCGCTCTCGCTGCTGGCCGTCATGTTCACCGACGCCAAGGAGCGCGCCAAGGCCTTCGGCATCTACGGTGCGATCGCCGGTGGCGGTGGCGCCGTGGGCCTGATCCTCGGCGGCGTCCTCACCGAGTACCTGAACTGGCGCTGGACCTTCTTCGTCAACATCCCGTTCGCGATCGTCGCCGCCGTCGGCGCCTGGATGATCATCCGCGAGCCGGCCGGCGGCCGTAACCGCGCGCCGCTCGACATCCCCGGCGTCGTGCTGTCCACGACCGGTCTCGTCGCGCTCGTCTACGGATTCACCCGCGCCGAGTCGGCCGGCTGGTCGGACGGCCTCACCGTGGGCATGTTCGTCGCCTCCGCCGTGCTGCTCGCCGCGTTCGTCTACGTCGAGTCCCGTACGGCCCACCCGCTGCTCCCGCTGCGCGTCCTGCTGGAGCGCAACCGCGGCGGCGTCTACCTCTCGCTGGGTCTCGCCGTCATCGCGATGTTCGGCCTGTTCCTCTTCCTCACCTACTACCTGCAGGTCGTCAAGGGCTTCTCGCCCGTCACGACCGGCTTCGCCTTCCTCCCGATGATCGTGGGCATGATCACCGGTTCCACGCAGATCGGCGCCCGCCTCATGACGCGGGTCCCGCCGCGCCTGCTGATGGGCCCCGGCTTCATGGTCGCCGCCAGCGGCATGCTGCTGCTGACGCAGCTCGAGGTCGGCTCCTCCTATCCGGCGCTGATCCTGCCGGCGCAGCTGCTGCTGGGCCTCGGCATGGGTACGGCGTTCATGCCCGCCATGTCCCTGGCCACGTACGGGGTGAACCCGGCCGACGCCGGTGTCGCCTCCGCGATGGTCAACACCTCGCAGCAGGTGGGCGGCGCGATCGGCACCGCCCTGCTGAACACGATCGCCGCCTCCGCGACGACCGCGTACCTGACCGACCACGCGGCCGAGGCCGCGGCGGGCGGCCCGGCGGCGAAGCTGGTCCAGGCCCAGGCCATGGTGGAGGGCTACTCCTCCGCGATCTGGTGGGCGGTCGGCATCCTGGTCGCCAGCTCGCTCATCGCCCTGACCCTCATCACCACCGGCAAGCCGGGCGCGGGCGACCCGGTCGCCGAGGGCGAGGACGCCGGGATGAAGGTCCCGGTGATCGCCCACTGACCGCGCCGGGCCCCACACCGGGGCGGGTACGGGAATGACTGATGACCCCGCGTCGTTCAAATTTGAACGACGCGGGGTTAGTCTGTGTATGGCGGCCCGCCGCAACGATTCCTGGAGCCCCTGATGCCGACGCCCGAAGCCCTGCCCCCCCACCGGACCCGGATGCCGGCGCTCTACCTGAGCCACGGCGCCCCGCCGCTCGCCGACGACCCCGTCTGGCCCGGCGAACTGGCCGCCTGGTCCGCGGACCTGCCCCGCCCCCGCGCGATCCTGATGGTCTCCGCCCACTGGGAAGAGGCCCCGCTCGCCCTCGGCGCCACCGAGCGCGTCCCGCTCGTCTACGACTTCTGGGGCTTCCCCGAGCACTACTACACGGTCCGCTACGACGCCCCCGGTGCCCCCGAGCTGGCCGCGTCGGTCCGCAAACTCCTCAAGGCCCCCGGCACCCCCGTCCAGGACATCCCCGACCGGGGCCTGGACCACGGCGCGTACGTCCCGCTGGTGGAGATGTTCCCCGGGGCCGACATACCGGTGCTCCAGATATCCATGCCGACCCTCGACCCGCGCCGCCTGATGGAGATCGGCCGCAAGCTGGCCCCCCTGCGCGACGAGGGCGTCCTCATCGTCGGCAGCGGCTTCTTCACCCACAACCTGGCCGCCCTGCGCCACACCGGCCCCGGCGTCCCGTCGTGGTCCGCCGAGTTCGACGCCTGGGGCCACGAGGCACTGGCCGCCTCCGACGTCGACGCCCTGCTCGACTTCGAAGCCAAGTCCCCGGCCGGCCGCCTGGCCCATCCCCGTACGGAACACTTCGCCCCGCTCTTCGTCACCCTGGGCGCCGCGGAGTCCGACCTCGCCACCGCCACCACCCCGGTCTCGGGGTTCTGGATGGGCCTCTCGAAGCGCTCCCTGCAATTTGGCTGACCGCGAGCAGCTCTGGTGCCCCAGCGGCTCCGCGTACGCGCCGGAGTCGCTGGTCCTCGCGGTCCGCGACGGCCTCGACGGGCCCCCGACCCACCTCCCCGCACCCCGCCCGGCGGCCGAAGCGCTCGCCGAACTCCCCGAAGGCGTGGAACCGCGCCGCCTGCTGCGCCTGGCCTCCCACTGCGTCCCGCACTGCCTCAACCGCGAGGCCGACACCTGCACCCTGGCCACCCGCCTGACCGCGTCCCCGACCCCCACGGCCCCGCTCCCGCCCTGCCACCTCCGCCCGCGCTGCATGTGGTGGACCCAGTCGGGCCCGCAGGCCTGCAGGGCCTGCCCGGGTGTCTCGACCCGTCCGCGCTGACCTCAGGAGGTTCTGAGCGGCCCGGTGATCTCCTCACCGATGGCGAATCCCTTGGCGGGTCCCTCGGGGACGACCACCTCGGTGCCGTACGGCATCCGCACCTCCGACGAGTACCGCGCCTCCTCGGGCACGGGGCCGGTCAGCAGGCTGACAGTGCCGTGGCCGTCGTAGTCGTCGACGATCACGTACACCGGGATGCCGGCCCGGGCGTACGCACGCCGCTTGCGGCTGCGGTCACGCTCGATGCTGTCCTTGCCCGGGGAGACCACTTCGACGATCAGCTGCACCGCGGACGCGGTGATCCCCAGGTCGTCCACTGTGACCTGTTCCTCGGCGTCTTCCGCGGCCACGAACACGTCGGGGATCCAGATCTTGTGCTTGTGGATGACATTCATGTCCTGGAGCGCCGCGAAGGTGCTGTCGTCCAGGAACCGGTCCAGGGCTCGGCGCAGGCGATTGGCGGTCCGGCCATGGGAGTAGCGACCCGTGGGTGACACCTCGATGAACCCCTCGACGATCTCGGCGCGGTAGCCCTCGGGGAGTTCCATGGCTTTCCATGCCTGCCATAGGACGTCGTCAAGGTCCGACGGTGGGGTCGTGACCTTCGGCATTACGGCCTCCAGCGTCTCGTGGGCGAGAGCGGTCATGTGCAGCACCTCCTCTGAGTGTGGGCGTCGCGGACCGGACGGCACAAGCGACTCTCCGATGCTCCAGGGGCAGCAACCCATGCCGCAGGAATATGCCGAGCCTTCACTCGGACGGGGAGTCGTCGCCGGACGAGGCAACCAGAAGCCGCCGGGGCTCGTCTCCTGGGGTGGGAGTGCAGCCCGGGACGACGCTGTTCCGGAGGCGAAAGCCGACCCTGTCAAGTGTGACGGTGGTCTCACCGCCACCTCTCCCGGGTGGCCCGCCAGGCCTCCGGGGCTGGTCGCAATCCCCGCCCTGACCTGCGGATCTACAGGCCCGGCGGCATCGCCGATCCGCTCGGATCGGGGGGCGGCGGGGCAGGATACTGCAAGATCTCGAAAAACAGGGGGCAACGTGGGAATTCTGTCCCGATTCCAGTCGTTGTTTCCTTCGGAAGCGGGCACTCGGGAGAGTGTCCGGGCAGCCGCACCAGTGCAGCCGAACCACCGCACCACCGCGACCGAACTCATCGCAAGGGAGCACGCATGGCAACCCGCGCCGTCGCCCGTCGTCAGTCCACGAGCAGCGCTCGCGCTGTGGGCGGGGAGATCGCAGACCGCGACCTGGTCGGCATGTACCTGGACGAGATCGCACGCACCCCGCTGCTCGACGCGGCCAAGGAAGTCGAGCTCTCGCAGATCATCGAGGCGGGCGTGTACGCCCAGCAGATCCTCGACGGCGCGATAGAGCGCAAGGGCAAGAAGCCCTCCCAGGAGGATCTGGAACTCCTTGCCGCCGAGGGCGAGCGGGCCAAGGAAGTCTTCATCCGCTCCAACCTCCGCCTGGTCGTCGCCGTGGCCCGCCGCTACCCGCGCAGCGGACTGCCGCTCCTCGACCTCATCCAGGAGGGCAACGCCGGCCTGGTCCGCGCCGTGGAGAAGTTCGACTACGCCAAGGGCTTCAAGTTCTCCACGTACGCCACGTGGTGGATCCGCCAGGCGATCACCCGTTCCATCGCCGACCAGTCCCGCACCATCCGCCTGCCCGTCCACCTGGTGGAGGAGCTCGGCCGGATCCGCCGGGTCCAGCGCGAGTTCAACCGCGAGAACGGCCGCGACCCGGAGCACGCGGAGATCGCCGCCGAGCTGGACACGACGGAGAAGCGCGTCGGAGACGTCCTGGACTGGGCGCGCGACCCGGTCAGCCTCAACATGGGCGTGGACGAGGACGGCGACACGCAGTTCGGCGACCTGCTGGAAGACACCTCGGCCATCTCCCCGGAGCAGTCCGTCCTCTCCCTTCTCCGCACGGAGGAGCTGGAGGACCTGCTGGGCAAGCTGGACCAGCGAACCGCCTCGATCATCAAGATGCGTTACGGCATCGACGACGGCCGAGAGCGTACGCTGACGGAGGTGGGCAAGCAGCACGGCCTGACCCGCGAGCGGATCCGCCAGATCGAGAAGCACGCGCTGCTCGAACTGAAGAAGATGGCCCGCGACACCGGCTTCGACGCGGTGGCCTGACCGGCCCGAGCAGAAGCCCCCAGACGAGCCCCCGGCGCCTATCCCCCCCAGGCGCCGGGGGCTCCCCCTTTCCCCCAGCCCCTCAACGGCACAACCCAGCGCCTCCGGGCACAACCCAGCCCCTCCGGCGTTTGAGGAGCGGGGTCTGGGGCGGAGCCCCAGGGTCTTTCCGGGTCCGGGCGACGCCCGGGGAACGGTGGAAGGGCGGGTAGGGGACAGCCCCGCAGGGCCCGACCCGGCCTGACCACGGCTACGGCTGAGCCCCCGCCGCCCCGGCCAGCCGCGCCCCCAGCACCCGAGCCGCCTCCACCAGCGCCTCCGGCCCGTGCACGGTGAACGGCACCCCCACCAGCCCCAACCGCGCCACCAGCCACTCAGGCGAGTCCGCAGACTCGAACCGCACCCGAACCCCACCCGCCTCCAGGCCCCCGGCACCACCGCCGGCCCCGGCACCACCGCCGGCCCCGGCACCGCCGCCGGCCCCGGCACCCCCCACCGCCCCGGCCCCCGGCTCCGCCACCACCCGCTCCCGCAGCCACCCCGGCAGGGCATCCGCACCGGCGAAGGTGACGTCCACCAGGTAGGTCCCCCCACCCCGCAGCCCCCGCCGCACGAACTCCACCGCATCCATCGGCAGCTCCCGCTTCGCGAAGCGGACCCCCGTGGCGCCCGGCTCGCTCACCCGGTCCACCCGGAAGGTCCGCCAGTCCCCGCGCTCCATGTCGTACGCCACGAGGTACCACCGGCTCCCGGTGCTGACCAGCCGGTACGGCTCCACCAGCCGCCGCGAGGCCGCCCCGTCCCCGGCCAGGTACGCGAACCGCAGCCGCTCCGGGCCCGCCACTGCCGAGGCGATGGCCGTCAGGGTCCGCGGATCCACCCGCGCCCCGTCGCCCCGCGCCACCGCGACCGTCGCCGACTGCAGCGCGCCCACCCGCCGCCGCAGCCGTCCCGGCAGGACCTGTTCCAGCTTCGCGAGGGCTCGTACGGAGGCCTCCTCCACGCCCTCGATCGCGTGCCCGGCCCCCGCCCGCAGCCCCACCGCGATCGCGACGGCCTCCTCGTCGTCCAGGACGAGCGGCGGCATCGCCGCGCCCGCCACCAGCCGGTAGCCGCCTTCCGCGCCGAGCGTGGCCTCCACGGGGTATCCCAGCTCCCGCAACCGGTCGATGTCCCGCCGGATCGTGCGGGAGCTCACCCGCAGGCGCTCGGCCAGCTCGCTGCCGGGCCACTCGCGCGGGGTCTGGAGGAGGGAGAGCAGGGAGAGGAGGCGGGCCGGGGTATCGGTCATGGTTCAAAGGTGCCAGCCAAATAGGACACCAACTGACCTACATGCCGTCTAGGTTTCTCCTCATGAGCACCGAGACGACCCTGTCATCGCCCGAAGGAAAGAACGGGCCCGTACAAGAAGAGCGGACCGACCTGCCCGCACAGACCACCTCGATCGGCAAGGCCGACGCCGGATCCGACGGCGCCGCAGACGCGAGCGCGACGACCGGCGGCGAGCCCGAGGCCCCCGCCGACCGCCTCCGCTGGATCGCGCTCGCCATCGTGATGACCGCGTCCTTCATGGACCTGGTCGACGTCACGATCGTCAACATCGCGATACCCAGCATGCGCCAGAACTTCGGCGCCTCCACCAGCGCGATCCAGTGGATCACCGCCGGTTACGCCCTCGCCTTCGCGGCCGGTCTGATCACCGGCGGCCGTCTCGGTGACATCTACGGCCGCAAGCGCCTCTTCCTCGTCGGCGTCTCCGGATTCACCGTCGCCTCGCTGCTGTGCGGCATCGCGGCCAATCCGTCGATGCTCGTCGCCTCCCGGCTGCTCCAGGGCGGCATGGCGGCCATGATGGTCCCGCAGGTCCTGGCCATCATCCACGTCACCTTCCCGCCGCACGAGCGCGGCAAGGTCTTCGGCATGTTCGGCGCGATCGTCGGCCTCGGCGCGGTCTCGGGCCCCCTGCTCGGGGCGCTGCTCACCGAGTGGAACCTCTTCGGTCTGGAATGGCGCACGATCTTCCTGATCAACCTGCCCGTCGGCATCGCCGGCGTGATCCTGGGCCGCAAGTTCATCTTCGAGTCCAAGGCACCCAAGGCCCTGCGCCTCGACCTGGTCGGCGTCGTGCTGGCCACCACCGCCCTGGTGATGCTGATCTTCCCGCTCACCAACGGGCGCGAGAACGACTGGCCGCTGTGGGGCTTCGTCTGCATGATCGCCTCGCCCGCGGTCTTCGCCGTGTTCATCGCGTACGAGAAGCACAAGATCAAGAAGGACGGTTCCCCGCTCGTCGAGCTGTCCCTCTTCAGGATCAAGAGCTTTGCCGGCGGCATCACGGTCCAGCTGACCTTCGGCCTGGCCACCGGCATCTTCTTCCTGGTCTGGACGCTCTACATGCAGATGGGCCTCGGCTGGAGCCCGCTGCGCGCCGGCTGCACCGGCATCCCGTTCTCCATCGCCGTCTCCGTCGCCGCCGGCCTCTCGGTCGAGAAGCTCGTACCGCGCTTCGGCCGCAAGGTGCTCCAGGCCGGTGCGCTCGTCATGGCCGCGGGCCTGCTCCTCTACATCTGGGAGTCCGCCCGCTACGGCATGGAGATCACCTCCTGGCAGATGGCCGCCCCGCTGATCGTCATGGGCATCGGCATGGGCCTGATCGTCGCCCCGCTGAACGACACCGTGCTCTCCCAGGTGCCGGCCGAGCACGCCGGCTCGGCCTCCGGCCTGATCAACACCACGGGCCAGATGGGCAACGCGCTCGGCCTGGCCCTGACCTCGGTCGTCTTCTTCGGCTCGATCGAGGACGACCGGATGTTCGGCGCCCCTTACGTCGAGGCCTTCCGTGGTGCGCTGTGGTGGGTCACGGGGGTGCTCGTCGTGATCTTCGCGGTGATGTTCGTGCTGCCGCGCAGGTCGGTGCCGATGGACCAGCGCGAGGGCGGCCCGGTCCAGGCCGGCTAGCACTCGCTCTTCTTTCTGACGGGCATGTGCGCTTCTGTTGGCGGGCATGCCCGTTTGTTTTGTTTTCAGCCGCAAACGGGCGTACGATCCAAGAGAACCCACAGAGTCGGGCATCGAACGGATCTGAAACCACATGTACGCACCGGAGCGCCAGCAGGAGATCCTCCGCCTCGCCCGCGAGGCGGGCCGGGTCGACGTCCTGTCCCTGGCCGAGCAGTTCCAGGTCACGGCCGAGACCGTGCGCCGCGACCTCAAGGCCCTGGACCGGGCCGGGCTCGTGCGCCGGGTGCACGGCGGTGCCATACCGGCCGGCCGCCTCGACTTCGAGCCGGACCTCACCGAGCGCGAGGCCACCGCCGCCGACGAGAAGGACCGCATCGCGGCCGCCGCCCTCGCCGAACTCCCCGACGCGGGCAGCATCGTGCTCGACGCGGGCAGTACGGTGGCCCGCCTCGCGGCGGCCGTCCCGGTCGACACCGCGCTCACCGTGGTCACCCACGCGCTGCCCGTCGCCGCCCGGCTCGCCGACCACACCGGCATCGACCTCCACCTCGTCGGAGGCCGGGTCCGCCACCGCACCCGCGCCGCGGTCGACGCGTGGGCCCTGCGGGCGTACGCCGAGATCCGCGCGGACGTCCTCTTCCTCGCGACGAACGGCTTCTCGGCCGAAGGCGGCCTGACCACCCCCGATCTCGCCGAGGCAGCCGTCAAGCGGGCCGCCATGGCGGCAGCCCGCCGCGTCGTCCTCCTCGCCGACTCCGTGAAGGCGGGCCAGGAGCACTTCGCGCGCTTCGGCACCTTCGCCGACGTCGACCTCCTCATCACGGACCAGGGGCTCAGCCCCGCCCACAAGGCGGCGATCGAGTCCGCCGGTACGGAAGTTGTGCTCGTATGATCCTCACCGTCACCCCCAACCCCTCCCTCGACCGGACCTACGAAGTCCCCTCGCTGGACCGCGGTGAGGTACTGCGCGCCACCACCGACCGGGTGGACCCCGGGGGCAAGGGCGTGAACGTCTCCCGGGCGGTGGCCGCCGCGGGCGTCCGTACGACGGCGGTCCTGCCGCTCGGCGGCGCACCGGGCACGATGATCGCCGAACTCCTCGGCGCGCAGGGCGTGGACGTCACGGCCGTCTCCATCGCCGGACAGACCCGCTCCAACATCTCCCTCGCCGAACCGGACGGCACGCTCACCAAGATCAACGCCGCCGGCCCGGCGCTGACCGCCGAGGAGTCGGCGCTCCTCCTGGAGACGGTCCGCACCTGCTCGGGCGGCGCCGCCTGGATCGCCTGCTGCGGCAGCCTCCCGCGCGGCCTGAGCCCCGAGTGGTACGCCGACATCGTGACCCAGGCCCACGCTGCCGGCGCCCGCATCGCGCTGGACACCTCCGGCCCGGCGCTGCTCGCGGCGCTGCCGGCCCGCCCGGACGTGATCAAGCCGAACGCCTCGGAGCTCGCCGCTGCGGTCGGCCGGCCCCTGGCCACCCTCGGCGACGTGCTCAAGGCCGCGGAGGAGCTGCGCTCGCTGGGCGCGGGCGCGGTCCTGGCCTCCCTGGGCGCGGACGGCCAGCTCCTGGTCTCCGAGGAGGGCATCCACTACGGCACGGCGGCCGTCTCCTCGGTCCGCAGCAACGTCGGCGCGGGCGACGCGTCCCTGGCCGGCTTCCTGATCGCGGGAGGTACGGGCCCCGAGGCCCTGGCCTCCGCCCTGGCCCACGGCGCAGCCGCGGTCCAGCTTCCGGGCAGCGCGATGCCCGCCCCTTCCGACCTGCGCCCCGACGCGGTCCACATCACCCAGGACCTGCCCCTGGACCTCCCTCTGTCCGAAATGAGCGACGAGCGATGAGCGAGATGATCACCCACGAACTGGTCGACCTCGACCTGTCCGCCGAGTCCAAGGAGGGGGCGGCACGTGCCCTCGCCGAACGGATGGTGGCGCTGGGCCGGGTCACCGACCTGGACGGCTTCCTGGCCGACGTGGAGGCGCGCGAGGCCCAGATGCCGACCGGCCTGGAAGGCGGCATAGGCATCCCCCACTGCCGGTCCGCCCACGTCACCGCGCCCACCCTGGCCTTCGGCCGCTCCACCTCCGGCGTCGACTTCGGCGCCCCGGACGGCCCGGCGGACCTGATCTTCCTGATAGCCGCCCCCGCCGGCGCCGACGACGCCCACCTCTCCATCCTCTCCACCCTGGCCCGCCGCCTGATGCGCCCCGACTTCGTGACGGCCCTCCGCACGGCGCGGACCCCGGCGGAAGCGGCGGCCCTGGTCGCGGGCGAGCCGGTATCAGCCCCTCCGGCGTTCGAGGAGCGGGGGTCCGGGGGCGGAGCCCCCGAAGGGGTCCGGGGCGAAGCCCCGGTTCCGGGAAGGGGCGGGGTGGGGGAGAGCCCCGCAGGGCAGCCCCCGTTCCGCATCGTTGCGGTCACCTCCTGCCCCACGGGCATCGCCCACACCTACATGGCGGCAGAGGCCCTCACCCAGGCCGCACGAGCGGCGGGCATCGACATCACGGTCGAAACCCAAGGCTCCGCCGGCTTCACCAAGCTCACCCCCGAAAGCATCACCGCCGCCGACGCGGTCGTCTTCGCCCACGACGTCCCGGTCAGGGAAAGGGCCCGCTTCGCCGGCAAGCCCACCGTCGACGTGGGCGTCAAGGCCGGCATCAACCGCCCGGCGGAACTCCTCCGGGAGGCCCGCGACAAGGCCGCCCGGGGCGAGACCACGGACCACGCCCCGACCCCGGTCGAAGAGGCCGGGGAAGAACAGGACGGCTACGGCGCGAAGCTCCGCACCTGGCTGATGTCCGGCGTCAGCTACATGGTCCCCTTCGTCGCCGCGGGCGGCCTCCTCATCGCCCTCGCCTTCGCCATCGGCGGGTACGAGATCAACAACGCCCCCTCGGTGGCCGAGCACTTCGTCTGGACCGAGGCCGCCAGCTGGGCCGCGCTCCTCTTCCAGACCGGCGGCCTCGCCTTCGGCTTCCTCGTCCCGGTCCTCGCCGGCTACATCGCCTACGGCATGGCCGACCGCCCGGGTCTCGTCCCCGGTTTCGTCGGCGGCGCCGTGGCCCTGACCATCAACGCCGGCTTCCTCGGCGGCCTGATCGCCGGCCTCATCGCGGGCGGCACCGTCCTCGCCGTCCAGCGGCTGAAGATCCCCACCGCCCTGCGCGGGATCATGCCGGTGGTGGTCCTGCCGCTCATCGGCTCCGCCGTCACCGCGTTCCTGATGTTCCTGGTCGTCGGCAAGCCCGTGGCCTCGCTCCAGCAGGCCCTCACCGACTGGCTGTCGGGCCTCTCCGGCGCCAACGCGATCATCCTCGGCGTCATCCTCGGCCTGATGATGTGCTTCGACCTCGGCGGCCCGCTCAACAAGGTGGCCTACGCCTTCGCCATCGGCGGCCTCGCCACCCCCAACGAGGGCAGCCTCAAGGTCATGGCCGCCGTGATGGCCGCCGGCATGGTGCCGCCGCTGGCGATGGCGCTGGCCACCACCGTCCGCGGCCGGCTCTTCTCCAAGACCGAGCGCGAGAACGGCAAGGCCGCCTGGTTCCTCGGCGCCTCCTTCATCAGCGAGGGCGCCATCCCGTTCGCCGCGGCCGACCCGCTGCGCGTGATCCCGGCCTCCATGGTGGGCGGCGCGGTCACCGGAGCACTCTCGATGGCCTTCGAGTGCACCCTGCGGGCCCCGCACGGCGGCATCTTCGTGATCCCGCTGATCGGCAACCCGCTGCTCTACCTGATCGCCATCGCCGCAGGTACGGCCACCAGCGCCGGCCTGGTCATCCTCCTCAAGGGGATGCGCAAGCAGGATGAGCCCCCGCAGCAGGCGGGGGCCGCCGAAGCGGCGCCCCTGCCGGAGCCGGCGAAGGTCACCGTCGCGGCCTGACCCGACCCGACCCGAACCGCCCCCGTCACCTCACCCGCGCGCGGAGCTCCATGGCTCCGCGCGCGGCCGTTTCGGTCTCGTAGACCTCGCACATGTGCCGCCCGTCCGGCGTCACCGTGTGCTCGACCTCCCACAGGCTGAACTCGCTGCCGTCGAGCAGGACGAAGGAGTGCTCGTACAGGCTGAAGCCGGCGTCCCGCCCGTCCGCCAGGCACTGCCGGGTGCTGCCGAACACCTGGGTGATCTGGTGCGCGTACGCCGACCGCAGGAGCAGGGCCACCTGCTCGCCCGGCCGGTCCGGGTTCTCCGCACGGCGCAGCACCCGGCGGGCGTGGTCCGCGGACTCCTCCACCGCGTACTCGCGGTGCCGCCGGGCCGGGGTCGGAGGGGTGAACAGCGCGCTCAGCACGGCGATGTCGCTCTCCGGCTCCTGCTCGACCGTCACCTCCACGAGCTCCCGCGCCACCTGCGAGGGGACCTCGCCGAAGAGCCGGGCCGCCGCGAGGCAGGTCTCCGCCTTGCTCGCGAAGACCTCGTACCGTATCGACAGGTCGGAGTCCTGACGGTGCGCCAGCTCCCACAGGACCACGGAGTCGCCGTCGGACAGCAGGTAGGCGTGCCGGTGTATCTCCCGCCAGGGTCCCGCCGCAGGGCTGCGCCGGGTGGTGTGGAGGGTGGACCTGTGGGCGAGCGCGGTGCCCAGGCGCTCGACCAATGCGTCAGGCAGGTCGAAGGAGTTGAGGGCGCGGCCCAGGAGTCGCTCGAGGTGCGCCTCGGTTGTCTCGTGCGGATCGCTCAAGGTGGGTCTCCAGGCCGTCGCAGCTCGTCACTTCGCGGAAGCTCAACGTAACCCCTGGGTCTGACATCACGTCCGGGGTTCGGTAAAACGTCCGGGAAGCGTCAGGGGTTCCAGCCACCCCTTCAGGTCAACCTCCATGTCGATGAGCATGGTTGGGCCGGATAGCGGGCACAAGGGCGGGAGCATGACCGTATGGCAACAAATACCGTGGGCGTCCCCCGCCAGCAGGGCCGCCCCCAGAACCGCAAGGACGCAGAACCGATCGCAGCTCCCCGCGCGCTGGCCTGGGTACTGCTGATCACCGGGGCCGCCGGAGTGCTGGCCGCCTGGGTCATCACTCTGGACAAGTTCCTGCTGCTGGAGAACCCGAACTTCAAGCCCGCCTGCAGTCTCAATCCGGTGGTCTCCTGCGGCAGCGTGATGAAGAGCGAGCAGGCGGCGGCCTTCGGCTTCCCCAACCCGATGCTGGGACTGGTCGCCTACGGGGCGGTCGTGTGCGTCGGCGCCTGCCTGCTGGCCGGGGCCCGCCACCGCGGCTGGTTCTGGCTCGGCCTGAACGCCGGAATGCTCTTCGGCGTCGGATTCTGCTCCTGGCTCATGGTCCAGTCGCTCTACGAGATCAACGCCCTCTGCCTGTGGTGCTGCCTGACCTGGGTGGCAACCCTGGTGATGTTCTGGGCGGTCACCGCGCACACCGTCCGGACGGGGATCCTCCCCGCGCCCGCGCCCGTACGGACCTTTTTCGCCGACTTCGGCTGGGCCCCGCCCGTGCTGCACACCGGCGTGATCGGGATGCTGATCCTGACCCGGTGGTGGGACTTCTGGACCGGCTGAGGCCGCCGCACGACATGCGAGGGCCCCGGCAGCTGGACGCTGCCGGGGCCCTCGTCACTTCACGACTTCACACCGCAACTTCGAACGCGTCGCTCCACGCGGGAGCGGAGATCAGCTGTTGGCGGAGAGGTTGCCCGAGAGGACCGGGATGTTGTCCAGGATGTGCGAGAGCGGCTCGTCGCCCTTGGCCTGGGTGGAGTTCTCGGTGCACTGCTGGTTCTGCGGGTTGGACAGGACGTTGATGTCCTGGACACCGATGTTGAGCAGCGCGACCAGCGACTGGGCGTTGACCTTGGCCGGCAGACCGATGCAGGGCTTGTTCAGGGTGCCCTGGACGACTCCGAGCTGCGGGCTCATGTCACCGTGGGTCTTCTGGTTGCCGTACGCCTGCACGGCGCCGTTCCCGTTGACGGTGTTGATCCCGTTGTCGTTGCCGATCGCCATGGCGGGGGCGGCAGCAGCAGCGCCCGCGCCGACGGCGGCGGCGGTGACCGCGGCAGCAGTCATGATCTTCTTGAGCATCTTGATCCTTATGTCGCACGAGTGCCCGCTAGTGGAGCGCTCTGATCAACTGCCCCGCCAGAGGGTTGGTTCTGCTGCTTCACTCAAACGGCCTGTCTGCGTGCAGGTTTTCCCCGCGTGGGGTGAGCCGCCCCCGGACGCGTGCGCGAAGCCCGTACGCACCCCGCAGCGGCATACGGGTGGCCGCGCTCCTGTTGCGCTCCGTGGAACCCCTTCGCACGGTGGGTAAGGAAGCGGATCGCTCGGGTCCGCTTCTGAGCGACCACCAGAAGGAACTTCCATGCACCGCACCAAGGCCTCCCGCATCCGCGTCCTCGTCCCGTCGGCCCTGGCGGTCGTCATACTCACCGGCGCGGCAGCTCCCGCGGGCGCCGCGGAAGGTGCCGGTGCCGCCGCGAACCGGGTGGCGGCAGCCCAGGAGGAGATCAACGAGAGGGTGGCGGCGGCGGGTCCTGTCGAAGACGCCCTCGCCGCGGTCTCCAAGATCCTGGCGGACCTGACCAAGAGCCTCGGCACCCTGCTCCCGGGGATCAAGATCCCCGAGATCAAACTGCCGACGCTCCCGGCGCTGCCGTCGGTCCCCGCGCTCCCGGCCCTGCCGGAGATCCCTGCGATCCCGGAGATCCCCGACGTCCCGATCCCGGACGTCCCGATCCCCGACGTCCCGATCCCCGATGTCCCGGCGCTCCCGGTCTCCGATCCCGCGGCCCCGCCCGCGAGTTCGCTGCCCGCCGCGCCGGCGGTGCCGGGGACACCGACGGGCCTCGTCCCGAAGCTCCCGTCGTTCGCCCAGTTCCTTCCCTAGGAACGGGAACGGATCCGCACGCGGTTACGACTATTGGGCTGAACAGGTCTGATCGCGTGCGGAACCGTGTCGTCTGGGATGGTGGACCGTTTCGCTCGATGTGAGCCCCGGAATCGGGGCAGAACATCGAAGAGAAGGTGCACTTCCCATGAACACTGCCAAGAAGGCCGCCCTGGTCCTGGCCACCGCTGGTCTCGCTGCGGCCGGTGCCGCCGGCTCCGCAATGGCCGACTCCCAGGCCGAGGGTGCGGCCGTGGGTTCCCCCGGTGTCCTCTCGGGCAACCTGGGCCAGGTCCCGGTCCACGTTCCGGTCAACGTCTGCGGCAACTCCGTGAACGTCATCGGCGCGCTGAACCCGGCGTTCGGCAACGTCTGCGTCAACGACTGACGTTCGACGCACCACGTGACTGTGGGCGCCACCGGCGAGGCCGGGGGCGCCCACAGTCATGTCGGCGGGAGAACGGGCCGGGTCCGTCAGTGCTTGGGTCCGCCGCCGTTGAGCTTCACCCCGCCGAGCAGCGGGGAGGCCTGCGTGGCCCCGTTGGCGAGGTGCATCACCTCGGCCGGAGCGTCGTTCTTGACCTCGTTGACCTTCTGGACGGTGGTCACGACCTTCCCGACGCTCTCGCCCTGCTCGGCCAGTCCGTTGCCCACGGTCTGCGGCAGCGCCGCCGATACCGGGTTCACCGAGTCGGTGACGGCCGTCAGCCCGCTCGTCAGGCTCATGGGGACGGCCGGCGCCTCGGTGGCGGCGAAGGCGGGGGAGGCGGCGCCGAGGGCGGCGACGGAGCCGGCGACGACTGCGGCGACCTTCGAGAGCTTCATTGTCGGAATCCTTTTCTAGGGGTGCCCAGTGGCGACCGTCGCGCCACTTTCGACCTGGTTAACGATTCCCCGGCGCCACGGAAACGCAGAACCGAACACGGCAACGGCCGGAGAATCCGACAAGGGACTCTCCGGCCGATATTTTTTCCTATTACCGTTATTGCCGTCAGGCGGCGTTACGGGACCTGCGGTACAGAATCGCGCCACCCAGGATCAGGGCCGAGGCGAGCGCCGCCGCGGCGCCGGGCTGGCCGGCACCGGTCGCGGCCAGTTCCTGCCGAGTGGGTCCCGTGGGGACCGCCGCGACGGGAACGGCCTCGGGGGCGGGCGCGGGTGCCGGGGCCGGGGCCGGAGCCGGTGCGGGAACCGGTGCCGGGGCGGGCAGCGGTGCCGGGGGGAGCGGGACGGGCAGGTCACCGGCGGGGGCCGCCGGCGGCTGGTCGGCCGGGGGCACTACCGGCGCCGGGTGCTCCACGACCTGGCTGCCGTGCGGGGGCATCGGCGCGGGAGCCTCCTGCACGACGGGCGCCGGAGCGGGGAGCGTGTGCGGAGCCTCCTCCACTACGGGAGCGGGCGCGGGCGCCGGCGCCGGAAGCGGCTGAGGGGCCTCCTCGACCGGTGCGGGTTGCGGCGCCGGGGCGGGAGCAGGCGCCGGTACGGGCTCGGGCTGCGGTGCGGGTGCCTGCTCTACGGGCGCGGGCGCCGGTGCGGGAGCCGGGTGCTCCGCCTCGGGCGCGGGCAGCGGCTTCGGCGCGGGGGGCGCGTGCTGCGGAGCCGGGGGGTGCTCGACGTGCTGCTCCGGCGGGTGCTGCGGCCGCGGCTCGGGCTTCTCCGGGGCGGGGTGGTCGTCGCACTCCTCCTCGCCGGAGCCGCCGGAGTCCCCGTAGCCGCCCTGCGGGCCGGGGCCGTGGTCCTCGTGGCCGCCCTGCGGGCCGGGGCCGTCTTCGCCGTAGCCGCCCTGGTGGCCGGATCCGCGCTCCTCGTATCCGCCCTGGTGCTCGGGGCCGCGGTCGCCGTAGCCGCCCTGCTCGTGCCGGTCCTCGCGCCGGTCGTCCCGGTCGTGCTGGTCGACGTACCGGCGGACCTGCTCCGCCTGCTGCGGGCTGAGATAGCGCTCGTAGTCGTGTCCGGCGTCGGAGCCGGTCGTGGTGGCGCAGTTGTTGCCCATGGCGGGGTTGAGGCCCGCTCCGGCGTCCACGGTGTTGCCGCACACGTTCGGCGAGAAGGTGATCGGTACCGAGACGCTGTTGCCGGCCAGCACGCCCGGTGAATGGGAGGCCTCGGCCATCGCCCCGGGTTGTGCGTAGGCCGCGCCGGTCGCGATCGACAGCAGACTGGACGCGGCGGCCGCGGTGAGCACCCCCTTGCCCAGTACCTGTCGGCTCAGTACCTGTCGCATGGGTCCTTCCCTGTCTACCGGCCCTGCGGCCGGTGCTGAATCGAAGGTGGCCTCGGAGTGCACCGCCGTGCACTCCGAGGCCACCCCGAGGAGGTCTGCCCTTGCGGGCACAGGCGCTTCGTCAGGCGTTGACGCAGGTGTTGCCGAACGAGGGGTTCAGCAGGGCGATCACGTTGACGGTGTTGCCGCAGACGTTGACCGGGACGTGCACCGGGACCTGGAGCACGTTGCCGGAGAGGACGCCGGGGGAGCCGACGGCCTTGCCGTCCGCCGCCGCGTCGGCCATGGCGGGGGAGGCGGCACCGGCAGCCATGAGAACGCCGGCGGCCAGCACCACTGCCTTCTTGTACGTCATTTGTTTTCGTTTCCTTCCCGCAGAGGTCTATCCGCTGCAGAATTAACAACGAGTGGGTCCGGGAAAAGAAACCGAATATTTCGGCGCGCCTCCGGCCAATTCACTCAGATGCCTGTGCGCCCTGAATTCCGGCCGGATTGTTCGGATCACTTCGAGATCACTTCGGGATACCCTCGGGTTCCCAATTCGGGGGCCCGACATGCGGCGGGGCCGCCGCGACCCGAAGGTGCGACGGCCCCACTGGTGCGGTGCTGTGTCAGCTGGCGCGGTGCGGTCAGCTGCCGGCGGAGGCGTTGCCGGACAGGACCGGGATGTTGCTGAGGATGTGCGAGAGAGCCTCGTCGCCCTTGGCCTGGGTGGAGTTCTCGGTGCACTGCTGGTTCTGCGGGCTGGACAGGACCGGGATGTCCTGGACGCCGACGTTGACCAGAGCCAGGACGGACTGCACGTTGGCCTTGGCGGGCAGGGCGATGCAGGGCTTGTTGAACGAGCCCTGGATGAGCGCCATCTGCGGGCTCATGTTGCCGTAGGTGGCCTGGTTGCCGTAGATCTGCGAGGCCCCGTTGCCGTTCACGGTGTTGATGCCGTGGTCGTTGCCGATGGCCATGGCCTGCGGAGCCATGGCGGCACCCAGGCCGACGAACGAGGCGGCAACCGCTGCGCCGGCCGCAAACTTCTTGATCATGATGGTCCCTTTTTTGCAGGATTGCCCGGTACTCAAGCACTCGGATCAACGGCGCTACCGCGGTTTGGGTTGCGTCTCTTCACTCGGATGCCGAAGTTTCGGGCCGCACGGTTGACGTCAGGCGTTGACGCAGGTGGTGCCGAACGCGGGGTTCAGCAGGGCGATCACGTTCACGGTGTTGCCGCACACGTTCACCGGGACGTCGACCGGGACCTGGAGCAGGTTGCCGCTCAGCACGCCGGGGGACTCGCCGGTGAAGCCGTTCGCCGTCGCGCCGTCGCCGCCGTGCGCGGAGGCGAGGCCCGCGCCGCCCATCAGCAGCGCAGCGCTCGCGACCGCCAGGGTGGTGCCGCGCACCAGCCTCTTCTTCATCTCCGTTTTTCCTTTCGTTTCGAACAATGGTGCAACCCATAACGACGCGCCCGTCTCGAGGGTGCGTGTCATCGCCCAAAAGGCCGTATGAGCGAGTCCGGCGTGATTTCCCTCCTGATTTCTGACAAAGTTCACTCCTGTTTTGTCCCCTTGATCGAAAATGGAGACGGGGTCATGGGTTCCTCCCGCAGAATCCTCGGCACGCTCGGCCTGCTGTCCTGCCTCACACTTTCGGTGAACGTGCCCATTGCCGGTGCGGCTGCCGGCGCCGTCGCCCCGCCGGGTGTGCGGAGTCCGCTGGTCAAGGAAGCACCCCGGGTCCCCTTCACCCAGCGTTACCAGGCCGTGCAGCACGGCGGTCTGGTCCGGGCCTCGAACTCGTCCATCGGATGCCGCAAGGCGGAGTCCGAGGAGGCCGAGCCGTGCGCCGCGGTCAACAAGGGTGCGGCCGGGACCAACGGCGACTACGAGATGTTCTACGACGAGGTCGACAAGGACCCGGACACCTACAACTCCACCCGGGCCGAGCTCAAGGTCCCGGCGGGCGCGAAGGTCTCGTACGCCCGGCTGTACTGGGGCGGGAACCTGCGGGTCGGCGAGCAGAAGCCGCCGGAGGACAACGGCCGGGTGCTCGTCGCCGAGCCGGGCGGCGCGTACAAGGAGGTGCTGGCCGACACGGTGATCGGGCACCGCACCGACGCGGCCGGCGATGCCTACCAGGCCTCCGCCGACGTGACCCCGCTGGTCCGCAAGGGCGGCGCCGGCATGTGGACGGTGGCCCAGCTGAACATCGCCATGGGGCACTCGGACGCGGGTGCCTGGGGCGGCTGGACGCTGGTGGTGGCCTACGAGCACCCGCAGGAGCCGGTGCGCAGGGTCTCGATCTGGGACGGCTTCGAGGGGCTGGCCGCGGGGGCCGGCGAGGCGGCGGGCGAGACGGTGGAGCTCACCGGTCTGGATGCCGCGCCCGGTGCGCAGGGGCGGGCCGGGGTGGTCGCGTACGACGGGGACCGCGGAACGCTCGGGGATTCACTCACGGTGACGGCCGACAGCGGGCGCCGGATCAGTCTCAGTGATGCAGAAAATCCTTTTAATGATGTTATGAATTCCACGATCACGGAATTCGGCGATCACTCGTTCGTGCGACAGCCCGAACATATGAATAACCTCGGATATGACGCGGACGTGTTCGATCTGAGCCCCGCCCTGTCCGGTGGCGCCCGCAGCCTGACCTTCGGGTTCACGGGCGAAAAGCAGGGTCATTTCCTCGGTGTGCTCTTCGTTCAGACAGACGCGCGCCGCTGAACGCAGGAGACCACTCCACGTGCCGACGCAACCTTCCTCCCCCTCTCCTTCTCCTTCACCCTCCTCCTCCCCTGACCGGCCTCCCGCCGTCCTCCACCTCGTCCAGCCGGTCGAGGGCGGGGTCGCCCGCGTGGTCGTCGACCTCGTACGCGCCCAGTCCGCGGCGGGCCTGCGGACCTACGTCGGCTGCCCGCGCGGCGGTCAGCTCGCGGACGCCGCCCGCGAGGCCGGGGCCGAGGTGCTCACCTGGCGCGCCGGGCGGGCTCCCGGACCGGGCCTGGCCGCCGAAGTGCTCGGCGCGCGCCGCCTGATCGGACGCGTCCGGCCCGACCTCCTGCACGCCCACAGCGCCAAGGCCGGGCTCGCCGGGCGGCTCGCCGTGCGCGGGGCCGTCCCGACCGTCTTCCAGCCGCACGCCTGGTCCTTCGACGCCGTGGGCGGGGCCACCGCCGCGCTCGCACTGCGCTGGGAGCGCTTCGGGGCCCGTTGGGCCGACCGGGTGCTCTGCGTCAGTGAGGCCGAACGCCGCACCGGCGAGTCCGAGGGGATCGCCGCCCGCTGGTCGGTGATCCGCAACGGCGTCGACCTCGCCCACTTCCGCCCCGGCGGCCCGGACCCCCTCCAGGACAAGGCCCGGGCGCGGGCCGAACTTCCGCTGCCCGCCGCCTTCCTGGGCGACGGGCCGCTCGCCGTCTGCGTCGGCCGGCTCTGCCAGCAGAAGGGGCAGGACGTCCTGCTCCGTGCCTGGCCGGAGCTGCTCGGAGCCGTTCCCGGGGCCCGTCTCGTGCTCGTCGGGGACGGCCCCGACATGGAACGGCTGCGCCGGGGGGCGCCGCCCTCCGTCCACTTCGCCGGGGCCGCCTTCGACATCCGGCCGTGGCTTCGGGCCGCCGATCTCGTTGTACTGCCGTCGCGGTGGGAAGGCATGGCGCTCGCCCCGCTCGAAGCCATGGCCTGTGGCCGCCCGGTCCTGGTCTCCGACGTCAGCGGTGCCAGGGAGAGCCTCCCGCCCGGCCAGGGACGGCTGTGCCTGGTGGAACCGGAGGACCCGACGGCGCTGGCCAAGGCACTGGGCGGGCTGCTCGCCGAGCCGCGGCTGCTCGCCGCACTCGGGGAGCAGGCGGAGCGGCACGCGCGAATGGAGTTCGACGTGCGGCGCACCACGGACGCGGTCACCGGTCTGTATCACGAACTGCTGGGCAGGCCCCGGCCCTTGAACCAGGAGCGCATCAGCCGATGACGATGGACAGCGCACCCGCCCGGCACACCGGGCAGGACGGTACGGGGCCCGCCGGAGGCATCACCGGCATCACCGGCATCACCGGTACGAGCAGGACCACGAGCACCGGCACCACCACGGGCACCGGCACGAGCACCGCCGGCGCCGCCGTGCGCCGTTCCGTGACCGCGATCCATCCCCCGCGCGGGCCCAAGGCCGACCGCGCCCGGGCCGCCGTACGGCCCGAACGGGTGCGCCGCCGGGACGGGATCGCCCCGCTGCTGGCCGCCGACGCGTTCGCCGCGGCGGCGACGGTGGCGGCCCTGCCCGGAGCGGAGCTGCCCCTCGCGGCGGCCGCTCCCCTCGCCCTGGCCCTGGCCGCGCTGCACGCGCAGGCCGGGCTGTACCGGCCGCGGCTCGCCCCCTCCGCGCTCCTCGAACTGCCCGCGCTCGCCGGGCGGGCCGCCGCGCTGTGGTGCGGGGCCGCCGCCGTACTGGCCGCCACCGCCCCGGGCGACGCCCTGGGCTGGAGCGCGCTGCTCGGCGCCGTCTGCGTCCAGGTCGTCCTGGCGTGCGCGGGGCGCGGGGCCGTCAACCAGCTCCGCCGGCGCGCCCGCGCCCGCCGCCCCGCCTCCGCCCTGGTCGTCGGGCCCGGCGCCGGGGCGAGCGCGGTGGCCGCCGCCCTGCACGGACGCCCCGAGTACGGACTGCGTCCCGTCGGGCTCGCGGACACCGGGTCCGAGGGGGAGGGGGCCGCGGGAGTGCCCGTACTCGCCACCCACGAGGACATCCGGCGGGCCGTCATCCAGAACTCCGTCCGGCACGCCGTCTTCACCCGCCCGCCCGAGGCCGACGAACGCACCGCCTCCCTGGTCCGGCTCTTCCACGACCACGGCTGCCGGCTCTGGCTCGCCGACCCCGCGGGCACCGCCAAGGTCACCGGGATGCGTGTGGCGCAGCCCGCCGACCAGCTGTGGGGGTACGCCGTCCAGCCGCTGCTGCCGCGTCCGGCCCGGCCGGTCGAGCGGTACGCGAAGCGGGTCATCGACTCCTCGCTCGCCGCGATCGCCCTGCTCGCCGCCGCCCCCGTGATGGGCGCCTGCGCGCTGGCCGTACGGGTCTCCGACGGGCCGGGGGTGATCTTCCGGCAGGAGCGGGTCGGCCTCTACGGACGGCCCTTCACCCTGCTGAAGTTCCGCACCCTGCGCGCCGACGCCCACGAGTCCGCCACCCGCTGGACGGTGGCCGGCGACTGCCGGATGAGCCCGATCGGCTCCTTCCTGCGCAAGTCCTCGCTGGACGAGCTGCCGCAGCTGTGGAACGTGGTCCGGGGCGACATGAGCCTGGTGGGTCCGCGCCCCGAACGGCCCTTCTTCGTCGCCAAGTTCAGCAGCGTGCACCCCGGGTACGAGGCCCGGCACCGGATGCCCGTCGGCATCACCGGCCTCGCCCAGATCAACGGGCTGCGCGGGGACACCTCCATCGAGGACCGGGCCCGCTTCGACAACCACTACATCGACACCTGGTCGCTGTGGCAGGACCTGTGGATCCTGGCCCGCACCGCGGCCTCCTTCTTCCGCTTCCGGCTGGGGGGCAGCTAAAGCATGAGCCTTGCCGCACCGACGTCACCGACAGCACCGACATCGCCGACAGCATCGACATCGCCGACGGCACCGACGTCATGGTCCCGCCCGGACACCGCCGACCTGCTGCGCCGGCACTGGCCGCTGCTGCCGCTCGCCGCGACCGTACTGGCCCTCCTGATCCCCGTCCCGGCCGGTGACGCGACCGCCTCGGGGAAGGTCGGTCCGGCCGACGCCGCCTCGCTGCTGCTCGTGTTCGTCTGCGGGATCCAGGCCCTGCGGGGCCGGGTCCGGCCGCTGAGCCCGCTGGGGGTGCTCGTCCTCGGTCTGCCGGCGGTCGGGCTCGCCGTCTCGACGGTGACCGCGGGGGACCCGTACGCGGCCCTGCCCGGCTTCGTGCGCTACCTCCAGGTGTTCGTGCTGGTCCCGGCGGCGATCGTGCTGCTGGTGCGGAACGCCTCGGAGTTCCGGCTGGCCGCGGGGTGCTTCGTGCTGCTGGCGCTGGTCCAGGGAGCGGTGGGCGTGGTGCAGTTCGCCACCCACACCGGGGCCTCGTACCAGGGCGAGGACATCCGCGCCGTGGGCACCTTCGGACCCGGGGACGTCATGGGCATGGCCACGGTCGTGGCCTACGGCCTGGTGGTCGCCACGGCCGCCGCGCTCGCGCCGGGGCTGCCGGCGAAGGTCCGGCGGGCCTCGGGTGCGGCGGCGCTGCTCCTGGTGATCCCGCTGGTGCTGTCCTTCAGCCGGGGCGCGTGGATCGCGACCTTCGCCGCGGCCGGGCTGGTGATGGCCCTGGCCGGGATCGGGCGGGCCCTGAAGGTGCTGCTCGCGCTGACCGCGGCCGGGGTGGTGCTCGTCGGCGGGTTCGGCGTCGGCTCCGCGATGGTCGCGGAGCGGCTGACCTCGATCACGCAGGTGTCCGACGCCCCCGACCAGTCGGTCACCGACCGCTACACGATGTGGGACGCGGCCGGGTCGATGTGGCGCGAGCGGCCCGCCGTGGGCGTGGGGCTCAAGGGCTTCCCGGCCAACCGGGACTCGCACTCCGGGCTGGCGCTGTCCTCCGGCAGCGACACCGCCGGCGCGGGCCAGGGCTACATCCGCCAGCCGCTGCTGTCCCCGCACAACATGTACCTGCTGGTGCTGAGCGAGCAGGGGCTGATCGGCCTCGTCGCCCTGGCGGGCGGCTGGCTGGCCCTGCTCGTGGCGGGCCTGCGGCGGTGCCTGGCGGGGCCGTCCGCGGTGCGGGACTGCGGACTGGTCGCGATCGGCCTCCTCGTGTGGCAGCTCACCGACTTCCTCTACGCGGACATCGGGGGCCCGTCCACCGTCCTGACCGGAGTGGTCATCGGCCTGGCGGCCTGGTGGGCGCTTCCCTCCGGAGGCGGGACGGGTGACCTCGCCCCCGGCCGCGGGCCGGGTGCGACGGCCCGGGCCGCGACCCCTGAGGGTGCGGCCGGCCGGTGACGGACACGACGCCCTGGCGGCGGCCCGCAGCCGCGGCGACCGAGGTCGCCGCGGCTGCGGGCCGTCCGCCGCACCCGCCCGTACCTCCGGTGGCCACCGCTGCCCCGTCCATGGGGCCGGCCGAGACCGCGAGCCGCGTGGCCGCCTCGGGCGGCCCCCTGCCCGCCGGATCCCTGCGGGCCGGGAAGGGCCGGGACCCGCGTGCCGAGGCTCCGCGCGACGGCGGGCCGCACCCGATGGCGGAGGGCGGGCACCAGGGCGATGGCCCCGAAACGCCGGCCGACGGGGCCCGGTCGGGGAGTGGCGGGGCACTCGCCAAGGCGGCCGCCGTGACCGCCGGACTGACCGCCGCCGGGGCGGTGTTCGGGCTGCTCCGCGACCAGACCATCGCGCACCTCTTCGGAGCCGGGCACGACAGCGACGCCTTCCTCATCGCGTGGACCGTCCCCGAGATGGCCTCGACGCTGCTCATCGAGGACGCCATGGCCCTGCTGATGGTGCCCGCCTTCAGCCACGCCCTGGCCCGCCGGGCCGCCAGCAGGGCCGGGCTCACCCGGCAGGAGGCCCGCGCGCAGGATCCCGTACGGCTGCTCGTGGGGGCCACGATGCCCCGGCTGCTGGTGCTCCTGGCCGCCGTGGCCTCCGTGCTCATCGTCGCCGCGCCGCTCGTCGTGGGCGTGCTCGCGCCGGGGCTGCCCGACCCCGGGCTCGCCGTCGAATGCACCCGGATGACCGCCCTGACCGTGCTGTCCTTCGGGATCGCCGGCTACTTCAGCGCCGCCCTGCGGGCGCACCGCTCCTTCGTGCCGCCCGCCGCCATCTACGTCTCCTACAACGTCGGCATCATCGGGACCATGGTCGCCCTGCACGCCCTGTGGGGGGTGCGCGCCGCCGCCGCCGGGGTCGCCGTCGGCGGGGTCCTGATGGTCCTGGTCCAACTGCCCGCCTTCATCCGCAACGTGGGCTTCGGGCCGCCCCGCAGCAAGGGGGCCCCGCGCAGCCAGCGCGACCGGGACCGGCCGACCCTGATCGCCTTCGGGGTGATCGCACCGGTGATCTTCTTCGCCGTGTTCCGGCAGTCCCAGGTGCTCGTCGAGCGGTTCCTCGCCGCCTCGCTGCCGCCCGGCGCCATCTCGCACCTCAACTACGCCCAGAAAGTGGCGCAGATGCCGATGGTGCTCTCCCTCATGATCTGCACCGTCACCTTCCCCGTGGTCGCCCAGGCCATGGCCGGCGGGGAGCGGGAGAAGGCCCGCCGTCGGGTCGAGCAGGACCTCGCGCTCGCCTCGCTCGCCGTCCTCATGGGCACCGCGCTCGTCATCGGCTACGCCCCCCAGATCATCCAAGTCCTCTTCGAACGCGGGGCGTTCACCCACGCCGACACCGAGGCCACCGCCTCCGTGATGCGGGTCTACGGCCTCGGCCTGCTCGGCCACTGCCTCGTCGGGGCGCTCTCGCGGCCCTTCTTCTCCACCGCCCGGCCCACCTGGTTCCCGGCCCTCGCCATGGGCGCCGGACTCCTCGTCAACATCGTCGCCGGAGCCTTCGCCGTCAGCTGGTGGGGGATCTACGGCATCGCCGCCGCCAACGCCGCCGGCATCTCCACCACCGCCCTGCTGCTGCTCACCGGACTCGGCTCGCGGATCATCGCCATCCAGGTCCGCCGGGTCGCCATCAGCATCGGCCGGCTCTCCGTCGCCGCCCTCGCCGCCTGCGCCACCGGCTGGATCGCCGGGCCGATGATCCCCGACCCGCTCGTCAGCGCGGCCCTCGGCTGCCTGCTGGTCCCGGCCATGTTCGGGGCCACCGGCATGGCCATACGGGCCCTGGAGGTCACCGCCCTGCCGGGCCAGCTCGCCCAGCTCTCCGCCCATCTCACCGACCGGCTCACCCAGCTCACCCAGAGGTTCCGCAATGTCCGCTGACACCGAAACGGCGCGCCCCGCCACGGCGGCTCCAGCCCGCCGCACCGGCTGGCCGTGGGTCCTGATGTACCACTCCGTCGCCGAGTTCACCGATCCCGCCGAGGACCCGTACGGCATCACCGTCACCCCGTACGCGCTGGAGGCCCAGCTGCTGTGGCTGCGCTCCCGGGGGCTGCGCGGAGTCTCCGTCGGCGAACTGCTGCGCGCCCGCGCCGCCGGGCACGGCGCCGGGCTGGTCGGGCTGACCTTCGACGACGGCTACACCGACTTCCTGACCCGCGCCCTGCCGCTGCTGCGCCGCTACGACTGCACCGCCACCCTCTTCGTGCTGCCCGGACGGCTCGGCGTGGACAACGTCTGGGACCCGCTGGGCCCCCGCAAGCCCCTCCTCACCGCGGAGGGCGTCCGCGAAGTCGCCGCCGCCGGCCAGGAGATCGGCTCGCACGGGCTGCTCCACCAGGACCTCACCGCGGCCCCCGACGACGTACTGGCACAGGAGCTGCGCGGCAGCCGCGAGCTGATCCGGGAGCTGACCGGGACCCTGCCCGCCGGATTCTGCTACCCGTACGGGCACCTCGACGCCCGGGTCGTCGCCGCGACCCGGGCCGCCGGGTACGGCTACGCCTGCGGCATCGGCCCCGGCCGCCTCGCCGGACCCCACGCGATGCCCCGTACGCACATCAGCCAGGCCGACGGAGGCCCCCGGCTGCGGATCAAGCAGGTGCGCCACCAGGTCCGGGAGCTGCGCAGGGCGGTGCACCTGTGAGCCCCGGGAAGGTGCTGCACGTCATCACCGGACTCGGCGTCGGCGGCGCCGAACAGCAACTGCGGCTGCTGCTGCGGCACATGCCGATGCACTGCGACGTCCTGACCCTGACCAACCCCGGCCCGGTCGCGGAGGGGCTGCGCGCCGACGGGGTCCGGGTCGTCCACCTCGGGATGAGCGGCAACCGCGACCTGGGGGCGCTGCCCAAGCTGGTCAGGTTCATCCGGCGGGGCCGCTACGACCTGGTCCACACGCACCTGTACCGGGCCTGCGTGTACGGGCGCCTCGCGGCCCGGCTCGCGGGCGTACGGGTGAGCGTGGCGACCGAACACTCCCTGGGGGCCGGCGAGATCGAGGGCCGGCCGCTCTCGGGTGGGGTACGGGGCCTCTACCTGGCGAGCGAACGGCTGGGCGCGGCCACCGTGGCCGTATCGGACACGGTCGCGGCCCGCCTGGAGGCCTGGGGGGTGCCGGCCGGGCGGGTGCACGTGGTCCCGAACGGGATCGAAGCCGTCCGCTTCCGCTTCGACGAGGGCGTACGGCGGGCCACCCGGACCCGGACCGGACTGCCCGAGCGGGCCTTCGTGGTCGGCGGCGTCGGCCGGCTCGTGCCGGGCAAGCGCTTCGACGTCCTGGTCCGGGCGGTGGCGGCGCTGCCCGGCGCGCACCTGCTGCTCGCCGGGGACGGGCCGGAGCGGGCGGCGCTGCGCCGGCTCGCCGCCGAGCTGGGGGCGCAGAGCCGGATCCACCTGCTCGGGGAGCGGGACCCGCTGGGCGACAGCACGGACGGGCGGACCCCCGGGATCCCGGCGCTGCTCGCCGCGATGGACGTGTTCGTGTCCCCTTCGCGCGAGGAGGCCTTCGGGCTGGCGGTGATCGAGGCGCTGGCGGCGGGCCTGCCGGTGCTGCACGTCACCTGCCCGGCGATCGACGACCTGCCCGCGGCGCAGGCGCCGGGGGCGCGGCGGATCGGCACCGGCACGGAGGAACTCGTCGCGGCCCTGCGGGGGCACATGGAAGCCGGCGCGAAGCGGCTGCCGCCGCCCGGGGTGGTGCGGCGCTACGACATCGCCCGGAGCGCGGCGCAGCTGCTGCACGTGTACGACCACGCGATGGCCGGCTCGCCGGCCGGGTCCCGCGGGGTGGTGGCGCTGCCCGGTCCCGGCCGGGGGGCGCGGGGTGCCGACCCGGCGGGTGCGGACCGTGCGGCGCCGCTGCCGGGGACCAGTCCCCGGACCCCTGCTCCCCAAACGCCGGAGGGGCTGGATGTGGCCCCGGAGGGGCGGAGTTCGGCCCGGGAAGGGCTGGGTTCGGCCCCGGAGGGGCTGGATGGCCGCCCGGCCGGGCTGGGTTCGCCCGTTGCCGGTGGCGACGCCGGCTGATTCGACACCTCAGGGGTCCGCTCCGGGCCCCGAAGCAAGCACTCGTCCACCAGGAAAGAGGCACGCACATGGCGGACAACGCCGACCAGAAGAAGTCCACCCACCGGCGCCGGGTACGGCTGCTGCCGCCCCCCGCGTGGTGGCCGCTGCCCGCCGCCGCGCTGCTGGGGCTCGGCGCGGGCGGGGCGTACGGGGTGCTCAAGGCACCGGAGTACGCCGCCACCAGCTACGTCGTCGCCGTCCCGGACGACACCACCGAGCCGGCCACCGCCCTCGGCTTCGCCCAGGCCTACGCCCGCATCGCCACCAGCAGTTCGACCCTCGCCTACGCCCAGCCCCGCGCGGGCATCGCGGTGCAGAAGCTGCGGACCCAGGTCCGCGCCGAGACCTCTCCCGAGTCCCCGATGATCGCCATCACCGGGACCGCGAAGAGCGCGGCCGAAGCCGCCGACATCGCCAACGCGGTCGCCGACGCCCTGTCGCTGAGCAGCAACCAGGCCGCCAAGAACACCGGCGTGCAGCTGCTCCTCTTCAACCAGGCCGTCGCGCCCAGCGAGCCCGCCTCCGCGTCCCCCACCCTCAGCGGGGCCGTCGGCCTGTGCGCCGGCGGGCTGCTGGGCGGGCTGTGGCTGCTCGCCCGGCCCGGCGCCGCCCGGCGGCGCGGCGAGGGTCCCGCCGCGCAGAGCATCACGCAGACCACCGCGCAGAGCACCGCGGAGACCGTCGAGGAGTACGCCTCGCTGCCCGCGCAGGGCGAGCCCGCCGCGGCCAAGAAGAAGGAGTCGGTGCGATGACCACCGGCTCCGCCGGGGCCCTGTCGGTGACGCTGTGCCGCGATCCCCGGCAGTTCGCCGCGCTGGAGGAGCCGTGGAACCGGCTCGTCCGCGGCTGTCCCACCGCCACTCCGTTCCAGAGCCACGCCTGGCTGCACTCCTGGTG
The DNA here is from genome assembly GCF_055584085.1 of Streptomyces sp. NPDC104226. Taxonomy (NCBI): domain Bacteria; kingdom Bacillati; phylum Actinomycetota; class Actinomycetes; order Kitasatosporales; family Streptomycetaceae; genus Streptomyces; species Streptomyces sp. NPDC104226. Next base: position 409,692 of record NZ_JBVJMS010000005.1, read on the forward strand.
GCTGTCCTACGGCAAGGACGGCCGGCTCCGCATCGTCCTGGTGCGGCGCGGGGAGGAGCTGGTCGGTGCGGCCGCGCTGATGCTCGTACACCGGCCGATGCCGCTGCTCGTGCCCCTCGGCGGGGGCATCACCGACTACTTCGACGTGCTCGTGGCCGCGGACCACGCCGACCAGGTCGTCCCGGCCCTGGCCCACGGCCTGCACCGGGCTGCCCGGGGCGCCGTCGTCGACCTGCGCGAGGTGCGGCCCGGGGCCGCCGCCGAGGCGGTGTTCGCGGCCTGGCCCGGGATCGCCAGCAAGCTCACCGACTCCACCTGCATGGAGCTGCCGTCCATGCCCTTCGACGAGCTGGTCAAGCGGATGCCGGCCTCCGGCGCCCAGCGGGTGCGGGCCAAGCTCCGCAAGACCGACGCGGCGGGCATCGAGGAGCACGAGGTCACCGAGCAGGAAGTGCCGCGCGCGGTACGCACCTTGCTGCGGCTGCACGAGAAGCAGTGGCGCGGCCGCGGGGTGACCCCCGAACACCTCAAGCCCCGCTTCGCCGAGCACCTGACCCGGGCCACCCGGCGGATGGTGCGCGCCGGGGAGGGGCGGCTGGCGGAGTTCCGGCTCGACGGGAAGGTGGTGGCCGCCAACCTCACCCTGCTCTCGGGCTCGCTCAGCGGCGGCTACCTCTACGGCGCCGACCCCGGCCTGCGCGACCGGAAGGTGGACGTGGCCACGCTGCTGCTGCGCTACGAGACCACCCGGGCGCTCGCCGAAGGCCGCCCGGTGGTCAGCTTCCTGCGCGGCAACGAACCGTACAAGAACCACTGGCGGCCGCGGACGGTGGTCAACCAGCGCTTCCTGCTGGCCACGACCGCGCTCGCGCCCCTGCTGCGACTGCACGAGTCGCAGGTGACGGGGCGCGAGCGGGTGGTGGACGTACTGCGGGAGGCGTTGCCGGCCGCCAGGGACTGGCGGGCGCGGCTCAACGAACTGCGGGTCCGATGACCCGAACGCTCCGCCTAGAAGGGCCAGAAGCCGGTCTCCCTGCCCCAGTCGACCTTGATGCAGACCGACTGCTTGCCGACCAGCTTGGAGAGCCACTCGCCGAAGTTGATCGGCACGCACCACTCCGTGCTGTTGACGGGCGGTGTCGTCGGCTTGGGCGGCTGGGTCGGCTCGGGCTCCGGCTTCGGTACGACCGGCGAGGGCGACGGGGAGGGGACCTCGGGGCTCGGCTTGGGCACGACCGGGCTCGGGCTGACCTCGGGGGACGGGACCGGCGGGCTGGGCTCGACGGGGCTGGGCTCGACCGGGCTCGGCTCGACGGGACTCGGCTCGATGGGGCTGGGGACGACCGGGCTCGGGACGACCGGGCTGGGGACGGCCGGGCTGGGCTCGACGGGGATCTCCGGGCTCGGGGCCACGGGCGAGGGCGTCGGCACCACGGGGCTCGGGGCGACCGGGCTGGGTTCGACCGGGCTCGGGACCAGCGGGCTGGGCTCTGCCGGGCTGGGCTCGACGGGGCTCGGGGCGACCGGGCTCGGGGCGACCGGGCTCGGGACCTCCGGGCTGGGGAGCACGACCGGCGGGGTGACCACCGGCGTCGGGATCTCCGGAGTGGGGACCTGCGGGGTCGGGATGACCGGCGTGGGCACCACGGGGGTCGGGACGACCGGGGTCGGGATGACCGGGTCGGGCCGCTGCGGGGTCAGCGCCTCGCGGAAGACCTTCGTCGAGGCCGGATTCTGCTTGCACTGCCAGACGCCGTGCGGGCAGTAGTCGGTGATGGTGTGGTAGAGCGGCTTCTGCTTGTCGATCCACTGCAGCATGCGCCGCACGTACTCCGGGTTGTCCCCGTTGCGGAACAGCCCCCACTCCGGGTACGAGATCTCCTTGCCGTGTGCTCGTGCGAAGTCGACGTGCTGCTGGAGCCCGTAGGGCTGGCTGATCTGCTCGTCGAAGTTCCGGCCGGGACCCTGGTCGTACGAATCCATCCCGATGATGTCGACCACGTCGTCGCCCGGGTAGCACTTGGTCCAGCCGATCGCGTCCGTGCCGCGGTTCGGGGCGAAATCGAACTTGAACTTCTGGCCGGGCACGGAGCGCATCGTGTTGACGATGCGCTTCCAGTACGCCTTCCAGTTCTCCGGGTCGGGTCCGCAGCGGTGGGTGTAGGTGACCCCGCTCATCTCCCAGCCGAGCACGATCACCGTGTCCGGGACGCCCAGCGCCACCAGTCGTTCGGCGAGCTTCTTGAAGTGCCGGTCGTACTGGCCCTCCGCGCCCGCCCGGATCAGCTGGGCCACCTGGCGGTCGGGGACCCGGGCCTCGTTCCGCTCCTGCATCGGCACGTTGAGGACGAACAGACGGTCGCTCCGCTGCCGCCGCCACTGCGCCCAGTCGTCCAGGAAGCCGACGTTGCCCTCGATGCCGGCCCACTGGTCACCGGGCAGATAGGTGTGCCCGACCCGGATCTCCTTGCCGCCCAGCCAGTTCGACAGGAACGGGATGCGGGCCACGCCGGGCGGCCCGTAGTCGAGGTAGGCGCCCATGGCGATGTCCGCGTGAGGACCCTGCTCCTCGGGGGCCGCGAGGGCGGCTCCGGTGGCGAGCAGTCCGGCCGTCACCGTTCCGATGCAGGTGCTCGCCAGTCGGCGGCGTGGTGTGGGCATGGCGTCTCCCGAGCTTTCCTGAATCGGTGTGCTTACCAAAGACGTTAGGCATCACATCTGACGAATGGCCTGTCCGGTGACCTCCGCATAGGCCATTCGCACCTGTGCACTCCCCCCGCTTGGTCCGACTAGGTGAAAGACACCGTTTCCATGCACGCGCATCCCAGCCAAGTGCCCGCAGTTCTGCTCAGACTCGATCGGAATCCGTTCCACCACGGAACCCTCGGCGCCGTCAGATCCCTTGGGCGCACGGGTGTGGAGGTCCATGCCGTCGTCGAGGCCGGGGGAGGTCCCATGGGGCGTTCGCGCTACCTGCGTGCCGTGCATCCCGGACCGTCCGGCGGACTCGACCCCGAGACGCCCGAAGCGCTGCTGGAGTGCCTGACCGGGGTCTCCGAACAGATCGGCCGCCCGGCGGTGCTCATCGCCATGGACGACCTCAGCGCGATCGCGGTGTCCCGCGTCGCACCGATGCTGACGGACCGTTTCCGGATCCCCCATCAGCCCGACGACCTGCCGGCGCGGGTGGCCGACAAGGCCGAGCTGTCGCGGCTCTGCGCCCGGTGGGACGTACCGCACCCGGAGACCGTGATCCCGGCGAGCGGGGCCGAGGCGACGGAGGCCGCGTGGCGGCTCGGGCTCCCGGTGATCGCCAAGTGGAGCCGGCCGTGGCTGCTGCCCTCCGGCACGGGCCTGCGCAGCACCACCCTGCTCCACACGGCCGCCGAGGCGCGGCGGCTGTACGAGCGCTCGGAGGAGGCGGGCAGCCGGCTGCTGCTCCAGCGGTTCCTGCCGGCCGGGCCCGACACCGACTGGTTCTTCCACGGCGCGTTCGCCCGGGGCGGGCGTCCGCTGATCACCGGGTCGGGGCGCAAGGAGATGTCCTGGCCGGTCCGGACGGGGCTGACGGCGGTCGGGCGCTGGCTGCCGGACCCGGCGGTGGAGGAGGCGGGGCTGCGGCTCGCCGAGCGGCTCGGCTACCAGGGGATCCTCGACCTGGACTTCCGCCGGGACGAGCAGGGCGTCTTCCGCCTGGTCGACTTCAACCCGCGTCCGGGGGCGCAGTTCAGGCTCTTCACGGACGCGGGCGGGCTGGACGTGGTCCAGGCGATGTACCTGGACCTGACGGGCCAACGGGTCCCGGAGCCGTCCGGCGGGCCGGGCCGGGTCTTCGTTGCGGAGAACTACGCCCTGCTCGCGGCGGTACGCGGCCGATCGCTCCCGCGCCGTCCCCCGGCTCCGCCCCCCGGAGCGGGCGCCGCGGCCGCTCCGGTGCGCCGGGGCCGGGAGCGGGGGCAGGTGGAGGCGGCCTGGTTCGCGGCCGACGACCCGAGGCCGTTCCTGGCGATGCTCGGCGCCTTCCTGGGGCGGGGTGCGTTCAAGGGCCTGCGGGTGCTGCGCGGGGTCCCCGAGCAGGGCCGCCGGACGGCCAGGGCGGTGGTCCGGGCCCCGCACCAGCGGGGCCGGCAGCTGCCGCCGCCCGCCGCGGGGGCCTCCGGCGGCGCGGCCGGATCCGGCACCCGGTCCGCCCCGCCGGAGGCCCCGGCGGAGCCGGACGAGCTCGTGACGCGGTGACGCGGTGACGCGGTGACGCCGGGACGCCGGGACGCCGGGACGCCGGGAGGCCGGGACGCGAGTACGCGGTGACGCCGTGAGGCGGTGAAGCCGCAGGGGTGCAGGGCGTCGTGGGACGCAGGTGACAGGGGATGAACCATGATGCTGGAGGGACTGCAGTGACACGGATGGACGACCTCGTGGTGGTCGGAGCGGGGCCCTACGGGCTCTCGATCGCGGCCCACGCGGCCGGTGCGGGGCTCGACGTACGGATCCTCGGACGGCCCATGGCCTCCTGGCGGGACCACATGCCCGAGGGCATGTACCTCAAGTCGGAGCCGTGGTCCTCCAACCTGTCGGCGCCCGGCGGGCGTTACACGCTGGCCGAGTACTGCGCGGGCCGCGGGATCGCCGCCGAACACGGAACTCCGCTGCCCATCGGGACGTTCAGCGCGTACGGGCTCTGGTTCGCCCGGCAGGCCACACCCCCGGTGGAGGAGGCGACCGTCACCGAAATCACCCCGCAGGGCGGGGGTTTCCTGATCCGCACCGCCGAAGGGCCGCCGCTGCTCGCGCGGACGGTCGCGCTGGCCGTGGGCGTGATGCCGTTCGTCCGGTACCCCGACGCGCTGCGGGAGCTGCCCGCGGCGCATTATTCGCACAGCAGCGGCCACCGCGACCTCACCCGCTTCGCCGGCCACGAGGTGGCCGTGCTCGGCGCCGGGCAGGCAGCCCTGGAGACCGCGGCCCTGCTCGCGGAGAACGGCGCCCGCCCGTGCCTCGTGGCCCGGCGCTCCCGGCTCAACTGGAACACCGTCCCGCAACCGCTGCGGCGGCCCCCGCTGCGCGCCCTGCGCAATCCGCACAGCGGCCTCGGCACCGGCTGGCGCAGCTGGGCCTGGTCGGAGCTGCCCTGGGCGGTGCGCCGGCTGCCCGCGCCCACCCGGGAGCGGATCGCGGCGACCGCCCTCGGCCCGGCCGGAGCCTGGTGGCTGCGGGAACGCTTCGAGCAGCGGGTCCCGGTCCTGCTCGGGCACCGGCTGCAGCGGGCGGTCCCGGTGGGCGGGCGGACCCGCCTCGGGCTGGCCACCGCCGCCGGGGAGTCCGTCGTCCTGGACGCCGCGCACGTGATCGCGGCGACCGGCTTCACCCCGGACCTGGCCCGGCTGGAGCTGCTCGACGCGGGGCTGCGGGCCGCGCTGGTCACCGTAGGGGAGAGCGGGACGCCGGAGCTGACGTCCGGCTTCGAGTCCTCGTGGCCGGGGCTGTTCTTCGCGGGGCTGGTGACCGCTCCCTCATTCGGCCCTTCCATGCGATTCGTGCACGGTGCCGGCTTCACGGCGGGGAGACTGGTGTCAGGAGTCCGCAAGCGTCTGGGGGCCCGGGGCCCGCTGACGGGTTCCACCGGTGCGCCCCGGGCCGACCGGGCTCCCACTGCCGGGCACAGAGCGTGAGAGCCAGTCACCACATGTGAGAGGTGTCGCGATGAGCGATGAGCGCGCACAGGGCCGGGGCTGGGTGAGGATCCCGGCCAGCCGTGCGGAGCAGCCCGGCACGACGAGGGCGGCGCCCCCGCAGCCGTACGGTCAGTCCCCGTACCCGCAGTCTCCGTACCCGCACGCCCCGCACGCGCACGGCCGGCCCGCGCAGGCCCCGTATCCGCAGGCCTCGTACGACCCCTCGATGATCTACCTCTCCCTCGTCAAACGCTGGCAGGAGGCCGGCCGCACCCTTCCGGGGCATCCTGACGAGGAGTGGGAGCGGCTCATTTCCCAGCCGTGCTGGCCCGGCCGTTAGGTGGTGTGAGTCTCGTGGCAGCGGCGGAGCGACGCGACAAGAGACCGGAGGCCCCCGGGAGCCCGGGGAGCACCGGGAACGGCGGGATCGGCGAGCACCCCCACGTCGGCCCCGGCGAGCGGCTCGCGCTCAACGGCATGGGCAGCTTCGAGTGGGACCTCGACGCGGGGACCGTGGACATGGACGAGGCGGGGATGGCCGTCTTCGACCTGGAGGGCGAGGAGTACGACGGCACCCCCGACAGCCTGGGGCTGCGGATCCCGGTCGACGACGCCGCGCGGCTCCGGGACACCGTCCAGGGCGTCCTGGACGGCGGGGAGGAGACGTACGGCCAGTACTTCACGGTGCAGCGGCGCGACGGCCGGGACCAGTGGACGCACACCCAGGGCCGGGTCCTGCGGGACGCGGAAGGGCGTCCGGTGCGCATCGTCGGCATCGTCCGGGACGCGACGGCCGAGCTCGCCCACCTCACGGTGCTGCGCAAGCTGGAGTCGGCGCGCGCCCAGCAGGCCACCATCGTGCAGCGGACCACCGAGGCCCTGTCTCGGGCGGTGACCGTCGACGACGTGACGGCCACGCTGACGGGCGCGGGGGCGCTGGAACGGCTCGGCGTCGACGGAATGGCGCTGGGACTGGTCGAGGGCGGCCACATCAAGATCATCGCGCTCAGCGGGGAATCCCTGGAGATCCTCAGCGAGCGCAAGTTCACGCGGCTGGACGGCTCGCTGCCGCTCTCGCAGGCGGTGCTCAGCCGGACGGCGCGCTTCGTCACCTCGCTCACGGAGCTGGCGGAGGAGTTCCCGCTGCTCTCCGACTACCTGAACCGCATCCAGTACGACGCGGCCGCCTACCTCCCGCTCATCGCGCAGGCCGAGTCCATCGGCGGACTCGTGCTCTTCTACCGGCGCCGCACCGACTTCAGCCCCGAGGAGCGCAACCTCTGCCTGGGCCTGGCGGGCATCGTCGCCCAGTCGCTCCAGCGGGCGCTCCTCTTCGACCAGGAGCGCGAGTTCGCCACCATGCTCCAGGCCGCCATGCTGCCGCGCCGGATCCCCGAGATCACCGGCGGGGAGATCGCGGTGCGCTACCACTCGGCCTGGAGCGGGCGCGAGGTCGGCGGGGACTGGTACGACGTCATCTCCCTGCCCCGCGACCGCGTCGGCATCGTCGTGGGCGACGTACAGGGCCACGACACCCACGCCGCCGCCATCATGGGCCAGCTCCGCATCGCCCTGCGGGCCTACGCAGGCGAGGGCCATCCGCCCTCCACCGTGCTGGCGCGCGCCTCCCGCTTCCTGGCCGAGCTGGACACCGAACGGTTCGCGACCTGCATGTACGCCCAGGTCGACCTGGAGACCGGAGGCGTACGAGCGGTCCGCGCGGGCCACCTCGGACCCCTGATCCGGCACACGGACGGGCGAACGGGCTGGCCCAACGTGCGCGGCGGCCTGCCGCTCGGGCTGGCCACCGTCTTCGAGCAGGAGGAGTTCCCCGAGACCCGGCTCGACCTGGTCCCCGGCGAGACCCTCGTGCTGTGCACCGACGGGCTCGTGGAGGAGCCCGGCACCGCCATCACCCAGGGCATGGAGGCCCTCGCCCACGCCGTCCGCAGCGGCCCGCAGGAGGCCGGGGCGCTCGCCGACCACCTCTCGGACCGGCTGTGGGAGCGCTGGGGCTCCGGCGACGACGTGGCCCTGCTGGTGCTGCGCCGGGCCCCCGACCCGGGCACGCACCGGGCACCGCGCATCCACCAGTACGTCCACCAGGCGGACCCGGAGGGGCTCTCCGAGGCCCGCTACGCCCTGCGGCAGGCGCTGCGCGACTGGGGCATGCCGGAGCTCGCCGACGACGTGGAGCTGGCGGCGGGAGAGCTGCTGGTCAACGCCCTGCTGCACACCGACGGCGGTGCGGTGCTGACGATGGAGGTGCTGCCGGAGCCGGTGCGGCGGATCCGGCTGTGGGTCAAGGACCGCTCCAGCGTGTGGCCGCGGCGGCGGACCCCGGGGGAGGCCGCGACCACCGGGCGCGGGCTGCTGCTGGTGGACGCGCTGGCCACGCACTGGGGGGTGGAGTCCCGGGGCGACGGCAAGGCGGTGTGGTGCGAGTTCTCCGCGGCGGGCAGCGCGGCGCGGAGCGCCCCGTGAGGGGCCGGGCGGCGGCGGGGCCGGACCGTGACCGTGCGGTCACGCCGAGTTGTGGGGCGGTGGGGGCGGGGCGATGATGCCGCCATGGAACGGTTTCTGTGGAACCTCCCGTGCGCCGGCTGAGCAAGCGCGCGGTGACGGGCGTCCTGGCCCTGCTGCTGTGCGCGGCCGGGGCGGCGACGGCGGTGGACTGGTCGACCGGGCGCCCGGACTCGGACCCGGGGTGTCAGACGGTGGCCTTCATGTCGATGACGGGCGAGGCGCCCGCGTGCCGGTGAGGCGAGGCGCCCGCGTGCGGTGACGGGCCGGTCCCGCTGCGGGCCGGTCCCGTCGAGAGGTCCGGCCGCGGGGTCCGGCCGCGGTCGGTACGTGGCCGCGGCCGACGCCCGGCTCCCGGTAGCGGCGGCTACCGGAGGGGCGTACGCGCGCACCGCGGGACGGTGGCTACCGGTGGTCGATCACCCGGACCGGGCGGGCGTCCTGGGCGACCGTGTCGATCGACCGGGGCAGCAGTCCGCCGCCGAAGCGGATCTCCTGCAGCTCGGCCTTGGCCATTGCCTCGCCGGCGTGCACGGTCGGGGTGAGCCGGAGGGTGCCGTGCGCGGACCAGTCGTGCACCTCGCCGTCGCACTGCGCGTCGCCGCCGCCGATGCTGAGGCGGACGTCCTCCTGCTCGACGGTCGCCTTGATCTGGACCGTTCCCGAGGGTGACGGCGCGGAGCAGTGGTACTCACCGGAAAGGTGGATCGTGCCGTCGGGGGCGATGTGGGCTTCCGAAGATACGTAAATGTCATTTCCGTAAGGCGCGCTGCCGTGGGGGGCGGCATTCGCCGGGGCGGTGAATACCGCCGTGGCGCCCAGTGCGGCGAGTGCGGCCAAGGCCATGCGGGGGCCGGTCGTGGCCATCGTTCCTCCTGTTGGACGAGGGTGCGGGGGTTTGCGGAATTCCGCCGGAACGCATTGTGCTGGCATATGGAGGTCAATGCGTTCCGCGTGCTCGTGTCGGTGTGTGCAATTGCCCGCTCGGGCGCGTGAGACTGACCGGAATACGTCCCCGAAGATCCCCGAAGGGATCCCGCATGCGTCAGCCCGCTCTTGTCACGGCCGCCCTCCTCCCGATCCTGCTGTTCGGTGCCACGGCCTGCTCCGGCGCCCCCGAAGGGGCCGCGCTCGCCCCGGCCGCGGTGCCCGCCGTACCGGTCGACGACGGTGCGCCGGGTGTCGGGGACGACCCCGCGGCCGAGCGGGACGGGGTGGCGCGGGCCGCCTCGAAGGACGCCCGTGTGGGTGACTCCGTACGGGTCAGGGGGCGGGAGGTGGGCCGCCACCTCCAGGTGGTGCTGGGTGCCTACGTCGATCCGGCGGTCAGCGTCGAGAAGAACTTCGCCCCGGCGGCGGGCAAGCGCTGGGTGGCGGCCTCGATGTCGTTCGTCAACGTCGGCGGGGCCTCGTACGGGGCTCTCGGGCGCATGTGGGCGCTCGACGGCGCGGGGCAGCGCCACCCGGTGGTGCCCACGGGGGAGCTCACGACCGGCAAACCACTCGTCTTCGATTCGCTCTCGGTCGGTGAGCGGGCCGAAGGATGGGTGGTGTTCGAAATTCCGGAAAACGCGCGCATCGTTCGGCTCCAGTACCAGGACGCGAACATGGTGGCGAATTCCGGAGGTGGATTCTGGGCCGTCTAGCCCGCCCGGGTGAAACGGCGTCAAAGGGCCGGGTCGGTGACCACTAAGGTGCGGCGCATGACTTCTACCCAGGCCGAACTCGACCGCTCCAAGCTCGGCACCCTTTCGGTGCTCGCGTGGATCGGCGACCCCAACGAGGCCCACGACATCCCGTATCTCCTCGCCTACATCCTCGGGGACGGCCCCGACGGCCGTGAGGCGAGCGAGGCGGCCGCCCGCGGGCTGCTGGAGGAGATCGGCCTGCCGATCGGCGACGTGGTGATGGACGGGGTGCGCAACCCGGCCTCCTTCCCGGTGCAGATCCTCCTGGAGGGCAACCAGATCGCGCTCACCCTGCCGGGCATGAACGCGAAGTGCATCGCCCCGCCGGAGTGGGTCAAGGCGGCCTCGGACAGCGAGCAGGCCTACTTCCTCTTCGCCACCCGCGCCTGGCCGGAGGCGGTTCCCGGACAGCCGGTCGACGCAGAGACGCTCCAGGCGTTCGCCGGAGACATCGAGGTGCTCAACCACAGCGCCCACGCCGTCCTCGCCGTGCGGCGCCTGCAGCGCTAGGCGTCTGCGGCACCAGGCGTCCGCGGCACCAGGTGTCTGCGGCGCCGGGCACCTGTAGCGCCAGGCACCTGGCGCGCGCCCGGTGTGCGTCGCCCCCGCTCCGGCCGCCGGGCCCCCAGCCTGCCCGGTGGCCGGTCCGCCTACGGCTGTTCGAAGGCGAAGCGCAGCGAGCGGACCCGGTTGTCGAAGCTCGACCCGGCCAGGTCCGGCAGTCCGACCGCGCGCAGTCCGACCGGGCGGGTCAGCAGTTCGCGGAAGAGCGCCTTCATCTCCACCCGGGCCAGGTGCGCGCCCAGGCAGAAGTGCGGTCCGCCGCCGCCGAACCCCAGGTGGGGGTTGGGGGAGCGGGTGATGTCGAAGGCGTCCGGATCGGGGAAGACGTCCTCGTCGCGGTTGGCGGAGGCGTAGTACAGCACCACCTTGTCGCCGGGGACGAACGCGTGGCCGCGCAGGGTGTGTTCGGCGGCGACCGTCCTGCGGAACTGGATGATCGGCGTGGAGTGGCGGATCATCTCGTCCACCGCGCCGTCCGCGTGCCCCTCGAAGTCCTCGACCAGCAGGTCGCGTTGATCGGGGTGGTCGGTCAGCAAGGTCAGCCCGTGGGTGATGGCGTTCCGGGTGGTCTCCACCCCGGCCACCATCAACAGGGAGAAGAACGCACCGAGTTGGCGGGCGCCGAGCGCCTCCCCGTCCACGTTCGCGCAGACCAGGGCCGAGATCAGGTCGTCGGTCGGGTTCTCGCGCCGCTCCCGCCCGATCCCCGCCACCATCCGCTGCATCCGGGCCAGGGCCCGCAGCCCGCGCCCGGGCATCCGCAGCCGGGCCGCCAGACCCCGTTCGACGCCGATGTGCTCGGAGGCGTGGTTGACGCGGTCGGCGATCTCGGCGCGGTGGCGCTCCGGGATGCCCATCATGTTGCAGATGACCTCCAGGGGCAGCTTCGAGGCCACCGCCTCGACGAACTCGTCCGGCTGCCGGTCCAGTACGTCGTCCACGATGCGCGCCGCCACCGCGTGGATGTCCTCCTCCGCGGCCGCCAGCAGCCGGGGGGTGAAGGCCCGCTGCACGATCTTGCGCAGCTGCGCGTGCTCGGCGCCGTCCAGGTTGACCATGGAGTCCCCGAACAGCGCCCGCACCCAGCGGGCCGGCTCGGGCGTGGTCACCCCGGGCGCGCTGGCGAACACCTTGGGCAGCCGGCTCGCCTCCTGCACGTCCGCGTGCCGTACGAGGGCCCAGTGCCCGGTGCGCCCGGGGCCTTCGGGGACGAACACGGGGGAGTCCAGGGCCCGCAGGCGGGCGAAGGCGGCCAGCCGGTGGGCGGGGGGAGCCTGCCAGAAGGCCGGGTCGGCGAGTTCTTTGCCGGGGTCTTGGCCGGGGCGTTGTGCGGGGAGCGTCATGACCTGGAAACGGCGCCGGGGGCGCGGGGGTGACGGGTCCGGCGCGGCGCCGTCGGTCCGGAGGCTCCGCCCCCGGACCCCCTCGCCTCAAACGCCGGCGGGGCTGAAGGGCGCCTCAGACGCCGGCGGGGCCGGCCTCGGAGGCCGGTCGGTCGTCGTGGTCGGCCAGGGCCATCCCGACGACCACCGTGGCCGCCGCGACGAGGCCCGCGTACAGGACGGCATAGGTGCCCGCCCACGAGCAGGCCAGCACCGCGAGGGCGGAGACCGGCAGGGTCAGCTGCTGCGCGAGGCCCCGCTTGAAGTGGCGGGAGTGCAGCAGCCAGACCATCAGCAGGAAGAGCGCGGTCGGGACGGTGACGGCCGCGTTCGCCGCGAGCTGCGAGATGTGTGCCTTGCCGACCGCGTGCTCGACCGCGACCTCGATGCCCGCGCCGATCGCCGCACCCGAGGCGAAGATCAACAGGTGGCCGTACCCCCACGGGATCGCCTCCCGGTTGGAGGTCAGGTGCTCGTGCATCGGCACCGCGAAGTAGATCCACCAGGCGGCGAAGACGATGAGCAGCCCGCCGGCCGCGATCGGCAGCAGCTCGCCCAGGGCCTCGTGCTCGTCGAGCGCCGACTTCACGGCCACGGTGCTCGCCGCGATCGTCTCGCCGAGCACGATGATCGTGAACAGTCCGTAGCGCTCCACGATGTGGTGGGCGTGCCACGGCGTCTGGTGGCCGCGCTCGGCCACCACCGGTACCAGGAGTTCCGCGGCGACCAGGACCAGGAACAGCCAGTGCTTGGAGCCGTCCGGGACGAACAGCAGCGCCACCCAGCCGGCCTGGCACAGGACCAGCCCGGCCGCGTACTTCAGGGCCGCCGTACGGGCCGTGCCGCTTTCGCCGGAGGCGGCGCGCAGCCATTGGGCGGTGAGTGCCACGCGCATGATCAGGTAGCCGATGACCGCCACCGACCAGTCGTTCTGGTCGAAGGCCCGGCTCACGCCGGCCGCGTAGACGAGCACGCCGGCGATCTGCACGAGCGTCGCGATCCGGTACGGGACGTCGTCGCAGTCGTAGGCGGAGGCGAACCACGTGAAGTTCATCCACGCCCACCACACGCCGAAGAAGACGAAGAAGTAGTTGATCACCCCGCTGCCGGGGTGGCCCTCGGCCAGCGCGTGCACGAGCTGGGCGCCCGCCTGCGCGATGGCGACGACGAAGCACAGGTCGAAGAACAGCTCCAGCGGGGTAGAGGCGCGGTGGCCCTCGTCCCGGCTGCGGGCGGTCATGGGTACGTAAGCCAGAGCCATACCGCCAGGACAGCAGTCCTACGGGTCTCAGCAGGCGAGGCGCGCGGCTCTCAGGGCCCGTGTGCCCCGGGCGGACTCGTACCGGCCCAGGACGAGCCGGGCCAGCCGGGGGTGGTCGGCCAGCGGCTCCGAGACCGTCCAGGCGGCCGAGGCGTTCAGGGTGCGCGTGAAGCGGCCCGGGGCCAGCAGGTGCGTCGCCACCGCGATCCGGCGGTACCCGGCGGCCTGGAAGGAGGCCAGGGCCTCGGCGACGGTCGGCGCGGCGGAGGTGAGGTAGGCGGCGACCACGGGAACGGGGGCGGCGCCGTCGTCGTACTCGAGCAGGGCGGACAGCTGGGCCGCGCAGACCTCCGTACCGGCATTGCCGCCGGGGCGGGAGGAGCCGGCGCCCGCCACCACCACCGCGTCGGCCCGGGTGTACGGGCCGCGGCGGCGCTCGGCCTCGCGCAGGCGGCCGTGCAGGGCGCGGGCGATGTCGCGCTCCCCGCTGAGGCCCTCGGTGAGCACGCAGCCGGTGCCCTCCAGGACGGCGGGTATGTCGACGCGGCGGTGGAAGCCGTCGCCGAGCAGCAGGGGGACGACCACGGCGTACGGATGCTCCCGTACGACCTCGGCGAGCGAGGGGCGCTGCACGTCGAGGTGCCCGACCAGTGCGTGCACCCCGCTGATGGCCTCGACGGCGGCGACGAGCCGGTCGATGGTCGCGGCGGCCTCCGGAACCGCGCTGCCGTGGACGGCGATGACGAGCATGAGGTCTGCCTCCCTGATCCGGCCCCGGGTCCCCCCTTCCACGCTAGGCGCGGTGCGGGTTCGGGGCAGCCCGGCCAAGGGCCCGCGCGAGGGGCCGGAGGTCCTGTGCGGAAAGGGTCGTTTCCCTGTCCCCAGGGGTCCTTTTCGGGCGTTCGGGGCCGCGGTGCGGACCTACCGTCGAAGGGTCGGAACGCTTGCAGGCGCGACGTCCCCGCCCGGCCGCCTTGGCCTCCCGGGGCCCGCGCGGCACAGGGACACACGGAGTGAGATCCATGGGGCAGACGCTGGTTGTCATCGGCCACGGCATGGTGGGTCACCGCCTGCTGGAGGCGCTCGCCGAGCGTGACGCGCTCGCCGATCCGACCCGCCCCGAGCGCGGCGGCTGGCAGGTGACCGTCCTCGCGGAGGAGGAGCGCCCGGCCTACGACCGCGTGCACCTGTCCGCGGCCTTCACCGGCTCCACCGGCGAGGAGCTGTCCCTGGTGGCACCCGGCTTCCTGGAGAAGCACGGCATCGACCTGCGCCTGGGCGACCCGGCGGAGCTGATCGACACCGCCGCCCGTACGGTCACCGCCCGCTCCGGCGACGTGCTCGGCTACGACGCGCTCGTGCTGGCGACCGGCTCCTACCCCTTCGTGCCGCCGATCGACGGCGCCGACGCGGAGGGCTGCTTCACCTACCGCACCCTCGACGACGTCGAGGCCCTGACCGCGTACGCCGCGGGCCCCGAGGTCCGCACCGGTGTGGTCATCGGCGGCGGGCTCCTCGGCCTGGAGGCGGCGGGCGCGCTGCGCACGCTCGGACTGGCCACGCACGTCGTGGAGTTCGCGCCCCGGCTGATGCCGCTGCAGGTGGACGACGGCGGAGCGGCCGCCCTGCGGGCCACCATCGAGTCGATGGGCGTCGCCGTGCACACGGGCGTCGGCGCGGCCGGCGTGCAGATCCACCCCGACGGGCGGGCGCAGGCGCTCCGGCTGACCAGCGGCGAGGAGATCGGGTCCGACATCGTGGTCTTCTCGGCCGGCGTGCGGCCGCGCGACCGCCTGGCCCGTGAGTGCGGGCTGGCCGTGGGCGACCGCGGCGGCGTCGTCGTGGACGGCCACTGCCGCACCAGCGACCCGTACGTCTATGCGATCGGCGAGTGCGCGCAGACCGTCGACGGCAAGGTCTACGGTCTGGTCGCCCCCGGCTACCAGATGGCCGAGACCGTCGCCGAGGCCCTCGCGGGCGCCGGCGAGCTGACCTTCACCGGGGCCGACACCTCCACCAAGCTCAAGCTGATGGGCGCCGACGTGGCCTCCTTCGGTGACCCCTTCGCCCCCGAGGGTCGCGACGGGGCCGTCTCGGTCGTCTTCTCCGACGCCCGCGAGGGCGTGTACAAGAAGCTGCTGCTGGGCCCCGACGGAGCGCTGCTCGGCGGCATCCTGGTCGGCGACGCCGAGGCGTACGGCTCGCTGAAGCCGCACGCGGGCCGGCAGCTGCCGGCCCCGCCGGAGGCCTTCATCCTGCCGTCGAGCGAGGGCGTGGAGCTGCCCGGCGCGGACGCGCTGCCCGACGACGCCGTGGTGTGCAGCTGCCACAACGTCACCAAGGGCCACGTGCGCGAGGCGGTGGTCGCCGAGTCCCTCACCGACATCGGCGGCATCAAGAAGTGCACCAAGGCCGGCACGGGCTGCGGCGGCTGCATCGGCACCCTGCAGGCGGTCCTGGACGCCGAGCTGGCCGCGGCGGGCATCGAGAAGCCGCGCGGACTGTGCGAGCACTTCGCCCTGACCCGGGCGGAGATCTACGAGAAGATCCGCACCGAGCGCATCCGCAGCTTCAGCGAACTGCTGGAGTCCTACGGCGAGGGCGGCGAGGGCTGCGCCGTCTGCAAGCCGGTCGTCGCGAACGTCCTGGGCACCCTCGCCCCCGACCTCGGCATCGGCCACATCCTGGCGGGCGAGCAGGCGGCCCTGCAGGACTCCAACGACCTCTTCCTCGCCAACCTCCAGAAGGACGGCACCTACTCGGTCATCCCGCGCGTGGCCGGCGGCGAGATCACGGCCGAGCAGGTCATCGCCCTCGGCGAGGTCGCCAGGGACTACGGCCTCTACACGAAGATCACCGGCGCCCAGCGCATCGGCCTCTTCGGGGTCCGCAAGGAGCAGCTGCCCGACATCTGGCGGCGGCTCGGCGGCGCCGGGTTCGAGTCCGGGCAGGCGTACGGGAAGTCCCTGCGCGCGGTGAAGTCGTGCGTGGGAGCCCGCTTCTGCCGCTTCGGGCAGGGCGACTCCATCCAGCTCGCGATCGACCTGGAGCTGCGCTACCGGGGTCTGCGCACCCCGCACAAGTTCAAGGGCGGTGTCTCGGGCTGCCTGCGCGAGTGCGCGGAGGCGCGGGGCAAGGACATCGGCGTCATCGCCACCGCCAACGGCTGGAACCTGTACGTCAGCGGCAACGGCGGTGCGACCCCGCGCCACGCCGACCTGCTGGCCTCGGACCTGAACACCGC
The DNA here is from genome assembly GCF_055584085.1 of Streptomyces sp. NPDC104226. Taxonomy (NCBI): domain Bacteria; kingdom Bacillati; phylum Actinomycetota; class Actinomycetes; order Kitasatosporales; family Streptomycetaceae; genus Streptomyces; species Streptomyces sp. NPDC104226. Next base: position 426,026 of record NZ_JBVJMS010000005.1, read on the forward strand.
CGAACTCTTCGCGCTGCTCGACCGGTTCCTCATGTACTACATCCGCACCGGCGAGCGCCTGGAGCGGACGTCGGCCTGGCTGGAGCGGCTCGGCGGCAGCACCGCGGGCCTGGACCACCTGAAGGCCGTCCTGATCGAGGACTCGCTCGGCATCTGCGCGGAACTGGAGGCGCAGATGGAGCGCCACGTGTCGGCGTACGAGGACGAGTGGTCGGCGGTCCTGGAGGACCCGGCGGCGCTGGAGCGCTTCGGGACCGTGGACTTCGGCGCGGCGGAAGGCGCCGAGGACGCCGTGCAGGCGCTGGAGCCGGGCCGCGGGCGGACCGCGGTGCTGCCGGACGGCACCGAGGCCGCGGTCTTCAAGGACCGCGCCGGCGAGGTCTACGCGGTCGGAAACCGGGACCCCTTCTCGGGAGCCGACGTCATCGCCAACGGCATCATGGGCTCGCGCGACGGGGTGCCCGTCGTGGCCTCGCCGATGCACAAGCAGGTCTTCGACCTGCGGACCGGCGTCTGTCTGGACGACCCCGAGGTGTCCCTGCCGCTGGTCGACCTCCAGCCGTAGGGCTCTGCGGGCGCCGTACCAACGCACTGTGGGCGATGGGACCTTGTCCTGTCGCCCACACGACGTTCTCCCCTGATGCCGGGCGCCCCTGTAGGCGGACCCTAAGAAGGTCAGGACTCTCAGCTTCATTCTTCTCAACTCCTCCGAACATTCAGGACATGTCATGAGTTCCGCCAAGCAGGATGTGCGCGCGGCGACCGGCCGAGTGCAGGCGCCCGACCCGGCGCAGTACCGCCCCGGCCGCACGATCACGGAGTGGACGCCGGAGGATCCGTCCTTCTGGCAGACCACGGGCAAGAAGGTCGCCACCCGCAACCTGTGGATCGCGGTGCCGGCCCTGCTGGTGGCCTTCGTGGTCTGGCAGGTCTGGAGCATCACGGCGACCAACCTCAAGGACGTGGGCTTCGGCTTCTCCCAGTCCCAGCTGTTCTGGCTGACCGCCGTCCCCGGCATCACGGGCGGTACCGCCCGCATCTTCTACACCTTCATCGGCCCGATGGTCGGCCAGCGCCGCTTCACGGCGATCTCCACCGTCGTGCTGATCGTGCCCCTGCTGTGGCTGGGCTTCGCGGTGCAGGACCCGAACACCTCGTACACCACGATGGTCGCCATCGCCGCGCTCTGCGGCATCGGCGGTGCCAACTTCTCCTCGTCCCTGGCCAACATCGGCTTCTTCTACCCGAAGCAGGAGAAGGGCAACGCGACCGGCATCAACGGCGGCCTGGGCAACCTGGGCGTCTCCGTGGTCCAGCTGCTCACCCCGATCCTGATCACCACTTCGGTGCTGGCGATCGGCTCGGGCCAGAAGAAGGCGAACGGTTCGGAGATCTACCTCCAGAACGCCGCGTTCGTCTGGGTGCCGGTCCTGATCGTCCTCGCGGCCGTCGCCTGGTTCGGCCAGAACGACCTGAAGGTGGCCTCCACCCCCTTCAGCCAGCAGAAGATCATCTTCAAGCGCAAGCACAACTGGCTGATGACCTGGCTCTACGTCGGCACCTTCGGCTCCTTCATCGGTTTCGCGGCGGCGCTCCCGCTGCTCATCAAGACCACCTTCCCGGCGTACTCCGTGGCCACCTACGCCTGGATGGGCCCGGCGCTCGGCGCGCTGGCCCGCTGGGCCGGCGGCTGGATCGCCGACAAGCTGGGCGGCGCCCGCGTGACGATCCTGTCCTTCGTGGGCATGGGCGCATCAATCATCGGTGTGATCACCTTCCTCCCGTCCGGTTCCGACACCGGCTCCTTCTACGGCTTCTTCTTCTGCTTCCTGTCGGCGTTCTTCTTCTCCGGCATCGGCAACGGCTCGACCTTCCGCCAGATCCCGGTCATCTTCCGCGGCCAGCACCTGGCCGGTCTGACCGAGGGCACCCCCGAGTACGCCAAGGGCCTCAAGCAGGCCGAGATCGAGTCGGGCGCGGTGACCGGTTTCACCGCGGCCATCGCCGCCTACGGCTTCTTCTTCATCCCCGCGATGTTCGCCAACTTCGCCGTGACCAGCGCGATGTGGGGCTTCGTCGGCTTCTACGCCAGCTGCGTCGTCGTGGCCTGGTGGTTCTACGCCCGCAAGGGCGCGGAAGCCCCCAGCTAGGCCGTATGGCCGACAGCCCCCTGCGGGGCGGCTCAGGTGCGGTGGGCGTCGCCGGTCGGCGGCCCCACCGCACCGCGCGTTCCGGGGCCCCGTGCGGCCCCCTTCCGCGGCCGCGTGCCGCGCCGTTGCCGTGTCCGGCCCCCGGACCCCCCGCGCCTCAAACGCAGGCGGGGCTGCATCCCCCCCAGGGCGCGGACTGCCCGCTCAGACCGAAAGGCCACGCCAGTGCTCGGCATGTTCCTGCAGTTGGCCGTCATGGTGGCGGCCATCGCTCTCGGGTCCCGCAAGGGCGGGGTGGCCATGGGACTCTGGGGCGCCGTCGGGGTCTTCGTGCTCGCGACGTTCTTCGGGGTCACCCCCGCCGACACCTCCGGCATCGTCGACGTCATGCTGATCATCCTCGCGGTGATCATGGCCGCCGCCGCGATGGAGGCGGCCGGTGGCATCGACTACCTCGTCGGACTGGCCGAGAAGGCGATCCGCCGCAAGCCCAGCCGGGTGGTCTACGTGGCCCCCCTCGTCTCCTGGGCCTTCACCCTGGGCGCCGGCACCGCCCACGTCTTCTACCCCCTGCTCCCCGTGATCCACGACGTGGCCCGCGAAGGCGGCGTCCGGCCCGAGCGGCCCATCGCGGTCTCCTCCATCGCGGCCACCTTCGGTATCACCGCCTCGCCCGTCTCCGCGGCCATGGCCGCCATGATCGTGATGTTCGACGGGGACGGCTGGAACCTGCCCCGGATCATGGCCGTCGCCGTGCCGTCCACGCTGCTCGGCGTGCTCGTCGCGGCCATCGTGCAGTCCCGGATCGGCAAGGAGCTCGGACAGGACGCCGAGTACCTGCGCCGGCTGGCCGCGGGCGAGATCGAGGCCCCGGCCCCCGCCGAAGCCGCCCCGTCGCTGCGGCCGCGGGCGCGCTGGTCCGCGTACCTCTTCCTCGGCGGGACCGTCGCCGTCGTCCTCAGCGGACTCTTCCCGGCCCTGCGCCCCGAGACGGCCAAGGGGCCGCTCTCGATGCCCGCCACCATCGAGATCCTGATGATGGCCGTGGCCGCGCTGATCCTGCTGCTGTGCAAGGTCGACGCCAAGCGGATACCCGGCACGGACGTGGCCAAGTCCGGTCTCGTCGCCGTCATCGGGGTCTTCGGACTGTCGTGGCTGGGGCTCTCCTTCATCGGCGCCAACGAGGCCCGGATCACCGGTGCGCTCGGCGGGGTCGCACAGGACCACCCGTGGTTCTTCGCGATCATGCTGCTGCTCCTGTCCGCGCTGCTGTTCAGCCAGGCCACGACCACCAAGGCGCTGATGCCCCTCGGGCTCGCCCTCGGTATCCCGGCCCCCCTCCTCATCGCGATGTGGCCCGCCGTGAACGGCTACTTCCTCCTCCCCACCTACGGCACCTTCATCGCGGCGATCAACTTCGACAGGACCGGCACCACCCGCGTCGGCCGCTTCGTCGTCAACCACTCCTTCATGCTGCCCGGCCTGATCACCACGTGCGTCGCGGTATCCACAGGCTTCGCTCTGGTTCAGATTGTCTGACCGGTTCGGCCCCGTATCGCCTGCTCAGGGGCCCCTCCCCAGAATCTTGTGAAAGTTTTCACAAGCGCACGATGGACCTTTGACCTGCTCAAAGTGCCAGGTCAGGAGTGATGGGAGATCCTTGGGGCTGGGGATCAGGGGACTTTCGGGCCCCAGCTCGGGACCAACGCGGCGCCAAATGATCGATCAAAAGGCGTGCAATGGATACAAGCAATGAGGCGACTCGGAAGGTGCGGGCGATGACTGCCACCCCTGCGGAAACCACGAAGAACGGCGAGGCCTGGAACGGCTTCAAGGGCGGCCTGTGGCGCGACGCCATCGACGTCCGCGACTTCATCCAGCAGAACTACACGCCGTACGAGGGTGACGACACCTTCCTCGCCGGCCCCACCGAGCGCACCACCGCCGTGTGGAAGGCGATCACGGACAAGTTCCCGGAGGAGCGCGAGAAGGGTGTCTACGACGTCTCGTACGACATCCCGTCGTCGATCACCGCGCACGCCCCGGGTTACATCGACCGTGACAAGGACCTGATCGTCGGCCTCCAGACGGACGCCCCGCTCAAGCGCGCGATCATGCCCTACGGCGGCTGGCGCATGGTCGCCGGCGCCCTGGAGACCTACGGCTACCCGGTCTCCGACGACCTGGAGAAGGTCTTCACGGAGTACCGCAAGACCCACAACGCCGGTGTCTTCGACGCGTACACCCCCGACATCCGCGCCGCCCGCAAGGCCGGCATCGTGACCGGCCTGCCGGACGCGTACGGCCGCGGCCGCATCATCGGCGACTACCGCCGCGTGTCGCTCTACGGTGTCGACCGCCTCATCGCCGTCAAGAAGGAGGAGAAGGAGGAGATCAACTCCCTCCCCGCGGGCAACCGCTCGCTGGAGGAGACGATCCGCCTGCGCGAGGAGCTCTCCGAGCAGATCCGCGCCCTCGCCGAGCTCAAGGCGATGGCCGCCTCCTACGGCTGCGACATCTCCGGCCCGGCCACCACCGGCCGCGAGGCCATCCAGTGGCTGTACTTCGCGTACCTGGCCGCCGTGAAGGAGCAGAACGGCGCGGCCATGTCGCTCGGCCGCACCTCCACCTTCATCGACGTCTACCTCCAGCGCGACATCGAGGCCGGCATCCTCACCGAGGAGCAGGCCCAGGAGCTGGTCGACGACTTCATCATCAAGCTCCGCATCGTCCGCTTCCTGCGCACCCCGGAGTACGACGAGCTCTTCTCCGGCGACCCCACCTGGGTCACCGAGTCGATCGCCGGCATGGGCGAGGACGGCCGTCCGCTGGTCACCAAGACCTCGTTCCGCTACCTCCACACCCTCTACAACCTCGGTCCGGCCCCCGAGCCGAACATGACCGTCTTCTGGTCGCCCCAGCTCCCGCAGGGCTTCAAGGAGTTCTGCGCCAAGGTCTCGATCGACACCTCCTCGGTGCAGTACGAGTCCGACGAGCTGATGCGCCCGCGCTTCGGCGACGACACCGCCATCGCCTGCTGCGTATCGGCCATGCCGGTCGGCAAGCAGATGCAGTTCTTCGGCGCCCGCGTGAACCTCGCCAAGACCCTGCTCTACGCGATCAACGGCGGCCGCGACGAGAAGTCCGGAGCCCAGGTCGGCCCCTCCACCGGCGCCCTCACCTCCGAGGTGCTGGACTACGACCAGGTCATGGTCAAGTTCGACGAGCAGATGGAATGGCTCGCCGACACCTACGTCCACGCCCTGAACGTCATCCACTACATGCACGACAAGTACGCCTACGAGCGCATCGAGATGGCGCTCCACGACCGCGACGTGCGCCGCACCATGGCCTGCGGCATCGCCGGCCTCTCGGTCGCCGCCGACTCGCTGGCCGCCATCAAGTACGCCAAGGTCACCGCCGTCCGCGACGAGACCGGCCTCGCCACCGACTACACCATCGAGGGCGACTACCCGGCCTACGGCAACAACGACGACCGCGTCGACTCGATCGCCGTCTGGCTGGTCGAGGAGTTCATGAAGAAGGTGCGCAAGCACCCGACCTACCGCGACGCCGAGCACACCCAGTCGGTGCTGACCATCACCTCGAACGTGGTCTACGGCAAGAAGACCGGCAACACGCCGGACGGACGCCGCGCCGGCGAGCCGTTCTCCCCGGGCGCCAACCCGATGAACGGCCGCGACACCCACGGCTACGTCACCTCGGCGCTGTCGGTCGCGAAGCTCCCCTACGAGGACGCCGAGGACGGCATCTCGCTGACCAACACCGTCACCCCCGACGGCCTGGGCCGCACCCCCGAGGAGCGGATCAAGAACCTGGCGGGCGTCCTCGACGGCTACATGGCGGTCGACGGCTTCCACATGAACGTGAACGTGCTCAACCGCGACACGCTCATGGACGCCATGGAGCACCCGGAGAACTACCCGCAGCTCACCATCCGCGTCAGCGGATACGCGGTGAACTTCGTCCGCCTCACGCGCGCTCAGCAGCTCGACGTGCTGAACCGCACCTTCCACGGTTCTCTCTGACCCTCCGAGAGACCCACGAGCACGCGCGGCCCGGGGCCGGCCCTCACCCGGCCCCGGGACCGCGCGTCACCAGATCAGCCCACAGAATCTGGAAGCTGGAGCACCTGCCATGACCGTCCTCTTCGGTACGAGCCTCCCCGTCGGCCACGCCAACGCGATCAGCGTGGGCCCCGGCCAGCTCAGCGCCGGCCAGACGCCCGCCGCCGCCGCGACCCAGCGGCCGAGCGAGGGCACGGTGCACTCCTGGGACCTGTCCACCGGGGTCGACGGCCCCGGCACCCGGTTCGTGACCTTCCTGTCGGGCTGCCCGCTGACCTGCCTGTACTGCCACAACCCCGACACCATGCGGATGCGCAACGGCAAGCGCACCTCGGCCGACGACGTCATCGCCGAGGCCCGCAAGTACACCAAGTTCATCTCCGCCTCCGGGGGCGGCGCCACGATCTCCGGCGGCGAACCGCTGCTCCAGCCCGTCTTCGCGGGTGAACTGCTGCACCGGATGAAGAACGACCTCGGGCTGCACACCGCACTGGACACCTCCGGTTTCCTCGGCGCCCGCGCCACCGACGCGCTGCTGCGCGACGTGGACCTGGTCCTGCTCGACATCAAGTCCTGGGACCGCGAGACGTACAAGAAGGTGACCGGCCGCCCGCTGGAGCCCACCCTCGACTTCGCCCGCCGCCTCGCCGACCTCGGCAAGGAGGTGCACCTGAGGTTCGTGCTGGTGCCGGGGCTGACCGACGCCCGGGAGAACGTCGAGGGCGTCGCCGCCTTCGCCGGGACCCTCGGCAACGTCTCGCGGGTCGACGTACTGCCCTTCCACAAGCTCGGCGAGAGCAAGTGGGAGGCGCTCGACATGAAGTTCACCCTCCACGACACGCCGTCGCCGACCGCCGGACAGGTCGCCGAGGCGAAGGCGATATTCGCCGCGCAGGGACTGAACGCGGTCTGAGGGCGGGGGACCGTACGCGGGCCTCCCCGACTCTTCACTCGAACGGCGCACCCGTAAGGCCCGTATAACGGGCCAAAACGGTACAGACCACCTAGCGTGGTGCTGTGTCCGAGCCCTCAGATGTCATCGACGCCGCGCCGCCCCCAGCGGCGCCCGAGACCCCGCCGCAGGCCGGGCGGTCCGTCACCGCACGGGCCACCCTGGCCGGCAGCGTCGTCTCGCTCCTGCTCATCGCCGCGATCGTGCTCGGCAGCAGGCTGCTGCGGGACTTCGACTCGGCCCTGCTGCCCTACGCCGTCGCCAGCGTCTTCCTGGCCTTCGGCGTGGCCTACCGGTACACCGTGTGGGTCTCGGCCCCCGGTGCGCGCCGCCTGTTCAAGAAGGGCTTCGGCAGCTTCTTCTCGGCGGACAACTTCCGCAAGGCGCCGACCGCCGTGCCGAAGATGATCGCCACGTACCTCGGCTTCCAGAAGTTCCTCGGCGCCCGCTCGCGCTCCCGCTGGATCGCCCACCAGCTGATCTTCTGGGGCTGCCTGCTCGCCGCGGCGATCACCTTCCCGCTGACCTGGGGCTGGTTCACCTTCACCGGCGACAGCGCGACAGGCCCCGGGTACGAGATGCGGATCTGGGGCATCAAGGTCCTCGGTTTCAACTCCCTGAACATCATCGGCTGGCTGATGTTCCACGGCCTGGACATCGCCGCCGTCCTCGTCATCCCCGGAGCCTCGTACTTCCTGTACCGGCGGATGAAGGACCGCGGGGCCATGACCGGCCAGCGCTTCGCCTACGACCTGCTGCCGCTGATCTGCCTCATCGTCATCTCCGTCACCGGTCTGCTGCTGACCTTCTCCTCGATCTTCCTGCACGGCGGCGGATACGAGTTCCTCGCGATCCTGCACATGGTGTCGGTGGTGTTCACCCTCATCTACATCCCGTTCGGGAAGTTCTTCCACATCGTCCAGCGCCCGGCCGCCGTAGGCATGCAGCTCTTCAAGTACACGGCCCGCCAGGACGAGAAGGTCTTCCTCTGCAAGCGCTGCGAGGAGCCCATCGACACCGCGCCCTACGTGGAGAACCTGCGCGGCACGATGAAGGACCTGAAGCTCGACTTCGACGCCTGGGCCGAGTACTGCCCGCGCTGCAAGCGGGTCCTGCGCGGCAACGCCTACCTGACCCACGTCAAGAAGGGCTTCAAGTGACCGCGACCGACCCCGCAAAGGCCGGGTCCCGGCCCGTACCCGTCTCCATCGACCCCTCCATCGCGCCACCCGGCACCCGCAACTTCCGCGACGCCGGAGGCATCCCCGCCGACCAGTGGCACGCCGACCAGAACGGCGAGACCCTGGTCCCCACCCACTGCTGCTTCTGCGGGGTGCAGTGCGGGATGTACCTGCGCGTGGACAAGGGCGGCAAGGTCTTCGGCGTGGAGCCCCGCAACCACGACATCAACCGGATGCGGCTGTGCCCCAAGGGGATCAACGCCTACCAGCAGGTCAACCACCCCGACCGGCTGACCGCCCCGCTGATGCGGCGCACCCGGGACGAGGAGTTCAAGGAGTGCTCCTGGGACGAGGCCCTGGACTTCACCGTCTCCGAGATCCGGCGCATCCAGGAGGCCCACGGCAACGACGCCTTCGGGCTGCTCGGCGGAGCCAGCCTGTTCTCCGAGAAGACCTACCTGGTCGGCAAGTTCGCCCGCGTCGCGCTGAAGACCAAGCACGTCGACTACAACGGCCGCCTGTGCATGGTCAGCGCCGCCGGAGCCAACAAGCTCGCCTTCGGCATCGACCGGGCCGGCAACCCCTTCTCCGACATCCTCCTCACGGACTGCCTGCTCATCGCCGGGTCCAACGTGGGGGAGTGCTTCCCCGTGATGACCCAGTACCTGTGGGGCGCGCGGGACCGCGGCGCCTCGCTGATCGTGATCGACCCGCGCGAAACCGCCATCGCCCGCACCGCCGACATCCACGTCGCGCTCAAGCCCGGCACCGACGCGGCCTTCTTCAACGCCGTGCTGAACGTGGTCATCGCCGAGGGCCTCACCGACGAGGCCTACATCGCCGCGCACACCACGGGCTGGGAAGAGGTCAAGAAGACCGTCGCCGAGTACCCGCCGTCCCGGTCCGCGGAGATCTGCGGGGTACCGGCCTCGCAGATCGTCCAGGTCGCACGCGTCTTCGCCGGTGCGGACAAGGCCATGGCCTGGCACGCCCGCGGCATCGAGCACCACTCCCAGGGCGTCGAGAACTGCCTGACCGTGATCAACCTGTGCGTGGCCACCGGCCACATCGGCAAGCCCGGATCCGGCTACGGCACCATCACCGGGCAGGGCAACGGCCAGGGCGGCCGCGAGCACGGCCAGAAGTCCGACCTGCTGCCCGGCGGCCGCTCCATCACCAACCCGGAGCACCGCAAGCAGATCTGCCAGATCTGGGGCATCGAGGAATCCGAACTCCCCGGCGCCGGCACCTCCATGATGGAGATGGTCTGGCAGATGCAGCGCAAGGAGATCCGCGGCCTCATCGGCATCTGCAACAACCCCTTCGTCTCCCTCCCCAACTACGCGGTGGTCAAGGACGGCTACGACACCGCCGAGTTCCACGCCCAGTTCGACTTCTTCCTCTCCGAGACCGCAGCCAACGCCCACGTGGTCTTCCCCGTCACCACCTGGGCCGAGGACGAGGGCGTGATGGCCAACGCCGAGGCCCGCGTGGTCAAGCACAACAAGGCCCAGGAGCCCCCCGCCGGAGTGCGCACCGACACCTGGGTCATCTGCGAGCTCGCCCGGCGGCTCGGCGCAGGCAAGCACTTCGAGTTCCCCGGCTCCCGCGAGGTGTTCGAAGAGCTGCGCGTCGCCTCCGCCGGGACGGTCAACGACTACTACGGCATCACCTACGACCGCCTCGACGAGACCGGCGGGATCGCCTGGCCCTGCCCCTCCACCGAGCACCCGGGCACCCCCCGGCTGTTCGAGGACGGCCGGACCTACCACCCCGACGGCAAGATCCACATGCAGGTCGTGGAATGGCATCCGCCCATGGACGCCTACACCGAGGAGTACCCCCTCTCCCTCACCACCGGCCGCACCGTCGCGCACTTCCTCTCCGGCAACCAGACCCGCCGTCTGGGCGCCCTCGTCGAGCAGACCCCGCGCCCGTGGGTGGAGGTCCACCCCTCGCACGGGTTCAAGAACGGGGACCCGGTGCGCGTGGTCACCCGGCGCGGCAGCGAGGTGTTCCCGGCCCTGGTCACCGAGGCGATCCGCCCCGACACCGTCTTCGTCCCGTACCACTGGCCCGTCCCGACGGCCGCGAACGCCCTGACCATCGACGCCCTCGACCCCCGCTCGAAGATCCCCGAGTACAAGGTCTGCGCCGCCCGGATCGAGGCCGCCGAGCGGGTCGACGAGGTGCCCGCGCCACCCACACCGCCGGGCCGTGAGGCCTATCCGGAAGCCCAGGCCTCCCGCACCGACCCGCTGCCCCCCACGTCCACGCAGGGCCGTGGCACGGCAGAGAGGAGCTGACCCGCCATGATGGGCCGCACGATCTTCATCGACCCGGGTCGCTGCATCGGCTGCCAGGCGTGCGTCTCGGCTTGCCGCGAGTGCGATTCACACCGCGGCAAATCGATGATCCACCTGGACTACACCGAACCCGGCATGTCCGTCGCCTCCCTCCCCAGTGTCTGCATGCACTGCGAGGACCCGGTCGCGCCCTGCGCCGAGGTCTGTCCCGCCGACGCGATCCTGGTGACCGCCGACGGGGTGGTCCAGCAGGCCGACACCACCCGCTGCATCGGCTGCTCCAACTGCGTCAACGCCTGCCCCTTCGGCATCCCGAAGATCGACCTCCAGGCGAAGCTGCAGATGAAGTGCAACCTCTGCTACGACCGCACCGCCTACGGCCTCGCCCCGATGTGCGCGACCGTCTGCCCGACCGGGGCCCTCTTCTACGGAACCCTCGAAGAGCTCCAGGCGGAGCGCCCCGGCGTCCAGGTCGCCGACTCCTTCGCCTTCGGCGACGTCGTCGTCCAGACCGGCGTGGCCATGGTCGTCCCCGCCGACAAGGTCCAGTGGCCCGTCCCCGGCGGCCTGCCCGTCGTCGAGATCAACGGAAGGGACGTCCGATGAGCGTCACCGAGCAGCCCCCTCCGCACCCAGGCCACCAGGGTGACGGCCACGCCGACGGCGGAGCGGCCGCCGACGCCGCGATCGCGCAGCTGCGCGACCGGATCAGCGCCGACTCCCTCACCACCCGCCGGGACTACCTGCGGATCGTCGCCACCGTCTCCGGAGGCCTTGCCATCGGCGGTATCGGGGTCGCCGCCGGCATCCTGCACCGGCACGGCGACAGCGAGGGCCTGCCCGACCCGAAGAAGGTCGCCGACGAGCTGGCACCCGGCCAGGCCGTGGCCTTCCGCTTCCCCGGCGAGGACGACCGGGCCCTGGCGGTGCGCCTCGGGGACGGCTCCCTCGTGGGCTACTCCGCCGTCTGCACGCACCTGGCCTGCGGCGTGCTGTGGCGCAAGGAACGCGGCCCGGACGGGGAGCTGTACTGCCCCTGCCACGAGGGTGTCTTCGACGCCCGCACCGGCGAGGTGACGGCCGGTCCGCCGCCGCGCCCGCTGCCGAGGATCTACCTGACCGAGCAGGCCGACGGCAGCGTCTGGGCCGTCGCCACGGCCCGGTCGGGCGAGCCGGCCAAGGACGCGCTCTGCCGGCAGTTCGGCGACTCCCACCCCGTGGAGTCCGCCCGCCTGGGCTGCCCCGGCTCGGCCAGGGCCGGTACCGCCGAGAGGAGGCCGACATGAGCGAGACACCGCTGCCGCCCCGCCCGGAGTACCACCCGGGCAGTGCCCAGCCGCGGCTCAACCGTCCGGTGCACGAGAGGTACCCGCAGATCCGCTCCACCAGCGGGTACGGGGACCCCCGGATCCGGAGCACGGGCCCGGGCCCGGGAGCCGGCACCGAGCACGAGCCGGAGCGCTCCTCACGGCTCAACGCCCGCCTCGCCCTGGCCCTCACGGTCGTGATCGGCCAGCTCTGGGCGCTCACCGTGACCGTCAACGAGTGGATGAAGGGAAACACCGGCACGGCCTGGTGGGGAGCGGGATTCCTGATCCTGTCCTTCCTCGTCGTGATCGGACTGTGGCTCCTCGACCCGAAGGACCGATGACCATGTCGATACCCACGCCGACTTCGCCGGCGCCGCGCAGCCATCGCGCAGAGAGCTACAAGCCCGGGGCCACCATCGCCGACTGGCGGCCGGAGGACGAGGGCTTCTGGCAGTCCACAGGCCACCGGGTCGCCCAGCGCAACCTCTGGGTCTCGATCCCGGCCCTGATGCTCGGCTTCGTGGTCTGGCAGGTCTGGTCGGTGACCGTGGTCAGGCTGAACGACGTCGGCTTCGGCTTCTCGAAGTCGCAGCTGTTCTGGCTGACCGCGATCCCCGGCATCACCGGCGGCACCTTCCGGATCCTGTACACCTTCATCGGGCCGATGTTCGGCGAGCGGAAGTTCACCGCCTTCAGCACGATCATCCTGGTCGGGCCGATGCTGTGGCTGGGCTTCGCGCTCCAGGACACCGGTACGCCGTACTGGGAGCTGGCCCTGATCGCGGCCGTGTGCGGCATCGGCGGCGCGAACTTCGCCTCCTCGATGGCGAACATCGGCTTCTTCTTCCCGAAGCGGGAGAAGGGCAGCGCCAACGGGCTCAACGGCGGCCTCGGCAACCTCGGCGTGAGCGTGGTCCAGCTGGTCGCCCCGCTGGTCGTCACCGCGGCCGTCCTGGGCGCCCCGGCGGGCGGACCCCAGCGCGACGCGAAGAAGAACACCGACGTCTGGCTGCAGAACGGCGCCTTCCTGTGGGTGCCGCTGCTGGTCATCATGGCGCTGGCCGCCTGGTTCCTGATGAACGACCTGAAGGTGGCCGCGGCCCCCTTCAGCCAGCAGAAGATCATCTTCAAGCGCAAGCACAATTGGCTGATGACCTGGCTGTACGTCGGCACCTTCGGGTCCTTCATCGGCTTCGCGGCCGCCCTGCCGCTGCTGATCAAGAACAACTTCGAGGCGCAGGGCTACCAGGCCACCACCTACGCCTGGATCGGCCCGTTCATCGGGGCTCTCACGCGCTGGGGCGGCGGCTGGCTCTCCGACAAGATCGGCGGAGCCAGGGTCACCATCCTGTCCTTCGTCGGCATGGCGGCGGCCCTCGTCGTGGTGATCTTCGCGCTTCCGTCCGGAGGTCAGGAGGGCGACTTCTGGCCCTTCTACATCGGCTTCCTGGTCGCCTTCGCCTTCTCCGGCCTGGGCAACGGCTCGACCTTCCGGCAGATCCCGGTGATCTTCCGGGACCAGCACATGAAGCAGGCCGAGGGCAAGGGCCCGGAGGCGCAGGCGGCGGCGCTGAAGCAGTCGGAGATGGAGTCGGGAGCCGTCACCGGCTTCTCCTCGGCCATCGCGGCCTACGGCTTCTTCTTCATCCCCGCGATGTTCGCGGCGATGGCGGTGACCAACGCACTGTGGATCTTCATCGGCTTCTACGCCACGTGCCTGGTGGTCTGCTACTGGTTCTACGCCCGCAAGGGCGCCGAGGCTCCCAGCTGAGCGGGGCCGGTGGCGGGGGCGGCCGTACCCTGGAGGCATGAGCGACGCCCCCGCCACCGACCCGCACGCACCGAAGACCGATCCGGAATCCCAGCCGAAGTCCCAGCCGAAGTCCCGGCCGAAGCCGCGCCTGGACTTCGGCGACCCGCTGGACCAGCAGTCCTCGGACGACACCGACCGGGGCTGGGGCGAGCGGCCGCCCGCCGGCGGAAGCGCGGCCGACCTGGCCCGCTTCCTCGACGAGAAGCCCCCGCACCACGTCTGAGCGCGGGACCCGCTTAGAGCCGGGGCCCCGGGTCGCCGTACTGGCCGGGCTGGGACCCGCCGTTCCCACCGTGTCCGCCGTTCGCACCGCGCTGGGCGACCAGCTCGTCGCGGATCTCCTTGAGGACCTCCAGCTCGGTGATCTCCATGGTCTCCTTGACCCCTTCCTTCGCCTTGCGGCGCTGCTCCACCTTGGCGAGGTACTTCGCCATCGGCAGGACCATCAGGAAGTAGACGACCGCCGCGGTGATCAGGAAGCTGAGCGCCGCGTTCAGCACCGAGCCCCACATGATGTTCACGCCGACCGGCTCGCCCTTGGCGTCGACACTGCAAGGGCCCTTCAGGCACGAGGTGTAGGCGTCCAGGTTCTTCGTCCCGATGGCGCCGACCAGCGGGCCGATGATCCCCTTCACCACGGAGTTCACGATGTTCGTGAACGCGGCACCGATGACCACGGCGACCGCCAGGTCCACCACGTTGCCGCGCATCAGGAAGGCCTTGAAGCCCGCCAGGACGCTCTCCTTCTTCTTCTCGCTCACCACTGAGCCTTTCTTCGCATCTGCCGAACATGGAGCCAACGGTTCCGAAAGCTACGGCAGTTTGGGCCCGTGGTGTCCAATCGACCCCCACCTCACGGTGACTTGACCGCACCTTCGTACGATTCAACACAACGTCACCGCCAGTCGGGACACGGTCCCCGCCCCCACCAACGCCCGCGCGGTGTCCCGGGGAACGGACAGCACCACCAGTGCCCCGCCGTCCCCGACGCCCTGCTCCTGCGCGGGCACTTCGGCGACCCGGGCCCCCGCGGCCACCACCCGGGGCGGCCCGCCGCGCTCGGCGGCGACCACGTCCACCCGGTCCCCGGGCCGCAGCAGCCGCACCGTCGCCGCGTCCGCGATGCGCACCGGCGCCGACACCAGCCGTACCGCCGCGGGCGGGGGCTGCGCCGGGGGAGGTCCGGAACCCCGCGAGGCCCGCGCCTCGGTGCCGCCCGCGACGAGCACGGCCGCCACGACGGCCAGCCCGGCCGCGGCCCCGCGCCGCCGGCGCCGCACCGCCCTGCGCAGCCGGTCCCCGGCCCGCCCCACGCGCAGCGGGGCGAAGAGGGGAACGGGGCGCACCGGGGGACTCGTGGCGGTGGAGGGGGTCCGGGGGGCGGGTGAGGGCGGCGCGGGCGTGTGGAGGTGGGACGGGGAGGAGAACGAAGAGGGCGAGGGGGAGGAAGGGAGCGCGGAGGGGGACGTGGGGAGGGGCGTGGAGAGGGACGGTACGCGGGGGTTCGCGGTCATGAGGGCCACCACCTGACGGGATGCGCCCGGAGCCCGAGTCGGGACTCCGGCGCCCGGACCCAGCGCCCGGACACCCCACACGATCCGCCGCCCCGGCCGATCCCGCCCGGACCTGTGGACCGTCCCCAGCTTGTGGACATCCCCCTCACCCGCAGGGGTTACCGGGAACCGCCCGCCCTGAGCGACGGGCCGCGTACGAGCTCCGGCCCGGAGGGCGCCCGGGCATGCGGCCCGGATCGGCCCGCACGCCCGTCGGGCCCGTGGGGCCCCTAAGCGGGAGCAGATGGCGGGCCGGCGCGCGGCCCGCCATCCTCCGGCCCGCGGGGCCGGACGTTCCGCCGGGTGCTACTCGGCGTCCTCGGGTGCTACCAGGTGAAGTTGGACGCCTGTGCGCTGGTCGCCGTGCAGTAGATGCTCGGGACGCCCGGCGGGGTGATGGAGACGGTGAAGTTGGCCGCGCCGGGAGCCCCGGCCAGCGGTGCGAGGTTGGTGGTGTTGCCCGCCACGAGGGTGCCCGTGGTGAGCGGGAGCGGGCCGACCGTGACCGAACCGCCCGCGACCATGGGCGGGTTGATGGTGCCGGAGAACTGCGTGGTGCCGGCGACGCCGTTCTTCGTGACCTTGATGACGGTCGCGATGGTGTTGGCCCCGATCGGGGCCGTGCCCGCGGGGACCTTGATCGCGGTGGACGCGAGCTTGAGCTTCTTGACGCCGCCCGAGTCGGTGGCCGTGAGGGTCACGCTGCCGCTTCCCCAGGTGGCGCAGTTGAAGGTGGCGGTCGTGGTGGCCGGGGCGACGGCGTAGGCGCTGGTCGACAGGGCGACCGAGGCGGTCAGCGCGGCCGCGCCGACGGCCGCGATGGTGGCGATCTTGAGGCGGGACATGGTGGTGCTCCCTTCGAGTGCCTGACGGACATGAGGGTGTCGCAGGTACGCGGGCGCGCCGGAGCGGAAGCGTGCGCCGCTTGGTGACGGGAAGTCCCGGGGAGTGGCGACGGCCGGGGGCTCGCTGACGCCCGGCTCGGCGGAGCTCCGGTGTGGCTGGATCCGGTATCCCGAATTGCAGTGAAGCGGCGCCTTCGGGTGGGCGTCAAGCCTCATCCGTGAATTGTTTTCGATTACAGAGGCGAGTCGGCGGTGTAAAGCGCAGGTGACGCGGCGGCTCCGGTTGACTTTGTGAGCGGTCTCGTAAAGTCCATCTGACGTTCCGTCAACTTGGCTATTCACTTCTCTACTTCGCTGCGCAACGCTGTCGCTCCGAGTGGCTCGCGCGCCGATCGTCCGCTTCGGGTCGTATGCGTTTGATCAGGTAGGACAGTCGGCCGGGTGGGCTGTATCAAAGAGGGGGCGGACGTTACAGAGCCGCGTTTCCAGGCGTGTGCATTCCCGTGCCTATTTCGGCGCACCCGGGGTGTTCTGTGAGATGGATGCGGAAATTGACTGAAATCCATACCGATCGCAGTCGCCCGCTCGGGCCACCGGCCGGCTCATCCACGAGCGGGCCGGAACTCCTACTCGCGAATGAGGAGATCAGGTGCTCTTGCAGCGAAGTCCGGCGGCCCGGAGATCGATCTGGTTAGGGGGCGCGGTGACCACCGTCCTCGCCCTGGCGGGCGGGGTGCTGGCCCCCGCCGCGCAAGCGGGAACGATCCGCCCCACCGTGCACTGCGTCCTTCCCGCGGGTCAGGGCGATCCTTCCGGCCCGCAGGACATCACCGTCGAACTGTCCCCCGCCACCGTGGCGCCGGGAGGCAAGGTGCACGCCAAGGTCACCCTCGGCCCCGGCCCGGCGACCAGCCCGTTCAAGCTGGACGACGTACCCTCCACGCCCTCTATCGACCTCGTGATGTCGGGCGGCGCCACCGGCAAGGTGACGGTGCAGGGCCCGACGGTCCTGGTGGACGTTCCCGCGCAGCCGGACCCGATCGTGATCCCGCCCTACGAGGGGGACTTCTTCGTCCCGGCGAACGCCTCCGGGCCGATCCAGTTCACTCCGGTCAAGATGAACACGGCCACCGTGGTCTTCGGCGGCAACTACAACACCCCCTGTGAGGTCGTCAGCGGCGGCGGCGTGGTCGCCACGGTCACCGCCCAGGGCGGCGGGGGCGCGGAGGCGACGGTGTCGGCGCCGGGCGGTCCGGTCAAGCCGAGCACCTCCGTACCGCTGTCGGGTGGTGGGTGGACTCCGGGCGCCACGGCCACGGCGACCCTGTGCGATGCGGGCGGCGGAGGCTGCGACGCGACGAAGGTGGCCGACAGCGTGCTGGCCATCGACGGTGCGGGCGCCCTGAGCGGCACCATCACCCTGGCCAACTCCTGGACCATCCCCGATGGTTCGTACGCCGTTCAGGTGAGCGACGGCACGAAGCAGGCGAAGGCTCCGCTCCAGGTGAAGGCGTACGTCCCGGCGGGCCCGTACGAGCTGAAGGCCTATCCGGACAGGGCCGCGGTGGGCTCGGTCATCACGGTGTCGGGGAAGAACTACCACCAGGACCAGCAGCTCAACGTGGTCGCGCTGGACGCCGACGGGAACACCCTCGACGACACGGCGGTCTATCCCAGCACCACCACCGACGGCACCTTCAGCACCGAGTTCACGATCAGTGACCCGGCCATCGCCTTCATCCACACCGACGAGGGCGGTGTGGAAGGCACCGACACCAAGGTGCCCTTCACCGTCATCACCGGCGGCGGACCGGGCGAGGGCGGCACCGGCACCCAGAGGTTCACGTTCTCCGTCACCCCCGGCCCGCTCTCGATGAGCCAGAGCGGGGCGGAAGTGAACTTCGGGACCATCCAGCTGGACGGATCGAGCCACGACGTCCCCGGCAGCCTCAACCCGGTCCAGATCTCGGACGCCCGGGGCGGCACGGCCGGCTGGTCGCTGACCGGCACGCTCAGCGACTTCACCGCCGCCGGAGGCGGCACGGCCGTGATCCCGGCCGGCGCCGTGAGCTGGACCCCGTCCTGCGCGGCGCACGCCGACGCGATCGGTACGCCGACCGCGGGAGCACCCGGAGCGCTCGGCGCCACCCCGGCATCCCTGTGCGAGGTTCCGACGGGCGGCGGCCAGGTGGTCGGCGGCGTCTTCGACGCCTCCGCAGGGCTGAACCTCCGCGTTCCGGCGGTCGTCCCCGGCGGGAACTACGCGGCGACGCTCACGCTCTCGCTGTCCTGATCAGGGCACGGCCCGCCCGGGCACCGCCCACCGGGCCGAGCACCACGGGCCGTGCCGAGCACCAAGTACCGAGCACCAGGCACGAAGCACGACCGGGCCGGGATCCCGCGCACCGTGCGCGGGATCCCGGCCCGCACCATCCCGCCCATGCGCGTTCCTACGTGCCCACCCCCCCCGCATACACAAAGGGAGACCGGATGCTCTCGCACCGAAGACTGCTACGGCGCACACCCCTGGTCACGGGCGGTACCGCCCTGATGCTGGCCGCGGGCGGCCTGGCCCTGGCCCCCGTGGCCCAGGCCGGCACCGTCACCCCCACCGTGCACTGCTCCCTGCCCGCCGGGCAGGGAGAGGCCACCGGTCCGCAGGCCATGACCGTCGACCTGACCACCACGAGCGTCCCGCCCGGCGGCAAGGTCCACGCCAAGATCACCCTCGGTGTGAGCCCCGCGAAGAGCACCACGACCCTCAGCAACATCCCCACCACCCCGGCGATCGACCTCGCGCTCTCCGGCGGGGCCACGGGCACGGTCACCATCCAGGGACCGACGGTCAACCTGAACTACACCAACGGCCAGGCCGTCGTCCTGCCCCCCTTCGAGGGCGACTTCTTCCTCCCGGCCACGGCGTCCGGCGCGGTCAACCTGACCCCCTTGCGGACCAGGACCACGACCGTGGTCTTCGGCGGCACCTACCAGACCCCCTGCGACGTGACCGCCGGCGGCGGGACCGTGGCGACGGTGACGGCCCAGGGCGGCGGGAGCGCGGAGGCGACGGTGACGGCACCGACCGGTTCGGTGAAGCCCAGTACGTCGGTGCCGCTGGCCGGCGGCGGCTGGACCCCGGGCGCCACGGCGACCCCGACCCTGTGCGACGCGACGGGCGGCAACTGCGACGCGGCCAAGATCGCGTCGAGCACGTTGGCCATCGACGCGGGGGGCGGCCTGAGCGGCAGCATCGCCCTCGCCAGTTCCTGGACGCTTCCCGATGGTTCGTACTCCGTCCAGGTGAGCGACGGCACGAAGCAGGCGAAGGCTCCGCTCCAGGTGAAGGCGTACGTCCCGGCGGGCCCGTACGAACTGACCGCGAGCCCCGACCACGGTCCGGTCGGCTCCGTGATCACGGTGTCGGGGAAGAACTACCACCAGGACCAGCAGCTCAACGTGGTCGCGCTGGACGCCGACGGGAACACCCTCGACGACACGGCGGTCTATCCCAGCACCACCACCGACGGCACCTTCAGCACCGAGTTCACGATCAGTGACCCGGCCATCGCCTTCATCCACACCGACGAAGGCGCCGTGGAGGGCACCGAGACCGACATCCCCTTCACCGTCACCACCAACCCGGTCAGTCTCGCCACCGGCGCGGCCACGGTGAAGCCGGGCGCCACGGTGTCCCTCACGGGTACGGGCTGGCCCGCGGGCGCCGCCGCCTCGGCGGCCCTGTGCGCGGCCGACGGTTCGGGCTGCGACCCTGCGAAGATCGGTTCGGCGAACCTCGGCGTCGACGCCTCCGGGAACCTGTCCGGCACGGTCACCCTCGCCTCCTCGGCCGGCGAAGGGGCCTACCAGGTCCGGATCACCGCCGGAGGTCTGAACGTCACCGCCCCGCTCACGGTGGCGAAGACGTTCCTCACGCTGTCCCCGTCCACCGGTCCGGTCGGCACGAAGGTCACGGTCGTGGGTCAGGGCTTCGCCCCGGTCAGCACCGTCCAGATCGACGGGCTGAAGGCGGACGGCTCCAAGAGCGGGGACGCCTACCGGACCAAGGTGGTCGGCCTCGACGGCAGCTTCTCCCAGACCTTCACCGTCGGCGACGCCGCCACCGTCGCCCTCCAGGCGCGCGAGTGGCTGGTGAACGGGAAGAAGGCCGTGGCCCGGTTCACCGTCGGCGGCGCCCCGCAGCCGCCGGCGCCTTCCTACGCGCTGTCTCCGGACAGCGGTCCCGTGGGAACCGTCGTCCAGGTCACCGGCCGCGGCTTCGCACCGGTGGCGACGGTGGCGGTCACCGGGCGGAAGGCGGACGGGTCGAAGACCTCCGATGCCTGTGTCACCCGTGTGATCGGACTGGACGGCACGTTCGCGCTGAACTTCACCGTGAAGGACCCGGCCACCACCTCGATCATGGCCTCCGAGGTACTGGCCAACGGCAAGGTGATCCAGACCCGGTTCACCGTCCGCTAGCGGACGGCCCACCCGCCACGGCCGCTCCGCGCGGCGCCGCGAAGGCGCCGGGCGGAGCGGCCGCGGTGCGGGTGTGGTCCGGGCGTGGCACGGGGCGGCCGTGGTTCCCGCGGGCGTGCCTTCGGGCATGCCTACGGGGTGTGTCTACGGCAGTTCGATGCCCAGGTCCCAGCCGTCGTGCGCGTGGGTGCACAGGCAGTCGCGGGACTCCGTCGGGGGCAGGGCGGCCACCGCGTCGAAGAGGACCTCGCGCAGTCGCCCGACGTTCTCGCCGAACACCTTGAGGACCTCCGTGTGGGAGACCCCCTCGCCCGTCTCCGCGCCCGCGTCCAGGTCCGTGACCAGCGCCATCGAGGTGTAGCAGAGCCCCAGCTCGCGCGCGAGGACCGCCTCGGGGTGGCCCGTCATGCCGACCACCGACCAGCCGGCCGCGGCGTGCCACTGCGATTCGGCGCGGGTCGAGAAGCGGGGCCCCTCGATGACGACCATGGTGCCGCCGTCCACCGGCTCCCAGTCCCGCCCACGCGCCGCGGCCAGTGCCACCGAGCGGCCGACCGGGCAGTAGGGGTCGGCGAAGGTGGTGTGCACGACGTTGGGGACCGAGCCGTCCGGGAGCGGCTCCCCGTCGAAGAAGGTCTGGGCGCGGGACTTCGTACGGTCGACCAGCTGGTCGGGAACGAGCAGCGTCCCCGGGCCGTACTCGGAGCGCAGGCCGCCGACCGCGCAGGGGCCCAGCACCTGGCGGACGCCCACGGAGCGCAGGGCCCACAGGTTGGCCCGGTAGTTGATCTTGTGCGGGGGCACGGTGTGGCTGCGGCCGTGCCGGGGCAGGAAGGCCACGGTCCGGCCGGCGAGCTCGCCGAGGTAGAGGGAGTCGCTGGGGGGCCCGTAGGGCGTCTCCACCTGGATCTCGGAGACGTCCTCCAGGAAGGAGTAGAAGCCCGATCCGCCGATGACACCGATCTCTGCATTCGCCATGCTGCCACCCTAACGGGGCATGCCGAAGGCCCCGCTGTCCCGTGGGGACGGCAGGGCCTCGGATGAAGCTGTGAAGCCGGTGGGCCTTGGAGTGCGTCAGGCGGCGGACGAGCTCGACGACGACGAGGAGGTCGAGGTCGAGGACGACGAAGCCGTCGAGGACGACGTGGACGCAGCCGGGGTGGCGGCGGGCGTCGACGCGGGCTTCGAGGCAGGGGTGCTGCTCGACGAAGCGCCGCGGCTGTCGTTCCGGTAGAAACCGGAGCCCTTGAAGACGATGCCGACCGCGGAGAACACCTTCTTCAGGCGTCCGTCGCAGCTCGGGCACACGGTCAGTGCGTCATCGGTGAACTTCTGCACGGCCTCAAGGCCCTCACCGCACTCGGTGCACTGGTACTGGTAGGTCGGCACGAATTTCCTCCTGGCACTCTGACTCAATGAGTGCTAACGACGCTCCATGGTGACGTATTCCGGCGGATCAGTCCACCGTCACCGGCACGCGGTGACCCAGACCACGCTCGTTCACACCCGCGGCGGGTGCCGCGGAGGTGGTCCGAGCGGGTGCCGGGGCGGCCGGCTTGGACGAGCTGACGATCCGGCTCGGGGCCTTCGGGGCCAGCTTCGCACGCAGCGCCAGCAGGATGGCCAGAGCCAGGGCGGTGGCCACCATCGGCACGAGGAACCCGTACGAGGACCCGTGCGCGTCCGTCAGGCGGCCGGCCAGGGTCACGGCGCCGGCCTGTCCGAAGGCGACGCCGCCGGTGAGCCAGGTGAAGGCCTCGGTCCGCGAGGCGGCCGGGACCAGCTGCTCGATCATGGTGTAGCCGGTGATCAGCGCGGGGGCGATGCACAGACCGACGACCAGGCCGAGCGCGCCGAGCAGGATCATCGAGTTCGCGGCCCACAGGACCGAGGCGGCGGCGGTGAGGCCGATGTAGCCGAGGAGCAGGCGGCGGCGCGGGCCGATCTTCCAGGCGATGGCGCCCATGGCGATGCCCGCGATCATGTTGCCCGCGGCGAAGATGCCGTAGAGCAGACCGTTGGCGCCGGGGTTGCCGATCTCCTCGGAGAAGGCGGCGAGCGACACCTGCATGCCGCCGAAGACGGCGCCGATGCCGATGAAGGCGACGATCAGGACGCGCAGGCCGTGGAACGACAGGGCCGGGGCGTGCTTCTCACCGTGCGCCGGACGGGCGACGAGCCCGGGCTGCGACGACCGCTGGGCGGCGAAGAGCAGGCCGCCGATCAGGGTCAGCGCCGCCTCGGTGACCAGACCGGCCGCCGGGTTGATGCCGGTGCACAGCGCGGTGGCGAGCACCGGGCCGACGACGAAGGTGAACTCGTCGGTGACGGACTCGAACGCGGCGGCGGTGGGCAGCAGCGGGGAGCCTTCGAGCTTGGCCGCCCAGCGGGACCGGACCATGGGTCCGACCTGCGGGACGGAGGCACCGGCGGGGACGGCCGCCAGTGCGAGCGCCCAGACGGGCGCACCCAGCAGCGCGAGCGCCACCAGGGAGCTGACGGCGGTGGCGTGTACGAGGGCCACCGGGACCAGGACGGCGCTCTGGCCGCGGCGGTCGATGAGCTTGCCCATGACCGGGGCGAACACGGCCATGGAGATGCCGGTGACGGCGGCGACGATGCCGGCGCTGCCGTAGGAACCGGTGGTGTGCTGGACGAGCAGCAGGATGCTGATCGTCAGCATGCCGAAGGGGAGTCGAGCGGCGAATCCCGGGAGAACGAAGCCGAGGGCGCCGGGCGTGCGCAGCAGCTGCCCGTAGCCGGGTCGGGTGGACGTGGCGGACTTGTCGGTCGTGACCGCGGATGTCACGGCCTGGCCTTTCCGCTGCCTGGTAGAACTCCCCGTCTGCGGACGATGCGGCGCCTTGTGGGCGAGCGCACCCGTACATGTGGGAGCCCCGAGAGCTGTCCTCTTGCGCAAAACCGAGTGATACCTGGGCGCCCACTGCGGGAGGGTGCCACGGCCGCTTTGCGGTCGCGCCAGCTCTGCGTCAGGCAGAGTTGGTTCGATGTGTTGTTCCTTAATCGTACAGGCAGATCGGCCGATATGCCCTGTGATTCTGGCTACAAGGCATGTCTTCACCTGCGATTAACTGGAACTTCGCATTCAAGCCTCGTCTAAACAGGGGTGAAACTGGACAGAAACCATCGAAAATGATGAATTAGAGCGGCGCTCTAACCCTTCTTCGAGCGCTTCTTGGGGCTCTCTTCCCCGCCCGTTCCCAGCCAGCCCGCCAGCTTGCCGCCCCGGGCCACCGCCCGCAGCCGCGCCTCCGCCGCGTCCCGTACCGGATCCGTGGCCACCACCAGCAGTTCGTCCCCGCGCCGCAGCACGGTCGACGGCGCCGGTACGAAGCTGCGCGCGTCCCGTACGACCAGCGTGACGGAAGCCCCCGGCGGCAGCCGCAGCTCGCTCACCTCGACGCCGTGCATCCGCGAGGCGGGCGGGATCGCGAAGGACAGCAGGTGCCCGCGCAGCTTCTCCAGCGGCGCCGACTCGATCCCGAGGTCGGAGGCGGCCTCTTCGCTGTTGCCCAGCTTCAGCTTGCGCGCGAGCCACGGCAGGGTCGGTCCCTGGACCAGGGTGTACACGACGACCAGGACGAAGACGATGTTGAAGACCCGCTCGCTGCCCTCGATCCCGGACACCATGGGGATGGTCGCCAGGATGATGGGCACGGCCCCGCGCAGGCCCGCCCAGGACATGAGCGCCTGCTCCTGCCAGGGCAGCCGGAAGGGCAGCAGGGAGACGAAGACCTCCAGCGGCCGGGCCACCATCGTCAGCACCAGCCCGATGATCACCGCCGGCCAGAAGTCGTTGACCAGCTCGTGCGGGGTGACCAGCAGGCCGAGCAGGACGAACATGCCGATCTGGGCGATCCAGCCGAGCCCGTCCGCGAACCCCCGGGTGGCGGGCCAGTGGGGGAGCTTCGCGTTCCCGAGCACCATCGCCGCCAGGTACACCGCGAGGAAGCCGGAGCCGTGCGCGATCGCACCGGCCGCGTAGGCGCTGATCGCGATCGCCATCACCGCGATCGGGTAGAGGCCCGAGGCGGGCAGTGCCACGTGCCGCAGCCCGTACGAGCCCAGGAAGCCCACCGTCAGGCCGATGGCGACGCCGATCGCGAGCTCCAGCGCGATCTTGCCTATGAGGACGTACCAGTCGTCGACCGGCCCGACGGTCGCGAAGGCCACGACCAGGATGACGACGGGGGCGTCGTTGAAGCCGGACTCGGCCTCCAGCACACCCGTGACCCGGGAGGGGAGCGGGACCTTGCGCAGGACCGAGAAGACGGCCGCCGCGTCGGTCGAGGAGACGACCGCGCCGATCAGCAGGGCTTGGCGCCATTCGAGTCCGACGAGGTAGTGCGCGCCCGCCGCGGTCACGCCCACGCTGACGGCGACGCCGACCAGCGACAGCACGATCGCGGCCGGCAGGGCCGGCTTGATCTCTTTCCACTTCGTGCCCAGGCCGCCCTCGGCGAGGATCACCACGAGCGCGGCATAGCCGATCACCTGGGTCAGCTCGGCGTTGTCGAACACGACGTTGCCGATGCCGTCCTGGCCTATCGCGATGCCTATGCCGAGGTAAATGAGCAGGCTGGGAAGGCCGCTGCGCGAAGAGACGCGTACCGCCGCCACGGCGACGAGCAGCACGAGCGAGCAGACCAGCAGGAGCTCATTGAGCGTGTGGACAGTCAGCGGGCGGCCCTTTCCTCGACGTGCCTGGCGATGACGGAACGAGACGCGCCGGACTGACGCATCGTTCCGGCACGGGCACGGATGGCAAGTACTTCGTTACCTTACCTAATCTTTGACGCGCCCTTTACTCGTTAGCCACATTGTGAAACGCCCGAGGGGCTCTGTCCTCATGACCTGTCGTCATGAGCTCGACCCCTGACGGATCAACGCACCCGGTCCTGCGCCTATGGTTGCTCCCAGCACTCCCAGGACCACCCTGCCCCTCTAAGGACAGCGATGCCCGCCAACGAAACCGCCCCTTCCGTCAAGAAGAAGGGACGACGCGCCCGTCTGATCGTGCTCGTCCTGGTGCTGGCGCTCTTCGCTGGCCTCGGGTACGGGGCGTACTGGAGCGTGGACAGCGTGCGGGCGTCGTTCCCGCAGACCACCGGCTCCCTCAAGGTGCCCGGCCTGACCGGGACCGTCGACGTCAAGCGCGACGCCAACGGAATCCCCCAGCTGTACGCCGACTCCGACGAGGACCTCTTCCGCGCGCAGGGCTTCGTGCACGCGCAGGACCGGTTCTGGGAGATGGACGTACGCCGCCACATGACCTCCGGGCGCCTCTCCGAGATGTTCGGCGCCGGCCAGGTCGAGACGGACGCCTTCCTGCGCACGCTCGGCTGGCGCCAGGTCGCGCAGCAGGAGTACGACACCAAGCTTTCGGCCGAGACCAAGAAGTACCTGCAGGCCTACGCCGACGGGGTCAACGCGTACCTGAAGGGGAAGTCCGGCAAGGACCTCTCCGTCGAGCACGCCGCCCTCAAGCTCAGCGACTCCTACCAGCCCGAGCAGTGGACCCCGGTCGACTCGGTGGCCTGGCTCAAGGCGATGGCCTGGGACCTGCGCGGCAACATGCAGGACGAGATCGACCGTGCGCTGATGACGGGCAAGCTCTCGCAGACCCAGATCGACGACCTCTACCCGCCGTACCCCTTCGACCGGAACCGTCCGATCGTCGAGGGCGGCACCGTCAAGGGCGGGAAGTACACCCCCGCGGCCGGTCCCGGCTCCGGCAGCCCCGTGAGCTCCGGCGGCCAGGGCGCCGCCAACGGCTCCCAGGTCTCCACGCAGACCGGCGGCCAGACCGGGCTGGCCGGCAACGCCACCGCCCAGGGCGCCACCGTGGGGCTGCGCACGCAGCTCGGCGCGCTGGCCGACACCCTCGACGAGATCCCCGCGATCCTCGGCCCGGCCGGCAGCGGCATCGGATCGAACTCCTGGGTCGTCTCGGGCCAGTACACGACCACCGGCAAGCCGCTGCTCGCGAACGACCCGCACCTCTCCCCGCAGCTGCCCTCGGTCTGGTACCAGATGGGCCTGCACTGCCGGACGGCCTCGGCCGGCTGCCAGTACGACGTGGCCGGCTACACCTTCTCCGGCATGCCGGGCGTGATCATCGGCCACAACGCCGACATCGCCTGGGGCATGACCAACCTCGGCGCCGACGTCACCGACCTCTACCTGGAGCAGGTCAAGCCCGAGGGCTACGTCTACGACAACAAGGTGCTCCCCTTCACCACCCGCGAAGAGGTCATCAAGATCGCCGGCGGCAGTGAGAAGAAGATCACCGTCCGGTCCACCAACAACGGCCCGCTGGTCTCCGACCGCAGCGACCAGATCGCCACGGTCGGCGCCCGCGCCCCCGTGAACAGCGCCGCCCCCGACCGCGGCAACGGCTACGGGGTCTCCCTGCGCTGGACCGCGCTGGACCCGGGCAAGTCGATGGACGCCGTGTTCAAGATCAACCGGGCCAAGAACTTCCAGGACTTCCGCGCCGCGGCCCGCGACTTCGAGGTCCCCTCGCAGAACCTGATCTACGCGGACAACAAGGGCCCCAACGGCAACATCGGCTACCAGGCCCCCGGCCGCATCCCGATCCGCAACAACGGCGACGGCAAGATGCCCGCCCCCGGCTGGGACTCCAAGTACGCCTGGAAGGGCGGCAAGGACGGCAACGCCGGCTACATCCCGCAGGACGAGATGCCGTGGGCGTACAACCCGGCCCGCGGGTTCATCGTGACGGCGAACCAGGCCGTCACCGAGAGCGGCCAGGGCAAGTACCCGTACGTGCTGACGACCGACTGGGGCTACGGCGCCCGCAGTCAGCGGATCAACGACCTCATCGAGGCGAAGATCAAGGACAGCGGGAAGATCTCCACCGACGACATGCGCACCATGCAGATGGACAACAGCAGCGAGATCGCCGCGCTGCTGACCCCGATGCTGGCCAAGATCGACGTCTCGGACCCGGACGTCCGCTCCGCGCAGAAGCTGCTGGACGGCTGGAACTACACCCAGGAGCCCGACTCGGCGGCCGCCGCCTACTTCAACGCTGTCTGGCGCAACATCCTCAAGCTGGCCTTCGGCGACAAGATGCCCAAGGAGCTGCGGGTCGAGGGCAGCTGCTTCAACGTCCGGGAGCAGACGACCGGACCGGCGGACGACCTCGCCAAGACGGTCCGCGAATGCGGTGAGCGCGGCTCCGACTCGGCGCAGCCCGACGGCGGGGACCGCTGGTTCGAGGTGGTCCGCCGCCTGGTCAAGGACGAGAACTCGGCCTGGTGGCAGTCGCCCGCCGTCGGCCGCACCGCGGCCACCACCACCCGCGACCAGCTGTTCGCGCGGGCCATGAAGGACGCCCGCTGGGAGCTGACCGCCAAGCTCGGCAAGGACCAGTCGACCTGGAGCTGGGGCCGCATGCACCAGCTGATGCTGAAGAACCAGACGATCGGCACCGAGGGCCCCGGCTTCCTCCAGTGGGTCCTCAACCGCGGCCCCTGGAACCTGGGCGGCGGCGAGGCCACCGTCAACGCGACCGGCTGGAACGCCTCCAGCGGGTACGGGGTCACCTGGGTGCCCTCGATGCGGATGGTCGTGAACCTCGCCGACTTCGACAAGTCCCGCTGGATCAACCTCACGGGCGCCTCGGGTCACGCGTACCACGACCACTACACGGACCAGACGACCCTGTGGGCCAAGGGCGAGCTGCTGGACTGGGCCTTCGGGAAGGAAGCCGTGGACAAGGCCACGGTCGACACCCTGACCCTCCAGCCCGAAGGTTCGTGACCGCGGGGTCTAAGCGCTGAAGCGGACCACCCCCGACGGGGTGGCCACCGCCCGGACGGGGTGGTCGTGCGGTTCCTCGGGGACCCGCGCGACCACCTCGTCGTCGTAGAGGAGCACGATCAGCGCGGGATGCGCCCCGGCGCGCTCCAGCCGCGCCAGCACCCGGTCGTACGAGCCCCCGCCCCGCCCGAGCCGCATGCCCCGCCGGTCCACGGCCAGTCCGGGCAGCAGGACGGCGTCGGCGCCGGTCACCGCGTCCGGGCCGAGGCGGGGACCGGCGGGCTCCAGGAGCCGCATCTTCCCCGGGTGCGCGGCCTCGGCCAGGCTGCCGGGGCCTTCGTACGCCGCCCAGTCGAGGTCGTTGTCGGGCAGCAGGACGGGCAGCAGCACCCGGGTGCCGGCCGCCCGCAGGGCGTCGAGCAGTTCGCGGGTGCCCGGTTCGGAGCCGATGGAGACGTAGGCGGCCACGGTGTGGGCGGAGCCGAGTTCGGGTAGTTCCAGTGCGGAGCGGGAGAGGGCGTCGGCCGTCGCGCGGAGGGTGTCGGCGGACAAGGCGCGGCGGGCCGCGAGGAGTTCGCGGCGCAGGTCCGTCTTGGCCTTCGAAGGCTGGTTCTCGGTCACGGCTGGCTCGTATCACTTTCTATGGCGGTATACCGGATCATGTTCATCTGAAGCACACGTGGCCCACAGCACGAGCGACTATCGTTCCGCTCATGACTCAGTTGCACCCCGTGATCAAAAAGGCCGTCATCCCGGCCGCGGGCCTCGGCACTCGGTTCCTTCCCGCAACCAAGGCCACCCCCAAGGAAATGCTTCCTGTGGTGGACAAGCCG
Source organism: Streptomyces sp. NPDC104226 (assembly GCF_055584085.1). Lineage (NCBI taxonomy): Bacteria > Bacillati > Actinomycetota > Actinomycetes > Kitasatosporales > Streptomycetaceae > Streptomyces > Streptomyces sp. NPDC104226. The sequence goes on from NZ_JBVJMS010000005.1 coordinate 455,345, forward strand.
GCCATTCAGTACGTCGTCGAGGAGGCCGTGTCGGCCGGTCTCGACGACATTCTCATGATCACGGGCCGTAACAAGCGTGCTCTGGAAGACCACTTCGACCGGAACTACGAGCTGGAGTCCGCGCTCATCGCCAAGGGCGACGACGACCGGCTCAAGAAGGTCCAGGAGTCCAGCGACCTGGCCACCATGCACTACGTCCGCCAGGGCGACCCCCGGGGCCTGGGCCACGCCGTGCTGTGCGCGGAGCCGCACGTCGGCGACGAACCCTTCGCCGTCCTCCTCGGCGACGACCTCATCGACCCCCGCGATCCGCTCCTGCGCCGGATGACGGAGATCCAGCAGAGCGCCGGCGGCACCGTCGTCGCGCTGATGGAGGTCGACCCCTCCCAGGTGCACCTCTACGGCTGCGCCGCCGTCGAGCCCACCGGCGAGGCGGACGTGGTCCGCATCACCGGTCTCGTGGAGAAGCCGGACGCCGCGGACGCACCCAGCAATTACGCGGTCATCGGACGATACGTACTCGATCCGGCGATCTTCGGCATACTGCGGGAGACCGAGCCGGGCCGCGGCGGTGAGATCCAGCTGACCGACGCCCTGCAGAAGCTGGCCGCCGACGAGACCGTCGGCGGTCCGGTGCACGGCGTGGTCTTCCGGGGCCGCCGCTACGACACCGGGGACCGCGGGGACTACCTGCGGGCCATCGTCCGACTCGCGTGCGAGCGTGAGGACCTGGGCCCGGAGTTCCGCACCTGGCTTCACCATTACGTCACGGAGGAGATGTAGGACCTTGAGCAAGCCCGACGCACCGCAGGACGGTCACTCCCAGCGCCTCTGGTCGGTGGACGAGCACTTGGCGGACGTCCTCGGTACGGTCCGGCCGCTGGAGCCCATCGAGCTCCAGCTGCTGGACGCCCAGGGCTGTGTCCTGGTCGAGGACGTCACCGTGCCCGTCGCCCTGCCGCCCTTCGACAACAGCTCGATGGACGGGTACGCCGTCCGGACCGCCGATGTCCAGGGAGCCAGCGAGGAGTTCCCCGCGGTGCTGACGGTCATCGGGGACGTGGCGGCCGGCAGCGGAGAGCTGCCGACCGTCGGCCCCGGCCAGGCCGCCCGCATCATGACCGGCGCCCCGCTGCCCCCCGGCGCGGAAGCCGTCGTACCGGTCGAGTGGACCGACGGGGGCACCGGCGGCGGCGCCGCCTCCGGAATGACCCCCGCCAGCGAGGCGCCCGAGGGCGCCGCGGGCGAGGTGCGCGTCCACCGTGCCGCCGAGGCGCGGGCGCACGTCCGCGCGCGCGGCAGCGACGTACAGGCCGGGGACCTGGCGCTCGCCGCGGGCACGGTCCTCGGGCCGCCGCAGATCGCCCTGCTGGCCGCCATCGGGCGGGGCACCGTACGGGTGCGTCCGCGCCCGCGCGTGGTCGTCCTGTCCACCGGCAGCGAACTGGTCCAGCCCGGCGAGGCCCTGGCAGCCGGCACGATCTACGACTCCAACAGCTTCGCCCTGGCCGCCGCCGCGCGGGACGCCGGAGCCATCGCCTACCGGGTCGGCGCCGTCGCCGACGACGCCGACACCCTGCGCTCCACCATCGAGGACCAGCTCATCCGGGCCGACCTGCTCGTCACCACGGGCGGGGTCAGCGTCGGCGCGTACGACGTGGTCAAGGAGGCCCTCACGGCCGTCTCCACCGGGGGCGCCGAGGGCGGGTCCGCCGAGGACGTCGACGGCGCCGGCATCGACTTCCGCAAGCTCGCCATGCAGCCCGGCAAGCCCCAGGGCTTCGGCACCATCGGCCCCGACCACACCCCGCTGCTGGCCCTGCCCGGCAACCCGGTCTCCTCCTACGTCTCCTTCGAGCTGTTCGTGCGCCCCGCGATCCGCGCCCTCATGGGCCTGCCCGCCTCCGAGGTCAGCCGGCCGAGCGTGCGCGCGGTCCTGGAGTCGGACAAGGCCATCGGATCCCCGGCGGGCCGCCGCCAGTTCCTGCGCGGCAAGTACGACGCCGAGAGCGGCACCGTGAGCACGGTCGGCGGAGCGGGCTCGCACCTGATCGCCGCGCTGGCGCACGCCGACTCGCTGATCGTCGTACCGGAGGACGTGACCTCGGTGGAGCCCGGGGCCGAGCTGGAAGTGGTCCTGCTCGGCTGAGGTCCGCCGGATGCGGGTAGCGTGTTGCACCACACAGGCCCTTGCGGGGCCCGGACGGGAGCGGCACGCAGATATGAGTACGCAGAGCAGCGCCGGCGGCGCCGCCGGCACCAGGCTGACGCACATCGACGAGGCCGGCGCGGCCCGGATGGTCGACGTCTCGGCGAAGGACGTCACCACCCGGACGGCGCGGGCCAGCGGGCGCGTGCTCGTCTCTCCCCGGGTGATCGAACTGCTGCGGGGCGAGGGCGTGCCCAAGGGCGATGCCCTCGCCACCGCGCGGATCGCCGGGATCATGGGGGCGAAGAAGACCCCCGACCTGATCCCGCTGTGCCACCCGCTGGCCGTCTCCGGGGTCAAGGTGGACCTGAAGGTCGCCGACGACGCCGTCGAGATCCTCGCCACCGTCAAGACCACCGACCGCACGGGCGTCGAGATGGAGGCGCTGACCGCCGTCGCGGTCGCCGGGCTCACCGTCATCGACATGGTCAAGGCCGTCGACAAGGGCGCGGTCATCACCGACGTGCGGGTCGAGGAGAAGACGGGCGGCAAGTCCGGCGACTGGGCGCGCTCGTGAACGCCCCGCGCGGCGGCGAGGTCCACAGCCACGCCCACGCCCCTGCGCCGGAGGAGGCCCCCGCGGCGCCCGCGCTGCGCGCGCTGGTCGTCACGGCCTCCAACCGGGCCTCGCAGGGCGTGTACGCGGACAAGGGCGGCCCGGTGCTCGCCGAGGGCCTGAGCGCGCTCGGCTTCGCGGTGGACGGCCCGCGCGTGGTCCCCGACGGGGACCCCGTGGAGGCGGCCCTGCGCGAGGGCGTGGCCGCCGGGTACGACGTCATCCTGACCACCGGCGGCACCGGCATCTCGCCGACCGACCGGACCCCCGACGCCACCGCCCGGATCCTGGACTACGAGATCCCGGGGATCCCGCAGGCGATCCGCGCCGAGTCCCTGGCGAAGGTGCCCACCGCGGCCCTCTCCCGGGGCCTGGCGGGCGTGGCCGGCCGCACCCTGATCGTGAACCTGCCCGGTTCCACGGGCGGGGTCCGCGACGGGATCGCGGTCCTGTCCCGGGTGCTGCTGCACGCCGTCGACCAGATCCGCGGCGGCGACCACCCCCGTCCCGAGGGCAGACCGCCGGGGAGCGCGAGCTGAACGGCCCCTCCTGGCCGGTGGTGCTGACGGACGGCGACGTGTCGCTCCGGCCGATAAAGCTCCGGGACCAGGCCGCCTGGCGCGAGGTCAACCGCCGCAACCGCGACTGGCTCCGGCCGTGGGAGGCGACGATCCCGCCGCCCGCGCCCTGGGGGCCGGTGATCCAGCGGCCGACGTACCGCCAGATGGTGCGCCATCTGCGGGCGGAGGCGAACGCGGGGCGCATGCTGCCGTTCGTCGTCGAGTACCAGGGGCGGCTGGTCGGCCAGTTGACGGTCGCCGGGATCACCTGGGGCTCCATGTGCGCGGGGCACGTCGGCTACTGGGTGGACCGGGACGTGGCGGGCCGCGGAGTGATGCCGACGGCGGTCGCGCTCGCGGTGGACCACTGCTTCGGCAAGGTCGGGCTGCACCGGATCGAGGTGTGCATCCGCCCGGAGAACGGTCCGAGCCGGCGGGTGGCGGAGAAGCTCGGCTTCCGCGAGGAGGGTCTGCGCCCGCGGTACCTGCACATCGACGGGGCCTGGCGCGATCACCTCGTGTACGCGCTGACGGCGGAGGAGGCGCGGGAGGGGCTGCTGCGCCGCTGGCACCGGGAACGCCATCCGCACGGCCCCGCCGAGCCGGGGCAGCTGCCGGAACAATAGAAATCCGATATCTGTTCGAATTTCTTCGCCAGATGACCGATTCGCCCATAACCTGATCCGAAGAATCACAAAAAAAGTCCGTGATATCAGCGAGATCGTGCGACACGCCGTCCCAATTGGCGGATTCCCCCGGCCGCGCCCCTCTACGGTGTGGGGTGTGAGCAGCAGCGGCCTCATCTACGCAGTCATCGTGGGGGCCTGGGCCGCCTACTTGGTGCCCATGTGGCTCCGGAGGCAGGACGAGCTGAACGAAGCCCGTCCGACGGAACGCTTCTCCACCGCCATCCGGCTGCTTTCCGGCCGGGCGGGAATGGAGCGCCGTTACGCCAAGGGGCTGCGTGAGCGCGGTGACGAGGAGGCGCAGCACCAGCCCCCCGCGGACCCGGACGCCACGACGGAAACGGTGAAATCCGTGGACGCCGCCGACGCCCGGGCCGTCGTCGTGCCCCCGCCCACCCGGTCCGAGCCGAGATCGGCCGCCTCCGAGCGGGCCGACCGCGCGGAGCGGGCCCGCCGCGAGCAGCGCCTCGTCGTCCTGGCCCGCCGCCGGCGCACCACCGCGCTGCTCTTCCTGATCTTCACCCTCGGTGCGGTCGCCGCCGCCGTCGGCGGACTCCAGTACCTGTGGGCCCCGGCCGTCCCCGCCCTGCTGCTGAGCGCGTACATCGTGCACCTGCGGGTCCAGGAGCGGCGCCGCTACGAGTTCACCATGGACCGGCGCCGCGCCGAGGCGGCCGCCCGCCACCTGCGCGAGAACCGCCCGCGCCGCCGGGAGTCCGAGCCGGCGGCCGGCTCCGACCCGGACCCTGCGCCACCGGTCTCCCCGCAGGAGGCCGGCCGGCGCGCCCTGGTCGAGCAGACCGACCACGCCGAGTGGGTGGACCAGCAGCGCGAACGCGAGCGCGGCCCCGCCCGCGGTGACAGCTGGGAGCCCGTCCCGGTGCCGCTGCCGACGTACGTGACGGCCCCGGTCGCCCCGCGCGCCACCGGCCCGGCCACCCCGGACCCCTGGAGCGCGACCCGCTCCAGCACGGCCGAGCCGACGGAACCCCGTCTGCGCGCCCAGCCGTCCACCCCGACGCCCCGTCCCCGCCCGCGCGACGCGGCCCGTACGCCCCTCTTCGACCAGTACGAGGGCGACGAGCGCCCGCGCGCCGCGAACGAGTGATCGATGACCTGCGCGGACGCTCCCCGATACCGGTTTTGGAGCACCCGCGAGGGGATGCTAATGTTTCACACGTCGCAAGGGCCTGTGGCGCAGTCTGGTAGCGCACCTCGTTCGCATCGAGGGGGTCTGGGGTTCAAATCCCCACAGGTCCACAAACGACAGTTCACGGGTTGCTACCGAGAACGTCATGAGATCCCGTCCCGCCGAAAGGCGGGGCGGGATCTCGGCGTTTGCGGGGTGTCTTCGCATGCCGGGGCCGGGAGGGCCCGCACCGCGCGCCGTCCGGCGGCGGGCACCGGGGGAGTGCCGGTGCCCGCCCGGGGGGTCAGGAGGCCGGGGCCGGGACCGTGTCGACGTGGCGCATGCCGCCGGCGTCGAAGGCCTTCGCGGCGGCTTCGACCTCCTGCGTGGACTGGCCGGGCTTGGCGTTGTAGTAGACCCAGTCGACCTGCATGTCCCATGCGCGGTCCCCCTTGAACGGCAGGTCCACGAACCAGGTGTTGAACTGCACCGACATGTCGGCGCGCGGGGCGTACTTCTTGCTGTTGGTGAACAGCTTGCGGCCGTCGACCTGATAGGTGACCGAGTCCTCCGTCACCGTGAGCACGACCGTGTGCCACCCTTCCAGGCTCTTCTCCGACTTGCTGGTCACGCGGTCGTTCCTGTCGGCGTCGTGCCAGCTCGTGGTGTCCAGCTTGGGGCCGCGGGCGCCCCAGCCGCCGTTGGGCATGTACTCGTAGTCCAGTTCGCTGTAGTTCGAGCCGCTGCCGCCGATGGTGAAGAAGGTCTGGTTGACGTGGTCGCCGTTCCGGCCGCTCGTGGGCTTGTCGCTGAAGTGGATCCGTGCGGCGAAGGTGCCGGTGCGGAACTTCTGCTTGAGGGTCCCCAGGGCCGCCTGACGGGTGCCGGACGGGGTGCCGTCGGTCCGGGCGCGCAGCTGGAGCACCTGGGCGCCCAGGGCGTCCTGTGCGGGCGGGAAACTGATCCCCTCCGCGGACCAGGTGTTCGCGATGCCGGGACCGCCCTTGCTGGTCCGCACCAGCCAGCCGTGCTTGAAGAGCGCGGGGTCCTCGGGGCCGCGGTAGTTGAAGGTGTCGAACATGATCCCGGACGGGACGGCGGGCGCCGGCGGGGAGCCGGCTGCGCCGCTCGCGGCCGCCGCGGCACTGCCCGCGGGTTCCTCGCCCCACGCGAGAGCGCCGCGCTTGTAGGCGGTGACGGTCCTCGACTCCTTGTACGTGGTCTTGTCCCCGTCGAAGGAGCGGTCGTTCGACTGCTTCAGCTTCCCGTGGTCCGCGCGGTAGAGCTGAAGGTCGATGCCGTTGCTGTTCGCGCCCGGTTCGAGGGTGCCCGCGTCCGCGGTGAAGCCGACCTCCAGGTAGTGGTCGGCCGTGCCGCTGGGCTTGTCCAGGGCGACGACGGTTCCGGTGACCTTGGAGCAGCCCGCCGCGGCCTGTACGCAGTTGAAGGCGTACGGGGTGTCCGTGTCGGCGGTGAAGTAGTACCGAAGCCGTACGTCGCCCAAAGGCAACGGCTCCTTGGACGTGTTGAAAACTTCAAGTGAAGGCTTCGCCACATCGTCTGAAACGGAATCCGTGCGATATCGGACGGTCACCTCGGAAGGGTCCGACTTTGCCGTCGGATTACCCGTCGAGTAGAAGGCGATGCCGCCGCCTACGACAGTGCCCGCGACGAGCAGTGTGGCGATCGGCTGCCAGATGCGTCGGCGCTGCATATGCGGAGAGGTGCGGCGGTCTGTGGGCACGGGAAAGGAACTCCTCGGCAGGGTGTGAGGCGCGTTGAATGGGTCGTTCCTCTTCCGGATCGCCCGGATGAACACAACGCGTGACTGAATTTCCGTGATCCTAACCCCAAGGCTTCACTCTGCGTGCGGTGCAAGGTCCGCAAGGGTCTGCGGGCTCCATGGGCCGAGCCTCGCAGGCCAGTTGGGGCTTGGGCTTTCACTGTCGGGGGCGGAGGGTGTGCTGCACCCTGGACAGTCGAACCGGGCCGAGGGTTGTACGCGAGATCGGGTGACATAAAACACCGATCCCGTCGATAATCCGGCCGCACATCTGTTGTTAGCATGCGAACCCTATTTGACCGATTCAGGTTTATGTCTGCGCCCGGGGGGGCCATGGCATCCGCGGCGCGGGTGGGGTGGGGAATGAGTTCTGTGAACACAACTGTGCAGGTCGATCTCGTGGTGGTCGGGCTCGGATATGTAGGGCTTCCGCTCGCCCGATCAGCCGCCGCGGCCGGCCTCAGCGTGGTCGGCCTCGACCGCAGCCGACGTGTCGTCGACGGTTTGAACGCCGGCCGTTCACACGTCGACGACATCACCGATTCCGAGGTCGGGGCGATGCTCGGCCAGGGATTCCGGGCCGTCGACGAGGCCGGGGTCATCGCCGGTGCCGGCGCGGTCGTCATCTGCGTACCGACCCCGCTGACCGAGCACGGTGCCCCCGACCTCGGAGCGGTGGACGCCGCGGTGGACGCCATCGCGGCCCACCTCGCTCCGGGCACCCTCGTCGTCCTGGAGTCCACGACATATCCGGGCACCACCGACGAGGTCGTGCGGCCCCGGCTCGAAGCCGGCGGCCTGCGTGCGGGCCGGGACTTCCACCTCGCCTTCTCGCCCGAGCGCATCGACCCGGGCAACCCCACGTACGGCCTGGAGAACACGCCCAAGGTGGTCGGCGGCGTCACGCCCGACTGCACCAAGGCGGCGCGCGGGCTCTACGAGCGCTTCGTGGGGCGGGTCGTGGAGGCCAAGGGCACCCGCGAGGCCGAGATGGCCAAGCTGCTCGAGAACACCTACCGGCACGTGAACATCGCCCTCGTCAACGAGATGTCGATGTTCTGCCGGGAGATCGGCGTGGACCTCTGGGACGCGATCCACTGCGCCTCCACCAAGCCGTTCGGGTTCGCCCCGTTCTTCCCCGGCCCCGGCGTCGGCGGCCACTGCATCCCGATCGACCCCAACTACCTCTCGTACAAGGTGCGGTCGCTCGGCATCCCGTTCCGCTTCGTGGAACTGGCCCAGGAGATCAACCAGCGGATGCCCGTACACGTGGTCGCCCGCGCCACCGACCTCCTCAACGACCAGGGCAAGGCCGTGCGCGGCTCGCGCGTCCTCCTGCTCGGCGTCACCTACAAGCCGGACATCTCCGACCAGCGGGAGAGTCCCGCGCAGGCCGTCGCGCAGAACCTGCTCGCGAAGGGTGCCGAACTCGTCTACTTCGACCCGCGCGTCGCGGAATGGACCGTCGACGGGCTCCCCGTCGAGCGGGTCGAGGACTACCTCGCCGGCGCCGCGGAAGCGGACCTCACCATCCTGCTGCAGCCCCACCGGGAGATCGACTTCGGCGCGCTCGCCGACCGCGCGCAGGCACTGTTCGACACCAGCGGCAAGTCCGCGGCGCATCCCCGCGTGGTCAAGCTGTGACGGCGCAGGACACCTACATAGCGGGCGCCGTCGATTCCGTCGGCCACCAGAAGCACCGCAAGCGCCGGCACCTGAAGGTCTCCTACGTCGTCTTCGCGGGCCTCGCCGCGCTGATCGCGACCCGGCTCGACACCGGTTCGCTGCACCTCTACTCGCTCGGCGCCCTGGGCCTGCTGTCGCTGAAGATGTTCGGGGCGCTGTTCTACCGGCCGGCCAAGGCCGACCAGGCGCAGCTGGAGTACCTGGAGAGCCGCTGGGTCACCGCGGTCATCCCGATCTACAACGAGGACCCGGTCATGTTCGAGCAGGGGATGCGCAGCCTGCTCGCGCAGAGCCGGCTCCCCAACGAGGTCCACATCATCGACGACTGCAGTGCCGACCCCGGCGGCATCCGGGCGGCCGCCAAGCTGCGCCGCGATTTCGAGGCGCGCGGCGTGAAGTACACCGTCAGCGTGCAGCCCGAGAACAAGGGCAAGCGCGAGGCGCTCGCCCGCGGGTTCCAGGCGGCCCCGTACACCGACCTCTTCCTGTGCGTGGACTCGGACACGATCCTGTCCCGTGACACCGTCCGCGAACTGCTGCTGCCCATGGCCGACGAGAAGATCATGGCCTCGACCGGCATGGTCCTCGCCCTCAACCACGACAGCAACATCTTCACGCGCCTGCAGGACCTGCGGTACGGCAACTCGTTCCTCTTCGAGCGGGCCGCCTACTCGCGGCTGAAGTCCGTGCTCTGCTGCTGCGGAGCGCTGTCCGTCTACCGCGGCACGCTGGTCCGCAAGTACCTGGACGACTTCCTCAACCAGCAGTTCCTGGGCAAGCCCGCGGTGTTCGGCGACGACCGCCGCATGACCAACTACTGCCTCATCGAGGGCCAGGTCGTCTTCCAGGAGACGGCGGTCGGCTACACGGCGGTGCCGGAGAAGCTGCCGCACTTCCTGCGCCAGCAGGTCCGCTGGAACAAGTCGTTCTTCCGCGAGTCGCTGTGGGCGTTCCGCAAGCAGAAGAAGTGGCGACCCGCGTTCTGGCTGACGACCATGGAACTGATGCTGTGGCTGGTCTTCGGCTCGGCCATGTTCTACTCCATGGTCATCCTGCCGATCATGCACCCGGCGAGGTTCGTCAACCACATCGGTGACTACCTCATGTTCATGGTGCTCATGGGGTACCTGCGCAACGTCCGCTACCTCGACTTCCCGCGCCGCGGCATGGGACTGGTCAAGCGGTTCGGCATGTTCCTGCTGGCCCCGCTCTACGGCGTCATCCAGCTGACGCTGCTCACACCCCTGCGCTTCTACGCCCTGTTCACCCTGCACAAGGGCAGCTGGGGCACCCGGCAGGCGGGTGTCGAGGTCTCGGTGGCGGGCCACGAGGGGGAGGTCGCCTCCGTGTGGGAGGAGGAGGACCCGTACTCCAGCCCGAAGGTCACCGAGACGCTGCAGATGATGCGCCTGGAGAACAAGGCGCTGAACCGCCTCACCCAGTCCCCGCAGGCCTTCGCACCGCAGGCAGTGGCACCGCAGACCGTGACACCGCAGACCGTGGCACCGCAGTACGCGGCGCAGCCGGGCCAGTACGGGGCCGAGGGGCCGCAGCAGGCCGGCTGGGCTGCGCCCGTCCCGCAGCAGTGGGTCTCCTGGGGCACCCCGGAAGCGGTCCAGCCGCAGCCGCAGCCGCAGGGCTACGGGCAGGACGAGTACTTCGGCGACTGGCCCGCGCAGTGGAGCCACGCCCAGGAGCCCTACGCCGATCCGTACGGGATCCCCGACCAGGGCGGCCGCTAGCCGTACGGGCGAACAGGGGCGGACCGCCCCTGTTCGCGCCTCCGGCGCGGCCGGCTCAGGTGTAGTACTGCATCGCCTCCGCGACGGTCACCACGGGGATCCCGCGGGCATCGATCTCCTTCATCATCGCGGCGAACCCGTTCCGGCTGATCTCCGTACTGGACGCGGGGGCGCCCGCGACGATCTTGTGCATGCAGAGGATGAGCCAGTCGCCGTTCTTCGCGCAGCGGTCCAGCTTGCCGCCGAGGCCCGTCACCTTCGACAGCTGCGTACCGCCGATCCCCGTACCGTCGTTGATGCCGGTGACGGCCTTGAGGCGGTAGGGCATGGCCGGGGCGTACGACTCGACGGTCTCGGAGATGATCGACCGGGCCGAGCTGAAGTGCCGGCTCGCGAGCAGGTCGACCGGGACGCCGTCGGACGTCTTCTGGAACGCCCCGTGCGGGTACGCGAAGTGCTCGCTGGTGAAGCCGTTGGACACCAGCCACTCGCGCAGACGGCGGAAGTCGTCGTCCGCCTGCTGCGCCGTGAGCTTCGGGTAGCTCGCCGTGTGCGTGGCGGTCGCGTACGAGTGGCCGGCCATCTCCCAGCCGGACGTGTCCTGCATCGACCGCATCTGGTCGATCGTGAGGAAGTCCTTGGTGCCGATCGCGTCGGCGATGTTGTAGACCGTCCCGGAGTAGCCGTAGGCGTCCATCGCGGGCCGCGCCAGGTCGTGGACCGACCTGTGGGAGTCGTCGAAGGTGATCGACACCGCGCCCTTCGGGAAGACCGTGCTGGTGTCCGGGACCAGCTCGACGGCCTGGAGGTGGTAGGTCACCGGGCCGGCCGCGTCGTCGTACAGCGCGAAGGAGAGGTCGGTGATGCCGGTCCGCGTGGACGGCACGCCGGAGGACGACACCGCGTACGCGCCCGCGGCGCCCGTGATGTCGGCCCACTGGAGGTGGACGGTCACCCACTCCCCGGACTGGACGTAGTTGGCCGAGGTCGTGGAGTGGGCGTGGAACTGCCAGACGAAGTGGTTCGCCAGGGAGCCGCTGCCCGCGTAGAAATCCAGTTTGGCCAGGTGGGACACGTCCGTCACGCGGAAGACGAGCCTGATCATCTTTCCGGTCAGGTCCATCGCGGGCAGCCCGACCTTGCGCACGTACGACTGCTTGCCCGTGCCGTTCGTCGTCACCCGCACCGACTGCGTCCCCCGGACGAAGGCCGCCGTGTCGTTCGCCTCCGACGACGCCGTGCCGGCACCGGCCGCGGTCCAGCCGTGCTGCGCCTGGAACTGCTGGGACCACGTCGCCCGCCGGAACTTGGGGCGGCGGCCCGTCGGCGCGAACGGGGGAGGCGTCAGACCCTCGGCGAGCTGCCCGCCCGTGACGCTCATCCCGCCGGCCCCCGCGCGGGCCGCCGCGGGCTGCGCCGGCACGGTGAGCAGGGCGCCGCCGGCGGTGAGGAGCGCCCCCTTGCCGGCCAGGCGCAGCGCGGAACGCCGGCCCATCGCAGAGGCTCCGGATATGGATGGATCACGGCGCACGGGACTCCCCCAAAGTCGTCGGACGTACCAGACCGCTCCATGCGCCACAGTCCGCGGGGGATCGTCGATTCACGAATGCGATCAAGACTCGCACCATATCCCCCGCCGCGGCCGTCTCGTACGACCGCTCACCGGTTGCTGCCGGGAAGAAAGCGGACCCCGTCCGTCCGGAAGATCGGGCGGGATCCTCGGGTCACACCGGGGTACGCCGGGTCACGCCGGGTTCAGCGGCTTCGTCATGCAGCGGCTGGAGTCGTGGAAGCGGTAGTGGCCGAACTTGTCGTCCGTCAGGGTGTAGGCCTCGGAGAGGTAGAGGGCGATGGCCTCCGGCTGCTGGTCGCCGGTTTCCAGGACCATGCGCAGGCGGCCGGCCGCGCGGGCGTCCGCTTCGAGGGCGGCGAGCATGCGGCGGGCCAGGCCCAGGCCGCGGGCCTCGGGGATCACGTACATGCGCTTGAGCTCGGCGTCGCCGTCGGCGTAGCCCTCGTCGTTCGCCTCGTGGCTGCGCCAGCCGCCGCTGGCGACCGGGGCGCCCGAAGCGTCGTAGGCGAGGAGGTAGAGGCCGCTGGGCGGGACGAACATCGCCGGGTCGAGGAACGTTTCATCGCCCTCGCCCTCGTAGCGCTCCTGGTATTCGATCTGCACTTGGTCGTTGAGCTTGACCGCGTCCGGGTGGTCGTAGGCCACGGCGCGGAGCTGGATCTCCTGAGACATCGGAACAGCCTACGGAACGCTCCGGCTATCGTGCAGGGATGTTCTCTGTGACCTCCGTAAACGTGAATGGAATCCGCGCCGCCGCCAAGAAGGGGTTCTCCCCGTGGCTGGCCGGGTCGGACGCCGACGTCGTCTGCCTGCAGGAAGTGCGGGCCGAGGAGGGGCAGATTCCGGAGGAGGTGCGGTCGCCCGAGGGGTGGCACACCGTGTTCGCGCCGGCCGCCGCCAAGGGGCGGGCCGGGGTCGCGCTCTACACGCGGCGGGAGCCGGAGCGGGTGCAGGTCGGCTTCGGGAGCGACGAGTTCGACAGCAGTGGCCGGTACCTGGAGATCGACCTGCCCGGTGTGACGGTCGCGAGCCTCTACCTGCCCTCCGGGGAGGCCGGGACGGAGAAGCAGGACGAGAAGTACCGGTTCATGGAGGAGTTCCTCGGCTATCTGCAGGAGCTCCGGGCACGGGCCGCCGCGGACGGGCGCGAGGTCGTGGTCTGCGGTGACTGGAACATCTGCCACCAGGAAGCCGACCTGAAGAACTGGAAGACCAACCGGAAGAACGCCGGCTTCCTGCCCGAGGAGCGCGAGTGGCTCGGGAAGGTGTACGACACCGCCGGGTACGTGGACGTGGTGCGCAGCCTGCACCCGGACACCGAGGGGCCGTACTCCTGGTGGTCCTACCGCGGGCGGGCCTTCGACAACGACGCCGGCTGGCGGATCGATCTCCAGGTGGCGACGCCGGGGCTGGCGGCCAAGGCCGTCAAGGCGTTCGTGGAGCGGGCCGAGACGCACCCCGAGCGGTGGTCCGACCACGCTCCCGTGACCGTGGTCTACGAGCTCGGCGTCTGAGGGGGCGAGGCCGGCGAGGGCTCGGGCTCCGGCGCCGGCGGGCGCAGGCGCTCCATGGCCATCGTGAGTTCGGCCTCGACCACGCTCTTGGCCAGGGGGCGCAGCCGCGGGACGGCTTCCTCCGAGATGTGGGTGGAGATGAGCTCCGCGAACAGGGCCGCCATCGCGTCCGCGTGCTCGCGCACCCGGCGGCCCGCCTCCAGGACGGCCGAGAGCGGTACGCCCTCGCGGACCAGGGCGGAGGAGACGTCCAGGAGCCGGCGGCTGACGTGGACGATCTCCTCGCCGTCGGTGGCGAGGTAGCCGAGGTCGAGCGAGGCCGCCAGGTTCTCCGGGGTGACCTCGCCCTCGAAGTAGTCGGCGAGCGCCTCGGGCGTCAGGCGGACCGGGGTCTCCTCGGACCGGTCGATGCCGAGCAGCTCGCCCAGCTGGCCGACGTCGCGGCCGTTCTCGAAGGCGACGGTCAGCTCTGCTATCCCGCCGAGGGTGTGGCCGCGCTCCAGCAGGGCGGCGATGGTGCGCAGCCGGGCCAGGTGCTGGTCGTCGTACCAGGCGATGCGGCCCTCGCGGCGCGGTGGCGGCAGGAGTTTGCGCTCGCGGTAGAAGCGCAGGGTGCGTACGGGAATGCCGGCGGCCTCGGCCAGCTCTTCCGTGCGGTATTCGCGCACTGTGGTCCCTGCTCCCGCGGTATGGGCTGCGTCCTGCGTCACGTCGTGCACGTGCGCAGCCTAGGGCGTACTCCGGGTAACTTTCCCGGCGCAACCCCTACCCATGAGTACGGGGCTGCTCTACTCTCCCGATTGTGCCAGTGATTGCTGGCAGCATCTGGATCTGCATCCTTAGGCGGCGGGCATGGGTGACGGTATGAACGGTGAACGCGAACACGTGCGCGTGGCGGTGATCGGGTCCGGGTTCGGCGGGCTGGGCGCCGCGGTGCGGCTGCGGCGCGAGGGGATCACGGACTTCGTCATCCTGGAGCGCGCCGATTCCGTCGGCGGCACCTGGCGGGACAACAACTATCCCGGGTGCGCCTGCGACGTGCCCTCCCACCTGTACTCCTTCTCCTTCGCTCCCAATCCCGACTGGCCCCGCACGTTCTCCGGGCAGCCCGCGATCAGGGAGTACCTGGAGCACGTGGCCGACACCTTCGGGCTGCGCCGCCACATCCGGCTGAACCACGAAGTCCTGATGATGCGGTGGGACGCGGACGCCATGCGCTGGGAGATCGAGACCTCGGCCGGGGAGTTCACCGCCGACGTGGTCGTCTCCGCCACCGGGCCGCTGTCGGACCCGAAGATGCCGGACGTGCCCGGACTCGCCGGCTTCCCCGGCAAGGTCTTCCACTCGGCCCGCTGGGACCACGACTACGACCTGCGCGGCAAGCGCGTCGCGATGATCGGTACGGGCGCCTCCGCCATCCAGATCGTGCCCGCCATCGCGCCCGAGGTGGACCGGCTCACCCTCTTCCAGCGCACCCCGCCGTGGGTGATGCCGCGCACCGACCGGGCGATCACCTCGGTGGAGCGCTGGCTGCACCGCCAGCTGCCCTTCACCCGGGCGGCCCGCCGCGGACTGCTGTGGGGGATCCGGGAGCTCCAGGTCAGCGCCTTCACCAAGCGGCCCAACCAGCTCGGGCTGATCGAGTCCCTGGCCAAGGCGAACATGGCGCGCTCGATCAAGGACCCGGAGCTGCGGGCCAAGCTGACGCCCTCGTACCGCATCGGCTGCAAGCGGATCCTGCTGTCGAGCGAGTACTACCCGGCGCTCGCCCGGCCCAACGTGGACCTCGTGGCCTCCGGGCTGAAGGAGATCCGGGGATCGGTGCTGGTCGCGGCCGACGGGACCGAGACCGAGGTCGACGCGATCGTCTTCGGCACCGGCTTCCACGTCACGGACATGCCGATCGCCGACCGGGTGGTGGGCGTGGACGGCAAGACCCTCGCGGAGGTGTGGAAGGACGGGATGCAGTCCCTGCGCGGGGCCACCGCGGCGGGCTTCCCGAACTGGATGACGATCATCGGGCCGAACACCGGGCTCGGGAACAGCTCGATGATCCTGATGATCGAATCGCAGCTGAACTACATGGCGGACTACATGCGCCAGCTGGGCGTGCTGGGGGGTAAGGTCGCCCTCGCCGCGCGGCCGTCCGCGGTCAACGCCTGGAACCGGCAGGTCCAGACCCGCATGGAGCGGACCGTGTGGAACACCGGCGGCTGCACCAGCTGGTACCTGGACGCGCAGGGCCGCAACACCACGGTCTGGCCGGGCACCACCGGGGAGTTCCGCAAGGAGACCCTGGGCGTGGACCTGAGCGAGTACGAGGTCGTACGGGGCGCTCCGCGCGAGCGGGTGCCGGTGGCTGCGGCTGGTGGGCCCGGCGCGAAGCGCGGCCGGGGCCGGGCGGATGCGGCGCCGTCGCCGGACGCCCCGGCCGGCGGGGCCGGATCCGCGGAGCAGGAGGGGGCCGCGTGAGCCGGCTGACGCACGTGACCGCCGGGCCGTACGCACCGCCCGCCGCCCGGCGGGAGCTGGTCGCCACCTCCGCCGACGGTGCGCGTCTGCACGTCGAGGTGCACGGCGAGGACGGGGCGCCGACCGTCGTGCTCGCGCACGGCTGGACCTGCTCCACCGCCTTCTGGGCCGCGCAGATCCGGGCCCTGTCCACCACCGGGCACCGGGTCGTCGCCTACGACCAGCGGGGCCACGGGCGCAGCCCCGCCGGCCTCGTGTCCGGCTACGGCACCGAAGCCCTCGCCGACGACCTGGTCGCGGTCCTCGGGGCGACCCTCGACCCCGGCGAGAAGGCCGTCGTCGCGGGCCACTCCATGGGCGGGATGACCGTCATGGCGGCCGCCGCCCGGCCGGAGTTCGCCCGGTACGTCGCCGCCGCGCTGCTGTGCAGCACCGGCAGCGGCCGGCTGGTCGAGGAGGCGCAGGTCCTGCCGTGGCGCCCCGGCCGCGCGAGGACCCGTATCACCGGGGCGGTCCTGGGATCCCGGGCCCCGCTCGGGCCCGTCACCCCCGTCGCCCGCAGGGTGCTGAAGTACGCCACGATGGGCCCCGGCTCTGCGCCCGACAAGGTCGAGGCCTGCGCGCGGATCGTGCACGCCTGCCCCACCCCGGTGCGGCACGCCTGGTCCGGGGTGCTGGCCTCCCTGGACCTCGATGCGCAGCTGGCCGCGCTCACCGTGCCCACCGCCGTCATCGGCGGCAAGAACGACCGGCTGACGCCGATCGTGCACGCCCGGGGGCTGGCTGCCGCGCTGCCGAACTGCGTGGGGCTCACCGAACTGACCGGGGTGGGGCACATGAGCCCGATCGAGGCCCCGGAGGCCGTCACCACCGCCGTGCGCGAGCTCGCCGCGGTGTACGTCAGCCGGTCCGAGGAACGTGTCGACGCTGCCGAACCCGCAAAGGAGAAGACCTCGTGAGTGCTCACAGGAGTCTGGAAGGACAGGTCGCCGTCGTCACGGGCGCCGCGCGCGGGGTCGGCGAGCTGCTCGCCCGCAAGCTGTCCGCCCGCGGCGCGAAGGTGGCCCTCGTGGGCCTGGAGCCCGAGGCCCTCAAGGAGGTCTCCGCGCGGCTGCACACCGACAGCGACCACTGGTACGCCGACGTCACCGACCACGAGGCCATGGCCCGGGTCGCGCAGGAGGTCAAGCAGCGCTTCGGCAAGGTGGACATTGTCGTCGCCAACGCCGGCGTCGCCTCCGGCGGGCCGTTCGCCGACTCCGACCCCGAGGCCTGGCGCCGGGTCATCGAGGTCAACCTGATCGGCGGCGCGGTCACCGCCCGCGCCTTCCTGCCCGTGCTGATGGAGAGCCGCGGCTACTTCCTGCAGATCGCCTCCCTCGCGGCGATCACCCCGGCGCCGATGATGACCGCCTACTGCGCCTCCAAGTCCGGGGTCGAGGCCTTCGCGCACTGCCTGCGCGCCGAGGTCGGCTACAAGGGGGTCAAGGTGGGCGTCGGCTACCTGTCCTGGACCGACACCGACATGGTGCGCGGCGCCGACCAGGACGAGGTCATGCGCGAACTGCGGCAGCGGCTGCCGTGGCCGTCGAACCAGACGTACCCCCTGGGGCCGGCCGTCGACCGGATCGTGGCGGGCATCGAGCGGCGTTCCGCGCACGTCTACGCGCAGTGGTGGCTGCGCGGCATGCAGGGGATCCGCGGGTACCTGCCCGGGATCATCGCGACCGTCGGACAGCGCGAGATGAAGCGGTTCGAACCGCGACTCGCGAGTGTTTCCAAGGGGCTTGTGGGGGCCGGCGGGGCTGCGGACGAGCAGGAGCGCAGCCAGAGCCACTGACCGGAATGCGCGGAATGTCCACCTGGGCGAGACTGGTCGGGTTCCCCTTACCGAACACCGTTGCAGGAGTGAGGACACATGGGTCTCAGGGACCAGTTCCAGGACAAGGCCAGGGAACTCGCTGAGCGGGCCAAGGCCTCCGGTGCGCAGGACGAGGTGTCCGAGCGCACCGCGCAGGCTGCCGACCAGGCCCAGGACAAGGCGCGCGACGCCTTCGGCGGGACCGCGGAGAAGTAGCCGTACGCGGCAACACGCAGGGGGTGCGACCCGACGTTCCGGGTCGCACCCCCTCTCGCATGCCCTGCGCTCACTCCCGCGGCGGCAGCTTCGGCCGGCGCCGGTCCGGTACGTCCGTGTAGCCGGGCGGTACGGCGGCCGGGTCCTGTTCCAGCAGCTCCAGCGCCAGGTGCACGGCGTCGTCGAGCTGCGCGTGCCGCCCTTCCGCCCAGTCGAGGGGGGTGCGCAGGATCGGCAGGTCGGGTTCCACGCCGTGGTTCTCCACGGACCAGCCGTACTCGGGGAACCAGGCCGCGTTCATCGGCACCGTGATCACCGTGCCGTCGCCGAGGGTGTGCCGGCCGGTCATGCCGACCACCCCGCCCCAGGTGCGCTGGCCGACGACCGGGCCGAGCCCCAGCAGCTTGAAGGCGGCCGTGATCATGTCCCCGTCGGAGGAGGTCGCCTCGTCGGCCAGGGCCACGATCGGGCCCCGGGGTGCGTTGGAGGCGTAGGAGACGGGCTGCGCGTTGCGGGTCAGGTCCCAGCCGAGGATCGAGCGGGTCAGCTTCTCCACCACCAGCTCGCTGATGTGCCCGCCGGCGTTGCCGCGTACGTCCACGAGCAGGGCCGGCTTGGACATCTCGGCGCGCAGGTCGCGGTTGAACTGCGCCCAGCCCGAGCCGCCCATGTCGGGGATGTGCAGGTAGCCGCACTTCCCGCCGCTGACCTCCCGGACCACCTCGCGGCGTTTGGCCACCCAGTCCTGGTAGCGCAGCGGCCGGTCGTCGATGAGGGGGACGACCGCGACCCGGCGCGCTCGGCCCTGTCCCTCGGCGGGTTCGAAGGTGAGCTCCACCGTGGTGCCGCCGGCCGCCGACAGCAGCGGGTAGGGCCCGGTGACCGGGTCCACGGGGCGGCCGTCCACGTGGGTGAGGACCGCGCCCTCGCGGATGCCGGTGCCCGCGAGCGGGGAGCGGGCCTTGGAGTCGGAGGACTCGCCGGGCAGGATCCGGCCGACGACCCAGGCCCCGTCGCGGGGGAAGAGGTTGGCGCCGAGCAGGCCGATGGCCCGCTGGTAGTGCGGAGGCCCTTCGTTGCGGCGGGCCGGGGACACGTACGCGTGCGAGGTGCCGAGCTCGCCGAGCACCTCGCGCATCAGATCGGCGAACTCGTCGGGGGAGGCGACCCGTTCGACGAGGAAGCGGTACTGGCGCAGCACCCCGTCCCAGTCGATGCCGCACATCTTCGGCTCCCAGAAGTAGGCGCGGATCAGCCGCCCCGCCTCCTCGTAGGCCTGGCGCCACTCCGCCGCCGGGTCCACCTCGTGCAGGATGCGCCGCAGGTCCAGGTAGACGGTGGAGTCGCCGTCGCCCGACTCGGTCGCCGGGACCGCCCGCAGGTCGCCGTCCTCGTTGACCACGAGCCGGGTGCCGTCGCCGCTGACCGCGAACCAGTCCAGCCCGGAGGCCAGTTCCGTCTTGCGGGCCTTGGTGAGGTCGAAGTACTCCAGCGTCGGCTTCCCGCTCACGTCGGCCGGATTGGCGAAGGTCTCGCCGAGCGCGCCCGAGATCGGCCAGCGCAGCCACACCAGCCCGCCGCCGCTCACCGGGTAGAGGGCCGAGTACTTGGAGGCCGACACCGGGAAGGGCGTCACCCGGCTCTCCAGTCCCTCCACCTCCACGGTGACCGCGCCGTCGCCCGACTCCGAATCCCCCTCGACGGGGTCGAGTCCGCCCGCCGCCGGGCGGCCGTCGGGGGAGAAGGCGAAGGGGGAGGGGGTGGCCGAGGACAGCGGCACCAGGTACGGGCGGCAGCCCAGCGGGAAGGACAGGTCGCCGGTGTGCACGTCGTAGACGGGGTCGAAACCGCGCCAGGACAGGAAGGCGAGGTAGCGCCCGTCCCGGGTGAAGACGGGGTTCTCGTCCTCGAAGCGGCCGTTGGTGACGTCCACGATCACGGGGGAGCCGGGTCCGGCGATCTTGGCCATCTTGATCTGGCGCAGCGAGCGGCCGATGCCCGGGTGCGACCAGGTCAGCCAGCAGCCGTCGGGGGAGAAGGCGAGGTCGGTGACGGGCCCGTTCTCGGACCGGATCAGCTCGCTGGCCTCCCCGTTGGACTCCTCGGTGGCGTCGATCAGCAGCAGCCGGCCGTCGTTGGAGGCGATCGCGAGCCGCTCCCCGTCCGGATCGGAGAGCAGCTCCAGTACGCGGCCCAGCGCGCCCGAGGCGAGCCGGCGCGGCTCGCGGTCGCCCGAGGCGCGGGGCAGGTAGGCGATCTCGATCGCGTCCTCGCCCTCGGCGTCGGTCACGTACGCCACCTGCCCGCCGCTGCCGAGCATCTCGGGCAGCCGGACCCGTACGCCCGGGGTGTCGGCGATGGTGCGGGCGGGCCCGTCGCGGTGCGTGAGCCAGTACAGGCTGCCGCGCACGACGACGGCGCTGGCCCGCCCGGTGGTGTCCACGGAGAGGGAGTCGACGTGGCTGGCGGCCGGGACCTGGTAGGTGCGGCGGCCGGCGCGGGGTCCGCCGAGGCGGACCTCCAGCTTGCGGGGGGAGGCGCCGGGCGCCAGCGACTCCACGATCCACAGGTCGCCGGCGCACTGGTAGACGATCCGGGTGCCGTCGCTGGAGGCGTGCCGGGCGTAGAACTCCTCGTGGTCGGTGTGCCGGCGCAGGTCGGTGCCGTCGGGCAGGCAGGAGTAGACGTTGCCGATGCCCTCGTGGTCGGAGAGGAAGGCGATCCGGCCGTCCACGAACATCGGCGAGTCGAGGTGCCCCTCGATGCCCTCCAGCAGCCGCTCGCCGTGCAGCCACAGCCGGCCGGTGGCGCCGCCGCGGTAGCGCTTCCACGCGGCGGGCTCGTGCGGGGGCTTGCCGGTCAGCAGCAGGGTGCGGCGCTCGCCCGGCTCCTCCCCGTTCCCGTCGGGACGCGCAGCGTCCTCGTGCACGGCGATGTCGGACACGGGCCCCCAGGGGAGTCGGCCGCCGGGGCTGCCGTCGGTGGGGAGGGCGTACGCCCAGGCGAAGTAGGAGAAGGGCTGGCCGTGCGAGGAGACGGCCAGGATGTCGCTGCGGCCGTCCTTGTCGGGCGGGGTCCAGCCGCAGACCCGGGTGTCGGTGGCTCCCCAGTGGCTGAGGCGGCGCGCCGGGCCGCCCGAGACGGGGGCGAGGTGGATCTCGGGGTCGAGGCTGCGCCAGGTGGTGAAGGCGATGTGCTTGCCGTCGGGGGAGAACCGGGGGTGGCCCACCCGGGTCCGGTCGACGGTGATCCGCCAGGCCCGGCCCGCGGGCTCTCCGGGGGGAACCAGGGGCGCCACCCAGAGGTCGTCCTCGGTGGCGAAGCACAGGAGATCGTCGTGGAGATGGGGGAACCGGAGGTACGCCGCGTCGTGACTCACCCCCCAATGCTTTCCGCGCGGAGGGGGGCTGGCAACTCGTACAGGTGATCCATGCGGCTCCCCGCGGGGGGACGGGGGAGGCCCCGGGTGCGTGACCGACGCCACGCCCCTAGCGAAACGGAACGGTTTCGTTTCGCTTGGTCCCGGGGTATGGTCGATCCGTACGAAACGGTTTCGTTCGCTTGGGCACGGTCGGGAGGAGACGCCGAGATGGTCGAAGAGGTCATGTCGCGCCGCAGCCGGATCACCCCCGAACGCGAAGCCGAACTGCACGGTGCGGTCCTCGACCTCCTCCGCGAGGTCGGCTACGAGGCGCTGACCATGGACGCGGTCGCCGCCCGTACGAAGTCCAGCAAGGCCACCCTCTACCGCCAGTGGGGGAGCAAGCCCGAGCTGGTCGCGAAGGCCCTGCGCTGCACCCAGCCGGTCTCCCTCCGGGAGATCGACACGGGCAGCATCCGCGGGGACTTCGGGGTCATGATCAAGAACTCCGACGACGCCCAGATGGCGAAGGACACCGCGCTGATGCGGGGCCTGACCCATGCGGTGCACGAGAGCCCCGAGCTCCACAAGGCGCTGCGGGACCTGCTGGTCGATCCGGAGATCAACGGTCTGCAGGTGATGCTGCAGAGAGCGGTCGACCGGGGCGAGATCGCCCCGGACTGTCCGGCCCTGGCCTTCGTTCCGCACATGCTCATCGGGGCGTTCATCGCCCTTCCGCTCATCGAGGACCGGCCCGTCGACCGGACCTTCCTCGCCGACTTCATCGACGCCGTGGTCTTCCCCGCCCTCGGCGTCTGATCCCGCCCGGCAGCCCCCTGCCCGGCTGATCACCTGCCCGGCTGCTCACCCGGCAGCCGCCCGCCCGCGCTGTCCCCGCGCTCGATTCCTGCCTGCTCCTGACACGCCGCTCTCGTCGTCGGAACGGCATTCCATGCCCTGACCCATCCCACGACCCGAACGGGAGAACCACCGACGTGGCCACCTTCCTCTACCGACTCGGCAGGGGCGCCTTCCGGCGCCGCCGATTCGTCGCCCTCGTCTGGGTGGCGCTGCTGTTCGTCGCCGGCTTCGGCGCCGCATCGGCGTCCGCACCCACCTCAGGCTCGTTCTCCATACCCGGCACGGAGGCCCAGAGGGCCTTCGACCTGCTGGACCAGCGCTTCCCGGCCATGGCGGCCGACGGCGCCACCGCACGCATCGTGATCAAGGCCCCGGCCGGCGAGAAGGTCGACTCCGCGGCCGTCAAGCCCCAGGTCGAGAAGATCGTCAGCGAGCTGAAGGACGGTCCGGGCAAGGACCAGATCTCCTCGGTCACCAGCCCGTACGAGGCCCAGGCCGTCAGCCAGGACGGTTCCACCGCCTACATCAGCGTCAAGTACAAGGTCAGCGGCATGGAGCTGACGGACGCCACCCGCGAGGCCCTCACCGAGTCCGCCACGGCCGCCAAGGCCGACGGCCTGAACGTCCAGATCGGCGGCGACGCCCTGCAGGCCGTCCCCGAGACGGGCTCCGGCGAGATCATCGGCATCGTGATCGCCGGGATCGTCCTCGTCATCACCTTCGGCTCGCTCGTCGCCGCGGGCCTGCCGCTGCTGACCGCGCTGATCGGCGTGGGCATCGGCATCTCCTCCATCACCGCGCTGGCCAACGTGCTGGACCTCGGCTCCACCACCTCCACCCTCGCGATGATGATCGGCCTCGCCGTCGGCATCGACTACGCCCTCTTCATCGTCTCCCGCTACCGCGCGGAGCTCGCCGAGGGCCGCGAGCGCGACGAAGCCGCGGGCCGGGCCGTCGGAACCGCCGGTTCCGCCGTCGTCTTCGCAGGACTGACCGTGGTCATCGCCCTCGTGGGCCTGGCCGTCGTCAACATCCCGATGCTCAGCAAGATGGGCTTCGCCGCCGCCGGCACCGTGGTCATCGCCGTCCTCGTCGCCCTGACGCTGGTCCCGGCCATGCTCGGTTTCGCCGGCAAGAAGGTGCTGCCCGCCGGCACCAAGTCCCGCCTCTTCGGCAAGGGCAAGCCCGCCGCCGAAGGCGCCGACGCCAAGCCCAACGGCGGCACCCGCTGGGCCCGCTTCGTCCTGCGCCGCCCCGTCATGGTGCTGCTCGCGGGCGTGATCGGCCTCGGCATCATCGCCGTCCCGGCCGGCAAGCTGGAGATGGGCCTGCCGGACGACGGCGCCCAGCCGGTCTCCACCACCCAGCGCCAGGCGTACGACCTGCTCTCCGAGGGCTTCGGCCCCGGCTTCAACGGCCCGCTGATGGTCGTCGTGGACGGGGACAAGGCGCTCGCCGACGCGACGGCCGAGCGGATCAAGGGCCTGGACGGCGTGGCCGCCGTCATGCCGGCCATGCAGAACGAGGCCAAGGACGCCGCCGTCATCACGGTCGTCCCCAAGGACCGCCCGTCCTCCGTGGAGACCGAGGACCTGGTCCACGAGATCCGCGACGGCAGCGACAGCGGCAAGGTGTTCGTCACCGGTGCGACCGCGATGAACATCGACTTCTCGCAGAAGATGAACGACGCGCTGCTGCCCTACCTGGCGCTCGTCGTCGGCCTCGCCTTCCTGCTGCTGATGCTCGTCTTCCGCTCGATCCTGGTCCCGCTCAAGGCGGCGCTCGGCTTCCTGCTCTCGGTGGTCGCCGCCCTCGGCGCCGTCGTGGCGGTCTTCCAGTGGGGCTGGCTCGGCTCGCTCTTCGGGGTGGAGCAGACCGGTCCGATCATGTCGATGATGCCGATCTTCATGGTCGGCGTGGTCTTCGGTCTGGCCATGGACTACGAGGTCTTCCTGGTCACCCGCATGCGTGAGGCGTACGTCCACGGGGAGCGGCCGGGCCAGGCCGTCGTCACCGGGTTCCAGTACAGCGCCCGGGTGGTCGTGGCCGCGGCCGTCATCATGATCGCGGTGTTCTCCGGCTTCATGGGCGCCAGCGACCAGATGGTCAAGATGATCGGCTTCGCCCTGGCGATCGCCGTCTTCTTCGACGCCTTCGTCGTCCGCATGACCATCGTCCCGGCCGTCCTCGCACTGCTCGGCCACAAGGCCTGGTGGCTGCCGAAGTGGCTCGACCGCATCCTGCCGAACGTGGACGTGGAGGGCGAGAGCCTGCGCAAGCACCTCGACGACTCCGCGGACGGCGGCGCCGGTCCCGACAAGGACCGCGAGCTCGCGGGCGTCTGATCCTGCAGAACGCGAGAGAACGGCCCCGCACCGGGTGGTGCGGGGCCGTTCTCGTGGGACCGGGCGGGTCCGGCTGGGCCTAACGGGTGGCCGCGGGCGCGGGCGCGTACGTACGGCGCAGGAAGCGGCGCAGGGCGGCGATGTCGAACTGGACCACCGCGACGCCCTCCGGGGAGTGGAACTCGACGACCGCCTGGACGCGCCCGCAGGGCCAGACGCGTACGTCACCGGTCCCGGTCGGGGCCTGGAGCCCGGCTTCCAGGAGGGCGCGGGGGAAGACCCACTCGTTGTCGGTGCCCTCGGGGGAGAGGTCGGCGGGGAAGACGATCCGTACGGCCAGCGGCTCGGCGGGGACGAAGCGCAGGGCGACCGGGATGGCCCGGTAGAGGGGGTCGTCGGTGATCACTCGGGCGCGCACGCGTTCCTCGACGAAAGCGGCCTCGGCGGAAGGCGCCCCGGCGAGCGGGGCCGTGGCGAACACGGCCCGGGTCGCGGTGGCACCTGCGGATGGATTCTCGGCGGCTGACATCGACAAGACTCCTCGAATCGGAACATTTGCGTCCGTATTTCCCCCAGCCTCGCACATTCCCACGAATCCGCACGGAGCTATTTGTGGCGCCACCGCTCTTGCCAAGCATTCGCAAGAAGGCCCTATTCTTGAACGGTTAAAGACTTTGTCAGGTCAACGGACCGCTCGCCGGACCGCAGGAAGCGGAGCAGAACCATGCATGTGCCCGACGGCTTCATCGATGCCCCCGTCTCCATTGCCGCAGGTGTCGCCGCCGCCGGAGCCGTGGCGGTCAGCCTCCGAGGCGCCCGCCGGGAGCTCGACGAGCGCACCGCGCCGCTCGCCGGCCTCGTCGCCGCCTTCATCTTCGCCGTACAGATGCTCAACTTCCCCGTCGCGGCCGGAACAAGCGGCCACCTCCTGGGAGGCGCGCTCGCCGCGATACTCGTCGGCCCCTATACGGGTGTGCTGTGCGTGTCCGTGGTCCTGCTCATGCAGGGCCTCCTCTTCGCCGACGGCGGCCTGACCGCGCTGGGCGTCAACATCGTCACCATGGGCGTCGTCACCGTGGTCGTCGCCTACGCCGTCTTCCGCGGGCTGGTCCGCCTGCTGCCCGACACCCGCCGCTCGGTCACCGTCGCCGCCTTCGCCGGAGCCCTGCTCTCGGTGCCCGCCGCGGCCGCCTTCTTCACCCTCCTGTACGCCCTCGGCGGCACCACCGACGTCCCGCTGGGCAAGGTCCTCACCGCGATGGTCGGCGTCCACGTCCTCATCGGCATCGGCGAGGCCCTCATCACCGCCGCCACCGTCGGCGCGGTCATCGCCGTCCGCCCCGACCTCGTCTTCGGCGCCCGCGGCCTGTCCGCCCCGCTGAAGCTGCGCGTCGACGGCGCACTGGTCGACGCCCCCGCCGCCGCCCCGGCCGCCGTGCCCGCCGCGGCCCGCTCCACCAAGCCCGTGCTGATCACCGGCCTGGTCGCCGCGCTGGCCCTGGCCGGCATCGTCTCCTTCTACGCCTCCTCCAGCCCGGACGGACTGGAGAAGGTCGCCGCCGACAAGGGCATCGACCAGAAGGTCACCGAGCACGCCGCCGCCGAGTCCCCGCTCGCCGACTACGGCGTCAAGGACGTCTCGAACGCCCGCCTCTCCGGAGGCCTCGCCGGAGTCATCGGCGTCGGCGCGACCGTCCTCGTCGGCACCGGCGTGTTCTGGACCGTGCGCCGCCGCCGCGCCGCCGACCTGACGGCGGCCTCCACGGCCGTACCGACCGCCTGACATGGGAGCCGGGCACGCCCACAAGCTCTACCGTGCCGGGAGCTCGCCGGTCCACGGCCTGCCCCCGCACTGCAAGCTCGCCGCGACCTTCGCCTTCGTGGTCGTCGTCGTGTCCACACCGCGCGAGGCGGTGTGGGCCTTCGGCGCCTACGCCGTCCTCCTCGCCGCCGCCGCGGCCGCGGCCCGGATCCCGGCCGGCTTCCTGCTGCGCCGGCTCCTGATCGAGGTGCCCTTCGTCGCCTTCGCGGTCCTGATGCCCTTCGTGGCCCAGGGCGAGCGGGTGGAGGTCCTCGGCATGTCGCTCAGCGTCTCCGGCCTCTGGGGAGCCTGGAACGTCCTGGCCAAGGGCACCCTCGGCGTGGCCGCGTCCGTGCTCCTGGCCTCCACCACCGAGCTGCGCGCCCTGCTGCTGGGCCTCCAGCGGCTCAAGCTGCCGCCGCTGCTCGTCCAGATCGCCTCCTTCATGATCCGGTACGGGGACGTCATCGGCGACGAGCTGCGCCGGATGTCGATCGCCCGGCGCTCCCGCGGCTTCGAGGCACGCGGGATCCGGCACTGGGGGGTCCTCGCGAAGACCGCCGGAGCCCTGTTCATCCGTTCCTACGAGCGCGGCGAGCGGGTCTACCTCGCGATGGTCAGCCGCGGCTACGCCGGATCGATGCCGGTGATCGACGAGGTGGCGGCCACCCGCACGCAGTGGGCGTACGCGGCCGCCCTCCCGGTGACGGCGCTCGCCGTCTGTCTGATGGGATGGTCCCTGTGAACGAAGCCCCGGCCCCGATCCCGCCCTCGCTGGAAGTCTCCGGCCTCGCCTACGCCTACCCCGACGGCCACCAGGCCCTCTTCGGGGTCGACCTCGCCGTCGGGCGCGGGGAGCGGGTGGCGCTGCTCGGTCCCAACGGCGCAGGCAAGACCACCCTGGTGCTCCACCTCAACGGCATCCTGACCGGCGGCGTCGGCACGGTGAGCGTGGCCGGGCTGCCCGTGGAGAAGCGGAACCTCGCCGAGATCCGCCGCCGGGTCGGCATCGTCTTCCAGGACCCCGACGACCAGCTGTTCATGCCGACCGTCCGGGAGGACGTGGCCTTCGGCCCGGCCGCCGCCGGAATGCGCGGCGCGGAGCTGGAGGAGCGGGTGCGCGAAGCCCTGGAGCAGGTCGGGATGGCCGCCTTCGCGGACCGGCCCCCGCACCACCTGTCCTTCGGGCAGCGCCGCCGGGTCGCTGTGGCGACCGTCCTGGCCATGCGCCCCGAGATCCTCGTCCTGGACGAGCCGTCCTCCAACCTGGACCCGGCCTCGCGCCGCGAGCTCGCGGACATCCTGCGCTCGCTGGACGTCACCGTGCTGATGGTGACGCACGACCTGCCCTACGCACTGGAGCTCTGCCCGCGCTCGGTGATCCTCAGCGAGGGGACCATCGTGGCCGACGGCAAGACCCAGGAAGTGCTCTGCGACGAGGCACTGATGCGGGCGCACCGGCTGGAACTGCCCTTCGGTTTCGACCCGCGCTCCGTCGTGACCGGCTGACCCGGGGACTCCCGGCGACGGCATAACCGCCGGTCGGAGCTTGTTGCACAGGCCGTGGACATCCAAGGTGTGGTGGCGGAGGGCTTCGAGCCCGTCAGGGACGCGTTCGTACGCAACTTCCAGGTGCTCGGGGACCGGGGCGCGGCGGTGTCCGTGTACCGGGACGGGCGCAAGGTCGTCGACCTCTGGGGCGGGACCAAGGACGCCGAAGGCACCGAACCCTGGGCCGAGGACACCGCCCAGATCGTCCGCTCCGCGACCAAGGGCGTGGCCGCGGCCGTACCGCTGCTGCTCCAGCAGCGCGGACTGCTGGACCTGGACGCGCCGGTGAGCTCGTACTGGCCGGAGTTCAAGGCGGGCGGCAAGGAGCGGACCCGGGTCCGCGACCTGCTCGCGCACCGTGCCGGCGTCCCGGCCCTGGACCGCGGGCTGACGGTGGCCGAGGCCGCGGACGGGGTCTCCGGAGCGCGTGCGGTCGCTGCCCAGCGGGCCTTCTGGGAGCCCGGCACCGAGCACGGCTACCACGCGCAGACCTTCAGCTGGCTGCTGTCCGAGCTGGTGCTGCGGGCGACCGGCCGTTCGCTGGGGGGCATCCTGGCCGAGGACATCGCGGAGCCGCTGGGACTGGACTTCTGGATCGGCCTGCCGGAGTCCGAGGAGCACCGGGTGGGGCGGGTGGCGCCGGTCGATCCGCCGGAGAGCGCGGGCACGCTCCGGACCCGGCCGAAGCGGAACGTTTCCGCGGCCTACGCCGATCCGGAATCCCTCACCCGCCGCGCCTTCGCGGCCATCGACCCCCTGCCCGACGAGAACGACCCCGCCTACCGGGCGGCCGAGCTGCCGGCCTCCGCGGGCATCGGCACCGCCCGCGCCCTGGCCCGCTTCTACGCGGCCACCATCGGCGTGGTGGAGGACGGCGCGCGGATCTTCACCCCGGCCACCACCGCGCTGGCCGGCAAGGAGCTCTCCTCGGGACCCGACCGGGTGCTCGTGGTCAACACGCGCTTCGGCCCCGGCTACATGCTGCACGGCCCCGCGTCCCCGCTGCTGTCCCCGGCCTCCTTCGGGCACCCGGGCCGCGGCGGCTCGCTGGCCTTCGCGGACCCGGAGGCGGGCATCGGCTTCGGCTACGTCACCAACGCCCACGCCAAGTCGGTCACCGCGGACCCGCGCGCCCAGGCCCTGGTCCGGGCCCTCCGCTCGGCGCTGTAGCGCGCCGCCGACACGGCCCCGGGGCGGCCCGGCCCGCGAAAGGGGCGCGCACCGGCGGCCCGCGGAGCGCTAGCGTGCCGTCATGACGAGCACTGCGCACCCCCTCTTCGCCGAAGCCCTCGCCACCCTGGGGCTGGAGCCGGACGTACGGAGCTTCCCCGACGGGACCCGCACGGCCGCCGACGCCGCCGCCGCGATCGGCTGCGAGCTCAGCCAGATCGTGAAGTCGCTGATCTTCGCGGCCGACGGGGTTCCCGTACTGGTCCTGATGGACGGGGCCTCCCGCGTGGACGTGGAGGCGGTCCGCCGCGAGCTGGGGGCGGGTGCCGTGACCCGGGCGGACGCGGCCCTGGTCCGGGAGACCACGGGCTACGCCATCGGAGGGGTGCCGCCCTTCGGGCACCGCACCCGCACCCGGGTCCTCGCGGACCGCTCCCTGCTGGCCCACGAGGTGGTGTGGGCGGCCGCGGGCACCCCGCACACCGTGTTCCCCATGGATCCGCACGAGCTGATCCGGCACGCGGGGGCCGCGCTGGTCGCCGTACGGGAGAGCTGAGGGGCCGGGAGAGCTGAGGGGCTGGGAGAACTGAGGGGCCGGGAGGGCAGCCTCGCGGTCAGCCCGCGTTCAGGACGGCCGCCACGATCGGGCCCGCCGCGTCGCCGCCGTGGCCGCCGCCCTCGACCATCGCCGCGGCCGCCACGTCGCCGCTGAAACCGGTGAACCAACTGTCCGGGTTCTGCGCCCCGTCGACCTCCGCCGAGCCGGTCTTCGCGCCCTTGTCGGAGCCGTGGACCGCGGACATCGCACCCTGGGCGGTCCCCGAAGCGGCCGTCAGCTTCATCATCCGCACGAGCTGCGCCGCCACCGAGGGCTTCATCTTCCGGGTTGCCTTCGCGATCTCGCGGCCGTCCAGCGAGGCCTTGACGACGACCGGCTGACGGAACACCCCGGTCCGGGCGGTCGCCGTGACCGAGGCCATCGTCAGCGGGTTCATCTGGATCTGGCCCTGGCCGATGTACGCGGCGGCCGCCGCCGGACCGGTGGCGGCCGGGACCCTGCCGTCGACGGTGGGCACGCCGACCTTCCACTCGACGCCCTCGCCGATGCCGAAGACCTCACGGGCCTCCTTCGGGAGCGCGTCGTCGTCGTCCACCGGCAGGATCTGCTTGATGAAGGCGGTGTTGCAGGACTGGGCGAAGCTCGTCGCGAAGGTCTCGCCGTCGAGCTTGAAGCCCTTCAGGTTCTTGAAGGTCTTGCCGCCCCACTGCACCTGCGCCGGGCACTCGGCCACCTTGTCCGCCGCCACCAGGCCCCGGTCCAGCAGCATCGCGCCGGTCACGATCTTCATCGTCGAGCCGGGCGCGCGGGCTCCGCTGAGGGAGGCGGGGAAGCCGTCCCCGCGGTGGTCGGCGACGGCCAGCACGTTGCCGGTGCTCGGCTGGACGGCGACCACCGAGGCCTGCGGGAACTTCAGGACCGCCTGCTCGGCCGCCGCCTGGACGTCCGCGTCCAGGACGGTCTCTATCTCCCCGGGCTCTCCCTCGACCAGCGTCAGCAGGGTCCGCCGGGGCGCCTCCTGCGCGACCGGCTCGATCCACAGCTCGGCGCCGCTCGTGCCGCCCAGCCGCTCCCCGTACGTCTTGCGCAGGCTGTCGAGGACCGGGCGCAGCGACGGGTACTTCTCCGCCGTCAGCTCCCGGCCCTTGCGGTCGACGGCCTTGACCGGAGGGCTGGCCGGGGCGCCGCCGCGCAGCTTCTCGCCCTTCTGGAGCTGCGGGTGGAGCACCGAGGGCTGCCAGTCGACGAGCGGGAGCCCCGTGGTGTTGCCGCGGACCACGGTCAGCTTGGACTCGTAGGCGAGGGGCTTGGTGACCCCCTCGTAGGTGACCTCAGCCGCGACGGAGTACGCCACCGTGGTCCCGGTCTGCGCGCCGGGGGTGATCGCGACCTTGGACACGTAGGCCTTGGTCGTGAAATCGCCGAGGGCGCCCTGCGCCTCCGCGGGGTTGTTCGTCAGATCGGCCCCCGCCCGGGCGTCCCCGGCCGTCCACGCGGCGAAGAAGGCCTGCGCGGTCGCCGCGGCGTCCTTGTCGCTGACCGGCCCGGTGCCCTTGGCGGGCACGGCCGGGCCGGTCGCGCTCGTGCTCTTCGCGTCGCCGTCCCCGGAGTCCCCCACCAGCGCGTACACCCCGTACACGGCCCCGCCCAGCATCGCCAGGAAGACCCCGCCGACGACGGCCCCCTTTGCAGCCCCGTTCATTCCCTCTCCCCGTTCCCGTGTGTCCCGCCCCCGGACCTCGAACGCTGAACGCGTTCAAGCAGCCCGTGGCGTAGACCCTACGTCGAACAGACAGACGGCTCAGGGCTTTGGTTGCCCCCGTCCCGGGGCCGCTACACCCAGGTGTCCAGCCACATGCGGTTCTGCCAGGAGTCCATCGGGATGGTCTGGCCCGTGTAGATGGGCCAGAAGTAGATGAAGTTCCACACGATCAGGAGCACCAGGACGCCCGCCGCCACCGCGCCCAGGGCGCGGCGGCGTTCCGAGGAGCCGGCCGGGCCCAGGAGGGCGCCGATCATCATGGCCACCGCGAGGCACAGGTACGGGACGAAGACCACCGCGTAGAAGAAGAAGATGGTCCGCTCCTGGTAGTTGAACCAGGGCAGCAGGCCCGCGCCCAGCGCGCACGCGATCGCGCCCGCCCGCCAGTCGCGGCGGAAGATCCACCGCCACAGTACGTAGAGGAGCGCGAAGCAGGCCGTCCACCACAGCAGCGGCGTGCCGAGCGCCAGCACCTCGCGGGCGCACTTGGCGGTCTCCGTCGCCGGGCAGCCGTCGGTGCCGGGTGCGGGGGACTCGTAGAAGTAGGAGACGGGACGGCCCAGGACCAGCCAGCTCCACGGGTTCGACTCGTAGGTGTGGCCCGAGGTCAGGCCCACGTGGAACTTGTAGACCTCCGTCTCGTAGTGCCACAGGCTGCGCAGCCACTCCGGCAGGAAGGACAACGAGCTGTGCTGGTCGTTCTTGGCGGCCCAGTCGCGGAAGTAGCCGCCCTTGCCGTTGTCGGGGGAGAGGATCCAGCCGAGCCAGGACGCCACGTAGACGGAGATCGCCACGGGGACGAGCGAGAGGAAGCCGGTCCAGCTGTCGCGGCGCAGCATCGCCGCGTACGGGGCCCCCGCGCCCGCGGTGCGGCGCGCGGCCGCGTCCCACAGGACCGTCAGCACGCCGAAGAAGGCCAGCACGATCAGGCCGTTCCACTTCGTGCCGAAGGCCAGGCCCAGGCAGACCCCGGCCAGGAGCCGGTACGGGCGCCAGCCCAGCTTCAGCGTCTCCGCGATCCGGGCGTCCGGCCGGGTCCGGCCCTCCTCGTCCACCGGGAGCGCCGCCGCGAGCCGGGCCCGCACCTTGTCCCGGTCGATCACCAGCGCTCCGAAGGCCGCGAGCACGAAGAACATCAGCACCAGGTCGAGCAGGGCGGTCCGGCTCATCACCAGGTGCAGGCCGTCCACGGCCAACAGGAGGCCGGCCAGGCAGCCCAGGAAGGTGGAACGGAACAGCCGCCGGCCGATGCGGCACAGCATCAGCACGGACAGGGTGCCGAGCAGCGCGGTCATGAACCGCCAGCCGAACGGGTCGAAGCCGAACATCCACTCGCCCAGCCCGATCACCCACTTGCCGACCGGCGGGTGCACGACGTAGCCCGGGTCCAGCGGGAGCGGGACCCCGTCGGGGTTGGCGAGGATCGACTTGTCGATGTCCTTGGGCCAGCTGGCCTCGTAGCCCTGCTGGACCGTGGCCCAGGCGTCCTTGGCGTAGTACGTCTCGTCGAATATCACCGCCTTCGGGGTGCCCAGGTGCACGAACCGCAGCACCCCTGCGACCAGCGCCACCAGCAGCGGCCCGGCCCACGCCAGCACCCGCTCCCAGCGCACCGCCGCGGCCGGCCCGATCCCGATCTGCGCCCACAGCTGCGCGGACGGCCGCGCGTACGGGGGCACCAGGCGGGTGCGCACGTCCGACTGCCGCTTCGACCCGGCGGGCGGCACGTAGCCGAAGCCGCGCAGGCGGCGCAGCCAGGCGGACGGCTGGTCGGCGGGGTCCGGGCCGGGCCCGGCCTCGGTGGCGGGCGGGGCCCCCGCAGGGCTGGGCGGCGGCGTCGCGGTACTGGTCACCGGCACATCGTAGGGAACGAGGCTGTGCCAAACCCAGGGGGACGGGAGCGTCGGGGTGTACCGGTGGGGGCGGCTGAGAGGATGGGGCGGTGACCACTGACCAGTCCGGCTCCGCCGAAGCTCCCTCCCCGGCCCCTTCCGACTCCCTCGCGGGAGGCGTTCTCGTGCTCGCCGGGACGCCCATCGGCGACCTCGCCGACGCCCCGCCGCGGCTCGCAGCCGAGCTGGAGCGGGCCGACGTGATCGCCGCCGAGGACACCCGGCGGCTGCGCAGGCTGACGCAGGGCCTCGGCGTGTACACCACCGGGCGCGTCCTGTCGTACTTCGAGGGCAACGAGTCCGCGCGCACCCCCGAACTGGTCGAGGCCCTGGAGGCCGGCAAGCGCGTCCTGCTGGTCACCGACGCCGGCATGCCCTCCGTCTCCGACCCCGGCTACCGGCTCGTCGCCGCAGCCGTGGAGAAGGACCTCAAGGTCACGGCCGTCCCCGGGCCCTCCGCCGTCCTCACCGCGCTCGCCCTCTCCGGCCTGCCGGTCGACCGCTTCTGCTTCGAGGGCTTCCTGCCGCGCAAGGCCGGCGAGCGCCTCGGCAAGCTCCGCGAGGTCGCCGCCGAACGCCGCACCCTCGTCTACTTCGAGGCCCCGCACCGGCTCGACGACACCCTGGCCGCCATGGCCGAGGTCTTCGGAGCCGACCGGCGCGCCGCCGTCTGCCGCGAGCTGACCAAGACCTACGAGGAGGTCAAGCGCGGCGGGCTCGGCGAGCTGGCCGCCTGGGCGGCCGAAGGCGTGCGCGGGGAGATCACCGTGGTCGTCGAGGGCGCCCCGGCCGCGGTCCCGGGCGATGTGGACGCCGAGGAGCTGGTGCAGCGGGTACGGGTGCGCGAGGAGGCGGGGGAGCGGCGCAAGGAGGCCATCGCGGCGGTCGCCGCCGAGGTCGGGGTACCCAAGCGCGAGGTGTTCGACGCGGTGGTGGCGGCAAAGAACGCGGCACAAAAGTCGCCGTGAGTCGGTAAAGAGCTAACCTGAAAAGCAAAGCTCAGACCGCGCACCGGGCGCTTTGGGCATGACTCGCCCAAGGACCGTCCAACATCGGACAGGGCCTGATGCGCTCCCGCCCGAAGAGGCGTCCACTGGCTATGGAAGCAGTGGAACAAGAGGAGCTGGCATGAGTGAGATCGCCGAACCCCGACCCCTCCCCGAAACCGCAGGACCCGTCGCCTCGACCGTCGCCGCGCCGGCCGCCCCGGCCGCTTCCGCGACGGGGTCCGCTCCCGCCGGCGTCCCGACGGTGCACGAGGCGTACTCCTTCGCCTGCATGAAGTGCGGCTACGGCTGGGAGCAGGGGTACGAGATAGAGCACCACACCGACGCCAGGGGTCTGCCGTTCATCGTCTACACGGCCGACGGCGAGCGGGTCCCCTCCCCCCTGTCCAACCCGACCTGCATGAACTGCGGCGGTCACGTGGTGCGGATCATGCGGGAGGGCCAGGTCAAGTCGGTCATCGGCATGCTCGACCAGCTCTACCACCACCGCGCGGCCCCGGGGATCGCCGGACCGGTGCCCGCCGGGTACACCGCGAGGTCCCCCAAGCCCCCGAAGCCCCGCAAGGCCGCCCTGCACGACGCCCCCGGGCCGGTCCCGGTGGATCGGCCCGGCCTGATGGCACGGCTGCTCGGGTTCTTCCGCCGGTCATAAGATCGGCCGTATGAGCCGTAGCACGCCGAACGACGCGCCGCCCCCGCTGCCCGAACCGCTCCGGGTGGCGGTCGCCGACTCCCACACCCACCTGGACATGCAGTCCGGCACCGTCGAGGAGGGCCTCGCGAAGGCCGCCTCCGTCGGCGTGACCACCGTCGTCCAGGTGGGCTGCGACGTGAAGGGCTCCCGCTGGGCCGCCGAGACCGCCGCCGCGTACGAGAACGTCCACGCGGCCGTGGCCCTGCACCCGAACGAAGCCCCTCGGATCGTCCACGGGGACCCCGACGGCTGGTCGCGGCAGGGCGCCCGCACGGGCGGCGGCGAGGCCGCCCTCGACGACGCGCTCGCCGAGATCGAGGCCCTGGCGGCCCTCGCGCACGTGAAGGCCGTCGGCGAGACCGGACTCGACTACTTCCGGACCGGCCCGGAGGGCATGGCCGCGCAGGAGCGTTCCTTCCGCGCGCACATCGAGATCGCCAAACGGCAGGGCAAGGCCCTGGTCATCCACGACCGCGAGGCCCACGCCGACGTGCTGCGCGTCCTGCGCGAGGAGGGCGCCCCCGAGCGGACCGTCTTCCACTGCTACTCCGGAGACGCGGAGATGGCCCGGGAGTGCGCGGCCGCCGGCTACTACATGTCCTTCGCCGGGACCGTCACCTTCAAGAACGCGGCGCCGCTGCGCGAAGCGCTGGCGGTGGCCCCGCTGGAGCTGGTGCTCGTGGAGACGGACGCCCCCTACCTCACCCCGGCCCCCTACCGCGGACGGCCCAACGCGCCGTACCTCATTCCGCTGACCGTACGGGCCATGGCCGCGGTCCGCGGCATCGACGAGGACGCCATGGCGACGGCACTGGCGGCCAACACGGCCCGCGCCTTCGCCTACTGACCGCCCGGTGAGGCCGTCGGGTGCCGCCGCGAGAACCCCTCACCCGTTCGCCACGTTCCGTAGCCGTCCCGCTTTGTAGCGTCACCACCGCTCCGCTAGGGTGCCGTGCCCGAAGCAGCCGGACGGACCAGTGGAGCGAGCGCGATGAGCGATGTGGCCTGGCCGGCCGGTGGACGCGACCCCTGGGCCGCCGCCCCGGACCCGACCGCGGAACCGGGCACCCGCCCGGACCCGTTCCTCGCCCCGGGCGCGGATCTGATGACCACGGAGCTGATGGATCCGTACGCGAGCCCGGCGGCGGGTGCGTACGCGGGCCTGGGGGCCGGCCCGGCGGCGGGCGCGTACGCGAGCCCGGCGGGCGGCCCGGGGGTGGCTGCGTTCGCGGGTCCGGGGACCGGCCCGGGGGCCGGACCGGACGCGGACGCGCGTATGTACGCGACCCCGGCGACAGGCCCGGACGGGGACCCCTTCCCGGGCCCGGCGGCGGATGCGGGCCCGGACCTGCTTGCGCGCCCGGCGGAGGAACGGCAGCCGGACCCGGGAGCACACCCGGAGCCCGCGGTGCCGGCGCCCCGCGGCGGCGGGCGGCGGCGGACGGCCGCCGAGCCGGGGGCGGGCCGCCGGGCCCGCGGCCGGGCCCCCGCCCCGGCCGGCCCCGCGCCGGGACCCGCCCCCGAACCGCCGGCCACCGGCCGCCGGCGCCGCACCGCGCCGGCAGCGCCCCCGGACACCGTCCCCGCCCCGGCCGGACCGGTCCCCGCGGGGACCGGGCGGCGCCGCGGCGGCGGACCCGGCACGGTGCCCGCCCCGGCCGGCCCCGGCCCCGCCCCCGGTCCGGGGCGGCGCAGGAACGCCGCCCCCGCTCCCCGCGACACCTGGCGGCGCATCGTGCCGCAGGCCCTGGTCGTCGCGTTCCTGGCGGGCGGCACCACCGCCTTCGTCGCCGCCGACAAGGCCGTACGCCTCACCGTCGACGGAGTCCCGCGGACCCTGCACACCTTCGCCGACGACGTCGACGAGCTGCTCGCCGCCGAAGGACTCGGCGTCGGACCCCACGACCTCGTCGCCCCGGCCGGGGCGGAGGTCCTCGACGACGGCGACGAGATCGTCGTGCACTACGGCCGCCCGCTGAGCCTCACCCTCGACGGGCAGCGCCGCGAGGTGTGGACCACCGCCCGCACCGTGGACGGCGCACTGCGCCAGCTCGGCATCCGCGCCGAGGGCGCCTACCTCTCCACACCCCGCACCGCCACCGTCCCCCGCAGCGGCCTGACCCTCGCCGTCCGCACCGAACGCAGCATCACCTTCATGGCCGACGGCCGCGAGCGCACCATCCGCACCAACGCCGCCACCGTCCAGGAGGCCCTCGACGAAGCCGGGATCACCCTCCACGGCCAGGACGCCACCTCCGTGCCCGCCGACTCCTTCCCGCGCGACGGCCAGACCGTCACCGTGCTCCGCATCACCGGCACCCGCGAGATCCGCGAGGAACGCATCCCGTACGCGACCGAGCGGGTCAAGGACCCCGCCCTCTTCGCCGGAACCGAAGTCGTCGAGCGCTCCGGCCGGCCCGGGGCGCGCAGGGTCACGTACAGCCTGCGCACCGTCAACGGCGTCCGGCAGAAGCCCCGCCGGGTCGCCGAGGAGACCGTCCGCGAGCCCGTCAGCCAGCTCGTCAAGGTCGGCACCAAGCCGCTGCCGACCTCCGTGCAGGGCGCGGACGGCCTCGACTGGGGCGCGCTGGCCCGCTGCGAGTCGGGCGGCCGGCCCGGCGCCACGGACCCCTCGGGCACGTACGGGGGGCTGTACCAGTTCGACGTACAGACCTGGCAGGCCCTCGGCGGCAGCGGCCGCCCGCAGGACGCTCCGGGCCCGGAACAGACGTACCGGGCGAAGAAGCTGTACGTCCAGCGGGGGGCGAGTCCCTGGCCGCACTGCGGCCGTACCCTTTATCGGTGAGCACAGCAGAGCAGCAGCCCGAAAGCACCGCGCCGGAGGCCTCCGCGCCGGAGACGTCCGCGTCCGAGACGTCCGCGCCCGAGACCTCCGCCCTCCTCGGCGCGGCCGACATCCGGGAGCTGGCCGCCGTACTCGGCGTACGGCCGACGAAGCAGAAGGGCCAGAACTTCGTCATCGACGCCAACACCGTGCGCCGCATCGTGCGCACGGCCGAGGTCCGGCCGGACGACGTGGTCGTCGAGGTCGGGCCCGGACTCGGCTCGCTGACGCTCGCACTGCTGGAGGCCGCCGACCGGGTCGTCGCCGTCGAGATCGACGACATCCTGGCCGCCGCGCTGCCCGCCACCATCGAGGCGCGGATGCCGGAGCGCAAGGACCGCTTCTCGCTCGTCCACTCCGACGCGATGCTCGTCAAGGAGCTGCCCGGCCCGCCGCCGACCGCGCTCGTCGCGAACCTGCCCTACAACGTGGCCGTGCCCGTCCTGCTCACCATGCTCGACCGCTTCCCGAGCATCGAGCGGACCCTCGTCATGGTGCAGGCCGAGGTCGCCGACCGCCTCGCCGCCGAACCCGGCAACAAGGTGTACGGGGTCCCCTCCGTCAAGGCCAACTGGTACGCGGACGTCAAGCGGGCCGGCGCCATCGGCCGCAAGGTGTTCTGGCCCGCCCCGAACGTCGACTCCGGACTCGTCTCCCTGGTCCGCCGGGCGGAGCCGGTCAAGACCACCGCCTCGAAGACCGAGGTCTTCGCGGTCGTCGACGCGGCCTTCGCACAGCGCCGCAAGACGCTGCGCGCGGCGCTGTCCGGCTGGGCCGGGTCCGCCGCCGGAGCCGAAGCGGCACTCGTCGCCGCCGGTGTCTCCCCCCAGGCCCGCGGCGAATCCCTCACCGTCGAGGAGTTCGCGGCGATCGCCGAGCACAAGCCCGCCGCGGAGAGGCCCGCGCTGTGAGCGGGGCGATCACCGTACGGGTCCCCGCCAAGGTCAACGTCCAGCTGGCGGTGGGCGCGGCCCGGCCGGACGGCTTCCACGACCTGGCCAACGTCTTCCTCGCGGTCTCCCTCTACGACGAGGTCACCGCGACCGCCGCCGGCCCCGGCGAACTCACCGTGACCTGCGCCGGCCCGGACGCCGACAAGGTGCCGCTCGACCGCACCAACCTCGCGGCCCGGGCGGCGCAGATCCTGGCGGAGCGGGCCGGGCTGAGCCCCGACGTCCACCTCCACATCGAGAAGCGGATCCCGGTCGCGGGCGGCATGGCCGGCGGCAGCGCCGACGGGGCGGCCGCCCTCCTCGCCTGCGACGCGCTCTGGGGTCTGAAGACCCCGGTCGAGGACCTCCTCGCGCTCTGCGCGGAGCTCGGCAGCGACGTGCCGTTCAGCCTGGTCGGCGGGGCGGCGCTGGGCACCGGGCGCGGGGAGATCCTGACCCCGGTCGAGGCCGGCACCTTCCACTGGGTGTTCGCGGTCGCCGACGGCGGCCTCTCCACCCCGGCGGTGTTCCGCGAGTTCGACCGGCTCACCGCCGGCACGGAGGTCCCCGTACCCGAGGCGTCCCCGGCGCTGCTGGCGGCGCTGGCCTCCGGTGACCCGGACGCGCTGGCCGCCACCCTCGCCAACGGGCTCCAGGCCGCGGCCCTCTCGCTGCGGCCGTCCCTCGCGGACACCCTTGCGGTGGGTACCGAGGCCGGGGCGCTGGCCGCACTGGTCTCCGGCTCCGGCCCCACGACGGCCTTCCTCGTCCGCGACGCGGAGTCCGCGGCGAAGGTCGCGGCCGCCCTGACCGCCTCCGGCACCTGCCGCAGCACCCACCGGGCCACCGCCCCGGCCCCGGGCGCCACCCTCCTCTGACCCCGGCGGCGGTTGTGCCGCTGCGCGGGCCGAGGTCCCCTACCCGCCCTTCCACCGTTCCCCGGGCTCTGCCCGGACCCCGTTGCCGCGTGCGGCGCCGTTGCCGGGGGCCAGCCCCCGGACCCCCGCTCCTCAAACGCCGGAGGGGCTGGATTTCGCCCGGCGGGGCCGGATGGTGCCGGAGGGGGCTGGATTGCCCGCAGGGCAATGTCAGCCTCGCCGGCGTTTGAGGCGCGGGGTCTGGGGCGGAGCCCCAGGAGGGGTCCGGGCGCAGCCCGGGGAACGGGCTAAGGGCGGGTAGGGGAACTCCGCCCCGCGCAGCGGTGACGGTCGCAGCGGGGGCTTCGGTTCCGGGCGGGGTGCGCGGGCCCCGGGTACCTAGGCGGGAGGTGAGTATCCGCGCCCTGTTGCCGCCGGGGCCCGCGCGGGAGCGTAAGGGCATGGGAGCCAGCGCACGCGACATCGCCGCCGTCACCCCCGCCTCACGGGACCGCTACGTCGACCTGCTCCGGGTCGCCTCGCTCGGCACCGTCATCGCCGGGCACTGGCTGATGGCCGCCGTCAGCACCGACGGCATAGGGAACCTCCTCGCCGTCGTCCCCCCGCTGCAGCTCCTCACCTGGGCCCTGCAGGTGATGCCGGTGTTCTTCTTCGTCGGAGGGTTCTCGCACGCCCTCTCCTACCGCTCCCTCGCCCGCCGCACCGACGGCCCCGTCTACGCCGCCTTCCTGCGGGCCCGGCTCCGCCGCCTGCTGCGGCCCACCCTGGTGTTCGTCGCCGTCTGGACCGCCGCCGCGCTCGCCGTGCAGCTCCTCGGCGCCGGCGGCGGGCGGCTGTCGGGGGCCGCGCTGAGGCTGGTCACGCAGCCGCTGTGGTTCATCGGGATCTACCTCGCGATGGTCGCCCTCACCCCGCCCCTGCTGAAGCTGCACGAGCGCCACGGCTGGGCCGCTTTCGGGGCGCTGGCCGGCGCCGCGGCCGCCGTGGACCTGCTGCGCTTCGCGGGCGGTGTCCCGTACGCCGAGTTCCTGAACTTCGCCTTCGTCTGGCTCGCCGTCCACCAGCTCGGCTTCCTGCGCGCCGACGGGCGCATCCGCCGCCCCGGCGCCCTCGCCGCCGCCGGGCTCGCCGGGGCCGTGGCGCTGGTGGCGTACGGGCCGTATCCGCTGTCCATGGTCGGGATGCCGGGGGAGAAGGTCTCCAACATGGCCCCGCCCACCCTCGCCCTGCTCGCGCACGGGATCTGGCTGGTCGGCGCCGTGGAGCTGCTCAGGGCCCCGGCCGGCGCGTGGCTGGCCCGGCCCCGGGTCTGGCGCGGTGTGGTCGCCGCCAACGGGGTCGCCATGACGGCCTTCCTCTGGCACCTCACCGCGATGCTCGCCGTGTACGCCGCCCAGCTCGGCCTCGGCATCGCCCTGCCCGAGCCCGCCGGGGCGGCCTGGTGGGCCCAGGTCCCGGTCCGGTTCCTCGCCGCGGCCGCGCTGACCTGCGTACTCGTCGCGCTCTTCCGGCGCTTCGAGGCGCCGCGCGGGACCGCGGAGGGCCCCGGCTCCGGCCCCCGCGCCGCCCTCGGCACCGCGCTCTGCCTCCTCGGCGTCCTCGGGCTCTCCACGACCGGCCTCGGCGGGCTCCTGGAGGGCCACAGCGCCACCCTGATCGCGCTCCCGGTCACGGCGCCCGCCGCGATCGGCATGGCGTTGGGCGGCTGGCTGCTGGTGGAACGGTCCGGCACTTCGCGGAGGGTTAGGCTGAGGGGCTGATCCACACCCCTTCCCTGGAGCGCTCCTGATGGCCGTCAACCTGGTCAATGTCGAGGCAGTCAGCAAGGTGTACGGCACCCGTACCCTGCTCGACGGCATCTCCCTCGGCGTATCCGAGGGGGACCGGATCGGTGTCGTAGGCCGCAACGGCGACGGCAAGACCACCCTCATCCGCATGCTCGCCAAGCTGGAGGAACCCGACACGGGCCGGGTCACCCAGTCGGGCGGACTGCGCATGGGCGTGCTCACGCAGCACGACTCCCTGGACCCCTCCGCCACCATCCGGCACGAGATCATCCGGGACATGGCCGACCACGAGTGGGCCGGCAACGCCAAGATCCGCGACGTCCTGACCGGCCTCTTCGGCGGGCTGGACCTGCCCGGCTTCGGCCAGGGACTGGACACGGTCATCGGCCCGCTGTCCGGTGGCGAGCGCCGCCGCATCGCGCTGGCCAAGCTCCTCATCGCCGACCAGGACCTCCTCGTACTCGACGAGCCCACCAACCACCTCGACGTCGAGGGCATCTCCTGGCTGGCCAAGCACCTCCAGGAACGCCGCTCCGCGCTCGTCTGCGTCACCCACGACCGGTGGTTCCTCGACCAGGTCTGCACCCGCATGTGGGACGTGCAGCGCGGTGACGTCCACGAGTACGAGGGCGGCTACAGCGACTACGTCTTCGCCCGCGCCGAGCGCGACCGCATCGCCGCCACGGAGGAGTCCAAGCGGCAGAACCTGATGCGCAAGGAGCTGGCCTGGCTGCGCCGCGGCGCCCCGGCCCGTACCTCCAAGCCGCGCTACCGCATCGAGGCCGCCAACGAGCTGATCGCCGACGTGCCGCCGCCGCGCGACAAGTCCGAGCTGATGAAGTTCGCCAACGCCCGCCTCGGCAAGACCGTGTTCGACCTGGAAGACGTGACCGTCCAGGCCGGACCCAAGACCCTGCTCAAGCACCTCACCTGGCACCTGGGCCCCGGCGACCGCGTCGGCCTCGTCGGCGTCAACGGCGCCGGCAAGACCTCCCTGCTGCGCGCGCTCGGCGAGGCCGCCCGCACCCAGGGCGAGGTCCAGCCGGCCGCCGGCACGGTGACCGTGGGCAAGACCGTCAAGCTGGCGTACCTCTCCCAGGAGGTCGGCGAACTCGACCCGTCCCTGCGGGTCCTGGAGGCCGTGCAGCGCGTCCGCGACCGGGTGGACCTCGGCAAGGGCCGCGAGATGACGGCGGGCCAGCTGTGCGAGCAGTTCGGCTTCACCAAGGAGAAGCAGTGGACGCCCGTCGGAGACCTCTCCGGTGGTGAGCGGCGGCGGCTGCAGATCCTGCGCCTGCTCATGGACGAGCCCAACGTCCTCTTCCTCGACGAGCCGACCAACGACCTCGACATCGAGACCCTGACCCAGCTGGAGGACCTCCTCGACGGCTGGCCCGGGTCGATGATCGTGATCTCGCACGACCGGTTCTTCATCGAGCGCACCACGGACACGGTCATGGCCCTGCTGGGCGACGCGAGCCTGCGGATGCTGCCGCGCGGCCTCGACGAGTACCTGGAGCGCCGCCAGAAGATGATCGACGCGGCCGCCCCGGCGCCCGCCCCGGCCGCCGCGAAGTCCTCGTCCTCCGGTGACGCGCGCGCCGCGAAGAAGGAGCTGCAGAAGATCGAGCGGCAGCTCAACAAGATGACGGACCGCGAGAGCAGCCTGCACGCGCAGATCGCCGAGAACTCCACCGACTTCGACAAGGTCGCCAAGCTCGACGCCGAACTGCGGGAACTCATCTCGGACCGCGACGAGTTGGAGATGCGCTGGCTGGAGCTCGCCGAAGAGGCGTAGCGCGGCCCCGACCGGCCGATAACGGCGGCATCACGGGCCGGTCCTCCCTTGGGAACAGGGGTCGGACCGGCCCGGCCCGCGTCGGCGGTCAGTGATAGAAAGGGCTTCCTCCCACACCCGAAGCCGAAGGTATGCGCTGATGACCGAGCCGCCCCAGCCGCCGAACCAGCCGCCGAACCCTTCCGGTTACGGACACCTGCCGGGCCCCCCGCAGCCCGGTTACGGATTCCCGCCGCAGGGCGAGAACCCGTACGCACAGCAGCCCCAGCCGCAGGGCCCGTACGGCGGGCCGCCGCAGGGCCCGTACGGTCAGCAGCCGCCCGGGGGCTACGGCTTCCCGCCCCAGCCCCCGCACATGCCCCCCGGCGCTCCGGGCATGCCGCCGGCGCCGCCCGGTGGACCGAAGAAG
This sequence comes from Streptomyces sp. NPDC104226, assembly GCF_055584085.1. NCBI lineage: Bacteria > Bacillati > Actinomycetota > Actinomycetes > Kitasatosporales > Streptomycetaceae > Streptomyces > Streptomyces sp. NPDC104226. Next base: position 498,984 of record NZ_JBVJMS010000005.1, read on the forward strand.
AAGCTCACCGTGCTGATCGCGGCCGCCGTCGCCGGCGTGCTCGTCCTGGGCACCGGCGGCTACTTCGTGTTCTTCGCCGGCAAGGACAAGGGCTCCGACAAGGTGATCGGGCAGGACACCACGCCGCCGCCCGCCGACGACAAGGCCTCGCCCTCCGCCTCCGTGGACAAGGGTGACGGCAGCGGCAACGGCGGCGAGGAGAACGAGGACCTCAACGCCGGCCGCAAGCAGGGCGAGGACAAGGTCCTCTGGTTCAAGAGCAGCAAGATCGACGGCCCCGGCTCCGGCGTCGACTCCAGGGGGCAGTGGATCGTCGGCGACACCGTCGTCAAGACCGTCTGGAAGTCGGTCACCGCCTACGGGGTCAAGGACGGCAAGGAGAAGTGGACCCTCACCCTCCCCGCCAAGATCTGCGGGGTCACCGACAAGACCGCGGACGGCAAGACCGTGGTCATGTACGAGAACGGCGAGTCCAGCAGCCCCGACTGCAACCAGATGCGGTTGATCGACCTCAAGGCCGGCAAGGAGGGATGGTCGAAGGAGGTCCCGAAGGAGGGCCTCTTCGACATCATGACCTCCCCCGACCTCGCCCTCACCGGTGACGCCCTCGTCGTCAACCGGATGGGCACGAGCAGCGCCTTCAAGGTCAGCACCGGGGACAAGCTCTTCACCAACAAGCGCGAAGAGGGCTGCACGCCCACCGACTTCATCGCCATGAACGGCAAGATGATCTCCGTCGCGACCTGCCAGGACGTCGACAAGACCGTCCAGGTCATGGACGCCGACCCGGCGACCGGCAAGAACACCTGGATCCACAAGCTCCCCAAGGGCTTCCAGGTCAAGAACGTCTACTCGCTGGACCCGATCGTCCTCGACCTCGGCAACGAGGCCAAGGAGCGCTCGATCGTGGTCCTCGGACCCGACGGCAAGCAGCGCGCCACCGTCTCCGGCGAGGGCAGCTTCCCGGTCGGCTGCGGCGGCCTCTTCAACCGCTCGCTCCAGAGCTGCGGTTCCTCCTACGTGGACGCGAACACCCTCTACCTGCCCACCAAGGCCGACATCGGCAAGCCCAACGAGATCGTCGCCTTCGACCTCGGCACCGGCAAGGTGAAGTGGCGCACCCCGGCCGGCGAGGGGCGCACCCTCACCCCGCTGAAGGCGGCGGGCGGCCAGGTCGTCGTCTACCGCGAGGCGGAGAACGACAAGGGCGGCGAGGTCCTCACGATCCCGGCCGGCGGGGGCACGCCCACCGCGGTGCTGCGCAACCCGTCCGGCTCCGCGGCCCCGGTGGAGAGCTCCTTCCTCTCCCCGAACGTGGACTACGTGGACGGCCGGCTGTTCGTCTCCGCCTCCCATCTGCAGGCCCAGAACAAGAGCGAGAAGTTCCTGATGGTCTTCGGCAAGTGAGCGACCGCCCCGAGAACGAGCAGTCCAGCGCGCACTCCACCGCGCAGTCCGCCGAGCCGCCCACCGAGAGGCAGTAGCACCGATGAGTACCCCGCCGCCCCCCAGCCAGCCGCCGTCCGGCGGCTTCGGAGCGCCGCAGGACCCGCCGCCGGGCGGTTTCGGCAAGCCCGAGGAGCAGCCGTCGGGCGGCTTCGGCGGCCCCGCGCCGGTGCCCCCGGCCATGCCGGCCGGCCCCCCGCCGCCGCCCCCGGCCCAGCCTCCGACGGTCCCGTCCGCGCCGCCCGCGGCCCCGCCCGCCGGGCCGCCGTCGGAGCAGGCCGCGTACGGCTACCCGCAGCAGCAGCAGCCGTACGGCTATCCGCAGCAGCCGCAGCCCGTCACCACGCCCATGTACGCGGCCCAGAGCCCGGCGGTCCCCGCCGGTGGCGGTGGCGGCGGCAACGAGGTCCGTACCCAGCTGATGATCGTCGGCGCGGCCCTGCTGGCCATCGTCCTCATCGTCGGCGGCGGCTTCTGGTACGTCTCCGGCGACGACGAGGGCTCCGGCAAGCAGCCCGTGGCCGAGGGCAGCCCGAGCCCCGGCACCGGCGGGGACAAGGCCCCGGGCGGCGGCGGCACCGAGAAGGTGCCCGCCAAGACCAAGTCGAAGACGCTGGTCAACCTCCCGATGCCGGAGTCCGCCGAGATCGTCCAGATCCCCGGCTCCTGGCTCACCGACACCACCTACGCCAAGTCCGACATGGGCAAGGTCGTCGGCTACAACCTCACCGACGGCGCCAAGAAGTGGGAGATCCCGCTCGGCGCCAACGTCTGCGGGGCCAGCCGCTGGGTCTCGGAGAACAAGACCGCGATCCTCTTCGACGAGGCCCTGCCGACGGCCGAGAAGAAGTACCAGCCGTGCAACCAGGTCGGCGTCATCGACCTGGAGGCCGGCAAGCTCCTGTGGAAGGCCAACGCCAAGTCCCAGACCGGCGGCGACAAGCCCATCAACCTCTCCGAGGTCACCGTCAGCGGCCAGACCGTCGCCGCGGGCAGCCTGAACGGCGGCGCCGCCTGGAACCTCGCCGACGGCAAGGTCCTGTGGCAGGCCAAGACCGACGCGGACCGGTGCGAGGACCTCGGCTACGCCGGCGGCCCGGCCCTCGCCGTGATCCGGCGGTGCGGCGCGTCCCCGAACTACGTGCTGTCCGCCCAGAGCCTCGACCCGGTCACCGGCGCACCGAAGGGCTCGTACAAGCTCCCCGCGGGCCTGGACTTCGCCCAGATCGTCTCCACCAAGCCGCTGGTCGTCGCGGTGGACGTCAACGACACCTCCAAGAACGCCACCGGCGTCAGCGACCTCTTCGTCCTCGACGACGGGGGCCAGCTGAAGTCGCGCATCCCGCTCACCTCGGGCAACTACCGACCCGAGTGCGGGGCCACCGAGGTCGAGGACTGCACCCACATGGTCGTCGGCAACGGCAGGATCTACATGCCGACCGAGGAGCACAAGGGCGCGAGCGAGTCCGGCCGCACCAACGAGATCGTCTCCTTCGACCTGGAGACCGGCAAGCTGACCACCGACCGCGCCGACGCCGGTGACCGCTACACGGTGTTCCCGATGCGCATGGACGGCTCCAACCTCATCGTCTACAAGGTCCCGCCCTACGACGGCGGCGGCCAGGTCGTCTCCGTCGACGGCAAGACCATGAAGCAGACCGTGCTCATGCAGAACCCGGCGACCAAGGAATCCCAGCGCGCCGAGACCCAGTACGTGCCGAACGCCGCCGAGTACCGCTACGCCAACGGGAAGCTCTTCATCGCCCGCGACGCCGTGCACAGCAAGTCCTCCGTGGCCACCGACCCGTACTACAACTTCGTCTCCTTCACGACGGGCTGAGCCCCGAGAGCCCTGAAGGCCCCGGAGCCCTGAAGCCCCGAAGCCCCCGGAAGGTCCGTCCTTCCGGGGGCTTCTGCGCGGTATCCCCACCGCGTCGTCGAACAAGCGTGTAGCTTGCCGGGTCAGAAGGGCGGGGGTGGATACCTCAATGGGCGTACGGGTCATGGTGGTCGACGAGCACCGGCTGCTGGCCGAGGCGCTCGCCTCGGCCCTGAAGCTGCGCGGCCACCGGGTGCTGGCGGCCGCCGCACCGGCCGCGGGCGCCGCCGAACTGGTCATCAGCCGCGCCCCGGAGGTCTGCCTGCTGGGCACCGCCACGCCCGCCGAGCCCGGGGTCTTCGAGCCGGTCGTCCGGATCAAGCGGGAGCGCCCGCAGATCGCCGTGGTCGTCCTGGGTCCGGTGCCGAGCCCGCGCGGGATCGCGGCCGCCTTCGCCGCCGGCGCCTCGGGGTACGTACGCCACGACGAGCGCATCGAGGGCGTGGAGCGGGCCCTGGCCAAGGCCCGGGCGGGGGAAGTGGCCATCGCGCCGCAGCTGTTGCAGGGAGCCTTCGCGGAGCTGCTCAACCCCGCCGCCCAGCCCGACGACGAGGGCAGCCGGCTGTTGCGGCTGCTCACCCCGCGCGAGGTGGAGGTGCTGGTCCGGGTCGCCGAGGGCGAGGACACCCGGCTCATCGCCGCCGGCATGGCCATCGCGCCGAGCACCGCGCGCACGCACGTCCAGCGGGTGCTGATGAAGCTGGGCGTGGGCTCGCGGCTGGAGGCGGCCGCGCTGGCCGCCCGTACCGGTCTGCTCGACCGTGCCGGACTGCCGCCGTCCGGGGGCGCCCGGCCCTGATCGGGGCCGGGGATTTCCCCGGCGGCGCGGATTCCGGTATGCCGGTGACCAGCACGCGCACGGTGCGTGCTCCCCCCGGCGAGAGGCAGTAGTCACGTGAGCGAGACGGCGTCTTCCCAGGCTTCCGAGTTCCCCGGGGCCTCCCGGGCCTCCCGGGCCTCGAAGTACCTGGTCACCGGCGGAGCCGGATACGTGGGCGGGGTGGTCGCCGCGCACCTCCTGGAGGCGGGCCACGAGGTCACCGTCCTCGACGACCTCTCCACCGGCTTCCGTTCGGGGGTGCCGGCCGGCGCCGCGTTCGTCGAGGGCCGCATCCAGGACGCCGCCGAGCACCTGGACCCCTCCTACGACGCGGTGCTGCACTTCGCGGCCTCCTCGCAGGTCGGCGAGTCCGTGGTGAACCCCGGCAAGTACTGGGAGAACAACGTCGGCGGCACCCTGGCCCTGCTGGCCGCGATGCGCGGCGCGGGCGTGCGCAGGCTGGTGTTCTCCTCCACCGCGGCGACCTACGGGGAGCCGGGCGACGGGCCGCTGACCGAGTCCTCGGTGACCGCCCCCACGAACCCGTACGGGGCCTCGAAGCTGGCCGTCGACCACATGATCGCGGGGGAGTGCGCGGCGCACGGCCTCGCGGCGGTCTCGCTGCGCTACTTCAACGTGGCCGGCGCCTACGGGCAGTTCGGCGAGCTGCACGACCCCGAGACCCACCTGATCCCGCTGGTGCTGCAAGTGGCCATCGGCGAGCGGGAGTCGATCTCGGTGTTCGGCGAGGACTACCCGACCCCGGACGGCACCTGCGTACGGGACTACATCCACGTCGCCGACCTGGCCGAGGCCCACCTGGCCGCGCTGCGGGTCGCCGCCGGGGGAGAGCACCTGGTGTGCAACCTCGGCAACGGCAGCGGTTTTTCGGTCCGCGAGGTCATCGAGACGGTCCGCAAGGTCACCGGGAAGGAGATCCCCGAGGTGGTGGCCCCCCGCCGGGCCGGCGATCCGGCCTTCCTCGTCGCCTCCGCGCGCAGGGCGCACGAGCGCCTCGGCTGGACCCCGACCCGCTCGGACCTCACGGGCATCGTGACGGACGCCTGGAACTTCACCCGCGCCCGCCGCGGCTGATCCCACGGGCACCACGCGCCCACCCCCGTCGCGCCCGCGCCCGCGCCCCCGCCCCCGTCAGGGCGGGGGCGCGCGTGCGTTCGGGCGCGCCCGTGCGGGGCGCTGCGCGCGGGCGCCCGGCGTGCGCACGCCGAGTGAAATACCCCTCGTGCAACTGCCCGCGGCACACCAAGGGGCGGAACGGCACCTCCGGTGGAAGGAAGCAGTCGATTTCAAGCCACCCCCGAGCCCGTCCGGAAGCGCCTCGCCGGAAAATCGCTCGGAAAACTTCTGCAATTCGGCCAACCACGAGCCGACCCCGGCCCTACGCTGATGCGTGACACCGGTGGGGGCCGGTGTTGATTCAGGGGTCGAGACAAGTCGGGTACGACGTCCGGTCCGGGGTAGTGCAGAGATGTCACGGCGGCGGCCGCGGCGCCTGCGGATCACCCGGTCCGGGCGTCGTACCCGCAGTCGTCCGTTCCCCGACCCTTGGGGGTTTTGTGGTCCGTATCCGGGTACTCGTGGTCGACGATCACCGCATCTTCGCCGAATCTCTCGCCGCCGCGCTCGCGGCCGAACCTGACGTGGACGTCTCCGCGGCCGGCAGCGGCCCCGCCGCGCTGCGCTGCCTCGAACGGGCGGTGGCCGAGGGCCGCCGCTTCGACGTCCTGCTGGTCGATGCCGACCTGGCCGCCGTCCCCGCGGGCGGCGCCTCGGGCGTCCCCGCCCAGCGGGAGTCCGGCTCCGCCCCGCCCGCCGCCGACGGGATCGCGCTGGTGGCGGGCGTACGCGTGTCCCATCCCGGGGTCCGTACGGTCGTGCTCGCCGAGCGCGACGACGCGCGCCGGGCCGCCCTGGCGCTGCAGGCGGGCGCCTCGGGCTGGGTGGCCAAGGACTGCTCGCTCTCGCGGCTCCTGGCCGTCATCCGCGGAGTCCTGCGCGAGGAGACGCACCTTCCGCCCGCGCTGCTGACCGGAGTGCTCCGCGAGCTGACCGCGGCGCGCAAGCACCGTACCGACAGCGAACGGCTGGTGGAGTCCCTCACGCCCAGGGAGCACGAGGTGCTGCGCTGCATGGTGGCGGGGCTGGGCCGCAAGGACGTGGCCGCGCGGCTGTTCCTCTCCCCGCACACCGTCCGCACCCACATGCAGAACGTGCTGGGCAAGCTGGGCGTGCACTCCACGCTCGCGGCGGTGGCCCTGGCCCGGCGGGCGGGCGTACGGCCCGCCGACCTGCCGGGACTTCCGGGGCAGGGACTAGCCGGGGATGTTGTCGAACGGAGCGGTCAACTGGCGTAGCAGGCCGGCGAGGTCGGCGCGCTGCGTCCGGGAGAGCTGGGCCAGGATCGCCCGTTCCTGGGCCAGCAGGCCGGCGAGCGCCTGGTCGGCGCGGTCGCGGCCCTCGGGGCTGAGGCGTACGAGGACCCCACGGCGGTCGTTGGGGTCCGGCAGCCGTTCGACGAGGCCCTTCTTGGCGAGCCGGTCGATGCGGTTGGTCATGGTCCCGGAGGTCACCAGGGTCTGCGTCAGCAACTGGCCGGGTGAGAGCTGGTAGGGCGCGCCGGCCCGCCGCAGCGAGGTCAGGACGTCGAACTCCCAGGGCTCCAGGCCGTGCTCGGAAAAGGCCAGCCGGCGGGCACGGTCCAGGTGCCGCGCGAGCCTGCTGACGCGGCTGAGCACCTCGAGCGGTTCCACGTCGAGGTCAGGGCGTTCCCGCCGCCATGCCGCGACCAGTCGGTCGACCTCGTCCTCCATGCGGATCAGTGTAAAGGGTCTGTCGATGTGAAGTCTCTTTAAATCGAGCATCTCGATCTCAAGTATCTTGACGTCGAGATATATTCTCCGCCATCATGGGGCATGGAGGGGGCCGGAGCAGCTTCCGCTTCCGACCGCACTGCCAGCAGGGAGGCTCGAACATGCATTCCGATACCGCGCCGGCCAGGATCCAGGCGTCGACCACCGGCACCACGAACGAAGCGCCCACCGCGCCGACCGCCCCCACCTGGGACCCGCAGCAGTACCTCCGGCACGCAGGCCACCGGGCCAGGCCCTTCCTCGACCTGCTGGCCCGCATACCCGAGCTCCCCACCCGGGCCGCCCGCATCGCCGACCTCGGCTGCGGCCCCGGCAACGTCACCGCCCTCCTCACGGAGCGCTGGCCCGCAGCGCACATCACCGGCTACGACCTCTCCCCGGAGATGCTCCACCGCGCCGACGCCGAGTACGCTGGCCCCACCGGAGGCGGCGGCACGCTGGAGTTCCGCCACGGCGACCTCGCCGACTGGCTCCCGGAAGAGCCCCACGACCTGATCGTCTCCAACGCCGCCTTCCAGTGGGTCCCCGGCCACGCCGGATCCTTCGCCCCCTGGATCAACGGACTGCGCCCCGGCGGCACCTTCGCCTTCCAGATCCCCGGCAACTTCACCGCCCCCAGCCACCGGATCCTCGCCGACCTGTGCGACACCCCGCGCTGGCGGTCCCGGCTCGGCGGCCACGGGGCCCGCTACGTCCACATCCTCGAACCCTCCGCCTACCTGGAGCGGTTCACGGAACTCGGCTGCGCCGCCGACGTGTGGGAGACCACCTACCACCAGCTGCTCCAAGGCCCCGACCCGGTACTGGACTGGGTCAAGGGCACCGCGCTGCGGCCGGTGCTCACCGCGCTGGCCGACGACGAGGAGGCCGCCGGGGCCTTCCTCGCCGAGTACCGGGCCCTGCTCCGCGAGGCCTACCCCGCGGGGCCCCGCGGCACCGTCTTCCCGTTCCGCCGGATCTTCGCCGTCGCCCGCAAGGAGGCCTGACCATGCTCGCCGGACTCGACCACGTCCAGCTCGCCGCGCCTCCCGGATCGGAGGAGCGGCTGCGCGCCTATTACACCGAGGTGCTCGGCATGACCGAGATCCCCAAACCGCCGGTGCTCGCCGCGCGCGGGGGCTGCTGGTTCGCCGCCGGGCCCGTCCAGCTGCACCTGGGCGTGGAGGAGGACTTCCGCCCCGCCCGCAAGGCCCACCCGGGACTCAGGGTCGAGGGCATCGAGGCCTACGCGGACAGACTGGAGAGCCGCGGCGCCCTGGTCGTCTGGGACGAGAACCTGCCGGGACACCTCCGCTTCTACTCGGAGGACCCGGTCGGGAACCGGATCGAGTTCCTGGAGAAGCGCGGCTAGGAGAGGCACGGCCCGGAAAGGGCCCGGCGCACCGTACGACGGCGCCCCGCCACCGGATCTCCGGTGACGGGGCGCCGCCGTGGGTGCACGCGGTCCGCGGGGCTCACTTCTTGCGGTGGCCCACCAGCCGCGGCTTCGCCTCCAGGTTCTCCAGCCCGTGCCAGGACAGGTTCACCAGGTGCGCCGCCACCTCGGCCTTCTTCGGCTGGCGCGTCTCCAGCCACCACTGCCCGGTCAGCGCGACCATGCCGACCAGCGCCTGCGCGTACAGCGGGGCCAGCTTCGGGTCGAAGCCGCGGGCCTTGAACTCCAGGCCCAGGATGTCCTCGACCTGCGTGGCGATGTCACTGATCAGCGAGGCGAAGGTGCCCGTCGACTGGGCCACGGGGGAGTCCCGGACCAGGATCCGGAAACCGTCCGTGTAGCTCTCGATGTAGTCCAGCAGCGCGAAGGCCGCCTGCTCCAGGAGCTCCCGCGGGTGCCCGGCCGTCAGCGCGCCCGTCACCCCGTCCAGCAACTGGCGCATCTCGCGGTCCACGACGACCGCGTAGAGGCCCTCCTTGCCGCCGAAGTGCTCGTAGACCACCGGCTTGGAGACTCCGGCCTTCGCCGCGATCTCCTCCACCGACGTGCCCTCGAACCCCTTCTCGGCGAACAGGGTGCGGCCGATGTCCAGCAGTTGCTGACGCCGTTCGGCGCCCGTCATCCGGACCCGGCGGCTGCGCCTGGGTTTCTCGCTGCTGGAGCTGCTGCCGTCGTTTCCCACGTCCCCCATCATGCCGCGTTCGACGCTTCTTCCTTGCGCCGGGCGTCGATGCGGGCCTCGGACGGCCAGCGGACGTCGGACGCCCAGCCGAGCTGTTCGAACCAGCGGATCAGGCGCGCGCTGGAGTCGACCTGGCCGCGCAGCACGCCGTGCCGGGCCGAGGTCGGGTCGGCGTGGTGCAGGTTGTGCCAGGACTCGCCGCAGGACAGCACCGCCAGCCACCACACGTTGCCGGAGCGGTCGCGGGACTTGAACGGGCGCTTGCCCACCGCGTGGCAGATCGAGTTGATCGACCACGTCACGTGGTGCAGCAGCGCGACCCGGACCAGGGAGCCCCAGAAGAACGCCGTGAAGGCGCCCCACCACGACATCGTCACCAGACCGCCCACCAGCGGCGGCAGCGCCAGCGAGAACATCGTCCAGAAGATGAAGTCGCGCGAGATGCGGCGGATCGCCGGGTCCTTGATCAGGTCCGGGGCGTACTTCTGCTGGTCGGTCTGCTCCTCGTCGAAGAGCCACCCGATGTGCGCCCACCACAGGCCCTTCATCAGGGCCGGCACCGTCTCGCCGAAGCGCCACGGCGAATGCGGGTCGCCCTCGTGGTCCGAGTACTTGTGGTGCTTGCGGTGGTCGGCCACCCAGCGCACCAGGGGACCCTCGACCGCCATCGAGCCCATCACCGCGAGGGCGATGCGCAGCGGCCGCTTCGCCTTGAAGGAGCCGTGCGTGAAGTAGCGGTGGAAACCGATGGTGATGCCGTGGCAGGTGAGGAAGTACATGAAGACCATCAGGCCCACGTCCAGCCAGCTCACCCCCCAGCCCCACGCGAGCGGAAGCGCGACGAGCAGGGCGAGGAAGGGGACGGTGATGAACAGCAGCAGTGCGACCTGTTCCACGGACCGCTTGTTCTCACCGCCGAGGGTCGCGGACGGCACGGACGCGCCGGAAGACGCCGGGGCGTCCTCGATCACGTCGGGACTGATGGTCATGGATGTGTCCCCTGAGGGTGAGGGAGTCGGCAGGCGCCGCCCGGCCACACGTCCCTACGGGTGCGTAACCTACGGCAACGTAAGTATGGCAAAGCTCCCCCGCACGACAAGAGGAGCGCGCCCGCGGACCCGGGCGCGCGGGCCCGCGCACGCTCCCCCGCGCCGCCGGACCCGGGCCGATCGGCCCGGGTCACAGGGCCGTCGTCCCGCCTGGTGACACAGGGACCTGGTCACCGGTACGGGCCACCTATCCTGGTGTCGTCGGACAGCGCGGTCCGCACGGGCAGCCCGAGCTGCGCATCAGGAGCGGTGGCTCCGCCGGACCCAGGTCCGGGCGGGCACCACCGCGCGCATCCGGGGCCCACCTCCCAGTAGCGCTCGAAACACTGCAAGGAGCCGCACCTGTGAGCAGTGCCGACCAGGCCCACTCGACCACCGCCCCGGCCGCGACCCCCGCCGGCGCGGCCAATGCCGAGCTGCGCGCGGACATCCGCCGCCTCGGCGACCTCCTCGGCGAGACCCTCGTACGCCAGGAGGGCCAGGACCTCCTCGACCTCGTCGAAAAGGTGCGTGCTCTCACCCGCACCGACGGCGAAGCCGCCGCCGAGCTGCTCGGCGACACCGACCTGGAGACCGCCGCCAAGCTGGTACGGGCCTTCTCCACGTACTTCCACCTCGCCAACGTCACCGAGCAGGTGCACCGCGGCAAGGAGCTGCGCGCGCACCGCGCCGCCGAGGGGGGCCTGCTGGCCCGCACGGCCGACATGCTCAAGGACGCGGACCCCGAGCACCTGCGCGAGACGGTCAAGAACCTCAACGTCCGCCCCGTCTTCACCGCGCACCCCACCGAGGCCGCCCGCCGCAGCGTCCTGAACAAGCTGCGCCGCATCGCGGCCCTCCTGGAGGAGCCCGTCTCGGGCGCCGGCGAGCGCCGCCGCCACGACCTGCGCCTCGCGGAGAACATCGACCTCGTCTGGCAGACCGACGAACTGCGCGTGGTCCGTCCCGAGCCCGCCGACGAGGCCCGCAACGCGATCTACTACCTCGACGAGCTGCACGCCGGCGCCGTCGGCGACGTCCTGGAGGACCTCGCCGCCGAGCTCCAGCGCGTCGGCATCGAGATCCCGGCCGGCACCCGCCCGCTCACCTTCGGCACCTGGATCGGCGGCGACCGCGACGGCAACCCCAACGTCACCCCCGACGTGACCCGGGACGTGCTGATCCTCCAGCACGAGCACGGCATCACCGACGCCCTGGAACTCATCGACTTCCTGCGCGGACTGCTGTCGAACTCCATCCGCTACACCGGCGCCACCGAGGAACTCCTCACCTCCCTCCAGGCCGACCTGGAGCGCCTCCCCGAGATCAGCCCGCGCTACAAGCGGCTGAACGCGGAGGAGCCGTACCGCCTCAAGGCCACCTGCATCCGGCAGAAGCTCCTCAACACCCGCGAGCGCCTCGCCAAGGGCACCCCGCACGAGGAAGGCCGCGACTACCTCGGCACCGCCGAGCTGCTCACCGACCTCACCCTCATCCAGACCTCCCTGCGCGAGCACCGCGGCGCCCTCTTCGCCGACGGCCGCATGGACCGCACCATCCGCACGCTGGCCGCCTTCGGCCTCCAGCTCGCCACGATGGACGTGCGCGAGCACGCGGACGCCCACCACCACGCGCTGGGCCAGCTCTTCGACCGGCTCGGCGAGGAGTCCTGGCGGTACGCGGACATGCCCCGCGACTACCGCGGCCGCCTCCTGGCCAAGGAGCTCCGCTCGCGCCGCCCGCTGGCGCCCACCCCGGCCCCGCTCGACGCGGCCGGCCAGAAGACGCTCGGCGTGTTCGGCGCCATCAAGGACGCCTTCGAGAAGTTCGGCCCCGAGGTCGTCGAGTCCTACATCATCTCGATGTGCCAGGGCGCCGACGACGTCTTCGCCGCGGCCGTCCTCGCCCGCGAGGCCGGTCTCCTCGACCTGCACGGCGGCTGGGCCAAGATCGGCATCGTGCCGCTCCTGGAGACCACCGACGAGCTCAAGGCCGCCGACGTCATCCTCGACGAGATGCTCGCCGACCCCTCCTACCGGCGCCTCGTCTCGCTGCGCGGCGACGTCCAGGAGGTCATGCTCGGCTACTCCGACTCCTCCAAGTTCGGCGGCATCACCACCTCCCAGTGGGAGATCCACCGCGCCCAGCGCCGGCTGCGCGACGTGGCCCACCGCTACGGCGTGCGCCTGCGCCTCTTCCACGGCCGCGGCGGCACCGTCGGCCGCGGCGGCGGCCCCTCGCACGACGCGATCCTCGCGCAGCCCTGGGGCACCCTGGAGGGCGAGATCAAGGTCACCGAGCAGGGCGAGGTCATCTCCGACAAGTACCTCGTACCGTCCCTGGCCCGCGAGAACCTGGAGCTGACCGTCGCGGCCACCCTCCAGGCCTCCGCCCTGCACACCGCCCCGCGCCAGTCCGACGAGGACCTGGCCCGCTGGGACGCGGCCATGGACACCGTCTCCGACGCCGCGCACGACGCCTACCGCGCGCTCGTCGAGGACCCGGACCTGCCGGCGTACTTCTTCGCCGCCACCCCGGTGGACCAGCTCGCCGACCTGCACCTGGGCTCGCGCCCCTCGCGCCGCCCCGACTCCGGCGCCGGCCTCGACGGCCTGCGCGCCATCCCGTGGGTGTTCGGCTGGACCCAGTCCCGCCAGATCGTCCCCGGCTGGTACGGGGTCGGCTCGGGCCTCAAGGCCCTGCGCGAGGCGGGCCAGGGCGACGCGCTGGCCGAGATGGGCGAGCGCTGGCACTTCTTCCGCAACTTCCTGTCCAACGTCGAGATGACGCTGGCCAAGACGGACCTGCGGATCGCCCGCCACTACGTCGACACCCTGGTGCCCGACGAGCTCAAGCACGTGTTCGCCCGCATCGAGGCCGAGCACGAGCTCACCGTCCGCGAGGTCCTGCGGATCACCGGCGGCGAGAAGCTCCTCGACTCCAACCCGGTCCTCCAGCAGACCTTCTCGGTCCGCGACGCCTACCTGGACCCGATCTCCTACCTCCAGGTCTCCCTGCTGGCCCGCCAGCGGGCGGCCGCCGAGCGCGGCGAGGAGGCGGACCCGATCCTGTCCCGGGCCCTGCTCCTCACCGTCAACGGCGTGGCGGCCGGCCTGCGCAACACCGGCTGAGGTTTCGTACGGCACGGCAGAGGGCCCGCACACCGGACGGTGTGCGGGCCCTCTGCCGTACTGGCGACTAACTGTTGTACGTGGACTGCGCGCGCTCCAGGCCCTCCTGGATCAGGCACTCCACGGCGTCCGCCGAACGGTCGACGAACCAGTCCAGCTCCTTGCGCTCCGTGGAGGAGAAGTCCTTCAGCACGAAGTCGGCGACCTGCATCCGGCCGGGCGGGCGGCCGATGCCGCAGCGCACCCGGTGGTAGTCCGGGCCCATCGACTTCGTCATCGACTTCAGCCCGTTGTGGCCGTTGTCCCCGCCGCCCAGCTTCAGCCGCAGCGTCGGGTAGTCGATGTCCAGCTCGTCGTGGACCGCGACGATCCGGTCCAGCGGCACCTTGTAGAAGTCCCGCAGCGCCGTCACCGGGCCGCCGGACAGGTTCATGAACGACATGGGCTTGGCGAGCACCACGCGACGGTTCAGCGGTCCCGGCGGGCCGATGCGGCCCTCGACCACCTGGGCGCGGGCCTTGTGCGCCTTGAACTTGCCGCGCATCCGCTCCGCCAGCAGGTCGGCGACCATGAAACCGATGTTGTGGCGGTTGCCCGCGTACTCCGCACCCGGGTTCCCGAGACCCACGATCAGCCAGGGCGCCGCGTCGTCCGACATCAATAGCTCCTTATACGAAGACGACCGCCGTCCCGCTCCAGTGGAGCCGGACGGCGGTCGTTCAGCAAGTGCTGAGGGGGAGGGGCGAGGCTCAGGCCTCGTCGCCCGCGGCCTCGGCGGCCGGCTCCTCGGCCTGCGGGGCGACGACCTGCAGGACCGGGGTCTCACCGTCGACGGCCAGGGTGGTGCCGGCCGGCAGGACCAGGTCGGCGGCGGTGACGGTCGCACCGGCCTCGAGGCCCGCGATGGAGGCGGTGATCTCGGTGGGGATGTGGGTGGCCTCGGCCTCGACGGAGATCGTGGCGAGGAGGGTCTCCAGCATGTTGTTGCCGGCGGCCAGGTCGCCCTCGGTCACGACGGGAACCTCGACGGTGACCTTCTCGCCCTTCTTGACGATCAGGTAGTCGACGTGGGAGATCGAGCGCTTCAGCGGGTGCTTCTGAACGGCCTTCGGGATGACCAGCTCGGAGCCCTCGCCCGCGATGTCCAGGGAGATCAGGACGTTCGGGGTGCGGAGCGCCAGCGCCAGGCCGTGGCCCTCGACGTTGACGTGCTTCGGGGCGGTGCCGTGACCGTAGATGACACCGGGGACCAGGGCGTCGCGACGGGCCTGGCGGGCAGAGCCCTTGCCGAAGGTGTCACGGATCTGGGCGGAAAGCTTGACCTCGGACATGCTCACTCCTCGTGGGGTGATGGAAATGGACACAGTCACCCGGCCGGAACGGCCTGCTACGAAGAGCGCGTCGATAACGGAGACCCCGGACCCGTTCGGATCATCCGAAAACAGGTACGGCCTCCCTCGCCGAGCAACTCGAGGAGTGTACCCGGCGGGGAGGCCGTACCCAAAAACGATCTAGCGCACAGCGGAGGTGCTTACTGCTGCTCTTCGAACAGGCTGGTGACCGAGCCGTCCTCGAAGACCTCGCGCACGGCGCGGGCGATCATCGGGGCGATGGACAGCACCGTGATCTTGTCGAGCTCCAGGTCGGACGGGTCCGGCAGGGTGTTCGTGAACACGAACTCGCTGACCTTGGAGTTCTTCAGGCGGTCGGCGGCCGGGCCCGACAGGATGCCGTGCGTGGCCGTCACGATGACGTCCTCCGCGCCGTGCGCGAAGAGCGCGTCGGCGGCGGCGCAGATGGTGCCACCCGTGTCGATCATGTCGTCGACCAGGACGCAGACGCGGCCCTTGACCTCACCGACGACCTCGTGGACGGTCACCTGGTTGGCGACGTCCTTGTCGCGGCGCTTGTGCACGATCGCCAGCGGGGCGTCCAGACGGTCGCACCAGCGGTCGGCGACGCGTACGCGGCCGGCGTCCGGGGAGACGATCGTCAGTTTGGAGCGGTCGACCTTGGCGCCGACGTAGTCCGCGAGGACCGACAGGGCCGAAAGGTGGTCGACCGGGCCGTCGAAGAAGCCCTGGATCTGGTCGGTGTGCAGGTCGACCGTGAGGATGCGGTCGGCACCCGAGGTCTTCAGCAGGTCGGCGACCAGGCGGGCCGAGATCGGCTCGCGGCCCTTGTGCTTCTTGTCCTGGCGGGCGTACCCGTAGGACGGGACGATCACGGTGATGGAGCGTGCCGACGCGCGCTTGAGCGCGTCGATCATGATCAGCTGCTCCATGATCCACTTGTTGATCGGAGCCGTGTGGCTCTGGATCAGGAAGCAGTCCGCGCCACGCGCCGACTCCTGGAAGCGGACGTAGATCTCGCCGTTCGCGAAGTCGAAAGCCTTGGTCGGCACGAGACCGACACCGAGCTGGTGCGCGACCTCCTCGGCCAGCTCGGGGTGGGCGCGGCCGGAGAAGAGCATCAGCTTCTTCTCGCCGGTCGTCTTGATCCCGGTCACAGCACTGTCTCCTCAGACGTGGGAAAGCTGCTCGCCCCCATGTGCGTCCGTCCCGCACACGGTGAGCCAGCCGAATTGCGTGCACCTATCACGGTACGCCGTATCGGGCGTAGCCGTTTCCGGTCAGTTCACCTCAGTGTTCGCCGGAGGCCTCGTCGGCCGCCGACTGGGCCGCTGCCGCCGCGGCACTTCCCGGACGCTTGCGGGCCACCCAGCCCTCGATATTCCGCTGCTGGCCACGGGCCACGGCCAGTGCGCCGGGCGGCACGTCCTTCGTGATCACGGAGCCGGCGGCGGTGTAGGCGCCGTCCCCGATGGTGACGGGAGCCACAAACATGTTGTCCGAACCCGTCTTGCAGTGTGAGCCGACGGTGGTGTGGTGCTTGCTCTCACCGTCGTAGTTCACGAACACGCTGGCCGCGCCGATGTTGGAGTACTCGCCGATCGTCGCGTCGCCGACGTAGGACAGGTGCGGGACCTTGGTGCCCTCGCCGATCGTGGCGTTCTTCATCTCCACGTACGTACCGGCCTTGGCCTTCGCGCCCAGGTTCGTGCCCGGACGCAGGTACGCGAAGGGGCCGACGGTCGCCGAGGCGCCGACGACGGCGGTGTCCGCCACCGTGTTGTCCACCCGGGCGCCCGCACCGACGTGCGTGTCCTTCAGGCGGGTGTTGGGGCCGACCTCGGCCTGCTCGGCCACGTGCGTGGTGCCGAGCAGCTGGGTGCCGGGGTGCACGATCGCGTCCTGGCCGAAAGTCACCGTCACGTCGACGAGCGTGCTCGCCGGGTCGACGATCGTCACGCCGGCGAGCATGGCGCGCTCCAGCAGGCGGGCGTTGAGCAGGGCGCGGGCCTCGGCGAGCTGGACCCGGTTGTTGATCCCGAGGATCTGCCGGTGGTCCGCGCCCACGGCCGCGCCGACGCGGTGGCCGGCCTCGCGCAGGATGCCGAGCACGTCGGTGAGGTACTCCTCGCCCTGGCTGTTGTCGGTGCGGACCTTGCCGAGGGCGTCCGCGAGGAGGGCGCCGTCGAAGGCGAAGACCCCGGAGTTGATCTCGCGGATGGCGCGCTGGGACTCGGTCGCGTCCTTGTGCTCGACGATGGCGGTGACCGCCCCGTCGGTGCCGCGGATGATCCGGCCGTAGCCGGTGGAGTCGGGAACCTCGGCGGTCAGCACGGTGACGGCGTTGCCGTCGGCCTCGTGCGTGGCCGTCAGCGCGGCCAGGGTCTCGCCGGTCAGCAGCGGGGTGTCGCCGCAGACGACGACCACGGTGCCGGCGGGGCGGTCGCCGAGCTCTTCGAGGGCCATCCGGACGGCGTGCCCGGTGCCGTTCTGCTCGTACTGGACCGCGGTGCGGACGTCGGAGTCGATCGTGGCGAGGTGCGCGACGACCTGCTCGCGGGCGTGCCCGACGACGACGACGAGGTGGGTGGGGTCCAGCTCGCGGGAGGCGGCGACGACGTGACCGACGAGCGAACGCCCGCTGATCTCGTGCAGAACCTTGGGTGTGGCCGACTTCATGCGGGTGCCTTCACCCGCTGCGAGTACGACGACGGCTGCCGGGCGGTTGGCGCTCACGGGTGTGCCCTTCGGCTTCGGGTGGTGGACCCGTGAAGGATACCGGGGGGTCACGACCCCGAAACGAGGCCGGGTCCCGACAGGCCCCAGGGGGCGGTCAGGACCCGAACGTGCAGTGCTCCCCCGCCAGGACTCGAACCCGGACATAAGGCACCAAAAGCCTCAGTGCTGCCAATTACACCACAGGGGATTGATCGGCCAACCCGGACATTGAGCCCTGGTGGTCGAGCCGACGGGACCTACTATGCCGCACCGGGCGCCCTGAATGCGACGGTACAAATCCGAGCCCTTCAGCGGGATTTCCGGCCGCCTCCGCGCCGGGCCCGCTGCGTAGGCTGGACCGCATGACCAGTACGGGGGAAGAGCAGGGGAAGGCGGGGGCCGGGCGGGACGGGCCCCTGTGGTGGGAGCGGCGCAGGTCGGCCGTGTGGGACGTGGGGCTCGGCGTGGTGTCCGCCGTCGAGTGCGGGGTGGAGGGCGTCGATTTCGCGCACAAGGCCGGGATCCCGGTCTTCGCCGGGGTGCTGTTCGGGCTGCTGGTCGGGTCCGTGCTCGTCCTGCGGCGGCGCTGGCCGATCGTCGTGGTGCTGGTCGGCATCGCGGTGACGCCCGCCGCCATGGGGTTCCTGATGGGGGTGGTCGGGCTGTACACGCTGGCCAGATCCGAGGTGCCCCGGCGGATCACCGTGACTCTGGCGTCGATGTCCTTGGCCGCGATCTTCGTGGTGATGTACATGTCGACCCGGGAGGACCCGGAGATCAGCCGCACCTTCGTCGTCACCCTGTCCGTGTTCGTGGCGGTGGCGCTGACCGTGCCCCCGGTGCTGCTCGGGCTGTACACGGCGGCCCGCAGGCGGCTGATGGAGAGCCTGCAGGAGCGGGCGGACTCGCTGGAACGGGAGCTGTCGCTGCTCGCGGACCGGGCGGAGGAACGGGCCGAGTGGGCCCGTACGGAGGAGCGGACCCGGATCGCGCGGGAGATGCACGACGTCGTGGCGCACCGGGTCTCCCTCATGGTGGTGCACGCGGCGGCGCTCCAGGCGATCGCCGCGAAGGACCCGGTGAAGGCGGCGAAGAACGCCGCGCTGGTCGGGGACATGGGGCGGCAGGCGCTGACGGAGCTGCGCGAGATGCTCGGCGTGCTGCGGGCCCAGGCGCCGAAGCCGACGGCCGTGACGGCGCCGGTGGCCCTGGTGGGGAGCTTCGACGACGGGCCGACGCTGGCCGAGCTGGAGGTGCTGGTCGGGCAGTCGCGGGCGGCCGGGATGACCGTGGAGCTCGACGTGCACGGGGAGTGCTGCGCGTACGCGGCGGAGGTGGAGCAGACCGCCTACCGCGTGGTCCAGGAGGCGCTGACCAACTGCCACAAGCACGCTCCGGGCGCACGCGTCGTCGTACGGCTCGCGCACCGGGAGGGGGAGGTGGCCATGCAGGTCGAGAACGGCCCCTGCGACGGCAAGGCCGCCGAGCCCGGGCTGCCGAGCGGGGGGAACGGCCTGGTCGGCATGCGAGAGCGGGTACTCGGCCTGGGCGGGGTGTTCGTGTCCGGCCCGACGGACGGGGGCGGCTTCAAGGTCTCGGCGGTCCTGCCGAGCGGACGGGGGTAGCGGGGGTGGCCTGGGATCCGGTGGCGGAGCTGACGGACGAGGAGCGCGAGAACTTCGGGCGGCACGAGGAGCGCCCGGAGCGGTTGTGGCTGAACGTGCCCGGGCCGTTCTGGACAGGTATGACGGACAACTGCTGGACCGGGCGGATGGAAGCCCCGGACAACGTGCTGTACACGGCGGAGAGCGCGTACTGCACCGAGTACGTGTTCCGGCAGCCGAGGAATCCGGCGGAGGTGCGGGCGGTGGCCGAGGCCGCCTGGGCGGATCCCGTCGGGGAGTACTTCTGCGACGGCGACCTGTTCTGGACCCCGGCCGACGTGCGCCTGTGGTGGGCGGACCGGGGGCGGGTCGTTGCGCACCTGGCCGAGTCGCTCGCGGACTTCGGGGAGGGCGGCACGGTCGCCGACGCCGATGCGGCCGCCGGCGTACGGGAATTCCGGGCGTATCTGGCCGGCGCCCTCGGCGGGGATCTGCGGGCGTATCTTTTCCGGCTGGAGGAAGGCCGGTATCCGGAGGTCGGGGAGCGGCTCCCGCGGCTGTGACGCGGGGCGACTGGGGGGAAGTGGGGATGACGGTGGGCTGGGATCCGGTGGCGGAGCTGACGGACGAGGACCGGAAGCTGTTCCAGGGGCGGTGGGAGAAGAAGCTCTGGCTGAACGTGCCGGGCCCCTTCTACACGGGCGAGACCGACACGTGCTGGACCGGACGGCTGAACGCGCCCGGCAACGTGATGTACGCGGCGAGCACCGAGGGCACCCTCGAGTACGTCTTCCGGCAGCCGCGGAACCCGGCCGAGGTGCGCGAGGTCGTGAACGCGGCGGACGAGGAGCCCTTCCAGGAGTACGCGTACGACGGGGACCGCTGGTGGACCCCGCAGACCGTGCGCCTGTGGTGGGCCGGGCGCGGCCGGGTCGAGGAGCACCTGGCGCTCACCCTGGCCGAGTACGGGGACAGCGTCCATCCCGCCGACCGGGACGCCGCCGTGGGGGCGCGCGAGTTCCGGGCCTACCTGGAGGGCGGGCTCGCCGCCGATCTGCGGGCCTACCTCTTCCGGCTGGAGGAGGGCCGCTACCCGGTGGCCGGGGAGCGGCTTCCGGAGCTCGGGGGTTAGCCCGTCGTCAGGCGGGTCGGCTGGAGGCCGGTCAGGAGGAGGGTGAGGGCCTCGTCGAGGCTCGCACCGAGGTACCAGTCGCCGGTGTGGTCCACGCAGTAGACGCGGCCCTCGCGGTCGAGGGCGAGGTGCGAGGTCCCGTCGGCCTCGACGCCGAGCGGGCAGAGCTGCGTGGAGAGGGCGCGGCCGAGGTCCGCGAAGGTCCGGGCGAGGTGGAGCCCCGTGAGGGGGTCCATGCGGATCGCGGTGGGCGCGATCTGGCGGCCCGGCCCCGGGGCGGTGACGGTGAGGTTCCCGAACTCCGCCCAGGCCTCGACGGCGGCCGGGAAGACGGTGTGCCGGTGCCCGGCGGGGGTGGTGTGGTCGCGCAGGGCGTCGGCCCAGTACTCGGCCTGCTTGATGTCCCAGCGGCCCGGCTCCCAGCCTGCGGTGCGCAGGGCGGAGTCCACGGCGACGGGGAAGCGGGTGGCCGAGGAGCGGGCGTACGAAGCGGAAGCGGTGGTCATGGCGGCTACTCGGGGTGGGAGAGATCGACGGGGCGGACGCCGAAGTGGGCGAGGAGGGCCTCGCAGGAGCGGCAGGGCGGTGCGTAGCTGCCGTGGAGCGGGTCGCCGTCCTCGCGGATGCGGCGGGCGGTGATCTTGGAGTGCTTCAGCGAGCGGCGGGCCTCGCTGGGGGTGAGGGGCTTGCGCGAGGCGCGCTTGCTGCGGGCGCCCTCCACGGTGGCCAGGTGCCGGGAGAGCAGGATCGCCTCCGGACACCGGCCGGTGAAACGTTCGCGCTGGCCGCTCGTGAGGGTGTCGAGGAAATCCTGTACGAGGGCGTGCAGTACGGGGGGCTGGTCCGCCTTGCCGGCGGTGCCGGTGAGGGTTTCGCCGCGGACGGACAGGGCGGCCGCCACGGTGGGGAGGATCCCGTCCCGGCGGAACCGCAGCGTGGGCACGGCCGGGCGGCCGTCCCCGCCGCCCCAGCGCAGGCGGGGATCGCCCGCGCCCTGGCCGGCCGCGGCGCCGGGCTGCACCGGGATGGCCGCCGGGCCGCCGGTCGCCGCCGGGCCGCCCGTCGAGGCGGGGTCGCCGGAGCCGGCGGGGTCCGCGGATCCCGGGGCTCCCGTGCCTCCTGAGTGGGCGTCGGCCGCTGCCGTACGTGCTGCCGTGTTCTGCATGGTTGCGCTTTCCCTCCCGTGGCCGCGGTGCTGACCGCTGTCGCGCACGCCCCCGTGCTGCGGGGACAGCCTGTCAAATGTCTCCTCGCCTGTGGAAGCGGGGTCGAATATTCGTATCAATTCGGATCTTCCCGGCCGTCCCGCGGGGTCCCCGCACACGCGCGGGTGACGTCCTCGCCGGAGCACATAGGCTGTGGTGAACCAGCCGGATCCAGCAGGGGGCTACCGCCATGACGACAGGTCGGCTCGGGCATCAGGCCGCGCCACCCAACTCCGCTTACGCGGGGCAGGTCGTGCATTTCCCGGACCCCGTCCGGGCAGCGCGCCACCCCCACGGAGTCCGCATCGACGCGAACGGACATCCCGACCTCGCGCCGTACGCGCGCGCGGCCGTCGAGATCGCCGAACCCCCGGAGGGCTTCGGCGTGGACGAGCTGCGCCTGACCGACTGCGTGTCCGCGAACGCGGCCATGCGGGCGACCGGCCACGAACTGTGGGACACGGTCGGCCCGGTGTCGACCCCGCACGGCTGGACCTGGCACCACGTGGCCGGCACGCGCCGGATGGAGCTGGTCCCCGTGGAGGTCAAGTGCCTGCTGAGGCACCACGCCGGTCTGGCGACGGCGGCGGTGGACCACGGCAAGCGCGGGACGCGGCCCCTGCAGGAGGTGCGCCCGGTGCACCTGGGACTGCCCAAGACGGTGGTCTCGGTGTCCGAGCAGCAGGTCCAGGGCGTCGAGGAGGACCTCGGCTACCGGCTCCCGGAGGCCTACCGCTCCTTCCTGAAGGCGGCGGGCGGCTGCGCACCGACGGGCACGGGGCTCGACGTGGAGCTGGGCCTGCTGGTGGACCAGCCGTTCTTCACGGTGCGCGAGGAGGCGGCGGTCAACGACCTCGTCTACGTCAACAAGTGCCTGCGGGACCACCTGACGAAGGACTACCTGTGCGTGGCCTTCGCCCAGGGCGGGCTCCTCGCCGTGAAGGTGCGCGGGGAGGCCGTCGGCTCGGTCTGGTTCTCTCCGTACGACGATGCGCGCGACCAGGACGGCTGGTCGGTGCAGGAGCGCGTGGAGCGGTTGCTGCTGCCGTGCGGTACGGATTTCGACGCCTTCCTGGAACGCCTGGCGGGCAATCCGCCGGAACTGGAAACGGTGGCCGGTCTGATGGTGGACGGCGGATTCGCGCGCTCGGTTCCCGTGTCGGGTCGGGGCCGAGGTCAGGGCCCGGGACCGGGTTCGGTTCCCGGTTCGGCGGAGCGTTCGGTTCCGGGTGCCGGGCCGGCAGCGGCACCGGTGGAAGGGTGACGGCGCGATGGTGACGTTTGCGCAGGCGCAGGAGCGCGCCGAGGAATGGATCAACGGGGACGTGCCCGCGTACCAGCACCGCGAGGTGCGCGTACGGGAGTTCGGACTCGGTTTCGTGGTGTGGGCGGAGGACCGCCCCGCGGGCCCGGTGTCCGGGGGCGGCCGGCAGCGGCTCGTCATCGCGCGGGACAGCGGGGAGGTGACGCTCTGGCCCGGCCTGCCGGTGGGTGAGGTGATCCGCCGCTACGAGGAGGAGTACGGGGCGTCGGCCGCGCAGGCCGAGGCTTCGGTGCCGGTGCCGCGCATCGACTCGGAGCAGACCTCGTTCATGCTGAGTCCGCCGGAGTGGCTCCAGGAGGCGGCGGACCGGGCCGGGATCCCGGCGGCTCCGGCCGCCCCCGCTGCCCCTGCTGCTCCCGCGACCCCGGCGGCTCCCTCGGCGCCGGTCGGGCAGGCGGCCGCGGCCGCCTCCGGGGCGGGCTCTTCCGGGCCGGATCCGGAGCCCGTGCCGCTGCGCCGCGGGGGAGAGGTCCCCTACGAGCCGACCGCCAACGACGGGGTGCCCGCCGCGGTCCCGATCGGGGCCACGCCCTGGGCCGGGACCGATGTGAACCCCGGTGCGGACTCGGTGTCCGTACCGCTGCCGGCGACGGTGTTCGCGCCGCCGCTGTCCGGGTCGGACCTGGACGACGCCCCGGCGTCGTCGGGGCCGGGCCCGGAGGCGCGCACGACCCTGATGCCCAGGGGCAGCGAACTGCCGAAGACCGCCGTCGTGCCCGCGCTGGACCCGGAGTCGGGGCGGGGTCAGGCGTCCGGTTCCGGGTCGGCATCCGGGCAGGGCCCGTCGGCCGGTTCGGGTTCCGGGTCCGGGTCCGGTTCGGTGTCCGGCGGGGACATCGCCGATGCGCCGACGAGCAAGGCCCGGGTCAACCGGCCCGGGGCCCCCGCGCCCGTGACCCCGCCGGGTCCGCCCGGTGCGCCGGGTGGCGCGGAACCGCCTTCGTACGCCGCCACGATGCTGGCCGCTCCCGGTGGCCCGCAGCAGCCGGGTCCGCCGGGTCCTCCCGGTGTTCCGGGTGCGGGGCAGCCGCCCGCGCCGCCCGGTCCTCCCGGTGTGCCCGGGGGTGGGTTGGATCATGCCGCGACGATGCTGGCGGGTCCGCCCGTGGGCGGGCAGCCGGCGCCTCCCGGTCCGCCGGGTGCTCCGGGTGCGTCCGGTGGGCGCGGGGACGCGTACGCCGCCACGATGCTGGCCGGTCCCGGCGGACCCCAGCAGCCGGGTCCGCCGGGTCCTCCCGGTGTTCCGGGTGCGGGGCAGCCGCCTGCGCCGCCCGGTCCTCCCGGTGTGCCCGGGGGCGGGTTGGATCATGCCGCGACGATGCTGGCGGGTCCGCCCGTGGGCGGGCAGCCGGCGCCTCCCGGTCCGCCGGGGGCTCCGGGTGCTCCGGGTGCTCCGGGTGCGTCCGGTGGGCGCGGGGACGCGTACGCCGCCACCATGCTGGCCGGTCCCGGTGGACCCCAGCAGCCCGCTCCGCCCGGTCCTCCCGGGGTCCCGGGTGCCGGGCAGCCGTCCACGCCGCCCGGTCCCGTGCCGCAGGCCCCCGCTCCCGGGGTCCCCACGGTCGGCCCCGGCTACCAGGCCGTGCTCCGCTACCGCGCGCCCGACGGATCCGAGCAGCAGCTCATCCGCCGTTCCGCGCCCGGTACCCCGCACCCGGAGTGGCAGATCCTGTACGAGCTGCGGGCGATGAACGTGCCTCCGCAGCAGGTGCTGGAGCTGCACACCGAGCTGGCCTCGTGCGAGCTGCCCGGAGGCTACTGCGCGCGCATGATCCGCGAGACCTGGCCGCAGGTCCGGATCACCAGCGTGGCCCCGTACGGGACGGACCACGCGGGCCGGCAGCAGGGCATGCGGCACCTGCTGACCCACCAGGGCGAACTGCACCAGGTGGCGGACGGACCGGCGCGCCCCGCGCCGGTGCGCGCACCGCTGCCGCAGGTGCCCCTGCAGCCGGCGATCCCGCTCGACGCGATCGCGCAGGAACTGGCGGGGGCGTTCGGGCCGCAGGGGGTGTTCCGCTTCGAGCAGCGCGCCGTGTCCCGGCAGGGCGTGCCGGAGATCGTGGCGCAGACGCTGATGTGGTCCGGACTGCCGGTCGATTTCGGGCCGTTCTTCTGGGCCCAGGCCGTACCGGGCGCCCCGCTGCCGACGCTGGCCGAACTGGCGGCGCAGCGGCAGGTGCAGCCGGCCTCGGACGCGGGCTCGTACCTGGTGGTGGGCAGCGACTTCGGCAAGGCGCTGTGCGTGCAGTACGGGACCGCGCACATCGTGGCCGTACCGGTGGAGAGCGGTCCGGGCGGGGCGCCGGTGCCCCCGCAGTTCGTCAACTCCTCGCTGCCGCAGTTCGTACGGTCCCTGGCGATGCTGGGTCACATGTGGCGGCTGCGCCAGCACCTGACGCCGGAGCAGGCGGGCCGCTGGACCGTCGACTTCCAGGCGAACCTGGCAGGGCTCGACAGTGCGGCGCTGGCGTCGCCGGAGAACTGGTGGTCGGTACTGCTGGAGCAGATGTGGGACGGGCTCCTCTAGCCGGTACCCGCTGATCCGGATGGCCGGGTCGAGACCCTCGAACAGGGTCTCGGCCCGGCCATTCGGGCTTCCGTGACCAAATGACGCATCCTTGGCAGGAACCCCCGCGAGAGAGGCGCTTCCAGGATGAGTGCACCCTTTACGACCGTGCGTGGCCGTGGCTACCGGGCGGAAGAGGTGGACCGGTACCTCGCCAGGCTGTCGGGGAGCCGGGACGAGGCCTGGGAGAGCGTGGCCCGGCTGACCGCGCTGGTGCAGCAGATGGAGGCGGAGGCGGAGCGGCTGCGCGCGGAGGTCTCCGGGCTGGCCCCGCAGACGTACGAGGAGCTCGGCGAGCGCGCCCGCCGGATCCTGCTGCTGGCCGAGGAGGAGTCCGAGACCCTACGGGGCGACGCGCGGGCGGACGCACTGGCGGCGGCCGGCGCCGCCGAGGCGCACGCCGACCGGACGGCGGAGCTGGCGCGCGGCGACGCGGAGGCGGTGCGCGAGCAGACCGAGGTCAGGGCCCGGCAGGCACTGCTGCGGGCGGGGCGCGAGGCGGACGACGCGCGGACCGAGGCGCGGGACGACGCGGCGGCCTGGCGGGCGGAGGCGCAGGCCGCGCTGGCGGACACGGCCCGCAGGGCGGACGCGCTGCTCGCGGAGCGCGAGCAGGAGCACGCGGAGCGCCGGGACGCGGCGGAGCGGGAGATGGCGGCGCGGGAGGCGGAGCTGGCGTCCCGGCACGCGGAGCTGGAACGGTACGCGGAATCCCGCCTGGCGGAGGCGAAGCGGGCCTTCGCACAGGCCCAGGAGACCGCCCGGCACGGCCAGGAGGACGCCGAGGCGAGGGCGGCGGAGCTGATCGCGGAGGCGCGGGTGCGGGAGGAGCGGGTCGGGCGGGAGACGGACCGGATCCTCCGGGAGCACGGGGAGTCCCAGGACGAGATGCGGGCCCACATGAACCACGTCCGCTCCAGCCTGGCCGCCCTGACGGGCCGCGCCCCGGCCGAGGGCTGACCCGGAGGGGGCTGGATTGCCCGCAGGGCAATTCCAGCCTCGCCGGCGTTTGAGGCGCGGGGTCTGGGGCGGAGCCCCAGGGGGTCCGGGCGTAGCCCGGGGAACGGTGGAAGGGCGGGTAGGGGACTCTGCGCCGCGCAGCGGGCCCGTCAGGAAGGCTGCGCCGACCGCTGCTCGGGCCGCTGCTCGGGCGGCTGGTCGGAAGGCTGCGCCGGCTGCGGGGCGGGCGGCTGCTCGGAGGGTTGCTCGGGCAGCGGCTGGGTGGGCGGTGGGGCGTACGGGGACGGGTCGCTGCGGAGGCCGTGGGTGGTGACCACCACCGTGAAGGCGGGCGCCGCCGCCGCGGGGAGGTCCGCGGTCAGGGCCCCGGCAGGGGTGACCGTCGTAGGGAGGGCGGTCCCGTCCACCTCGACCCGCGGGTTGTCCCCGAAGCCCCCGCCCTCGACCGTCAGGAGACCGTCCGTCACGGACACCCTCGTGATCACGGGATTCCCCCGCACCGCCACCTTGTTCAGGAGATAGGCCCCGGCCGGCGCCCCGGTCAGCGCCCACATCTCGGCGGGCAGCTTCGGCAGCCCGCCGCCCACGTCCGTCAGGAAGAACGCCACCACGTACAGCATCGTGACCGCGCTCAGGGCGACGTACTGCAGGTCGACGAGGTCGGTCCGCCCGCCGTCGTTCGAGATCAGGTCGTGCACCGGGCGCCGCTCCGTGCCCTTCGGCGCGGGTTTGGCCATGGAGCCCCGCTCCACCCGCATGCCGACCACCGCCTTGGCCGCGATGAGGGCGGCGTACGGGCCTCCGAGCAGCGGGAGGTAGACGGTCGTCAGGGAGGACAGCGGCCCCTCGGGGCCCTGGAACCACCGGACGCCGCCGCCCGCGGTGAGCCCGTAGCCGAGGGTCGCCAGGAGCAGCCAGACGAGGATCACCGTCCAGGCGAGGGCGAGCGTGGTCGAGGTGGAGAGGCGCCCGTCGCGGCCGGTGACGAAGCCGGGGTGGCGGAGCAGGCGCAGGACGATGGGGCCCGCCAGGGCGGCGAGTAAGGCGAGTGCGAGCAGCGCGGACGTCATGTGTGGTCCCCCCGGGAGTGCGGCGTCTCCACCGAGGGTTGCCGACTCAACCCGGGCATGACAAGTTCCCGGCCTCTCCGCGGCGTCGGCTCAGCCCTCCCGCTGCTCCGGCAGCACCGGGAACCGGCGCGGCGCCACCAGCAGCAGCACCAGCGCCGACGCGGCCGCCGCCAGGCTCGCGCCGAGGAAGATGTGGTCCCCGGCGGCCGCCACCGCCCGGCGCAGGTACTCGGAGGCCTCCGGGGGAAGGAGTCCGGGGTGGCTCAGGGCCCGGGACGCCTCGTCGAGGTCCGAGGGGAGCCCGGGCACGGGGGCCTGCGACAGCCGGGAGGCGATGGTGGCGTTGGCGACGGCCCCCAGCAGCGCCGCTCCGACGCTCTGCCCGACGTTGCGGCAGAACAGCACCGAGGCCGTGGTGGTTCCGCGCTCCTCCCAGCCCACCGTGGACTGGACGCCCACGATCAGCGGGAGCTGGAAGAGGCCGAGGGCCGCGCCCAGCAGCAGCATGATCAGCACGGGCTGCCAGACCGGGGCGGGGTAGGGGAGCAGGGCGAAGGAGCCGAGGATGAGGGTGGCCAGGCCGACCCCGGTGGCGGCGGTGTTGCGGAAGCCGATGCGCCGGTAGACGTGCTGTGCGAGGGCGGCGCTGATCGGCCAGCTCAGGGTCATCGCGGAGGCGACCAGGCCGGCGCCGGTGGGGCCGAGGCCCAGTACGGACTGGGCGTACGTCGGCATGAACAGCATCGGGGCGACCATCAGCAGGCCGAGCCCGGCCATGGCCAGGTTGACGGCGGCGATGGTGCGCCGGCGCCACACCCAGCCGGGCAGGATGGGCTGTTCGGCCCGGCGTTCGATCCGGACGACGAGCACACCCAGTGCCGCGGAGGCTCCGAGCAGCACCAGCGAGGGCGCCGACAGCCAGGGCCAGGCGACTCCGCCCTGCACCAGCGCGAACAGCAACAGCCCCCCGCAGGCGAAGACGGCCACGGCTCCGGCCCAGTCGACGGGGCCGGTGCGGCCGGGGGGCCGGGTGGGCTCGACCAGGTGGCGGCTGATGATCCACAGGGCGGCGGCGGCCAGCGGCAGGTTGAGCAGGAAGATCCAGCGCCAGTCGGTGTACGTGGCGATCAGCCCGCCGAGCGCGGGGCCGGCCAGTGCGGAGCCGGCCCAGACCACCGACATCCGGGACTGGATGCGCGGCCGGTCCTTGAGCGGGTAGAGGTCGGCGGCCAGGGTCTGCACGGTGCCCTGCAGGGCGCCGCCGCCCAGGCCCTGGAGGATCCGGAAGGCGATGAGGGCGGCCATGTTCCAGGCGGCCGCGCAGAGCAGGGAGCCGAGCAGGAAGAGGCTGATGCCGAGGAGCAGGACGGGCTTGCGGCCGTAGGTGTCGGAGAGCTTGCCGTAGACGGGCAGGGTGACCGTTCCGGCCAGGATGTAGCCCGAGAAGATCCAGGAGAAGACGGCGAAGCCGCCGAGGTCGCCGACGATCTGCGGGACGGCGGTGGCGACGATGGCGCCGTCGAGGGCGACGAGGCCCATGGTCAGCATCAGGGCGGCGACGACGGCCGTACGGGGCCGCCCGGGCGGGGGCGCGGTCTGCGGACCCGCTCCGGCACCCGGACCCGTACGCGTTTCCGTACCCGCGTCCGTGTGTGCACCCGCGCCCGAGCCCGCGTCCGCACCCGTACCGCCATCCGCGCCCGCCTTGGCGGAGGCTTGGTTTCCGGATCCGGTCCGGTCGGTCCGGTCGGCCCGCTCCTCCTCGGGTATGCCACCGGCACTGTCGTCGGTACTCGCGCCCGTGCTCTCCCCTGACCCCATGAAAAACCCTTCACCCCGTTCTTACCTGCGCGGACACCATCTCACTGCGGCATTACGGGGTGGTATCCCCCGAGGGCGCCTCGTCCCAACGGGCGAGATCCCCTAGGGGTTGGTCCTCATAAGGGTCCAGGGGCCCTTCGTCCCGGGGGAGGACGAGGAAAGGCCGCGGGCGTCCTTAACTGGTCACTACAGGGCGGGAGTCCGGGGGGTAGGGCTAGCACCCCTATGGATACGGCGATTGGCACCAGCGCGCCGCGGAACCCCTCCCGACAGACTTCGAATGAAGCGCATCACAGCGCACGAACCGACGAACCGACGCAGCAGAACGAGGGGAAACACCGTGACAACGGCTATGACCGAAACCAGGCACGGGGGTACTGGAGGGCATGTCGCCGTCGCGGCACGGGCGCGGAAGGTCGTCAAGGCCTACGGCTCCGGCGAGACGCGGGTCGTCGCCCTCGACGCGGTGGACGTGGACATCCACCGCGGCCAGTTCACCGCGATCATGGGGCCCTCGGGCTCCGGCAAGTCCACGCTGATGCACTGCCTGGCCGGCCTCGACACGGTCACGAGCGGCCAGATCTTCCTGGACGACACCGAGATCACCGGTCTGAAGGACAAGAAGCTCACGCAGCTGCGCCGCGACCGGATCGGCTTCATCTTCCAGGCCTTCAACCTGCTGCCGACGCTCAACGCCCTGGAGAACATCACCCTCCCCATGGACATCGCCGGCCGCAAGGCCGACGCGGAGTGGCTGAACCGGGTCGTGGAGACCGTGGGTCTGGCGGGTCGCCTCAAGCACCGTCCGACCGAGCTCTCCGGCGGCCAGCAGCAGCGCGTGGCGGTCGCCCGCGCCCTGGCCTCCCGGCCCCAGATCATCTTCGGCGACGAGCCCACCGGAAACCTCGACTCCCGGGCCGGCGCGGAGGTCCTCGGCTTCCTGCGCCGTTCGGTGAACGAGCTGGGCCAGACCATCGTCATGGTCACCCACGACCCGGTCGCCGCCTCCTACGCGGACCGCGTCATCTTCCTCGCGGACGGCCGGATCGTGGACGAGATGTACACGCCCACCGCCGACCAGGTCCTGGACCGCATGAAGGACTTCGACGCCCGTGGGCGGACGTCGTGACCGTCATGAAGACCGCGCGGCGCAACTTCTTCGCGCACAAGGGACGCATGGCGCTCTCCGCCGTGGCCGTCCTGCTCTCCGTGGCCTTCGTCTGCGGGACGCTGGTGTTCACGGACACCATGAACACCACCTTCGACAAGCTGTTCGCCGTCACCAACTCCAATGTCACGGTCACCCCCAAGGAGGCCGAGGAGACCGGGGAGACCCCCGACACCGGCAAGCCGCAGGCGCTGCCCGCCTCGGTGGTCCAGCAGGTGAAGAAGGCCGAGGGCGTGAAGTCCGCCGAGGGCGGCGTGGCCTCGACGGCGGTCACCGTCGTCAACGCCAAGAACGAGAACCTCGGCTCGACCACGGGCGCCCCGACCTTCGCGGGCAACTGGACCGAGAACGAACTGAAGTCCATGAAGATCATCGAGGGGCAGGCTCCGCGCGGCCCCACCGACCTGATGATCGACAGCGACACGGCGAAGAAGCACCACCTGGGGCTCGGTGACGACATCCGCACCATCACCGTCAACGGCGACATCCGCTCCAAGATCACCGGCATCGCCGCCTTCACCGTGACCAACCCGGGTGCGACCGTCGTCTACTTCGACACCGCCACCGCGCAGCAGAAGCTGATCGGCACCCCGGACGCCTTCACCCACGTGAACGTCACCGCCAAGGACGGGGTGAGCGACACCCAGCTCAAGGCGAACGTCGCCTCCGCCCTCGGCGCCGACACCTACAAGCTGCAGACCGCGAAGGAAGCCGCGGACGCCAACAAGAAGAACATGGACTTCCTCGACATCATGAAGTGGGTGATGCTCGGCTTCGCCGCGATCGCCTTCCTCGTCGGGATCTTCCTGATCTTCAACACGTTCTCGATGCTGGTCGCCCAGCGCACCCGCGAGATCGGCCTGATGCGGGCCATCGGCGCGAACAGCGGCCAGGTGCTCAAGTCGGTGGTCATCGAGGCCTTCCTGCTCGGCGTGGTCGGCTCGATCCTCGGCGTCGGCGCCGGCATCGGCCTGGCCGTCGGCCTGATGCAGCTCATGAGCCAGATGGGCATGAGCCTGTCCACCGAGGACCTCACCATCGCCTGGACCACCCCGGTCATCGGCATCGTCCTCGGAGTCGTCGTCACCGTCGTCTCCGCCTTCATACCGGCCCGCCGGGCCGGCAAGGTCTCCCCGATGGCCGCCCTGCGCGAGTCCGGCACCCCCGGGGACAAGAAGGCCGGCCGGATCCGCGCCGCCATCGGCCTGACCCTCACCGGCATCGGCGCCGCGGGCCTCTACCTCGCCTCCACGGCCGACGCCGCAGGCACCGGAGCCCAGTGGCTCGGTCTGGGCGTGCTCTTCACCCTCATCGGGTTCATCGTGATCGGCCCGCTGCTCGCCGGCGTCGTGGTCAAGGCCCTGTCCGCTCCGGTCCTGCGGCCCTTCGGCTCCGTCGGCCGCCTCGCCGAGCGCAACGCGCTGCGCAACCCGCGCCGCACCGGCGCCACCGCCGCCGCGCTGATGATCGGCCTCGCGCTGGTCGCCTGCCTGTCGGTGGTCGGCTCCTCGATGGTGGCCTCGGCCACCGACGAGCTCGACAAGTCGGTCGGCGCGGACTTCATCGTCCAGTCGATGACCGGGCAGCCGGTCGTACCGCAGGCGGAGGAAGCGCTGCGCAAGACCTCCGGCCTGGCGCACGTCACCGCCTACCGGGAGGTCGACACCAAGATCACCGCCCCCGACGGCACCACCGAGGCCGACGGCCTCGGAGTCCAGGACCCCACGTACGCCCTGGACGTCCGCCGCAAGGTGACCGCGGGCGAGCACGCGGACGCCTACAAGCCGGGCTCGATGTCGGTGGGCTCCGAGTACGCCGCCAAGCACCAGGTCAAGCTCGGTGACGAGCTGACGGTCGCCTTCACCGGCGGCAAGACCGTCAAGCTCAAGGTCGCGGCGATCACCAGCGACGAGAGCAACCTCGACAAGGGCATGAAGTACGTCAGCACCGCAGTCGCCGAGGCGAACCTGCCGGCCGACAAGATGCCCCGGCCCTTCATGGTGCTGGCCACCGCGAAGGACGGCCAGGACGACGCCGCCTACGCGGCGGTCAAGTCGGCGCTGGCCGAGTACCCGCAGTACCAGGTGCTCAACCAGACGGACTACAAGCAGGCGCTGAAGGACCAGGTCGGCCAGCTCCTGAACGTGGTCTACGCCCTCCTCGCCCTCGCGATCATCGTCGCGGTCCTGGGCGTGGTGAACACCCTGGCCCTCTCGGTGGTCGAGCGGACCCGCGAGATCGGCCTGATGCGCGCCATCGGCCTCTCCCGCCGCCAGCTCCGCCGCATGATCCGCCTGGAGTCCGTGGTCATCGCCCTCTTCGGCGCCCTGCTGGGCCTCGGCCTGGGCATGGGCTGGGGCGCCACCGCCCACCAGCTCCTCGCGCTGGAGGGCATGAAGATCCTCGAGATCCCGTGGCCCACCATCCTCGGAGTGTTCGCCGGATCCGCCCTGGTCGGCCTGCTGGCCGCCCTGGTCCCCGCCTTCCGGGCGGGCCGGATGAACGTACTGAACGCGATCGCCAGCGAGTAGTCGCCGGCCGGTCGTACGGGGGAAACGACCCGGCCCCGCCCCACCCTCCCGGGTGCGGCGGGGCCGCGGTCGTTCGCCGGCTCCGTCACCCCCACGGGGACCCGGATCCCACGCGCGGGTGTCGGAGGCGCGTCGTAGGGTGGGAACCCCCGGCCCGTTCGACGTGTCGGGTCCTTCGCGTTGCCGCTCCGCGGGGACGCGCCGCACCTCATCGGATGGAAAGCCGCCTTCATGAGCCTGCACGGACTGCTCGACGCCGTCACCCGGGACCCCGCACTCGCCGAGGCGGTCACCGCGGCCGGGGACGGCAACCGCATGCACGTGGACCTCGTCGGCCCGGCTGCCGCGCGGCCCTTCGCCATCGCCGCGCTGGCCGCCCGTACCGAGCGGACCGTGCTCGCGGTCACCGCCACCGGGCGGGAGGCCGAGGACCTCGCCGCCGCGCTGCGCTCCCTGCTGCCGCCCGACGAGGTGGCGGAGTACCCCTCCTGGGAGACGCTGCCGCACGAACGGCTGAGCCCGCGCAGCGACACCGTGGGCCGCCGGATCGCCGTCCTGCGCCGGCTCGTGCACCCGAGCAAGGACGACCCCGCCGCAGGACCGGTCTCGGTGGTCGTCGCCCCGATCCGCTCCGTGCTCCAGCCGCAGGTCAAGGGGCTCGGCGACCTGGTCCCGGTGAGCCTGCGCCAGGGCGAGAGCGTGGACCTCGGCGCGGTGACGCAGGCACTCGCCGCGGCCGCGTACGCCCGCGTGGAGCTCGTCGAGAAGCGCGGCGAGTTCGCGGTGCGCGGCGGGATCCTCGACGTGTTCCCGCCCACCGAGGAACACCCGCTGCGCGTGGAGTTCTGGGGTGACGAGGTCGAGGAGATCCGGTACTTCAAGGTCGCCGACCAGCGCTCCCTGGAGATCGCCGAGCACGGCCTGTGGGCCCCGCCCTGCCGGGAACTGCTCCTCACCGACGAGGTGCGCGAACGCGCCGCGGCCCTCGCCGAGCTCCACCCCGAGCTCGGCGAACTGCTGCACAAGATCGCTGAGGGGATCGCCGTCGAGGGTATGGAGTCCCTGGCCCCGGTCCTGGTCGACGACATGGAGCTGCTGATCGACGTACTGCCCGCCGGGGCGATGGCCGTGGTCTGCGACCCGGAGCGGGTCCGGACGCGGGCCTCGGACCTGGTGGCGACCTCGCAGGAGTTCCTGATGGCCTCGTGGGCCGCCACCGCAGGCGGCGGCCAGGCCCCCATCGACGTGGGCGCGGCCTCGCTGCGCGGGATCGCCGACGTACGGGAGCACGCGCGCGAGCTCGGCATGATGTGGTGGTCGGTGTCCCCGTTCGCCGCGGACGAGGACGCGGCCGTCGGCAGCGACACCCTCACCCTCGGCATGCACGCCCCCGAGGCCTACCGCGGCGACACCGCCCGGGCGCTCGCCGACACCAAGGCCTGGATCGCCGACGGCTGGCGCACCGTCTACCTGACCGAGGGCCACGGCCCGGCCGCCCGCACCGTCGAGGTGCTCGGCGGGGAGGGCATCGCGGCCCGCCTGGAGGCGGACGTCACCGCCCTGGAGCCCTCGCTGGTCCACGTCTCGTGCGGCGCCCTCGACAACGGCTTCGTCGACCCGGCCCTCAAGCTCGCCGTGCTCACCGAGACCGACCTGACCGGCCAGCGCACGGCCACCAAGGACCTCGGCCGGATGCCGACCCGGCGCCGCAAGTCGATCGACCCCCTCACCCTGGAGGTCGGCGACTACATCGTCCACGAGCAGCACGGCGTCGGCCGCTACATCGAGATGGTGCAGCGCACCGTGCAGGGCGCCACCCGCGAGTACCTGCTCGTCGAGTACGCGCCGGCCAAGCGCGGCCAGCCCGGCGACCGCCTCTACATCCCCACCGACCAGCTGGAGCAGGTCACCAAGTACGTCGGCGGCGAGGCCCCGACCCTGCACCGGCTCGGCGGCGCCGACTGGACCAAGACCAAGGCGCGCGCGAAGAAGGCGGTCAAGGAGATCGCCGCCGACCTCATCAAGCTCTACAGCGCCCGCATGGCGGCCCCCGGCCACACCTTCGGCCCGGACACCCCCTGGCAGCGCGAGCTGGAGGACGCCTTCCCGTACGCGGAGACCCCCGACCAGCTCACCACCATCGCCGAGGTGAAGGAGGACATGGAGAAGTCGGTCCCCATGGACCGCCTGATCTGCGGCGACGTCGGCTACGGCAAGACCGAGATCGCCGTGCGCGCGGCCTTCAAGGCGGTCCAGGACGGCAAGCAGGTCGCCGTCCTCGTCCCGACCACGTTGCTGGTGCAGCAGCACTTCGGCACCTTCTCCGAGCGGTACGCGCAGTTCCCGGTCAAGGTGAAGGCGCTGTCCCGCTTCCAGACCGACACCGAGTCGAAGGCGACGCTGGAGGGGCTGAAGGAGGGCTCCGTCGACATCGTCATCGGCACGCACCGGCTGTTCTCGCAGGAGACCAAGTTCAAGGACCTGGGCCTGGTCATCGTCGACGAGGAGCAGCGGTTCGGCGTCGAGCACAAGGAGCAGCTCAAGAAGCTGCGCGCCAACGTCGACGTGCTGACGATGTCCGCGACCCCCATCCCGCGCACCCTGGAGATGGCGGTGACCGGCATCCGCGAGATGTCCACGATCACCACCCCGCCCGAGGAGCGCCACCCGGTCCTGACCTTCGTCGGCCCCTACGAGGAGAAGCAGATCGGCGCCGCGATCCGCCGCGAGCTGCTCCGCGAGGGCCAGTGCTTCTACATCCACAACCGGGTCGAGTCCATCGACCGGGCGGCCGCCAAGCTCCGCGAGATCGTGCCCGAGGCGCGCATCGCGACGGCGCACGGCCAGATGTCCGAACAGGCCCTGGAACAGGTCGTGGTGGACTTCTGGGAGAAGAAGTTCGACGTCCTGGTCTCGACGACGATCGTCGAGTCGGGCATCGACATCTCCAACGCCAACACCCTCATCGTCGAGCGCGGCGACAACTTCGGCCTCTCCCAGCTCCACCAGCTGCGCGGCCGCGTGGGCCGTGGCCGCGAGCGCGGGTACGCGTACTTCCTGTACCCGCCGGAGAAGCCGCTGACCGAGACGGCGCACGAGCGGCTCGCGACGATCGCCCAGCACACCGAGATGGGCGCGGGCATGTACGTGGCGATGAAGGACCTGGAGATCCGCGGCGCGGGCAACCTGCTCGGCGGCGAACAGTCCGGCCACATCGCGGGCGTCGGCTTCGACCTCTACATCCGGATGGTCGGCGAGGCCGTGGCCGACTACCGGTCGGCCGTCGAGGGCGGAGTGGAGGAGGAGCCGCCGCTGGAGGTCAAGATCGAGCTGCCGGTCGACGCGCACGTTCCGCACGACTACGCGCCGGGCGAGCGGCTGCGCCTCCAGGCGTACCGGTCCATCGCGGCGGCCAACTCCGAGGAGGACGTCAAGGCGGTCCGCGAGGAGCTCACCGACCGCTACGGCAAGCTGCCGGAGCCGGTGGAGAACCTGCTGCTGGTGGCCGGACTGCGGATGCTCGCCCGTGCCTGCGGGGTCGGCGACATCACCCTCCAGGGGCCCAACATCCGCTTCGGCCCGGTGGAGTTGCGCGAATCGCAGGAGCTGCGGCTGAAGCGGCTCTACCCGGGCTCGGTGATCAAGCCGGCCGCCTCGCAGGTGCTGGTGCCGCGGCCGAAGACCGCCCGGGTGGGCGGGAAGCCGCTGGTCGGACGGGAACTGCTGGGCTGGACCGGGGAGTTCCTCGCCACGATCCTCGGCTCGTAGGCGGGCTCGTAGGCGCGGCCCGCAGGCAGGGCCCGCAGACACGGCGACGCAGGCACGGCGAAGCAGACACAGCGACGGCCGCGGCGGGAACCTTCCGGTCCCCGGTCGCGGTCGTTCGCGTTCCCGCTGGGTTACTTGTTCGGGTCGTCGTCGATGCCGAGCTTCTCTTCCATCTGCTGCTGTGCCTTGTCGACTTGGTCGGCGTACTT
This sequence comes from Streptomyces sp. NPDC104226, assembly GCF_055584085.1. Taxonomy (NCBI): domain Bacteria; kingdom Bacillati; phylum Actinomycetota; class Actinomycetes; order Kitasatosporales; family Streptomycetaceae; genus Streptomyces; species Streptomyces sp. NPDC104226. The sequence continues at coordinate 535,727 of NZ_JBVJMS010000005.1, forward strand.
GTTGCCGGTCTTGTCGTTGATCTCTTGTTCGAGGTTGTCGGAGATGTCCTTGCCCTTGTCCTTGAACCTGTCGAAAATCCCCATGCTCGGGCTCCTTCCGTTCATCCCGTTTGCGACGCTACGCCCGTTTGGGTCGGTTCGCTCGCTGGAGCGTCGGAACGTCCCGTAATGCCCTGGAGTTTATGATCTTGTCCCATGCGTCCCCACCTGCTGTTTCCCGCCCTGCTGCTCGCCTCCGCCGTCGCCCTCTCCGGCTGTACGGCGCTCCCCGGGTCCGGCGCCGGTGCGGGTGCGAACGCGCCCGGGCCGGCCAACGGCCCGGTGGCCCTGGCCTCGGTGGACGGGCTCGCGGTCAAGGGGCGGGCGCCGAAGACGGGGTACGCGCGCGAGCGGTTCGGCAAGGGCTGGCCGGACACGGACGGCAGCGGCTGCGGGACCCGCGAGGACATCCTCAAGCGGGACCTCGCCCGGACCACCTTCGAGGACGGCTGCAAGGTGCTGACCGGGGTACTGGAGAAGGACCCCTACACCGGGGCCCGCATCACGCACGAACGGGGCCGCACCGGTGTGGACATCGACCACATCGTGGCCCTCTCCGACGCCTGGCAGAAGGGAGCCGGCGGCTGGGACAAGGGCAAGCGCATCGCCTTCGCCAACGATCCGCTGAACCTGCTGGCGGTCGACGCCGCGGCCAACCGCAAGAAGGGGGACGGTGACGCGGCCACCTGGCTCCCGCCCGATCGCGGGTACCGCTGCCGCTACGTCGCGGCCCAGATCGCGGTCAAGCAGAAGTACGGTCTGTGGATCACGGCCGGTGAGCGCGACGCGATGAAGCGCGTCCTGACCGGCTGTCCCGGGGAGCGCCTGCCGACCGGGGGCAACCCCACCCGCCTGCCGGAACGGCTCCGCTGATCCACCCCCGGATCGGGTCCCGGGCCGCCCTGTGGGCCGGGCCCGGAACACCCCCCTGCATCAGGTCCTGGGCCACCTCGTGGGTCGGGCCCGGACCACCCCCTGCATCAGGCCTGTGGTCAGGCCTTCTTCCAGTCCTGGCAGTCGACGGTCGTGAAGAAGCCGTCCCCGGCCTCGATCGTTACGACGGCCTGCCCCTCGGGGTTCTCGTTCGCGATGATCGTGTCGACGCTGCCGGACGCGTCCTTGGTGCGCTCCCAGTAGCAGCCGGTGCCGTCCTCGGTGGAGCCCGCGGACTTGTAGGTGCCCGGGGCGACGTCGACGCCGACCTTGAGCATGCCGGCCTTGCCGGACATCTCGGCCTTCGGGGTGCCCGTGGCCTTCGGGTCGACGAGCTCCCAGCCCTTGCAGCCCTCGGTCTTGAAGATCTTGTCGGTGGCGACGATGGCCACGTACGTGGAGCCCACGGCGTTGGCGTTGTCGATGATCGACTCCGCCTCGCCCTTGGAGTCCTTGGCGCGCTCCCAGTAGCAGTTGTCGTCGGCCTTGTTGCCCGTCGAGCGGTAGAGGCCCGGCTGGACGTCGGAGCCGACCTGGAAGGTGCCGCTGCCCTTGATGGCCGACTTGGCCTTGCCCGCGTCGGGGGCCGGGGCGCTGCCGCTGCTCGCCGCCGCGGGCTTCGAGGCGGCCGCGTCGGCGCCCTTGTCGGCGGCGGTGTCCGTGCCGCTGCACGCGCTGAGCGCCACGAGGGCGATGGCCGCTCCACAGCCCGTCAGGACCTTCGTGCGGGCGGTGCGGGCGGTCCAACTGGTGCGTGTGGTCCGGGACATGTGTGGCTCCTGCCTGATCTGACGACCTGTTCGGTGTGATCATCACAGCAGAGCCTGTGAACCGAGTCAACGAGTTTTTGAGGGGCTGTTAAATTCACACTGTGAATGGGTCTCTCCTCTTTGCAGCGGTATGCTCGCGCACATGCCGGAGCAGAAGCCCCCCACCGAGGCCCCAGCCACCCCCACAGCCCCCATAGGCCCTACCGCCCCCGAAGACCCTGCCGCCCCCGAAGCCGCCCCCGAGGTCACCGCCGCGGAGATCGCCCGCCTCGCCGGAGTCGGCCGCGCCGCCGTGAGCAACTGGCGCCGCCGCCACCCCGACTTCCCCCGCCCCGTCGGCGGCACCGAGACCAGCCCCTCCTTCGCCCTCGCGGAGGTCACCGACTGGCTCCGGACCCAGGGCAAGCTCGCCGAAGTCCCGCTGCGCGAGCGCGTCTGGCAGTACGTGACCGCCCACCCCGGCGGCTCCGTGGCCGCGCTCGTCAAAGCCGGGAGCGCGCTGCTCCTCGTACGCGACCGGCCCAGGGAGTGGCTGGAAGCCGCGGCCGTCTCCGACGAGCGGATGGCCACCCTGCTGGCGCCCGCCCTCGACCGGGTGCTCGCCCTGCGGTTCGGGCCCGCGCACCCGCTCGGAGCCACCGCCCCGCTCCCGGCCGCCTCGGTGCCCTTCCTGCGGGCCGCGGCCGACCTCGCCGCCGAACTCGGCACCAGGGGAGCCTTCGAGTTCCTGCTCGGCCGCCACCTCGAAGCCAACCCCCGCCAGTACACGCTCACTCCGGACGGCCTCGCCGTCCTCATGGCCGCCCTCGCCGCCCCCGCCACCGGCGCCGCCGGCCCCGCACCCTTCACCGTCCTGGACCCGGCCTGCGGCACCGGCACCCTGCTGCGGGCCCTCCCCGGGGCCACCACCCGCTACGCGCAGGACAGTTCGCCCGAGCTGGCCTCCCTCGCCGCCCTGCGCCTCGCCCTGCAGTCGGACGCGCCGGTCCGCGCCGCCGCCGCCGACAGCCTGCGCGCCGACGCCTTCGCACGGCCCGCCGCCGAACCGGTCGACGCCGTGCTCTGCCACCCGCCGTTCAACGAACGCAACTGGGGCCACGAAGAGCTGGCCTACGACCCGCGCTGGGAGTACGGACTGCCGGCCCGCGCGGAATCCGAACTCGCCTGGGTCCAGCACGCCCTGGCCCACCTGCGCGAGGGCGGCACCGCCGTCCTCCTCATGCCGCCCGCCGCCGCGGCCCGCCGCTCCGGCCGCCGGATCCGGGCCGACCTGCTGCGCCGGGGCGCGCTGCGGGCCGTCGTCGCCCTCCCGGCCGGCGCCGCGCCCCCGTACGGGATCCCGCTGCACCTGTGGGTGCTGCGCAGGCCCGCCCCGCAGGCCGCGCCCCCCGCGGGGCTGCTCCTCGTGGACACCGCCGCCCTCGGCACCGAGGGGCAGGGGCCGGGCCCGGGGCGGGCCGGGTGGGCCGCCGTTCACAGCGCGGTGGAGGAGGCCTGGACGGCGTACGAGCGCGGCGGCCGGGGCCCGGACGCGGCGGACGTCCCGGGCGTGCGCCGCGTGGTGCCCGTCGTGGACCTGCTCGACGACGACGTGGACCTGACCCCGGCCCGCCACCTGCCGCCGCCCGCCGCGGGCGGCGGCCCGGCCGAGCTGGCCGCCGTACGGGACCGGCTGGACTCCACGCTGACCCGCGCGGCCCGGCTCACCCCGCCCGCTCCGCCCACCCCGCCCGCCGACGCGAAGGACCGGCCCGCCGCAGTGCCGGCCCGACTGCCGCTGACCACGGTCGGCGAGCTCGCCCGCGCCGGAGCCCTGCTCCTCCACACGGGCACGGGCACCGGCGCGGGCCGGGCCCCCGTCCTGACCGAGTACGACGTGAGCGCCGGCACCGGCCCCTCCGGCACCCTGGCCGCCGCCGCGGAGCAGCCCCTGCTGACCGCACCCGGTGACGTGGTCGTCCCCCTCACCGGGGGCGCCGGCGTGGCCCGCGTGGTCGACGAGGCCACCGCCGGGGCGGCGCTCGGCCGGGGCCTGCAGCTGCTGCGGCCCGACCAGGCCGCACTGGACCCCTGGTTCGTGGCCGGGTTCCTGCGCGCCACCGCCAACAACCGCCGCGCCAGCAGTCACGCCTCCACCACGACCCGGCTCGACGTGCGCCGCCTCGAACTGCCCCGGCTGCCACGGGCCGAGCAGGAGGTGTACGGGGCACGGTTCCGGGCGCTGGCCGAGTTCGAGGACGCGTTGAGGCTGGCCGCGCGGCTCGGGGAGCAGCTCGTCCAGGGCCTGTACGACGGTCTGTCGGACGGCACGGTCCGGCCCGAATGAGCCCGCGGCGCCCGGCCGGGCTGCGACCGTACAACGGTTGAGCGCATCCCCTCACCCCCGGCCGGGAACGCTGTATACCCTCAGAGCCGAAATCCTTCACCTTTCCTCCGCACGGCCCGTCAGGAGCAGCGATGCACGGCCCCGGCACACCGCCGCCCCACGGACACCAGCCCAGCACCGGGGGCGTGGTGGCGCTCCGCGTGCTGTTCGCGCTGCTGCCGATCCTGAGCTGCGGGTTCCTCGCCTGGGGGACGATGCTGCGGCTCGCGCTCGTCACCCGCAAGAGCCGGGACTGGTGGCTGATGGGGGGCTCCATCGCCGCCGAGATCGTGTCGCTGGCGCTGATCGGCGCGGACCCGACCCCCGACACCAGCGGCTGGCAGGGCAACGCGGGGGCCTTCGGCATCCTGCTGAGCGGCCTCGCGGTGTGCATCTACTACCTCGTCGCCGAGATCCGTCACTTCGAGGCGCTCAAGGCCGGGCCCGCCGGGGCGGCCGGCTGGTACCCGCCGCCCGCCTCCCCCTACGTACCGCCCCAGCAGCAGACCGGGCCCGCCTACGGATACCCGCCGGTGTCCCAGACCGGCCCGCAGCAGCAGCCGCAGCGGCCCCAGCACCAGCCCCAGCAGCCCGCGCCGCAGCAGGCCCCCGAGCCCGCGCCCGCCCCGACGCCGCCCCCGCGCATCGGGCAGGTCCGCGCCGAGCTCGACGAGCTCAGCGAACTCCTGCGCCGCCAGCAGCCGCCCCAGGGCGAGGACCCCCGCCCGTGACGGACCGGCTCATCGGGGACCGCTACCAGCTCGCCACCATCCTGGGCCAGGGCGGCATGGGCCAGGTGTGGACGGCGTACGACCGGCGCCTGGACCGCCGCGTCGCGGTGAAACTGCTGCGCCCCGACAAGGTGGCCGGACCCGGCTCCGTGGCCGAGGAGCTGCGCCGCCGCTTCGTGCGCGAATGCCGGGTCACGGCCCAGGTCGACCACCCCGGGCTGGTCACCGTGCACGACGCGGGCAGTGACGGGGACGAGCTGTACCTCGTCATGCAGTACGTGGAGGGCGCCGACCTCGCCGACCACCTCGCCGAACACGACCCGTACCCGTGGCCGTGGGCGGTCTCGGTGATCGCGCAGCTGTGCTCGGTGCTGTCGGCCGTGCACGCGGTGCCGATCGTGCACCGCGACCTGAAGCCGCGCAACGTCATGGTCCGCCCCGACGGGACCGTGCTGGTCCTCGACCTCGGTGTCGCCTCCGTGATGGACACCGACACCACCCGCCTCACCAGCACCGGTTCGCCGATCGGCAGCCCCGCGTACATGGCCCCCGAACAGGCCATGGGCGGGGCCGTCGGCCCGCACACCGACCTCTACGCCCTCGGCGTGGTCCTGTACGAGCTGCTGTCCGGCAACGTCCCCTTCGCCGGCTCCACCGCACTCGGGGTGCTCCACCGGCACCTGTACGAACCCCCGCTCCCGGTGCGCCAGTTGCGCCCCGAGGTCCCGCAGCAGTTGGAAGCCGTACTCCTGAAGCTGCTGGCCAAGGACCCGCAGGACCGGCCCGCCTCCGCGCAGGCGGTGTACGCGGCCCTCGCGCCGCTGCTGCCCCACCACGGCTCCGGCGCCCCCACCGGCCCCCTCGACCCGACCCGCCCCTTCCTGCGCCCGCAGGCCCCCTGGCCGGACCGCGCCACCGTGATCCCGCCCCGGCCCGCGACCCCGCCCCAGCCGCCGAGGCCGGACGTCCCGGCGGCCGTCGAGGAGGCCAAGAAGCTCCTCGACCAGGGCATGCTCACCCAGGCCGTGGACATCCTCGGCGGGATCCTCCCGGCGGCGGCCGAGCAGCACGGCGCGCACTCGCCGGTGGTCCGCTCCCTGCGCAAGCAGTACGCGGCCACGCTGATGGACGACGGCCAGTACCGCCGCGCCCTGCCCGAACTGCGCCGCCTCGCGGAGGAGTTCCCGGCCGGCGACCCGCAGTCCCTGCGCTTCCGCTACGACGCGGCCCAGTGCCTGGAACAGCTAGGCGAACCGGCGGCCGCCCTCGCCGAGTACCGCTCGCTGCTGCCGCTGTTCGAGAACCACTACGCGAACCCGGACCCGGGCCTCCCGCTGGAGGTCCGCCGCCGCATAGCGCACCTGCTGCTCTCGCTCGGCGACCGCCCGGCGGCCCACGACACCCTGGCCCGCCTCCTCTTCGACGCGGAACGCCTGCACGGCCCGAACCACCCCTTCACGGAGGAGGTCCGCCGCACCCTGCACTGGCTCGGTCAGGTCCGCTGACGCCGTCGGCCCGCCGCGAGCAGGACGGCCACTCCCAGCAGGGCCGTTGCCGCGAGGGCCGTGCCCGGGAGGAGGCCCGGGGGGCGGAAGGTGCAGGCGAGGCGGGTGGTGCGGCCGTCCAGCGGGATCGCGACCAGGCCCAGCCGGGCGGCGGCGGGCCGGCCGTTGCAGCTCCAACCCGCGATCGCGGGGACCGAGAGCACCGCCGTGCCCGTACTGCCCGGCGGGAGCACCGCGTCCACGCCCGCGGAGCCGACCCGGACGGACACCGCCGCCGTGGCGCGCAGCCGGGCGACGGCCGCGTCCAGCAGCGAGCGGTCCAGGCAGGACAGCTGCCAGTGCGCCGGCGCCGCCTGCTCGAAGACCAGGACCGAGCCGGGCCCCCGGGAGGGCCCCATCGGCTGCAAGGCGGCTCTGTTGCGCGGCGGGTTGGCGTTCAGCCGGAAGGCCGGTCCGTCCGCGAGGCGGGCCGTCCCGTTGTACTCCGGCGCCGACAGGAAGGCCTCCGTCCCCGCCCGGCAGACCCCGGGGGAGAGCGGATCCTCGTACACCCGGGCGCCCAGCAGGAGCTCCTGGTTGGCGAAGGGCGAGGCCCCGTACGCCGGCTGCGCGCCCGGCGGGCGGACGGTGACCAGCGGCGGCACCTCGGCCCGCGCGACCGTGCCGTCGGGCCGCAGCCGGGCGCCGACGGAGAACACGGCGTCCGTCACCGGGTTGTCCAGGCTCTGCACGTTCCGGCCGCGCGAGGTCCAGCCCGCCCCGAGGGCCACCATGGTCCGCGTGAACAGGTCCGGGGTGTGGCTGCTGTAGTACGCGCCGCCCTCCCCGCCCAGCAGCATCGGGTCGTTGCCGGTCAGCGCGGGCCGCCCGGCGTCCGTCCGGTACGCGGGCCAGCCCTCGGCGCCCCTCAGGGCATCGGCCCGTGCGGTGTGCGCCGCCCCCCACACCGGGTAGTCGTCCAGGCCCGCCAGCTTGCCCCGCTCCCCCTGGGCGGTGGTCGCCGCCGCCTGCGCCAGCAGGACCAGCACCAGTACGGCCGCCGCCGGCAGCACCAGGCGCCGGTGGCGCAGCGCCCACCAGGCGGCCCCCGCCAGGGCCAGGCCGCCGCCGAAGAGGGCGAGTCCCCACCCGGTCGCCAGCCGGCTCCCGCCCGCCCCGAGCAGCACGGCCGCCAGCACCCCGGCGCCGCCCGCCAGCGCCCGCGGCGGGGGCGGCCCGGCCGACAGCCCCGCCCAGGCGGCCGTCACCACGATCCCGGCCAGCACGAACGTCTGCCGGTACGGGCTGCCGTTGGGCGTCGCGAAGAGGTGCCAGGCCAGGTGCGTCGGCATCCACTGGAAGGACAGCAGCACCAGCAGAACCAGCCCCGTCCACAGCAGCCGCTCCCGCCCCGGCACGGCCCGGTGGAAGGGCAGGGCCGCCACGAGCAGCAGGGTCCCGGTGCCGACGAACAGGGCGGGGGAGGAGAAGGAGTAGGTGGCGGGCAGCAGCCGGGCCAGCAGATCCTCGGTGGGCACCGGCACGAAGGGCTTGAACCACCCCGGGTAGGCCTGCTTCGAGCTGAGGAAGAGGGGCAGGAGCACCGGCATCGACAGGGCGACGCCCAAGGCGGTGGTCAGGGCCGCCCGCGCGAGGCACCGCAGCCGTGCTCCCGCGCCCTCCCGGACGAGGAGCAGCCGGACCAGCAGCACGAGGACCGCGCCCAGCGTCGCCATGTAGGCGGTGTAGAAGTTCGCCGTCCAACAGAGCGCCACCACCACGACGGCCGCCGCCGGCCGGCGCGAGCGCAGCGCCCACTCACCCGTCAGACACAGGAGCGGGAAGGCGATCAGCCCGTCGAGCCACATCGGGTTGTACGAGGCCTCGATCACCGACCAGCCGCACAGTGCGTACGAGGCCCCGAGCAGCCCCGCCGCCCACACCGGCCCGCGCCGCTGGGTGCGCAGCAGCCAGGCCATCGCCGCCGCCGCGGCCGCCGTCTTGAGCACGGTGACCACGTACACCGCGAGGTCGATGTCCTGCCGCGGGAACAGCCCGACCAGGACCGCGAACGGGCTCGCCAGATAGGTCCCGAAGTCGGGCAGGAAGCTCGTCCCGTAGCCGGACTGCCAGTTCAGCAGCAGCCCGCCCCCGGCACGTCCGTGCAGCAGGTCCCACAGGTGCGCGTGGTACGGCACGAACTGATTGCCGAGGTCGTTGATGCTGCGGTGGCGCGGCCCGTACGGGAAGACGCGCGCGACGGCGTCTCCGGCACCCACGGCCACCACCGTGACCAGGGCGGCGAGCGCCGAGCCGAGCAGACCGGGGCGGCGCGGGGAGCGGTGCGGTGTCGACATGGTGGGCCGACCCTGGCACTCCCGATGGGCCGAAGGGTGGCCATCGGTGGACGCGAACCCCAACACCCCCGGAATCGTTGGTCGAACCAGTGGCTCTGATCACCTCGACTGCATAACATCGATCACCGCACGGCCCTTGTGCACCGAAGCACAATCTCCCGGCCCTGGAGGCTCCTTTGCACCGTCGCACAGCGCTCTCCGTTTCCGCCGCCCTGCTCCTGGCGGCCCCTCTGCTGTCCGCGTGCTCGGGCGAAGCCCGCCCCGGCACCGCGGCCGTGATCGGCGGCGAACGGATCACCACCTCCGCGCTCCAGGCCCAGGTGAACGACGTCCGCTCCGCACAGAACCGCTCCGAGCACGCCGCCGAGCTCATCGCGGCCGTCCCCCAGCTCGACCGGGTCAAGCTCAGCACGATGCTGCAGAGCCGGATCCTCGACCGGATGGCGAAGGACGCCGGGATCACGGTCACCCCCAAGGAGCTCCAGGACGCCCGCAAGGCCTACGACGAGGGCAACCGCGGGGCCGCCGCCTTCGAGGAGGCGATCCTGCAGAAGGCAGCCGTCGCCCCCGACCAGATCGAGCGCTGGGTGCGGGACCAGGTGCTCTTCGAGAAGCTGAACGCCAAGTTCGGCGAGGGCAAGCTCGCCGAACCCGCCGCGAAGGCCGCGGCCGCGCTCGGCATCGAGGTCAACCCCCGGTACGGCGTCTGGGACCCCCAGCGGGTCACCCTCGGCGAGCACTCCACCCCGTGGATCACCCAGGTCACCCGGCCCGAGCAGCCCCCGGCCGGCGCCTAGTGCCGTGACCGGGGAGGTAGGTTCGGAGGGTGACTGACGACGTGCCCTCCGAGCCTTCCGCGCCCACCGCGCCCGCCGAGCCCACCGGCCGCATCGTGCTGCTGACCACGAGCCACCGGGTGGCCCCCGGCGTGCTGTCCTGGCCCGCCTGGCAGACCCTGCGGAGCGCCGACCGGGTGCTGTGCGCCGACCCGGCACACGTCCAGCTCCCCTACCTGCGCGAGGCGGGCGTCGAGGTCGCCCTGGAGGCCCCCGACGCCCAGGCGCTGATCGAGGAGTGCGCCGGCGGGCACACGGTCGTCGTCCTGCTCAGCGGCGAGGGAGACCGGCGGCTCACCGACGGGCTGGCCCGGTTCGCCGGCTCCGGCCGGGTCGCCGTACCGGACCTGGAACTGCTGCCGGGCTCGTACGACCTGCCCGGCGCCCGCCTGCTCGACCTCGTCCAGGTCATGGACCGGGTCCGGCGCGCATGCCCCTGGACCTCGGAGCAGACCCACGAGGGACTGGCGAAGTACGCCATCGAAGAGGCCTACGAGCTCGTCGAGGCCATCGAGACCGGGGACCGCGAGGAACTGCGCGAGGAACTCGGGGACGTCCTGCTCCAGGTGGTCTTCCACGCGCGCATCGCCGAGGAGGGCGGTCCCGGTGAGGACGACGAGCCGTTCTCCATCGACGACGTGGCCGGGGCCCTCGTCGAGAAGCTCATCCACCGGCACCCGCACGTCTTCGGCGACGAGAAGGCGGACACCCCGGAGGACGTGCACGCACACTGGCAGCGCACCAAGCAGGTGGAGAAGCAGCGGGAGTCGGTGACCGACGGCATCCCGCTCGGCCAGCCCGGTCTCGCGCTCGCGTCCAAGCTGGCGGGCCGCGCCCGTGCGGGGGCGGTGCCCGTGGAACTGCCCCGCGGAGAGGGCGTCGGGTACGAACTGCTGGAGCTGGCGGCGCGCGCCGAGGCGGCGGGGACCGACCCCGAGACCGCGCTGCGCGCGGCGGCCCGTACCTACCGGGACGCGATCCGTGCGGCCGAGGGCGTCGGCGAGTAACCCCCGGCGGCGGGAGGTCCCGCAACGGCGGGAGGTCCCGCGGCGGCATCCGGCCGCGATGCTCTCAGTACTCCCGGGGCGCGCGGCCCGACGGGTTGTGCCAGTGCGGGTCGGGGCGGTTCAGGAACCACTCGCCGAAGCCCATCGGGCGGCTTCCGTCGTCGTGGCTCCTGCCACTGACGGGTACGGAGTCGTAGAAGATCCGGTCGGGGCGCGCGCCGAGCTCCTCCAGGAGGTACGCGGTCTCCCGGATGAACTGCGGCGGACCGCTCAGGTAGACGTCCTGGTCGGGCCAGAGCCCGCGGTTGCTGAGCGCGGTGGCCAGCCGGTCGGTGGCCTGGTTGCGGTGCTGGCCGGGCGCGGGGGTGATGTAGGTGACGCTCAGCCAGCCGAGGGAGTCCGCGTACGCGTCGATGAGCGGGCGGTCGTAGAGGTGCGCGGCGTCCCGTGCGACCACGAAGAGCCGCACGTCCTGATCGGGAGGGTGTTCCGCCAGGTCCTCCAGCATGGCGCGGACCGGGGCCCAGCCGGTGCCGGCGGCTATGAAGCTGACCGGGCGGTCCTCGCGGCGGAAGGTCATCTGCCCGCCGGCCGCGCCGAGTCGTAGTACGTCCCCGGGCTGGATGTCGCGGATCAGCGCGGTGCTGAGGCGGCCGCCCTCGATCCGGCTGACGTGCAGGTCGAGGGTCCCGTCGGTGCGGGGGGCGTTCCCCAGGGAGTACGTGCGCCAGGTGGTCGGCACCCGGTCGCTGCTCACGCTCGTGTACTGGCCGGGGAGGTGCGGGAAATGCGCGTGCGGGCGCAGCGTGAGAACGCCGATGTCCTCCCCGTACAGCAGGTGGCGTACCACTTCCGCGTTCCACCAGGGCGGGTCCTCGCTGGTGGCCGCGCCGGCCATCATGGCGTCGGCGATCATCTGGTACGCCTCTGACCAGGCCTTTTCGGCTTGCGGATGCCAGGCGGACCCGGAGGCCTCGGCGAGCGCGGCGATGAGGCTGGTGCCCACGGCCGCGTAGTGCTCGGGCCCCACCAGGAACTTGCGGTGGTCGCGGCCGAGGTCGCGGAGATAGGGGACGAGCGTCTCGTTCTCCAGGTGGGCGATGACATGGGTGAGCGCGGCGAAGAGCCGGTCCCGTTGCCGTTCCATGTCCTCGAAGGAGGCCGGGAAGAGATCACGGACTCCGGGGTTGTGCCAGAACAGGTGGGAGTAGAAGAACTTGACCGCGTGCTCGGCCCGTCTCTCCACCACCGCGAAGCTGCTTTTCAAGATCCTCACATCCACAAAACCGAAAGTAGGAACGTCGGAGAACGTGAGGTCAAGCCAGGAGCTATCTACGGACAGCCGCGATAAATGGCTCAAATGGGGTGACGCGTAGCGGGCGGGATACGGTCTCGGGGTGCACGAGCAGACCCCCGCAGCCCCCGGATGCCCCGCCGCCGCCCACTCCGTGGACGGATCCGCCGACGCGTCCTCCCCGCCCCCGACCCTGTTCGACTGGGAGTTCGCGACCGACCCGTACCCGGCGTACGCCTGGCTGCGCGAGCACGCCCCCGTGCACCGCACCACGCTCCCCAGCGGGGTCGAGGCCTGGCTCGTCACCCGGTACGCCGACGCCCGCCAGGCCCTCGCCGACCAGCGGCTCAGCAAGAACCCGGCCCACCACGAGGGCTCCGCGCACGCCAAGGGCCGCACCGGCATCCCGGGGGAGCGCAAGGCGGAGCTGATGACCCACCTCCTCAACATCGACCCGCCGGACCACACCCGGCTGCGCCGCCTGGTCTCGAAGGCGTTCACCCCCCGCAGGGTCGCCGAGTTCACCCCGCGGGTCCAGGAACTGACCGACCACCTCATCGACCAGTTCGTGGAGAAGGGCGAAGCCGACCTCATCCACGAGTTCGCCTTCCCCCTCCCCATCTACGCCATCTGCGAGATGCTCGGCGTACCACGAGAGGACCAGGACGACTTCCGCGACTGGGCGGGCATGATGATCCGGCACGGCGGCGGCCCGCGCGGCGGGGTGGCCCGGTCGGTGAAGCAGATGCGCACCTATCTCGGGGAGCTCATCCGCCGCAAGCGCGACGACCTCGGCGACGACCTGATCTCCGATCTGATCCGGGCCAGCGACCACGGTGACCACCTGACGGAGGCCGAGGCCACCGCCATGGCTTTCATCCTGCTGTTCGCGGGGTTCGAAACCACGGTGAACCTGATCGGCAACGGGCTCCACTCCCTCTTCATGAACCCGGATCAGCGCGAACGCCTCCAGCTCTCCCTCGCCGCCGGGGAGAGCGGGCTGCTGGCGACCGGTGTGGAGGAGCTGCTGCGCTACGACGGCCCCGTGGAGCTGGCCACCTGGCGGTTCGCCACCGAACCCTTCGTCCTCGGCGGTCAGGACATCGCGGCCGGCGATCCGGTGCTGGTGGTCCTGGCGGCCGCCGACCGCGACCCGGAACGCTTCGACGACCCGGACACCCTGGACCTCTCCCGGAGCGACAACCAGCACCTCGGCTACGGCCACGGCATCCACTACTGCCTGGGCGCCCCGCTGGCCCGCCTCGAAGGCCAGACCGCGCTCGCGACCCTGCTGACGCGGTTGCCCGATCTGGAACTGGCCGTGGAGCCCGGGGAACTGCGGTGGCGCGGGGGGCTCATCATGCGGGGGCTGCGGACGCTTCCGGTCCGGTTCTCTGTCGAATCCGGGGGCCAAAACGTCTGAAACCGGCCTGACCTGAAGTCAGTTGGCTGGCCAAACTTGTGACAGGCGTTCGAAGGCGGCTAGGTTCTGCCGTTACCCCGCCGTTATGCGAAAGGTGCAGCCTCATGCGTTCCGGGAACGGCCGCCACAGACGCCCCCGACAAGTGCCCGCACTTGTCGTCACCGCCGGAGTGACCGGCACCGCGCTCGCCCTGCCGCTGCTCGCGGCCACCGGTGCGAGCGCCGCGGAGACCTCCACATGGGACAAGGTCGCCGAGTGCGAGAGCGGCGGCACCTGGAGCGCCAACTTCGGCGGCGGCACCTACGGCGGGCTGCAGTTCAGCCAGGAGCAGTGGCAGAACGCGGGCGGGCTCGACTTCGCCGAGCGCGCCGACCTGGCCAGCCGCTCCCAGCAGATCGCCGTGGCCGAGCGGGTCCTGGCTTCGCAGGGCCCCCAGGCGTGGCCGCTGTGCGGCGTGCCGGCCGGTCTGACGCAGGACGCGCCCGCCGCCGTGGTCGACCCGGGTCTGCCCAACGGTTCCGGATCGGCCGCCCCCGCCCCGTCCCGCCCGGACGACTCGGTGCCGCACAGCGGCTCGGGCAAGCCGTCCACGGACTTCGGGGCCCCGACTCCGGCGAGCCCGTCCCCGTCGCTGCCCGACTATCCGATCGGCGTGCCCGGCGAACTGCCCGTCATGCCCTCGCCGGACCTCCCGACGCCGCCTCCCGGCCTCCCGGGCGACCCGACGGCTCCCGTGGACCCCCTGGATCCCACGGCCCCCGTGAGCCCCGTCGCTCCGGCCGACCCCACGACTCCGGCGCCGCCGACCGTGGACCCGACCACGCCCACCACGCCGGTGGATCCGACGGCACCCGTGACCCCGCCGAGCCCCGGGGACACCACGAACCCGATCAACCCGGGCAATCCGGCGAACCCGACCATTCCGGTCAACCCGGTTGATCCCACGGCCCCGACGGCCCCGGCGACTCCGGCCGCACCCGGCGATTCCGCTTCGCCGAGCGCCCCGGCGACCCCCGGTGCGACCGAGGGCAGCGGCAAGCACCGCGGCCAGGCCGCGGTCGAGACGCCCGCCGCATCTGATGCCGCGTCGGACCCGACGTACACCGTGAAGGAAGGCGACAGCCTCATCGCGATCGCGGACGCCAACGGCGTGAAGGGCGGCTGGAAGGGGCTCTACGAGGCCAACGAGCAGCTCATCGGCGGAGATGCGGACCTGATCAAGCCCGGCCAGAACCTGGATCTAACGCACTAATAGGGACACTTGAGTCGCCCGGAACCAGCTGATTGTCCGTTTTCTGTAAGTGAGACATGTGTCTCTTCAGGTCAACTGGCGTGTCCGGCCCGGACGGTTCCGCAAACCCCGCCCTCACCTGCGCAAACGTCCCTCCGGGGGGCGCAAGTAGGCACCGATTCCCCCGATGTTCCTCGTTGAACATCGGGGGAAGACCTGTCTACCTTCTGAATCGCTCGCCACCGCGGGCTCCTTCGACCGCATCGCCGAATCCTGCCGGCGGACGGAGGGAACACTCGTCGCGTCAAGCGCCGAAGGCAGGAGCGGGGGAACCAAGGTAGGCGCCGGAACCGGCCGTTGAGAGACGGTCACGGAACCGGCTAGGGGTTAAGCCAAGCGCTAGGTCGCTCGGCCGGGCACTCACTCGCCCGAACCCGACAGCTCACCTCGTAGGCGTCGGTGAGGAGAACTCCATGCTGCTTTCGGGCAAGGGCAAGCACCGTCGCGGCTCCAAGGCCGTCCGCATCGTCACGCTCGCCGGTGTCACCGGTGTCGCCGTGGCCGCGCCGCTGATGGCCGCGGGCACCGCTTCCGCCGCGACCGCCGGTGAATGGGACCGCGTCGCCGCGTGCGAGTCCGGTGGCAACTGGTCCATCAACACGGGCAACGGCTACTACGGCGGCCTGCAGTTCTCGTCCTCCACGTGGGCCGCGTACGGCGGCAAGGCGTACGCCGCGCAGGCCAACCAGGCCTCCAAGTCGCAGCAGATAGCCATCGCCGAGAAGGTCCTCAAGGGCCAGGGCAAGGGCGCCTGGCCGTCCTGTGGCGTGGGCCTGTCGAACTCCTCCTACAACGGCGGCTCGGCGGAGACCCCCGCCAAGCCGAAGGCCCAGCCGAAGCCGGCGCCGAAGCAGGAGAAGAAGGCCGAGCCGAAGAAGGAGACCAAGCGCGTCGAGGCTCCGACCACCCGCTCCGAGCGTCCGGCCGCCGCTGCCGCGCCGAAGAGCGAGGCCCCCAAGACGGGCACCGGCTCCTACGAGGTCAAGTCCGGCGACACGCTGGGTGCGATCGCCGACGCCAACAAGGTGGCCGGCGGCTGGGAGAAGCTCTTCGAGCTGAACAAGGACACCGTCTCGGACGCCGACCTGATCTACCCGGGTCAGAAGCTGAACCTCGGCTGAAACATGTGAGAACAAGCGCTGCCGCATTCGCGACGCGCAGTAGTTCCACACGTAGATCCACCACGCAGATCCACCGCCCGGCGCGCAACCCCCTTCGCGCCGGGCGGTGCTGTGTGCGGGTGCTGCCGGGCTGACGGACCCTCCGAATCGCCGATGATCAAGGGCCCTATGTCCTGTAAGGGGGGCATTCAGGCCCTTTTTCGTCCCAGGACCCGGGCGGTCGGCTGGCCGAGTGCCCGGAGGCGGTTAGGCTCTAAGCGGCAAGGCCATCCCACGGCCTGACATGCCACCGCACACCCAGCGTCACATCCCAGAAGGAGATGCTCGTGCCGTCCATCGACGTCGTCGTAGCCCGGGAAATCCTGGACTCCCGAGGCAACCCCACGGTCGAGGTCGAGGTGGGCCTCGACGATGGCAGCACCGGCCGTGCTGCTGTCCCGTCCGGCGCCTCCACCGGAGCGTTCGAAGCCGTAGAGCTCCGCGACGGTGACCCCAACCGCTACATGGGCAAGGGCGTCGAGAAGGCGGTCCTCGCCGTCATCGAGCAGCTCGGCCCGGAGCTCGTCGGCTACGACGCCACCGAGCAGCGCCTGATCGACCAGGCGATGATCGACCTGGACGCCACCGAGAACAAGGGCTCCCTCGGCGCCAACGCCATCCTCGGTGTCTCCCTCGCCGTCGCGCACGCCGCGTCCGAGGCCTCCGACCTCCCGCTCTTCCGCTACCTCGGCGGTCCGAACGCGCACCTGCTGCCCGTTCCGATGATGAACATCCTGAACGGTGGGTCGCACGCCGACTCCAACGTCGACATCCAGGAGTTCATGATCGCCCCGATCGGCGCGGAGTCCTTCTCCGAGGCCCTTCGCTGGGGTGCCGAGGTCTACCACACCCTCAAGAAGGTCCTGCACACCAAGGGCCTCTCCACCGGTCTGGGCGACGAGGGCGGCTTCGCCCCGAACCTCGAGTCGAACCGCGCCGCGCTGGACCTCATCGTCGAGGCCATCAAGCAGGCCGGCTACGTCCCGGGCACCCAGATCGCTCTCGCGCTCGACGTCGCCGCGTCCGAGTTCTACAAGGACGGCAACTACGAGTTCGAGGGCAAGTCCCGCTCGGCCGCCGAGATGACCGACTACTACGCCGAGCTCGTCGAGGCGTACCCGCTGGTCTCCATCGAGGACCCGCTGTTCGAGGACGACTGGGAGGGCTGGAAGACCCTCACCGACCGTCTGGGCTCCAAGGTCCAGATCGTCGGCGACGACCTCTTCGTCACCAACCCCGAGCGTCTCGCCCGCGGCATCGAAGAGGGCTCGGCGAACGCCCTGCTCGTCAAGGTGAACCAGATCGGTTCGCTGACCGAGACCCTGGACGCCGTCGAGATGGCCCAGCGCAACGGCTTCAAGTGCATGATGTCGCACCGTTCCGGCGAGACCGAGGACGTCACCATCGCCGACCTCGCGGTCGCCGTGAACTGCGGCCAGATCAAGACCGGCGCCCCGGCCCGCTCGGACCGCGTCGCCAAGTACAACCAGCTGCTGCGCATCGAGGAGATCCTCGACGACGCCGCGGTGTACGCGGGCCGCAGCGCGTTCCCGCGCTTCAAGGGCTGATCAGTCCTTTAGGGGCGCAAGCCTCCCTACGTCCCCGCACTCGGTCCCGTACCGTGTGCGGGGACGTAGTGCGTCGTGCGCCGTGCGCACCGAGGGCGCGCGTGCAGCGGGTGCATATAGGGGAGGCGGATCAATGGCCGGGAACCGGGACCGGTTCGCCACGTTCTCGACCGCGACCAGGCTCAAGCAGCTCGGCGAGCGGACCGCGGCGCACGTGTACCGCTCGCAGTCCCGCCGGCAGGTCCGCCGCAGCCGGCTCACCGGCCGGGCCGCCCTGCTCGTCCTCGTCCTCTGTACCCTGGTCGTCGCGCTCGCGTATCCGATGCGCCAGTACGTCTCCCAGCGCTCGGAGATCGCGAAGCAGCAGAAGGAGGCCGTCTCCGCGCGGGACCGGCTGGAACGGCTGCGCGACGAGAAGGCCCGCTGGCAGGACAACGCGTACGCCGAGCAGCAGGCGCGCAAGCACCTGCACTTCGTCCGGCCGGGGGAGATCAGCTACATCATGACCGACCCCGGAGCCGCCGCGGGAGAGCAGCGCCGCAGCGGACAGGCCGCCACCGACCGGCCCTGGTACTCCAACGTCTGGGACGGCGTCGACAAGGCCGACCGCCCGGGCGACTGAGTCCCACCCATCCACGAGAACGAAAAGACTTCCTCCAGGCATGCAGACGCCCCCGCCCCAGACCGACCGGACCGAGCCGACCGACGCCGACGTCGAGGCGTTCCAGCAGCAGCTCGGCCGCCCGCCGCGCGGGCTCCGCGCCATCGCGCACCGCTGCCCCTGCGGGCAGCCGGACGTGGTGGAGACCGCCCCGCGGCTCCCCGACGGCACCCCCTTCCCGACGCTGTACTACTTGACCTGCCCGCGGGCCGCCGGTGCGATCGGCACGCTGGAGGCCAACGGCGTGATGAAGGAGATGCAGGCCCGTCTCGCCACGGACCCGGAGCTGGCCGACGCCTACCGGGCCGCGCACGAGGACTACATCACCCGCCGCGACGCCATCGAGGTGCTCCAGGGCTTCCCGAGCGCCGGCGGGATGCCGGACCGGGTGAAGTGCCTGCACGTGCTGGTCGGCCACTCCCTGGCCGCGGGCCCGGGCGTGAACCCGTTCGGCGACGAGGCCCTGGCGATGCTGCCCGAGTGGTGGGCCAAGGGCGCCTGCGTCACCCCGTGCGGCGAGAAGAAGGCCGCCGAGGGCGCTGCCGAGGGGGCGGACGCGTGACCCGCGTCGCGGCCGTCGACTGCGGTACGAACTCCATCCGGCTCCTCGTCGCGGACCTCGACCCCGCCACCGGCGAGCTGGTCGAGCTGGACCGCCGGATGATCGTCGTCCGGCTCGGCCAGGGCGTCGACAAGACCGGCCGGCTGGCTCCGGAGGCGCTGGAGCGCACCTTCGCGGCCTGCCGCGAGTACGCGGCGGTCATCAAGGAGCTCGGCGCCGAGCGGGTGCGCTTCGTGGCGACCTCGGCCTCCCGGGACGCCGAGAACCGCGACGACTTCGTCCGGGGGGTCCTGGACATCCTGGGCGTCGAGCCCGAGGTGATCAGCGGGGACCAGGAGGCCGAGTTCTCCTTCACCGGCGCCACCGGCGAGCTGACCGGGCGCACGGACCTGGAGCGGCCCTTCCTGGTGGTGGACATCGGCGGCGGCTCCACGGAGTTCGTGGTCGGAGCCGAGCACGTGGGGGCGGCCCGCTCCGTCGACGTGGGCTGTGTCCGGATGACCGAGCGCCACCTGACGGTGGACGGGGTCGTCACCGACCCGCCGACCGCGGAGCAGATCGCCGCGATACGTGCCGACATCGAGGCGGGCCTGGACCTGGCCTCCGAGACGGTTCCGCTGGCCGAGGCGCGCACCCTGGTGGGCCTGGCCGGGTCGGTGACCACGGTCGCCGCGATCGCGCTGGGCCTGGAGGCGTACGACTCGGCGCGGATCCACCACTCCCGGATCTCCTACGAGACGGTCCGCGAGGTCAGCGAGCGGATGCTGACGCTGACGCACGCCGAGCGCGCGGCCATCCCGGTGATGCACCCGGGCCGGGTCGACGTGATCGGCGCGGGCGCCCTGGTCCTGCTGGCGATCATGGAGCGGGTCGGCGCCTCGGAGGTCGTGGTCTCGGAGCACGACATCCTCGACGGAATCGCCTGGTCCATCGCCTGACGACCGGCGCGCACGCACACCACGGTGCCCCCGGCGGATCCCGCCGGGGGCACCGTCGCGTCCGGCCTAGCCGTCCAGCCGGACCGGCATCAGGAGCGAGAAGGTCTCCTCGTCGTCGGGGCGGCGGATCACCACGGGGGCCTTGGGGGCGCCGAGCTCCAGGACCAGCCGGTCGCGGGCCCCGGCGGCGAGGGCGTCGAGCAGGAACGCGCGGTTCAGGCCGACGTCGGCCGGGTCGTCGGTGCCCTCGTCGCCGAGGGTCAGCGTGCCCCCGTCGGTCACCCTGACCACGCTGACCTCGCCGGTCGCGCCGTCCTGCTCGCGCTCGGAGGGGCGGACGGGGCCGTTTTCCAGGGCCTTGCGGAAGGCGGCGACGTCGACGGGGACGCGGCGCCCCGCGGGCAGGGCGACGAGGCGGCGGTAGTCGGGGAACTCGTGGTCCAGGCAGCGGCCGGCCGCCTGGCGGTCGGCCGACTCCGTCTCCAGGGACACGCGGTCGCCGTCCACGGTGAGCAGGACGGGTGCGTCGTCGCTCAGCAGCGCCCGCATCGCGTCCGCGAGCGGGGCGGGTACGAGGAGGCGGAGGCGGGGTCCGGTGTGTCCGGCGGCCCCGGTGCGGGCGACGGCCAGCCGGTACCGGTCGGTGGCAACGACGCGCAGCGCCCCGTCCTCGATGTCGAAGAGGATGCCGCCGAGCACCGGCAGCTCGGGGTCGGTGCCGACGGCGAACCGGACCGCGTCGAGCGCGGCGGCCAGCTCGGGGGCGGACAGGGTGAGCCGGGCGGTCGCGGCGGCGGTCGCGGTGGTGGGGCCGGGCGTGGCCTGGGTCGTGCTCATGGGGTTCTCCCTGCGGTCGAGTAGGGCGCGGATCGCGGAGAGCTCGGTGCGGGCGTCGGACAGGCCCCGTTCCAGCCGGAGCAGGTGTGCGCGGAGCAGGCCGCGGACCAGATCGGTGTCCGTGCCGGCCCAGCCGGCCAGCACGAGCCGGATGTCCGCCAGGGGCATGCCGGTCCGCCGGAGGCGGGCCAGCAGCCGGGCCTCCTCGACCTGCTCGGGTCCGTACCAGCGGTACCCGCTCGCGGGATCCACCCGGACGGGGACCAGCACGCCGGCCCCGTCGTAGAACCGCAGGGCACTCACGCTCAGCCCGCTGTCGAGGGCCGTCTCGCCGATACTGCGCATCTCGTTCTCCACGCCCCGAACCCTGGGGCCTCGACCAGGTCGAGGGTCAACAGCGGGGGCGGTAGTGGGGTCGGTGGCGGCGCCGGAAGGGGTCCCGGGGGGTCGCTCGGGGGGCTGCTCGGGGGTCTTTGGTCCCGTCGTCCACATGAACTTCGTGAAGTTCTTCACAAGGAAAAGATGCCTGTGGGGGCTCTGGAGGGGCCTTTTGGGCGAGCCGAGACCCTCCCGGGCCTTCTTTTCGCTCGCGTTCGTGCGATTGCCGGACGCCGCGGACCTCTGTCGGTAGGTATCCACGAAGGTGGTGGTCTACTCCGCTTGAGGGCCTGGAGGCCAGGTCGGGACTGGTGTTCAACGACTCCCGTTACACCCTGGTTCCCGTTTCCCGCCATGACCTCGGTCACGTGGGCGGCGGAGTGTAGCAGAGGGGCCTGAGGTCCTTGTGAAGGGGCTCACGAGCGTCACCCCTGAGGGTGCTGGATACTCGTTCCATGAGCACCACGGAGCGTCCCAGGATCCTCGTTGTAGGAGGTGGGTACGTAGGCCTGTACGCAGCCAAGCGCATCATGAAGAAGATGCGCTACGGCGAGGCGACCGTCACGGTCGTCGACCCGCGCTCGTACATGACCTACCAGCCCTTCCTCCCCGAAGTGGCCGCAGGCAGCATCTCGCCTCGGCACGTCGTCGTACCTCTGCGACGCGTGCTCCCGAAGGCTGAGGTCCTCACCGGCCGCGTCACCAGCATCGACCAGGACCGCAAGGTCGCCGTCGTCACGCCGCTCGTCGGCGAGGCGTACGAGCTGCCCTTCGACTACCTGGTGATCGCGCTCGGCGCCGTCTCCCGCACCTTCCCGATCCCCGGCCTCGCCGAACAGGGCATCGGCATGAAGGGCGTGGAAGAGGGCATCGGCCTGCGCAACCACGTACTCGAGCAGCTCGACAAGGCCGAGTCCACGACGGACGAGGACGTCCGCCGCAAGGCCCTCACCTTCGTCTTCGTCGGCGGCGGCTTCGCCGGTGCCGAGACGATCGGCGAGGTCGAGGACATGGCCCGCGACGCCGCGAAGTACTACACCAGCATCAAGCGCGAGGACATGCGCTTCATCCTGGTCGACGCGGCCGACAAGATCCTTCCCGAGGTCGGGCCCAAGCTCGGCACCTGGGGCAAGGAGCACCTCGAGTCGCGCGGCATCGAGATCTACCTGAACACCTCCATGGACTCCTGCGTGGACGGCCACGTGGTGCTGAAGAACGGCCTCGAGGTCGACTCCAACACCCTCGTGTGGACCGCCGGCGTCAAGCCCAACCCGGTGCTGGCCCGCTACGGCCTGCCGCTGGGCCCGCGCGGCCACGTGGACGCCGACCCGACCCTCCAGGTCAAGGGCACGGACTACATCTGGACCGCCGGCGACAACGCCCAGGTGCCCGACCTCGCCGCCCGCAAGGCCGGCGTGGAGAACGCCTGGTGCCCGCCGAACGCCCAGCACGCGCTGCGCCAGGCCAAGGTCCTCGGCGACAACGTCATCTCGGGCATGCGGGGCTTCCCGCAGGCCGAGTACGCCCACTCCAACAAGGGTGCGGTGGCGGGCCTCGGCCTCCACAAGGGCGTCGCGATGATCGTCATGGGCAAGATGAAGATCAAGCTCAAGGGCCGTCTCGCCTGGTACATGCACCGTGGCTACCACGGCATGGCCATGCCGACCTGGAACCGCAAGATCCGCGTCTTCGCCGACTGGACCCTCGCGATGTTCCTCAAGCGCGAGGTCGTCTCCCTCGGCGCCCTGGAGAGCCCCCGCGAGGAGTTCTACGAGGCCGCCAAGCCGGCGCCGGCTCCGGCCGCCGTCACGGTCCCGGCCGAGAAGGCCAAGGCCTCCTGACCCCGTAGGGGCCGGCAGGACCAGCGGGACCGGTCCGGCCGGCTCGACAGGTTCAGACAGGTTCGACACGCAGTACCCGTACGACCCAGTGCGTCCCGAAGGGGCTGCCCGCCATCCGTGGTGCGGGCAGTCCCTTCGGCATATTCGGGACCGGATCCGGGTAGGCCGTCCGGTCGGAAGTTGTCAGAACTTGTCAGGAGCTCTTCGGAGCCCGTTGGAGGATCCCGCATGAACGACGCCGCGCCGCGGCTGGCCGCTTTAGCCGAAACCCTGCTGGGAGCCCCCCTCCCCGTCCGGATCCGGGCCTGGGACGGCAGCGAGGCCGGCCCGCTCGGCGGTCCGATCCTGGTCCTCAACCACCGCCGCGCCCTGCGCCGGATCCTGTGGAAGCCGGGCGAGCTCGGCCTGGCCCGCGCCTGGGTGGCCGGTGACCTGACGGTCGACGGCGACCTCTTCGAACTGCTGGACCGGGTCGGCGGGCTGCTCTGGGAGCGGGACCGGGAGCCCGCCGCGGAGGCGGCCGCCAAGGCCGTCAAGGGCTTGGGTGACAAGGCCGCCGGTCGCGCGGCCCAGCTGCGCGATCCGCGCACCCGGGCCGCCGTACGGGGCCTCGTGGGCCTGGCGCGGCCGTGGACCAAGCCGGCTCCGCCGCCCGAGGAGGCGCACCGCCGCGGCGGCGGCCCCCGGCACACCAAGGGGAGCGACCGGCAGGCCATCAGCCACCACTACGACGTGGGCAACACCTTCTACGAGCGGGTCCTCGGCCCCTCGATGGTGTACTCCTGCGCCTACTGGACCCCCGGCGGGAGCCTGGAGGACGCCCAGCGGGACAAGCTGGACCTGGTCTGCCGCAAGCTCGCCCTGCGCCCGGGGGACCGGCTCCTGGACGTCGGCTGCGGCTGGGGCTCGATGGCCCTGCACGCGGCCCGGGAGTACGGGGTGAAGGTCACCGGGATCACGCTCTCGCGGGAACAGGCCGCCTACGCCCGCAAACGGGTCGCGGAGGAGGGCCTGGCCGACCTCGTCGAGATCCGGGTCCAGGACTACCGGGACGTCAAGGACGGCCCGTACGACGCGATTTCCTCCATCGGGATGGCCGAGCACGTGGGCGCCGACCGCTACCGCACGTACGCCCGCACGCTGTACGGCCTGCTGCGGCCGGGCGGGCGCCTGCTGAACCACCAGATCGCGCGGCGGCCCGAGCCGGACGAGGAGGCCTACCGGATCGACGCGTTCATAGACGCCTACGTCTTCCCCGACGGGGAGCTGTCCCCGCTGGGCACCACCGTCGGCGAGCTGGAACGGGCCGGCTTCGAGGTCCGCGACGTGGAGGCGCTGCGCGAGCACTACGCGCTCACCCTGCGGGCCTGGGTGGCCCGGCTGGAGGAGCACTGGGAGGAGGCGCAGCGGCTCACCTCGCCCGGGCGGGCCCGGGTCTGGCAGCTGTACATGGCCGCCTCGGCGCTCGCCTTCGAGCACAACCGGCTCGGCGTCAACCAGGTGCTCGCGGTGCACACCGGGACCAGATCGGCCTCCGGGATGCCGCTGCGCGCCCGGGAGTGGCCGGCGTAACCCGTACGGGCGAAACGGCGCAGGGCCCCGCGACGGGATGTCGCGGGGCCCTGCGCCGTTTCGTGGAGCGGTGGCCGCTACTCGGTCTTGATCGCGGTCAGCATGTTCAGCCGGGCCGCGCTGCGGGCGGGCCACATGGCCGCCAGGGCGCCGACGATGCCGGCCAGCAGCATGAAGATCGCGATCCGGTCGAAGGGGATCACCAGGGCGTAGTTCGGGATCGAGCTCTTGATGGTCTCGCCGACGGCCCAGGCGATGAAGGTGCCGAGGGCCACGCCGATCACCGCGCCGAAGAGCGAGATCACGATGGCTTCCAGGCGGATCATGTTCTTGACCCGGCCGCGGTCCAGGCCGATGGCCCGCAGCATGCCGATCTCCTGCGTCCGCTCGTACACGGACATCGCCAGGGTGTTGACGACGCCGAGGATCGAGATGATCAGCGCCATGCCGAGCAGTCCGTACATGATGTTCAGGGCGGTGTTGATCATGCCGCCCATCTCGTTGCGGATGTCCTGCTGGGTGGAGAAGGTGATCGCCGGGTTCTTCCCGAGGGCGTCGACCAGGGCGGCCTCGGCCTTGGGGGAGGCGCCGCCGTCCATCTTGACGTAGGCCTCGCGGACGGTCGGCTCCTCGGTGTGCTGGTCGAGGATCTTGGAGTCGATGACGTACGGGGAGAGCATGCCCTCCATGTCCTTGTAGATCGCGCCGACCTTGAGGTCCGCCTTCTTGTTGTCCTCGAAGGTGACCTTCAGGGTGGAGCCGACCGACAGGCCGGCCGCCTTCGCGGTCTTCTCGGCGACCGCCACCTGGCCCGAGGCCAGGCTCGCCAGCTGACCGCTGACCACGTCCACGTTGAGGAGCTGGCCGATGGCGGCCGGGTTGACGCCGGAGACGGAGTCGTAGCCGTCACCCGCGGTCTTGAAGTACCCCGCCTGCTGCGGGGAGACCGCCTTGACGCCCGGGGCCTTCTCCAGGGCCGGGATCACCGAGGGGTCCATGCTGCCGAAGGTGTCGCCCATGGAGACCTTGTAGTCGGCCTTGAGGTTGTCCGTGGTCATCCGGTCGATGGCCTTGCCCATCGTGATGCCGAGCACGGACAGGGCGGTGACCAGGGTCAGGCCGATCGCCAGCGAGGCGGCGGTGACGGCGGTGCGGCGCGGGTTGCGGACCGCGTTCTGGGCGGCCAGCTTGCCGGCCACGCCGAAGGCCTTCTCCAGCAGCGGGCGGACCGCCGCGATGACCGGCCGGGAGAGGGCCGGCAGCAGGATGATGATGCCGATCATCGTGAGGAAGGCGCCGGCGCCGATGAGCATCCGGCCGTCCCTCCCCGCGATCGCGCCACCGAGGATGCCGAGCAGGCCGAGCAGGGTGACCGCGCCACCGATGCTGTTGCGCAGCACCAGGGACTTGGCGGTGGCCGGCAGGTGGGCGCTGCCCATGGCCGCGACCGGGGCGATCTTGGCGGTGCGGCGGGCGGGCAGCCACGCGGCGAGCATGGTGACCACGACGCCGATGGCGATCGCGGCGACGACGGTCAGCGGGGCCACGACCAGCGGGCCCGCCGGGATCTTGGCGCCGAAGGCGCCCATCGCGGAGCGCATGGCGATCGCGAGGCCGACGCCGGTGACCAGGCCGATGGCGGAGGAGATCACGCCGACGACCAGGGCCTCGGCGAGGACGGAGCGCTTGACCTGGCCGCGGTTGGCGCCGACGGCCCGCAGCAGCGCGAGCTCCTTGGTGCGCTGGGCGACCAGCATGGTGAAGGTGTTGTAGATCAGGAAGACGCCGACGAAGAGCGAGATCAGCGCGAACACCAGCAGCATCTGGTTCATGCTGTTCATCTGTTCGCTGATGAACTTGGCCTGGTCGGCGGCGAGCTGGGCTCCGGTCTGGGCGGTGACGTCCTTGCCGACGACCGGCTTGATCTCCGAGAGCAGCTTGTCGTCGTCCGTGCCCGGCTTCGCGCCGACGGAGAGCTCGTTGTAGTAGCCGGGCTGGAGGTAGAGCTGCTGCGCGGTCGCCGTGTCGAACAGGGCCAGCGAGCCGCCCGCGTTGACCGCGCCGTCCTCGGTGGTGAAGATGCCGGCGAGGGTGTACTCCGTGGCCGGTCCCTTGCCCGCCACCCGGACCTTGTCGCCGACCTTGTACTTGCCGCGCTCGGCGGTGTCCTTGTCGAGGGCGACCTCGCCGGCCTTGGCCGGACCGGCGCCCGCGGTGAAGTCGTAGCGGGGGTCCTTGCCGTCCGCCATCGGGAAGAAGTTGGCGCCGGTGTTGGACCAGCCGTTGCCGATCAGCTTGCCGTCCTGGTCGCCCACGGCGGCGAACCCGGAGACGCGGCCGGAGACGGAGGACACTCCGCCGAGGGCCTTGACCTTGTCGAGGGTGCCCTGGCTGATGCCGGGCTCGCCCTCCTTGGCGCCTTCCTCGGTGCGGCCCTGGCCGTGGGAGGTGACCGAGACGGCGACGCCGTCGAAGCTCTTGGCGGACTGGTTGGACATCGCCTTGCCGACGGTGTCGGTGAAGACGAGCGTGCCGGAGACGAAGGCGACGCCGAGGACGACGGCGAGCACCGTCATCAGCAGCCGGGCCTTGTGCGCGAGCACGTTGCGCAGGGCGGTACGGAACATGGTGGAGGAATCCAGGGTCTGTGGGGTCAGCGGGGACGGGGCGGAGGGGCGTCCCTCAGCTGGTGCGGCCCTTGGCGTCGAAGGCCTTCATGCGGTCGAGCACGCCGTCCGCGGTGGGCTGGATCATCTCGTCGACGATGCGGCCGTCGGCGAGGAAGATGACGCGGTCCGCGTAGGAGGCGGCGACCGGGTCGTGGGTGACCATGACGACGGTCTGGCCGAGTTCGCGCACGGAGTTGCGCAGGAAGCCGAGGACCTCGGCGCCGGAGCGCGAGTCGAGGTTTCCGGTGGGCTCGTCGCCGAAGATGATCTCGGGGCGGGAGGCCAGGGCGCGGGCCACGGCCACGCGCTGCTGCTGGCCGCCGGAGAGCTGGGTGGGGCGGTGGGAGAGGCGCTCGGAGAGGCCGACCATGTTGATCACCGCGTCGAGCCACTGCTTGTCGGGCTTGCGGCCGGCGATGTCCATGGGGAGCGTGATGTTCTCCAGGGCCGTCAGGGTCGGCAGCAGGTTGAAGGCCTGGAAGATGAAGCCGATCTTGTCCCGGCGCAGCTGCGTGAGCTGCTTGTCCTTCAGCGTGGACAGCTCGGTCTCGCCGATGCGGACCGATCCGGCGGAGAAGGTGTCCAGGCCGGCGACGCAGTGCATCAGCGTGGACTTGCCGGAGCCGGAGGGGCCCATGATCGCGGTGAACTGGCCCGCCGCGAAGTCCACGGAGACGTTGTCCAGAGCGACCACCTGGGTCTCGCCCTGGCCGTACACCTTGGAGAGGCCGGTGGCGCGGGCGGCGACGGCCTGGGAGGTGTGCGGGGCGTAGTTCATGGTGGTCACGGAGGCTGCTCCTGTCGGGGGCTGCGGCAGGCGGACCGGGCTCGCGGTCCGCGGTTGGCGGGACTCCTCCATCGTCGCGGCGCCCACCCCCGCTCGGGATCAGCCGTGATGCCCCTTCTCCGGTCCACCGGAGAGTGACCGCGGAGGGCCGCGTCTCCTCCTTTGGTATGACGGCGGCCCGCAGGCGGTAGGGGGAGGCTGCCGGGCGGGCGGCGCCGGGAGGGGAGCGGGAGCCGGGTCGCGCGGCGGAGCGGAGCCGGAAACGGAGCCGGGAACCGAGCCGGGAGCGGGGCGGGGCCGGAGGCGGCACCGGGGGTGGAAAGGCACCGGAAGCGGAGCCGGGCCGAGGGGGTGGCGGACGGGGTGGCGTGCCGGTGGCGCGGGCCATCGAAATCCCGTCAATCCCGCGGTGGCCATGATCGACGCCCGGAACGTGCCGACCGTGGCTTCTGTCCCCTGACGTGCCATCAAGCGCCAATAAAATCAGACAACATCGGTGAGATGCCCAGGTGGGGGCGCAAGTGTTCCGGATAGGCTCGGCGTAGCGTTCAAGGCTTTTCCTAGGGGGCCGCTACGCCCTGCCCGGATGGTGGAATGCAGACACGGCGAGCTTAAACCTCGCTGGCCTTCGGGTCGTGCCGGTTCAAGTCCGGCTTCGGGCACGCTGATGGTGAGGACGTTCCGTTTCAGGCCGGAACGCGCGAGGGCGGGGGCGCCACGAGTGCCCCCGCCCGTCCCGCTGAGCGGGGCCCGTATCAGGGTGCAAAGATCCTCCTCCAGCAGTAGGGCGATTTCTTTGCGTTCGCATTACTCTTGATTCCAAGGCCGCGCACGGTGGCCATGGAGGAGTGAGATGAGGAGCAGCAACCCGGTCTTCTCGCGACGGGGGTTCAGCCGCGACAACGGTGCTTATGCGGGCTTCGGCACGCAGCAGCCCCAGGCCCAGGCCGGGACCGCCACCAACCCGTACGCGACCAACCCTTACGCGACCGACCCGGCCACGGGTATGCCGCAGGCGCCGGTCCGTGGCAACGCGATGACCATCGACGACGTCGTGAGCCGTACGGCCATGACGCTCGGCACGGTCATCCTGACGGCGGCCGTCTCCTGGATCGCGCTTCCGGTCGACCCGGCCAACATCAACAAGTCGTACGGCATCGCCATCGGCGCTGCGCTCATCGCGTTCGTCTTCGCGATGATCCAGTCGTTCAAGGCCAAGCCGGTCCCCGCGCTGATCCTGGCCTACGCGGCCTTCGAGGGCGTCTTCCTCGGCGTCATCAGCTCGGCCGTCAGCACCTACGTCGGCCCCGGTACGGTCGTCCAGGCCGTCATGGGCACGATGTGCGTCTTCGCCGGCGTGCTGATCGCCTACAAGATGCGCTGGATCACCGTGAACCGGCGCTTCGTCGGCTTCGTGACGGCGGCCGCCATCGGCTTCATGCTGCTGATGGTCGTCAACATGCTGTTCTCGGTCTTCGCGGGCGGTGACGGCCTCGGCTTCCGCAGCGGCGGCCTCGGCATCCTCTTCGGTGTCATCGGCATCATCCTGGGTGCCGCGTTCCTCGCCATGGACTTCAAGATGGTCGAGGACGGCGTGACCTACGGCGCCCCCCGCGAGGAGTCCTGGCTGGCGGCCTTCGGCCTCACCATGACCCTGGTGTGGATCTACATGGAGATGCTGCGCCTGATCTCCATCCTCAAGGGCGACTAGTACGCGCTGCTTGACCTGCTTGACCTGAGGAAGGCCCCGCGAGCACACGCTCGCGGGGCCTTCCCGCATGTCGGGGGGTCAGCGGATCGAGTGACCCGGGCGGTCGGGTCGTCGTCGGGGGCTACGGACGGGGGCAGGGGCCGGCTCAGCCGAACCGACGGGCGGCCCTGCGCAGGTCGTACTCGTGGATGATCGCCTTGGCCTGGCCGTACGACAGCTCGTGCGCGCCGAGCAGCCAGCTGACCTTCTCTTCGAACCGGACGAGGGAGGGGCCCTCGTCCACGGCCCGGAGCCAGTCGGAAAGTTCACGACCGGTGGTGTGCGGGATTCTGTCGATCATGTTGCGGTGGGTCTGTTCGGAGAACTCGACGGACATGGGCGCCTCCGGGGGTATCGCCGTGCTGTGCTGTTCTCTTCACGCCACCGTGCCGGAGAGTTCGCCCGTTGGCAATGGCGCCCGGGCGGCGCGTAAGGTCGGCCGGGTGCTCGATACCTCACCCCTGACCGCCGCCGTGGAACGTTTCGCCGACCGGCTGCGGGCCGCGCCGCAGAGCCGGCTCCAGCAGGGCGCCGCCGAGGTGGCGCTGGACCTGGCCCGGGAGCTCTCGCTGCGGGCCCAGCGGCTGGAGGCGGCCGTCGCGGACGCGGCGGATGCCGCGGGCACGGCGGGGGCGGCTCCGGCGCGGACGATGCCCGATGCCGGGATCTTCGTCGTGGGCGACCAGCTGGCCGTGGCCGGGCTGGACCTCGCGGAGGCCCTGCACGCCGCGCAGGCGGGCCCCGCGGGCACACCGGGCCCGGAAGGTCCGGACACGGCGAAGGCCCCGTCCGAGGTGCTGGACGAGGCCGTTCGGCTGGTGGATCAGGCGGAAGCCAGGGCGCTGCGGTGACGCGGACCGGTGCGGGGACTCAGAGCGAGGCGATGACCCGGTCGGCGAGGATGTAGACGTTGCTGTCCGGGTCCTCGGAGTCGCCGCAGGAGAAGGTCAGGGCGTAGGCGCCGGAGATGCCCGAGCCGCCCAGCAGGACCGGTGCGCTGCCCGAGCGCAGGGCGTCGGCGAGCCGCTCGGCGGTCTCCCGGTGGCCCGGGGTCATGCAGAGCGTGGTGCCGTCGGTGAAGACGTACACGTCCAGGGTGCCCAGCGGGCCGGGGCGGACGTCCGCGAGGGCCGTACGGGCCTCCGCGAGCTCCTCCAGGCGGTTGACCGTGCGCTCGTGGTCGGCGCCGGGGTGTGAGGCCTGCACGGGGACGAAGTCGGGGTGCGAGGGGTGGCGTCGGCGGGCGGCGGCCAGCTCGGCCGAGTCCTCCGGGTAGCTCTGGTAGTCCTCGGCGTCGTCGCCCGGCAGCGGGTCCAGCCCGACCAGGTCCGCCTGCCGGGGCAGGAAGACGGGGTTCTCCTCGCCGAGGCCGGACAGGCCGCCCAGCAGCGAGGGGGCGTCGGCGGCGTCACGGGCCTCCTGGGCGGCCCAGAAGGCGCGCGCCTCGGCGAGCTCGCGCTCGCGCTCCTCGGCCAGGGCCTCGGCGACGGCCGCTCGTATCTCGGCGGCGGGGGACTCCACGGCGCTGCGGGCGTGCGGAACGGTGGTGCCGCGGGGCTGCGAAACCGCCAGCTCACCGCGGAGTGCGGTGACCTGCTTGCGCAGGCCGTGGACGGCGTGCAGCGCAGCAGCGCCGACGGCCGTGGCAGCGGCCGTGGTCAGCAGTAGGGCAAGAGACATGGCGCTCACTGACTAACTCCTGATTGATTCGATCCCCCGACTTCCTACATCAGCTTGTCCTGCCCTGGGAATGGCTTGCAGTGCATTACGTCATGAATTGGACAGGCCTTTCGTCCCGGGAGCCCCATCCGTACCAGCCCTGACCTGCGAAAACAATGATCCCCCAGGACTTAGGTCACATCCTGGGGGACATTTGGTCACAGAACGGCCGCGAGAGGATTAGATTCGGCGTCAGTACGCCGTAGGGGATCAAGCAGATCCCGTACGGCGTCTGGCCTCGGCTCTTGATCCCGACGGCTCCGACCTAGCTGAGCCGCTCGATCCTGTGGTCGCGCTGAGCTTCGCCTCCGCGGCGGGCAGGTGCCGTCCTTCGTTCCTCGGGACGACCCCTACCCGCCGCTGCGGCTCAGCTCAGCCGCTCGATCACCATCGCCATGCCCTGGCCGCCGCCGACGCACATGGTCTCCAGGCCGAACTGCTTGTCGTGGAACTGCAGGCTGTTGATCAGCGTGCCCGTGATGCGCGCGCCGGTCATCCCGAAGGGGTGACCGATGGCGATGGCCCCGCCGTTGACGTTCAGCTTCTCCATCGGGATGCCGAGGTCCCGCTGCGAGGGGATCACCTGGGCCGCGAAGGCCTCGTTGATCTCGAACAGGTCGATGTCGTCGACGGTCATGCCCGCCCGCTGCAGCGCCTGCTTGGAGGCCTCGACCGGGCCCAGGCCCATGATCTCGGGGGAGAGGCCGGTGACGCCGGTGGAGACGATCCGGGCCAGCGGGGTCAGGCCCAGCTCGCGCGCCTTGGTGTCGCTCATGACGACCAGCGCCGCGGCGCCGTCGTTCAGCGGACAGCAGTTGCCGGCCGTGATCAGGCCGTCGGGGCGGAAGACGGGCTTGAGGCCCTGGACGGCCTCCAGGGTGACCCCGGCGCGCGGGCCGTCGTCCTGCGAGACGACCGTGCCGTCCGGGGTGGTGACCGGGGTGATCTCGCGGGCCCAGAAGCCGTTCTTGATGGCTTCCTCGGCCAGGTTCTGCGAGCGCACGCCGAACTCGTCCATGTCGGCGCGGGTCACGCCCTTGAGGCGGGCCAGGTTCTCCGCGGTCTGCCCCATCCCGATGTACGCGTCGGGGGTGCGGCCGTCCTCGCGCGGGTCGTGCCAGGTGGAGCCGGTGGACTCGGCGACCTCCTTGGTACGGGCCTCGGACTCGGCGAAGAGCGGGTTGTGGGTGCCCGGGATGCCGTCGGAGGAGCCGTTCACGGACCGGGAGACCATCTCCACGCCCGCGGAGATGAAGACGTCGCCCTCGCCCGCCTTGATGGCGTGCAGCGCCATCCGGGAGGTCTGGAGCGAGGAGGCGCAGTAGCGGGTGATCGTGGTGGCGGGCAGGTGGTCCATGCCCATCTGCACCGCGACGATCCGGCCGAGGTTGTGGCCCTGCTCGCCGCCCGGCAGGCCGCAGCCCAGCATCAGGTCGTCGATCTCGCGCGGGTCCAGCCCGGGGACCTTGGCGAGGGCGGCCTGGATGACCGTGGCGGTCAGGTCGTCCGGGCGGACGTCCTTGAGGGATCCCTTGAAGGCGCGACCGATCGGCGAACGGGCGGTGGAAACGATGACGGCTTCGGGCATCGGGGCTCCAAGGGAGGTGGTGTCGTACCGGGACCGCATGCGAAGTTACCGCCCCGTACCGTCGAGGTCACGGCCCTTGCGATGTGACTCCGGTCGCTCTGGGCACATCCGCGGCGTCCCCCGCCGCACCGCCCGCCGGGGTGCCCGGCGCGCCGCCCGGCCCGGCTCCCGCGCCCGGCTCCGTCAGGTCCTCGCCCGGCACCCGGCGCCTGCGCCGGTACTTGAGCAGCGCCCACGCGCCGCGGGCCCCGGTCACCTCGGTGCCGGCCTGGCCCGCCGCGGCCGAGGCCGCCTTGGCCAGCGGGAGCATGTCCTCGTTGCGCGAGACGTCCAGCCGGTCCGACTCGGGCCACACGCCCAGGGCCGCGCACAGGGTCGGCAGTATGGCCATCGCCGCGGTCGCGTACCCCTCCGCCGACGGGTGGTAGGAGTCCGGTCCGAACATCTCGCGGGGGTTCGCCGCGAACTCCGTCCCCATCAGGTCGCCGATCGAGACCGTACGGGCGCCCAGCGCGAGCACCCCGATCGTCTGGGCGGCCGCGAGCTGGCGCGAGACCCGGCGGGCCAGCCACCGCAGCGGC
Source organism: Streptomyces sp. NPDC104226 (assembly GCF_055584085.1). Taxonomy (NCBI): domain Bacteria; kingdom Bacillati; phylum Actinomycetota; class Actinomycetes; order Kitasatosporales; family Streptomycetaceae; genus Streptomyces; species Streptomyces sp. NPDC104226. Next base: position 568,869 of record NZ_JBVJMS010000005.1, read on the forward strand.
TGGTAGACCGGCTCGATGGTGCCGAGGTCCGGGCAGGTGCCGACCACCACCTCGGAGCCCGCGAGCCGCAGCCGGCGTACGGCCGCGGTCAGCAGCCGCACCGACTGGGTGGGCGGCATCCGGCGGGTCACGTCATTGGCGCCGATCATGATCACGCACACGTCGGGGGGCGGGACGTCGCCGTCCAGCAGCAGCCCCGTCTGGCGGTCCAGGTCGTCCGACATCGCGCCCGAGAGCGCCACGTTGCGCAGCTCGACCGGCCGCTCGGCCACCGCCGCCAGCCCCGAGGCCAGCAGGGCTCCCGGAGTCTGCCGGGCCCGCCGCACCCCGAGCCCGGCGGCCGTGGAATCACCCAGCACGCCGAACCGCAGCGGGCCCGGACTGAGCTCCGGGCCGCCGAACTCGCTCCCGTACAGCCCGTCCGCGCGCGGCGGATCCGGCAGGCCGGTCCCGACCGTCCGCTTCGCGAACTGCATCTCCGCGACCACAAGCCCCACCGCTGCGGCTCCGACGAGCCCGAGCCCGCCACCGCCGTACGCCGCCCCCGCCGCGATGCGGCGGGCCGTCCTCGCCCTGGACACCCTTCAAGCCACCTTCTCGGTCCCGTTGGCCGGATCCCTGCGCCGTCCTTGCAGACCCTGCCGTCCTGTTGACCTACCTGCCCCGTACGGACGGTCGGCCAATCCCTTTCCGCATAGTCTGGCGGTGCCTCCCGGAGAACCCGTGGAGTCCCCTCCTTGGAGAACATGGTGCAATTCCACGACTCGATGATCAGCCTCGTCGGCAACACCCCGCTGGTGAAGCTCAACCGTGTGACCGAAGGCCTCCAGGCCACCGTCCTTGCCAAGGTCGAGTACTTCAATCCCGGCGGATCCGCGAAGGACCGGATCGCCGTACGGATGATCGAGGCCGCCGAACAGAGCGGAGCACTCAAGCCCGGCGGCACCATCGTGGAGCCCACGAGCGGCAACACGGGTGTAGGACTCGCCATCGTGGCCCAGCAGAAGGGCTACAAGTGCATCTTCGTCTGCCCCGACAAGGTCTCCGCTGACAAGATCAACGTCATGCGCGCGTACGGCGCCGAGGTCGTGGTCTGCCCGACCGCCGTCGACCCCGAGCACCCGGACTCGTACTACAACGTGTCCGACCGCCTCGTGCGCGAGACCCCGGGCGCCTGGAAGCCGGACCAGTACAGCAACCCGAACAACCCGCGCTCGCACTACGAGACCACCGGTCCCGAGCTCTGGGAGCAGACGGACGGGAAGATCACCCACTTCGTCGCGGGCGTCGGCACGGGCGGCACGATCTCGGGCACCGGCCGGTACCTCAAGGAGGCCTCCGGCGGCAGCGTGAAGGTCATCGGCGCCGACCCCGAGGGCTCGGTCTACTCCGGCGGCTCCGGCCGCCCGTACCTCGTCGAGGGCGTCGGCGAGGACTTCTGGCCGACCTGCTACGACGCCGAGGTGGCCGACGAGATCATCGCGGTGTCCGACAAGGACTCCTTCCAGATGACCCGCCGCCTCGCCAAGGAGGAGGGCCTGCTCGTCGGCGGCTCCTGCGGCATGGCGGTCGTCGCCGCGCTGCGGGCGGCCGAGGGCCTCGGCCCGGACGACGTGGTCGTCGTCCTGCTCCCGGACAGCGGGCGCGGCTACATCAGCAAGATCTTCAACGACGAGTGGATGGCCGGACACGGCTTCCTGGAGGACGCGGGCCCCTCCGCCCGCATCCGGGACGTGCTCGCGGACAAGGCGGGCGGCATCCCCTCCCTGGTCCACATGCACCCCGAGGAGACCGTCGGCGAGGCCATCGAGGTGCTGCGCGAGTACGGCGTCTCGCAGATGCCGATCGTCAAGCCGGGCGCCGGCCACCCCGACGTGATGGCCGCCGAGGTCATCGGCTCCGTCGTCGAGAAGGAGCTCCTCTCCGCGCTGTTCGCGGGCGGCGCCTCGCTCGGCGACCCGCTGGAGAAGCACATGAGCGCGCCGCTGCCGCAGGTCGGATCGGGCGAGCCCGTCTCCGAGCTGATGGCGGTGCTCGGCGAGGCCGACGCGGCGATCGTGCTGGTCGAGGGCAAGCCGACCGGTGTGGTGAGCCGTCAGGACCTGCTGGCGTTCCTGGCCAAGGGCGCCAAGTAGCCCGAACGGGGTACGGGGCCCGCGCGCGGGCGACGCGCAAACGGTACGGGCCCGTCACGTGACGGCAGCACCCGCTTAACAAGGCTCCGGCACAGTGGTGGTCGTCGGCAGGGGAGCCCGGGAAACCGGGACCCGGCCGGCACCACGAACGGCGTCGGCGCACCTCCGGAGCGGCTCCCGGACCGCGCGGGACGCCACGGACGCGCGGACGGCCCTGACCCGGCCCGTGTCCTGCGCGGGGACCGCCGTCGTCCCGCCCCCGGGAAACCGGGGTGCGGCGGTCCCCGCGCACACCCCTGTGCGGGGGTACCCGTCGGTCCTGTGCGGGGCTGCCCGTCAGTCCAGCGCGTCGGTGCCGCGCTCGCCCCGGTGACGGCGGCGGAACTTCGTCGCGTGGACGTAGTTGACGCCCAGGATGCCGAGCCAGGCGACGATCAGACCGCTGAGATGGGCCTGGGCGGCGCCGATCGCCGAGAGCGGGATCGCCAGCACCAGGGTGATGATCGCGAAGCCGAAGCGCTCGCCGAAGTTGCCGTCCGGGGAGTCCGCCGCACCCGGATGGGTACCGCGGGCAGCGGTGAGCCGCTCCTCCGCGAGGCGCCGGCGCACCTGCGTGTCGACCTTCTCCACGAACGAGTCCACCAGCGCGGCCTCGTACTCCGACCCCAGCTCCCGCCGGGCGTCGAGCGTGGCGGAGAGTTCCTTCTTCAGCTCCTGCGACTCCATCCCGTCACCCTAGGAGCCGCCGGCCCCGGCGGCACTGGGGCTAGCCCCCGTATCGAGGGAGGGGCCCCCGCCGCGGGACGGTACCGCGCCGCCGGAGGGCCCCGCATCGCGGGAGGGCGTCGCATCGCGGGAAGGCGCCGCATCGCGCCGCACGAGGCTGCGGACGGGCCGGACGACGACCAGGGCGAGGGCGCAGCCCAGGCTGATCGCGGCGCCGGCCAGCAGGAGCGGGCGGACTCCGGCGAGGCTGCTCGCCGGGCCCGACAGGACCTGGCCGAGCGGGATGGCGAGGATCGAACCGCCCACCTCGTACGCCGTCACGCGGTTGAGCCGGTCCTCGGGGATCTGGGTCTGCACCGTGGTGGACCACTGCACGCCCCAGAACGCCCAGCCCACACCGCTGATCGCGTAGCCGAGCATGAGCAGCGGCAGGGCCGGGACCAGGGCCGCGGCCAGCGGCATCATCGGGAACAGGAACATCGCGAAACCGCCGCCGAGCAGCGGGCGGACCGGGCGGACGCGGATCGCGACGAGCCCGCCGAGGACGCAGCCGGCCCCGAAGGCGCCCTCCGCGTACCCGAAGGCGGCCTTGCCGTGCTCGGCGATGATCGAGGCCGCGCCGAGCGGGGTGAGCGGCCCCCAGACGAAGACCCCGAGCACCCACCAGATCAGGATCACGGTCCACAGCCAGGACCTGGAGCGGAACTCGTCCCAGCCCTCCCGCAGGTTCGTGAGGGTGGACTGCGAGCGGTCGGGTACGAAGCGGGGGAGACGCAGCGCGAGCAGGCAGACCCCGCTGATCGCGAAGGTGGCGGCGTCGATCACGAAGACCCAGGCGGTGGAGGTCGCGGCGACGAGCACGCCGGCGAGCGCCGGCCCGGCCATCGTGGCCATCCCCTGGCTCACCCGCAGCACCCCGTTCGCCTGGGTGGGGTCGGTGGAGACCTGGGGGACGAGACTGGAGGTGCCCGGCTGGAACATCGCGGTCGCGATGCCGCCGAGGACCGATCCGCCGATGACGAACCACAGGGCGGGGTGGCCTAGCCAGAGGTAGACGGCGAAGGAGCCCTGCGCCACGCAGCGGACGGCGTCGGCGCCGATCATCTGGGGGAGGGGGTGGAAACGGTCCGCGATCACCCCGCCGAAGACGACGAAGAGGGCGAAGGACCCCATCCAGGCGCCCAGCGCGTACCCGATGCCGCTCACCCCGTAGCCGAGGGAGATCATGGCGACGGCCAGGGCGACCGGCATCATCGTGTCGCCCAGCATCGACACGACGCGGGCGGTGAAGAACAAGCCGAAGTTCCGGGTCCACAGGCGGGTTGCGGGCCGCGGCGGGGCGGAGACGGACGAAGACACCATGGGGGCCAATTCGCTTGGATTCGGTGGGGGGTTGACCGGGTGGAGCTCGGCGGCCGGCCCTTGAGGATCAAGCTCCGGCGGTGGGCCGGTCAAGCGAATTGACGGGGGGCGGGAGGGGGGTCGGCGAGGGCGCCGGGGAGGTGTCGGGAGCGGCGCCGGGAGCGGCGCCGGGGAGGTGCCGGGAGGTCTCGGATGACGGGATCGGGTTGCCGTCCTGCATAGCCGCATGCAGAGTGCTCGGTGACTGAATATCCCGTCGGCGGCCGCTGGGCCGCAGGGTGGGCGGGCGGGACGGAGGGGTACAGGATGAGCGAGAGCCCTGCGGCTCGGCTGCAGAAGCTGTTCGAGGGGCACCGGCTGACGCCGACCCAGCGGCGGATCGCGCACTGCATGGTGCGCGGCGCGGCGGAGGTGCCGTTCCTGTCGAGCGTGGAGCTCGCCGAGCTGGCCGGGGTGAGCCAGCCGTCGGTGACCCGGTTCGCGGTGGCGCTGGGCTTCGACGGTTATCCCGCGCTGCGCCGGCACCTGCGCGAGGTGGCTCCCGCGGAGCGGGCGGGGGGCGGCGAAGAGGACGCGTACAACGAGTACCAGCAGGCCGTGCAGGGCGAGATCGAGAACCTGCGGCAGCTCTCCGCGATGCTCGCCGACCCGGCGCCGGTGCGGGAGGCGGGGCGGCTGCTGGCCGGGTCGAGGCCGCTGGCCGTCCTCGGGCTGCGCGCGGCGTCCTCGCAGGCGCGGGGGTTCGCGTACTTCGCCGCGAAGGTCCATCCGGACGTACGGCTGCTCGACGAGGGCGGCTCGATGCTCGCCGACCGGATCGACGCGGCGGTCGGTGCCGGGGCCTCGGCCCTGCTGTGCTTCGCGCTGCCGCGTCATCCGAAGGAGGTCGCGGAGGCGCTGGAGCATGCGCGGGGGGCCGGGCTGACGGTGGTCACGGTCGCCGACTCCGCCTTCGCGCCGGTGGCCCGCCACTCCGACCTGCTGATCCCGGCACCCGTCGGCACCGGCCTGGCCTTCGACACGGCGTGCGCGCCGATGCTGCTGGGGCGGGTGCTGCTGGAGGCGATGGCGGACGCGCTGCCGGACGCGCAGGCCCGGCTGGAGGCGTTCGACGCGGGGGCGGCGGCGCGGGGGCTGTTCGTGGAGTAGCGGGCTGCGGGTGGGGGTCGGGGCCGGGGCCGGGGTGGGGTGTCGGTCTGGACTGCATGATTTAGGCGCCCCCTGCCCTACTCCGACAGGGCGCGGCCTGTTTCCGCGCCACAAATCACGCTCTACGTCCAGACCGACACCCCACCCCGTCCCCGTCCCCGCCCCACGCAGCAACCCTCCGACCCCGGTGAGTTGTCCAGCCGCCTGGGGGCATTTCAGCCGTCCGGCGTTTGAGGACCGGGGTCTGGGGCGGAGCCCCAGGGGTCCGGGCGCAGCCCGGGGCCCCTTCCCGGTCCCGGCCGTCTTCAGCCTCGCCGGCGTTTGAGGCGCGGGGTCTGGGGCGGAGCCCCAGGGGGTCCGGGCGCAGCCCGGGACCCTGTCTTTCAGCCCGTCCGGCGTTTGAGGACCGGGGTCCGGGCAGCGCCCGGGGAACGGTGGAAGGGCGGGTAGGGGACCTCGCCCCGCGCAGCGGGCCTGCTGCGGGGCACGGCCCGGGGGCTTCGTCAGAGCGGGGTGGTCGGGGTGTCCCCGCCTGCCTCCGCCACGAGTTCCCGCAGGGACTGGGCCGGTCGGGCCAGGGTGAAGCGGACTTCGTCCGAGGGGGTCACGGTGAAGCCGTGGATCGGGGGGCGCGGGAGGCTGTTGTAGCCGTAGTGCGCGGTGAAGGCGTACGCCCCCGTGTCGGGGACGCAGACCAGGTCCCCGGGGGCGAGGAGCGGCAGCTCCCGCGCCGATGCCAGGAGGTCGCCCGCGAAGCAGGCGGGGCCGGCGATGTCCTGGGCGGCGAGGGGACCGGTCAGCGGAGCCCCCTTCGCGGAGTAGGGGAGGATCCGCAGCGGCCAGGCCGCGGGGGCGTAGACGGTACGGGTCGCCAGCTGGACCCCGGCGTGCGTGAGCGCGATCGGCCGGCCGCCGGTGGTCTTCGTGTACTCGACGCGGGAGAGGGTCAGGCCCCCTTTGGCCGTCAGGGACCGGCCGAACTCCGTGACCAGGCCGTACGCCCCCGAGAAGAGCCCGGGGACGGCCGTGCGCAGGGCGTCGACGTACTCCGCGTAGGTGGGGGCGGCCGCGTCCGAGGTGAAGTTCACCGGCAGGCCGCCGCCGATGTCGAGGGTGTCGACCTGGCGGCGTCCGGCCGCCGTGTTGATTTCCTCGGCCAGGGCGTGGAGTTCCCGTACGCCTTCGGCGATGAGGGGCAGCGGGACCCCCTGGGAGCCCGAGTGGGTGTGCAGTCGGGTGAGCCACGGCCGGTCCAGGCAGGCCCGTACGAGCCACTCGCGCGCGCCCGGATCGCGCAGGGCGATGCCGAACTTGGAGGTGGCCGTGGCGGTGGAGAGGGCGTCGATGGTGCCGGCGCCGGTCTGGGTGTTGATCCGTAGGCCGATCGGGGAGGCGGTGGGCGCCGTTGCGACGAGGGCGTCGAGCCGTTCCAGCTCCTGGCGGTTGTCGGCGTTCACCGCGACGCCCAGGGCGAGGGCCTCCCGCAGTTCGGCGGCCGTCTTCGCGGGGGAGTCGAGGACGATGCGCTCCGGCGCGACCCCGGCCGCGCGGGCCAGGGCCAGTTCGCCGGGGCTGGCCACCTCGCAGCCGAGCCCGGCGTCGGCGAGCAGCCGCAGTACCGGGACGAGCGGGGCCGCCTTGACGGCGAAGGCGTGCAGGACGGGGGTGCCGGGGGCGAGGGCCCGGGCGAAGGCTTCGGTCAGGGCGGCGGCGGAGGCGCGGATGCCGGCCGTGTCGAGCAGGCAGAGGAGGGGGGAGTCCTCGTCGATCAGGCCCTGGTCCACGGCGGCCCGTACGGCCAGGTCGCGTCGCCGGGCGGAGCGCTCGGCGGACTGCTCGGCGGGGCCTGCGGCGGTTTGCGCGTGTGCGTCGACTGCCATGTCCGCCATCCCATCATACGGCGCGTCCCTCCGCAGCTGTTGACTGAATCTATTCAGGGGGCGAGGATGTGAATGGATTGACCAACATCGGAGGAGGCACCGCCATGTCAGGACCCCGCCCCGTACGGGCCGCACGAGGTACCGAGCTGAGCACCCTGGGATGGCAGCAGGAGGCCGCGCTGCGGATGCTCCAGAACAACCTCGACCCCGAGGTCGCGGAGCACCCCGACAAGCTCGTCGTCTACGGCGGCACCGGCAAGGCCGCCCGCGACTGGCGCTCGTACGACGCCATGGTCCGCACCCTCCAGACCCTCAAGCAGGACGAGACGATGCTCGTCCAGTCCGGCCGCCCGGTCGGCGTGATGCAGACCCACGAGTGGGCCCCGCGCGTGCTCCTCGCCAACTCCAACCTGGTCGGCGACTGGGCCAACTGGGAGGAGTTCCGCCGCCTGGAGAACCTGGGCCTGACCATGTACGGCCAGATGACGGCCGGTTCGTGGATCTACATCGGCACCCAGGGCATCCTGCAGGGGACGTACGAGACCTTCGCCGCGGTCGCCGCCAAGAAGTTCAACGGGACCCTGGCCGGCACCATCACCCTCACCGCCGGCCTCGGCGGCATGGGCGGCGCCCAGCCGCTGGCCGTGACGATGAACGACGGCGTCGCCATCTGCATCGACGTCGACCCGCGCGCCATCGACCGCCGCATCGAGCACCGCTACCTCGACGTCAAGGCGAACGACCTGCGGCACGCGATGCAGCTCGCCGTCGAGGCCCGCGACGCCCGCAAGCCGCTCTCCATCGGCCTGCTCGGCAACGCCGCCGACCTGCTCCCGCAGATGCTCGCCGAGGGCGCGCCGATCGACATCGTGACGGACCAGACCTCCGCCCACGACCCGCTCGCCTACCTGCCGACCGGCGTCGACTTCGACGACATGGCCGACTACGCCGCCAAGGACCCGGCGGGCTTCACCACCCGCGCGCGAGAGTCCATGGCCAAGCACGTCGAGGCCATGGTCGGCTTCATGGACGCCGGCGCCGAGGTCTTCGACTACGGCAACTCCATCCGCGGCGAGGCCCAGCTCGCCGGCTACGACCGCGCCTTCGCCTTCCCCGGCTTCGTCCCCGCCTACATCCGCCCCCTCTTCTGCGAGGGGAAGGGCCCCTTCCGCTGGGCGGCGCTGTCCGGCGAGGCCTCGGACATCCACAAGACCGACAAGGCGATGCTGGAGCTCTTCCCCGAGAACGAGTCCCTGCACCGCTGGATCAAGATGGCCGGCGAGCGCGTCCACTTCCAGGGCCTGCCCGCCCGCATCTGCTGGCTCGGCTACGGCGAGCGCGACAAGGCCGGCGAGCGCTTCAACGAGATGGTCGCCGACGGCACCCTCGCCGCCCCCCTCGTCATCGGCCGCGACCACCTGGACTGCGGCTCGGTGGCCTCCCCGTACCGCGAGACCGAGGCCATGCTCGACGGCTCCGACGCGATCGCCGACTGGCCGCTGCTCAACGCCATGGTCAACGTGGCCTCCGGCGCCTCCTGGGTCTCCATCCACCACGGCGGTGGCGTCGGCATGGGCCGCTCCATCCACGCCGGGCAGGTGACCGTGGCCGACGGTACGAAGCTCGCGGGCGAGAAGATCCGCCGCGTGCTCACCAACGACCCGGGCATGGGCGTCATCCGCCACGTCGACGCCGGCTACGACATCGCCGAGACGGTCTCCGACGAGCGCGGCGTCCGCATCCCGATGCGGGAGGGCGACTCCGCGTGAGCGAGGACGCCACCGCCGGAGCCTCGTTCCACGAGATGTGGGCCGAGCTCCGGCCCATCGGCCGGCACGCCGACTCCGGCGGCTACCGCCGCTACGCCTGGACCGGCGCCGACGCCGACTGCCGTACCTGGTTCCAGGCGCAGGCCGAGGCGCGCGGGCTCGCGTACGAGACCGACCGCAACGGCAACCAGTGGGCCTGGCTCGGCGACCCGCTGGCCGGTGACGCCGTCGTCACCGGCTCCCACCTGGACTCCGTCCCCGACGGCGGGGCCTTCGACGGCCCCCTCGGGGTGGTGTCCTCCTTCGCGGCCCTGGACGAACTCCGCAGGAGGGGCGCGGAGTTCGCCAGGCCACTTGCCATCACCAACTTCGGTGACGAGGAAGGGGCCCGCTTCGGCCTCGCCTGCGTCGGCTCCCGGCTGGCCGCCGGGCAGCTGACCAAGGAGAAGGCGTACGCGCTCCGCGACGCGGACGGGATCTCCCTCCCGCAGGCCATGGAGGCGGCCGGATACGACCCGGCCGCCATCGGCGCCGACCCCGAACGCCTCGCCCGCATCGGCGCCTTCGTCGAACTGCACGTGGAACAGGGCCGTGCCCTCGACCTCTCCGGGGACCGGGTCGGCATCGCCTCCGCGATCTGGCCGCACGGCCGCTGGCGCTTCGACTTCCGCGGCGAGGCCAACCACGCCGGCACCACCCGGCTGGCCGACCGCCGCGACCCGATGCTCACGTACGCGCAGACCGTGCTCGCGGCCCGCGCCGAGGCGGCCCTCGCCGGGGCCGTGGCCACCTTCGGGAAGATCTCCGTCGAGCCCAACGGGGTCAACGCCATCCCGTCGCTGGTCCGCGGCTGGCTCGACTCCCGCGCCGCCGACCAGGCCACCCTCGACACGGTCGTGACCGCGATCGAGAAGGCCGCCCGCGAGCGCGCGGACGCGGAGGGGATCGACCTGGACGTGGTCCGGGAGTCCTTCACCCCGGTCGTCGAGTTCGAGCACGCCCTGCGCGAGGAGATGAACCGGATCCTCGGCGGGTCCGTCCCCGTGCTCGGCACGGGTGCGGGACACGACGCCGGGATCCTCTCGGCGGCCGTCCCGACCGCCATGCTGTTCGTGCGCAACCCCACCGGGGTCTCGCACTCCCCGCGGGAGTTCGCCGCCGAGGACGACTGCGTGGCGGGCGTCCTCGCCCTCGCCGACGTACTGGAAGGCCTGGCGTGCCGTTGAAGACGTACTGGCTGGAGCACGCCTGGCTCGGCACCCATGTCGAGCCGGGCGTCGCCCTGACCGTGTCCACCAGCGGCTCCGCCGCGGAATCAGACGACGGGCGGATCTCCGCCCTGCGGACCGGGGTCGAGACCCCGCCCCCGGGAGCGGAGGTCCTGCGCGGCCTCACGGTCCCGGGCCTCGCCAACGCGCACAGCCACGCCTTCCACCGGGCCCTGCGCTCGACGGTGCAGGTCGGCTCGGGCACCTTCTGGACCTGGCGCGACTTCATGTACAAGGTCGCCCAGAACCTCACCCCGGACAGCTACTTCGCGCTCGCCCGCGCCGTCTACGCCGAGATGGCACTGGCCGGCATCACCGCGGTGGGCGAGTTCCACTACGTCCACCACGCCCCCGGCGGAGTCCCGTACGCCGACCCCAACGCCATGGGCGAGGCCCTGATCGCGGCCGCCGCCGAGGCCGGCATCCGCATCACCCTCCTCGACACGGCATACCTGTCCGCGGGCTTCGGGGAAGCCCCCAACCCGCACCAGCTGCGCTTCTCCGACGGCACCGCGGACGCCTGGGCCGAGCGGGCCTCGGCCCTCAAGCCCCGCGAACACGCCCTGATCGGCGCCGCGATCCACTCGGTCCGCGCGGTACCGGCGGGACAGCTCGCCACCGTCGCCGCCTGGGCGTCCGAACGCCGGGCACCGCTGCACGTCCACCTCTCGGAGCAGACCGCCGAGAACGACGCCTGCCTGGCGGCCCACGGCCGCACCCCGACCCAACTGCTCGCCGACCACGGGGTCCTCGGCCCGCGCACCACCGGGGTGCACAACACGCACCTCACCGACGCGGACATCGCGCTCCTGGGCTCCACCACCACCGGCACCTGCATGTGCCCCACCACCGAACGCGACCTCGCCGACGGCATCGGACCGGCCGTACGCCTCCAGCGCGCGGGCAGCCCGCTCTCCCTGGGCAGCGACAGCCACGCGGTGATCGACCTGCTCGAAGAAGCGCGGGCGATGGAGCTGAACGAGCGCCTGAGCAGCCGTACGCGCGGGCACTGGACGGCGAACGCCCTGCTCACGGCCGCCACCGAGGACGGGCACGCCGCCCTCGGCTGGACGGAGGCGGGCCGCCTGGAGGCGGGTGCGCTCGCGGACTTCACCACGATCGCGCTCGACTCCGTCCGCACGGCCGGTGCGCTGCCCCGGCTCGGCGCGGAGACGGCCGTCTTCGCCGCCTCGGCGGCGGACGTCCGCCACACGGTGGTGGGCGGCCGCCACATCGTCCGTGACGGCGCGCACACCCTTGTCCCCGACGTCCCGTCGGCCCTGGCCGACTCCATCGCCGCCCTCCGCGGCTGACCCCCCGCCTGCGGCGTGCTCCTTCCCCCACCCCGCCCCTTCCCGAAACCGGGGCTCCGCCCCGGACCCCGCGCCTCGAACGCCGGCGGGGCTGAATTCAGCCGCGCGGCGTTCGAGCGCACCGGCGCGGAGCGCCGGCAACGGGTCCGGGCGGAGCCCGGTTTCGGGAAGGGGAGGGGTGGGGGAACGAACAGTCCTGAGAGGAACCCATGACGACCACCACCGTCATCACGAACATCGGCAGCCTCGTCACCAACGACCCCGCCCTCGGCGACGGCTCCCCCCTCGGCCTGATCCAGGACGCGGCCGTCGTCATCGAGGACGACAGGATCGCCTGGGTCGGCCCCGCAGCCCAGGCCCCCGCGGCGGACGGGACCCACGACGCGCAGGGCCGGGCTGCCATCCCCGGCTTCGTCGACTCCCACTCCCACCTCGTCTTCGCGGGCGACCGCACCGCGGAGTTCAACGCCCGCATGTCCGGCCGCAGCTACTCCGCCGGAGGCATCCGCACCACCGTCGCCGCCACCCGCGCCGCCTCCGACGCCGCGCTCGAAGCGAACCTGGTGCGCCACCTCCACGAGGCCCGCCGCCAGGGCACCACCACCTTCGAGACCAAGTCGGGCTACGGCCTCACCGTCCAGGACGAGGCACGAGCCCTCCGCATCGCCGCCGCGCACACCGAGGAGGTCACCTACCTCGGCGCGCACATCGTCTCCCCGGACTACGCCGACGACCCGGCGGCTTATGTGGACCTGGTCACCGGCGAGATGCTGACCGCCTGCGCCCCGTACGCCCGCTGGGTGGACGTGTTCTGCGAGAAGGGCGCCTTCGACGGGGACCAGGCCCGGGCGATCCTCACCGCCGGCGCCGCCGCCGGACTGATCCCGCGCGTCCACGCCAACCAGCTCTCCCACGGCCCCGGCGTCCAGCTCGCCGTCGAGCTGGAAGCCGCCTCCGCCGACCACTGCACCCACCTCACCGACGCCGACGTGGACGCCCTCGCGCAGGCGGCCGGCACGACCGTCGCCACGCTGCTGCCCGGTGCGGAGTTCTCCACGCGCGCGCAGTGGCCCGACGCCCGCCGGCTGCTGGACGCGGGGGCCACCGTGGCGCTGTCGACCGACTGCAACCCGGGCTCCTCCTACACGAGTTCGATGCCGTTCTGCATCGCGCTGGCCGTCCGTGACATGGGGATGACCCCGGACGAGGCCCTGTGGTCCGCCACGGCCGGCGGCGCCCGCGCCCTGCGCCGCACCGACATCGGCGTCCTTGCCCCCGGCGCCCGTGCGGACCTGGCCCTGCTCGACGCGCCCAGCCACGTCCACCTCGCCTACCGGCCGGGCGTCCCGCTGGTCTCGGCCGTCTGGCAGAAGGGTCTCAAGACGGCCTGAAACAGGCTGAATCCGGACTGTTGATACGGCCCTGTCCTTTGTCTTCCCTCCGTAGGGCCCCGGGGCTACCTTGAGCCACCAATCTGATGTGCCGTCAGTAACTTGTGGCCCAAGGTTCGAGGGGAAGACGAAGGTGTCCGACCGGAAACGCTCCACCGCGCTCGCGCTGGCCTCCGCGCTGGCGGGGGCGGCGGTACTGCTGGCCGCCCCCGCAGCCCATGCGGCCGTCGTCGACGTCCAGTACGACTGCAAGACCCCCATCGGGGACAAGTCGGCGGTCTCGCCGATCGAGATCAAAGGAGTCAAGGAGGGCAGCGGGTACAAGCTGACGATGTCCTTCCAGAAGGGCGTCTCCTCCAGCCCCATCGAGCTCGGCAAGGGCGCGATGACGCCCAGCGCCGTGATCGTGGTCGACGGCGCGGAGAAGGTGTCGGTACCGGTCTCCGGTCCGCCCAACCCCGAGGCCATTCCGGCCAACACCCCCATCAAGATCACCGACCTCTCGGGCACCTACACGCCCAAGAAGTCCGGCAAGGTCACGCTCACCGCCGGCGTGCTCACGATCAAGGCGATGGGGACGACCACCACCTGCACCCCGGGCAACAGCCCCAAGCCGTCCCTCGAACTCGACGTGACGGCCCCCGGAGGCGGCAGCGCCACCGGCTCCACCGGATCTACGGGCTCGACCGGATCCACCGGTGACAGCCTCCCGCAGACCGGTCCCGAGGACTCCGCCATCGCCCTCGGCACCCTCGGCGCCACCGTGATCCTCTCCGGCGCGGCCGGCGTGCTCTGGCTGACCCGCCGCGGCCAGCGGGCCCGGTCCTGAACGGAGCGCACCCGGCCATGTCCGTGCCCCGTTCGCCCCGAAGGTCCGCAGGGCTGCTTCGCGCCGCCCTCGCCGCCGTGGCCGCCGCCGTGCTCTCCTGCACGACGGCGGCCACGGCGGCCGCCGACGAGCCCGGCTGGACCGCCGAGCCCGTCGCCGGGAGCGCACCGGCGGCGGCGAAGTCCGGGGCCCGCCCGTACTTCTACCTCGCGGGCACCTCCGGCACGGTGCTGGAGGACCGCCTCGCCCTGGCCAACACCAGCGACCAGGAGCACACCATCACCCTGCGCGGCGCCGACGCCTACAACACGGCGGACGGCGCCTTCGCCGTGCGCCCCGCCAGGGAGTCGGCCGGCGCGGGCCTCTGGATCAGCTTCGGCGCGGTCACCACGGTCAAGGTCCCGGCGCGCACCCGCGCCGTGGTCCCCTTCACCGTCACCGTGCCGCCCGGCTCCCCGCCCGGGGACCACCCGGCCGCCGTCGTCGCCACCGAGGCCGGGCGCGAGGTGGGCGTACGGGTCCACCTGCGCGTCGACGGCCCGGCGCTGGCGGCGCTCACGGTCGAGGACGTCGCCGTACGGGGCAAGGGTGCGACCGCGCGCGTCGCGTACACGCTGGTCAACCGCGGCAACGTGGCCCTCGCCCCCGAGCTCGCCATCAGCGCCGAGGGCGCCCTCGGCAAGGTCGCCGGCCGCAGCGTCCGCAGCCTGCCGGTCGAGGTGCTGCCCGGCCAGCGCGTCGAGCTGACCGAACCCTGGCCCGGCGCGCCCGTGTTCGACCGGGTCGCCCTGACCCTCACCGTCACGGCCCCCGGCGGGGCCCGCGCCACGGGGAGCACCTCGGCCTGGTTCGTGCCCTGGGGCATCGCGGGCGCGACCGGCCTCGGGCTGCTGGGCCTCGGCGCCGTCGTGGCGGCCGCGCTGCTCCTGGAACGCAAGCGGCGGACCCGGTCCGGCGACGGGCCCGGATCCGGGCCCGCACCGCACGGGAGCGCCGTACCCGAAGAAGCACCAGCGCCGGATCACGAGTTGACGGGAGCACCCAGGTGAGCGCCATGGCCGGTGGGAGACACGGCGGGAAGGTCAGGGCCCTGGTCGCCGCGGGACGCGCGGGGCTGGCGGCAGGGCTGGCGGTGTGCGCGCTGGCGCTGTCCACCGCGGCCCCGGCCGCCGCGGACGACGGGCCCAAACCCGCCGTGGCCCTCTCGCTCAAGGAGGCCGCCAAGGGCACGGAGATCGCCGTCACCGGAACGGGCTGGCGGCCCAAGACCATGGTGATGCTGCTGGTCTGCGGCCAGAACATGATCGGCGGCACCAACAGCTGCGCCAACGCCGACGGCGTGGCCGTCTCCGTCGCCGACGACGGGCACTTCTCCGCCCAGCTCCCGGTGGTCGCCCCGCCCAAGCCCTGCCCCTGCGTGGTCAACGTGACCTCCGTCAACGGGGACCAGTCCACCGTCGCCGCCCCGTTGAAGATCACCGACCACCCGGTGGCCGACCTGCCCGCCGAGGGCGGCACGGCCCGGCTCGCGCTGCTCACCGGGGTCCGGCTCAAGGGCGAGGACGGGGTGCTGACCTGGTTCGGGGCCCCGCCCGGCCGGAAGTTCACGGTCACCGTGGGCAACCTCGGCTCCGCCGCGGTCAAGGACCCGGTCTTCCAGCTCGGCACCGCCCACGGGGTGTTCGCGCCGACCTGGGAAGAGGTCCGCTGGAAGGGCACCGTCCCGCCCGGCGGCAAGGCCGAGGTCTCCCTCGACGCCACCCTGCCGGCCGGCGCCCACGGCGACTACACCCTCTCCCTCAAGTACGGGGAGACGGTCCTGGCCACGCAGCCCTGGGGCGTGGCCCGCCCGTACGGGGTGCTGCTGTTCTGGGGCCTGCTCCTGCTGGTGATCCCGGCCGCGATCTTCCGGATCGGCATGGCCGTCGTCGACAAGGCCCGCCCCCGCGCGGGTCTCGCGGCGGGCGGCCGCCACCGCGGCTCCCGGCCGCAGCCCGACCCGGCGGCGGCGGTGACCGCCCGGCTGCCCCGGATCCCGGCGGTACGGGGGCCCGCGCGAGGCCCCGTACGAGGACCGCTGGCCCGCTCCGCTCCGCCGGCCGAACCCCCACAGACCACCACGGCGGCACTGCCGTGGTTCACCCCGGACAGCGCGCCGGGGACACCGGAAACAGAGGCACCTACCGAAGCACCTGCACCACAGACGTCCGCACCGTCTGAGAACAGTCCGACGACGAAGGGACTTCAGTGAACACCCAACGGAGGGCGAGCGCGGCCGCTGTCGCGCTGCTGCTCGGCGGCGCGGGCATCGCCATGGGGGCCACGCCGGCTCAGGCGGCCGTGGTCGACGTGCAGTACGACTGCAAGACGCCGATCGGGGACAAGTCGGCGGTCTCGCCGATCGACATCAAGGCCGTCAAGGAGGGCAGCGGGTACAAGCTGACGATGTCCTTCCAGAAGGGCGTCTCCTCCAGCCCCGTCGAGCTCGGCAAGGGCGCGATGACCCCGAGCGCGAAGATCGTGCTGGGCGGCGCGGATCCGGGGGAGGTCGACGTCACCGGCCCGGCCAACCCCGAGCCGATCCCGGCCAACACCCCCATCAAGATCAGCGACCTGTCGGGCACCTACACGCCCAAGAAGTCCGGCAAGGTCACCTTCACCGCCGGCGTCCTGCTGATCAAGGCCTTGGGCACCACCTCCACCTGCACCCCGGGCAACAATCCGGGGCCGTCCCTGGAGCTGGACGTGACGGCCGGCGGCGGCACCACCCCGCCGACCACGCCGCCGCCGACCAGCAAGCCGCCCACGAGCCCCCCGCCCACCAGCAAGCCGCCGACCACCCCGCCGCCCACGTCGGCTCCGCCCACCAGCCCCGCGCCCTCCCCGTCCGGCGGCGGCCAGACGGACTTCCCCGGCCAGACCGTGGACGTCACCTTCGACTGCGGGTCCTTCATGCCCGGCGGCCCCCTGAAGGGCAAGGTGACGATCAACGCGAAGAAGAACGGCGGCAGCTACGACCTGACCGCCACCACGGCCAAGGGCGTGATGAACAGCCCCATGGACCTCCCGGCGGGCGCGCTCCAGCCCGCCATGGACGTCAAGCTCGGCGGCGCCGACAGCGGCACCGTCAAGGTCACCGGTCCGGGCAACGCCGAGCCGATCAAGGGCGGCGCGCCGGTCAGCCTCAGTGACATGAAGGGCACCTACAAGCCGGGCAAGACCGGCAAGACCACGCTGACCCCGGGCAACCTGACGATCAACGTGGTCATGGCCCCGGGCTCCGCGCCGATCGTGGTGCCCTGCACGGCGAGCGGAGCCACGGCCTCGCTCACCCTGGACACCGCCGCCCAGCCCGGCGGCTCCGGCACCTCGGGCGGGAGCACCTCGGGCGGCGCCTCCGGCTCCGGCACCCCGGGCGGCCTCGCCCAGACCGGAGCGTCGGACGACGGCGGCATCAAGGCCCTGGCCCTGGTCGCCGGCACGGTCATGCTGCTCGGCGCGGCGGTCTTCACCTTCACCCCGTGGCGCCGCCTGCGCGGCCAGCGGTAACCCGTGACAGCAGAACGGCCCGGCACACCGTGAGGTGTGCCGGGCCGTTCAGGTCCGCGGGGAGGGGGTGCGTCAGTGCACGGAGCCCATCAGGGACTGGACCTTCTTGCGGTACGCGTAGACCGCCACACCGGCGAGGACGGCGGCCGTCGCTTCGAGGGCGATCACCCCGGTGCCGTTGAGGTCCACGCCGCCGATGGAGAGCAGACCGGTGATGCAGTCGCCCGCGGTGACCGCGAGGAACCAGACGCCCATCATCTGGGAGGCGTACTTCTGCGGGGCCATCTTCGTGGTGACCGAGAGGCCGACCGGGGAGAGGCACAGCTCACCGATGGTCTGGATCATGTAGATCGAGACCAGCCACATCGGGGAGACCTTGGTGCCGTCGCCGGCCATGTTCATCGGGACGATGAAGACGAAGAAGGAGGCGCCGACCAGGACGAGGCCCATCGCGAACTTCACGATGGTGTTCGGCTCCTGGTTCTTGCGCGCCAGCCACAGCCACAGCCAGGCGAAGACGGGCGCCAGGGACATCACGAACAGCGGGTTCAGCGACTGGTACCAGGTGGCCGGGAAGCCCAGGCCGAAGATGGTGTCCGCGGTCTTGGAGTCGGCGAACAGCGACAGGGTGGAACCACCCTGGTCGTAGATCATCCAGAACGCGGCGGCGGCGACGAAGAACCAGATGTACGCGGTCATCTTCGACTGCTCGGTGCCCGAGAGGTCGCGGTCGCGCTTGATCTTCAGCAGGACGGCGACCGGGATGGCCAGACCCGCGAGGGTGATCGGGACGAGCGCCCAGTTCAGGGTGTACATGCCCAGGGCGGCCACGATGCCGTAGAAGGCGGCGACCACGACGGCGCCGATGGCGACCTTCGTGATGACGGCCTTGCGCTCCTGCGCGGACAGCGGGTTGGGCACCACGCTGCTCTTCGGGTCCAGGCTCTTGGTGCCGATCAGGAACTGGACCAGGCCCAGGGCCATGCCGACCGCGGCGAGCAGGAAGCCGAGGTGCCAGTTGACCTTCTCGCCGACGGTGCCGACGACGAAGGGCGCGACGAAGGCACCGAGGTTGATGCCCACGTAGAACAGCGTGAAGCCGCCGTCACGGCGCGGGTCGTCCGGGCCGTCGTAGAGGTGGCCGACCATCGTGGAGATGTTGGCCTTCAGCAGACCGGAACCGGCCGCGACCAGGATCAGACCGACGAAGAACATCGCCTGTCCGGGGATGGCGAGCGAGACGTGGCCGGCCATGATCACGAAGCTGGCGATGGCGACCGTCTTGCGGGCACCCCAGACACGGTCACCGAACCAGCCGCCGGGCATGGCCATGAGGTAGACCATCGCGACGTACACGGAGTAGATCGCCGTGGCCGTGGCCATCGTGAAGGCGAGGCCGCCGCCCTGGCTGCCGGTGGCCGCGTCGGCGCCGCCGGAGACCAAGTACAGGACGAGGAGGGCGCGCATGCCGTAGTAGGAGAAGCGCTCCCACATCTCGGTCATGAACAGAGTGGCCAGGCCACGGGGGTGTCCGAAGAAGGTCTTCTCGGCGGAGGGGTCCACCGAGCCCTTCGTCAGGCTGGAAGCCATGGTCGATCCTTGCTTGCTCGGGACGCGCGGCTTCGTGAGCACAAGGCGCCCGGTGAGGGGTGGCCGGTACCGGCTTCGGGTGTTCGGACCCCACGCCCGGGGGTTCGCTCCGCGGGGGCGAAGACGAAAGAACATCCACAACCGGGATCCACGCCCGCCGCGCTCCGTCGCGCGAAGGGCCCGGCCCATAGGTCATTCACTGTCATCTGCCCGGAACGGGCGGTGCGACAACAATGCCTGCCCGATCAGGGCAGAAATAGAGACTTTCGGCTGCTTTTCGCTCGAAAGTCTCGTGGAGGTAGTGCATCAGGCGTCTCGACACCATACGACACGACAGTGGCGCATATGAAAGTACTTGAGATATGGATCACAGGCGACAGTGGAACCAACTGGCCACATTCGAAGGCCGTCAAGGCTCGATGAGCCCAGATAGACAGGGACTTGCAGGCGGGCCTCTGCTTTCGTCCGCCGCGGACTACCATCACCCACATGACGCGTGTACTGCTCGCCGAGGACGACGCATCCATCTCGGAACCCCTGGCCCGCGCCCTGCGCCGGGAGGGGTACGAGGTCGAGGTCCGGGAGGACGGCCCCACCGCCCTGGACGCGGGACTGCAGGGCGGCATCGACCTCGTCGTGCTCGACCTGGGCCTGCCGGGCATGGACGGCCTGGAGGTCGCCCGCCGGCTGCGCGCCGAGGGCCACGGATTCCCGATCCTGGTCCTCACCGCCCGCGCCGACGAGGTCGACACGGTCGTGGGCCTGGACGCCGGCGCCGACGACTACGTGACCAAGCCCTTCCGGCTCGCCGAGCTGCTCGCCCGCGTACGGGCCCTCCTGCGGCGCGGCGCCAACGAGGCCTCCCAGGCCCCGGCCACCCACGGGGTGCGGATCGACGTCGAATCGCACCGCGCCTGGATGGGCGAGGAGGAGCTCCAGCTCACCGCGAAGGAGTTCGACCTGCTGCGCGTCCTCGTGCGCGACGCGGGCCGGGTCGTCACCCGCGACCAGCTCATGCGCGAGGTCTGGGACACCACCTGGTGGTCCTCCACCAAGACCCTCGACATGCACATCTCCTGGCTGCGCAAGAAGCTCGGCGACGACGCGGCCAACCCCCGCTACATCGCCACCGTCCGCGGGGTCGGCTTCCGCTTCGAGAAGAGCTGACAGCGCCTTCGGGCAGAGCTGCGAGTGCCTTCGGGCCGAGCTGCGGCCACCCGGGACCGTATATCTAGGGCATCCTCGGATCCATGCGCCGCCGCCTGATCAACTCCACGCTCGCCGTGGTGCTCGTCGTCATCGCCGTCTTCGGGGTCTCCCTCGTCATCGTCGAGACCCGCACCATCACCAGCAGCGCCCAGGACCGCGTCGAGTCCGAGGCGCTGCGGCTGGTGGGCATCGTCGAGAGCGACGTCCTGGAGAAGAAGCCGGTCGACGCCGGGGCGCTCACCGAACAGCTCGACCCCGGCCGGTACGCCCGGATCACGATCCCCGGCCGGGAACCGGTCGAGATCGGGACGCGCATCACCGGCAGCGTCGTCCGCGGCACCGCCCGCGGGGAGCAGGGCGAGACCGTGGTCGTCGAGGAGTCCCGCTCCACCGTCACCCGCGAGGTCGGCCGGACCCTGGCCGTGGTCGGCGCCGTCGCCCTGCTCGCCGTCGTGGCGGCCGTCCTGCTCGCCGTACGCCAGGCCAACCGGCTGGCCTCCCCGCTCACCGACCTCGCCGAGACGGCCGAGCGCCTCGGATCGGGCGACCCGCGGCCCCGCCACAAGCGGTACGGGGTCCCCGAGCTCGACCGGGTCGCGGACGTACTGGACTCCAGCGCCGAGCGGATCGGCCGCATGCTCACCGCCGAGCGGCGCCTGGCCGCGGACGCCTCGCACCAGCTGCGGACCCCGCTCACGGCCCTGTCGATGCGGCTGGAGGAGATCACCGTCACCGACGACCTGGAGACCGTACGGGAGGAGGCGACGATCGCCCTCACCCAGGTGGAGCGGCTGACCGACGTGGTCCAGCGGCTCCTGACGAACTCCAGGGACCCGCGCACGGGCTCGGCCGTCCCCTTCGACCTGGACGAGGTCGTCAAACAGCAGCTGGAGGAGTGGCGCCCCGCCTACCGCAGCGCCGGCCGGGCCGTCGTCCGCTCCGGGAAGACCGGCATCCGGGCCGTGGGCACCCCGGGCGCGGTCTCGCAGGTCCTGGCGACCCTGGTGGAGAACTCCCTCATGCACGGCGGCGGCACCGTGGCCCTGCGGACCCGCGTGATCGGCAACCAGGCCGTCCTGGAGGTCACGGACGAGGGGCCGGGCGTCCCGCCGGACCTCGGCAACCGGATCTTCGAGCGGGCCATCAGCGGCCGCAATTCCACCGGCATCGGCCTCGCCGTGGCCCGGGACCTCGCGGAGGCCGACGGCGGCCGTCTGGAGCTGCTCCAGACCCGGCCGCCGGTGTTCGCCCTGTTCCTCAGCCGGACCGCGCCGGAGCGCTCCGAGCCGGAGCGGACGGTCCGCTGAGGGCGGCCGCGGGCGACGGCCGCGGGCGGGGTGCCTCAGTTCGCGGCGGTCTCCGGGGTCCGCGCCGCCGCGGCCTGCGCGTCCGCTGCGGCCTGGCCGTCGCGCTGCTCGACGACCAGCGAGGCCGTGGACGGCGCGGGCAGGGCCTTGAAGACCCACGTGCGGTAGGACCAGAAGCGGAACACGGTGGCGATGCCGATGCCCGTGAACTTGAAGAAGTTCGAGGCGAGCGGCCCGTCCCAGTGGAAGCCGTAGGTGGCCGTGAACAGGATGCCGTTCTCGATCACGAGCCCGATCGCGCTGAACGCGACGAACAGCCCGAGCTCACGGGTGCGGCCCGCTCCGGTCCGGTCGGCCCGGTCCCGGTAGGCGAAGTAGCGGAAGCCCAGGTAGTTCGTGACGATGGCCACCAGGGTGGCTATCACGCTCGCGCGCACCACCTGGAGATCGGTGACCTGCCGGATCAGGTTGAAGACGCCCAGGTTGACCAGGACCCCCAGCCCGCCGACGGCCCCGAACCTGGCGATCTCGCGCGCGAGCCCGCGCACGCGGTCGAGGACGGATCCGTTCTCCGGCTTGCTCATATGAGGCTCAGTCCTGTCTTCGGGGCCCCCGTATGAGGCGTCACACGTTTCGTTTTACCTGCGCGCCCATGCTAAGTGTCCCCCCGCCGGTACGTCTGCGCCTTCGGACACCGTGCGACACACGGCACATCCACCACACCCGACCGCCGGGTACCGGCCAGTGGCGTCCCCATGCGGGTCCGGATGGCGGAATACCGCCGGATACCCTGGAGGAGTGACGTTCCCGGTAGTCGGCATGGTCGGCGGCGGACAGCTCGCCCGCATGACCCACGAGGCGGGCATCCCCCTCGGCATCAGATTCAAGATCCTCAGTGACACCCCACAGGACTCGGCGGCCCAGGTCGTGAGCGACGTCGTCATCGGCGACTATCGCGATCTGGAAACCCTCCGCGCCTTCGCGCGCGACTGTGACGTGATCACCTTCGACCACGAGCACGTGCCCATCGCGCACCTGCGGGCCCTGGAGGCGGACGGCATCCCCGTCCGGCCCGGACCCGACGCGCTGGTGCACGCCGCGGACAAGGGGGTGATGCGCGCCCGCCTCGACGAGATCGGCGCGCCCAGCCCCCGCCACCGGATCGTGAGCGATCCGGCGGACGCGGCGGCCTTCGCCGAAGAGGTCGGCGGGTTCCCCGTCATCCTCAAGACGGTGCGCGGCGGGTACGACGGAAAGGGCGTGTGGTTCGTCCGTACGCAGGCAGACGCCGAGGCCCCGTTCAAGGCGGGCGTCCCGGTCCTGGCCGAGGAGAAGGTGGACTACGTCCGCGAGCTCGCGGCCAACATCGTCCGCTCCCCGCACGGCCAGGCCGTGTCCTACCCCGTCGTGGAGTCCATCCAGGTGGACGGGGTCTGCGACACGGTCATCGCCCCCGCCCCGAACCTCTCGGAGGCCCTCGCCGGCGAGGCCCAGGCCCTGGCCCTGCGCATCGCCAAGGAACTCGACGTGACCGGCCACCTGGCCGTGGAGCTGTTCGAGACCACCGACGGCCGGATCCTGGTCAACGAACTGGCGATGCGCCCGCACAACAGCGGCCACTGGACGCAGGACGGTGCCATCACCTCCCAGTTCGCCAACCACGTGCGGGCCGTCCTGGACCTCCCCCTCGGCGACCCGCGCCCCCGTGCCCGCTGGACGGTCATGGCGAACGTGCTCGGCGGGGACTACCCGGACATGTACGCGGCGTACCTCCACTGCATGGCCCACGACCCGCAGCTCAAGATCCACATGTACGGCAAGGACGTGAAACAGGGCCGCAAGGTCGGCCACGTCAACACCTACGGCGACGATCTGGACGATGTGCTGGAGCGAGCACGTCACGCAGCCGGCTATCTCAGAGGATCCATCACCGAATGAGCACCTCCGCAGCAGCTCCCGTCATCGGCATCGTCATGGGATCGGACTCCGACTGGCCCGTCATGGAGGCCGCGGCCCAGGCCCTCGACGAGTTCGAGATCCCCTACGAGGTCGACGTGGTCTCGGCGCACCGGATGCCGCGCGAGATGATCGCGTACGGCGAGCGCGCCGACGGGCGCGGCCTGAAGGCGATCATCGCGGGCGCGGGCGGGGCCGCCCACCTGCCCGGCATGCTCGCCTCCGTCACCCCGCTGCCCGTCATCGGCGTACCCGTCCCGCTGAAGTACCTCGACGGCATGGACTCCCTGATGTCGATCGTCCAGATGCCGGCCGGAATCCCGGTCGCCACCGTCTCGATCGCCGGCGCCCGCAACGCCGGGCTGCTCGCCGTACGGATGCTGGCCGCGCACGACCCGGAGCTGCGGGTCCGCATGAACGACTTCCTCCAGGACCTCAACGACCAGGCGACGGAGAAGGGCAAGCGGCTGCGCACCAAGGTCGCCGGCCAGGAGTCGTTCGGATTCGGCAAGTGACCGCCGACGCCGCGGGCGCGACGGGAGCCGCCCGGCACCTGGACGCGGCGCGCGAACTGCTCGCCGAGCACCCGGTCGTCGACGGACACAACGACCTGCCCTGGGCCCTGCGCGAGACGGTGCGCTACGACCTGGACCAGCGGGACATCGCCCGCGACCAGAAGGGCCGGCTGCACACCGACATCCCCCGGCTGCGCGCCGGCGGGGTCGGTGCGCAGTTCTGGTCGGTCTACGTGCGCTCCGACTACGCGGGCGACGAGGCGGTCAGCGCCACCCTGGAGCAGATCGACGTCGTCGCCCAGTTGATCGACCGTTACCCGCACGACCTGGTGCGGGCCCTGACGGCCGACGACATGGAGGCCGCGCGCGCCGAGGGCCGGATCGCCTCGCTGATGGGTGCCGAGGGCGGGCACTCCATCAACAACTCGCTCGCCACCCTGCGCGCCCTGCACCAGCTCGGCGTGCGGTACATGACGCTCACGCACAACGACACCATCGACTGGGCGGATTCGGCGACCGACGAGCCCCGGCACGGGGGCCTCAGCGAGTTCGGCCGCGAGGTCGTCCGCGAGATGAACCGGATCGGCATGCTCGTCGACCTCTCGCACGTCGCCGCGACCACGATGCGCGACGCGCTCGCGGTCACGGCGGCGCCGGTGGTCTTCTCGCACTCCTCGGCCCGGGCCGTCTGCGACCACGTGCGCAACATCCCCGACGACGTGCTGGCGCTGCTGCCGGCCAACGGCGGGATCGCGATGGCCACCTTCGTGCCCAAGTTCATCCTCCCCGAGGCCGTCGAGTGGACCCTGGCCGCCGACGAGAACCTGCGCGCGCACGGCCACCACCACCTCGACACCACCCCGGCGGCGATGGCCCTGCACCGGGCCTTCGAGGAGGCGCGCCCGCGCCCGGTGGCCACGGCCGCGACCGTCGCCGACCACCTCGACCACATGCGCGAGGTGGCCGGCGTCGACCACATCGGCATCGGCGGGGACTACGACGGCACCGCCTTCACCCCGGCAGGGCTGGACGACGTGGCCGGGTACCCCAACCTGGTCGCCGAGCTGCTGGCACGCCGCTGGTCGAAGGCCGACCTGGCCAAGCTGACCTGGTCGAACGCGGTACGGACGCTGCGCGACGCCGAAGCGGTGGCACGCGAGCAGTCGGCCTCCCGGGGCCCGTCCAACGCGGTGCTCCAGGCCTGAGGTTCCAGGAGTACCGCGGCTTCCCGAGCGGCCCGCCCGGCGGATCCGGCGTACGGGCTGTGACCAGCGAGATCCTGCCGGTTACACCCGAACGCCACATCCGCCGGGCGCCCCGGGCGTCCCACATGTCACGGTGGCAACATCTTCCCTGCTTCTCTCCCGCTGCATTCGTCACGACACAGCCGCCGAGACCGGAGCGCACGCCATGGCCGACCTGCAGGACGAACCGCACACGAACCCGGTGGCCCCCGTGGGCCCCGGCTCCCTGGGAGCCGAGGATCCCATCGGCGCGTTGCTCCCGGGCGCCCTGGACCGGGCCGCCGCACTGCTCAGCGTCCATCCCGTCGCGGATGGCAGCAACACCCTCGTGTGGACCCTGCGCGAGAGTCCGTACCACGACATCGAGACCTCGGACGCGGGCGTCGACACCGACATCCCGCGGCTGCGCGCCGGGGGAGTGGGCGCCCAGTTCTGGTCGCTGCTCATGCCGCGCGAGTCCGGGTCCACCGACCAGGTGGTGGCCGACACCCTCGAACAGATCGACGTGGCGCTGGCCCTGATGCGCCGGTACCCCGACGGCCTCTGCCTCGCGCTGACCGCCGACGACCTGGCGGACGCCCGCAACCGCGGCCGCATCGCCTCCCTCCTCGGCCCCGTGCCCGGCCGCACCCTGACGGACTCGCTGGGCGTACTGCGCGCCTTCCACGCACTGGGCGTACGGATCCTCGCGCCGGCCGGGGCGCCGTGGGCGATGGAAGGGCTGACGGCCTTCGGCCACGAGGTGGTCAAGGAGATGAACCGGCTGGCGATGCTGCTGGACCTGCGGGGCTGCCCGCCCGCGCCGGCCTGCCAGCTCGCCGCGGCCTCCAAGGCGCCGGTGATCATCTCGCACACCGGGGCGGCCGCGCTCAACCCGCACCCGGACAACGTGACCGACGAGGTGCTGCTCGCGCTGCGCGCGGCGAACGGCCTGGCGATGGTCAGCTTCGACACCGCGCTGACCGGGGACTCCCTGCACGCGGTGGCGGACCACGTGGACCACGTACGAGCCGTCGCGGGCCCCCACTGCGTGGGCCTGGGCGCCGGCTTCGGCGCCGAGCCGGGCGTCCCCCGGCCGACGGGACTGACGGACCCCTCGGGCTATCCGCGACTGATCGCGGAACTGCTGGAGCGGGGCTGGCCGGAGACCGACCTGGCGCTGCTGACCTGGGGGAACGCCCAGCGGGTGGTGCGGGACGCGGAGTTCACGGCCCGCGCGGCGCAGCACCGCAGGGCGACCTGAGCGGGATTCACGGGATCCACGGGATTCAGACGCGTGCCGGGACCTCGGACCCGGCCTTGGACGCCGGGGCCGCCACGGTCCCGGCGTCCTTCGCGTGCACGTGCGCGGAGCCGCTCGCGGGGACGGGGCTCACGCTGGCCCGCCACAGGCGCAGGCAGGACCAGACGGCCGCCCAGGCCAGCAGGCCGTTGCGGAGCACCAGGAGGAACGTGCCGAAGCCGGTGCCCGGGAGGATCTCCGAGCCGTAGGTGATCGGGTAGATCGCCGTGCTGAGCGCGGTCGAGGCGACGATCAGCCAGGCCACCGGCCGCTGCGTGGTGTGCTTGCAGGTCAGGCAGACGGCCGCGAGGCCGACCAGCCAGATCAGGTACTGCGGGCTGAGCACGCGGCTGGTGATGGTGAAGACGAGGATGGCGCACAGGGCGGCGTCCAGCGGGGTCGCGGTCGTCCAGCGCCGGGCCTTGACCCGCCACAGCAGCAGCCACGCGAACCCGACGACCGTGAGGCCGACGGAGAGCAGGGCGACGCTGGAGACGTAGGGGCCGAGGTACTCGTAGGCGCCGTAGCGGACTTCGATCTTCCCGGACCAGGCGCCGACGAGCTTGCCGAACATCAGGGCGGAGCCGCCGAGGGACTCGACCTGGATGCCGCGGTTGCCCTGGTTGCCCAGGAAGCCGAGGGTGTCGCGGAAGAACAGCGCGAGCACGGCGAGCAGCACGGCCCCGGCCGCGACGGCCGAGAGGACGGCGTCGCGGGTGGTGCGGCCGCGCGGGGTGCCGATCAGCGTGAGCAGCGGCCAGACCTTGACCAGGGCCCCGATCCCGGCGAGGACGCCGCCGAGCTTGCGGCGGAAGCGCAGGCACAGCAGCGAGCCGACGGCGAGCAGGGTGACCTGGAGGTCGTAGCGGCCGAAGGGCAGCGACAGCAGCAGCGGCAGCGCGGTCAGCCACAGCACGGCGCCGGCCAGGCTGCCGTCGGCCCGCCGGGCGGCGCGGACCAGGCCGACAGCGATCAGCGCGTCGCAGACCACGGTCAGGGCGACGAAGGCCTGGAAGTAGGTGAGGAAGGGGAGCAGGTCGGGCGAGAGGAAGATCGCCGCAGCGGCCGGAGGGTACTGCCACATGACGTCGTCGTGCGGCATGGTCCCCGTGACGAGGACGTCGTACCAGTTGTTGTAGGTCTGGGTGATCTCCACGCGCACCGACGAGGTGCCGTGCAGGTTCACCACCAGCAGGACCACCATCAGCGTCCGGGTGGCCAGCCAGAACCCCGCCATGGCCAGGCGGCCGGCGCGTCCGCGGAGTGCGGAGTCGATGGTCGTGCTCGTACTGGTCATCGGCCGTGAGTCTAGCGATCCATTGCGCGGGGCCCGGCGGCTGCCGCCAACGATCCGGTGACGAGATGTGAAACCGTGCATTCCGGAACGAAGCGGATCAAGGTCTGCCGGGGGCGGACCCGGAGGTCAGGCGCGCGGGCGGCCCATCGCGCGGTAGGTCCAGCCGGCGGCGCGCCACAGGGCGGGGTCGAGGGCGTTGCGGCCGTCGAGGAGGAGCCGGTCGGTGACGACCTCGCCGAGGGCCGCGGGGTCCAGGTCGCGGAACTCCCGCCACTCGGTGAGGTGCAGCACGACCTCGGCGCCGCGGGCGGCGTCCAGGGCGGTGTCGGCGTACCCGAGGGTGGGGAAGACGCGGCGGGCGTTGTCCATGCCCTTGGGGTCGTAGACGGTGACCTGGCCGCCCTGGAGGTGGATCTGGCCGGCCACGTTCAGCGCGGGGGAGTCGCGGACGTCGTCGGAGTCCGGCTTGAAGGTGGCGCCGAGCACGGCGACGCGCTTGCCGAGGAAGGAGCCGCCGACGGCGTCGCGGGCCAGCTCGACCATGTGGCCGCGGCGGCGCATGTTGATGGAGTCGACCTCGCGCAGGAAGGTCAGCGCCTGGTCGGCGCCGAGCTCGCCGGCCCGCGCCATGAACGCGCGGATGTCCTTGGGCAGGCAGCCGCCGCCGAAGCCGATGCCGGCGCGCAGGAACTTCTTCCCGATGCGCTCGTCGTACCCGATGGCCTCGGCCAGCTTCACCACGTCGCCGCCGGCGGCCTCGCAGACCTCGGCCATGGCGTTGATGAAGGAGATCTTCGTGGCGAGGAAGGAGTTGGCGGCGGTCTTGACCAGCTCGGCCGTGGGGAAGTCGGTGACGACCAGCGGCGTGCCCTCGCCCATGGGGGTCGCGTAGACCTCCCGCAGGAGCTTCTCGCCGCGTGCCGTGCCGGTGGAGGTGACCCCGATGACGATGCGGTCCGGGTGCAGGGTGTCCTGGACGGCGAAGCCCTCGCGCAGGAACTCCGGGTTCCAGGCGAGCTCGATCTCCTCGCCGGCCGGGGCGAGCGCGGTCAGCTTCGCGGCGAGCCGCTCGGCGGAGCCGACGGGCACGGTGGACTTGCCGACGACCAGGGCGGGCCGGGTCAGGTGCGGGGCGAGCGATTCCACGACCGCGTCGACGTAGCTCATGTCGCAGGCGTACTCGCCGTGCTTCTGCGGGGTGTTCACGCAGACGAAGTGCACGTCGGCGTCGAAGGCGCCGAGCTCCTCGTAGGAGGTGGTGAAGCGCAGCCGGCCCGTGGAGCCCGGCAGTCCGGCCACGTGGGAGGCGAGCAACTCCTCCAGTCCCGGCTCGTACATGGGCACACGCCCGCCGGACAGCATGGCGATCTTCTCCGGCACCACGTCCAGTCCGAGCACCTCGAACCCCAGCTCCGCCATTGCCGCGGCGTGCGTGGCGCCGAGGTAACCGGTGCCGATCACAGTGATCTTGAGGGGGGCCATGGGTGCTCCTGGAGGTGCTGGGCCGTTCGCGGCAACCGAGCATAGTCGGGCCGGTGACCGGGGATGCATTCCGGCGTCCGTCACCCGTCCGCCACCCGGTGGCCACACCGTAGCCCCCTGCCCGCCGCCCGCGCCGGGGCGGCTGTCATGCAACTCACGTGCAACGCCCGTGTCGCGGTCGGCGCACGGACACTAAGCTTGGGCTACTTAACGGTAGTTAACAGCACGTACCACCTGGGGAGTGAGTGATCTTGGCGGGTTCTGCCGACTTCGACCTGTACCGCCCGGCCGAGGAGCACGACATGCTCCGCGAGTCCGTCCGCGCGCTCGCCGAGGCGAAGATCATGCCCTTCGCCGCCGCGGTCGACGAGGAGTCCCGCTTCCCGCAGGAGGCCCTGGATGCCCTGGTCGCCAGCGACCTGCACGCCGTCCACGTGCCCGAGTCCTACGGCGGCGCCGGCGCCGACGCCCTCGCCACCGTGATCGTGATCGAGGAAGTGGCCCGCGTCTGCGCCTCCTCCTCCCTCATCCCGGCGGTCAACAAGCTCGGCTCGCTCCCGGTGATCCTCTCCGGCTCCGAAGAGCTCAAGGCCAAGTACCTCGGCCCGCTGGCCAAGGGCGACGCGATGTTCTCCTACGCCCTCTCCGAGCCCGACGCGGGCTCGGACGCCGCGGGCATGAAGACCCGCGCCGTGCGCGACGGGGACTTCTGGGTGCTCAACGGCGTCAAGCGCTGGATCACCAACGCCGGCGTCTCCGAGTACTACACGGTCATGGCCGTCACCGACCCCGAGAAGCGCTCCAAGGGCATCAGCGCCTTCGTCGTCGAGAAGTCCGACGAGGGCGTCTCCTTCGGCGCCCCGGAGAAGAAGCTCGGCATCAAGGGCTCCCCGACGCGCGAGGTCTACCTCGACAACGTCCGCATCCCCGCCGACCGCATGATCGGCGCCGAGGGCACCGGATTCGCCACCGCGATGAAGACCCTCGACCACACCCGCATCACCATCGCCGCCCAGGCGCTGGGCATCGCCCAGGGCGCGCTGGACTACGCCAAGGGCTACGTCCAGGAGCGCAAGCAGTTCGGCAAGCCGATCGGCGACTTCCAGGGCGTGCAGTTCATGCTCGCGGACATGGCCATGAAGATCGAGGCCGCCCGCCAGCTGACGTACTCGGCCGCGGCCCGCTCGGAGCGCGTCTCCGGCGGCGGCCCGCACGAGGACCTCACCTTCTTCGGCGCCGCGGCCAAGTGCTTCGCCTCGGACGTGGCCATGGAGGTCACCACGGACGCGGTCCAGCTCCTCGGCGGCTACGGCTACACCCGGGACTACCCGGTGGAGCGCATGATGCGCGACGCGAAGATCACCCAGATCTACGAGGGCACGAACCAGGTCCAGCGCATCGTCATGGCCCGCAACCTCCCGTAGGGACCGGCCCCCGACCGTGTGAACGCGCGTGCCCCCGGCGTAGGCCGGGGGTACCGCGGACGCCCCGTACGGCGTGGCTAGGCTGTGCGCCCGACCGGTCTTCGGTACGGGATTCGGGGCGGGTTTCAGGGCAGGGAACGACCGTGTTCGTAGAACATGACATAGCGGGACTGATGCGGCAGATCGCCCGGCAGGACGTCCTGGAGATCGGCTCCGACGGGACCATCGGGCCCGCGCGGGGTGCCGCCCTGGCCCACATCGCCGAGTGCTACGGGTTCGAGTACTACGAGGCGCTCCGCACCGGACACAAGAAGGCGAACGTCCTGGTCCGGATGTACCGGGACCCGCGCCCTGAGGCCCGGGACCGCGAGGTGGCCGCCATCACCGCACACCCGCAGGCCGGCAACGGCGGAACGGTGCCGGGAATGCGGCAGGGCACGCTCAAGCCCCTGCCCGAAACGGCCGCGGCCGTCGCCCGGACGAAGGACCGGATCCTGTTCGACACCATGGTCGCCGCGGCGGACAAGCGCCAGCAGCTGACCGCGTACGGATCCTGCGCGTTCGCCGTGCTCCTGATGCTGGTCCTCGGCGAGCCGGTCCTCGCGCTGGTCGTCGGCGTCCTCCTCACCGCCTTCCTGGTCGGCGCCTTCCGGCTCGGCGCGGTCCGGCGGAGCCGGATCGCACAGCGGCTGGGGGCCGCCGGGTACCACCAGGTGCGGGACGAACACGGCGCGCTGCGCTTCCTGCGCCCCGGCCAGCAGCTGCCGGGCCACGCCAACCCCTTCGCCTCCTGACCGCGGTGACCGCCGCGACCACCCTGAGCTGCGGCGCAGACGACCGCACACATCGGGCACCAGCCCCCTGGGGACCCCCCGGATGGGCTAAATTTGGACCTTCGTACGCCGGAACCGGTTGGGGAGAACGCAAATGACCGAAGCGATCCTGCTGGTCGGCGGACAGGGGACGCGACTGCGCCCCGTCACGGTGAACACACCGAAGCCGATGGTCCACACGGCAGGTGTTCCCTTCCTCGCCCACCAGATAGCCAGGGCCGCCGCCGCCGGCGTCACGCACATCGTGATGGCCACCTGCTACCTCGCCGAGGTCTTCGAGCCCTACTTCGGGGACGGATCCGCCTTCGGCGTCCACCTGGAGTACGTCGTCGAGGACGAGCCCCTGGGCACCGGCGGCGCCATCCGCAACGCGGCCCGGCTGCTCACCGGCGGCCCGGACACCCCGGTGCTCGTCTTCAACGGGGACATCCTCACCGGCCTGGACATCGCCGGGCTCGTCGAATCGCACGAGGCGGCCGACGCCGACGTCTCCCTGCACCTGGTCCGGGTCGACGACCCGCGCGCCTTCGGCCTGGTCCCCACCGACGCCCACGGGCGGGTGCTGGCCTTCACCGAGAAGCCGCAGACGCCCGAGGAGATCATCACCGACCAGATCAACGCCGGCTGCTACGTCTTCCGGCGCAGCGTGATCGACAGCATCCCGGCCGGCCGGTCCGTTTCCGTGGAGCGCGAGACCTTCCCGGGGCTGCTCGCCTCCGGGGCCACCCTGCACGGGGTCACCGAGAACACGTACTGGATGGACCTCGGCAAGCCGGAGGCGATCATCCAGGCCTCCGCCGACCTGGTCCGCGGCGTCGTCCCCTCCCCGGCCGTCCCCGGACGCCGCGGCGAGTCCCTCGTCCTGCCGGGAGCCCACGTGGCGGCCGGGGCCAAGCTGTCGGGCGGCACCGTCGTGGGCGCCGGAGCCCGCATCGAGGCGGGTGCGGTCGTCCAGGGCTCCATCGTGCTGGGGGACGCGGTCGTCGGACCCGACGCGCAGGTGTCCGCCAGCCTGATCGGCGCCGGCGCCTCGGTGGGCGCACGGACCGTGCTGGACGCCGCCGTCATCGGTGACGGAGCCGAGGTGGGGGCCGACAACGAGCTCCGCGCCGGAGCCCGGATCTGGTGCGGGGCGCGACTGCCCGACGCGGCGATCCGCTTCTCCTCCGACGCCTGATCCGGACGGGCGCCCCCGTCCGGGGCGCCCGCGACCGGGCTCGGTGAGCGGGTTCCGCGATCAGGCTCCGCGACCGGGCTCCGTGATCAGTTCCCGCGGACGGTGACCTTCTCGTCCTTCTGGATCTGCTGCACCAGCTGCTGCACCTTCGCCTTGTCCCAGACGAGGTTGCCGCCGCGCTGGCCGGAGATCGGCATGTTCATGGACACGCCGTCACCGCCGCTGATGCCCTTCATCGCGAAGAACATCGACCCCATGTCCCACAGCCCCATGTCCTTGTCCACGATCAGCGTGTCCAGACCGGCGCCCAGCACCGGGTACAGCTTGAACGGGTTCATGATCGTCGTCGGGGTCGCCGCCTGGCTGGCCAGCGCCGACAGGAACTTCTGCTGGTTCTTGGTCCGCTGCAGGTCCGACTCGGCGAAGGCGTAGCGGGTCCGTACGTAGGCCAGCGACTGCTCGCCGTTCAGCGTCTGGGTGCCCTCCTTGAAGTCGGCCCCGGACTTCTCGTCCTTGAACCCCTTCTCGATGTTCAGCTCCACCCCGCCCAGCGCGTCCACGATGTTCGCGAAGCCGGCGAAGCCGATCTCCGCGTAGTGGTCGATGCGCAGGCCGGTGTTGAACTCCACCGTCCGCACCAGCAGCTCCGGGCCGTCCTCCGCATACGCGGCGTTCAGCTTGACCCGGCGCCCCTGGCCCGCGAACTTCTTGCCCGACTCCGAGCCGACGAAGGACGGGATCTCCACGTCGGAGTCGCGCGGCAGGGAGATCATCGTGTTCCCGCTGGAGCACTTGGCGAGGATCATCATCGAGTCGGTGCGCTTGCCCTCGGCCGAGCCGGTGTGGAGCTTCTTCTTGTCCTCGGCGGACATGCCCTCACGGCTGTCGGAGCCCACGATCAGGTAGGTCGTGCAGTCGCCCTCCTTCGGGCGCTCGATGACCTTGGAGAGGTCGACCTCGCGGCGCACGTTGGAGTCGGCCCAGAAGTAGGTGCCGATGCTCGTCACGAGCAGGCCCGAGACCAGCACGATCGAGCCGATCTTGATCCGCTTGCGCCAGTCCGGGGCCGGTCCCGCCGGCCGGGCCGGGCCGCCGGGGCCCCCGGGCCCGCCCGGTCCGCGCCCGCGCGGCCCACCGGGCGCCTGCCCGCCGCCGTAGACCTGGCCGGTGTTGTACCCGCTGTCGTAGCTGCCACCGCTGTACGAGCCGTCCTGCTGCGGAGGCACGTAGGCGGGCCCGGCCGGCGGCTGGGCCGGGCGGCGCGGGGGCTGCCGGGGCTGCGGAGGCTGCTGCG
This sequence comes from Streptomyces sp. NPDC104226, assembly GCF_055584085.1. Taxonomy (NCBI): domain Bacteria; kingdom Bacillati; phylum Actinomycetota; class Actinomycetes; order Kitasatosporales; family Streptomycetaceae; genus Streptomyces; species Streptomyces sp. NPDC104226. Next base: position 602,850 of record NZ_JBVJMS010000005.1, read on the forward strand.
GCTGCCGGGACGCCTGAGGGCCGGGGCCGGGCCGCTGGACGTGCCTCATCCGCCGTGCGCCTTCCGGCTCCGCCTGGCCGCTGCCGCGGCCGTACCCGTCATCGCGGCGGCCGCGCTGGTCCTGCTCGCCGCTCCACCCGTCCCAGTCACTCATGTGCCCAAGAATGCCTGGCCGGAAGGCCCGCGGAACACCCCCGTCGGCTCTTCGTACCGGTGCTGTTGCAGAGCTGATGCCGGCGAGCCGCACTTAAGCTGTCTCCATGACAGAGATACCGGGCGAGCTGCGCGGAAAGCCGATCTCGGCTTCCCGCACCACCCTGAGCCACATCATGACCGCCAACGACACCAACCTCCTCGGTACGGTGCACGGCGGCGTGATCATGAAGCTGGTGGACGACGCGGCCGGTGCCGTGGCCGGCCGCCACTCCGGCGGCCCGGCGGTCACCGCCTCCATGGACGAGATGGCCTTCCTCGCGCCCGTCCGCGTGGGCGACCTCGTCCACGTCAAGGCCCAGTGCAACTGGACCGGCCGCTCCTCCATGGAGATCGGCGTACGCGTCCTCGCGGAGCGGTGGAACGAGTCCACCCCCGCCACCCAGGTCGGCAGCGCCTACCTGGTCTTCACCGCGGTCGACGCCGACGGCAAGCCCCGCGAGGTCCCGCAGGTGATCCGGGAGACCGAGCGGGACGAGCGGCGCTACCAGGAGGCCCAGATCCGCCGCACGCACCGGCTCGCCCGCCGCCAGGCCATCCGCGACCTGCGGGAGGAGCGGTCCGCGCAGGGGCTGGACGCCGACATCTAGTGCGCCCGGACCCACTGCACCCGCCCCTGTACCCGCACCTGCACCCGCAGCTCCTGCGCGCGGCCCTGCCGCCCCGCTCCACCCGGAAGGCTCCATGAACCGCCGCTCGGCCGTGCTCGCCGGCCTCACCGGCCTCGCGGGCATCGCGGGCCTCGCCGCCGCCGTCCCGATGCTGACGAAGGACTCCCCCCAGGCACCCGCCGGGGGAGCGCAGTCCCCCGAAAGCTCCCCCGAGCCCTCCTCCGGCACGGGGCGGCCCCGCACCATCCGCCTCATGCCCCTCGGCGACTCGACGGCCGCCGGTTCGGGAAGCTCCGGCCGCGCCGGCTACCGGCTGCCCCTGGAGATGCTGCTCTCCGGCCAGTCCGGGTACACCGTCGACTTCGTCGGATCCCAGGCGCAGGGACGCATGACCGACAACCAGCACGAAGGCCATCCCGGCTTCACCATCGACAAGATCCGCGCCGGGGCGGACCGATGGATCAGGACCGCCCGGCCGGACGTGGTCCTGGTCTCGGCCGGCCTCAACGACCTGAACCAGGGCGACGACCCCGAGCACGCCGCGGACCAGGCCCAGGACCTGGTCGAGCGGATCTTCGCCCTGCGCCCCGAGGCGACCGTCGTCATGCAGGGCCTGGTCCCCACGACCCCCGGCTCCCGGGGCCTGGACCTCACCGGCCCCATCGCCACCTACAACCAGCGCCTCAAGCGGATGGAAGCGGAGCTGCAGCAGCGCTCGGGCCGGCACTTCCGCTACGTCAAGCCGCCCTGGCTGACCCCCGCGGACCGGGCGGACGCGTCCATGCCCGCCGAGCTGGCCGACGGCCTGCACCCGAACGACAGCGGGTACGAGAAGGTGGCGGAGGCCTACTACGAGGCCCTGGAGAAAGCCCACTCCGCCGGCTGGTTCGGCTGAGGGCACCCGCCCGGGCCGGGGCGGCACCCGCCAGGGCCCGGGCCGTACCCGCTCCGGTCAGGAGCCGCCGCAGACCACCTGGTCACCGGTGACCACACCGAACTCGCCCTGGTACGGGTCCTCCGCGCGCACCGGCACCACCTTGCGGTAGTCGGCGCCCGCGATCACCACCACGGTCCGCCCCTGCCCCCGCACGGCCCGCAGCTCACTGCCGGGCAGCGCGGTGGACACCGTACGGGCCGACCGGTCCCAGCGCGGGTCGTACGTGATCACCGTGCGCTTGACGTCCCGGCTCGCGCCGTTCCCCGGAGCCCGGGTGGTGTCGAAGCCGGTGGCGCGCAGCGCCGAGTCCACCCGGGTGCCCAGCCCGTCGATCCGGGTGCCGTTCTCCACCTGGACCCGGACCTGGCCCGGGGGCACGTCCACCGGCACCGCCGGCTGTCGGCGCACCGGCTTGCCGGGGGCGGGGGCCTCGGGCGGGGCCATCGGCCGGTCCTCGCGCAGCGCCTGGAAGAGCTTCGCGGCCTTCCCCTCGTCCCATTTCACGGTCGAGCCGATGCCCTTGACCGGGAAGGAGGGGTTGCCGACGGGCACGGAGGCGAACTCCGAGGAGGACGGGGTGAAATCGCGCATGGCCTGTCCGAGCGCCAGCATCTGCTCCGAGCCGAAGCCCCGGTCGGCCCGGACCGAGCTCAGCAGGGTGGAGCTGACCTGCTTGAACTTGACGGGGTTGAGCAGCACCCCGCCGCCCGTGGCCTGCTTGATCAGGGCGGCGATGAACCGCTGCTGGCGCTGCATCCGGCCCAGGTCGGAGGCCCCGTCGACATGGCGCGAGCGCACGTACTGCAGGGCCTGGCCGCCGCTGAGGCGGTGGGTGCCGGGCAGCAGGTCGAGTCCGGTGTTGGGGTCCTTCATGGTCTTGGCCGTGCAGATCTCCACGCCGCCCATGGCGTCGACCGTCTTCATGAAGCTGGTGAAGTCGACCTCCAGGTAGTGGTCGATCTTCACCCGGGTCATGTTCTCGACGGTGCGCACGGTCAGCTGGGGCCCGCCCTCGGCGTAGGCGGCGTTGAGCTTCACGGGGTGGGCCCCGTGCGGTTTGCCGCTGGAGCCGTCCACGTGCGCGGGCAGCTCCACGAAGCTGTCCCGGGGGAGGCTGACCACGCTGGCCCGCGACCGGTCCGCCGAGAGGTGGACCAGCATCACGGTGTCGGTGCAGTGGCAGGGCGCGCCGCCCAGGCGGTACTCGCGCTTCTCCTCGGCGGTGATCTTGTCCCGGCCGTCGGTGCCGACGAGCAGGAAGTTGATCCCGTGCCCGGCCTGCGGGCGGTTCTTCATGTCCTTGAAGGGGTCCACCCGCTGGATCCCGGTGTCCAGCCCGGTCATCACCGCGTGCCCGAGGGCACCCGAACCCAGGACGAGCACCGACAGCCCGGCGGCGAGCCGGACCCCCCAGCGGGGTCTGTCCGCCGGCCGCTTGCCCCCCGTCCGGGGCCCGGCCGGTCCGCCGGGCCGCGGCGCGCGCTGCGACGGCCGGGCGGACCGGGCGGGCAGGGCGGGTCGGGTGGGACGGTGCGGCTGGGGCACGGGGGACACCTCGCACGTTCGGCAGATTCGTCAGAACAGTAGGCCCATACGATCAGCCGTTGTCCTTACTGCTCATCCGGCGCGCACCCGGTTCCCCCGTACGCGGTAACGTGACACCGATACCCGACCTTGAAGGACCACATGCCCGCCCAGCAGCCCGCAGTCTCGGTGATCATGCCGGTACTCAACGAGGAGCGCCATCTGCGCAACTCGGTCCACCACATCCTCGGACAGGAGTACGGGGGTGAGATGGAAGTGGTGATCGCGCTCGGGCCGTCCAGGGACCGTACCGACGAGATCGCCGCCGAGTTGGTACGGGAGGACCCCCGGGTCCACACCGTCCCGAACCCCACCGGCCGGACCCCCGCCGCCCTCAACGCGGCCATCCAGGCCTCGCGCCATCCGATCGTGGTGCGCGTGGACGGCCACGGCATGCTCTCCCCGAACTACATCGCCACCGCGGTCCGCCTCCTGGAGGAGACCGGCGCGCAGAACGTCGGCGGCATCATGCACGCCGAGGGCGAGAACGCCTGGGAGGACGCCGTCGCCGCCGCGATGACCTCGCGCATCGGCGTCGGCAACGCCGCCTTCCACACCGGTGGCAAGGCGGGCCCGGCCGACACCGTCTACCTCGGGGTGTTCCGGCGGGAGGCCCTGGAGGCCGCCGGCGGATACAACGTGGAGTTCGTCCGCGCCCAGGACTGGGAGCTGAACTTCCGCATCCGCGAGGCCGGCGGGCTGATCTGGTTCTCGCCGGAGCTGAAGGTCCAGTACCGCCCGCGCCCCTCGGTCCGCGCGCTCGCCAAGCAGTACAAGGACTACGGGCGCTGGCGCCACGTGGTGGCCCGCTACCACGCCGGCTCCATCAACCTGCGCTACCTCGCCGCACCGGCCGCCGTCTGCGCGATCGCCGCCGGCCTGGTCGTCGGAGCAGCCGTCACCCCGTGGGCCTTCGTCCTCCCGGCGGGCTACCTCGCGGCGATCACCGTCGGCTCGGTCCCGGCCGGCAAGGGGCTGTCGCTCAAGGCCCGGCTGCGGATCCCCGTCGCCCTGGCGACCATGCACGTGTGCTGGGGCTACGGCTTCCTGACCAGCCCGCGCTCGCTCGCCGCCAAGGTCATCGCGAGCCGCCGCCCGTCGGTCCGGCGGGACCCCGCCGAGGCCTGAGCGCACGTACGCACACCAAAGGGGTGACCCGGTCCGCCGAGGACCGGGTCACCCCTTTCGGTGTGTGTGAGGGGGGCAGCCCCTCAGCTCACCAGCGGTACGGCTTGTAGATGTCCATGCAGCTGGTGTCCGTGCCGTTGAGCACGTCCGCCGACTCCGGGACCGAACCGGCCTCGGGCGGCGCCTGCACCGGATAGGTGGCGCCCTCGCGCCAGTCCGCGCCCACCAGGACCGTGATCTTGGCCGACGCGGCCGACTTCTGCACGGAGGTGGCCGGGATACCGAGCGCCGCGGCCACGCTCTGCGCGTCGGCGGCCTGGGCATCGGTGGCGTAGCGGACGACCGTCGTCTTGTCGGGGGTCGACGCGCCGTCCGCCTTGGCCAGCGAGAACCCCTTGGCGACCAGCTCGCCCGCGATGGCCGTGGCCCGCTTGGGCACCGGCTGCGCCCCGACGCCCGTGCCGTTGACCACCTGAACGGCGATCTTCGCGGGGTTGGAGGCCGGCGGCGCGGACGAAGGCTGCGGCGTCGGCTCGGTCGACGGAGCGGGGACGGAGGGGTCTCCGCTCGCCCCCGGGCCGCCCTCGGCCGGAGCCGGGTCGCCGTTCTTGTCCATGGCCACGTCCTTGCGGAGCAGCTGCCAGACCTTCTCGGCGTCCGTGGGGTTGAGGATCAGCCGGTCCTTGTCGCTCGGAGCTTGCAGCACCGGGATCGTGGCCGACGTGATGCGGTTGACCGGCACGTCCTTGAGCAGCAGGGCGAGGTCGAGGAGCTTCTTGACGGACCCGATCTCCTCGGAGACCTTCAGCGCCTTCGTCGCGGCCTCCGCCAGGCCCGTGAGGCGGGGGAGATCGGTGAAGGCGTTCTGGCTCTTGAGCCCGCGCATCATCGAGTTCATGTACATGTGCTGCGCCTTGGCCCGGCCCATGTCACTGCCGAAGGCGTGCCGCGTGCGCAGCCACTGGAGCGCCTGCTCGCCCTGGACCCTGGTGGTGCCCGCCTTCAACTTGAGGCCGGAACCGCCCGTCCCCGATCCGGGCTCCGACTGGTCGAAGACGTTCTGGTTGACGCAGACGTCGACGCCGCCGATCGCGTCGGCCATGCTCACGACCCCGGTGAAGTCGATCAGCATCCAGTGGTCGATGTAGACGTTGGCCATCTTCTCCCAGGTGGCCAGGGTGCAGCCGGCGCCCCCGCGCGCGAAGCTCTCGTTGATCATCATCTTGGTGGCTTTGTACTTGGTGCCCGTCGCGGGATCGGTGCACTCGGGGATGTCCACCAGGGTGTCGCGCGGAACGGAGGTGATCGAGGCGTTCTTCCGGTCGGCCGATATGTGGACCAGCATCTGCACGTCGGCCCGCACGGGGCCGCCGATCAGGTCCCAGCCGCCGCCGAGCTTCGCGTTCTCCTCGTCGCGCAGGTCGGAGCCGAGCATCAGGATGTTGATCGGGCGCCGGCCCGCGGCGTCGGCCTCGCTCCGGGCGACCCCGCTGTCGCCGCTCAGGCGCTGGCCGCTGCGGATGTTGCCGTTGAGGTGGCGGTAGTAGAGGTAACCGGCCGCCGCCGTCCCGAGTATGAGCAGCGCGACGATGGAGGCCGCCCAGCGCAGTATGCGGCGCCGCCCGCGCCGGGTCGGCCGCTTGCCGCCCTTGCCACCGCCGCCGGCGCCGCGGCGGTGGCCGGAGCCGGACCTGGGCGCGGGTACGGCACTGGTGGCCGTCGGCCGGGTGCCGGATCCGGATATGCCGTCGCCGGCCCGGCCCGGCGCCCCCTCCCCTTGCACGCTGCTGTGCCTCACGCGTCCCCCATCACGATCACTCTGTGTCGGTATTGTGCCGGTCCGACGGGCGTCGGCACGTCATTGCGTGACCGCGGGGGGCCGGCCGGCCCCCCTGTCGGTCACTTGGCGCAGACGGACTTGTCCGCCTCGACCCGCTGGACGCCTTCGGGTGCCTGCGCGGGCGCCGTCATGGAGACCCCCGCCCCCTTGAAGTCGGCGCCGAGCGTCAGCTTCATCGGCGTCTTGGGTGCGGCGTCGGCCGTACCCATCTTCAACGCCGTCGCGGGCAGGCCCATCATGTCCGCCAGCGTCCTTGCCTGGTCGGCCTGGTTGGGTGCGTACTCCAGCTGCGTGGTGTCCACCTTGGCGGGTGCGTTGCCCAGGTTGCTGGACTTCGGCACCCCCTTGGTGTTCTGCAGCCAGTTCAGCGTGCCGGACGCGGATCCGGCCGGGCCGCCGCCGTTGTAGACGTCCACCCGGACGTCCTTGGCCTGCGCGCGGGCGCCCTGCAGCAGGGCGTCGAGCTTGGCCTTCGCATCGGCGTCGGCCGCGTCCTTCGCCGCCTGTTCCTTCTTCTCGACCTCCGTGAGGGAGACGTCCCCGCGGATCATCTGCAACAGCGGTTCGGCCTGGGCCTGGTTGACGACCACGGTGGCCTTGACCTTCTCCGCCGGATTGTCGAGCACCGGAAGTGTGGTGAAGGTGATGTTCTTGAGGTCTATGTTCTTCAACTCGCCGGCAAGTTCGGTAAGTTTCCCGATCGAACCTATCCCCGAATCCACACTGAGCGACTTCGTGGCCGCTTCCGCGAGGGAGAAGAACTTCTTCGGACTCGTCAGCGTTTCCTTGGACTTCATCTCGCGCATCATCGAACTGAGGAACTGCTGCTGCGTCTTGATGCGGTCGAGGTCGCTCTCGTTGCCGAAGGCGTGCCGGGTGCGTACGAAGGCCAGCGCCTGCTCGCCCTCCAGCCGGTGCTCGCCCGCCGTCAGCTTGAGTTTGGAGTCCCTGTCGTTCACGTCCTTGGCCACGCAGACCGGCACCCCGCCGACCGCCGTGCTCAGGTTCTTCACCGCGTTGAAGTCGGCCATCATGAAGTGGTCGACCTGGATCCCGGTGAGCTCCTTGACCGTGCGCATCGTGCAGCCCGGGTCGCGGCCCGCCTGTCCGAGGCTGGTGTTGAAGCGGGCCCCCCGCTCGCCGGGGATGTCCTTCGTGGAGCCGTCCGGCTGCTTCGTGGGGCACGTCGGCAGGTTGGTGATCAGGTCGCGCGGGATGGACAGCGCCGTGGCGTTGGACCGGTCCTTCGACACGTGGAAGAGGATCGTCGTATCGGCGTGGCCGACGCTGCCGGCGTCCCCGTACCCCTCGTTGCCCGCGCCGCTGCGTTTGTCCGTGCCGATGACCAGGATGTTGATCGGCTGGTCCTTCTTGAAACCGCCGCTGGTGCCCGCGTCGCCGATGTCGGTGACGGCGATGTTGCCGTTCAGGTGCTGGTAGTAGAGGTACCCCGCCACGGAGCCGCCGATCAGCAGCACCGCCAGGGTTCCGCCCGTGATGGTCAGGGCGCGTTTGCGACCGCCACCGCCCACTTTGCGCGAACGCCCGCCGCGCCGGCCTCCGCCGGGGGGAGGGGCGTCACCGCGGCGCGGTCCGGGGACCGCGGGGGAGGGGGCGGCGGGGGAGCGGGGAGGAACGGGGGTTCTGCGGGGCGCCGCACGGGGGGCGGACCGCTGCGACGGTGCTTGCGCAGAGGTGTCTTCCAGTCGCAGCTCGTAGTTGCCGGTGCGGGGGTTGAGTACCCACTGATCTGCGGGGTCGATCTCGTCGGCCCGCCCACGGCTTTGCGCATCCACGGTTTGCTCGAATCCTCCGTCGGTGCTTCGCGACGCGCCTCCCCCAGGCGCACGGTCAACGATCCGGCTGCTGGCGCACGGCCTCTGTGCTGGCCGGGCGCCGGATCGCTCACCTTATCCGGACAGGTTCGCCGCAAACCATGCTGGTGATGAATTCCACGCACTTACAACGGGGCAATCGCCCCAACAAGCTCGGCCCGGGCACCGGCTTTTGGGATTGCTTTACCGGCAGTCGGCCACCCCGGCCGTGGTGCCGGTGAAGGTGGGGACGGGAGTCGAGGGCTCCGCGGTTCCCGGGCTGTCGCCGGTGCTGCCCGGCGCGCTGCCCTCGGCGCTGTCCTCGGCGGGATCCGCCTTGCCGTCGCCCGCAGCCTCGTCCCGGGCCCCGTCCGGCCGCTCGGCCGGAGCGGGCGTGGCCGTGCCCTTGGGCGCGGGCGGGGCGATGGTGAGCGGCTGGTCCGCGCGCAGCCGCTGGAAGAGCTGGGTGGCGTCCGGCTGGCGCAGTTCGTCCCGGTTCGCGTCGGCTGCGTACGGCCGCCGCGGCACCGTGAGGAACTTGATCTGGTCGGTCGGGATGTCGCGTACGCCCCGGACCAGTTCGTACAGCCCGCGCAGCGAGGCCAGCCCCGGGTCGGTGGTCACCGAGGAGGTCGCCGCGTCCAGCAGCGGGTAGAGCCGGGCCGGATTGAGCAGCACCCCGTTGCTCTGCACCTTCTTGACCAGCGACCCGAGGAACGCCTGCTGGCGCTCCATCCGCTCGGTGTCGCTGCCGTTGCCCAGGCTGTGGCGGGCCCGGACGAAGCCCAGCGCCTGCTCGCCCTGCAAGGTCTGCCGGCCCGCCGGCAGCTTCAGCTTGGCCTCGGCGTCGTCCACCGGCCGGCGCAGGCAGACCTCCACCCCGCCGATGGCGTCGACCATCTTCTTGAACCCGCTGAAGTCCAGCACCATGTGGTGGTCGACCCGGATCCCGGTCATCGCCTCCACCGTGCGGATCGTGCAGGCGGTCCCGCCCCACTCGAAAGCCCAGTTGAACTGGGCGAACTGCTCGCTGGTGCGGCTCCCGTCCGCCTTCAGGCACGCGGGTATCTCCGCCATCAGGTCCCGCGGTATCGACACCGCCGTCGCGCTCTTCCGGTCCGCCGGCAGGTGCAGCAGGATCGTGGTGTCCGAGCGCTGCGTGCCCTCGTCCTGCCCGTACCGGGCGTTGCCCGCGCCGGTGCGCGAGTCCGAGCCGATCAGCAGGATGTTCTGCGCGCCGCCCGCGAGGTGGATCGGGCGTTCCTTGTCGTAGCGCCGCAGCTCGGCGGCGGCGGAGGTGTCCTCGGCGATGTTCCCGTCGAGCTTGGAGTAGATCCACCAGCCCGTGCCGGCCCCGACGACGGCCAGCAGCCCGGTCCCGAGCCCGATCCAGCGCAGCAGCCGGCGCCGCCTGCGGCCGTTCGGAGGCTTCCCGCCTCCGGCCGCATCGGTGCCGCCCGGTATGCCTGCGCTGTCCGACACTCGCGTTCCGTCCCCTCACCCGAACCGGTACGGGCCGTACGGGTGAGTACGGCCTGTGCCGATCCTGCCCCCGGGTGATCGGTGCGGCCCGGGGGCACGGCCCCGTATAGGGCCATGTGGGTGACAAATAGCCCAGATCCGGCATTGGGCGGTCCGGGTGACGGCGGGGTCAGGCCGTGTGGGTGACCCGCTCGCTCTCGATCCGCTGCGCCAGCGCCCCCTCCGTCAGCCCCTCGGCATTGCGGCACAGCACCACGGAGCCGCCCGTGGCCAGGGCCGCGTAGAGCCCGGCGGAGAGACCCTCCCAGCTGTCGTAGCCCTGCCGGGACAGCACCCGGGCGCCCTCGCCGAAGCCGAGCTTCGCCGCGTCCTCGCGGGCCCGCTCGCAGATCCGTGCGTACGAGAGCTCCTCGCCGCCGACCACCAGGCCCGGGCCGTCCGCGTCCACGGGCTGGAAGGGCGCGAAGCGGTCGCCCTGCCCCGGCACCTCCACCGCGTAGTCGGCGAACCCGGCCGGCGGCTGCGGGAAGCGCCCGCCCAGCGGCCGCAGCGCGAGCGCCACCCGCTCGCCGGAGCACACGGCGGCCTCCTCCAGGGTGTCCGGCCCGCTCACCACCAGATCGGCATCGCCCGGATCCCCGCCCACCTCCGCCACGACCCCGACGGAGGCACAGGCGAGCAGCCACACGGCGCTCTGCCAGTGCGCGGGGAGCAGCAGGGCGAGCCGGTCGCCGGGCTCGGCGCCCAGGTCGCCCTGGAGCAGATTGGCGGTCTTGGCCACCCAATTGGCGAAGGTGGCGACGGACAATTCGACGCGCTCGCCCGTGGCGTCGTCGTAGAAGGTGACGAGCGGGCGGCCGGGATCGGCGGCGAGCGCGGATCGCAGCAGGTCGGCAGGGGTGCGGTCAGTGGCGTTCACGGACCAGAGCCTACGCGGGACGGCCCGCGCCCCTCCTCCGTACGGCCGCAGCACGATCCCCCGTACGGGGGAGGGGTATCGGTGCCGGGGTCGGACGGTACGTCAGTTCTCGGATGGCGCGGGCCTGCGGCAGTCCACACCATCCTTTTCATGCGTGCATTCCTTGCTTCCTCGATCGGCGTCGCGACGGCTGCCGCACTGGCCCTGCCGCTCGCGCTTCCCTCCACGGCCCTCGCACACCCGGCGACGACGCGGCAATCGGCCGGGGCGGTCCCGGCAGCCCCCGCGGCCCCAGTGGCCCCCGCCGGATCCACCCAGTCCCTGCCGCTCGTCCCCGTGGGACCCGCGGCGGACCGCACCCCCGGCGTGCCCGGCATGAGCACCTCGCCCCGGCTGCCCGAGACGCAGGGCCTGTCGGAGCGCGACGTCAAGACCTTCTCGCTGGTCGGCGTCGTCTGGGACGACGCGAGCACCCCGCTCGGCGGCCGCGTCCAGGTCCGCACCCGCTCCGTGGCCACCTCGGCCTGGTCCGACTGGCAGGACGTCGACACCCACAACAGCGAACACGCCGCCGACCCCGGCACGGCGGAACGCGGCACCGGCCGCGTCCGCGGCAGCACCGCCCCCCTGTGGGTCGGGGAGTCCGACGGCATCGAGGTCCGGGTCCAGGCCGAAACGGGCGGCCACGTGGTGAGCAGCGGGCTCCCGACGGGCCTGCGCATCGAGCTGGTGGACCCGGGAGCCACGCCCGGCGCCCCGTCGGACGCGAAGAACGGCACCGCGGAGGCCCCGCCCGTCCTCGACGACGACAAGGGCGAGCTGGCCCTCCTCCCCGGCATGACGATGGAAGCGGCGGAGTCCTCCTCCGCCAACATCCCGATGGCCCCCCTGGGAGCCAAGGAGATCCCCGCCCTCAACAAGGCCGACTCCACCGCCGACGCCGTCCTCGCCGACGAGGCCCTCGCGGCCGCCCCGTACATCGGCCCGCGCCCGAAGATCGTCACCCGGCTGGGATGGGGCGCGGACGAGAGCCTGCGCGAGAAGGGCTTCGTCTACACGAACACGGTCAAGGCCGCCTTCGTCCACCACACCGCCTCGGGCAACAACTACGCCTGCAAGGACGCCCCGGCCGTCCTGCGCAGCCTGTACCGCTACCACGTGGTCAGCAGCGGCTGGCGGGACATCGGCTACAACTTCGCCGTCGACAAGTGCGGCACGATCTACGAGGGCCGGGCGGGCGGAGTCGCCAAGGCGGTGCTCGGCGCGCACACCATGGGGTTCAACACGGACAGCATGGGCGTCGCCGTCATCGGCACCTTCACCTCGACGGCCACCCCCAAGCCCGCCGTCGACGCGGTGGCCCGCCTCACCGCCTGGAAGCTGGGCCTCTTCGGAGCGGACCCCCGCGCGAAGACCACCCTCCGCTCGGGCGGCGGCAACCTCTACGCGAAGGGCAGCAACGTCCGCCTGAACGTCATCTCGGGCCACCGCGACGGCTTCGCCACGGAATGCCCCGGCCGCCTCCTCTACAACGCCCTCCCCCCCACCCGAACCGCCTCAGCCAAACTCCAGGGCCGCCCGTAGCCCAGCCCTGGCGGCCACCGCTGCGCGGGCCCCTCCTTGACGCGTCGCTCGCACCGCTCGGCCCTTGCGGGCCTCCCGGGCTTCGCGTCGCTGCGCCGGACTCCGTCCGGCGGTGGTCGGTCGGGGCTGTCGCCCCTGCCGTCCGGCGCGGGTGCGGGTGGGCGGGTGCGGCTGGGTCGGCCCTGCGGGGCGAGGTCCCCTACCCGCCCTTCGCCCGTT
>NZ_JBVJMS010000006.1:0-599936 GCF_055584085.1 Streptomyces sp. NPDC104226
TTGAAGGCGATCGTCGCCGCCGTCAGCAGCCACGCCGTCTGGCGCAGCAGCGGGAACGGGATCCGGATCCACGTCAGGAGCAGGTCCAGCGCGAGCAGGACGCAGATGCCCATGTCGATGCCGATCGGGAAGACCAGCGAGAAGGAGCCGAACCCCTTCTTCACGGCCAGGGCGCGCACGGCGGAGTACGAACCGGCGAATCCGATCCCCGCGATGACGACGGCTCCGGCGACCACCACACCGATCAATATCCGGTGCGTACGAGTCAGCTGCATCGCGGCCACCCGCGATCCCCTTCCCCTTGTCGAGCTACGGCAGGGCACAGCGTACGCGCGTACGGGGAAGGGGACGTCGGCGGTCCGGAAGCGGGGTGGCCCCCGAGGTGCTAGGAGGCCGCGGGCGAGGAGGAAGCCGAGGGCTGCTGCTCGGGCTGCGCCGACTGCTCCGGCTGCTGCGCCCCGTTGGCGGCCGCGACCGAGGCCACGGTCTCCTTCGTCGCCGCGATGGCGTCCTGGAGCAGCTTGGCCTGGTCGGGGGCGGTCGCGCCCTCGTAGGCCGTGCCGTTGTAGTCGAGGGTGACGACGACGTTGTGTGTGCGGGCGATGACCGTGGTGTTGAAGAAGTCGCCGTCCTTCTTGGTGGTGAAGGTGACGGAGGTGGCCTGGTCGCCGATGCCGCCCGCCTCCTCCGGCTTCACGTTCTCCGCGCCCTCGACGGCCTTCGCCTTCTCGACCTGCTTGGCGTACTCGCCCTCGGCGCGCTTGCTGCCGGTGCCGACCGAGGCGAGGGAGTCGTAACGGACCAGGGAGATCGAGAGCCAGCGGTACTGCGAGCCCTTCAGACCGGCCTCGTCCAGGCCGTTCCAGGTGCAGGTGGCCCGGCTGGCGAGGTCGTTGGACTTGGCGGCGGTGCCGTTGGCGTCCTTCGCCTTGGGGACGATCGTCTCGATGGTCTTCGCACCGACCGCCTTGCACGGCTCCGGCAGCGTGGCGTACACGGCCTTCTCCAGCTCCTCCTTCTTGGAGGGCTTGGAGCTCGGCTGGGCGGACGAGGACGCTTCGGACTTCTTGCCGCTGTCGGTGCCCGACTTCGTGCCCGAGTCGGACGAGCAGCCGGCGACCGTGAGGATCACCGGGACGGCTGCGCAGGCGAGGACGCGGGTGAGGCGCGAGGCTGATCGGTGCATGATTCCTTCAGACGTTGTGGGTCTTCGTGCGGGCTCGTTCGGCCCCTCTGCGGGGCGCGGGACCCGAGCAACGGTAGCCCGACCCGGCGCCCGGCTGCTGTGCGCGCCGTCACGAAGGGCCCGTACGCCCCCCTCGGGCGGGCCCGGCTATTCGTTGAACCGCTCCGCCAGGGCCTGCGCCAACTGCCGTGCCCTGTCCTGGGTTTCACCGCTCGGCGGGACCGTACCGGGCAGTGCGGGCTGGACGCTGTACTCGACGGTGACGATGACATTCGAGGTACGGAACACAATGCGGACGGTGCGCGCCTGGGCGGCGCTGGCGCCGGCGGCGGCGAGCTTGTCGTCGAGGAAGGCCTCGTTGCCGAGCTCTTCGAGCACGCGGGAGCCGAGCTCGGGCGCGGGGGAGGGGCCGCCGCTCGCACCGGGGCTGCCGCTCGCACCCGGGCCCGTGCTCGCGCCGGTGCTCGGCGTGGAGGCTCCGGGTGCGGGCGCGCCGGACCCGGACGGGGCCGGGCTCGAGGACGGCGCCGGGGCGGGCAGGTTGGCGGCGGTGAGCTGGCGGCCGTAGACCTGCTGGGCCTTGTCGTCGTCGCTCGTGGTGGCCCGGTCGTAGGAGACCACGCGCTCGAAGCCCACCGACAGCAGCCGCGTCTCGGTCGGCGTCTGCGCGGTCCAGCGGCAGCCGACGCGCCGGTCGGCGTCGTACGAGGCGTCCGCGACCCCGGCGTAGAGCGCCTCTCGGGCCTCGGGGGCGAGGGCGTCGGGGGCCGGGAGCATCGCCTTGACCTTCTTGGCGTCGGCGGCCTTGCAGGGCATGGGCAGGCTGCGGTACTTGCCGGGCTGGGGGACCGTACCGGCGTTCTTTCCGGCCTTGGAATCGCCGACGGTCTCTGATCCGCCGCCGTCGGTGCAGGCGGTGAGGCCGGCCGCGAGGGCGGTGAGCATCGCGATGGCGGGCAGGACTCTGCGTACTCGACGTACCGGCACCATCTTGCGCTGCACGTTCCACCGGCTCCCTTCGGAAAATGCGTTGCCGCGGCTGGGGCGCCGCTGGACACAATGTCTATCGCACACGCTGGTGCCGGCGCCGGTCTCATGTCGTATTTGAGGCCATGAGCGAGGCTTTTGCGTTGAGAGACTTTTGTGGTGATGACGGGGTGTTGAGGGTGAAATGTCATACGTAGAAGTGCCCGGGGCGAACGTTCCCATCCGGATGTGGACCGACCCGGCGTCGGTCGAGGACAGCGCGATGCGCCAGCTCCAGAACACCGCCGGCCTTCCCTGGATCAAGGGCCTCGCCGTCATGCCGGACGTCCACTACGGCAAGGGCGCCACGGTCGGCTCGGTCATCGCCATGAAGGACGCGGTCTGCCCGGCGGCGGTGGGCGTGGACATCGGCTGCGGCATGTCCGCGGTGAAGACCTCCCTGACCGCCAACGACCTCCCGGGCGACCTGTCGGGCCTGCGCTCGCAGATCGAGAAGGCGATCCCGGTGGGCGCGGGGATGCACCGGGAGGCGGTGGATCCGGGGCGGCTGTACGGGTTCTCGGCGGACGGCTACGGGGATCTGTGGAAGCGGTTCGACTACATCAGCGATGCGGTCAAATTCAGGCGAGAGCGCGCCACAAAGCAGATCGGAACGCTCGGATCCGGCAACCACTTCATCGAGTTCTGTCTCGACGAGTCGGGTTCGGTCTGGCTGATGCTGCACTCCGGCTCGCGGAACATCGGCAACGAGCTGGCGGACTTCCACATCAACGTGGCCCGGGGGCTCTCGCACAACCAGGGCCTGATCGACCGTGACCTCGCGGTGTTCCTCGCGGCGACCCCGGAGATGCAGGACTACCGCAACGACCTCTTCTGGGCTCAGGAGTACGCGAAGTTCAACCGCGCCGCGATGATGAGCCTGTTCAAGGAGGTCGTCCGCAAGCAGTTCCGCAAGGCGAAGGTCTCCTTCGAGCGGGAGATCAGCTGCCACCACAACTACGTGGCGGAGGAGCGGTACGACGGCATGGACCTGCTGGTCACCCGGAAGGGCGCGATCCGTGCCGGCAGCGGTGACTACGGGATCATCCCCGGCTCCATGGGCACCGGCTCGTACATCGTGAAGGGCCTCGGCAACGAGAAGTCCTTCAACTCGGCCTCGCACGGCGCGGGCCGGAAGATGAGCCGGACGGCCGCGAAGAAGCGGTTCTCGGAGAAGGACCTGGCCGAGCAGACCAAGGGCGTGGAGTGCCGCAAGGACTCCGGAGTCGTGGACGAGATCCCGGGCGCGTACAAGTCGATCGAGCAGGTCATCGACCAGCAGACGGACCTGGTGAAGGTCGTCGCGAAGCTGAAGCAGGTCATCTGCGTCAAGGGCTGAAGCCGACGTCCGGCCGACGGCGGAACGACAGGGCCCGGACCGGGATCGGTCCGGGCCCTGTCGTGCGGAGCGGTCAGTCGAGGAGCATGTCCACCGGCAGTTCGAGGGTCACCCCGAGGTAGTCGGGGAGGGGGAGCGTCATGCCGCGCTTGAAGGTCCTGCGCAAGCGGTAGCAGGTGGCGCGGGGGTCCGTGTAGATCACGACTTCGTCGTGCTGGCGGTCGGCGATGACGTACACGGGGACGTCGGCCTTGGCGTAGCTCTCCACCTTGGTGCCGATGTCGTCCGCCCAGTTGGAGGAGGTGACCTCCAGGATCATCCGGAAGACGTCGGGCCGGTAGCAGTTCTTCGTCACCTTGTGGTCCAGGAAGTCGGCCTCGACGAGCGAGAAGTCCGGGACCGCGTAGTCGTCCGTGCCGGTGGGCAGCCAGATGCCGATGCCCTGGAGGAACTCCAGGCCCGCCGCAGCGGCCCCGGCTTCGTGGAAGGCCACGGTGAGTCGGGTCAGGGTCCGGGCCTGCCTGCCGTCAGCAGGTGGTGTCACGGTGAGCCTCCCGTGGAGAATCTCCACTCGGTGTCCGGGAAGCTCTCTGGAGAGTCGATCGGCGGCCTCCGCGATCGTGGTCTCGTGCTGTATCACGGCCATGGCTTCCTCCTTTTCTTGGCTCACGCTTCCGGAGCGTAGTCCCGCAGGTCGACATTTGGCTCGACTTCACCCGTACGGGGATGTCCGGCGCGCCGTCGAGGCGCTGAGACGCCCAACTCCCTTTTTCTGCTGGCGCCTTCGAGCGGAGGAAGTGCCCGTCGGGGGATTGACGCAGCAACTTGGTCTAGACCAAGGTGTGCCGCATGTGGAGATCTCGTGCGGTACTTGCCGCGTTCGCGTCGTTGTCGCTCACCGTCGGCGGGGCTCAGGCCGCCGGGGCTGCCGGGGCTGAGGGGGCTGCTCCGGCCGCCGTCGCGGGGGTGCGGGCCGTCGGGCTGCCGCCCGTCGTGTCGCACGTGCCGACCGGTGAGAAGGTCGTGTTCATCACCATCGACGACGGCTGGGCGCACGATCCCGCCGTCGCGCAGACGCTCGTCGATCAGCGGGTGCCCGCTTCGCTGTTCCTGCTGCCGGGGGCGTTCTCGTACGACGCCCAGTACTTCACCGGGCTGGTCGAGCAGGGGCGGTCCGTGAACGTGGAGAACCACACCGTCAACCACCCCGACCTGACGGCGCTCGACGCCGCCGGCAAGGACGCCGAGGTGTGCGGGGCCGGGGCGCAGATCGACGCCGCCTTCGGGCGGGAGCCGAAGCTGCTGCGGCCGCCGTACGGGACCGTCAACGACGACGTGCGGCTGGCCGCGAAGGCGTGCGGGGTCAAGGCGCTGATCACGTGGACGCACGACTTCACGACGTGGGGCGAGACGCCGGCGACGCCGCAGCTGAAGGCCGGTGACATCGTGCTGCTGCACTTCACGCCGACGCTGGGTGCGGACCTGAAGCGGGCCCTGGACGCGGCGAAGGCCGCCGGGCTGAAGCCGGCGGCCCTGATGCCGCACCTGAAGAGTGCCGGGCTGGTCCCGTAGGGGAGCCCGCCTACAGCTCGCGGTGGAGCTTCGTGTTCGAGGCCTGGGCGCGGGGGCGGACCACCAGGAGGTCGATGTTGACGTGGCCGGGACGGGTCACCGCCCAGGTGATGGTGTCGGCCACGTCGTCGGCGGAGAGGGGCTCGGCCACGCCGGCGTAGACCTTCTCCGCCTTCTCGGCGTCGCCGCGGAAGCGGGTCTTGGCGAACTCCTCGGTCTTGACCAGGCCCGGGGCGATCTCGATGACGCGGACGGGCCGGCCGACGATCTCCAGGCGGAGGGTCTCGGCGAGGACGCGGGCGCCGTTCTTGGCGGCGACGTAGCCGGCGCCGCCCTCGTAGGTGGCGTGGCCGGCGGTGGAGGAGAGGACGACCACCGTGCCGTCGCCGGAGGCGGTGATCGCGGGGAGCAAAGCCTGGGTGACGTTCAGGGTGCCGATGACGTTGGTCTCGTACATCGTGCGCCAGTCGGCGGGGTCGCCGGTGGCGACGGGGTCGGCTCCGATGGCGCCGCCGGCGTTGTTGACGAGCACGTCACAGCGTTCGAGCGAGGCGGCGAGGGCGTCGACGGCGGCGCGGTCGGTGACGTCGAGGGCGTGGGCGGTCGCCTCGTGGCCGGCGGCCGTGATCTCGGCGGCGAGGGCCTCGATGCGGTCCTTGCGGCGGGCGGTCAGGACGACGTGGTAGCCGGCCGCGGCGAGCTGCCGGGCGGTGGCCGCGCCGATGCCGCTGCTCGCGCCGGTGACTACGGCGGTTCGGGTGGCCGTGCTCATGCTGGCTCCTCGTGCGTTCGTACGGGTGAGTACTGGCCAGCATAGGCGGGTCGCCGCGCAGGTCACCGGCCGCGCGGGGCGTACATGATCACCGCCATGCCTGCGAGGCAGACCAGGGCGCCCGCGATGTCCCAGCGGTCGGGCCGGTAGCCGTCGGCCACCACGCCCCAGAGGAGGGATCCGGCGACGAAGACCCCGCCGTAGGCGGCGAGGACGCGGGCGAAGTCGCCCGTGGGCTGGAGGGTGGCGACGAACCCGTAGAGGCCGAGGGCGATGACTCCGACGCCGATCCAGGTCCAGCCCCTGTGCTCGCGGACGCCTTGCCAGACGAGCCAGGCGCCCCCGATCTCCAGGAGGGCGGCGAGGACGAAGAGGGCGGCGGAACGTGCGATGAGCATGGCCGGAACCCTATGCGGAGCGAATGCGCGCGCGGCGCGGGACGGCTCGCCCTCGTTCGTGTGATGGTCCGACCATCGGGCGGGTGGGAGGGCTAGCGTCCGCGCGTGGAGGTGGTCGCGGTGCGCCGAGGTGCCGTACGGAGTGTGGTGATGGCCGGGCTGCTGGTGCTGCTCGGAGGGCTGGGGAGCGGTGTGGGTGCGGCCCGCACCGGGGCCGCCGGGCCGGAGGCCGACGTGGCCTATCACGGGCGGGTCGCCCTGGACGGGGGCCGGCTGCGGATCCTGCTGGTCCCGGAGAACGAGGGGCCGTCCGCCCTCGCGAACGCGACCGTACGGCTGCGCCTGTCGGCCGACCTCGCGAACCGGCAGGAACTGGCGGAGGGCTGTGCGCGGGCCGGGCTGCGCGAGGTGGTGTGCGAGACGGGGGAGCTGCCGCTGCACGGGCGGGGGCGGCACATCGGGCTGGTGCTGCGGCTGAAGGAGCCGGCCGCGGAGGTGGTGGTGCGGGTCGACACCTGGTGGAACGGCGGGGCGACCGACCGGAACCACGCCAACAACGAGCACGTGGTGCTGGCGCTGGACACGGGCGACACGTACGCGTTCTGAGCCGACGGCCGGCCGGGCAGCCGACCGGCCGGTGCGTGCGCCGTGTTACGGCGTGCCCACGCCGCCGAATTCGGCGACGGCCTCGTCGACGATGCGCTCCAGGCGGGCGTGGTGGGCGCCGCGCCAGTAGACGCGCTCGCAGTCGGTGCACTGGGCGAAGACCTCGTACGAGCGCTGCGTACCGCTCTCCAGCCGGTCGCCCACGCTGTCCTTGTCGGCCTCGCGCAGGGTCCCGTTGCACGCGGTGCAGCGGGACCACGGGGCGAGGGCCGGGGCGAACCGGCCCAGGACGTCGCGGAGCTGCTCGTCGGGGTTGTCGCTGTAGACGTACGCGCCGGCGAACAGCTCGCGGCGGCGCAGCAGTCCGCGGTCGCGGGAGAGCAGGACGCGCTGCTCGGCGGCGGAGCGGGTGGCCAGGGCGGGGTCGCCGATGTCCTCGTTCTCGTACGCGGCGTCCACGCCCAGCAGCCGCAGGCGGCGGGCGAGGGTGCCGAGGTGGACGTCGAGGAGGAAGCGCAGCGGGGTGGTTTCGGGGACGCCGGGGAGCTGCTGGGGGCGGTCGACGCCGAAGACCTCCACGGATTCGCCGGCCAGGGGCACGTGGGCGAGCGGTGTCTCGGCGCCGTCGACGAGGATCCGGCCGACTTCGGTGAGCGGGACGCCGGCCGATTCGACGACGTGGCCGAGGCTGGAGACGCCGTCGGTGGCGGTCGGCACGCGGGTGCCGCGGCGCGCGGGCGCCGCGAACACGTGCAGTTCGGGGGCGAGGGTGAGCTGAATGCCGGGTCCGTTCACGCGGCCCAATATGCCATCGGGGGGCGGGGTTCGGCTGCGGATTTACGCGTCCGGGCCAGCGCCCGCCGCCTGCGCGTCGTGGCGGTCGCGGTGGGCGTTGACCTCGTCGAAGTGGTTCTCGGCCCACTGCTTCACGGAGCTGAGCAGGCAGCCGAGGCTGCCGCCGAGTTCGGTGAGGCGGTAGTCGACGCGGACGGGGACGGTGGGCGTGACGGTGCGGGCGACCAGGCCGTCGCGCTCCAGGGAGCGCAGGGTCTGGGTCAGCATCTTCTGGCTGACGCCGGGGATCCTGCGGCCGAGCTCGCTGTAGCGCATGGTCCGGTCCTCGGCCTGGCCGAGCGCGCTGACGATGAGGCCGACCCACTTGTCGCTGATGCGGGCCAGGAGCTGGCTGGTGGGGCACTCCTTGAGGAAGGCGTCGTAGGCGTGACGGGCCTCTTCGCGGCGGGCCTCGGCGGTACGGGTGGCCATGGGTGCCCACTTCCGGGTCGGGTACGCACTCCGAGGTACGTACTTACGAATCGAGAGTAACTCTCCCTAGGTTAGTTCTCACCGGGAACACCGGAACGAGAGAGCGAGCCTGCGGAAGAGGCGATGGCGATGAGCAGCAGCACGATGTCGGCGGCAGTGGTCGAGGGCTTCGGCGGACCCGAGCGGGTCGAGGTCGTACGGGTCGCGATCCCGCGGCCGGGCGCCGGGCAGGTCCGCGTACGGGTCCGGGCGGCCGGCCTGAACCCGGTCGACGGCGCGGTGCGGGCCGGTGTCTTCGGCGGCGAGGGGCAGCGGCTGGGCTTCGGGTGGGACGTGGCGGGGGAGATCGAGGAGCTCGGTGCGGAGGCGGGCGGCTGGGCGGTCGGCGACCGGGTGGTCGGCCTGCACTACGGGACGGTCAAGCCGCTCGGCACGCACGCCGAGTACGTGGTGCTCGACGCGTCGGCGCTGGCTCCGGCCCCCGCGGGCGTGGACGAGGTGACGGCGGCGGCGCTGCCGCTGAGCGGCCTGACGGCCGCCCGTGCGGTGGACCTGCTGGAACTGGCCCCGGGGGCTTCGGTCCTGGTCACGGGCGCGGCGGGCATGGTCGGCGGGCTCGCGGTCCAGCTGGCGGCGCGGGCCGGCTACGTGGTGACGGCGCTGGCGGGTGCCGATGACGAGGAGCTCGTACGGTCCCTGGGTGCGACCCGCTTCGTTGCGCGCGGCGGGGCTCCGGCCGAGGCCGTGGACGGGGTCGTGGACACGGCGGTCCTCGGCGGGCCGGCCCTGGCCTTCGTCCGGGACGGCGGCGCTTACGTCGGCCTGATCCCCCACGCGGCCCCGGCCGCGGAGCGGGGCGTCCGCGTGGTGGAGCAGGAGGTGGCGGCGGACGGCGCCCACCTGGCCCGCCTGGTGAAGCTGGTCGACGCGGGGGAACTGGCGCTGCGGGTGGCGCGCACCTTCCCGCTGGCGGAGGCCGCCAAGGCCCACGCCCACCTCGCGGACCCGGGCACGCGCGGCCGCATCATCCTGACGGCCTGAGCCGCACTGCGGTCCGCGGAGTCCTGCCCGCACAGGGCTCCGGCCTCCGGCCCCGGCATGAGGCCCGCCCCGCCCTCGGGCCTACGGCCAGACCAGGCAGTACGGCTGGTGGCCCGCTTCGTGGAGGCGATGGCTGAAATCCTGCCACTCGTGGAGCAGCTGGTAGACGTTGAAGGCGTCGCGGGGGCCGCCGCGGTCGGGGACCGTGGACCAGATGAAGGCGGCGGCGCCGACGGACTCCTCGCCGATGCCGCGCAGCGGGTCGACGACGGTCATCGGGAGTTTCACGACGGCGTAGTCGGGGTGGAGGACGACCAGCTCCAGCGGGGGCACCTTGTGCAGGGGTATGCCCTCGATGCCGGTGAGGACCATCGCCGCGACGGTCTCCGGCTTGATCTTGGTGAAGAGGCCGCCCATGCCGAGCTCGTCGCCGCCCAGCTCCTCCGGCCGCATCGTCACCGGGACGCGGGCGGCCGTGGCTCCGTCGGGGGCGCCGAAGTACTTGTACGTCACGCCCATGCCGCGGCCCCTGGGGAGACCGTCGGGGTCCTGCGTGGGGCCCGGTACGGGTTCTGCCGCGTCCGTGGCGCGGCGGCGGTGCCTGCCGCGGCGCCGTTCGCGGGCGCGCTGCGGGTCGAGGCCGTCCGTGCCCTCGCCCGGTCCACCACCGCGTTGCATATCTCCACCCGACTGGTCTTGCCTGCCCCGGCCCCGCGGCCCCCGCCACGCAGCCTGATCATCATGGCAGTGACCTCCCCCGGGGCGGCGCGGTGAAACGCCCGTCCGCAAGTCAGTCGCGGCCTCTGAGACCATGGCTGGTGTGAGCTACCCGTACCCGTATGAAGCCAAAGTCTCGCAGACTCTCTTTGACCGCGCGTCCCTCGTGACGCCTGGCGGCGTGAACTCTCCCGTGCGCGCCTTCCGCGCCGTGGGCGGAACGCCCAGGTTCATGGTGTCCGGTACCGGTCCGTACCTGACCGATGCCGACGGGCGCGAGTACGTCGACCTCGTCTGCTCGTGGGGGCCGATGATCCTCGGCCACGCCCACCCGGCCGTGGTGGAGGCCATCCAGGCCGCCGTCGCCCGCGGCACCTCCTTCGGTACCCCCGGTGAGGGGGAGGTCGCGCTCGCCGAGGAGATCGTCGCGCGGATCGAGCCCGTGGAGCAGGTCCGCCTGGTGTCCTCGGGCACCGAGGCGACCATGTCCGCGATCCGCCTCGCCCGCGGGTTCACCGGCCGCGCCAAGATCGTGAAGTTCGCCGGCTGCTACCACGGCCACGTGGACTCGCTGCTGGCCGCCGCGGGCTCCGGGCTCGCGACCTTCGCGCTGCCGGACACCCCCGGGGTGACGGGTGCGCAGGCCGGGGACACGATCGTGCTCCCCTACAACGACCTCGAAGCGGTCCGGGCGGTCTTCGCCGCGCACCCCGGCGAGATCGCCTGCGTGATCACCGAGGCCGCGCCCGGCAACATGGGCGTCGTGACCCCGGGGGAGGGCTTCAACCAGGGGCTCGCCGACCTGTGCCGGGCGAACGGCGCCCTGTACATCTCCGACGAGGTCATGACGGGTTTCCGTACCTCGCGCGCCGGCTGGTACGGCGTGGACGGCGTCAAGCCGGACCTGATGACCTTCGGCAAGGTCATGGGCGGCGGCTTCCCGGCGGCGGCCTTCGGCGGCCGGGCCGACGTGATGGGCCACCTGGCCCCCGCCGGTCCCGTCTACCAGGCGGGCACGCTGTCCGGTAACCCGATCGCGACGGCGGCCGGTCTGGCGCAGCTGCGGCTGCTGGACGGGGCGGCGTACGAGAAGGTCGACGCGGTGTCGCTCCAGATCCAGGGGCTGGTCACCGAGGCGCTCACCAAGGAGGGCGTCGCGCACCGGCTGCAGACCGCCTCCAACATGTTCTCCGTGTTCTTCACGGCGGACGAGGTCAGGAACTACGACGACGCGAAGAAGCAGGAGGCCTTCCGCTTCAACGGCTTCTTCCACTCGATGCTGGCGCAGGGCGTCTACCTGCCGCCGTCGGCGTTCGAGTCCTGGTTCGTGTCGACGTCCCACGACGACAAGGCGATCGAGCGCATCGCGGCCGCCCTGCCGGCCGCCGCCCGGGCCGCCGCGGAGGCCACCGCATGAGCGCCGCAGCCGGAGCATCGGCCGCAGCCGGTGGCAGCGAGATCACCGTCGTCCACGTGGTCCGCCACGGCGAGGTGCACAACCCGGACGGGGTCCTCTACGGCCGCCGCGCCGGCTACCACCTCTCCGAGCTGGGCCGCAAGATGGCGGACCGGGTCGCGGAGCACCTGGAGAACCGGGACGTGACCTACGTCGTGGCCTCCCCGCTGGAGCGGGCCCAGGAGACGGCCGCGCCGATCGCCAAGTCGCACGGGCTGGACCTGGCGACCGACGCCCGCCTCCTGGAGGCCGGGAACGTCTTCGAGGGCAAGACCTTCGGGGTCGGCGACGGCGCGCTGCGCAGGCCCGCGAACTGGAAGCACCTGACGAACCCGTTCAAGCCGTCCTGGGGCGAGCCGTACGTCGAGCAGGTCGTACGCATGATGAGCGCGATCGAGACGGCCCGTGACGCGGCCCGCGGCCACGAGGCGGTGGCGGTCAGCCACCAGCTGCCGATCTGGATCGTGCGGAGCTTCGCGGAGAAGCGGCGGCTGTGGCACGACCCGCGCCGCCGCCAGTGCACGCTGGCCTCGCTGACCTCGTTCACGTACCAGGGCGACACGCTGGTGTCGGTGGGCTACAGCGAGCCGGCCCGGGACCTGGTCCCGTCGCACCTGCTCGCGGGGGCGAAGCCGGTGAAGGGCAAGTCGAAGGCGTTCGGGGCGTAGGCCCCGGCCGGGCGGTACGACGACCGGGCCCGGCCCCCCGAGGGGGCCGGGCCCGGTGTCATGTGGCCGACCTGTGTGCAAGAGGTCAAGGTTTGGCCTTATTTCATACAAATTGAGCGACAGGCCCGTGTCGCCCACCGCGCTCGCTGAAATGTCCGTTTGTATGACTTTTCATGAGCGATATGCGCGGCTTCAGTCGAAGGGGAGTGCTCGGGCTCGGACTTGGGGCCGTCGCCGCGGCCGGCGTCGCCGGCTGCAGCGTCGGCGGGTCGTCCGGCACGGGCAACCCCGGACCGGTCAACCCGTCGGGCGCCCCGCAGCCCACCGGCCCGAGCGCCCCCGCGGTCAAGGTCATCGGCGACGGATCCACCGCCGACACGGGGCCGCAGCCACACCAGCCGGCCGCCCCCGTACCCCTCCAGCCGGGCGAGACCCCGCCCCAGTTCGTGGTGTTCAGCTGGGACGGCGCGGGCGAGATCGGCAACGGCCTCTTCCCCCGGTTCCTCAAGCTCGCCAAGGACCACGGCGCGGCGATGACCTTCTTCCTCTCCGGCCTCTATCTCCTGCCCGAGTCGAAGAAGGACCTCTACCGGCCGCCTAAGAACCCCGTCGGCGCCTCCGACATCGGGTACCTCAAGGACGAGAACGTCCGCAACACCCTGAAGTACGTGCGCGAGGCCTGGCTCGACGGCCACGAGATAGGGACCCACTTCAACGGGCACTTCTGCGGGGGCTCCGGCTCGGTCGGGAGGTGGACCCCGGAGGACTGGCAGAGCGAGATCGACCAGGCCGTGTCCTTCGTCACCAACTGGCGCACCAACACCGGCTGGACCGACATCGAGCCGCTGCCCTTCGACTACCGCAAGGAGCTGACCGGCGCCCGCACCCCCTGCCTGCTCGGCCAGGACAACCTGCTGCCCACGGCCCAGAAGCTGGGCTGGCGCTACGACTCCAGCTCGCCCGGCGGCCTCCAGCAGTGGCCGGTCAAGCGTGGCGGCCTGTGGGACCTGCCGCTGCAGTCGCTGCCCTTCCCCGGGCACTCCTTCGAGGTGCTGTCGATGGACTACAACATCCTCGCGAACCAGTCCAAGAACACCACCAGGGGCGTCCCGTCCAACTACCCGGCCTGGCGGACCCAGGCCACCGCCGCCTACCTGGGCGGTTTCAAGCGGGCCTACGACACCAACCGCGCACCCCTGTTCATCGGCAACCACTTCGAGCAGTGGAACGGCGGCATCTACATGGACGCCGTCGAGGAAGCACTCAAGGGCATGGCGGACAAAAAGGACGTACGGCTCGTATCCTTCCGGCAGTTCGCCGACTGGCTGGACGTCCAGGACCCCAAGGTGCTGGCCAAACTGCGCACGCTCGGCCCCGGCCAGGCGCCGACCGGTGGCTGGGGCACGTATCTCGCGACGGTCTGACCCGCCCCCGTTCGGCACCTGACCAGCGGATTGGCGGACCCCCGGGGGGTGCGGAAGATCCGCAAACCGCACATGCGAAACTTTTCACATGAGCCTTAGCCGCGCCCCCCGCCGCAGCCGCTCGACCAGCGGCCGCGCCATCCTGCTGACCGCGGTGACCCTCGCGAGCGCCCTCACCCTCACGGCGTGCACCGATGCGGACGGCGGCAAGCCCTCCGGTTCCGCCGGAGGCAACTACGTGATGGGCCCCGACGGCATCTCCAAGGTCGCCCAGGGCAAGCGCACGGACGCCCCCAAGCTCGACGGCGAGACCGTGGACGGCAAGACGCTGGACACCACCACCCTCAAGGGCAAGGTCGTCGTCCTCAACGTCTGGGGCTCCTGGTGCCCGCCGTGCCGCGCCGAAGCCCCGTACTTCGCGAAGGTCGCCAAGGAGATGGAGGCGGCCGGCCAGCCGGTGGCCTTCGTCGGTATCAACACCCGCGACAACACCAAGCAGAACGCGGCCTCCTTCGAAGAGACCTACGGCATCACCTACCCGAGCCTCTTCGACCCGGACGGCAAGCTGATGCTCCGCTTCCCCAAGGGCACGCTCAACATGCAGGCGATCCCCTCCACGCTGATCCTCGACAAGGACGGCAAGATCGCCGCCCGCACCCTGGCCGCGGTCAACGAGGCCAAGCTGCGCTCGATGATCGACCCGGTCCTCGCGGAGAAGTGACCTCGTGGTCTCCGCACTCTCCGGGCTCACCGAACTCTCCGGCGTCGCCCTCGCCGCCACGGACGAGACCGTGAACACGACCGTCCTCAACGGCGGCCTGCTCCTCGCCCTGCCGATCTCCCTGCTCGCCGGGCTGATCTCCTTCTTCTCGCCCTGCGTGCTGCCCCTCGTCCCCGGCTACCTCTCCTACGTGACGGGCGTCGGCGGAGCCGACCTCGCCGAGGCCCGGCGCGGCCGGATGCTGGGCGGGGCGACCCTGTTCGTCCTCGGCTTCACGGCCGTGTTCACCTCCGGCGGAGCCCTGTTCGGCTTCTTCGGGCGGACCCTGGACGCCAACAAGGACGTCATCTCCCAGGTGCTCGGCGGGCTGGTGATCCTGCTGGGCCTGTTCTTCATGGGTGCCATCCCGGGCCTGACGATGCGCGAGTTCCGCTTCCACAAGAAGCCGGCGGTCGGCCTGGTCGGCGCGCCCGTCCTCGGCGTGCTCTTCGGCCTGGGCTGGACCCCCTGCATGGGTCCGACCCTCGCCGCCGTCGGCAGCCTCTCCATCGAACAGGCCACCGCGGCCCGCGGGGCGCTGCTGACCGTGGTCTTCTGCCTGGGGCTGGGGCTGCCGTTCATCGCCACCGCCCTCGCCTTCCGCAAGGCGCTCGGCGCGTTCGGCTGGGTGAAGAAGCACTATGCGTGGGTGATGCGGATCGGCGGCGGCATGCTGATCCTGACCGGTCTGCTGCTCGTCACAGGAATGTGGAGCAGCATCGTCAGCGAGATGCAGAGCTGGACCAACGGCTTCACGGTGGGGATCTGAGGACTACACGGACATGAGTACGACCGACAAGGCGTCCGCCGAGGCGCCGCACGAAGCCCCGGAGTCCGCGGATTCCGTTTCAGCCTCCGCTTCGGCTTCCGCTTCCGCCGAGGCCTCCGCAGAGGCCGCCGCCGGAGCGCAGCTGTCCACCGCCCCCCTGGAGGACGCCCCCGGCGGCCCCGTGGGCATCGGGGTGCTCGGCTGGGCCCGCTGGTTCTGGCGGCAGCTCACCTCGATGCGGGTGGCGCTGATCCTGCTCTTCATGCTGTCCCTGGCGTCGATCCCGGGCTCGCTGATCCCGCAGAACCAGGTCGACCTGATGAAGGTCGCCGCCTGGAAGAAGGAGCACGCCTCCTGGGTGGGCGTCGCCGAGAAGCTCCAGCTCTTCGACGTCTACAGCTCGGTGTGGTTCTCCGCGATCTACCTGCTGCTGTTCATCTCGCTGATCGGCTGCATCCTGCCGCGCTCCTGGCAGTTCGTCGGCCAGCTCCGCGGCCGGCCGCCGGCCGCGCCCAAGCTGCTGAACCGGATGCCCGCGTACACCACGTGGCGCACGGACAGCTCCCCGGACGAGGTGCTCGCCACCGCGCACGGCCTGCTCCGCCGCCGCCGCTTCCGTACGGAGGCCGGTGCGGGATCGGGGTCGGCATCCGCGTCCGTCTCGGTCTCGGCCGAGAAGGGCTACCTGCGCGAGGCCGGGAACCTGGTCTTCCACGTGGCGCTGATCGTCATGCTGGTGGCCTTCGCCTGGGGCCAGTACTTCAAGTCCGAGGGCGGCAAGCTCGTCCTGCGCGGCAAGGGCTTCTCGAACACGCTCACCCAGTACGACGACTTCAAGGCCGGCGGCCTCTTCGACCCCGACGACCTGCCGCCGTTCTCCTTCACCCTGGACAAGTTCGACGCGACCTTCGAGCGCACGGGCCCGCAGAAGGGCACCCCGCGCGACTTCAAGGCGTACGTCACCTTCAGCAACGGCGCGCACGGCAAGCCGGAGAAGCGCGAGATCCAGGTCAACAAGCCGCTGGAGGTGGACGGCTCCAAGGTCTACCTGCTCGGCCACGGCTACGCGCCGGTCATCTCGGTGACCGACTCCACCGGCAAGATGATCTACAAGGACGCCGTGCCGATGCTGCCGCAGGACGGCAACCTCACCTCCACCGGCGCCATCAAGGTCACCGACGGCTACAAGGACAAGGACGGGAAGACGACGCAGCTCGGCTTCGCCGCGATGTTCGTGCCGACCTTCGCGGGCGCCGGCCAGGGCACGATGTTCTCGCAGTTCCCGGAGCTGGACTTCCCGGCCCTCGCGCTGAACGCCTGGCACGGCAGCCTCGGGGTGGACTCGGGCCTGCCGCAGAACGTGTACCAGCTGGACACCTCCAAGATGGAGCAGTTCAAGACCGAGGACGGCCAGCCGCTCGCGAAGCGGATGCTGCCCGGGGAGAGCATGGAACTGCCCGGCGGCCAGGGCACCGTGAAGTTCGAGGGCATCGAGCGCTGGGCGACCTTCTCGATCACCCACCAGCCCGGCAGCGGTCTCGCGCTCGCGGGCGCCATCGCCGCCATCGCCGGACTCGCGGGCTCGCTCTTCATCCAGCGCCGCCGCATCTGGGTGCGCGCGGTCCGCGGCGAGGACGGCGTGACCGTCGTCGAGATGGCGGGCCTGGGCCGCAGCGAGTCCGCGAAGGTCGCGGAGGAGCTGGCCGTCCTGGCCGGAGCCCTCCACGAGCAGGCGCCCACGACGGACGTCCCGGCGCCGCCGCCCGCCCCGCTGGTCGACGAAGACGCCGATGACGCCGATGACGCCGAAGACGCCGAAGACGCCGACGAAGCCGAAGATCCTGCCGAAGCCGAAGAAGTCGAAGGGGAGCGCGCGTGATGCAGCTCGCGGTCGCAGCCAACGAGAGCCTGGCTCACCTCAGCAACAACCTGATCTACGCGTCGATGGCGGTCTACACCCTCGCCTTCTTCGCCCACATCGCCGAGTGGATCTTCGGCAGCCGCAGCAAGGTGGCCCGTACGGCCGCCGCGCTCACCCGTACCGGGGAGGCGTCCGCCGCCTCCGCCGCACCCGCGGTCCAGGTGCGGAGCAAGGGCAGCACCGCCGTCCTCGACAAGCCCAAGGTGATCACGCGCAGCGCCGCCGGCACCCGTGACGTCCCGGACGGTCCCGGCGCGGCCGGCGGCACCGTCCAGGGCGACCTGTACGGGCGCATCGCGGTCTCGCTGACCACCCTCGGGTTCCTGCTCGCGGCGGGCGGGGTCGTCGCCCGCGCCATGTCGGTGGAGCGGGCCCCCTGGGGCAACATGTACGAGTTCTCGATCACCTTCTCCACGGTGGCCGTCGGCGCGTACCTGCTGCTCCTGGTGCTGAAGAAGAACGTCCGCTGGCTCGGCCTGTTCCTGGTCACCACGGTCCTGCTCGACCTGGGCATCGCCACGACGGTGCTCTACACCGACAGCGACCAGCTGGTCCCCGCGCTGAAGTCGTACTGGCTCGTCATCCACGTGTCCACCGCGATCATCTGCGGTGCGGTCTTCTACAT
The DNA here is from genome assembly GCF_055584085.1 of Streptomyces sp. NPDC104226. Taxonomy (NCBI): domain Bacteria; kingdom Bacillati; phylum Actinomycetota; class Actinomycetes; order Kitasatosporales; family Streptomycetaceae; genus Streptomyces; species Streptomyces sp. NPDC104226. Next base: position 17,547 of record NZ_JBVJMS010000006.1, read on the forward strand.
CGGCGCGGCCGGCGCGGTCATGTACCTCTTCCGCGACTCCTACGAGGCGAAGCTCGCGCGCGGCGGCAAGCCGGGCAAGTTCGCCACCTCGGTCTGGGAGCGCTTCCCGTCGGCGGCCTCGCTCGACAAGTTCTCGTACCGCATCAACGCTGCCGTCTTCCCGCTGTGGACCTTCACGATCATCGCGGGCGCGATCTGGGCCGGCGACGCGTGGGGCCGCTACTGGGGCTGGGACCCCAAGGAGGTCTGGTCCTTCGTGACCTGGGTGGCGTACGCCTGCTACCTGCACGCCCGCGCCACCGCCGGCTGGAAGGGCCGCAAGGCCGCGTACCTCGCGCTCTTCGCGTTCGCCTGCTGGATCTGGAACTACTACGGCGTGAACATCCTGCTGAGCGGAAAGCACTCGTACGCGGGCGTCTGAGCCGGACATCGGACAACGAACGGAGGGGCCGGGCAGCCGAAAGGCGGCCCGGCCCCTCCGGCGTTCCCGGGACCGCCGCTCCGTCACCAGGAGGGGCGCAGCGGCGGGAGGGGGCCGTCCCCGTTCAGGGTGCGGACCAGGCGGCCCAGTTCGGTGCGCAGGGCGGCGAGGTCGACGCTGCCGCGGCCCAGTTCGGCCTCCAGCTCGTGCAGGACCCGGCCGGCGGCCCCCAGGTGGGCGGTGGCGGCCTCCGTCAGGACGACGAGCTTCTTCCGGCCGCCCTCGGGGTGCGGGGTGCGGCACAGGTAGCCGCGCCGCTCCAGGTCGTCGACGAGCTGTCCGGCGGCCTGCTTGGTCACCCCGAGCCGTTCGGCGAGCTCGGTCGCGGTGGCGCCGGAGGCGCCCAGGGCCTGGAAGGCCATGCCGTGCAGGGGGCGCAGCCCGTCGGAGTGCCCGGCCTCGTCGAGGCGGCGGGTGAACTCGCCGAGGAGGAGCTGGAAGCCGAGGCCGAGCAGGAAGGCCAGCTCGATGTCCGGAGCGGCGGTTTCGCGGGCGGCGTCTTGCTCGGTGTCGGTGTCGGTGTCGGTGTCGGTCACGGAAACATGGTGACACAAGCGAGTCAAGCTGCTTTACTCGTGGCGAGTAAAGCAGCTTGACTCACATGTTCCTGCCCGAGAGAAACCGAAGGAAGGGCCCGCCGTGCGCGTCATCACCCCGTCCCCCGACCACGTCACCACCACCCCGAACGCGACCATGACCGGCCACGCCTCCCCCGGCCGGGGAAGCGCCGAACTGAGCACCTGGCACGCCGCCATCCCCGCCGGGGTCACCGGGCCCGAGCACTCCGTCAGCCGGGAGCAGGTCTGGACGGTCGCCGCCGGAGCCCTGGACGTCACCTGCGGCGGCCGCACGGAGACGGTCGCCGCGGGTGACGCCGTGGTGCTACCCCCGGACGTGCTGCGCCGGGTCCACGCCCTGGCCGACACCGAGGTGTACGTCGCCATGCGCGCCGACGGCCGCGTCCGCGTGCCCGGCGCCGACGGCGACCGGCCCCTGCCCTGGGCGGTGTGAACCCCGCCGGAGCCCCGGCAGGGTGACGGCCGCGGCCGCCAGCACCGCCGCGAAGGGGACGAGCAGCGCCGCCCGGTACCCCTCCAGGGGCTCGGCGGCGCCGGCCGCCACCCCGGTGACCGCGGCCAGCCCGAGCGCCGCGCCGAACTGGAACGCCGTGTACAGGAGGCCGCCCGCCAGGCCCTGCTCCTCCTCCGCGACCCCCTCGGTGGCGACGATGGTCAGCGGTCCGTAGACCAGGGCGAAGGCCAGGCCGAGCAGGACCAGGCTCGGCAGCATCACCAGGTAGGACCAGTCGGCGCCGAGCGGCAGGAACAGGCCGTAGGCCAGGGCCGCCAGCAGCAGGCCGCCGAAGATCAGCCGGCCGTTCCCGTACCGCCCCACCAGCTTCGGCACCACGGTCGGGGACAGGACCGCGTCGATCCCGATCACCAGCATGGCCAGGCTGGTCTGGAGCGTCGACCAGCCGCGCACCTCCTGGAGGTAGAGCACCACCAGGAACTGGAATCCGAAGAACGCGGCCGAGAACAGCAGCGCCGCCGCGTTGGCCCGCAGCAGCCCGGGGGAGCGCAGGATCCCGAGCCGGACCAGGGGCTCGGCCGTGCGCCGCTCGACGAGGGCGAACGCCCCGAGCAGCGCGATCCCGGCGAGTACGGCCGCTACCGAGACCTCCTCGACGCCGAGGACGAGCAGGACCACGCCCGCCGTCACCAGCACCCCGCCCCACACGTCGATCCGGCCCCGGCGCACGGCCGGAGCCGCTTCGGAGGACTTCGGTACGAAGGCCAGCGCACCCGCCAGGATCAGCGCGGCCAGCGCCACGGGAGCGAAGAACACCCAGCGCCAGCCCACCGAGGCCAGCAGCCCGCCCGCGACCAGCCCGACGGAGAACCCGGCGGCGGCCGTGCCCGAGTACACGAGCAGCGCCTTGTCCCGCTGGGGCCCCTCGTCGAAGCCGGTGGTGATGATGGAGAGGCCCGCCGGGGTCATGAAGGCGGCGGCGACCCCGGTCACGAAGCGGGCGGCGATCAGCTGCCAGCCCTCGGTGGCGAGCCCGCCGAGCCCGGAGAAGAGCAGGAACACCGTCAGCCAGCCGATGAACATCCGGCGGCGCCCGAAGAGGTCGGCCGCGCGGCCGCCGAGCAGCATGAAGCCGCCGTAGCCGAGCACGTAGGCGCTCATCACCCACTGGAGCGTGCCCGTTTCGAGGCCGAGGTCGGCGCGGATGGACGGCAGGGCCACGTTCAGCATCGCGACGTCGATGCCTTCGAGGAAGATGGCGCCGGCCAGGACGAGCAGGATGCCGAGCCGGCGCCCGCGGATCGTCGTGGTGGGGTTCGTTGATGCCGTTGATGCCGTTGAATCCATGGTGGGACCTCGCAGGACGGAAGAGTGAGGAGCGGAAGTTGCCGGCTCAACCACTTTCGTCCGACCGCCGATCGGGAACAACGGCGAAGATCTCAACGCTCGTTCAGTCATGCTTACCGATCGCGATGAGCTCGACTGCTTCCTGATCCTGGCCGAGGAACTGCACTTCGGCCGCACCGCCGAGCGCATGCTGCTCTCCCGGGCCCGCGTCAGCCAGCTCGTGCAGCGCCTCGAACGGCGCGTCGGCGCCCGGCTGTTCCTGCGCACCAGCCGCAGCGTCGCCCTCACCTCGCTCGGTGCCCAGCTCCGCGCCGACCTGGAACCCCACCACCGCGGCATCACCGCCGCCCTGGAGCGGGCCGCCGCCACCGCCCGCGCCGCCGACGGCGTGCTCCACGTCGGCTTCACCACCCCGCCCGCGGGCGAGCTCGTCCTGCGGGCGGCGCAGGACCTGCGCGGCACGCACCCCGGGCTGATCGTCGAGGTGTGCGAGGTCCCGCTCTCCGACCCGTACGGGCAACTGCGCGGCGGGGGCTTCGACGTGGCCTTCGCGGAGTTCCCGGTGCGCGAGCCCGACCTGGGGGAGGGGCCGACGCTGCTGAGCGAGGCCCGGTCGCTGGCCGTGGCCGCCGGGCACCCGCTGGCGGCGCGGGAGTCGGTGACGCTGGAGGAACTGGCGGGGGTCGCGCTGCTGACGATCGCCGGGGACCTGCCCGCGTACCTGCGCGAACACCACGCCCCGGCACGCACCCCGGCCGGGCGGCCGATCCGGCGCGGCCCGGAGGTGACGAACCTCCAGGAGGCCCTGATGCTGGTCGCCGCCGGTCAGGGCGCCCTGCTGACCTCGGCCCACGCCGCGGCGTACCACGCCCGGCCGGGCGTCACCCACGTGCCCGTGGCCGACGCGGACCCCGTCGGGTACGGGCTGGTCTGGCGTGCGGGCGAGGACACCGGGGCGGTACGGGCCTTCGCGCAGGCGGCGCAGCGCGCGGCGCGGCGGACGGGCGCGGACGCCCCGTAGGAGGCGGCGGGCTCCCCGCCACCTCCTCGTCCTACTCCTTCTCCTTGTCCTTGTCCTTGTCCTTCTCGTCCCGCTGAGGTTCCTCCCGCTGCGGCTCCTCCCGCTCCTCGCGCAGGGACTTCAGGAACTCCGGGTTGTCGTCGGGGGCCACCCACGTGCGGCGGCCCGGCCGCGGCCGGCCTCCGGCGCCGCCGGGCACCCGCTTCTTGCCCGCGAACAGCCACACCACCGGACCGACGATCGAGAAGAGCAGGATGATCAGGACCCAGACGACCTTCGGAAGGTGCTTGACCTCTTCCTCCGGGGTGTTCAGGCAGTCGATGAAGGCGTAGATGGTCAGCGCGATGATCAGCAGGAACGGCAGATAGCGCAGCACGGTGTGGGACCGACCCCCAGAAGAACGGCGCGGACCGGGCAGGTCCGCCGTGGACTCTTCCAGGGTAGAGGCCCCGCCGCGGTTCGGGCTCTGAGCGGGGATGCCACAATTGCCGCATGGCTTACGACGATCTCCGCTCGCTGCTCCGGGCTCTGGAGCGGGAGGGCGACCTCAAGCGCATCAAGGCCGAAGTCGACCCGTATCTGGAAGTCGGGGAGATCGTCGACAGAGTGAACAAGGCGGGGGGTCCGGCCCTCCTCTTCGAGAACGTCAAGGGCTCGGCGATGCCGCTGGCCATGAACGTCTTCGGGACCGACCGGCGCCTGCTGAAGGCGCTGGGGCTGAAGTCGTACGCCGAGATCAGCGAGAAGATCGGCGGCCTGCTCAAGCCGGAGCTGCCGCAGGGGTTCATCGGCGTCCGCGAGGCCTTCGGCAAGCTCGGCTCGATGGTGCACGTGCCGCCGAAGAAGGTGAAGGGCGAGTCCGCGCCCGTCCAGGAGGTCGTCCTCACCGGCGACGACGTGGACCTGGACCAGCTGCCGGCCCTCTTCACCTGGCCCAAGGACGGCGGCTCCTTCTTCAACCTCGGCCTGACGCACACCAAGCACCCGGAGACGGGCGTCCGCAACCTCGGCCTGTACCGCCTCCAGCGCCACGACAAGCGCACCATCGGCATGCACTGGCAGATCCACAAGGACAGCCGCAACCACTACGCGGTGGCCGCGGCGCGCGGTGAGCGGCTGCCGGTCGCGATCGCCTTCGGCTGCCCGCCGGCCGTGACGTACGCGTCGACCGCGCCGCTGCCGGGTGACATCGACGAGTACCTCTTCGCCGGGTTCGTGGCGGGCAAGCGGATCGAGATGGTGGACTGCAAGACGGTCCCGCTCCAGGTCCCGGCCCACGCCGAGGTGGTCATCGAGGGCTGGCTGGAGCCCGGGGAGACGCTCCCCGAGGGCCCCTTCGGGGACCACACCGGCTTCTACACCCCGCAGGAGCCGTTCCCCGCGCTGAAGATCGACTGCGTGACGATGCGGAAGCGTCCGCTGATCCAGTCGATCGTCGTCGGCCGGCCGCCGACGGAGGACGGCCCGCTGGGGCGCGCGACGGAACGCTTCTTCCTGCCGCTCCTCAAGATCATCGTCCCGGACATCGTGGACTACCACCTCCCCGAGTCGGGCGGCTTCCACAACTGCGCGATCGTCTCGATCGACAAGAAGTACCCGAAGCACGCGCAGAAGGTCATGCACGCCATCTGGGGCGCGCACATGATGTCGCTGACCAAGCTGATCATCGTGGTGGACAAGGACTGCGACGTCCACGACCTCCACGAGGTCTCCTGGCGGGCGCTCGGCAACACGGACTACTCCCGCGACCTCACCGTCGTGGAGGGCCCCGTGGACCATCTGGACCACGCCTCCTACCAGCAGTTCTGGGGAGGCAAGGCGGGCATCGACGCCACGAAGAAGCTGCCGACCGAGGGCTACACCCGCGACGGCGGCTGGCCTGACATGGTCGAGTCCGACCCCGCGACCGCGGCCCTGGTCGACAGCCGCTGGAAGGAGTACGGCCTGTGAGCCCGATCGAGGTGGGCGGCCCGGAGCTGGTCATCGGCACGCCCGACGCCTACGTGGCCCTGGCGCGCCCGGAGATCGACCCGGCCCAGCCCGGCGTGGTGTCGGCCGCACGCGAGGCCGGGGTGAGTCCCGAGGAGTTCGCCGGCGCCGGGGACACCTGGGCCGTGATGTTCGAGGTGGCCGAGGACGGAGGCGGCTTCGAGCTGCCGGGCGCCCGGGACACCGAGGCGGACGGCTTCGCGGAGCAGCTGCAGCTCGCGCTGGCGTCGGCCGAGCCGTTCACGGCCGAGGCGGGGAACTTCCTGCGCCTCGAAGCCCGCCCGTCCGGCGGAGCATGGGTCCTCACCGCCCACGTGACCCCGCCCGAGGACGAGGAGGACGCGGCGGCCCGGTCCCTGGACCTGGGCGCCGTTCCCGCGGCGGAGCTGCTCGCAGACCTGGAAGAGTTCCGCCGGAGCCTGGCGTGAGATCCCGCACCACCGTGTTCCGGAGGAACCCCGCATGATGACGACCGCCGACGAACTGCTCGGCTCGTCCGGCCCGGCGCCCCAGCCGGTCGGCAAGGTCAAGGCGTTCCTTCGGCTCGTGATGATCGAGCACTCGGTCTTCGCGCTGCCCTTCGCCTACATCGCCGCGCTCACCGCCATGTACAAGCTCGACGAGCGGATGCACTGGGGCAAGCTGCTCCTGGTCACCGTCTGCATGGTGGGTCTGCGGACCTTCGCGATGGCGGCCAACCGGATCATCGACCGGGAGATCGACGCGCGGAACCCGCGGACCGCCGGGCGCGAGCTGGTGACGGGCGCCGTCTCGGTCCGCTCCGCCTGGACCGGGGCCGGGATCGCCCTCGTGGTGTTCCTCGGCGCGGCGGCGCTGCTGAACCCGCTCTGCCTGATGCTCGCGCCGATCGCGGTCGTGCCGATGGTGGTGTACCCGTACGGGAAGCGGTTCACGAACTTCCCGCACGCCATCCTCGGCATCGCCCAGGCGATGGGCCCGGTCGGGGCCTGGATCGCGATCACCGGCGAGTGGTCCTGGGACGCGGTGATCCTCGGTCTCGCGGTGGGCGTGTGGATCGGCGGCTTCGACCTGATCTTCGCCTGCCAGGACGTGGCCGCGGACCGGGCGGAGGGCGTCAAGTCCGTCCCGGCCCGCTTCGGCATCCCGGCCGCCCTGTGGGGCGCGCGCGGCGCACACGTCGTCACCACGGCCCTTCTGGCCTGGTACGCGGTGGCGACGGACGCGGGGTGGCCGTTCTGGCTCGGCCTGCTGATCGTGGTCGGCGCCTTCCTCTACGAGCACACCATCGTCACCCCGCACGACCTCTCCCGCCTCAACCGCGCCTTCTTCACGGTCAACGGCTTCATCGGCATGGCGCTCTTCGCGTGCGCACTGCTGGACCTGGTGCTGCGGGGGCTGTCGCTGTAGCTCGGACGGGTGTACGCCGGAGGATCCGGCGGTGCGAGACCTGCCCCGGTGTCTAGCGTGCGGCCTACCATCGAGTGCATGGACAGGGAGGCCGACGTGACCGTCTCGGAGACCGAGCGCCTGCACTCACAGCTCAGCCGGTTCGAGGACATGTTCCCCGGTTACCGGATGGAGATGGTCGAGGGCGCCATCGTGATGAGTCCGCTGAAGCCGCACCACGCCAGGACCATCCGGTTGCTGTGGAACACGCTGGAAGACCAGATTCCGTCGGAGTGGGGGTTCATCAGCGACGTGGCCGTCCCCTTCGACGGCGACAACGAGTTCTGCCCGGACCTGGCCGTCGTTCCCGGCGTGGAGGCGGACAAGAACCTCAGTGCCTACCCGCCGGACCTCGTGGAACTGGTCATCGAGGTCGTCTCCCCGAGCAGCGTGCGCAACGACTACGAGGTCAAGGACCGGGCCTACGCCCGGCGCGGCATCCCGCATTACCTGATCTTCGACCCGTACAAGGCGCAGTGCACGACGCTGTGGAACCCCGGGCCCGACGGCTACCTGGGGCGCGACGTGTTCCCGTACGGGGAGAAGATCGCCGTCCGGACCGGCATCGGCGAAGTCTCGTTGGACACGTCGACCCTCCCCGTCGACCCCGGCGTCGGAGGCTAGAGCGCCGCCACCTCCGGGCGGGGGCGGGCGATCAGGGCCACTGCCGCGCCGGCCAGGAGGCCGAAGAGGTGGGCCTGCCAGCTGACCATCGAGTCCGTCGGGAGGGCTCCGGCCAGGAAGGTCGTGCCCCAGACGGCGGCGATGACCACGGCGACCGCGATGCCCAGGGGGCTGCGTTCCACGAAGCCGCGGACCAGCAGGTAGCCGAAGAGGCCGAAGACCAGGCCCGAGGCGCCGGCCGTGATGCTGTGGGGCGGGGAGATCAGCCAGACGGCGAAGCCGTCGGCCAGGACGATGGCCGCGCAGACGGCCAGGAAGCGGCCGATGCCGCTGAGCGCGGTGACGAAGCCGAGGACCAGCAGCGGGATGCTGTTGGAGGCCACGTGGTCGAAGCCGAAGTGCAGGAAGGGCGCGAGGGGTATCCCGCTCAGGCCGTCGGCCTCCCGCGCGGTGATGCCGTAGGCGTCGAGCGCGTGGCCCGTGGCGTAGTCGACGGCCTCGATCAGCCAGAGCAGCGCCACCCAGCCCAGCATCAGCTTCGCCGCAGCCCCGACCCGGCCGCTGCGGCTCCACTGGCCCGCCCGCGTACCGGCCGGACCCGTCCCGCGCTCGCTCATGACGTCACCGTCCCTGCTCTGCCGTGTCCACCCCTTGAACGTGCGGACACCTTAGCCAGTGCCCGTCGGCGGTGGCCGGATAGTCTCGGAGGTATGACTGAGCGCAAGCGCACCCCGTGGGTGGTCGGGGTTTCCGGGGCGTCCGGGACTCCGTACGCGGCGGCGGTGATCCGCGGGCTGCTGGCGGCGGGCGAGAGCGTGGACCTGGTGGTGAGCCGGGCTTCGCGCCTGACGCTGCTGGACGAGACGGGGATCGCCTTCCGCGACGCGCACTGGCGCGACGACCTGGCGGAATGGCTGGAACGGGGGGCCGACGGCAAGCCCGCGACCTTCGCCCGCCCGGACCTGGACGGCGTACGCCACTGGGCGGCCGGGGATCTGGCGGCCGGACCGAGCAGCGGCTCGTACCCCGTGAAGGGGATGCTGATCGTGCCCGCGTCCACGGCCTGCGTGGCAGGGGTGGCGCTGGGGCTGTCGAAGGACCTGCTCCAGCGGGTCGCGAGCGTGACGCTCAAGGAGCGGCGCCGGCTGGTGGTGGCGCTGCGGGAGACCCCGCTGAGCGGGCAGACGCTGAAGCATCTGGTGAGCCTGGACGAGGCGGGCGCAGTGGTGCTGCCCGCCTCTCCGGCGTTCTACGCGGGTGCGACGCACATCCAGGATCTGGTGGACTTCGTCGCGGGGCGGGTGCTCGACGCGGCAGGGGTGCCGCACGGGCTGTACCGCCGGTGGGAAGGGGAGCTCGGAGGCTCCCGTTCCGGGGTGGCAGGCGGTGGCGCTTAGCGCTTCTTCGCGCGCCCCGGCTTGCGCATCTTGTCGACACGGTGTGCGGCGACGGGCTGATCGGTGCGGGATCGGTTGGCCAGCTCCTGGAGCTGTCGCATGTGCGCGTAGGCCATCTCGATCGTGTACACGGTGAACCACTCCTGAAAATTGTCAGATCGTCGTTGATCTGTTGAAAGATTCACAGGGTGTCGACCCTGTGCACCTTAGATTCTATACGTAAACTTGAGGGATTGCCGAATAATGGAAGGCTCCAGGTATATGGACGCGGTGGACAAGCAGCTCATCCAGGCACTTCGTGAGAACGGACGCGCCTCGTACGCCGAGCTGGGCCGGCTCGTGGGCCTCTCCGGCCCCAGCGTCACCGACCGGATCAACCGGCTGGAGACGGCCGGAGTCATCACCGGCTACCGCGCGACCGTGGACGCGGCCTCGCTCGGCCTCGGCGTCACGGCGCTGATCGGGATCTCGCTCTCCGACGCCGCGGACCACGAGGACGTGGCCCGCCGGCTGCGCGACCTCTCGGAGATCGAGGACTGCTGGTTCATCGCCGGCGACGACTCGTACATGCTCAAGGTCCGGGCCGGTGACGTGGACGGGCTGGAGCGGATCATCCGCAAGCTCTCCAGCACCAAGGGCGTCTCGCGCACGCGCACGACGATCGTGCTCTCCACCAAGTGGGAGAACCGGGTCGGGGGCCTGCCGGAGGAAGCCTGAGGGCGCTGAGAGTACGGTTGGGGCGCGGTTGTGGGGCACACGTACCGCGCCGCGGACCGCGCAGGGCGGGCATGGCATGGGGCAGAGGACAGAGGAGAGGACCGGCATGGACGCTGGGTTGAAGCGTGAGCTGGAGGAGAAGGTTCGCTCCGGCGAGCGGCTGACCCGTGAGGACGGCATCGCCCTCTACGAGTCGGACGACCTGGCCTGGCTCGGCGGCCTCGCCCACGAGGTGCGGACGCGTAAGAACGGCGACGTCGTCCACTTCAACGTCAACCGTCACCTCAACATGACGAACGTGTGCACGGCCTCGTGCGCGTACTGCTCGTTCCAGCGCAAGCCGGGCGAGAAGGACGCGTACACGATGCGCATCGAGGAAGCCGTCCGCCTGGCCAAGACCATGGAGAACGAGAACCTCACCGAGCTGCACATCGTCAACGGCCTGCACCCCAGCCTGCCGTGGCGGTACTACCCGCGCTCGCTCTCCGCGCTGAAGGAGGCGCTGCCGAACGTCTCGCTGAAGGCGTTCACGGCGACAGAGATCCACCACTTCGAAACGATCTCCGGCATGTCGGCCTCCGACATCCTGGACGAGCTGATCGAGGCGGGCCTGGAATCGCTGACCGGCGGCGGCGCCGAGATCTTCGACTGGGAGGTCCGCCAGCACATCGTCGACCACAACACCCACTGGGAAGACTGGTCGCGCATCCACCGCCTCGCGCACTCCAAGGGCCTCAAGACCCCGGCGACGATGCTCTACGGGCACATCGAGGAGCCGCGCCACCGCGTGGACCACGTGCTCCGGCTGCGCGAACTGCAGGACGAGACCGGCGGCTTCCAGGTCTTCATCCCGCTGCGCTACCAGCACGACTTCGTGGACATGAAGGACGGCAAGGTCCGCAACAAGCTCCAGGCGCGCACGACGATGGCGACGGGCGCCGAGGCGCTGAAGACCTTCGCGGTCTCCCGCCTGCTCTTCGACAACGTCCCGCACGTGAAGGTCTTCTGGGTGATGCACGGCGTGCAGACGGCGCAGCTCGCCCTCCAGCACGGCGCGGACGACATGGACGGCTCGGTCGTCGAGTACAAGATCACGCACGACGCGGACAACTACGGCACCCCGAACAAGCTGGGCCGCGAAGACCTGCTGGACCTGATCCGCGAGGCGGGCTTCCGCCCGGTCGAGCGCAACACGCGCTACGAGATCATCCGCGAGTACCCCGGCCCCGACGCGGAGCTCCGCGAGACCCCGCAGGCGATGCGGCTCTGACGCCCTCGGCTTTGTGAGCCCTTGACGCTCCGGGCCCCGGTTCCCCCTGACGGGGGGTGGCCGGGGCCCTTTGCGCACGCGGTGAGGTAATGGTTACTCTAGCCCCATGACCCTTACTTTCACCTTCGACCCGGTCGTCGACCCCGCCCTCGACCCCTCCCTGGCCGAAGAGTTCGCCGCGCTCTGGACCGACGTCTCCAACGCCGGCGGCGCGGTGGGTTTCGTGGCGCCCGTCGTCATCGAGGACGTCCGCCCCGAGGTCGGCAAGCACCTCGCCGCGGTCGCCGAGGGCCGCAGCCGCCTGCTCGTCGGGCGCGACGCCGCCGGCCGGGTGCGCGCCACCGCCGTCATCGCCCTCAACCAGCACCGCCTGCAGCGGCACTGGGTCTGGGCCTACACCGTCATGGTGGACCCCGCCCTCCAGGGCCGCGGCGCAGGCCGCGCGCTGATGGAGGCCGTCGCCGACGCCGCCCGCACGATGGAGGGCATCGAAGCGGTCCGCCTCGGCTGCCGGGGCGGCCTGGGCCTGGAGCACTTCTACGCAGCCTGCGGCTACAAGGAGGTCGGCCGCGTCCCCGCCGCGATCCGGGTGGCCCCCGGGGACGACCGGGACGACATCACGATGTTGCTGCCGCTGGGCTGAGGGGTACGGTCGCCCGGTCGAGGCGTACGGGGGAGGCCGGGGTGGGAGTGACGGGATCGGGGCAGCGCTGGGACCAGCGGGCCGTGGCGCTGGCGGTGCTGAAAGGGACCGCCACGGACTGCACGCTGTTCGAGGCCGAACTGCAGGCGCGGGGCTGGCCGGTGCTGAACCGGCGCGAGGAGCAGGCCTCCGGGCCCCGGGGGGAGGCCACGTGCCGGTACACCGTCGAGGTCAGGTTTCCCGGATCGGCGATCCGGGCGTCGATCGCCGCCCGGGAACACCTCGAAGTCATATCCGACCGCTTGGTGCTCGACCTCGTAGTGGAGGCCGTGCAGTGCGTCGAGCGGGATCCGGTGGACCTGCCCGTCTGGTACGTGTACCGGCCCCCGGCGGCCGGGGAGCAGCCGCCGCAGACCCGGGCGGGCCGGTGGCGGGCGGGTGCGGCGGCCTGGGCCGCCCGCACCCTGGGCAGCCGGGACACGGGCCGTCAGGTCCGGGCCGGCAGCGAGGAGGAGGCCCTGGTCCTTGCGGCCCGTGCGCTGCCCGGGGTGCCGGGGGCGTCGGCCGGGGTGGCCGTACGCCGCTCCATGGACGTGACGCCGCCGCCACCGCCGTCGGTCTGGCCCCTGCGGCGCGGTCCCTCGCGGCGGATGGCCATGGTGAGGTTCCCGGCACTGGTCGGGCTGGTCTGCGGAGCCTGGACGGCGGGGTTGTGGGGCGCCGGGCCGCTCTGGTCGGTGGTCCCCCCGCTGCCGTTCCTCCTCGGTGCCATGGCGGCCGCGCTCATGATCGCCCGCTGGGCGCTCCCCGAGTTCTCCGGGGTGAAGCTCCTGGTGCTGGGGTGCAGCGCGCCCCTGCTGGCGGCCGCCCTCGGGGCCTTCTCCGTGGCGACGGCCCCCGACCGGCGGATGGGCTTCGGGCTCGTGGTGATCGGGATCGGCTTCGGCTACCTGGTGCTCACCGGGGTGTGGCTCTGGGTGCGGCAGTCGCGGTGGGCGCTCACCCTGCCCTGGCTGCTGCCCGCGCTCTTGGCCTTCCTGCCCGGCTTGTTCCCCGGCCTCGGGCTGTCACTTCCCACCTTCTACCTGGACGCCTTCGACGTGGACATGGAGGACGTCGACGTCCCGGCGGCGATGCGCCTGCTGGCGACGTTCAGACTGCTCGCCGCGGTGCTGGTCCTGCTCATCGCCCCTGCCGTTCTCGGCTACATGCGCCACACGCACCGCATGATCACGGGCAGCTGGGTGGGATACACCGCCGTCGCGTTCGTGAGCGTCTACGCACTGATGGCCGGTGTGGTCGGCCTGGCCTTCATGTCGGCCGCGACCGCCGGGCAGAAGGCGGTCCTCGCGGCGGCGGAGGGGAGGACCCCGAGCCACTACTACGGGGTCAAGCCCGAGTGGGTCTGCGTCCGCCCGGTCAAGGACGTGGCCCAAGTGCCTGTGGACGGGGGTGTGCTGGACCCCGTACGTCCCTACCTCTCGCTCGGCGACGCGGGCGGAACGGCCGTTCTGTGGGATCCGCGGGAGAAGTCCGCGCTCAAGATCCCCCTGTCCGCGCTGCGGCTTGTGCCCGTTGATGCCCCCCTCCAGCCCTGCGGATGACCGCGTCGTGCTTCACTGGACGGGCACGAGCACACGCACGAGCCGACGTACGACCACGACGAAGAGAGAAGGGGTTCTCCGTGGCCCTCAAGCCGAACCCGACGATCCGTTACACCGCGATGCGTCTGGGGATCTTCGTCGGGTGCCTCGTCCTCGTCGCCGGGCTGGTCCGGCTGGGCTGGGTGCCCTCCGGGCTCGGTGACGCCAACCCGGCCTGGGTCGTGCTGCTCGCCCTCGTGCTCTCCGCACCGCTCTCCTTCGTACTGCTGCGCAAGCAGCGCGACGAGATGTCCGCGGTCATCGCCGGACGCGTCGCGGGCGCGAAGGAGAAGCTCGCCGCGAACCGCAGCCAGGAGGACGACGCGGTCGACGAGGCCGCGCGCGCCAGCTAGCGCGGCAGTTGCGGTAGTTACAGCAGTTAGCTTCATCACACACCGAAATGCCTCGGCTCCGGGCCCACCGCCCGTGATGCCGGGGCTTTCGGCGTTCCTGCGGGCATTTTCCGGGGGTCGGGTGGGGTTCGGTCGGGTTCGCCCGGGCTCCCGCACCCGCTCCGCTCAAAGTAATGCTTTGGGGTTCTCAAAGGTGAAGTGTTAGCGTCTTCAACATGTTGACGACAGCCGCGCACCAGACGATCACGAGCGTTCCGCTCGTGGCGCGCCTGCACGTCGACCTCTGCCGCCGCGTATCCGCGGCCTGTTGCTGCTGTCGCTGAGTCCCGCGACCAGCCCTGGCACCAGCAGCGGTCCCGCCCGCCCGGCAATCGGCTTTTCCGGGTGCTGCCGCACCGCGTCATCACCACCACCCCACCGCACGCACCGCAGAACCACCCGGAGAGTGTCCGTGTCCGCGTCACCGCAGACCCCTGCCGTCAAGGCCCCGGCCGAGACGAAGAAGTCCTTCTCGTTCCCCTTCTGGGCGCAGATCGTCACCGGCCTCGTGCTCGGTGTCCTGCTCGGCTGGGTCTCCCGCAGCCAGGAGATCAGCTGGCTCGGTACGACCCTGGAGCAGATAGGCGACATCTTCGTCCAGCTCCTGAAGCTGGCCGTCGCCCCGCTCGTCTTCTTCGCCATCCTGGTGTCGATCACCAACCTCCGGAAGGTGAACAACGCCGCGCGGCTCGCCTCCCGCACCCTGCTCTGGTTCATGATCACCTCGCTGATCGCGGTGGCCATCGGCCTCGCCATCGGCCTGCTGACCAACCCGGGCGCCGGCACCGGCCTCACCCCGCAGGACGGCAAGCTGCCGAAGCGCGAGGGCTCTTGGCTGGACTTCCTGACCGGCATCGTGCCGACCGACATCATCACGCCGTTCACCGAGCTGAACGTCCTGCAGATCGTCTTCCTCGCCGCCGTCGCCGGTATCGCCGCCCTCCAGCTCGGCACCAAGGCCCAGCCGGTGCTGAACCTCGCCGAGTCCGTGCTGGAGCTGCTCCAGAAGGCCCTGTGGTGGGTCATCCGCCTCGCCCCGATCGGCACCGTCGGCCTCATCGGCACCGCGATCGCCACCTACGGCTGGGACCTGCTCGGCAAGTACGCCACCTTCACCGTGGACGTGTACGTCGGCTCCGCGCTCGTGATGTTCGGCGTCTACCCGCTGCTCCTGTGGACCGTCGCCAAGGTCAACCCCCTCCAGTTCTTCAAGGGCGCCTGGCCGGCCATCCAGCTGGCCTTCGTCTCCCGCTCCTCGGTCGGCACCATGCCGGTCACCCAGAAGGTCACCGAGCGCCTCGGCGTCCCGAAGGAGTACGCCTCCTTCGCCGTCCCGTTCGGCGCGACCACCAAGATGGACGGCTGCGCCGCGATCTACCCGGCGCTCGCCGCGATCTTCATCGCGCAGATCTTCGACGTGCAGCTGGGCATCGGCGACTACCTCCTCATCGCCTTCGTCTCGGTCGTCGGCTCCGCCGCCACGGCGGGCCTGACCGGCGCCACGGTCATGCTGACCCTGACCCTCTCCACGCTGGGCCTCCCGCTGGAGGGCGTGGGCCTGCTGATGGCGATCGACCCGATCCTGGACATGATGCGCACCGCCACCAACGTGGCCGGCCAGGCGCTGGTCCCGGTCGTCGTCGCAGCCCGCGAGGGCATCCTCGACAAGGTCGCCTACGCCACCGCCTCAGGCTCCCCGCTGGACGAGGACCCCGAGGCCCCGGCCGACGCCGACGCCGACGCCGCGTCCACGGACGCCGCTGCGCAGGACAAGGTCCTCGTCACCGCCTGAGGTCATTCCGCTCACGCCGCAGCCCCCGCCCCCGTCCGGGCGGGGGCTGCGGCGTTGTCAGCGGGTCAGACGGCGCGGCCGAAGTAGGCGGCGAGGCGGTCGATGTCCGGGGCGTCGGAGGGTGCGGGCTTCGACGGGCCGAACATGCCGGTGGCTCCGCGGACCTCGTCGGGGTAGTTGCCGTACCAGGTCCGCAGGGCGGCCTGGACGGCGTCGGGCTCACCGGTGCGGTCCTGGCCGGTGGCGGTGGCCAGGTCCCAGCCGTGCAGGACGGTCTCCAGCAGGTGCAGATCGGCCAGCCGCGGTCCGAGTCCGCCGCCGGGCAGCGGCATCCGGCGTTCCAGCGCCCCTTCGCTCTGCCACGCGGCCAGGACCTCCTTGGCGCCGCGTGCGTAGACGTCACCAGGCTGCTCGCCTGCGATCTGGTCCCGGGCGAAGAGCGAGAAGTCCGGTCCGCCGCCCTGGGCGAGGCCCACGTAGTAGGGGTTGCCGGCCACGAGGTGGTTGGCCAGGGCCCGCACGTCGAAGTCCTCGCACGGGGTCGGTCGCCCGTACTGGTCGGGGGTGACGTTGCGCAGCAGCCCGGTGGTGTGGCCCAGGGCCTTCTCCAGCAGCACGATGTCGGTCATGGTTGCGCCTTTCCTCGGAAGTGTGAGGGGCCTGGGCGGCGACAGGGCCGCGGGGCCCGCCGGCGGCCGGGCCCCGGAATCCATCCGAAGGCCGGGGAAACTCACCAGCAACTTCAGAGTGCACGGACTTGCGGACAGTTTCGGTCCGCAATGGATCGGTGCGGCCCCGTGGAACGCTCAGTGTCCGACCGCAACACTCCGTCACGGCAGGGCCGGCCGGGTCAGTGGATCTGGGCGTTCTCCGTGGCGGCGCCCAGCCGATCGCACCGACGGTGTCAGTGGGGGCGGGAAGAATGAGCCGCATGACCACAGCCGCTTCCCACGCCCCGGCCACCGCCGCCGACTACAGCTGGATACGGGCCTCGCCCGCGTTGTTCGCGTACGCGCTGGAGGGCGGGTACACCCTGACGCTGGTGCGGGGCCTCTCGCCCGCGGAGGTGCTGGAGGTGGTGGAGGCCGAGCCGCAGGGCGTGTGCGAGGGGTTCCAGGACCTGGTCTTCGAGCACACGGAGCTCCTCGACGCGTACGGGTACTCGCCCGACTCCTTCCTCGCGGGGGCCTTCACCGTGCCGGGCGAGGGCGGGGACTGGACCCTCGTGCTGGAGTTCGGCGGTGACGTGGGGACGCGGCCGCGGTTCATGGAGGCCCTGTCCGCCGGGTCGCGCGCCGTCTCGCACACGAGCAACGGGGGGAAGCCGATGGACTTCTTCCACTGGTACGAGGACGGCGAGTTGAGGACGACCTTCGAGTACCCGGCGGACCGCACCGGCAGCACCCCCGACGCGCTGAACGCCCTGATGGGCGAGCTCGGCCTCAACCCGACGGGCGACCCGGACCCCGGAGTCGACGAGAAGGCGGCGGTGTTCGCGCTCGCCGAGCGGCTCACGGGGGTCCGGGTGACGGAGGCGCTCCTGCGGGACGCCGCGTACGTGACGGGCGAGGTGCGCGAGGAGTCCCTCGGGTAGGGGTCGCACCGTGCCGGGCTGGTCAGGGCGTGCGTACGGCCATCAGGAGGCCGGTGGACCAGGTCAGGCGGACGGAGTGGAAGTCCTTGCGGGCGGTCAGGGTGGTCAGGAGGTGGTCGACGGCGGTCTGGTGGTCCTCGGGCCAGCCGGGCTGGGGGAGGAGGTCGTCGATCAGGTAGGTCCCGCCCGGGGCCACCAGCTCCAGGGCCCGGTCCAGGTGGGTGAACTTGCCCGGCCAGGTGTCCGCGAAGACGAGGTCGAAGGGCGGGCCGTCGTACTCCTCCAGCCACGCTCCGCCGTCCCCGGCCACGAAGCCGACCCGCGGGTCGGAGCCCAGCTCCTCGCGGGCGATGGCCTGGACGTCGGCGTCGAGTTCGACGGTGGTCAGGCGGGAGGCGGGGTCCATCCCGCTGAGCAGCCACGCCGCGCCCTCGCCCGCGCCGGTGCCGAGCTCCAGGATCCGGCCCCCGGGCCGGGCGGCGGCGAGCACCGCCAGGAGCTTGCCGGTGCGGTCCTCGCAGGACATCGCGAAGCCCGCGTCGGCCGCCCTTGCGCGCAACGCGGGCAGGGTGGTGGGGAGTTGGTGCGGAGTGTCGTCCATGTGGAGATCATGGGAGGGGGCGCAGCTCCCGGGCAAGGGGATTCCGTGCGGAGCGGGGGAGGGGCTGTGGCCGTGGATCCGTTGGTGGGGCGGGCCCGGGGGGTCTGGGAGGGCCTTGCCCGGGTGCCGGTTTCGTTTGCCGCGCGGGAGGGTGGCCCTGGGCGGCTCGGCGATCGTGACCGTGCCGAGGGGCGGGGACGTGTTGGCGGTCGTGCGGGACGCGTTGGGGCGGCTGCCGGTGGGGGCCGTCGGGGACGTGGCCTCGGTCCGGGGGGTGCTTCCCGTGGCCCGGATGCTCGGGCCTGCGGCGCTGGCGTACGTGTCGGCGGAGGGGTTCCGGCCGGTGGTGGGGGGTGCGGTGCGGGTGGAGCCGTTGGCGGCCGGCCATCCGGAGGTACGGGATCTGGAGCGGGCCGCCGGGGCCGAGGACGCGGGGGAGGCCTCCCTCGACGAGTGCACCTCGCCGGTGTTCGTCGTACGGGACGGGGGCGGCCGGGTCGTCGCCGCTGCGGGGTATCAGGTCTGGCCGTGGCGGACGGCCCACATCGGCGTGCTGACCGCGCCGGGCGCGCGGGGGCGGGGCCTGGCCCGGGCGACCGGCTCGGCGGCGACCGCCCACGCCCTCGCCGCCGGCCTGCTGCCGCAATGGCGCGCCCGCGTTCCCGCGTCCCGGCGGGTCGCCGCCGCGCTGGGCTTCGCCGAGCTGGGGTTCCAGCTCAGCTTCGCGCTCGGGTAGGGGTCAGCGGTACTCGCAGAGGTACGCCGTCGCGACCTCGGCCTTGACCTGGAACTTGCTGTCGCCCGCGACGCTGAACCGGGTGCCCGCGCCGAAGGTCTGCCAGTCGGCGGCCTCGGGGAGCTTGACCGTCAGGGCGCCGCTGACCACGTGCATGACCTCCGGAGCGGCCGTGCCGAACTCGTACTCACCGGGAGCCATGACGCCGATCGTCGCCGGGCCCTCCTCCTGGTCGAAGGCGATCGACTTGACCGTGCCGTCGAAGTACTCGTTGACCTTGAACATGATTTCCCCAGGTGGAGCGCGCGAGCGATGTCGCCGCAGGCTACCTCGCGGTGGCTCCCGGGCAGGGGGCGAGTCCAGCAGGTGGGCCCCGCCCCGGCCCCGGTCCCGACCCCGGTCCGGCCTCGGCCCGGTGCGGTCTACGAGGTGTGCGCCAGGAATCCCGCCCAGGCGCCGGGCGCGAAGGTCAGGTGGGGCTGCTGGATGTCCTTGGAGTCGCGGACGTGGACGGCGGCGGGGGCGTGGGCCACCTCGACGCAGTCGTTGCCGTTGCTGCTGTCGCTGTAGCTGCTCTTGAACCAATCCAGCTTGGGGTGGTCAATCATGTTTCTCCCAGCAGTTCCTCGATGAAGCCCCGCGACTCCCGGGGCGTGAGCGCCTGAGCTCGGATGATGCCATAGCGAAGCTCCAGGATCCGGAGCTGCTTGGGGTCGGAGACCGGGCGCCCGTAGAACACTCCGTCCGCCCGGCCCACCGCCGAACCGTCGCTGAACTTGAGGAACTGGATCAGCCCCTCCATGCCCGCGTGATCCTCACGGTTGGTCGGCATCACCTGGAACTCGACATTCGGCAACTGGATTACCTCCAAGAGGTGTTCGAGCTGTCGGCGCAGCACCATTGTGCCTCCGATCGGACGCCGGAGGGTGACCTCTTCCTGGACGAAACCCAGGGCCGGTCCAGGAGTCCGCTGGAAGATCGACTGCCGAGCCATCCGGCCGGACACCATCCGCTCCATCTCGTCGGATGAGTAGGCGGGGCGCAGCGTACGGAGCAGAGCCCGCGCGTACTCCTCGGTCTGCAACAGGCCATGGATGTTGTGGTTGTTGTAGGCGCCGATCTCGACGGCTTTGCCCTCGCGGTTCTTCAGATCCCGGATCTTCTTCGGGTAGCGGACCTGCTCCATGTCCGGCTTCATCGCGGAGATCTTCCCGCCCGCCCGCAGGGCGCTGTCCGCCCTGTCCAGGTACTCCGGTCGCGGGATCCGCTTGCCGCCCTCGACCTTGCGGACCAGGTCTTCGCCGTAGCCGATCCGGGTGCCGAACTCCGCGGCCCGGATGCCCGCCTCCTCGCGCCAAGCCCTGAGCTGGCGGCCGAGCGCGGCCAGGACCGCCACGCCCTGTTCGTCCTCGGGGTCGACGTCCCAGCCCGCGTCTTCCGTACCGTCACTGTCCACGCTCATGCGCGCCCACCTCCGA
The DNA here is from genome assembly GCF_055584085.1 of Streptomyces sp. NPDC104226. Lineage (NCBI taxonomy): Bacteria > Bacillati > Actinomycetota > Actinomycetes > Kitasatosporales > Streptomycetaceae > Streptomyces > Streptomyces sp. NPDC104226. The sequence goes on from NZ_JBVJMS010000006.1 coordinate 37,732, forward strand.
CGAGCCGATGTCCCTCAGCGCCCCCGTACCCGTGGGGCCGGTCCGGACAGGCCGGACAGGGCCGGACAAGCTCCGGACAAAGCCGGGACGTACGGCCGGTGCGGCTTCTCACGGTACGCACGGATGGCCACGCTGAGTGACGTGATGACTCAACTCGTCGACTTCCACGTCCAGCTGTCCGCCACCCCGCGCGGGGCCCGACTCGGGCGGGTGCTCGCAGTCGAGCAACTGAGGTCTTGGGGGCTCCCTTTGGACGGGCCCGCGCAGATCGTTGCCGAGCTCGCCGCCAATGCCGTGACCCATGGGCGGGTTGCCGGGCGGGACTTCCGGCTCGGGATGTCCGTCACTCCCGGGCTGCTGCTCATCGAGGTGACGGACACCCGGAGTGACCGGATCCCGGAAATCCGCGACCCGGGTCGGGGGCTCGTCCTGGTCGCCTCGCTCGCGGACCGGTGGGGCGTACGGGAAGGGCCGGCTCCGTGGAAGGTGGTCTGGGCGGAGGTCGATCTCTGAGCCGGGTCGCGGGTGGCCGAGACGCGGCGCTGCACGACGTAAAAGACCAAAGAACCGGGAGAAAAAACCAACCAACCCAACCCAACCGGCCGTCGTTCAAGCCGAGTCGCTCGGTCGGGTGAACTTGGTCAACTGAGCTGGATTTCGGACCGGTTGGCGGGCATATGCTCGCCCCGACAACAACAGCGGACATGAGACGGCCCCCGACGGGACTGCAATCCCGGCCGAGGGCCTGACCAAGCAGGAAGTTACCCCTTCCCCATGGCTCTTGAGCACCCTAGCGCTCCCTCGCGCGCATCGTCCCGCCTTCGGGCCGGGACCGCCCGATCCGGTGTCATCCACGTCAACACGTGGCACACCAGTCACTACACGGTGGTCGGCAACCACCTCCTCCAGCACCGCTCGATGTCGCTGGTCGCGATCGGCCTCGCCGCCCACATCCAGTCGCTGCCCGACGGGGCCACCGTCGGCATCAAGGCGCTCGCCGGGCGGTTCCCGGAGGGTGAGGTCCGCATCGGGTCCGCCCTGCGGGAGCTGGAGCGGCACGGCTACCTGGAGCGGCGGCGCGAACGGCTCGACGGCGGGCGCGTGGTGACGCGGACCTACTCGTACAACAAGCCGGGGGGCGGATGCGGAGGGCCGCAGCCCCCGGCTCCTCCGCCTCCGTCGCCGCCTGACGAGGGCCTCGTGCCGGAGGGGCAGGAGGTGGAGCCCGCGCTTGACCCGGAGCCCGCACCAGGGGCGGAGGCTGCAGCTCCGGAGGCCGACGGGCCGCCGCCGGGGATCGCGTCCGTACCCGCACCGGCCCCGGCGCCCGAAGCGGCCGAGCTGCTCGCCGGGCTGCGGCGGTACGACCCCCGGCTGCTGCTCTCCGAGCGGGACATCGCGCGGCTGGCCCCCGCCGTGTCGGCCTGGCTGGAACGCGGGGTGGAACCCGGCGGGATCGAGCGGGCGCTGTCCGGACGGCTCCCCGAGCCGCTGCGCAACGCGGCCTCCGTGCTCGACTACCGGCTCCGCATCCTGCTCCCACCGCCGCTGCCTCCCGTGCGGGCGGCGGGGGACCTGCGGCGCCCGGATCCGCTCCAGAACTGCGACGGCTGCGACCGGGCCTTCAGGGCCCCGGAACCGGGCCGCTGCCGTACCTGCCCACCCCCGGACACGGTGACCGCGGCGGCCTGAGCACCGAACTGGTTCTGGGCGTACGGGATATGGGGAACCATCCGTACGGCTGGGGCGTGTCGAGCAGTGCTCTTCTCGTTGAAGGCCGCTGAGAGGGAGGACGGATCGTGGCGGGTTTGACCAGGAACCAATGGATAGCGGTGTTATCGGTGGTGGGCACGATCGTTGCCGCGCTGATCACCGCGGCGGCGATGCTCCTGACCAACTCCGACAAGGGGGAGGTCAAAAACGACTGCAGCAACTCGTCCCAGTGCGCGGGGCACGACATCAACCAGAAGGGCTGATGAGGGGCAGGCGGCCGTCCGCGGCCGTCCGGTGGGCCGTGCTGGCAGCGAGCGCCGTGCTGGCCCTGTCGGCGTGCGGGGGGACGGAGATCGGTACGCAGAACAACTGCAGCGGCGGCGCGGAGTGCGCGGGCCACGACAACAACGAGGTCGGGCAGGGCGGAAGCGTCGGCGGTGAGAGCCCCGCCCCGCCGTCCCCGCCTGTGGCGTCGGACCAGTCCCCGCCTCCGGATCCGCCGCCCTCCGCCCCTCCCGAGACGGCGCCCTCGTCGAGCGCCCCCGTCCCGTCGAAGCCCAAGCCGCAGCCGCAGCCGCAGCCGTCGAAGGAGGCCCCGGGGCCGAAGGTGCGCTGGCAGGGGGAGGTTCTGCTCTACAGCGGCGGGTGGCCGACGGGCTGGTGGCTGGACGACGATCCGCCCGCGCACGCGGTCAACGGCGACCTCGGCCTGTCGTGCGACTGCCACCCGGGCACGATCGAAGGACTCGCGATCGTGGCGTGGAAGAGCGCGAAGCCACCCGGCTACCAGGACTGCGCTGCGAAGAAGGGCCTGCTGGCATCGCGCTCGCTCGCGGTCCGGGCGGGGGACATGGCCTGCCTCATGACCCGGCAGGGCCGCCTCGGCTACCTGACGGTCACCGCCGTGCCCGGACCCGCGGAGTTCGAGATCGCTGTGACCGTCTGGGACGCCGGCTGACGACGGGCGGGCCTCAGGCCTCGCGCGCCGCCCGCTCCAGGCGGGCGTGGTGGGCCTGCCACCAGGTGGTGTCGGTGGACGGAAGCCCGAGGTTGTTCGGCTGCATCCCCACCGCGCCGTCGAGGAGTTCGCGCAGGATGTCGGCGTGGCCGGCGTGCCGGTGGGTGTCGGCGATGATGCGGACCACGGCGTGGTGCAGGGTCACCTTGTCGTCGTGGCTCGGCCACCACGGGACCGTGCCGACCGTGTCCAGGGGGAGCGCGTCGAGCGTCGCGTCGGAGTGGGCCCACGCGCGGCGGTACAGCGCCACGATGTCGGCGCGCGACTGGTCGGCGGTGGCCCACATGTCCGCGTTGGGCTCCGCGTCCTCCGCGATCCAGGGCAGCGGCTCGCCGGACGGGCGGCCGAACGTGTCGCCGAGGTAGCCCAGTTCGGAGGTGGCCGCGTGCTTGACCAGGCCGAGGAGGTTGGTGCCGGTCGGGGTCAGCGGGCGGCGGACGTCGTACTCCGAAAGCCCTTCGAGCTTCCAGAGGAGCGTGTCGCGGGCCGACTGGAGGTAGAAGTGGAGCTCGGCCTTGGGGTTCGGGGCGGGTTCGGTCATGGCGGAAGTCTTCCCGACGGGTGATCTTCCGGCGTCGGCGGCCCCGAGTCACCCGGGGCCGGGGGCCCGGCTCACCCGCTGTCGGCGGCCGGGATCCCTCGTGGCCCCGGCGTCAGGCCGACTTCAGCTGCCATTTCTGGGGCGCTTCCACCTTCGCCTTGTCCGGAGGCGGGGTCGAGTCGGACGGATCCACCTCTCCGATGAATTCCCGCATGTTGTACTGGGTGAGGCGCGTGGAGTAGCCGTCGGTCATGCGGGGGTCGTCGCTACTGGTCGAGGCGGCCAGAAACAGGTCCTCGTTCCTGAGTTTGATGAAGCCGTCGGTGAATTCCCACCGCGCCCCGTAGTCACTGCCCGTGCCGATCATCTCGACCCAGCCCTGATTGAAGGCCCGCAGGGCGTAGAAGCCCCGACCGGCGTCTTCCTCCACGGCGCTGACCAGGCGGCCTCCGCTGTCGTAGGACCACAGCTCGTCCGTGCTGCTCTTGAGGCCGGCGCGCATTCCGGGCTTCGGTTTGACGCTGCCGCCCGGTGCGTCGTACGTCGCGGACGTGTCCGCCGCGTGGACCTTTCCGCCTCGGTTGAAGAGATACCTCTGCGTCTCTACGTGGAAGATGCGGAATTTTCCACTGGGAAATCCATGGGACATCGAGCACTCTTCTCGTGCGAAGTCGGTTGGATTCGGGGTTCGGGATTCGGCAATCAACTCTGGCACACGTCCCCTTCCTCCTCCAGCGTGCCGGGTCCATTCGGGTCCGCGGTCGGCTCCCGCGCCCGCGGGGGCGGGTGTGAGGGGTGTGGGGGTGTGGGCCGGGCGGCGTGGAGCAACGGTGAAAGGGCGGGCGCAGGGGTGGTCAGGGGTGGTTACCCCTGAGTAAATTACCGGCGGTAACACTCCGTTCCGGCCAGGGAGGCACACCGTGACCGCTGAAACGAGCCTGGTGAGGGTCGGTCCCCCGAAGACCGTCGAGCCCGTCAAGACCGTGATCGAGGGTCGGGTGCGCCAGGTGTGGGTGCCTCCGCTGGCCCCGGCGCAGGTCCGCGGCTCCCTCGGGGACATCCCCTTCGACAATGCCCGGGAGGAGCCGCGGGCACCCGTACTGGCCCGAAAGGATCGGGACGGGACCTGGCGGGACGTCACGGCGGCCGAGTTCGCCGGTGAGGTGCTCGCCGTCGCGAAGGGGCTGATCGCCGAGGGGCTGCGGCCCGGTGACCGGCTGGCCATCATGGCGCGGACGACCTACGAGTGGACGCTGCTGGACTTCGCGGGCTGGGCGGCCGGGCTGATCACCGTACCGGTGTACCCGACCTCCTCCGCGCTCCAGGCGCGCTGGATCATCCAGGACTCGGGCGCCGTCGCCTGCGCCGTCGAGGACACCGCGCAGGCGCGCATCATCAGCTCCGAGCGGGCCAACCTGCCCTGGCTGCGCCACCTCTGGGAGTTCGACACGGGGGCGGTGGCCCGGCTGGTCAAGGCCGGGGAACACGTACCCGACGAGGTCGTGGCGGCCCGGCGGGCCGGGTGCGCGCCGGAGTCCGTCGCGACGCTGATCTACACCTCCGGGACGACGGGGCAGCCCAAGGGGTGCGTGCTGACGCACGCCAACTTCTTCGCCGAGGTCGACAACGCGGTGGAGCTGCTGCACCCCGTCTTCAAGTCGGTCAGCACGGACCCCGCCTCGACGCTCCTGTTCCTGCCGCTGTCGCACGTCTTCGGGCGGATGGTGGCCGTCGGCTGCATGCGGGCGCGGGTGAAGCTGGGGCACGCGCCGAGCATCCGCAGCGAGGACCTCCTCGCCGACCTGGCCGGCTTCCGGCCGACGTTCCTGCTGGCGATCCCGTACGTCCTGGAGAAGGTCTACAACACCGGCCGGGCGACGGCCGAGAAGATGGGCCGCGCGTCCTCCTTCGACCGGGCGGCGCGGGTCGCGCGCGGCCTCGGGGAGCTGGCGGAGGGCAAGCGGCCGGGGCTGGGCCTGCGGCTGGGCCGGGCCCTGTATGAACCGCTCGTGTACCGGCGGATCCGGGCGGCGCTGGGCGGACGCGTGAGGTACGTCCTGAGCGGCGGCTCCCCGCTCGGACGGCGGCTCGCCGCGTTCTACACGGGCGCGGGGGTGGAGGTCTTCGAGGGGTACGGGCTCACGGAGACGACCGCGGCCTCGACCGTCACCCCGCCGCTGCGGCCCCGGCTGGGCACGGTGGGGTGGCCGCTGCCGGGGACGGCGGTACGGATCGCCGACGACGGGGAGGTGCTGCTGCGGGGCCCGCACGTGTTCGCGGGGTACTGGAACAGCGGCGTCGCGGTCGGCGGGGAGCAGTGGCTCGCCACCGGGGACATCGGGGAGCTCGACGAGGACGGCTACCTGACGATCACCGGCCGCAAGAAGGACATGATCATCACGTCGGGCGGCAAGAACGTGGCCCCCGCGCCCCTGGAGGACTGGCTACGGGCCCACCCACTGGTCGGCCAGTGCATGGTCGTCGGCGACAACCGGCCCTACGTCACCGCGCTGATCACCCTGGAACCGGAAGGGCTCCAGCACTGGCGGCAGATGCGGAAGAAGGCGGGCGTGCCGATGCGGGAGCTGGTCGCCGACGAGGAACTGCGGGCGGATCTGCAACGGGCGGTCGACGACGCGAACCGGCTGGTGTCGCGGGCGGAGTCGATCCGGCGGTTCGTGGTGCTGGAGGGGGAGTTCACGGAGGAGCGCGGGCACCTGACCCCTTCGCTGAAACTGAAGCGGGGCGCGGTCGCGCGGGACTTCGAGCGGGAGATCGAGTCCTTGTACCGCCGCCCGTGACGGGGCGGGCCCCTTGACGCGGACCGACCCGCGCAGCGGTGTCGGCCGGGCGGTCCGCGTCAAGGGGCCGGATGGGTGATGGGCTTGCGGAGCGGGGGGCCGGGGGCGCGCCTATGGTGGGCTCACTGGTCCGGGGGGCCGCTCCAGGAGGGTGCAGTGCACCGTTCCCGTTCCCGTTCCCGCAGCCGTTCCGGTTCCGGGTCCCGTGCCGGCTCGGCATCGCGGGCTCGTACCCGGATAGGCACCGCAGTCGTCGGCACCGCCCTGGCCGGTGCCCTGCTCGCCGCCGTGCCCGGCCCGGGACCCGCGCCCGAGCCTGCGCGCCCGGGGATCGAGTGGGGCGCGTGTCCCGAGACGCCGGTGCCCGCCGGGATGCGCTGCGGCACCCTCACCGTGCCGCTCGACTACGAAGGCAACGGCAGGGGCGGCGCCAAGGGCACGGGCAACGGCAACGGCAGCGGCACGCTCCGGATCGCCGTCGCCAAGCTTCCCGCCACCGCGCCCGGCGGCAAGCGGCTCGGCTCGCTCGTGCTGAACTTCGGCGGCCCCGGAGCCCCCGGCATCTCCACCCTCACCGCCGACCCCAACGCCTTCGCGGAGCTCAACAAGCGCTACGACCTCGTCGCCTTCGACCCCCGCGGCGTCGGCCGCAGCGCCCCCGTCACGTGTGGCGGAGGCGCCCCGCCGGAAGGCGCGGCCCCCGCCGGGCCCGCCGCCGAGCTCGCCGCGCTCCGCGCCGTCGCCCGGCGCTGCGCGCTCGACTCCGGCCCGGTGCTCCCGTACGTCGGTACCGTCAGCGTGGCCCGCGACATGGACCTGCTGCGCCAGGCCCTCGGGGAGGACAAGCTCGACTTCCTCGGCTTCTCCTACGGCACGCGCCTCGGCGCCGTCTACGCCGCGCTGTTCCCCCGCCACACCGGCCGGATGGCCCTCGACGGGGTCGACACCCTGACCGAGCCGCTCGGCGAGCAGGCCCTGCTGTCGGCGGTCGGCCAGCAGCGGGCGCTGGACAGCTTCCTCGTCTGGTGCGCCCACCGGCAGGGCTGCGTCTACGGCACGAACACCCGTACCGCCAAGGAGAAAGTCCAGGCCCTCGTCACCCGCTTGGACGCAGCGCCGCTGACCGGCGGGGGCGGACTGCGCTTCACCGGGCAGGACGTGGCCGACGCCATCGCGATCGCCCTGTACTCGCAGAAGTCGTGGCCCGACCTCGCGGACGCGCTCGCCCTGGTCGAGCGGAACGGCGACCCCGTGGGGCTGATGCAGCTCGGCGGTCCGGACGACCCGCCGCCGCCCCGGGAGGAGGTGGCCGGCGCCGTCGCGGTGCCCGCCGACAACGCGGCCGCCGCGCTGGTCGCCGTGAACTGCGCCGACGACCCGGACCGGGGCGACGCCAAGGCCACCCCGGCGGCCGTCGCGCAGGAGCTGGAGGAGCTCCAGCCGGTCTTCCTGGCGGCCTCGCCGATCTTCGGGCCGCGCCAGCTGATGACGGTGCTGGCCTGCTACGGGCGCCCCGCCGGCACCGATTTCATCCGCAGGATCGACCGCCCCGCCGGGATCCCGCGCATCCTGCTCGTCGGTACGCGCGGAGACCCGGCCACCCCGTACGAGTGGACGGAGGAGACGGCGAAGCGGCTCGGCAACACCGTGATCGTGGACTACAAGGGCGACGGGCACACCGGCTACACCGCCTCGCGCTGCGTGCAGGGGTACGTGGACCACTTCCTGATCGACGGCCGGCTGCCCTCCGGGACGCGCTCCTGCCCCGCGGGGGAGCCCTGACCTGGGGCGGGGTTAGGGTGCGGTGATCGGGATCGAGGGTGGGGAGAGGACCGTGAAGCGCACACGGCGGTGGCTGGTGGCCTGCGGCGTCATGGTCGGGGCCGCTGTGCTCGCGGCCTGCAGTGGCGGCGGTGGCGGTGAAGCCGCTGACGCCGCTGACACCGGCGACGCCATTTACGGCGGCGGTGCCGGCGGCACGCAGGCCGACCCGGACCCGGTCCAGTCCGAGCTGCCGGAGCTGGGCGCCGACCCTTCCCCCGCCCCGGTGTCGCAGAAGCAGGCCGCCGCGGAGCGGGTCAAGTCCGCCGTGGAGGCGCGGCTCGCCGCGCACGAGACCCGCTTCGGCTCCGGCGGCGGATCGCCCTGCTCCGCGGGGTCCACCAAGGCGTTCACGCAGGAGTGCGCGGACGCGGCCGAGGCGACGGACGAGGACGCGGCCTTCGCCCTGAACCAGATCGGCGGCCGCCAGGGCTTCGCCACGCTGACCTCGGCCGCACAGAAGATCCAGAAGTCCGCGGCCCGGTACCGGGAGCTGGGCTGCGGCACGAACCCGGCGGATGCCGCCGACCGCCAGGCGTGCCTGGAGTCGGCGGCCGTCCTCGCCCAGGGCTCCCCGGACCTGCGGGCCGGCGCCAACCTCGGCCTGGCCGGCAAGTAGCCGGCCCCGGCCCGTCAGCCCACCCGGCCCGCCAGGCCCGTCAGCAGTTGGGGCGTGCCGTGCGGCCCGCGAAGCGGTCCGCGAGCCAGTTGCCCACCGCCAGGGACTGCGTGATGACCCCGCTGACGTGCTCCCCGATCCAGATGGTGTCGAACTCGACGTTCGCGCCCCGCGCGCACCAGTCGGAGCGCAGCCGGCTCCCGACGGAGTACGGGATGAGCTCGTCGCCGAGCGCGTGGTACTGGTACACCGGTGCGGCCGGCGCGGTGCGCCCGAGCTTGCTCTGGTTCAGGCGGGCCTGCCAGTCCGGCTGCGCGAGCGGGTTGCGGGTGGTCAGGTCGGAGATCCGCTTGAAGGAGCCGGCGATGGCGTCGATCGCGACGCAGTTGTCCTTCATGGCGCCGACCAGGGCCTTTCCGGCCGGGTTGAGGTAGGAGTCGAGCTTCAGTTCCGGGAAGGCGGCGTCCTGGCCGGCGGCGGCCATGAAGATGAGGCCGGATCCGTAGGAGCCGTTGTTGAAGTCGGCCACCTTCAGCAGGTCGGCCGGGACACCGCCCGTCGCGGTGCCCTTCACCCGCAACTCCGGTGCGTACGAGCCCTGCAGCTCGGCGGCCCAGCTGCTGGCCTGCCCGCCCTGGGAGTACCCCATGATGCCGACGGGCGTCGTGGCCGGCAGCCCGGCCTCGGGGAGGCGGGTGGCCGCGCGGGCGGCGTCGAGGACGGCGTGGCCGGCGGAGGGGCCTACGGTGTAGGTGTGCACACCAGGGGTGCCGAGCCCCTCGTAGTCGGTGACGACGACGGCCCAGCCGCGCAGGGTGAGCTGCTGGATGAGGTTGGCCTCCAGGGCGGTGCCGTACGGGAGGTTGTTGCTCGGCGCGCAGGAGTCTCCCATGCCGACGGTGCCGACGGCGTAGGTGATCAGGGGGCGCGGGCCGGTGCGGCCGTCCTGCGGGACGATGACGGTGCCGGAGACGACGTTCGGGGCTCCGTCGGCGGTCGTGGAGTTGTAGTGGATCTTCCAGGCCTTGGTGTTGGTCGGCTGGCCGGGCAACGGGTGGAACGCGGACGGCGCGCTGCTGACGATGTCGCCGGGGCGGGCGGTGGCCTCCTCCGCCCGGGCGGAGGCGGAGGCCGAGGCGGAGGCCGAGGCGGAGGGGATGACGGCCGAGAGGGCCAGGGCGGCCACGGCGGCGAGTGCTGAGCTTCGGATGCGCATGGGGCGGCTCTCCCAAGGGTCCGGTGGGGGGTGGGTGAGGAGAAGGTAGTGACCGACCGGTAGGAACGTCGCTGACCGCACAGCTCACCTTTCCTGGCCCGGGGTCACCTCGCCGCGGCGGAGAGTCCAACGGCAATGATCCCAAAGGCAGTTGGCGAGTAATTGACGGTTACACGACACACCTTTGGCGTGCTTAATGGTTCCCCGCGCGTCAACCGCGCTGCCGACTGACTGGGGGAGTCATGGAAGCCAACGAGTTCGCGCCGCCACCGACACGACCGCCACAACCACCGTCCCCGCCGCTGCCGCCCCTGCCCCCGGGCGCAGGAGCGTACGGCGTCGAACTGCGGATCAGCCGACGTCTGTTGTGGGTGGGGTCGGCCGCCTATCCGCTCCACAACATCGTCCGGGTGTACACCACGGTCCTGTCGCCCGACCGGGCGAAGGCCGCCGTGCAGTTCCTGAAGTGGGCGGCGGCCCTGGCCGTGGTCCTGTTCCTGCTGGGGGAGTACGTCGACGACGGGGCGAGCAGCTCGTGCGACTACTACGGCAACTGCGAGGACAACACGAGCTCCGAGGTCGAGGCGCTCGTCGCCTTCGGCATCACCGCGGCGCTCTTCCTCGTGGCGCAGTTCGTCTACAGGGTGACCAGGCCGGACCAGCACGTCCTGGCCGTGGAAGTGGCCAGCGCCTCCATCGCGCTGGTGACGATGCGGGACGAGAGCCGGCTGGGAGTGGTCGTGCAGCACATCGTGCACGCCATCGACCACCCGGAGGCGGAGTTCTCCATCCGGATGGACCGGGTGCAGGTCAACCTGAGGAGCTTCCACTTCGGCGACAGCGTGAACATCCACGGCGGCGTGGGCAACACGGGGGTGGTGAAGTCGTGAGCGTCCCTCCGCAGCCCCCACAGCCTCCGCAGTCCCCGCAGCCGCCCTTCCAGTCACCACCGCTGACACCGTTGTGGGTGCCCGCGCCGACCCCGCAGGCGAAGCAGAACCGTCCGGAGGACTTCGGGGCGCCGGACCTCGTGCTCCGGGTCAGCAACCGCCTGCTGTGGGTCGGGGAGGCGGTCTATCCGCTGCACAACATCGTCCGGGTGCAGACCTTCGTGCTCACGCCCGACCGCAAGAAGGCCATGGCCGACTTCGCTCCGTGGATCATCCTCGTGCTGGTGTTCTTCGTGGCGTCCCTGGCGGACGGCAACCCCGTGGGTGTCGTCGCCACGGTCGTCCCGATGGCCCTCCTCGTCGCGTACCTCGTGCGCCGGCTGACCCGGCCCGACCTGTACGTCATGGGCGTGGAGACCTCCGGCGCACCCGTCGCGGTGGTGACCCTGGCGGACCGGGCCGAACTGCGCAGGCTCGTCGCACGGATCGTCGACGCCATCGAGCGCCCGGAGACGGAGTTCTCCCTCTACGTGGCCCAGCCGACGGTGAACATCGAGCACTACGTCCACGTCGGGGACACCGCCAACATCAACGGCTCGGGAAACATCGGAGTGGTGAAGAAATGACGACGGACAGCGGTAACGGCAGTAGCGGCGGTGGCAATGCCTTCCACATCGGGGACAGCGTCACCGTGAACGGCTCGGGCAACATCGGCATCGTCAAGAACCAGTCCCCGACCATCGGCGGCCCGCAGGCCGCCCCGGTCACCCCGCAGGAGGCGATCCAGCAGCTGGAGCGGCTGCTCCTGGAGCTCCGTACCCAGGTCACGTCGGCCGGCGCGGGCACCATCGACACCAACCTGCCGGTGATCGTCTCCCCGGAGAGCGCGCCGGAGGCGCGGCACGGGGCCCTGATGGCCGTACTGGGCCTCGCGACCCTCGCGGGCGAGGTCGGGCGGCCGATCATCGAGGCGGTGAGCCGGGTCCTGGAGCTGTTGGGCTTGGCTTAGCTCAGCCGCGGTCATGTATTTGCTAAGTGAATAGATTCCCTTCGGGGGATTCCCTCTGGCGATGGCAGGGGAGGCTTGCCTTCTTAGGGAAGGCAAGCCTTTCCCGCATCGCATCGATTTGCATTCATATACGAGTTAATTGTTAGAGTCCGCCTCGGAAAGCGATTCCCACCCCGCCCAGGAGGCACCAGATGAACGCGGCAGTGCGACAGACGGCCAAGCGTCGGGTCATCCACCGGGGTCCCGCCCCCACGCTGCGGACCACGCTGCGCGTCGCCGAGACCGGCCCGGTCCGCCGTGACGGCCGGAGCGCCCCGAGCGCCCGCGGCGCCCGTGCCTGCGACTGCGGCGCGCGCACCGAGCGGGGCGGTTGCGGCAGCGGTACGCAGCTCTGCGCGTCCTGCGGCGTCAGCGCCTGCCGGGGCTGCACGGCCCCAGCCTCGGCCTGCGCCGGCTGCGAGATGAACGCCTGCACCTCCTGCGACGTCGCCGGCGCGGCCTGCGCCACCTGCGCGGTCAGCGCCTGCCGCGGCTGCAACGCCCCCGCCTCCGCCTGCCGCAGCTGCGAGATGAACGCCTGCCGCTCCTGCGCGGGCAACACCTGCGCCGAAGCCGCCCCCACGGGCTGCGCCGCCCCCGCCCCGGCCGCCGCCACGACCCCGAAGGGCTCCTGCGGCACCGGCAAGGGCGGCTGCGAGTGCGGCCTGTTCACCCTCCAGGTGCCCGCCGCGACCCGATAGCGGGGGCAGGGCGCCGCGGCGCCGGCCCCGGCCTCAGCCCCCCGACGCGATGCGGTACGCGCCCGGGGTGGTGCCCGTCCAGCGGCGGAAGGCGCGGTGGAAGGCCGTGTCCTCCGAGAAGCCCAGACGGGCCGCCAGCTCCGCGATGGGTTCGCCGCTCTCCGCCAGGCCGGCGATCGCCGCATCACGCCGCACGTGGTCCTTCAACTGCTGGAAGGACGTGCCCTCCTGCTGGAGCCGCCGCCGCAGCGTGGCCGGGGAGACCGCCAGGCGGGCCGCCACCTCGCCCAGCTCCGGCAGGCGCGGTGAGCCGCGCAGGGCCTGGGTCAGGGTCCGGCGGACCTGCTCCGCGACCGTGGTCCCGTACGCCGGCCGGGAGAGGAGGTCGAAGGGGGCCCGCCTCAGCATCGCGTCGAGCGCGGGTTCGTCCCGTACCAGCGGGGCCGTCAGCCAGTGCGCGTCGAAGGCCACGGCCGCGCCCGTGCGGGCCTCGCCGAAGCGGACCGGACAGCCGAAGAGGAGCTCGTACTCCTCCGCGTGCGGCGGCGCCGGATAGGCGAAGGAGGCGTGGGCCAGCGGGATGCGCCGGCCGATCAGCCAGCTGCTCAGCCGGTGCCAGATGGCGAGCACGCACTCGGTGAGGAAGCGCTCCTCGTCCCGCGCGAACTCGTTCCGCACCATGAACCACGCCTGCCCGCCCTCGACTTCGAGCGCCAGCTCCGGCCCGCCCGGAAACAGCCCGTAGAAGGTCGCGGAGCGCTCCACCGCCGCACCGAGATCGCGGCAGCCCAGGGCGGCCCTGCACATCATCGCGAAGGTCCCGGGCCGGCTGGGCACGGCGGACAGGCCCAGGAACTCGTCCTGCGTCGCCCGGTACAGCGCCCGGAACAGCCGCGCGAACTGCGCGGGCGTGACCCGCGCCCGGTCGTCGCCCAGCAGCAGCGGCGGAATCTGCGCCTCCTGGAGCAGCGGCACGGTGTCGAGCCCGCTGCCCCGCGCCCCCGCGAGCACGGCACGCACGTGGTGCACGGTGACCGTCCGCCTCCCCATGGGTCCGACGGTAGCCGCAATGAGCGCTGGGGTCAGCGGGGCTGACGCTTCCGGTCATGCCGCGGACGCCTCCCCGGTGCCTAGCGTCATCGGTACGACCCCAGGGGAGGCGAGCCCGATGAGCCCGATTGACCCGATGAGCCCGATGGATCCGATCGACCCGATCGAAGCGGTGGGCGGGACGGACCGTGTCGTGCGTCCGCGCACGCTCGCGGTGTTCACCGAGTGGACCGGCGAGCGGTACGCGGCCGAGACCGCGCTCCGCCACAAGGGCGGGGAGGCCGGGGAGCCCGGGGCGGGTGGCTGGGACACCGTCTCCTACACGCAACTGCGGTCCCGCGTAAGGGAGTCCGGCCGCGCCCTGCTCGGTCTCGGGGTGGCCCCCGGCGAGCGCGTCGCGGTGCTCGCGGAGACCCGGCCGGAGTGGACGTACACCCACTTCGGGGTCCTCGCCGCGGGGGCCGTCCTCGTGCCGGTGTACCCGACGGCCGGGGAGGAGGAGCTCGCCTGGGTGCTGTCGGACTCCGCGGCCGTGGTGGCCGTCTGCGACGACGCCGCGCAGGCGGCCCGGGTGGAGGCGCTGCGTCCGAAGCTCCCGGGACTGCGCGCGGTGGTGGAGATGGACGCGCTGCGCGGCCTCCCCGGCCCGGCGCCGGAGGCCGAACTCCTGGCCCGCGCCGCGGCGGTGCACCCCGCGGCCGACGCCTCCATCATCTACACCTCGGGCACCACCGGCCTGCCCAAGGGGTGCCGCCTCACGCACGCGAACCTCGGCGCGATCCAGGACGCCACCCTCCCGCTGGTCAAGGGAGGCCCGGGTGACTCCACGTACCTCTACCTCCCCCTCGCCCACGTGCTGGCCCAGCTGATCCAGTTCACCACCCTCCTGGAGGGCGGGGAGCTCTGCTACTTCGGCGGCCGGATCGAGGACGTCATCGGCGAGCTCGCCGAGGCCCGCCCGACCCATCTGCCGTCCGTGCCGCGCCTGTTCGAGAAGCTGCACTCCGTGGTCCTCTCCCTCGCGGAATCCCAGGAGGGCGGTGCGGGCCGCTTCGAGCAGGCGGTCAGGCTGGGTCTGCTGGCGGCCGAGGGCGCGCTCCCGGCGGAGGACCGGGAGGCCTACGAAGCGGCCGAGAAATCCCTGTACTCACTGGTCAGGGGCGCTTTCGGAGGCCGGCTGAGATGGGCGCTCACGGGCGGCGCCCCGATCGCCCCGGCCACCCTCGACTTCCTGCGGGCCTGCGGGATCGCGGTCTTCGAGGGCTACGGCATGACGGAGTCGGGCGGGGTCATCAGCCTCAACCACCCGGACGGGATCCGCTACGGATCGGTGGGCCGCCCGATCGCCGGGTGCGAGGTCCGCATCGCGGAGGACGGGGAGGTGCTGGCCCGGGGCCCGATGGTCTTCCCGGGCTACCACGCCAACGACACCGCCACGGCGGAGGTGCTGGACGGCGACGGCTGGCTGCACACCGGTGACCTGGGCGAGATCGACCCGGACGGCTACCTCTCCATCACCGGCCGCAAGAAGGAGCTCATCATCACTTCGGCGGGCAAGAACATCACCCCCACCGAGCTGGAGTTCGCCGTCCAGCGCTCCCGCTACGTCTCCCACGCGGTCATGATCGGCGACAACCGCCCGCATCCGGTGGCCCTGATCACCCTGGACGCGGAGGAGATCGCCGCCTGGGCGGCCCGCGAATCGGTGACCCTGGACCCGGCCGCCCCCGGCGAGCATCCCGCCGTACGGGCCCTCGTCGCGGAAGCGGTCGAGGCGGCCAACGCCACGGTCTCCCGCCCGGCCCGCGTCCGCGCCTTCCGGGTCCTGCCCGGGGAGTTCACCGTGGAATCGGGCACCCTCACCCCGACCCTGAAGCTCCGCCGCCGGGCGGTGGCGGAGCGGTACGCGCGGGAGATCGAGGAGCTGTACGCGTAGGACGCCGAGGCGCGGCCGGGTGCGCCGAGCTGTGTCGAGGTGCTCCGGGGACTGCTGGCCGGCCGGCGGCTGCGTGGGTCGCACCCCCGTGGCATCCCTCCCAGCCGGTCTCCGGCGAGCCGGAGCCCTGCGGAAGCCGCCAGGAGTCCCCGGAGCACCCCGGAAGCCCCCGCAAGGCCGGGGGGCCTTGCGGGGGCGGTCTGTGCGACTGCTCAGTGCCGGCGGGCCGAGCGGCGGCGCAGCAGGACGAAGCCGCCGGCCCCGAGGACTGCGGAGCCCGCGCCGGCCGCGATCCACGCGGACGTGCCGTTGGTGGAGTCGGCCACCTCGGCGCCGGCCGCCACGCCGCCCTTGGGCACCACGACGGTCTGCGCGCCGCCGTGGGCGGAGACCGCGGGCTTCGGGGTCACGGACGGCTTGGCAGCCGGGGTGGAGGGCTTGGCGCCGCAGTCCTTGAGGGGCTTGGGGAAGCTGACGCCCAGCCACGGGATCACGCCGTCGGCGACGCGCACCTGGAGCTGCGGCGTCAGCGGGTCGTCGGCAGCCTTGATGCGGGCGCCTCCGGCGAGGCCGACGGGGTTGGCCTTGGTGAGGGTGGCCAGCGTCCCGGACCCCTTCGCGTCGATGAGCTTCGCGACCGGGCCGGCAGGGCCGTTGGAGAGCTGCAGGCTGACGCCCTCCAGCGGAGTGGCCATGTGGGTCGTCACCGTGCAGCCCTGCCGGGTCTCGCTGCCGCCCTGTGCGAAGCCGCGGGACTCCGGGTTCTTCCAGGACCGGACCTGGCCCTTGTTGTCCAGGGTGACCCACATGCCGGCGATCTGCTTGCCGTCCTCCGCCTGCTCGCCGGGACCGCCGACGGTGAGGTAGCCGAGCTGGCTGCTGCCCTCGGAGTAGACGTCCAGCCAGTAGGAGGCCTTGCCCTTCTTCCACAGGTCCGCCTTGATGCCGTTGGCCAGCACGAGGTGCTTGACCAGCTCCCCGCCCAGGCCCTCGACCGACGGGTCGGGCTTGGGGGAGGCGGTCTTGGGAGCGGCGGTCTTCGGGGCGTCGGCCGCGAAGGCGGTGCCCTGAGCCAGGAGGGCTCCCGCGAGGGCGGCGGTGGCGACGGCGGAGCGGAGGAGGGTCTGGCGGCGGGAACGGGTGCGGACCGACATGGGGAACTCCGTGACAGGTGGTGGTGGAAGAAGGAGGTTCTGCATGGCACCTCCTCTGCCTGACGGACTGTTGCCTGTCTGGGCTTGGCGGGCTGCAGAAAGAAAATTACGGAGGCTGTGTCGGCGAAGCGTCCGCTCCATGTCACCGGACTGTCACGACGGTTGAAACCCGCCGAACCCGCGTCGACCTGCACCGATGGACCCGCCAGAGCGGCCTGGACCACCCCCTCCATGGCTGAGTCCCCCTCGCTCACGGGCCGGCGTCCGCATCCGTGCCCGCAGCCGCGTCCGCGACGGCGTCCGTCGCGGTGCCGCCCCGCCCGGAGGGCGCCGGACCGCTCGCGCGCGGGGTCGTGCGTACCCACGGCCAAGACGCGGTCCCGGCCTGCCGACAGCAGAGGGGGAGGGCCGCATTCCGCGGTGCGGACTGTCAAGCGGAATCCCGAATGGATCATGACTACGTCGATAAGAGCCAATCCCTATTCGGCCGGTCGGACCCGCCCTACACTTCGAGCCGTCAACGCCGAAAAGAGCCAGGGGGGCGCGAAATGGCGGTTAGCAATTCGACGGTCCAAGTCCGTGTGCAAGAGGGGGTGTTGTGGGTCGACGGTGAGGCTTATCCGTTGCACAACATCTCCCACGTGGGGCAGCGCGTATTGGAGGTGGACAAAGGGGCGGCCTGGCGCAGGTTCATCGGCCGGGCGGCCCTCTGCATCGTCCTCGGCGCCATTGCGGTGGCCGTCTTCGGGAACGTCGCCGCGGTCATCGCGTTCGCCGTCTTCGGGCTGCTGGTCTGGCAGCTCGTGAAGGTGATCGGGACGCCCCCGGTGTACGGCCTCGTCCTCAACACCTCCGGCATCCAGCGGGAGGCCGTCTGGTCCCTGGACCGGTCCGAGATCGAGAACCTCGTCTACGAGATCACCAAGGCCATCGGCCGGCCGGACGCCGCCCCGGTGACCATCAACATCAAGGAAGCGGTGATGGGCGACCAGTTCAAGGTGTACGGAGCCGGGGCCATCGGGCAGGCCCAGCACAGCGGTTCGGGAGACATCAGGGGAGGCGGTCGATGATGGCCGGCGACCAGTACACGGTGTCCGGCGCGGGGGCCATCGGAAAAGCCGAGCACTCGGGCTCCGGCGACATCGTGGCCGGAGGCAAATACGTCGGCGGAACTCCGCCGGAGGCCTCGGCGCTCGACAACCTCATCGAAGAAGTCCGGGCGATGAGGCAGTACCTCGACGAGACCGACCGTGCGGAAGTCGACGCGGCGGTGGAAGAACTCGGGGAGAATCCCCCCGAGGCGAGATTCCGGAGAATCCTCGCGACCTTCTCCGGAATTGCGACACTGCTCGGAGAAGCGGGAGTTCCGGTGATCGCGGCGGTCAAGGCGCTGCTCGCCTGAACGGGAAGCGGAAGGCGAGGGGTCCACGGGCAGTGGCCCCTCGCCCTGCGATTCCGCACCCCACCGAGGAACGCGGCCCGGGCGCCGGGGCTGAGGCCGAGCTGGAGGCCGGCGGGTCCGCGCGGAGGTGAGTGACGTCCGGGGCGAAGGGTGGTCCGGGGGAGACGGTATGGGCCCGCTTGTGGGTCATTGCTCCCAGGAATGCTGGCGCCAGAGGCTGATGCTGGACCGGGTGACGAGGGTGTGGGGGTGTCCTGGGCCCAGGACACGCAGGTGGTCCTCCAGCAGCGCGGCGAACGCGTTTGCGGCCCCTGTCGCATCTCCCGCTTCGCCTGTCCAATGGGCCAGGTTGTTCCGGGTGGCGAGGGTGTCGAGGTGGTCGGGGCCCAGAACGCGCAGCCTGTCCTCCAGCAGGGCGGCGAACGCGGAAGCGGCCCCGTCTGGGTCACCGGCCTCTCCGCGCCAGCTCGCCAAGTTGTTCCGGGCGGTGAGGGTGTGGGGGTGGTCCGGGCCCAGGACGCGCAGGTAGTCGTCCAGCAGAGCGGCGAACGCGGTGACGGCCCCGGCCGCATCTCCCGCCTCACCGCGCCATTCTGCGAGGTTGCAACGGACGATGAGGGTGTGGGGGTGGTCCGGGCCCAGGACGCGCAGGTAGTCGTCCAGCAGAGCGGCGAACGCGGTGACGGCCCCGGCCGCATCCCCGTCCTTGCCACGCCAGAGTGCGAGGTTGGAACGAACAATGAGGGTGTTGGGGTGGTCCGGGCCCAGGATCTTCACCTGGTCCACCAGGAGGAGGGTGGCCGCTTCCGCAGCCCCGATGGTGTCCCCGGCCTCTCCCCGCCAGGCTGCGAGGTCGGAACGACTGCGGAGAGTGCTGGGGTGATCTGGCCCCAAGGACTGTGTGGCGGTGTTCGTGACGCGCTGGAAGTAGTCGATTGCGGAAGCCACTTGCCCGGAATGGCCGAGGCTCTCACCAAAGCGGTACAGCACTGGGTGGCCGACGGGTCGGAACAGGGCACGCACGGCGCACACGATCAGGGCGGCGGTGTTGGCGCGCAGAGCGCTTGCCAGGCCGACGTCGCGTTCGGTTTCGGGCCAGGCTGCAGTCAGAGCGTCGGCCGCAAAGCGCGCGAGCAAGTCCCGGTGGTCGGGGTCGAGGGGATCTCGGATGGCACGCTGGACGATCTGGTGGACCCGTACGGCCGTGTGGGCCTCGGTGGGAGAGTGGTCGATGAGGCTCAGACGGTGAAGCGCGCGCAGCGCACTGGTCGCCTCCTCCTCGGTGACCCGGGAAGGTTGAAGGACAGGGTCGTCACTGTGATGGAAGGCTCGGTGGGCCGTCAGGTAGTCGAGGACCGGACCGCCGGTCAGGACCCGGTCCGGGATCCCGTTCGGGTCGAGCATCGAGGCGAGCTCCAGCATCGGCCGGGCCAGGCCCGCCGGGCGGAGTTCGTTCGCGCGGTCCACGGACAGGGACCAGGCGGCCGCCGCGGGGGTGTGCTGGTCGTCGGGCAGGGCTCCGGGCTCCGGGAGGAGGTCCGCCAGGTGGCGGGCACGGTCGACCAGGCGGGTGCGGTAGTCGGCGGCGGACAGCTCCGTGTCGACCAGGTAGGCCGCCGCCTGGGACAGGGCGAGCGGCAGGTGGCCGAGGTCCCGGGCCAGGGCGGCGAGGTCCGCTTCGGGTTCGCTGCGGCCCTGGGCGGCCAGGGCGTGCCGGAGGTGGGCCGTGGCCTCGGCCGGGGTGAACAGGCCCACCGGGACCAGCCGTCCGTGGGTCGCGAGGGCGGCGTCGCGGCGGCGGGTGGTGACCAGGGTCCGTCCGCCGGGATGGGAGGGCGGCCACAGGTCGCGCAGGTCGCCCGGGTCGGCGACGTCGTCCAGGACGATCAGCCAGCGGGGCCGGCCGGGCGCCGGTTCGAGCCAGGCCAGGAACGCCCGCGCGGCCCGCTCCGGGTCGGCGGGATCCGTGTGCAGGATGTCCGCCGCGGCGTGGGCGTAGGCGTCGACGACCGCCTGGCGGGTGGCGGCGGTGACCCAGACGAGGAGGTCGAGCTCACCGCTGCCCCAGGCGTGCCGGGCGTGGTCGGCCGCGAGCTGGGTCTTGCCCACCCCGCCCATCCCGGCCAGGACCTGGCACACGACCGCCGTGCCGCCGCCCTCCACGGCGGAGCGCAGCCGGTGCACCTCGGACCGGTCCTGGAACGAACCGGCCCTGCGGGGGATCACCCCGACCTGGTGCGGCCAGGAGACGGTGTGCCGGGGAGCGGCCTGGTAGGTGACCTGGCCGATGTGGTGCGCGGCCAGGCTGCCCTGCCCGGCGTGCACGAAGACGCCGCCGGCCGGCGGCACGGCGGCGGGGAGGCTTGGGAGCGCCGGTCCGGTCAGCCCTGGGACGGATCCGGCACCGGAGGGGGGCCGATGTGCGCGCCTCCGTGGAGCACGGCCGCGGCGATCGATCCGCCCTCGGCCTGCACGCTGACGTCCCGCCCGGCGGCCACGCCGCCGGTTCCGGCCGCGACTGCGCGGGCTGTGGCGGTGTCGTCCAGCAGGGCCCGTAGCCCGGCGGCCGCATCGTCCCGCTCGGCCTCGCCGAGACCCTCCAGCAGGTCCGCGAAACGGCTGCGCCAGACCTGTGCCTGGAGGTTGCGCTCCTGCTCCGTCCCGCCGGAGGAGGCGAGTTCCGCGGCGGTGCGGTCCAGCCGCTCCAGCTGGACCCGCTCGCGGTCGGCGTCGCCCCGCCCGAACCACCGCGCGACCCGGGCGCGGACTTCCGTCCATGCGTCCGTCGTCGCGGCCTGCACCACCGCGGCGCCCCCTGCCGCGGCCAGTGCCTCCAACGATTCGGCCAGCACCTCGCGCCCACCCACCCCTGTATCCGTATCGCCCGTTCGTCTGCGGCCCGGCGGCCCGGGGGCCGCCGCGCTACCGACGAACGTACTTCCACGGGGGAGCGTGCACGCCCCTTTCGCCCGAGAACGGACCGGTGCTACTTCAGGTTTTCGGTGATCAGCTTCTTGAACTCGTCCGGGGTGATCGAGTCGATGCCCTGGCCGGAGTTCACCGTGAGCTTCTTGCCGTTGATGGAGACGTCCGGCGTGCCCTGCATGTTCTGGTCGTAGAAGGCCTGGCCGACCTTCTCGACCCACGGCATGTAGGTGAGTTCCTTGACCGCCTGGTTGAAGGCGGGCGTGCGCAGCCCGGGGACCTGGTTCGCGAGGTCCAGCAGGGTGGCCGTGGAGCCGAACTTGTCGTCCGATTCCTTCTCCGGGTGGTTCTTGTAGAGCACCTGGAGGTACTCCATGAACTTCTCCGGGCTCTCGTTCACGGCCGCGCCCAGGGCGTTGACCGCGCGCTTGGAGCCCTTGCCGCCGCCGAGTGCCTTGTCGAGGAACGTGGCGAAGTGGTACTCGACGCGGTACGTGCCCGCGTCCGCCTGCTCCTTGATGGTCTTCCCGAGGCCGATCTCGACGCCCGCGCAGTAGGGGCAGCGCGGGTCGAGCCAGACGGAGAGGACGTTCTTCGCGTCCGCCTTGCCGTACGGGATCACGATCCCGTCCTTGCCGGTGGTGTTGGCCGGCTGGACGAAGGGCTTGCCCGCGGCCTCCTGGTCGGCGGAGGGCTTCGACACGTACAGGCCGATGCCGACCGCGAGGGCCAGTACGGCGACCAGCGCGCCGCCGATCAGCACGCGCCCGCGCAGCTTCTCGCGACGGGCCTGGGCCTCGCGCTCCTCGCGCATGCGCTCGCGGGCCTCGCGCCGCTGGTCCTTCTTGCTGGTTGCCATCCCACAAGGATAAAGAGCGCAGAGAGCCCGAATATGTGCCATTGGTTTGAATCGGGCAGGGCTTTGGTCCCTGGCCGCGATCCCTGCGAGAGGTTCGTGAAGATGAGACGAATGGCGGGGCACATCTCCGGGGGCGGCGGTGAGTCGCGGCCGAAGAACTGATAGACAGTTAACCTCCACGGACCGTTCGATCGGCCGTCCGCGCGAAGAGGTAGGGGCGCGCGGAGCGGAGCACCAAATGACTTTATGTGACTTTGTACGTTTTACGGGGGTCCGGACCGGCCTCCGCTCTGGGGGGATCGCCGCACTGTGAAGCCACTTCACCGTCACCTCGTCAACACCTCGCGCAAAGTCGTGTGCACGGCCGCCCTCGCGGCCAGCCTGACCACCGCCGCGGTCGTCACCAACACGCCGATCGCGGGTGCCGGGGAAGCCGAGCCGACCCCCGACAGCCCCCAGGCCACCGAACGCGGTGACGCCCGGCTGGACCTTCCGGACCTGGTCGCCGACCCGCCGCCCGCGCCCCCCGGCGCCGCCAGCCCCGGCGGGGCCACCGCCGGCATACCCGCGACCGCCCTCGACGCCTACAAGCGCGCCGAGATCTCGGTGGCCGCCGCGCTCCCCGGCTGCCACCTCCCCTGGCAGCTGCTCGCGGGCATAGGCCGGGTGGAGTCGGTCCACGCCTCCGGCTACGGGCTCAAGGCGGACGGGTACACCGAGAAGCCGATCCGCGGGCCCCGCCTGGACGGCAACGGCTTCGCCGAGATCAAGGACACCGACAAGGGCGAGTGGGACGCGGACCCGGAGTACGACCGCGCGGTCGGCCCGATGCAGTTCATCCCCTCCACCTGGTCCACCTGGGGCGCCGACGGCAACGCCGACGGCAAGCGCGACCCGAACAACATCTACGACGCCGCGCTGGGCGCCGGCCTCTACCTCTGCGCGGGCCAGCGCAACCTCACCGACCTGGGCGACCTCGACAAGGCGGTCCTCAGCTACAACAGGTCGCGCGAGTACGTGAACACGGTGCTCGGCTACATGCGCCAGTACCAGGCCGGCCAGGGAGCCACCCCGGTTCCGAACCCGCCCTCCGGCAACTACCCGACGCCGAACCCGCCGCAGCTGCCGACGCCCCCGGCCCCCGCGCCGGTCCCGACGCCGCCTCCGGCGCCCGTGCCGCCCACGCCCACGCCCCCGAAGCCCACGCCGCCGAAGCCGACGCCGACCCTGGCCAAGCTGATCCGGGTCGGTACCGCGGAGCTCTCGGCCGAGGCCGGGACCGAGTTCGCGCGCACCCCGCTCATCAAGGCGGTGCTGAGCGACGGCATGCCGGCCGTCGACCAGCCGATCGTGATCGCGGTCGACGACGACACCACCGGCCGCACCGTCTTCGCCGCCGACGGCAAGGACTTCGCGGTCGTGCGCACCAACACCGACGGCCTCGTCAGGGTTCCGAAGCTGAAGGCGGGCGCCAAGGCGGGCACCTTCTCCCTGCGCGCCACGGGCTACGCGGTCTCGGTCGAGGTCTCGCTGCGGATCGGCGGCAAGGTCACCCCGGCCAAGCCGGTACCCGTCCCGGACGCGGACCAGCTGGTCCGCAGCGACGCGAACGCCGGCAAGCCGCTCACGGCGGAGGCCGGGACCGGGATCAAGGGCGTCCAGTTCCTGGCGACGGCGAAGGGCAAGGCCGTCGCCGGAGCCCAGGCCACGGCCGGGCTCGGCGCCAAGGACAAGGACGGGAAGTGGGTCCCGGCGGACCCGGCCAAGGCGGGGGAGACCCCGTACTTCCTGGACAAGGACGGCAAGAAGCTGACGGAGCTGGCGCTCCCGGCGACCGCGGCGGACGGCAAGATCGACCTGCCGGAACTGTCCACCACGGGCGTCTCCGCGGGCACGTACACGCTCCGCGTGCGGATCTCCGACACGGTGGTCCTCTTCCTGGACGTCACCGTCACCGAGCCGCCGGCCACCGAGCCGCCCGCGACGCAGCCCCCGGCCAAGGACCAGCCGGCGGCCCGCAAGGCCTAGGACGCGAACACCTGCCGCAGCACCCCGCCGAACCCGGCGGGGTGCGTGCTCAGGCCGGTGTGCCCGCCCGGGAACTGCACCAGCTCCCTGCCCCACTGCTCTGCGAGGAACGCGGCCGGGCGGTGGGGCAGCTCGCCCACCGAGTCCCGGCCGCCGGCGAGCACGAGCCTGTCCCCGACCGCCTCCGCCTCCAGCCGCCGGAGGTCGGGGACGTAGGCCATGAAGTTCGGCACGATGCGCCCGAGGAAGTACGGCAGGTCGGCCATCGTCCGCCCGGCCCGCGAGGCCGCGGCGGGCGGAAGCCCGGCGGGGGCGGGCTGCTCGGCGGGCCGCTCGGCCCGGCGCGGGCCGTGGGCCGTGCCCCCGCCGTCCGCCTCCGCGTCCGCCTTCTTCAGCCCCGCCGCGAACACTCCCATCGCGGGCATGAGCCCCTCCGCATCCAGGGTGTCCTGTACGCGGGCGAGGAACGCGCGGTGCGCGGGGGCGTCCGGCAGCACCTCGACGATCGGGGGCTCGTGCGCCACGAGGCGTACGAGGCGTTCGGGCCGGGTGGGTGCGGGGCCGCGTGCCGTAGGTGCCCTGCGGGGCTGTCCCCTACCCACCCTTCCCCGTTCCCTGGGGCTCCGCCCCAGACCCCGCGCTTCGAGCGCCGGCGGGGCCGGGTTTATCCAGCCCCGCCGGTGTCAGAGGCACGCGGCAACGGGTCCGGGCAGAGCCCGGGGAACGGGGGAAGGGCGGGTAGGGGACACCACTCCGTGCCCGCTGCGCAGGCCGCCCCGCGTTCCCCGGTCCGGGTGCTCACGCAGGGCCCGCTTCCCGGGGGGCCGGCCAGTGGCGGAGCAGGATGTGCAGGGCGTCGAGGGAGCGGAGCCAGGAGGCCTGGGGGGTCCGGGCGTGGGCGAAGCCGCCCGAGGCCTCCAGGGCCACGAACCCGTGGAACGTGCTGCGCAGCAGCCGGGCCGCGTCGGTCAGGTCGGGCTCCGCCAGTCCGTAGCCGCGCAGCATCCCGTAGGTCAGCGCGACCGCGCGGCGCGGTCCCGGGGCCTTCGCGGCCAGCTCGGGGTCGATCTTGCCCGGGGTCTGCGTCGCCGCGTACCGGCCGGGGAACTTGTGGGCGTACTCCCGCCAGGCGTTGGCGAACGCGACGAGCGCGTCCTTCCCGGCGAGCCCCGCCGTCGCCTCCGCGATGAGCAGCGTCTTCTCGTCCGCCGCCAGCAGCGCGATCCGACCGCGGAGATCCTCCAGGCTGCGGACGTGCGCGTACAGGCTCGCGTCCTGTACCCCGAGCCGCCGTGCGACCTGCGCCATGGTCACCCGGTGCAGCCCGACATCGTCCGCCACCTCGGCCCCCACGACGGTGACCTTCTCCGCCGTCAGCCCCACCCGTACGCGCACCATGTACCCCTCCCGTTGGTTCGGTCCCCACAACTTATACCTAGTGGTCTTAGGCTTGAACCTAGGGGCCCTAGGTAACGGTGATGCGGTGCCGCACAGGGCGGAGCGGATACGGCAAACCCCCGGCACCGTTCGACGGTGCCGGGGGCTCAGCGCCGCAGGCCCGGTTCAACGACCCGGCCAGGGCAAAGGCAGGAGCCCCGTCGACTCTGCTCGCACAGAGAAGACAGGGCTCCTTGGGTACTGCATATCCAACCGCGACTGGTTGGCCCAGGCGACTAGGCCGGGGTGACGTTCTCCGCCTGCGGGCCCTTCGGACCCTGGGTGACGTCGAAGTTCACCAGCTGGTTCTCCTCAAGGGAGCGGAAGCCGGCGGCGTTGATCGCGGAGTAGTGGACGAAGACATCCGGGCCGCCGCCGTCCTGGGCGATGAAGCCGAAGCCCTTTTCAGCGTTGAACCACTTGACGGTTCCGGTAGCCATGAGCCCTCCTATGGGCCAAAGGGTCGCCCTGCTCCAGAACCTGCTAAGAAGTCTGAAAACTACAAAAGCCTGCGGGTCACATTCTCCGCAGGCCTCGTACTGCAAGGGAAACCAAACTGCAACTTGCGTCGAGCCTAGCACGCACCTCCCGGCCGAGACCAGAGGGAAAGATCACGTCACCCGGACGTTTGAGACCCGCCAGACGGCTGACGGAGACGCGGGAGCTAGTCTCGCGATGTGGACGTCTATCGCAGCCGGCCCCGTGTCGGCCACATTCAGTTCCTGAACTGCCTGCCCCTCTACTGGGGGCTGGCCAGAACCGGCACGCTGCTGGACCTGGAGCTGACCAAGGACACCCCGGAGAAGCTCAGCGCGAGCCTCGTCCAGGGGGGCCTGGACATCGGTCCCATCACCCTCGTGGAGTTCCTCCGCAACGCGGACGAGCTCGTCGCCTTCCCCGACCTGGCGGTCGGCTGCGACGGGCCCGTCATGTCCTGCGTGATCGTTTCGCAGGTCCCCCTGGACCAGCTGGACGGCGCCCGCGTCGCCCTGGGATCCACCTCGCGAACGTCCGTGCGCCTGGCCCAGCTGCTGCTCGCGGAGAAGTACGAGGTGCGGCCCGACTACTACACCTGCCCCCCCGACCTGGGGCTGATGATGCAGGAGGCGGACGCGGCGGTGCTGATCGGCGACGCCGCACTGCGCGCCTCGCTGCACGACGCGCCCCGGCTCGGACTCGCCGTCCACGACCTGGGGGCGATGTGGAAGGAGTGGACGGGGCTGCCCTTCGTCTTCGCCGTCTGGGCCGCCCGCAAGGAGTACCTGGAGCGTGAGCCGGAGGTCGTGCGGAAGGTCCACGAGGCCTTCCTCGCCTCCCGGGACGTGTCCCTGGAGGAGGTCGGCAAGGTCGCCGAGCAGGCGGCCCGCTGGGAGGCCTTCGACGCGGAACTCCTGGAGCGCTACTTCACGACGCTCGACTTCCGCTTCGGCGCCGACCAGCTGGCCGGCGTACGTGAATTCGCGCGCCGGACGGGACTCACGACGGGCTATGCGCCCGATGTGAACGTGGAGCTCCTGCCGGTGGGCGTGCCGGGTCATTAGCGCGGCTTATGAGGGCATTCCCCTTTCCGCAGAGCGGAAAGGGGCGGAAAGGAGAATGCCCGCCGTTTACCGCGAATGCCGCCCCCTTTCACCCCCCGTCCCCTTTCACCGCCCCACTACCCGTCCCCCTCGGGACGGGTAGTGGGGGACGGCCGCCCCTGCTAGCGTCCGTCGCCAAGACGCGGCGGGCCGGGGCGGGCGGAGCGGGGGCGAAAGCGGGCATGGGCATCGCGGGATTCGTGGCCGGGGTCACGCTCTGGGGCGTGCTGGCGGGACTGCTGTTACCCCGGGCCGTCTACCGCCTCTCCGTGGAGGTCGGCACGGCCCGGCGGTCGGACTGCCCGGCCGGACATCCGCTGACGGGCCCGGCCGGCGGGTGGCTGGGCTTCGCCGTCTGCCCCCGGTGCGCGCCCGGAGCCCGGTGGCACGGCGGCTACGCGCCCGTCGCGGGAGCCGTGCTCGCCACCACCCTGGTGTGCCTCGCGCTCGGCGCCGGGGTCGGGGCGCGGCCCGAGCTGGGGGCCTGGCTGCTGCTGGCGCCCTTCACCGTCCTGCTCTGCTTCGTCGACCAGGCCGTGCACCGGCTGCCCGACGTACTGACCCTCCCGCTGGCGGCCGCCACCTCGGCCGCGCTCGGCGTGGCCGCCCTCTTCACGGGTACCGGCGGATCCTGGACCCGCGCGCTGCTCGGCGGGCTCACCCTCGGGTCCGTGTACCTGGTCCTCCACCTGATCCACCCGCCCGGCATGGGCTTCGGCGACGTCACCCTGGCCCTGACCGTGGGGCAGATCCTCGGCTGGTACGGGTGGTTCGTGCTGTTCGCGGGCAGCTTCGCCGGGTTCACCGCGGCCGCCGTGCACGGGTACGTACGGGCCGCCCTGCGCCGGCTGGAGCCCGGGACCCCGATCGCCTTCGGGCCCTTCATGGCCGGCGGCGCCCTCGCGGGCGTCCTCTACGCGGGCCTGGGCCTGGGCATGGGGCTCGACCTGGGGTCGGACCCCGTCCTGGGGGCCGGACTGCTTCCCTGAGGCGGCCCGCAGGGGGCCAGCCCGGGAGCCGGAGGAGCTGGCGTAGGCTGGATCGGTCCGGGAATCCCGACCGCAGCCGGGCGCCAGCCGAACGACACACAGCGGAACGACACAGCCGAAAGGTGACGCACCGGTGACCGACCAGGCCGCTCTCCAGTCAGTCCTCGACCGAGCCGCCGCTGGGGGCAGGATCACCAAGGAAGAGGCGCTCGACCTCTACCGCCACGCGCCCCTGCACGCGCTGGGCCAGGCCGCCGACGCGGCCCGCCGGCTGCGCTACGCCGGTACCGAGCACATCGCGACGTACATCATCGAGCGCAACATCAACTACACCAACGTGTGCGTCACGGCGTGCAAGTTCTGCGCCTTCTACGCGGCCCCCAAGGACGCGAAGAAGGGCTGGTCCCGCGACCTGGAAGACATCCTGCGCCGCTGCGCGGAGACCGTCGAGCTGGGCGGCACGCAGATCATGTTCCAGGGCGGCCACCACCCGGACTACGGCGTCGAGTACTACGAGCACCACTTCTCCGCCATCAAGCAGGCCTACCCGCAGCTGGTCATCCACTCCCTCGGCGCGTCCGAGGTCGAGCACATGGCCCGCATCTCCAAGGTGTCGGCCGAGGAAGCGATCCAGCGCATCCACGCCGCCGGTCTCGACTCCTTCGCGGGCGCCGGCGCCGAGCTGCTCCCGGAGCGGCCCCGCAAGGCGATCGCCCCGCTCAAGGAGTCCGGCGAGCGCTGGCTGGAGATCATGGAGATCGCCCACAAGCTGGGCGTGGAGTCCACCTCCACCATGCTGATGGGCACCGGCGAGACCAACGCCGAGCGCATCGAGCACATCGCGATGATCCGGGACACCCAGGACCGCACGGGCGGCTTCCGCGCCTTCATCCCGTACACCTACCAGCCCGAGAACAACCACCTCAAGGGCCGGACCCAGGCGACCGTCTTCGAGTACCTGCGCATGATCGCCATCGCGCGGCTCTTCCTCGACAACGTCGCCCACATCCAGGGCTCCTGGCTCACCGTCGGCAAGGAGGCGGGCCAGCTCTCCCTGCACTACGGCGCCGACGACCTCGGTTCGATCATGCTGGAGGAGAACGTGGTCTCCTCGGCCGGTGCCAAGCACCGCTCCAACCGCATGGAGATCATCGACCTGATCCGCAAGGCGGGCCGCACCCCGGCCCAGCGCGCGACGACGTACGAGCACCTCCTCGTGCACGACGACCCGGCGAACGACCCGGTCGACGACCGCGTGGTCTCGCACATCTCCTCGACCGCCATCGAGGGCGGCACGGCCCACCCCGAGCTGAAGCTCATCTCCACGAACTGACGCGCCCGTGCTGACGATCCACACCGCCGAACTCCTCGTCACCGGACCGGCCGCCACGGCCACCGGTACCGCAACCGCGCCGCTGCCCGGCGGCGCGGTCCTGGTCGAGGGGGACCGCATCGCCCGGGTGGGCCCGTACGAGGAGCTCGCCGCGGCCTACCCGCACGCGCGCGCCCGCAGCTGGCCTGGGGTGCTGACCCCGGGGCTGCTGGTGCGCGGCGGTGACGAGCTGCTGGAGCGCACCTACTACCCCGACGACCCGTACGAGATCACCGAACTCGGCACCGAGCCGATCAGCGGCGCCGAGGCGCTGGCGGACCTGAAGATGACCGAGCCGCGCTGGGGCAACAGCGCGCGGCGCGGCACGCAGAAGCTGCTCGCCCGCGGGGTGGTCGCGGTGGCCGGCCGCTTCACCAGCCCGGCCGTCCGGACGGCCGTGGTCCGCTCCGGCCTCACCGTCGTCCCGCCGGCCCCCTACGAGGGACCGGCCTCCCTGGACCCGCTCGCCGGCCGGAGCGCGGCCGAGGAGGCCTTCCACGGAGTCCTGGAACCGGGCGCTCCGGCGCGGTTCGCGGTCTTCGCGGTCCCCGGCCCGGCCGAGCTGCTGGTGCAGGGCCCGACCACCTGTGTGGCCACCGTCATCGGCGGAAGGCTGCTCCACCGCCGCCGCTGAGCCAGGGGCCCACGCCGGTGGCCGGGCCGCGTCCTCAGGGGACGGCCGGGCCCCGCACATAGGTCCCCCGGGCGTCGAAGGGCCAGGCATTGGACTTGCAGCCCTGCAGGCCCTTGATCTGCTGCATCATCGCGGGCGCGGGCAGCCCCGGCCCGGGGCAGGTCTCGTGTCCGCGGCCCAGCTCGTGGCCCACCTCGTGGTTGATGATCAGCGCCCGGTAGTCGGCGGGCGGTCCGTCGAACTGCGGCGAACCGAGCAGCCAGCGCCGCAGGTTGACCACCACCTCGTGTCCTGTGCGGCAGTTCGTCTCGCCCTTGAGCTCGGTGGTCACCACGTCGCACATCCGGTCCGTGGTGGCCGGCGTGGCGATCCGTACGGTGAACTCCACCGGCCCCGAACCCGTCAGCTGGAACGCGACCTTGGGGTCGGCGGTCCAGCCGCGCCGGTCGGCCAGGATGGCGTCGACGGCGCGCGCGGCCTCGTCCGGGTCGATGCCCGTGCCGTCCTCCGCCTCGACGCGGTAGCGCCGTACGGTGCCGGAACCGTGGACGGGGCCCGAGGCGGTGGAGGCCCGGAAGGTTCCGGACCCGCTCTCGGGGACCGAGCCCGCCGCGGGCGGCTGCGCGGGGGTCTGCTTCGGCGACGCCGCGGGCGACGGCGCGTCCGCGGCCCCGGACACGGCGGGTCCGGACGGCCCGGAGCGCGGCGCCGGGGGGCCGGACAGGTGCGCACGCGGGTCGGCGTCACCGGGCAGCCCCAGCATGACGGCCACCGCGACGGCGACGCCCGAGCAGAAGACCAGCGGGAGCGCGAACCGTGGGGGTCTGCGGCGGCCCGCACGGCGGCGGCCGCCCCGGCGGCTGCCCCGGGCGGGCGTGGTGGGGCGTGAGGTGCGTTGTTTCGGCATGACTGGTTCCAAGATCACGCGGAAGTGAGCCGTGCGACGAGCCGCATCCGCTCCTCCAGCTGCTGCCCGGCGAGGACGAGTACCTCCGCGTTCTGCTCGATCAGCCGGTTCTGGTGGGCGAGTTCTCCGCCCTACCAGACGTCCCTGAGCGCGGATCGTTGCCTGAGGACCGCGTCTACTCGCCCGGTGTGACGGGCGCCACGCGCGCGGACCGCCGCGTGATCGCCGCCGGACCGCCGGCTGATCGCTGCCCGCGCGGGGCGCGGCGCGGGTCACGGCATGGGCCCGGCGCGGGCCCGGCGCGGCCCCCGGTGGCCGGGGCGGGCGGGTGCGGGGGAGGGCGGGCCTGCGAGAATGACGGGGCACCCGTACCCGCACCCGAGGGGCCCACGCCAGTGACATCCGCTTCCCTGGACAAGCAGCCGCACGAAGTCGCCTCCATGTTCGACGGCGTGGCGGCGAACTACGACCTCACCAACGACGTGCTCTCCCTCGGGCAGGACCGCGTCTGGCGCAAGGAGGTCGCCAAGGCGGTCGGCGCGCGCCCCGGACAGCTCGTCCTCGACCTGGCCGCCGGCACGGCCACGTCCTCGCTGCCCTTCGCCGCGGCCGGCGCGTACGTCGTGCCCTGCGACTTCTCCCTCGGCATGCTCCGCGAGGGCAAGAAGCGCAACCCCTGGCTCCCGCTCACGGCCGGCGACGCGACGAAGCTCCCCTTCAAGGACGACGCCTTCGACACCGTCACCATCTCCTTCGGGCTGCGCAACGTCCAGGACACCGACGCCGCGCTGCGCGAGCTGTACCGGGTCACGAAGCCCGGCGGCCAGGTCGTGATCTGCGAGTTCTCGCAGCCCACCTGGGCCCCCTTCCGGACCGTGTACACCGAGTACCTGATGCGCGCGATGCCGCCGGTGGCCCGTGCCGTCTCCTCGAACCCGGACGCGTACGTCTACCTCGCCGACTCCATCCGCGCCTGGCCCGACCAGCCGGCGCTGGCCGCGCTGCTGCAGAAGGCCGGCTGGTCCAAGGTGGCCTGGCGCAACCTGAGCGGCGGCATCGTGGCCCTGCACCGCGGCACCAAGGGGTAGTTCCCCGTGGACTACCAGGCGCTGCTGGAACAGGTCGCGAAGGACATCGCCCCGCTGGTGGGCAGCGGGGCGCCCGCCGAGTACATCCCGGCCCTGGCCTCCGTGGACCCCCGGCAGTTCGGGATGGCCATCGCAGACCTCGACGGCAACGTCTTCGGGGTGGGGGACTGGCGGACGCCGTTCTCCGCCCAGTCCATCACCAAGGTCTTCGCGCTGGCCCTCGCGCTCGCCGAGGGCGGCGACAGCCTGTGGGAGCGGGTCGGCCGGGAACCCTCCGGCAACCCGTTCAACTCCCTCGTACAGCTGGAGTACGAGAACGGCATCCCGCGCAACCCCTTCATCAACGCGGGCGCGCTCGTCGTCACCGACCGGCTCCAGACGCTGACGGGCGACGCGAGCAGCGAACTGCTGCGGTTCCTCCGGGAGGAGAGCCAGAACCCGGACCTCGCCTTCGACCCGGAGGTCGCCGCCTCCGAGCAGGAACACGGCGACCGCAACGCGGCCCTGGCCCACTTCATGGCCGCCTACGGAAACATCGACAACCCGGTGCCGACGCTGCTGGAGCACTACTTCTGGCAGTGCTCCATCGAGACGAGCTGCGCCGACCTGGCCCGGGCGGGCCGCTTCCTGGCCCGGCACGGCCTGCGTGCGGACGGCTCGCGGCTCCTCACGCGCAGCGAGGCGAAGCAGGTCAACGCCGTGATGCTGACCTGCGGGACGTACGACGCGGCGGGGGAGTTCGCCTACCGGGTGGGGCTGCCGGGCAAGAGCGGGGTGGGCGGCGGCATCGTCGCCGTCGTACCCGGGGCGTGCACGCTGGCCGCGTGGAGCCCCGGCCTGGACGCCCAGGGCAACTCCGTGGCCGCGGTGGCAGCCCTGGACCGCTTCACGACCCTGACGGGCCTGAGCGTGTTCTGACCCCTCCTGACGCGCCGATCGCACCGCTGCGCGGGCTTCGCGCCGCTGCGCCGGACTCCGCCCGGCGGTGGCGGGTCCCCGGGGGAGCTCCGCCCGCTGCGCGGGGTCAGGCGGGCTGGAGGGGCAGGGCGTAGCGGCGGGCCACGCGGGGGCCGCCGGGGATCGGGAAGCGCTCCGCCAGGGTCATCCCCAGCCGCTCCGCCACCGCGATCGAGCGGACGTTCCCGTCGTCGATCATCGCCACCACATCCCCGACCCCCGCCTCCCGCACCCGCTCCAGCGTCGCCAGCGCAGCCGCGTACGCGTACCCCCGCCCCCACGCGGAGCGCCCGAGCCGCCAGCCGATCTCGATCTCCCCGACCGGTCCCCACCCCTTCGACTCCGGCCACGGCTGGGCCCCGGTGAAGCCGAGGACCTCGCCGTCCGCGTCGAGCAGCGTCCACAGGCAGAAGCCGAGCCGGGCGTCGTGCATCCGCTGCCGGGCGGTGATCTCCTCGTAGAAGGAGAGCTCGGCGGGGCCGCCGAGGAACTCCATGACATCGGGGTCGTGGAAGACCCGGTGCCAGGCGTGCGCGTCCTCGTCCGTGGGCACACGGAGCTGGACGACGGGGAGCGGCCGGGTCGGCGAGGTGGTCACAGGGCAGCCCTTCGGATCGCGATCTCTCTCGCTGCATAGACTGCACATGTCTTGTGCCGTTGGGCACCCTTTATCGAGCCTTCGGGAGACCCGCCGTGACCGAGCCCCTCTCCGAGCACTCCGCCGACGTGATCGTCGTCGGGGCCGGGCCCGCCGGATCGACCACCGCGTATTACCTGGCCAAGGCCGGACTCGACGTGCTGCTCCTGGAGAAGACCGCGTTCCCGCGCGAGAAGGTCTGCGGCGACGGCCTGACCCCGCGCGCCACCAAGCAGCTCGTGTCGATGGGCATCGACATCTCCGAAGAGGCCGGCTGGCTGCGCAACAAGGGCCTGCGGATCATCGGCGGCGGCCAGCGGCTCCAGCTGGACTGGCCCGAGCTGGCCTCCTTCCCCGACTACGGACTCGTCCGCAAGCGCGACGACTTCGACGAGACCCTGGCCCGCCAGGCACAGAAGGCCGGCGCCCGGCTGTACGAGCGCTGCAACGTGGGCGAGCCCGTACGCGACCCCCGTACCGGCCACATCACCGGAGTGAAGGCGAAGCTCGGCGAGGAGAAGACCGAGGTCACCTTCCACGCCCCCCTCGTCGTCGCCGCCGACGGCAACTCCTCGCGGCTCTCCCTGGCGATGGGCCTGCACCGCCGCGAGGACCGCCCGATGGGCGTCGCCGTACGCACGTACTTCACCTCGCCGCGCCACGACGACGACTACCTGGAGTCCTGGCTGGAGCTCTGGGACCGGCGCGGGGCCCAGGACCGGCTGCTGCCCGGCTACGGCTGGATCTTCGGCATGGGCGACGGCACCTCCAACGTCGGCCTCGGCATCCTCAACTCCTCCTCCGCCTTCAAGGAGCTGGACTGGCGCGAGGTCCTCAAGGCCTGGTGCGCCTCGATGCCGGAGGACTGGGGCTACACCCCCGAGAACATGACGCAGCCCATCCGCGGCGCGGCCCTGCCGATGGCCTTCAACCGGCAGCCGCACTACACCAAGGGCCTGCTGCTGGTCGGTGATGCGGGTGGCCTCGTCAACCCGTTCAACGGCGAGGGCATCGCCTATGCGATGGAGTCGGGGCAGATCGCCGCCGACGTCATCGTCCAGGCCCACTCCCGGGCCACCCCGGCCCTGCGCGAACTGACCCTGCACAGCTACCCGAAGGTCCTCAAGGAGACCTACGGCGGCTACTACACCCTGGGCCGCGCCTTCGTGAAGCTCATCGGCAACCCGAAGATCATGAAGGTCGCCGCCCAGCGCGGGCTGAGCCACCCGGTGCTGATGCGGTTCACCCTGAAGATGCTGGCCAACCTGACCGACCCGACGGGCGGCGACGCGATGGACCGCGTCATCAACGGCCTTTCGAAGGTCGCCCCCAAGGCCTGACCCTGGGCCCGGCCGGGGCCGGGGGCGTGACCGGGTGCGCCTGGTGCGGGATCTCGTACGGGATCTCGTGCGGGGCGCCCTCCCCGGGCTCGGGCGTGGCGTGGACCAGGCGGATGCAGCGGGCCAGCAGGACCAGGCCGCAGGCCATCAGGGTTCCCGAGGCCGTCCAGTCCAGGGTGAGCGTGAGCGTGGAGCCGGGCTTCTGCCAGGGGCGGGTGGTGGTCAGCAGCCAGCCGCCGAGGGACAGGAGGCCGAGCCCGGCGGCGGCCGGGACGGCGCCGGTACCCGTACCCGGGGCTTCGTCGGACGGGCTGGTCGTCACGGATCACCACTTCCTGGGGCGACTCGGGCGTGCTCGCCCTGGAACCATCTTCGCAGGGCTCCGCCCGCGGGGCACGAGATGCCCGCCGGACGGGATGGGGCGGCAAGTCGGTTTCGAGGCAAGAAGTTTGGCTGACCAGCAGGTGAGAAGGCCTTGTCCCCGACAGCGGCCGGGCTGTTCAATTTCCGAGAGTGAACAGGTCTTCCGGCATACGCCCCCGTCCGCTCCGCCGCCCCGCACGGGGCCCAGCCCTCCCGGCCGCCGTCCTGCTGGCGCTCGTCCTGGCCGGCTGCTCGGATCCGGAGGGCGGTGGCGCCGCGCACGGGGAGCCTGAACTCGGCGAGGTCGCCGTCGCCCCGGCCACCGCCTCGCTCACGCTGCCGCTGGACGCGTACACGGACACCGACGCCGAGACGGTCCGCATGGGGCAGGTGCAGCAGCGGCTGCTGTCCCGGTGCATGGCCCGGTACGGGTTCCCGTACGAGGAGGTCAGGCCGACCGGTTCGGCCGGAGCCCAGGGGCCCGAGGGGCGCCACCGGGTGCTCTTCGGAGCGGCCGATCCGGAGTTCGCGGCCGCCCACGGCTACGACGTCAACGCGGGCAAGGGGCCGCCGGTCAGGCCCCCGGCCGCCCCGCTGAGCGAGAGCGCCGCCCTGGTCATGCACGGTGAACGGCCGGGCGGGCAGCAGGGCGCCGCCCAGCCCCCGGACGCGGCGACCGAGGAGGAGGCCGCGCAGGTGGACAGCGGCCTCGACGTCGGCGGGCAGAAGGTGCCGCCCGGCGGATGCGTGCGCGAGGCCTACCGCAAGCTGTACGCGCCGACGAAGGACAGCGTGGACCTGCTGTTCCCGTTCGGGCTGGCATCGGAGGCGCACGAACGCTCCAAGGGCGATTCGCGGGTGGCCGAGGTGCTGAAGAACTGGTCGGCGTGCATGGAGAAGTCGGGGTACACCGGGCTGAAGGATCCCTACGAGGTGGTCCAGAAGCTCGGCCTGGAGGCCGATCCGGGCGGCCCCCGAGCCGTCACCGCGGCCAAGGCCGACGTCGCCTGCAAGCGCGAGGTGAACCTCGTGGGCATCTGGGCCGCGGTGGAAGCCGCCTACCAGAAGAGGCTGGTGGAGGAGCAGGCCGAGACCCTCGCGCTGTACAAGAAGCAGCGCGAGGCCCGCTACAAGCTGGCGGCCGGGCTCCTGTGAGCCCTGCGCGGGCCGCTCAGGAGGGCCGGGGCAGGCAGGTCCGGTACGCGTCGAGGTGGTCCCTCTTGAGCGACTGCCACTGCTCGGTGGTGCCGCCGTCCTGCTGCTGCACCTCCCCGGTGACCGGATTCGGGTCCGGATACCAGGAGATGCCCCGTTCCCTCATGCACGCGGAGGACTTGCGCGCGGCGGCGAGTTCCTGCGGGCTCGCCTGCACGGGGGAGGGCGAAGGGAGCAGCGGCAAGCAGGCCTTCTGGGCCTCGGGGTACTGCGGACTGTCCTTCTCCACTATGTGCGGAGCCCCGTTCTCCCCGTAGGAGAGGGTCATTCCGTGCTTCTGCATGCACGTGTAGAAGGGAACGTCCGCCGCCGCGAGCGAGGGGGCGGCGGTGGCTCCGGGCTTTCCCGCTCCGGAGTTCTTCCCCGTGACTTCCCCGCCTCCGCAACCGGTCAGTACGAGGCACAAAAGGAGTGACGAGGATATTTCGCGTACACGCACGAGGTGTTTCCCTTGCGGTCGGCGGAGTGGAAGGTCGCGTCGGTGCGGGGGGAGGGGGGCGAAGGCCGCGGGAGAGCGTAAGCGGGCGCCCGGAATGCCGACAAGTTCGTTACGGGCCAGCATGGTTGGGTCCCGAACAGCTGAGAAGGCCCTTGCCCTGCGGTGCCCCGGAAGGTTTAATCCCGGCCGGAACTCAATTCCCTGAAGACGGAGAAAACACCCCATGAGCAAGGCTCTTAACAAAATCGCCGCCGGTTGTGTCGCCGCGGTATCCGTCGGCGCCGCTCTCCTGGTGGCGGCCGGGCCGGCCGTTGCCAACACGGAGCGGAACGGCTATCTGGAAACCAGCGAGTTCGGCCTTTACTACAACTCCAACCAAGGGGGCTGTGTCTTCGACCTGATGTCCTCGGACTGGAACTTCTACAACAACCTCTTCGTCGGGCCGGAGGACTGCGCCGGCCGGAACCGGGTGACGAACGACGACACGGCGTCCTACCGGAACCGGGACACGTACACGTGGAAGGTGGCCACCGATCCGAACCTCGCCGGTCTGGTCGGGTCGCTCCCCCCGGGCTACGCGGGCAACGCCAGCCTCAACTTCAAGAACAAGATCACCTCGGCGACGTTCCTCGACTGACGGAACGCCACAGAAGCCCCTCACGCCCCTCAGGGGGCCTGGGAGCCCCCGGGTGCCTCCGGAAGCCCCAGGACGGCCGAAAGGCCGGTACTCCGCCCCCGAGCGGGGGAGTACCGGCCTTTCGTGCGTCACCGGGAGCGGCCCGGGACTGCGGGGAGGTGTCAGAGGACGCGGACGGCGCCCGTCGGCTTGTCGTAGCTCATGGAGCGCTCGACGATGCCGGTGCTGGGGTTCTGCGCGCCGACGAACTTGCCGCCGCCGACGTAGATGGCGACGTGGTACGCGCTGCCCTTGGAGCCCCAGTACACGATGTCGCCCGGCTGGAGGGCGTTCAGGGAGACCGAGGTGCCGGCCGAGGACTGCGCCTGCGACATGCGCGGCAGGCTGATGCCGGCCTGGCGGTACGCGGCCTGGACGAGGCCCGAGCAGTCGAACGAGGACGGGCCGGTGCCGCCCATGACGTACGCCTTGCCGACCTGCGCGCGGGCGAAGTTGACGATGGCGGCGGCGGAGCCGGTCACGGGGGCCGTGACGGTGCCCTTGCCCTGCGAGGACCCCGCGGAGGAGCCGTTCGAGGAGGAACCGGAGTTGTTCTGGATCGGCGTGCGGGCCGCGCTGCGGTTGGCGCGCTCGGCCTCGGCCTTGCGGTCCGCCTCCGCCTTCGCCTTGGCCTCGGCGTCGGCCTTCTGCTGGGCGTCGGCCTTCAGCTGCTTGGCCTCGGCGGCGGCGCCCGTGCGGGCCGTCTCCTCCAGGGCGTTGAGCTCGCCGTCGACGGCGGCGGCGCGGGTGTTCTCCGCAGCCGTGACCACGGACGAGGACACCTCGGCGCTCAGGTCCAGGTTGAGGACCGGCATTTCGAGGGTGGTCTC
The DNA here is from genome assembly GCF_055584085.1 of Streptomyces sp. NPDC104226. Classification (NCBI taxonomy): domain Bacteria; kingdom Bacillati; phylum Actinomycetota; class Actinomycetes; order Kitasatosporales; family Streptomycetaceae; genus Streptomyces; species Streptomyces sp. NPDC104226. The sequence continues at coordinate 75,918 of NZ_JBVJMS010000006.1, forward strand.
GTGGACGGGCTCGGCGGAGGGGGTGGCGCTCGCCGTGCCGGCCATGGCCAGGGTGCTGAGGACGCCACCGGCAACTCCGGCGCGGACCGCGAGCTTCGAGGCGCTGCGGCGGGGCTTCCGGTGGCTGGGTATGTGAGCGGTGAGGGACATGGGTCAACCGCTATCAGGGCCTTGAGGTTCCGTTCAAGAAACGTGGTCTGCGCCACAGTTGTGCGCGAAGCGGGCTAACCGGGCGCGTCGGACCTCTTATTGACGCCGTAACGGGCGAATCGGACACCCACTCACAAGGCTGTGATCATGGGGTTTCCGCAATAAGTCCGAATTGATCCCGGGCCTACCATCCACCCGCACAGATGGCCAAGCCCCCTTTCGGCGCCGCGAATTCCGAGTGGCGCAGGTCACAGAAGCGTCACGCGATGCGGACGCTGTGGCCCTCCTGTGACCGAACCGTGAACCCGCCGCGGGGTCGGGGCCGGGTCGGGGTGGAGTCGGGGTGGGGTCGGCATCGGGTCGGAGCCGGATCGGGGTCGGGTCCGGACCGCCCGCGGACCGCTCCCCCCGGACCTCCCCCGCCCCGACTTCGTGAACGCGTGCACGCGTCCACTCCCGTACGCGCGAGGTCCCCCGACCGGGGGATGCCGATCCCTTTATCATCACGCGCACCGCCGTGCCAATTTGCGTGCAGTGGCCACGGTTTGATAGTGCAGCACGCCTTCCACCTGCAACGACAGGTGCGGATGTCACCTTTGGTGATCATGTGGATGCTTCACGTATGAAGATCACCACTCATTGGGCTTCATGATCGTTCGTCAGGTGGTGGAGATCACAAACTCGTTGTTGTAACCCGTGTCGCAGATCACAGATGGGCGGGCATAAGATGCGCACCAGTCCGGCTTGTGAACTGCCTCACATGCGAGGCGGGACGCGCGGCGCCGGCAGCGGTCCAACGGTCAAGGACGACTGGAAGGAGCGAGGAGCGTGAATGCGTACGCGCCCATCCTCGTGCTCGGCGCCCTCGGCGCAGGGTTTGCGATCTTCTCCGTGGTCATGGCCACGCTGATCGGTCCAAAACGGTACAACCGGGCAAAACTTGAAGCGTACGAGTGCGGCATCGAGCCCACTCCCATGCCGGCCGGTGGCGGCCGCTTCCCCATCAAGTACTACCTGACGGCGATGCTCTTCATCGTCTTCGACATCGAGGTTGTCTTCCTCTACCCCTGGGCGGTCACCTTCGACTCGCTGGGGATCTTCGGGCTCGTCGAGATGCTCCTCTTCGTGCTCACCGTCTTCGTCGCCTACGCCTACGTATGGCGCCGCGGCGGCCTGGAATGGGACTGAGGGGCTGAATTTCCATGGGACTGGAAGAGAAGCTGCCGAGCGGCTTTCTGCTGACCACCGTCGAACAGGCCGCGGGATGGGTGCGCAAGGCGTCCGTCTTCCCGGCCACCTTCGGCCTGGCCTGCTGCGCCATCGAGATGATGACCACCGGAGCGGGCCGGTACGACCTGGCCCGCTTCGGCATGGAGGTCTTCCGCGGATCCCCGCGCCAGGCCGACCTGATGATCGTGGCCGGCCGGGTCAGCCAGAAGATGGCGCCGGTGCTGCGGCAGGTGTACGACCAGATGCCCGCTCCCAAGTGGGTCATCTCCATGGGTGTGTGTGCGTCTTCGGGCGGAATGTTCAACAACTACGCGATCGTCCAGGGCGTCGACCACATCGTCCCCGTGGACATCTACCTGCCCGGCTGCCCGCCCCGCCCCGAGATGCTGCTCGACGCGATCCTCAAGCTCCACCAGAAGATCCAGGGCGGCAAGCTCGGCGTGAACCGGGAAGAGGCGGCCCGCGAGGCGGAGGAGGCGGCCCTCAAGGCGCTCCCCACCATTGAGATGAAGGGGCTCCTGCGGTGAGCGAGGACCCGGCCGTGCACAGCGGCCCCCAAGCAGGCAACGGCGACAATGTGCCCGCACCCCGCGGAGCGGCCGGCCCCGAGGTGATCGGCGTCCGCAAGGGCATGTTCGGCGCCAGCAGCGGCGGCGACACCAGCGGCTACGGCGGCCTCGTGCGCACCGTGGCCCTGCCCGGTGCGAGCGCCCGCCCGTACGGCTCGTACTTCGACGAGGTCGTCGACGAGCTCGAAGGGGCGCTGGAGGAGCAGGACCTCGTCCCGGACAACGCGATCGAGAAGGTCGTCGTCGACCGGGCGGAGCTGACCCTCCACATCGCGCGCGAGCACCTCCTCCTCGTCGCCAGGACCCTGCGCGACGACCCGGCCCTGCGCTTCGAGCTCTGCACCGGCGTCAGCGGGGTGCACTTCCCGGACGACAAGGGCCGCGAGCTGCACGCCGTCTACCACCTGCGCTCGCTCACCCACGGCCGGATCGTGCGGCTGGAGGTCACCGCCCCGGACGCCGACCCGCACGTCCCCTCGATCGTCTCCGTCTACCCGACGAACGACTGGCACGAGCGCGAGACGTACGACTTCTTCGGCCTGGTCTTCGACGGGCACCCGGCCCTCACCCGGATCATGATGCCGGACGACTGGCAGGGCTTCCCGCAGCGCAAGGACTACCCGCTCGGCGGCATCGCCGTCGAGTACAAGGGCGCCCAGATCCCGGCTCCCGACCAGCGGAGGTCGTACAGCTGATGAGCACTTCCCACCACTCCTCCGCCCGCGAGACCACCGAGGGCACCGTCTACACCGTCACCGGCGGCGACTGGGACGAGATCGTCCAGTCGGCGGCCCGCGCGGACGACGAGCGGATCGTCGTCAACATGGGCCCCCAGCACCCCTCCACCCACGGAGTGCTCCGCCTGATCCTGGAGATCGACGGAGAGACGGTCACCGAGGCCCGCTGCGGCATCGGCTACCTCCACACCGGCATCGAGAAGAACCTCGAATTCCGGAACTGGACGCAGGGCACCACCTTCGTCACGCGCATGGACTACCTGACGCCGTTCTTCAACGAGACGGCGTACTGCCTGGGCGTCGAGAAGCTGCTCGGCATCACCGACCAGATCCCGGACCGCGCCTCCGCCATCCGCGTCCTGCTGATGGAGCTCAACCGGCTCTCCTCCCACCTGGTGTGCATCGCCACCGGCGGCATGGAGCTGGGCGCGACCACGATCATGATCTACGGGTTCCGCGACCGCGAGCTGATCCTCGACGTGTTCGAGCTGATCACCGGACTGCGCATGAACCACGCGTTCGTCCGCCCCGGCGGCCTCGCGCAGGACCTGCCCCCGGGCGCCGTGGACCAGCTCCGCGACTTCGTGAAGACCATGAAGAAGAACCTGCCGGAGTACGACAAGCTCGCCACCGGCAACCCCATCTTCAAGGCCCGCATGCAGGACGTCGGCTACCTCGACCTCACCGGCTGCATGGCGCTCGGCGCCACCGGCCCGGTCCTGCGCTCCGCCGGCCTCCCGCACGACCTGCGCAAGACGGACCCGTACTGCGGCTACGAGAACTACGAGTTCGACGTGCCGACCACCGAGTCCTGCGACTCCTACGGGCGGTTCCTGATCCGCCTGGAGGAGATGCGCCAGTCCCTGCGGATCGTCGAGCAGTGCCTGGACCGGCTGGAGCCGGGCCCGGTCATGGTCGCCGACAAGAAGATCGCCTGGCCGGCGCAGCTCGCCATGGGCCCCGACGGCCTCGGCAACTCGCTCGACCACATCAAGCAGATCATGGGCACCTCCATGGAGTCCCTCATCCACCACTTCAAGCTGGTGACCGAGGGCTTCCGGGTACCGGCCGGCCAGGCCTACGCGGCCGTCGAGTCGCCCAAGGGCGAACTCGGCGTCCACGTCGTCTCCGACGGCGGCACCCGCCCCTACCGGGTCCACTTCCGCGACCCGTCCTTCACCAACCTGCAGGCCATGGCGGCGATGTGCGAAGGCGGCCAGGTCGCCGACGTCATCGTGGCCGTCGCCTCCATCGACCCCGTGATGGGAGGCGTCGACCGATGACCGACATCAGCCTGGGCATGCCCCAGCTGCCGGCACCCGACTACCCGGCCGAGGTGCGCGAGCGGCTCGCGGCCGACGCCGCCGAGGTCATCGCCCGCTACCCCGACAGCCGCTCCGCGCTGCTGCCGCTGCTCCACCTCATCCAGTCCGAGGAGGGGTACGTCTCGCGCACCGGCATCCGGTTCTGCGCCGACGTCCTGGGCCTGACCACCGCCGAGGTCACGGCCGTGGCCACCTTCTACACGATGTACCGGCGCAAGCCCTCCGGGGACTACCAGGTCGGCGTGTGCACGAACACCCTGTGCGCGGTCATGGGCGGCGACGCCATCTTCGAGGAGCTCAAGGACCACCTCGGGGTCGGCAACAACGAGACCACCCCCGACGGCAAGGTCACCCTCGAACACATCGAGTGCAACGCGGCCTGCGACTACGCCCCCGTGGTGATGGTCAACTGGGAGTTCTTCGACAACCAGACCCCCGAGTCCGCCAAGGCCATGGTCGACGACCTGCTGGCGGGCCGCCCCGTCGAGCCGACCCGCGGCGCCCCGCTGTGCACGTACAAGGAGACCGCGCGGATCCTGGCGGGCTTCCCCGACGAGCGCGAAGGCGCCGTCGAGGCCAGCGGCGGCGCGGGTCCCGCGTCGCTGATCGGCCTGCGCATCGCGCGCGGCGAAGTCCCGCACACCCCGATCGTGCACCCGCGCGGCGAGGCCACCATCGAGGGAGGGGAGTGATGAGCGTGTCCACCGAACTGAGCAAGAACGGCACGAGCCCGGAGAAGCTCCTCGCCCCCGTGCTGTCGGCGTTCTGGGACGAGCCGCAGTCGTGGACGCTGGAGACCTACCGGCGCCACGAGGGGTACGAGGGCCTGCGCAAGGCACTCGCCATGACCCCCGACGACCTGATCGCCTACGTGAAGGACTCGGGGCTGCGCGGACGCGGCGGCGCCGGCTTCCCCACCGGGATGAAGTGGCAGTTCATCCCGCAGGGCGACGGCAAGCCGCACTACCTCGTCGTGAACGCGGACGAGTCGGAGCCGGGGACCTGCAAGGACATCCCCCTCCTCTTCGCCAACCCGCACTCCCTCATCGAGGGAATGATCATCGCCTGCTACGCGATCCGCTCGGAGCACGCCTTCATCTACCTGCGCGGCGAGACCGTGCCGGTGCTGCGGCGCCTGCACGAGGCCGTGCGCGAGGCGTACGAGGCCGGCTACCTCGGGGAGAACATCCTCGGGAGCGGGCTCAAGCTCGACATCACCGTGCACGCGGGAGCGGGCGCGTACATCTGCGGCGAGGAGACGGCCCTCCTCGACTCCCTCGAAGGACGGCGCGGCCAGCCCCGGCTGCGTCCCCCCTTCCCGGCGGTCGAGGGGCTCTACGCCTGCCCCACCGTCGTGAACAACGTGGAGTCCATCGCCTCGGTTCCCGCGATCCTGAACAAGGGCAAGGACTGGTTCAAGTCGATGGGGACCGAGAAGTCCCCCGGCTTCACCCTGTACTCGCTCTCCGGCCACGTCGTCGGCCCCGGCCAGTACGAGGCCCCGCTCGGGATCACCCTGCGCCAGCTCCTCGACATGAGCGGCGGCATGCGCCCCGGGCACCGGCTGAAGTTCTGGACCCCGGGCGGCTCCTCCACCCCGATGTTCACCGACGAGCACCTCGACGTCCCGCTGGACTACGAGGGCGTGGGAGCCGCCGGCTCCATGCTCGGCACCAAGGCCCTGCAGTGCTTCGACGAGACGACCTGCGTGGTGCGGGCGGTGACCCGCTGGACCGAGTTCTACGCCCACGAGTCCTGCGGCAAGTGCACCCCCTGCCGCGAAGGCACGTACTGGCTCGTCCAGTTGCTCCGCGACATCGAGGCCGGCAAGGGCGTCATGTCGGACCTGGAGAAGCTGAACGACATCGCCGACAACATCAACGGCAAGTCGTTCTGCGCGCTCGGCGACGGCGCCGCCAGCCCCATCTTCTCCTCGCTCAAGTACTTCCGCGCGGAGTACGAGCAGCACATCACGGGCAAGGGCTGCCCCTTCGACCCCAAGAAGTCGACCCTCTGGGCCGACACGGAGGTGACCGCATGACCGTGACCACTACGGCAGCCTCCGGCGGCGGAGAGGCCGTGGTCCCGCCGGACCACATCTCCCTGACCATCGACGGCATCGAACTGTCGGTGCCCAAGGGGACCCTGGTCATCCGGGCCGCCGAACAGCTCGGCATCGAGATCCCCCGGTTCTGCGACCACCCCCTCCTCTCCCCGGCCGGCGCCTGCCGCCAGTGCATCGTCGAGGTCGAGGGCCAGCGCAAGCCGATGGCCTCCTGCACCATCACCTGCACCGACGGCATGGTCGTCAAGACCCAGCTGACCTCGCCGGTCGCCGACAAGGCCCAGCGCGGGGTGATGGAGCTGCTGCTCATCAACCACCCGCTGGACTGCCCGGTCTGCGACAAGGGCGGCGAATGCCCCCTGCAGAACCAGGCGATGTCCCACGGCAACGCCGAATCGCGGTTCGAGGGCAAGAAGCGGACCTACGAGAAGCCGGTCCCGATCTCCACGCAGGTGCTGCTGGACCGCGAGCGGTGCGTGCTCTGCGCGCGCTGCACCCGTTTCTCCAACGAGATCGCCGGCGACCCGATGATCGAACTCCTGGAACGCGGCGCGCTCCAGCAGGTCGGCACCGGCGAGGACGACCCCTTCGAGTCGTACTTCTCCGGCAACACCATCCAGATCTGCCCCGTCGGCGCCCTCACCTCGGCCGCCTACCGGTTCCGCTCCCGCCCCTTCGACCTGGTCTCCTCCCCGAGCGTGTGCGAACACTGCGCGGGCGGCTGCGCGACGCGCACCGACCACCGCCGCGGCAAGGTGCTGCGCCGGATGGCCGCGGAGGACCCCGAGGTCAACGAGGAGTGGATCTGCGACAAGGGCCGCTTCGGGTTCCGCTACGCGCAGCGCCCCGACCGGCTCACCACCCCGCTGGTCCGCGGCAGCGACGGGGTCCTGGCCCCGGCCAGCTGGCCCGAGGCCCTGGAGGCCGCGGCGACCGGACTGGCCGCCGCGCGCGGCCGGGCCGGCGTCCTGACCGGCGGCCGCCTCACCGTCGAGGACGCCTACGCCTACGCCAAGTTCGCCCGCGTCGTGCTCGACACCAACGACATCGACTTCCGGGCCCGGGTGCACAGCGCCGAGGAGGCCGACTTCCTGGCCGCCACCGTCGCCGGCACCGGCAAGGACCTCGACGGCAGCGGAGTCACCAACGCCTCCCTGGAGGCGGCCCCGGCCGTGCTCCTCGTCGGCATCGAGGCCGAGGAGGAGGCCCCCGGGGTCTTCCTGCGGCTGCGCAAGGCCCACCGCAAGCACAAGCAGCGGACCTTCGCCCTCGCCCCGTTCGCCACGCGCGGCCTGGAGAAGGCCGGCGGCACCCTGCTCGCCGCAGCCCCCGGCACCGAGCCCGAGTGGCTGAACGCCCTCGCCTCCCAGGCCGGCCTGGAGGACGGCGGCCAGGCCGCCGCCGAAGCGCTGCGCCTGCCCGGCGCCGTCATCGTGGTCGGGGAGCGCCTCGCGGGCGTGCCCGGCGCGCTGACCGCGGCCGTACGGGCCTCCGCCGCCAGCGGCGCCACCCTGGTGTGGATCCCGCGCCGGGCCGGAGAGCGGGCCGCCGTCGAGGCGGGCGCACTGCCGTCCCTGCTGCCGGGCGCCCGCCCGGCCACCGACCCGCGGGCCCGCGACGAGGTCGCCGCCGCCTGGGGCCTGGACGAGCTGCCGCACCGCTACGGGCGCGACACCGGCCAGATCGTCGAGGCCGCCGCCACCCGGGAGCTGTCCGCCCTGCTCGTCGCGGGCGTGGAACTCGCCGACCTGCCGGACCCGGCCCGTGCCAAGGCCGCGCTCCAGGAGGCCTTCGTGGTCTCCCTGGAACTGCGGCCCGGAGAGGTCACCGACCTCGCGGACGTGGTCTTCCCCGTCGCGGCCGTCGCCGAGAAGCCGGGTGCGTTCATCAACTGGGAGGGCAGGGTCCGGCCGTTCGAGGCCGCGCTCAAGCCCGAGCAGATGACCCGCCGGCTCGCCCCCGCCGACTCCCGCGTGCTGCACATGCTGGCCGACGCGGCCGACCGGCCGATCGCGCTGCCCGACGTGCACGCCGTACGCCGGGAGCTCGACGCGCTCGGCCCGTGGGCCGGGGAACGCGCCGCCGGGCAGTCCGGGGACCGGGCGCTGCTGCCCCGGCCGGGTGCGGGAGAGGCGGTCCTCGCGGGCCACCGGCTCCTCCTCGACCAGGGGCTCCTGCAGGACGGCGACGAGGCCCTGGCCGGCACCCGCCACGAGGCGAGCGCCCGTCTGTCGGCCGCCACGGCCGCCGAGACCGGGGTCAAGAACGGCGACGTCCTGAAGGTGACCGGCCCCGCCGGCTCCGTGGAACTGCCGCTGCGCGTCACCGAGATGCCCGACCGGGTGGTCTGGCTCCCGATGAACTCCACCGGATCCGGGGTCCTCGCCGACACCGGAACCCGCCCGGGGGAGCTGGTCCGCATCGGCCCGGCCACCCCCGCCGACACCAGCGACTCCCCTGCGGAGGTGGGCGCGTGAACACCGTTCAGATCGCCGCCGAAGACCTCTCCCTGTTCGGCAGGGACGTCTGGTGGCTCGTCGTCATCAAGGCGGTGTTCTGCTTCGCCTTCCTGATGGTGACCGTGCTCTTCTCCATCGTGTGGGAGCGCAAGGTCGTCGCCTGGATGCAGCTGCGCATCGGCCCCAACCGGCACGGCCCCTGGGGCATGCTCCAGTCGCTCGCCGACGGCGTGAAGCTCATGCTGAAGGAAGACATCATCGTCAAGCGGGCGGACAAGGTCGTCTACGTCCTCGCCCCGATCATCGCGGCGATCCCGGCCTTCATGGCCATCGCGGTGATCCCCTTCGGCCCCTCGGGCAACGAGGTCTCCATCTTCGGCCAGCGCACCACGATGCAGCTGACCGACCTGCCCATCGCGATGCTCTACATCCTCGCGGTGGCCTCGGTCGGCATCTACGGCATCGTGCTCGCCGGCTGGTCCTCCGGCTCCACGTACCCGCTCCTCGGCGGCCTGCGCTCCTGCGCGCAGATGATCTCCTACGAGATCGCGATGGGCGCGGCCTTCGCCTCGGTCTTCCTCTACTCCGGGTCGATGTCGACCTCGGCGATCGTCGAAGCCCAGGCGGACCGCTGGTACATCATCCTGCTGCCGGTCTCCTTCATCATCTACGTCATCACGATGGTCGGCGAGACGAACCGCGCCCCCTTCGACATGCCGGAGTCCGAGGGCGACCTGGTCGGCGGCTTCAACACCGAGTACTCCTCGATCAAGTTCGCGCTGTTCATGCTGGCCGAGTACGTCAACATGGTCACCGTCTCCGCGGTCTCGGTCACCCTGTTCCTGGGCGGCTGGCGGGCCCCGGCGCCGATCTCCACGTACTGGGAGGGCGCGAACCACGGCTGGTGGCCGATGCTCTGGTTCGTCCTCAAGGTCCAGCTGCTGCTGTTCTTCTTCATCTGGCTGCGCGGCACGCTCCCGCGCGTGCGCTACGACCAGCTGATGAAGCTCGGCTGGAAGGTGCTGATCCCGGTCTCCGTGGTGTGGCTGATGCTGGTCGCCACCGTCCGGGCGCTGCGCAACGAGAACTACGACTTCCAGGAGATCGTGCTCTACGTCGGCGGCGGGGTCATCGCGCTCCTGCTGCTGTCCTTCGTCGCGGACCTGTTCCGCGACAAGAAGGAGAAGACGGCCCTCGCGGACGCCGAACTGGCGGCCGCCGCCGAACCCTTCGACCCCCTGGCGGGCGGATTCCCCGTACCGCCCAAGCCCGGCCAGCACCTGGCACCCGTACCGCGCAGGCGGCCCCGCAGTGAGCGGGAGCTCATTGTCAGTGGCGCGGCGAATACTGACAGTGACCGAGAGGAGGGTGCTGAGAATGTCTGACAAGTCTGAGTCCGAGCAGGGCGAGAAGTGGCAGAACCCGGTGGCCGGCTTCGGCGTGACCTTCAAGGCCATGTTCAAGAAGCGCCTCACCGAGCAGTACCCGGAGCAGGAAAAGACCACCGCACCCCGCTTCCACGGGCGGCACCAGCTCAACCGCCACCCGGACGGTCTGGAGAAGTGCATCGGGTGCGAGCTGTGCGCCTGGGCCTGTCCCGCCGACGCGATCTACGTCGAGGGCGCGGACAACACCGAGGAGGAGCGCTACTCCCCGGGTGAGCGGTACGGCCGGGTCTACCAGATCAACTACGCCCGCTGCATCCTGTGCGGGCTGTGCGTCGAGGCGTGCCCGACCAGGGCGCTGACCATGACGAACGAGTTCGAACTGGCCGACTCCAGCCGCGAAGCGCTCATCTACACCAAGGAGCAGCTGCTCTCCGGGCTCACCGAGGGCATGGTCGAGGCCCCGCACTCGATCTTCCCGGGCACCGACGACACGGACTACTACCGCGGGCTGGTGACCGGGGCGGCTCCCGGCACGGTCCGCCAGGTGGCCGTCTCCAAGGGCGAGGTCGCACCGGAGGACGCTTCCGAGGGGGTCGGGGCATGAGCGCCATCGCCGCGGCCGCCACCCTCACCTCCACCGGTGAAGCGGCCCAGTTCTGGGTCCTCGGCACGGTCGCCGTCATCGGCGCGCTGGCCACGATCCTGATGAAGAAGGCCGTGCACAGCGCCTTGAGCCTGGCCGGGACGATGATCATCCTGGCGGTCTTCTACCTCGCCAACGGGGCCTACTTCCTCGGCATCGTCCAGGTCGTCGTCTACACCGGCGCGATCATGATGCTCTTCCTCTTCGTCGTCATGCTCGTCGGCGTCACCGCCGCGGACTCGCTGACCGAGACCATCAAGGGGCAGCGCTGGCTGGCCGCCCTGTGCGGACTCGGCTTCGGCATCCTGCTCATCGCGGGCATCGGCAACGCCAGGCTCACCCACTTCAACGGACTCGGCCGGATCAACTCCGGCGGGCACGTCGAGGGCCTGGCCACGCTGATCTTCACCAAGTACGTGTTCGCCTTCGAGATCACCGGCGCCCTGCTGATCACGGCGGCCGTCGGCGCGATGGTGCTCACCCACCGCGAGCGCACCGAGCGGGCCGCCACCCAGCGCGAACTCGCCGAGCGCCGCGTGCGCGAGGGCGTACAGCTCCCGCCGCTGCCCGCACCCGGCGTCTACGCCCGGCACAACGCCGTGGACGTCGCGGGCCTGCTGCCGGACGGCACCCCCTCCGAGCTCACCGTCAACCAGACGCTGCGCGCCCGCGGCCAGATCAGGGACGTCTCCGGCAAGGCCATGGACGACCTGAAGGCCCTGGAGCAGCGGTCGTCCGAGCGGCTCGGCCGCGACGCGAGCGACCTCGGCCGCGACGCCCGTGAGGAGGCCTCGAAGTGAACCCGGTCAACTACCTGTACCTGTCCGCGCTGCTGTTCACCATCGGGGCGGCGGGAGTACTGATCCGGAAGAACGCGATCGTGCTGTTCATGTGCGTCGAGCTCATGCTCAACGCCTGCAACCTCGCCTTCGTCACCTTCTCCCGGATGCACGGCAACCTCGACGGCCAGATCATCGCGTTCTTCACGATGGTCGTCGCCGCCGCGGAGGTCGTGGTGGGCCTCGCGATCATCGTGTCGCTGTTCCGTACCCGCCACTCGGCCTCGGTCGACGACGCCAGCCTGATGAAGCTGTAAGGGGCGTTCACAGTGGAGAACCTGATTGTGCTGCTGATCGCGGCGCCCCTGCTCGGAGCGGTGGTGCTGCTCTGCGGCGGCCGCCGCCTCGACAAGGTGGGGCACTGGCTCGGCACCCTGCTCGCCGCCGCCTCCTTCGGGACCGGCGTCGTCCTCTTCGCCGACATGCTCGGCCGCGGAGCCGAGGACCGCACCCTGCACCAGCGGCTGTTCACCTGGATCCCCGTCGAGGGGTTCCAGGCCGACATGGCCTTCCAGCTGGACCAGCTGTCGATGACGTTCGTCCTGCTGATCTCCGGCGTGGGCACGCTCATCCACATCTACTCCATCGGCTACATGGAGCACGACGAGCGGCGCCGCCGCTTCTTCGGCTACCTCAACCTGTTCGTCGCGGCCATGCTCCTGCTGGTCCTCGCCGACAACTACCTGCTGCTGTACTTCGGCTGGGAGGGCGTCGGCCTCGCCTCGTACCTCCTGATCGGCTTCTGGCAGCACAAGCCCAGCGCGGCCACCGCGGCCAAGAAGGCCTTCCTGGTCAACCGCGTCGGCGACATCGGCCTCTCGATCGCCATCATGCTGATGTTCACCACGTTCGGGACCTTCGCCTTCGGCCCGGTCCTCGGCTCGGCGGACGACGCCTCCGAGGGCAAGCTGACGGCGATCGGCCTGATGCTGCTGCTGGCCGCCTGCGGCAAGTCGGCCCAGGTGCCGCTCCAGTCCTGGCTCGGGGACGCGATGGAGGGCCCGACCCCGGTCTCGGCCCTCATCCACGCCGCGACCATGGTCACCGCCGGCGTCTACCTGATCGTCCGCTCGGGTGCCATCTTCAACGGCGCCCCGGACGCGCAGCTCGTGGTCACCGTCGTCGGCGCCGTCACGCTCCTCTTCGGTGCGATCGTCGGTTGCGCGAAGGACGACATCAAGAAGGCCCTCGCCGGCTCGACGATGTCGCAGATCGGCTACATGATCCTGGCGGCCGGCCTCGGCCCCATCGGGTACGTGTTCGCGATCATGCACCTGGTCACGCACGGCTTCTTCAAGGCGGGCCTCTTCCTCGGCGCTGGTTCCGTGATGCACGGGATGAACGACGAGGTCGACATGCGCAAGTACGGCGGCCTGCGGAAGTACATGCCGGTCACCTTCGTCACCTTCGGACTGGGGTACCTGGCGATCATCGGCTTCCCCGGCCTGTCCGGCTTCTTCTCCAAGGACATGATCATCGAGGCCGCCTTCGCCAAGGGCGGCACCCAGGGCTGGATCCTCGGCGGGGTGACCCTGCTCGGCGCGGCGATCACCGCCTTCTACATGACCCGCGTCATGCTCCTCACCTTCTTCGGCGAGAAGCGCTGGCAGCCCGATGCCGAGGGCCACGCACCGCACCCGCACGAGTCCCCGAAGTCCATGACCATCCCGATGATCGTCCTTGCCTTCGGCTCGGTCTTCGCGGGCGGGTTCTTCGGCATCGGCGACCGCTTCCTGCACTGGCTGGAGCCCGTCACCGGACACCAGCACGGACACCCGCCGATCAGCGCCACGACGGTCACCGCAGCCACCATGGTGGTCCTCGTCATCGGCGTCGCCATCGCCTGGGCGATGTACGGCAGGAAGCCCGTCCCGGTCGTCGCCCCGCGCGGCTCGCTCCTCACCCGGGCGGCCCGACGGGACCTCTACCAGGACGACTTCAACCACGTGGTCCTGGTCCGCGGCGGGGAGCACCTGACCCGCTCCCTCGTCTACGTCGACCACAGCCTGGTCGACGGAGTGGTCAACGGCACGGCCGCCGGAGTCGGCGGGCTGTCGGGCCGGCTGCGCAAGCTGCAGAACGGCTACGCCCGCAGCTACGCGGTCTCGATGTTCGGGGGCACGGCGATCCTCATCGCCGCGACCCTGCTGATGAGGGCGGTGTGAGATGAGTTTCCCGCTTCTGACGGTGACGGCCGCGGTCCCCGCGGTCGGTGCGATCCTGACGGCGGCCGTCCCGGCCGCCCGCCGGACCGCCGCCAAATGGCTCGCCCTGCTCTTCTCGCTGGCGACCCTGGCCCTGGCCGTGCTCGTCGCGGTCCGCTTCGAGCCCGGTGGCGACCGCTACCAGCTCACCGAATCCCGGTCCTGGATCGCCGACTTCGGCGTCCGCTACGAACTGGGCGTCGACGGCATCGGGGTGGTGCTGATCGGCCTCACCGCCCTGCTGATCCCCTTCGTGATCGCGGCCGGCTGGCACGACGCCGACCCGCTGGAGACGCACTCGTCCCGCTGGCGGCCGACCCAGGGCTTCTTCGCCCTGATCCTGCTGGTCGAGGCGATGGTGATCATCTCCTTCGAGGCCACCGACGTCTTCCTCTTCTACATCTTCTTCGAAGCCATGCTCATCCCGATGTACTTCCTCATCGGCGGCTTCGGGGACCGGGCCCACTCCGGGTCCGACGAGAACGCGGCCGCGCAGCGCTCGTACGCGGCGGTCAAGTTCCTCCTCTACAACCTGGTCGGCGGCCTGATCATGCTGGCCGCGGTCATCGGGCTGTACGTGGTGGCCGGGAACTTCTCGCTCCAGGAGATCGCCGCCGCCCGCGCCGCGGGCACGCTCGACATGGCGACCAACACCGAGCGGCTGCTGTTCCTCGGCTTCTTCTTCGCCTTCGCGGTGAAGGCCCCGCTGTGGCCGCTGCACACCTGGCTGCCGAACGCGATGGGCGAGGCCACGGCCCCGGTCGCCGTCCTGATCACCGCGGTCGTCGACAAGGTCGGCACCTTCGCGATGCTGCGCTTCTGCCTCGGCCTCTTCCCCGAGGCCAGCAAGTGGGCCACGCCGGTGATCCTGGTCCTGGCCCTGATCAGCATCGTCTACGGCGCGCTGGTCGCGGTCGGGCAGCGGGACATCAAGCGGCTGGTGGCGTACGCCTCCATCTCGCACTTCGGCTTCATCATCCTGGGCATCTTCGCGATGACCTCCCAGGGCCAGTCCGGCGCGACGCTCTACATGGTCAACCACGGGCTCTCGACGGCGGCGCTCATGCTGGTCGCCGGCTTCCTGATCTCCCGGCGCGGCTCCCGGCTCATCGCCGACTACGGCGGCGTGCAGAAGGTGGCGCCGGTCCTGGCCGGCACCTTCCTGATCGGCGGCCTCGCCACCCTCTCGCTGCCCGGACTCGCCCCGTTCGTCAGCGAGTTCCTGGTCCTGGTCGGCACCTTCGCCCGGTACCCGGTCGTCGGCATCATCGCCACCGTCGGCATCGTGCTGGCGGCGCTCTACACGCTGGTCCTCTACCAGCGCACCATGACCGGCCCGGTCAAGGAGGAGGTCCGCACCATGCCGGACCTGCGCCTGCGGGAGGTCCTGGTGGTCGCCCCGCTGATCGCGCTGCTGATCGGACTGGGCGTCTACCCGAAGGTCCTGACCGACATCGTCAACCCGGCGGTGAAGCACACCATGTCGGACGTGAAGCAGACGGACCCGAAGCCGGAAGTGGCTGTCGAGGCCAAGAATGGGGAGGCGGCCAAGTGAGCACCGTGACTGCTGCTGCCCAGAACGTGCTGCCGAACCTGGCGGCCGCGGCGCCGATCGACAAGATCCCGGCCCCGCACATCGAGTACGCCCAGCTGTCGCCCACACTCATCGTGCTGGGCGCGGCCATCATCGGAGTCCTCGTCGAGGCCTTCGTCCCGCGCAAGGCCCGTTACTACACGCAGGTGTTCCTCGCCGTGGCCGCGCTGGCCTCGGCCTTCGCGGCGGTCGTCGGACTCGCCGCCGGCGGGTACGGCAGCTCCAAGGCGCACATCGCCGCCATGGGCGCCCTGGCCGTCGACGGACCGGCGCTCTTCCTGCAGGGCACCATCATCCTGGCCTCGGTCGTGGCGATCTTCACCTTCGCCGAGCGGCGCCTGGACCCGGCCGCCCACGGCAACCGGGTGGACTCCTTCGCCGCACAGGCGGCGTCCGTACCGGGCAGCGAGAGCGAGAAGGAAGCCGTCAAGGCGGGCTTCACCACCACCGAGGTCTTCCCGCTCGCGCTGTTCGCGATCGCCGGAATGCTGATCTTCCCCGCGGCCAACGACCTGCTGACGCTGTTCGTGGCCCTGGAGGTCTTCTCCCTCCCGCTGTACCTGCTCTGCGCCGTCGCCCGCCGCCAGCGGCTGATGTCGCAGGAGGCGGCCGTCAAGTACTTCCTGCTCGGCGCCTTCTCCTCCGCCTTCCTCCTCTTCGGCATCGCCCTCGTCTACGGGTACGCCGGCTCGGTCTCCTACGCGGCGATCGCGGAGGTCGTCGACGGCACCGTGGCCAACATCGACCCGGCGCTCGCCGACACCATGGGCAACGACGCACTGCTGCTCATCGGCGGCGCGCTGATCCTGATGGGCCTGCTCTTCAAGGTCGGCGCGGTCCCCTTCCACATGTGGACCCCGGACGTCTACCAGGGCGCCCCCACCCCGGTCACCGGCTTCATGGCGGCGGCGACGAAGGTGGCCGCCTTCGGCGCCCTCCTGCGCCTCCTCTACGTCGTCCTGCCCGGCCTGCGGTGGGACTGGCGGCCGGTCATGTGGGGCGTCGCGATCGTCACGATGCTGGCGGGCGCGGTCATCGCGGTCACCCAGACCGACGTGAAGCGGCTCCTCGCCTACTCCTCCATCGCGCACGCCGGTTTCATCCTGGCCGGTGTCATCGCCACCTCGGCGGAGGGCGTCCAGTCCGTCCTCTTCTACCTGGGCGCGTACTCCTTCGTGACGATCGGCGCCTTCGCGGTGGTCACGCTGGTGCGCGACGCGGGCGGCGAGGCCACGCACCTGTCCAAGTGGGCCGGTCTCGGAAGGCGTTCGCCCCTGACGGCGGCGGTCTTCGCGGTCTTCCTGCTCGCCTTCGCGGGCATCCCGCTGACCTCCGGCTTCGCCGGCAAGTTCGCCGTGTTCAAGGCGGCGGCGGAGGGCGGCGCGGGAGCGCTGGTCGTGGTCGGTGTCATCTCGTCCGCGATCGCCGCGTTCTTCTACATCCGGGTGATCGTCCTGATGTTCTTCAGCGAGCCGAAGGCGGACGGCCCCACGGTCGCCGTCCCGTCCCCGCTGACGATGACCACGATCGCCGTGGGCGTCGCGGTCACGGTGGTGCTGGGCGTGGCCCCGCAGTACTTCCTGGACCTGGCGGGCAACGCGAGCACGTTCGTCCGCTGACCGCCCGAACCACGACCAAGGGCCCGGCCCCCCTTCCGGGGGGCCGGGCCCTTCGGTGTGCCGGGTGCTCCTACGGCTGCGTGAAGTAGCCGAGGAAGTCGGTGATCACGTGGTTGGGGCCGCCGTAGCTGTTGAAGATGCTGACCTTGCCGCCGGGGCCGACGGGGGTGGTCACGTGGTTCGGGACGGTGATGCCCGGGAGGGTGTTGAGGCTGCTGGCGCCGGGACGGGTGGCGCCGAAGGCGTAAGCCGTGAGGAAACCGGGGCCGGTGGAGTCGGTGGCGGTGACGTTCAGGACCGCACCGACGGCGTTGGCCGGGAGGCCGGAGACCGTGGTGGTGGCGCCGGGGGCGACCTTGCCGGTGGTGCGGGTGTCGGCGAGGCGCTTGGGCACGGCCGGGGTGAAGAGGGTCTTGCCGTCCTTGCCGTAGTAGCCCACCGCGTCCAGGATCACGTGCGTCGAGCCGCTGTTGGTGAACAGGGTGATGGTGCCGTTCGGGCCGACGGGGACGATGGCCTGGTTGGACTTGTCCTTGCCCGGCTCGACGTTCAGGTTCGAGGTGGCGGGACGCTTGGCCGGATCGGGATAGGCGATGACGTGGGCCTGCTCCGTGGCGCCGGTGGCCGTGAGGTTGAGGGCGACCGCCTTGGCGTCCGCCGGGATGCCGTTGACGCCGGCGACCTTGACCGTGCGGGTCTTGGCGGCGGACAGTGCGCCGCCCGACGTACGGGTGTCCAGGACCCGGGTCGGGGCGAGCGGGGAGAAGCGCTGGCCGATGTTCGGCTGGTAGTAGCCGACCATGTCCACGATGATCGACGCCCAGCCGGAGTTGAGCTGCGCCAGGACCGTGTCCAGGCCGCCGCCGACGGGGACCGTGACGGTGTTGGACGTGGTGGCGCCGGCGCGGACGCTGACGTTCGACGTCGCCGGGCGGGGCTGATCCGCGGGCCAGACGGTGAGGTGGGTGTCCTCCGAGGCCCCGGTGACGGTCACGTTGAGGACGACCGCGCTCACCCCGCCGGAGATCGGGAACTCGGTCCGGTCCTGCCCCCTGGGCACCTGCATGGAGAACGGGGCGCCGCCCGGCATGGAGGGGGTGTCGTCGCGGCTGTCGCCGAGCCGGTACGGCCCGACGGGGACGTAGCCGGACGGCGCGTAGTCGACCTTGACCGTGCGCTTGGCGGCGGACTGGGCGCCCTTGGAGTCCAGCGTGGTGAGGGTCACCGTGTAGGTACCCGGGGACCGGTAGGTGTGCGTGAGCTTGGACAGGTCGGTGGCGGGCGCGGTGGTGCCGTCACCGAAGTCCACGTCGGCGCGGCTCACCGGCCACGGTGTCGCCGTGGCCGACGGGTCGATCTGGAAGGTCAGCGGGGAGACGCGCTCCGTCGGGCTGTCCGAGGTGGGCAGGACCGGCGTGGCGGTGAAGGCCGCTGTCAGGGGACCGGCGGGGGTCACCTTGACCGGCCGCTCCGTGAACACCTTCTTCCCGGCGCCGTTGGAGGCGGTCACCTTGACCACGCACGCGCAAGGAGCGCTGTAGACGTGCGAGGCGACGGCCACGAGGGACCCGTCCTTCGGGGTGGTGACGACCGGGGCGCTCCCGTCACCGAAGTCCACGCTGTACGACATCCCGGAGGGCCAGTCGGTGGTCGCCCAGGCATTCACCTGCACCGTGGTACCCACCGGCGCCCAGCTGTTGAGCACCGACATGGAGGCGCTTGTCAGGCGGTCGTTCGTCTCGTAGGCACCGCGGTCGAGGAACCCGCCGTCCTTGCCGGTGTTGGCCACGAGGGGGTTGTCGATCGGGCCGAACCCCCCCATGTCCGGGGAGGCCAGTGCGCCCGGCGCCGTCGCGTCGGCGGAGTCGATGAGGGCGGTCTTGGCGTCCGCCGGGTTCAGGAGGTCGTGCGCGCCCTGGCCGGTGGCCGCCTTGAAGGCCTCGGCGGTCCGGTAGTCGGTGCCCGCCCAGTGGTAAGGAGCCGCCGTGACGTCCTTCTGGTTCAGGAGGAGGTTGTAGTCCGCGCTGGTCCCGGCCGCCGCGCTCTGCGCCACCAGGAGACCGTGGCGCGGTCCGGCAGGTGTCGTGCAGGGGGACTGGGGGGTCGCGGCGTTGACGGCGTTGTTGAACACCGAGGTTCCGGGGGAAACGCCACCGACCGAGATGCCGGGGCCGCAGTAGCCGGTGACGTTGTTGTTGGCTAGGACGGTGCCGGGTGCGTCCACCACTTCGATCGTGGGCCCGGAACCGCTGTTGCGGAAGGTGTTGCGGTTGAGGACCGTGCGCTGGGCGCCGGATCCGATCTCCGCGGAGTCCACGTAGCTCTGGCTGACACGTACGTCCGAGCTTCCCGCACCGATCACGAGCCCGCCCCAGAGGTCGGACGATGCGATGACGGTGCCGCTGGAACGCTCGATCTTCATGCCACGGTCCGCAGAGATCCCACGGAACACCAGGTGGGAGGCGCCGTTCACGGTCAGCGGATCACTCAGCGCCACCGCCGGCAAGCTGGCGGAAGTCCCTGCCGCGGAGGCAAAGGTGATCGGCTTGCCCGGTTCCCCGGAGCGGGTCAGTGTGAGGGCCCCGGGGTAGGTGCCCGGCGTGATCCGTACGGTCTGGCCGGGTTCGGCAGCCTTGGCCGCCGACAGGACAGTGCAGAACGGGCTGCTCTGTGTACCGGTACCGGGGCGGGTGTCGGAGCAGTTGGAGTTCGCGTTGTTGTTCACGAACAGGTCCGCCGGGGCAGCCGCGGCGGGAACCGCCGGCATTCCGAGGGCGGAGAGGAGGCCCGCGGTGAGCAGGACCCCCGTACGAGTAGGACGCACCAGCGGTATTCCTTCAGGAAAGGGGCTGTGCGGATCTCGGTTCGGAGCGGCACTGCATGACGCGCGGAACGGCCCATCCCCCCCAAGGGCACCAGGCGCATGAGAATCCACAAAGACGCTGGCCATGATCCTTGGTCGGGGGGCCGTTGTCGATGGCAAATCGAACGCGCTCAGCCCTCTTCGGCCCTCTTCAGCCGGCTAGTGGCCGTGGTCGTGGGTTTCGGTGGGCTTCGTCGGGGTGCCGGGCTTGGCGGGGCAGGTGATGGCCGTGTTCCAGTTGTGGAAGCGGCCTGCCGGGTTTTCGCGGTAGGCCCACAGGTGGAGGTCGTAGTGCTTCGGCATGCCTGCCCAGTGGCCCGGCATGGGGCCGTCGAAGGGGAGGCCGAACATGGTGGGGCGGTCGTCGGTGGTCTTGAAGTCCTGGTCCCGGTCCTTGGACATCCACTCCACCGCCTCCAGCTTGCGGCGGCCGTCCTTGCCCTTGGCCGTGCTGTAGAGGAGCGCGGCCGGCTTGGTGGGGTCCGTCGAGCCCCAGTAGGCCTCCTTCACGTAGTGGTAGCCCATGGCGCCCGCTCCGAAGGGGTTGGTCATGCAGGCCTCGCCGTGCGGCACGTACCCGTCCTTGAGGGCCTCGCGCTCGTCCGTGTACTTGGCCGTCACCCGGATGGCCGTGGCCATGTCGCGCATGGCCTTGGAGTTGCGGGGGTCGGGCGCGGGGCCGTCCACTCCGTGGGCGGGGGCGATCGCCGTCAGCCCGACGGATATCGCGGCGGCGCAGGTCAGGACGGCCTTGCGGGGGCGGAGGGACATCGGGGCTCCTGCCGTTGGGGGGCTTTCGTCCACCATCCGGGCGGGGGGAGCGGGCTGCACGTGGCGGAGCGCCAGACGGGTGGCTGCTTCGGGGGCCGGCCCCCGGGCCCCTGCGCCTCAAACGCCGGCGGGGCTGGGTGTGGCTGGGGTCTGCGCTTGTGTGCGGGTGGTGGGTTGTGTGCGGGCTGCGGGTGGGGCGGGGCCGGGGGTGGGGTGGGGTGTTGGTCTGGACTCATGATTTAGGCGCCCTGACATCGGCTTCGACAGGGTGGCGGCCTGTTTGCGCGCCACAAATCACGTTTTACGTCCAGACCAACACCCCACCCCACCCCCGTCCCCACCCCGGGCACCCCGATCGACTCTGACCGGCCACATGTCCAGCCCCGGCCGGGGGGATTCTCCGCCTCGACCGGGGGGGGAATCTCCGCCCCGGCCGGGGTGTGTTCCTTTCAGCCGTCCGGCGTTTGAGGACCGGGGTCTGGGGCGGAGCCCCAGGGGTCCGGGCGCAGCCCGGGGCCCCCTTTCAGCCTCGCCGGCGTTTGAGGCGCGGGTCCGGGCCGGCCCGGGGAACGGGGGAAGGGCGGGTAGGGGAGCTTCGCCCCGTGCAGCGGCGGCCGTCGCAGCCGGGGCTGTGGGCGGGGGCCCGCGCAGCGGGGAGGTGGGGCTACAGGCGGGTGGCGTAGGCGCGGACGTCCGCGTCGGGGTCGGAGGCGGCCGTGGACAGGGCCGCAGACGCCGCCGGGTCGGGGCGGTGCGTGCGCAGGGCGAGGACGGCGGCCTTGCGGACGTCCGCGTTCGGGTCCGAGAGGGTGTGGGCGAGGGGGGACACGGCCACCGCGGCGGGTGCCGAGGACAGGGCGGTGGCGGCCCCGGCCCGGACCTGCCATGCCGGGTCGGAGAGGGCGGCGACGGCCTGCTCCGTGTGGCCGCCGGTCAGGGCCACCGCCGCCAGGGCCGCCGCGCGGACCAGGGCGTCGGGGTCCGCGAGGAGCGGCGGCAGGGCGGAGCCGGCCCGCAGGGTGCCCAGGGCCTTGGCGACGGCGACCCGGACCTCCCGGGAGGAGTCCCCCGCGGCCGAAGCCAGCGGGCCCTCCGCGTCCACCGAGACCAGCGCCCGCACCGCCTGGAGGCGTACGTCCACGTCGGCGTCCCGCAGGGACCGCTCGTACAGGGCGGGCTCGCCGAGCCGCAGGACCCGTAGGGCTTCGAGCGCCGACGACCGGACCGCCGGGTCCGCCACCGCGAGGCCCGCCCGCAGGGCCGCACCGAGGGCGGGGTCGGGTTCGAGCACCTCCAGGAGTTCGCGCAGGGCGGCTGCCGCGGCTGCGCGGACCGCCGGATCGGGGTCGGCGAGCCGCTCCCCGAGGGCGGGACCGGCGCCCGCCGGAACGGTTTCGCCGAGCACCGCCACCGCCGTGGCGCGGACCGCCGGGTCCGGGTCGGAGAGGTAGGGGTGGAGGGCCTCCAGGTCAGGGGCTTCCTCGGCGAGGGAGAGGAGGTCGAGGATCCGGGGCGAGCCGGGCCCGGAGTCCCGGTCGGCCTGGACGCTCGCGGGGGCCGCCGCCCGGGCCTCGCCACCCGCCAGCGCCACGCCGACCAGCTCGACCTCGCCCAGGTGCCGCGAGGGCCCGCCCGCCGGGGCGAACTCGGGGACCGGTACGAGGTAGGGGTCAACGGGTCGCGCCGTGAACTCCATCGCCCCCGAAGGGGACTTGCGCAGGTCCAGGTGGTGCAGCCAGCCGGCGTCGTCGCGCTCGGGGTGGTCGAGGCGCTCGTGGTACAGCCCCCAGCGGGACTCCGTACGCGCCAGCGAGGCCCGCGCCGCCATCTCCGCGCAGTCCCGGATGAAGGAGACCTCCGCGCAGCGCATCAGCTCGTGCGGGGTCGTCGCCCCCATCTCCCCGATCTCCCGCTCCATCCGGGTGAAGGCCTCCACGGCGAGCGACAGCTTCGCGCCCGTCTTGGGCGGAGCCACGTAGTCGTTCACGAACCGCCGCAGCTTGTACTCGACCTGCGGCTGCGGCGGCCCGTCCGGGTGACGCAGGGGCCGGTAGACGAGCTCGTGAGCGGCCGCGAGCTGCTCCGCGGGCAACGGGCCCTCGTACGGCCGGTACTGCGCGGCATCGGCTCCCGCCAGATCGCCGAAGACGAAGGCGCCGATCATGTAGTTGTGGGGGACCGAGGCCAGGTCGCCCGCCGCGTACAGCCGGGGCACGGTGGTGCGGGCGTGGTCGTCGACGCGCACGCCGGAGGCCGAGTGGCCGCCGCACAGGCCGATCTCCGAGATGTGCATCTCGATGTCGTGGGTGCGGTAGTCGTGGCCGCGGTTCGCGTGGAAGGTGCCGCGCGTCGGCCGCTCGGTGGTGTGCAGGATCGATTCGACGGCGGAGACGGTCTCCTCCGGCAGATGGCTCAGCTTGAGGTAGACCGGACCGCGGTCGGAGGCGAGCTCGGCGGCGAACTCGGACATCATCTGGCCCGACCAGTAGTCGGAGTCGACGAAGCGCTCGCCGTGCCGGTTGACCTGGTAGCCGCCGAAGGGGTTCGCGACGTAGGCGCAGGCCGGGCCGTTGTAGTCCTTGATCAGCGGGTTGATCTGGAAGCACTCGATGCCGGTGAGCGCGGCGCCCGCGTGGTACGCCATCGCGTACCCGTCACCGGCGTTCGTCGGATTCTCGTACGTCCCGTAGAGGTATCCGGAGGCGGGCAGCCCGAGCCGCCCGCACGGGCCGGTCGCCAGTATCACGGCCCCCGCGCGCACGGTGACGAACGCGCCCGTCCGGGTGTTGAAGGCGGCCGCGCCGATCGCCCGGCCGTCCTCCGGCGACGTCAGGACCCGGACCGGCATCACCCGGTTCTCGATCCGGATCAGCTCCCGCATCTCACGCCGGCGCAGCTGCCGGTACAACACCTTCTTCACGTCCTTGCCCTCCGGCATGGGCAGCACGTACGACCCGGAGCGGTGGACCTGGCGGACCGCGTACTCGCCGTGCTCGTCCTTCTCGAACTTCACCCCGTACGACTCCAGGCGCTGCACCATCCCGAACCCGCGGGTCGCCGTCTGGCGGACCGTGGACTGGTCGACGATGCCGTCGTTGGCGCGGGTGATCTCGGCGACGTAGTCGTCGGGCTCGGCGCGGCCCGGGATGACCGCGTTGTTGACCCCGTCCATGCCCATGGCGAGAGCGCCGGAATGACGGACGTGCGCCTTCTCCAGGAGCAGCACCCGCGCACCGGCCTCGGCGGCGGTCAGAGCCGCCATCGTGCCGGCGGTGCCGCCGCCGATGACGAGGACGTCGCAGGTCAGTTCCTCGGCGTCGGCGATCGCGGGGAGGTCCATGGCGGGGCCTTTCAGAGGGATTCGAGAATGCGGCGGCGGAGAGCGGAACGGTCCGCCGTCCGCGAGCGCGGATGCGGTACGTCGATCAGCTCGCCGGTGGCGAGCAGCGCGACGCGGTCGCCCAGGTGCAGGGCCTCGTCCACGTCGTGGGTGACGAAGACGACGGTGGCACCGGTGCCGGCCAGCACGGTCACCAGGAGGTCCTGCATCTCGGCGCGGGTCTGGGCGTCGAGCGCGCCGAAGGGTTCGTCCATCAGCACGGCGCGGGGCGCGGCGGCGAGGGCGCGCGCCAACTGCACGCGCTGGCGCTGGCCGCCGCTGAGCTGGTGCGGATGCTTGTGGGCGTGGTCGGCGAGGCCGACGCGGGTCAGCCAGTCGGTGGCGGTGCTTCGGCGCTCCGCGCGGGGGGCTCCGCGGATGGCCAGCGGCAGCTCGACGTTGGCGCGGACCGTGCGCCAGGGGAGGAGGGCGTCGTCCTGGAACACCAGCGCGCGGTCGGCGTGCGGGCCCGTGACCGGGGTGCCGTCCTGGGTGACGGTGCCGGCCAGCGGGGGCAGGAGCCCGGCCAGGGTGCGGAGCAGGGTCGACTTGCCGCAGCCGGAGGGGCCGACGACGGTGAGCACCTCGCCTCCGGCGACGGCCAGGTCGACGCCGTCGAGGACGGGGGTGGCGTGGCCCAGGCGGACGTCCCTGAGGTGGAGGGTGGCGCCGGTGGGTGGGGCGGGGGTGAGGGTGTCTGCGGACATGAGCCTTTTCCTTCCTGCGGTTGCGAAGTTCCCGTGCGGGGGCTGAGTGGGCCCTGCGGGGCGAAGTCCCCTACCCGCCCTTCCACCGTTCCCCGGGCGCTGCCCGGACCCCCGCCTCAAACGCCGACGGGGCTGGGTGGGTACCCCCGGCCGGGGCCGGGAAGAGGCCCCGGGCTGCGCCCGTACACCACCTGGGGCTCCGCCCCAGACCCGGGTCCTCAAACGCCGGACGGCTGAAAGGAACACACCCCGGCCGGGGTAGGAGGCCCGCCGGGGCCGATGCCTCGCCGGGCCCGGGATTCCACCCCAACCAGGGCGGAGAATCCGCCCGGTCAGGCCAGAAGGCTCGCCAAGGCCTACGGCTCGCTGGGCCCGGCCGGGGTAGCGGCCCCCCGGCCGGGGCTGGGAAAGCGGCCGGTCGGAGTCGATCGGGGTGCGCGGGGTGGGGACGGGGGTGGGGTGGGGTGTTGGTCTGGACGTAAAACGTGATTTGTGGCGCGAGAACAGGTCGCCACCTTGTCGGAGCCCGGCACAGGGCGCCTAAATCATGAGTCCAGAACAACACCCCACCCCACCCCCGGCCCCGCCCCACCCGCAGCCGCCCCCACCCCCGACTACCCGTCACGCAAACGCTGACGCCGGCCAAGATCCAGCCTCGCCGGCGTTTGAGGCGCAGGGGAGGCCGCGCGGCGAACCGGAATCCCCCGCCCCGGCAGCCACCGCGTCAAGTGCCGGCCCGTGCGTTCGACCGCCGTCGACGTGAGCCAGCCCAGCGCACCGATCGTGGCCATCCCGACGAAGACCCCGGGGTAGTCCACGACCGTGTAGTCCTGCCAGGTGCGGTACCCCACCCCGTACTCCCCGGAGATCATCTCGGCGGAGATCACGCAGATCCAGGACACCCCGATGCCGACCGACAGCCCCCCGAAGATCCCGGGAAGCGCCCCCGGCAGCACCACGGAGAAGAGCACCCGCGCCCGGCCCCCGCCCATCGTCAGCACGGCCTCCTCCCACACCGGGGACAGCGCGGACACCGCGTGCCGGGTGGAGACGAGGACCGGGAAGAACGCCGCCGCGCAGGTGATGAAGACGATCCCCTGCTCGTTGGAGGGGAAGAGCAGGATCGCCACCGGGACCAGCGCGATCGCCGGGATCGGCCGCAGGACTTCGAGGACCGGTCCCAGCAGGTCCGCCGCGAGCCGCGAACGGGCGATCGCGGTGCCCGCCGCCACCCCCAGGACGGCCGCCAGGACGAAGCCCGTCACGATGCGCCGCAGGCTGAAGCCGAGGTCCTGCCAGTAGGGGCCGGTCGTCGCCCGGTCGGCGAACGTCGAGGCCACCTCGCCCACGGTCGGGAACTGCTCGAAGCGGAGCCACAGGTTGACGTCGAGGGAGGTCAGGAGCTGCCATACGGCCAGGGCCGCGGCGAGCGACGTCAGCCGTAGCAGCCGGCGGCGGACCGTCATGACGCGAGGGCTCCGGCTTCGGCGAAGCTCACGATCCGCGCCCCGGACCCCGCGTGCTGGTCGACGTACGCCTTGGCACCCGACGGGGTGACGAACGCACGCAGAACCGCTCCCTCCGCACCCCCGACCCCCTCCGCCACCCAGACGGCCTTGTCGGCGAACCAGAGCGTGCCCGTCACCGCGTCCGGTACGTACGCCGCCCGGACACCCCCCGCCCCGGCGGCCTTGAGCGCCTTCAGCAGGGCCGCCGGGGTCTCGAAGGCCTGGGTGCGGTTGCCCTCCTTCAGCCACAGCTCCGGGCGCGCCGCCGCGGCCACCGGGTAGTCCGCGCCCACGCCGAGACGCGCCAGGGGCGCGGGGTCCACGAAGGCGTCCACGTCGACGGAGTCCACCAGCTTCGCCGCCTTGAGGACGGGCACGTCCTCCTTCAGCGCCGCCAGCAGCTCCGGCCGCAGCGCCGGGTCGAAGGTCGCGATGCCGTTGGCCCCGTTGTAGAGGTACACGACCTCCGCCGGCAGTCCGGTCTCCTTGGCCACCGACTCGGCCGCCGCGACCGGCTGGGTGCGCAGGTGCTCGGTCGCCTTGCGCTGGGCCCGCAGGAAGTCGTCGAGGACCGCGGGGCGTTCGGCCGCGAACTTCTCGCGGACGGTGACCCCGTGGAAGGTCGGCAGGTTCAGCTCGGCCCCGTCGTACAGGGCCTTGGCCCGGCCCTCGAAGGCCAGCTGGCCCGGCCAGGCGACGAACTGCGACAGGGCGTCGACGCTGCCCGCCTGGAGGGCGGAAGCGCCCACGCTGGGCTGCTGGTTGAGCTTCTCGATGCCCTTCTCGGGATCGATCCCGGCGCGCTGCAGGGCCCGTACGAGCGTCCCGTCGGCCGCCGAACCGATCGAGGTGGAGACCTTCTTGCCGCGCAGGTCGGCGAGCGACTCCAGCTTCGCGTCGGGGGCGGTGACCACGGTGTTGAGGCCGCCGCGCAGGTTGTAGCCGGTGACGGAGACGAGGCGGGTGGGCTGCTTCAGCTCCTTGCCGCGCGCCGCGTTGATGAGGAGCGGGAAGTCGCCCATCGAGCCGATGTCGATCTTCCCGGCGGTCATCTGGGCGGTGATGGGGGCGCCGGTGGCGTAGTCCTGCCAGTCGACCTTGTAGGTGACCCCGTCCTTTTTGCCGCGCGCCGCGAGCTCCTGCTCGAAGTATCCGAGGGAGCGCAGGAGCGTACCGGCGGTGACGGTGTTGATGGTCTTGGACTGGTAGCCGACGGTCACCGTGACCGTCTTGGAGCCGCCGTCCGCGCCGGAGGCCTCGGAACACCCCGTGGCCAGGGGAGCCAGGAGGAGCAGGGCGGGCAGGGCGGGAGCGAGGGCTTTGGAGTGCGCACGCATCGGGACGGGGCCTTTCACCGGAGCAGGTAGGGCATGTTGACGGTCACCGCGCCGGTGGGACAGCGGGCGGCGCACGGGCCGCAGTACCAGCACTCGTCCACGTGCATGTACGCCTTGCCGTTGTCCTCGCGGATCGCGAGGGAGTCGAGCGGACACATGTCGACGCAGAGGGTGCAGCCGTCGATGCACAGGGACTCGTCGATGGTCACGGGCACGTCGCCGCGCTGGGGGACCAGAGGCATGGCTGTCTCCAGGAAAGGGGGGAGTGGGGACGTCAGGCGGTGCGGTGCAGCAGGCCGCTCATGGTGATCCGGTCTCCGCGGAAGCGGATGAACTCCAGGTCCACGGGCCGGCCGTCGCCGAGGTGGGTGAGGCGCTCCAGCATCAGGACGGCGGCCCCGCGCGGGGCCTGCAGGACGGCGGCGGAGTGCGCGTCGGCGTTGACGGCTTCGAGGGTGATCTCGGCGTGGCCGAGCGGCTGCCCGGTCAGGGACTCCAGCAGCCGGAAGACGTCGGTGTTCTCCAGGTCGCAGCCGATCAGGTCCGCGCCGATGTCCAGGGGGACGTACGTCAGGTCGAGCGAGAGCGGCAGCCCGTTCAGGCGGCGCAGCCGCTCGATGTACAGCACGTCGGAGTGCTCGGGCAGGCGCAGCCGGCCGGCGACGGGGGCCGGGGCGCGGACGGGGCCGACGGTGCGGACCTCGTTGGTGACGCGGCCGTGTTCGTGGAGGGTTTCGGCCAGACCCTGCAGGCGGTCGAGGCCGTGCGGGTACTTGGCGCACACGATGACGGTGCCGACCCCGGGGCGGCGCTCGACGAGCTGTTCGCCGCGCAGCAGGTCCAGGGCCTGGCGCACGGTGTTGCGGCCGGCGCCGTAGTCGGCGGCGAGGGCGTCCTCCAGCGGGAGGACGCCGGTGGGGTAGCCGCCCGCCAGGATCTGGTGGCGCAGCAGGTCGGCGAGCTGTCGCGCCTGGTCCGCGCGCAGCCGCCGGCGGCGCGCGGCGGCGACCGGGACGGTGTGTTCGCGGGTGCGTTCGGCTGGCATGGCACGGAACATACCGAGGGGGCCGGGTCGGTGGTGTTGCCGCAGTGTTGCGCCACTCGCGGGTGTTCGCGTACGGCTGTGACCTGCGCAAACGGCGGGGCGGCGGAAAGATCCGCCACCCCGCCGTAGCGGCGCGTCCCGGGATGCGGACTAGCGGGTGCCCACGATGCGGCCACTGACCTCGCCGAGGCCCACGCGGGTGCCGTCGGCGCCCGGTGCCCATGCGGTGAGCGTGACGGTGTCCCCGTCCTCCAGGAAGGTGCGCTTGCCGTCGGTGAGCTCGATGGCGTCGCGGCCGTTCCAGGTGAGCTCCAGCAGCGAGCCGCGCTGGTCGACCTCGGGGCCGCTGACGGTGCCCGAGCCGTACACGTCGCCGGTGCGCAGGGAGGCGCCGTTGACGGTCATGTGGGCGAGCTGCTGGGCGGCGGTCCAGTACATCGACGCGAACGGCGGCTGCGCCACTTCCTGCCCGTTGATGGAAACGGTGATGTGCAGGTCGAAGCCGCCGGGCCGGTCGGCGGCGGAGTCGTCGAGGTAGGGCAGGAGCGGGAAGTCCCGGGCGGGCGGGGCGACCCGGGCCGCGTCGAGGGCCTCCAGCGGGGTGACCCAGGCGGAGACGGAGGTGGCGAAGGACTTGCCGAGGAAGGGGCCGAGCGGCACGTACTCCCAGGCCTGGATGTCGCGCGCGGACCAGTCGTTGAGCAGGAACAGCCCGAAGACGTGCTCCTCGAAGTCGGCGAGGGCCACGGGGCGGCCCTGCTCCGAGGGGGTGCCGACGACGAAGCCGACCTCGGCCTCGATGTCGAGCTTCACGGAGGGCCCGAAGACGGGCGCCGGGTCGGCGGGAGCCTTGCGCTGGCCCGCGGGGCGCACGACGTCGGTGCCGGACACCACGATGGTTCCGGCCCGGCCGTGGTAGCCGATGGGCAGGTGCTTCCAGTTGGGGGTCAGAGCGTCCCCGTCCGGCCGGAACATCCTGCCGACGTTGGTGGCGTGGTGCTCGCTCGCATAGAAGTCGACGTAGTCGGCGACCTCGTACGGCAGGTGCAGCACGGCGTCTTCGAGGGGCAGCAGGTGCGGTTCCACGGAGGGCCGGTGGCCGGGGTCGGTGACCCACGCGGTCAGCGCGCGGCGCACGTCCTTCCAGGCGGTGCGGCCCGCGGCGAGCAGCGGGTTGAGGGAGGGCTGCCCGAGCAGTCCGGCGTACGGGGAGCCGAGCGCGGCCGCGGCGGCGCCGGCGTCGAGCACGTACCCGCCGATGCGGACACCGATGCGGCGGCGCTCGTCCCCGGCGGTGGAGAAGACGCCGTAGGGGAGGTTGTGCGGCCCGAACGGGTCGCCCTCGGGGATGTCGAGGGGGCTCTGCTGGGGCATGGGGTGCTGCCTCGCTTTCGACGCTGCCCGGGGGTGTCCCGGGGGCTGCTTGACAGGTTAAGGGGCTGGTGGGGCGTGCGGGAGGCCGGATTCGGGCAGTATTTGTAGGACTTGTCCGAGGGGGTCCGTATCCTTGAACGCGTGACTTCCGCCCTCCCCTATGCACTCGTGGCCACCGACCTGGACGGGACTCTGCTGCGCGCCGGAGACACCGTTTCGGCCCGTTCCTCCGCCGCTCTCGCCGCCGCCCGCGCGGCCGGCGCCCGGCACATCATCGTGACAGGCCGCCCCGTCCCGCAGGTCCGCCACGTCCTGGACGGCCTCGGCTACACGGGACTCGCGGTGTGCGGGCAGGGAGCGCAGGTCTACGACGCGGCGGCGAGCCGGATGCTGCACTCCGTGTCCCTGGACCGGGAGCTGGCGGAGGTGGCCCTCGGGAAGATCGAGGCGGAGGTCGGCGAGGTCTGGGCCGCGGTCAACCAGGAGGGCGTCGACGCGGAGATGCTGATAGGGCCGGGCTACCGGATGTGGCACCCGCACCTGCCGACGGTGGCGGTGGCCCGGCGGTCCGACCTCTGGGCCTCCCCGATCAACAAGGTGCTCCTCCAGCACCCCCGCCTCTCGGACGACGAACTGACGGAGATCGCCCGGGGCGTGGTCGGGGACCTGGTCAACGTCACCATGGCGGGCGAGCACACGGTGGAGCTCCAGCCCCCGGGGATCGACAAGGCGAGCGGCCTCGCGGTGGCGGCGGCGCTCCTGGACGTCGCCGGCTCCTCGACGATCGCCTTCGGCGACATGCCGAACGACATCCCGATGTTCGCGTGGGCGGCCCACGGGGTCGCCATGGCCGGCGCCCACCGGGAGCTGCTGGCCGTCGCCGACGAGGTCACCCTCTCGAACGAGGCGGACGGCATCGCGGTGGTCCTGGAGCGGCTGTTCGGCTAGCCGTCGGCCGGGGCCGGAGGGGGCGGATCAGCGCACGTCGATGCGCAGGTGGGCGCGGGCGGTCTCGAAGAGTTCGGTGACGGATGCCGGATCCTTCTGCCGCTCCTTGTCCTCGACCAGCAGTTGGTAGACCTGACCACCCTCACCCGCCACGAAGAGTTCGATCCGGTGGGCGCGTGCGGTCTGGCCCTCCCAGCGGAAGTCCAGGTCCAGCCGGACAGCGGTCCTGCCGTCCTGTTCGATGGGCTGGGACTCGAACGAGAGGTCCTGCATCTTGGACTCGGCGGGCTTGCGGTACCAGGCGAGCTGTCCGATGGAGGCCGCTTGGGCGCTGCTGCCGTGGGTGCTGTCGCGTTTGACGCCGATCACGTAGCGGCCGTCGGGGGAGAACCAGTTGACGTGCAGCGCGTCGTCGTCGTTGATCTTCCAGCCGGCGGGGACGGCGAGCGAGGCGGTGAGCGCCTTGGCGTCGACCCGGTGCCAACCGGCCGGCGGCGGTGCGAGCGGCTTCGTGGGCGTCGGGGAGGCGGCAGCGGACCGCGTGGGCGTGGCCGTCGTGGTGGGGGTGGCAGAAGGCGTTTCGGGAGGCGGCTGGGACGTGGTGGTGCCCGGGGCCGCCCCCGGTGTACGCGCGCCGTTGCCCGAGCCGGTCAGACCGAACAGCCCGAACAGCAGGGCCGCCAGGGCGGTGCCGGCCGACACCACGGCCGCGACCTCGGACATGCGCCTGGTGCGCGTCGTCCGGGTGGCCGTCGGCACGTCGTTCCCGGCGGGCAGGCTGCCGCTCATCGCTCCCCCTACGTGACGACCGCTTCCCTCCCCCATTGAAACCGAACAGGTCCTGCCCCGGGGCGGGTTCCGGTCAGCCCGTGTGCCGCCCTCAGACCGCCGCGCGGGGCAGGCGGCGTTCCCAGGTGTGGTGGAAGAGGACCTCGTCGGCCTCGCGGCAGACCACCTCGTTCGAGGTGAGGAAGCCGCCCTCGTCGCAGGTGATCTCCGAGCGGGTCACCACCGACACGTCCCAGCCCAGCTCCGGCCGGTGCAGGCGGACCGTCCAGGTGGAGTGGGTCCGGGCGGACAGGGGGTCCGCCTCCTGGATCTCGTAGATTTCGAGGGCGTCCTCGCTGAATTCGAGGCCGTCGGGGTAGACCCGGGTACCGCCGTAGCGCGGGTCCACCTCCAGGCGCCACGTCCCGCGCGCGACGTCCCGTACGACGAGCCGTTCCGGGCGGGGGGCGTCCAGGGTCGCCGGGTAGGAGACGCCCAGCGCCTCCGACTGCTCGGGAGCTTCGAAGAGGATCGGCTCCCCGTCGGAGGAAGGGTCGCGGATCGGGAGTTCCACCGCGCTGCCCGCCGGGTCCAGGGTCCAGCCGTGCTCCGAGCCGGCGCGCGGCCAGATCCACGGCCAGTAGGCGGAGGACAGGGCGACGCGGATGCGGTGGCCGGGCGGGAAGGAGTGGCCGATGCCGTTCAGCTCGAAGACCACGTCCTCGTACCGGCCCGGCGGCCAGGGGACCGCCTTGTCCCGGCCCTGCCGGGCGGACAGGTTGAGCACGCCCCGCGTGACCAGCGTCGAGGAGCCGTCCGGGGCCACGTCGCAGAGCCGGGCCACGACCTGCCCGTAGGGGACGTCCATGCGCAGCCGCAGCCGGACCACCGGGCGGCCCAGGATCTCCACCGGGCCGGAGCCGTCACCCACCGGGAACTCGAAGCAGGCCGACTTCGCGTCCTCCTCGCGCTGGTCCGGAGGCAGGTCGGCGTCGTTGCCGAAGGGGAAGAAGCGGCCCGCGTCCAGGCCCGTGTGCTGCGGGGAGGCCACGATCACCGGCGCGCCCTGGAAGGCGTACGTGACCGGGTCGACGTTCGGCGAGGGCCAGGACGGGTCGCCGACCCAGCGGCCGGGCAGGGTTTCGTACGTCGTCGCGGGCGGGTGCGACTCGGAGATCCAGGAGCGCAGTGCCGGCTCGGCCATCACGCCGGTGTCCTTGCCCTTGAGCCAGTGGTCCCACCAGCGCAGGGTCTCCTGGAGGAAGCCGATGGCGGGCCCCGGCGGCAGCCCCCGGTCGGGGTACTGGTGCGACCAGGGGCCGATCAGGCCCCGGACCCGGTCGGCGGGGAGCGCGGCGACCAGCCGCAGCACGGTGTCGCGGTACGGGTCGTGCCAGCCGCCGACGGCGAGGACGGCCGCGCCGATCGCGCCGTAGTCCTCGCAGACGGAGCCGTGGCGCCAGTACGCGTCGCGGGTCTGGTGGGAGAGCCAGGTGTGCACGAGGGGTTCCACCGCGCCGAGGCGGGAGAGCCACTGGTCGCGCCAGCCCTCGCCCGCGTAGAGCGGGTCCGGCGGGCGGGAGGCGAAGGCGAGCATGGTCGCCGACCAGGCGTGCATGTCCACGGCGAGAAGGGAGCCGCCCATGTAGTGCACGTCGTTGTCGAAGCGGTCGTCGGTGGAGCAGACGGTGACGACGGCCTTGAGCGGCTCCGGTGCGAGGGCGGCGATCTGGAGGCTGTTGAAGCCGCCCCAGGAGATGCCGAACATGCCGAC
This sequence comes from Streptomyces sp. NPDC104226, assembly GCF_055584085.1. Classification (NCBI taxonomy): domain Bacteria; kingdom Bacillati; phylum Actinomycetota; class Actinomycetes; order Kitasatosporales; family Streptomycetaceae; genus Streptomyces; species Streptomyces sp. NPDC104226. The sequence continues at coordinate 109,214 of NZ_JBVJMS010000006.1, forward strand.
CGACCCCGTGCACCAGGGCTGGGCCGCCAGCCATTCGACGACCGCGACCCCGTCGGCGAGTTCCTGCGCGTCGTACTCGTCGCCCGGGTCGCCGCCGCTGTTGCCGTGGCCGCGGACGTCGACCCGTACGGAGGCGTAGCCGTGGCCCGCGTACCAGGGGTGGCGCTGCCAGTCGCGCGGGGCGGTCCAGTCGGTGAGGCGGTACGGGAGGTACTCCAGCAGGGCCGGGACGGGCTCGTCGGTGACCGGCCGCCAGATGCGGGCGTACAGCTCGGTGCCGTCCCGCATCGGGATCCGGACGTCCTCGTGGGTGGTCCCGTAGGGGAACTCGGTACGGATGATCATCGGAGCTCCGGCGGTCAGTGGACGGGGTGCATCGTGCGCTTGAGCCACGGCGCCAGCGCCATCACGGCCAGTCCCACCGCGACGGCGATGGCGCCGTTGACGCCGAAGTAGGCGGGGTTGGAGACCTGGCCGTAGAGCTTGACCACTTGCGCCTGGATGCCGTTGGCCAGGGCGAGGGAGAGGAACCACAGGGCCATCGTCTGGCTGGCGAACGCCTTCGGGGCGAGCTTCGTGGTGGCCGACATGCCGGAGGTCTCCAGCAGGACGTCACCGAGTCCGAGCAGCAGGTAGGAGCCGACGATCCACCAGGCGGCCATCTTGTACGTGTCGCCCGAGTGCCCGGAGGTGGGGATGACCATCAGGAGGAAGGACAGGCCGCCCAGGACCACGCCGATGGCGATCTTGTTGGAGGCGTGCGGCTGCCGGCGGCCCATCCGGACCCACAGCGCGGCCACGACCGGGGCCAGGAGCACCTCGAACGCGCCGAGCGCGGAGGCGTACCAGCCGGCCGGGAAGTCGAAGCCGAGGATCTCGGTCCGGGCGTTCGTCGAGGCGAGCAGCATCATCGTCGAGTACGCCTGGAAGAGGATGAAGTTGAACGCCACCGAGGCCAGGAAGAGGACCACGTACGGGCGCAGGCGCCCCCGCTCGGCGGGCGTCACCCGGTCGCTGCGGAACATGACGGCGAAGTAGACGATCGGCGCGATCACCGAGATCAGGGTGAGCAGGTCGACGAACCGGTCCATCGTCAGCCAGCCCAGTACCGCCAGAAGAGTGGCGACGGCGGCGAAGAGCACGATGCCGCCAATGATCTTCGTCACGGCCGAGCGCATCGCGTCGGGCGCGAGCGCGAACTCGGCGGAGTGCTTGCGCCCGGCCAGGTGGCGGCGGCCCAGGACGTACTGGATCAGGCCCGCGGTCATGCCGATCGCGGCGGCGGAGAACCCCCAGTGCCAGCCCTGGTGCTCGCCGAGCCAGGAGGTGATCAGGGGGCCGGCGAAGGCGCCGATGTTGATGCCCATGTAGTACAGGGCGAAGCCGGCGTCGCGCCGGTCGTCGTCCGTCCTGTACAGCTTGCCGACCATGCTGGCCACGTTCGGCTTCAGCAGGCCGGTGCCGGCGCTGATCAGGCCGAGGCCCACCCAGGTCATGGCGGCGGTCGGCACGGCCATGGCGTAGTGGCCGCAGGCGATCAGGATGCCGCCCCAGAGCACGGCGCGGTACGAACCGAGGATCCGGTCGGCGAGCCACCCGCCGGCGACGGAGACGAGGTAGACCATGGTCCCGTAGGCCGCCGAGACGGAGGCCGCGGTGCCCGGGTTCATCCCCAGGCCGCCGTTCGCCACCGTGTCCGCGAAATAGAGGACGAGGATGGCCTGCATGCCCAGGAACGAGAAGCGCTCCCAGACTTCCAGCCCGGAGAGCGTGGCCAGGCCCCTGGGGTGCCCGAGGAAGGCGTGGTCGTCGCCGGGCGGCGGCTGGTCGGCCTCCGGGTCCGAAGGCTCGTCTATATCGGTAGCAGTTCTGGACAAAACGCATTCTCCGGTTGTTTCGGCTGCTCTAGAACATACCGGGGCGCATGGGGCGTCGCCCGGCCTGTAGGGTGCCCGTGGCCGGACGGGCGCCCTGGGTGATCGAAAACAGACCGGATACGCTGGCTTGAGTGATGGCAGCGACACATCGACAATCCGTGTGATCGTCAAGGTGATCGTCAGCAGACAGGAGTACCCCTCGTGACCGTCGTCGGGCCGTTCGGACTGAGCGTGCGGGACCAGGCTCTTGAGACCGATGTCCAGGCCGGACTGGCCGCCGTCGAGGCGGGTCTGCTGGAAGCCACCAAGAGCGAAGTCCCCTTCATCACCGAGGCCGCACAGCACCTGGTGCGCGCCGGCGGCAAGCGCTTCCGGCCGCTGCTGGTGATGCTCGCCTCCCGGTTCGGCGATCCCTACGCGCCCGGGATCGTCCCCTCCGCCGTGGTCGTGGAGCTGACCCACCTGGCGACGCTCTACCACGACGACGTCATGGACGAGGCGGACGTGCGCCGCGGCGTGGAGAGCTCCAACGCCCGCTGGGGCAACTCCGTGGCCGTCCTGACGGGTGACTTCCTGTTCGCCCGCGCCTCGCACATCCTGGCGGACCTCGGCCCCGAGGCCGTACGGGTCCAGGCCGAGGCGTTCGAGCGGCTGGTGACGGGCCAGATCCTGGAAACGGCGGGCCCGCGCGACGGCCGCGACCCGGTCGAGCACTACCTCGACGTCATCGCCGGCAAGACCGGCTCGCTGATCGCGGTCTCCGGCCGCTTCGGCGCGATGATGTCCGGCGCCGACGAGTCGGTCGTCGACATCCTGACCCAGTACGGCGAGCGGCTCGGCACCGCCTTCCAGCTCGCCGACGACGTCCTCGACATCGCCTCCGACTCGCACGAGTCCGGCAAGACCCCCGGCACCGACCTGCGCGAGGGCATCCCGACGCTCCCGGTCCTGCGGCTGCGGGAGATGGCGGCCCAGGGCGGCGACCCCGCGGACGTGGAGCTCGTACGGCTCCTGGACGGCGATCTGACGGACGACGCGCTGCACGCCGAGGTGCTCGCCCGGCTGCGGGTCCACCCGGCGCTGGAGCAGGCCCGCAAGGACACCGTGCGGTACGCGGAGGAGGCGCGGGCCACGCTGGCCCCGCTGCCCGACTGCTTCGCGAAGTCGGCGCTGGTGGAGCTCTGCGACGCCGTGGTCCACCGCGCGGGCTGACCGGGCACGGAACAGCGGCGAGGGCCCGGCAACCCCTACGGGTGGGGGAGGCCGGGCCCTCGTCATGTCATCCCTGGGGCGTACGCACAGTTGGCTCCGGGGGCTGACGCCCCGACCCCCTCTTCTTTGGTCAGATGGAGACACATCCCCACCAGATCGGGTGAGAGTGGCGGCGCGGGGTGGACGTGTACACGTTGGACGGTAGGTCGCCGCCGTACACACAGAGGTAGGGCAGACAGACATGGCAACGAACGCAAAGACCCGCAAGGCCGCTCGGTACGCCGTACCGGTCGCGGTGTTCGGTGTGGTCGCCGGCACGATCGCGATGGTCCCGGCCTTCGCGAACGCCGGCGGACCGGACCTGCCGAAGGTCACGGCCCAGCAGCTCATCGAGAAGATCGCGGCCTCGGACGTGCAGCAGCTGTCCGGCAGCGCCAAGATCAGCACGGACCTGGGCCTGCCGAGCCTCCCGGCCGGCCTGCTGGGCGGCGGTGGCGGCGTGACCGGCGGCTCCGCGGACCCGCAGGAGAAGCTCAGCCAGCTGGTGAGCGGCGGCACCCAGACCTTCCGCGTGGCCGCCGACGGCCCGGACCGCCAGAAGCTCACCTTCGTGGACGGCAAGGACGAGTACAGCCTCCTCCACAACGGCGACGACGTCTGGGGATACGACTCCAAGTCGAAGGAGGTCTTCCACGAGAAGGATGCCTCCAACAAGATCGAGAAGGGCGAAAAGGCTGACAAGGGCGCCGACCGCAAGGCCGACGGCCTCCCGGCCTCCCCGCAGGAGATCGCCCAGGAGGTCCTGAAGGCCGCCGGAACGACCACCGACGTCAGCGTCGGCGACACGGCCCAGGTGGCCGGGCGCGACGCCTACCAGCTGGTCCTGAAGCCGAAGGGGACCGGCTCGACGGTCGCCTCGGTGAAGATCGCGGTGGACGCGAAGAACGGCGTGCCGCTGCGCGTGCAGGTGCTCTCCACCGACGGCGGCAAGCCGATCGTGGACGCCGGCTTCACCAAGGTCGACTTCTCCAAGCCCGCCGCCGACACCTTCGCCTTCACCCCGCCCAAGGACGCCAAGGTGACCGAGGGCGGCGCGGCCGGCGAGCACGGCAAGGGCGACAAGGACGCCGGCCTGGACGCGCTGCAGTCCATCCCGGGTCTCGGCGGCCTGATCGGCGGCGCCGAGGCCGGCAAGGGCGAGCCGAAGGTCCTCGGCGAGGGCTGGACCTCGATCGCCCGGATCGAGACCGGCGCGACCAACACCCTCAAGGGCATGGACGACGCGGCCAAGGACAAGAACGCGCCCAAGGGGGCCGCGCAGTTCCTCGACTCGCTCGGGGAGAAGGTCTCCGGGAAGTTCGGCGAGGGCCGCGTCCTGAAGACCCGCGTGGTCAACGCCCTGATCACGGACGACGGCAAGGTCTACGTCGGCGCGGTCACCAAGGCCGAGCTGGTGAAGGCGGCCGACGCCAACAAGTAGTCCGGCACGGAGCCGGAACGGAAGTCCGAGGGTGGGCGGGGGCTGTGTCCCTGCCCACCCTTGGGCCGTTCCGGTCCTCTGTACAGCAACCCCGCTGTACCGTGAAAACCATGTCGAGACACGTCACCATCCGCCTGGAAGAAGAGTTCCACGAACGCCTGAAGGCGCGGGCGGCGGCCCTGGGCACGACGGTCACCGCGCTGATCACCGAAGTCACGGAACGCGAGCTCGACGAGGACCGGAAGAACTTCCTGTCCGGGATCGAGGAGTTCGCCGACCACTGGGGCTACTTCCAGGAGCGGTTCGGGCATTGAAGATCACCATGGAGTGGGCCTGGACCGCTCTGGCCCACCATCTCCCGTCCGATCCCGCCGTGTGGGATCCCTCCGGAGTGGCCGCCGCAGTGGCCCGGCACCAGAACGACCTCGTCCTGGTCCCCGAACAGCCCGCCCCGGACACCGCGTGGCGGGCCGCGGCGTTTCTGCACACGCTCGCGGTGTGCCCGGCGCTGGAATCCCCGATGAACGAGTTCTACGCCGCCGCCGCGACCCGCTCGTACCTGCGCGTCGCCGGGGCCAAGCAGCTGCCGTCGCCGGAGGAACTCGGCGATCTGGTGGAGGCCGCGAAGCTGGGACACGCCGATGTCGCGGCGGTCGCGGAGGAGCTGCGCGCCCGGATCCAGGAGAGCTCCGGCATGATCCGCGCGGATCACACCGGAGCTCCGAAGGACTAGATCGGCTGCCGGGCCGGGCTGCGCCGGGCCGGGCCGGCCGGGGCCCTGCTAGAAGGTGATCTTCCAGCTGTTGATGTAGCCGACGTCCTGGGCGGCCGCGTCCTTGACCCGGAGCTTCCACACGCCGTTGGCGACCTCCGAGGAGGCGTTGACCGTGACGGACTTGACGATGTTGTCCGCGCTGCCGCCGGTGCGGTTGTGCAGGTTGTACACGGTGCCGTCGGGGGCGAGCAGGTCGACCACGAGGTCACCGATGTAGGTGTGGACGATGTTCACGTCGACCTTGGTGGTGGCCGGCGCGTTCCCCGGGACGCCCGAGACCGTGATCGGCGAGGTCACCGCGGCGGCGGGGGAGTCCGGGATCGTGACGTCCGCGGTGTTCTCGAAGGACGGGCCCGGGGGGACCGGCGTGGCGAAGCCGAGGTTCCAGATCGCGTAGGCGATGGCATCGGAGTTGCGGTCCAGGGCGGTGTCGTTGATGTTCGCCGTGGTGTCGCAGGAGGAGTGGTAGCAGCGGTCGAAGGCCTGACCGGAGGTGCCGCCCCACTTCTGCGCCTGGGCCGCCGTCTTGGTGTAGTCGGCGCCGGAGAACAGGCCGCCGACCGGGATGCCCGCGCTCTTGAACGGCGCGTGGTCGGAGCGCCCGTCGCCCTCGGTCTCGATCTCGGTGGGGACGCCGAGGCCCGCGTAGTAGTTCTTGAAGGTCTGCTCGATCGTGGGGTCGTCGTCGTAGACGAAGTAGCCCGGGTTCGGCGAGCCGATCATGTCGAAGTTCAGGTAGCCGGAGATCTTCGACTTCTCGGCCGCCGGCAGGTTGTTCACGTAGTACTTCGAGCCGATCAGGCCCAGCTCCTCCGCGCCCCACCAGCCGAAGCGCAGGTGCTTCGTGGGCGTCAGGCCGGACCGGGAGACGGCGAGCGCGGCCTCCAGGACGGCGGCGCTGCCGGAGCCGTTGTCGTTGATGCCCGGGCCCGAGGTCACCGAGTCGAGGTGCGAGCCGGACATCAGGACCGAGTTGGGGTCACCGCCCGGCCAGTCGGCGATCAGGTTGTAGCCGGTGGCGCCGCTGGAGGTGAAGGTCTGCAGGCTGGTCGTGAAACCGGCCGCGTCCAGCTTGGCCTTCACGTAGTCGATCGAGGCCTTGTAGCCGGCCCTGCCGTGGGCGCGGTTGCCGCCGTTGGCGGTGGCTATGGACTGCAGCTGCGTCAGGTGTGCCTTGACGTTGGCCAGCGGGATGTCGGGCGGCGTGGGCGCGGCGGCGACCGAGGTCGGCGAGGCGAGCGCGGCGGGGGCGGTGGCGGCGAACAGACCGGCGACCGCGAGGGCGGTCACGGCGGCCAGACGCCGGGAGACGGACAGGCTCATGTGGGGGCTCCGGGATTCCGTACTGGGGATGTGTGCGGAACGTGCGGGTGGCGCGGGTGAGCGTGCCTGGGCGCCGTCGCTCCTGCGTGGGTACGGCAGTGCGTCGTGCGTCAGTGCGAGCCTGATGGTGGGCGAGAGGGTGACTGTCCGTCAAGAACGTAATCCGGTCAATCCTGTTCGGAAACCGGACGGGCGGGCCCGCCCCCGTACCGGATGGCGATCGTGGCGGCGCGGTGGTGCAGGGAGGCGCGCAGTCCCTGCGGGGCCAGGACCTCCGCGTACGTGGAGTGCTGCCACAGGGCCCATTCGGCGTGCCGCGCGTCCTGGAACACCACGCTCATCCGCAGCCAGCCGTCCGCATGGGCCTCTTCGTCGCGGACGGCCAGCGCGGTGTCCACCAGCTGGTCCCGCCGCGCCGGGTCCACCCGGACCAGCACGGTGACCTGGTCGCCCCCGGTCCGCAACTGCGCGTTGTGCTCCTGCCAGGTCCGGTCCAGGTCGACGGTGTCCGGCCGCTGCGCGGGCGCGTCGAGCGCCTCGGCGGCCAGTACGAGGGACAGCCGGTACGTGCGGTCCGCGCCGTACCGCGTGGCCAGCAGATAGCCCTGCCCGCGCACGGTGACCAGGCCGATCGGATCCACCGTGCGCCACTTCGGGACCTGGCCCGCGGCCGCGTAACTGAGCTTCAGCTTGCGTCCTGAGAAGACGGCGTGGCGGATCTCCGCCACGATGCCGTCGGGCACCTCGTCCGCGGCCGCCCGGCGCGAGAGGAGGTCGGTCTCCGGTTCGATGAGCAGCCTCTGCGCCGCGCCGGCCGCGGATTCCCGAAGGCCCTCGGGCAGGGCGTCGACCAGTTTGAGCATGGCCGAGGCGAGCGCCGAACCGAGGCCGAACAGCTCTGATCCGCGGCGCGATCCGGCGACCACCAGGGCGAGCGCCTCGTCGTGGTTCAGTCCGGTGAGCGCTGTCTGGAAATCGGGCAGCAGCACGAAACCGCCGTGCCGGCCGCGTTCGGCGTAGACCGGCAGGCCGGCCGCGGACAGCGCCTCCACATCGCGCAGCACCGTACGGGTGGACACGCGCAGTTCGCGGGCCAGGGCGTCGGCGGTCATCCGTCCGCGCTGGCGCAGAAGGAGTACCAACGAGACTAATCGGTCAGCGCGCACATAGAAATTTTAACCAAAATACGTGACCGAGGATGTCAGGTTTAGTTGCAAGGCTCGATGACACGACGTCAGAGCTGGGCTCCTGCCGGGCCGATGGGCGTCCGTACCTTCACGTGATCCGAATGGAGCTTGTGCGACATGGAACGAACTGCGGTCAACCCGGTGTCGTGGTCGGTCGAGATGGGGTTCAACCAGGGCGAGGTCGTCTCCGGGCACTCGCGCACCCTGTACATCTCGGGCCAGACGGCGATGAGCAGCGAAGGCAAGCCCGAGCACGACGGTGACCTGGCGGCCCAACTGGCCCTGAGCATCGACAACATCGAGGCGGTGCTCGCCGAGGCCGGCATGACCCTCGCGAACCTCGTCCGCCTCAACGTCTACACGACCGACGTCGACCTGCTCTTCCAGCACTACGGCGTGCTGGCGGGACGTCTGGGCGCCGCCCAGGTCGCGCCGACCACCACGATGCTCGGGGTCTCGCGTCTGGCGATCCCCGGCCAGCTGGTCGAGCTCGAAGGCACTGCCGTCGCGTAACGCGACCGTGTCCGTCCGCTGCCCGCGCCCGTAGAACCGGCACGGGCAGTGGGCTATCCCCGGTCTCCGCGGTCCCCTCGGTCTCCCCGGTCGCCCCGGATCACGCGGCGGAGCTTGGCGAGGCGCTCGTGCAGGACGTGCTCCCCGCCGTGCCGAGTGGGGCGGTAGTAGTCCTTCCCCACGAGCCCGTCCGGCGGGTACTGCTGCTCCTGGACCCCGTCCGGGGCCTTGTGCGGGTACCGGTAGCCGATCGCGTTGCCCAGCTCCCGGGCACCCTTGTAGCGGCCGTACCGCAGGTGGGCGGGGACCTCTCCGACGGCGCCCGCCCGGACGTCGGACATGGCCTCGTCGATCGCGGTGATCAGGGCGTTCGACTTCGGCGCCGTGGCCAGGTGCACGGTGGCCTGCGCGAGGGCGAGACGGGCCTCGGGCATGCCGATCAGCTGGACCGTCTGCGCCGCCGCGACGGCCGCCTGCAGGGCCGTGGGATCCGCCAGCCCGACGTCCTCGCTGGCGTGCACCAGCAGCCGTCGCGCGATGAACCGCGGATCCTCCCCGGCCACGAGCATCCGGGCCAGGTAGTGCAGCGCGGCGTCGGGGTCCGAGCCGCGGATCGACTTGATGAACGCGCTGATGACGTCGTAGTGCTGGTCGCCCTGGCGGTCGTAGCGCACGGTGGTCTCGGTGACGGCCCGTTCCACGGCCGGTACGTCGATCACCGTGCCGCCGGTGTCGGTCACCCCGTCTGCGCTCGCCTCCAGTGCGGTCAGTGCGCTGCGGGCGTCGCCGGCCGCGAGCCGCACCAGGGCGTCCTCGGCCTCGGGGGACAGCGAGACCGAACCGCCGAGCCCGCGCTCGTCCTTCACCGCACGCCGCAGCAGGGCGCGGAGGTCCTCCTCGTCCAGGGACTGGAGCTGGAGCACCAGCATCCGCGAGAGCAGCGGCGTCACCACCGAGAACGACGGGTTCTCCGTGGTGGCGGCGACCAGCAGGACGAGCCGGTCCTCGACGGCGCTCAGCAGGGCGTCCTGCTGGTTCTTGGAGAAGCGGTGCACCTCGTCGATGAACAGCACGGTCCGCCGGTTCTGACGGTCCCGGCGCAGCCGCGCCGCGTCCATCACCTCGCGCAGTTCCCTGACCCCGCTGGACAGCGCGGACAGGGCGACGAAGTGGCGGGTGTCGACGGCGGCGAGCAGCCGGGCGATCGTGGTCTTCCCGGTGCCGGGGGGCCCGTAGAGCAGTACGGACGAGGCCTCGCCGCCCTCCGCCAGCCGGCGCAGCGGTGCGCCGGGACCCAGCAGGTGCGCCTGGCCGACGACCTCGGCGAGCGTCCGGGGACGCATCCGCGCGGCCAGCGGCGCGGTGGCCCGTGCGGCCTCCGTCTCCGGGGGCGGCGGGGCGGCTTCGGACAGCGGTAACTCGAACAACCCGTCACCATCGGACACTGCGGCGGCCCTTCCTCGGTTCCTCGGTTCCTCGGTTCCTCACAGGGCTGGTTACGCGTACAGCGTTCCCCGTGCGATGACCACGGCGGATCCCGCCACATGGACCGAATCGATCCGCTCCGGCGTCCCCATGGCCCGGGCGTGCATCGTCGATGGGCGGCCCATCTCGACCCCCTGGCGGATGCTGATCCACTCCCCGAACGGGATCAGGCCGTGCCGCGCCAAGTGTACGGCGAGGGACCCGGCGGCCGAGCCCGTGGCCGCGTCCTCGACCACGCCGTAGGCGGGCGAGAACATCCGCAGTCTCCACTCGGTGCCCGAGCCGGCGAAGCAGTTGGCGGCCATGTCGGGGAGCCGGGCGAGACTCCTGTGGTCCGGCTCCAGGGCGGAGAGCGCGGCCACGCCGTCCAGGCCGACGAACACGTGCCGCGGCCCGTTGTGGTAGACCTCGACCGGCAGGGTGCTGCCGGCGGCCGACAGGTCGAGGGCGGCGAGCAGTTCGTCCGCGCGGTCGTAGGCCTCCCAGGTGGGGACGGGCTGCCACATGCCGGCCGCGTCGGCCCGGCCGTCGTCGTCACGCTCCAGTTCGAACGCGACGGTGCCCATGGCGGTCTCCATCAGGAGCTCCTTCGAGGCGTGCGACTCGCCGAGCACGATGGCCGTGCCCAGGGTCGGGTGCCCGGCGAACGGCAGCTCGTTGACGGGCGTGAAGATGCGGACCTTCACATCGCCGTCGGCCTCCGCTGGGAGGACGAAGACCGTCTCCGACAGGTGCATCTCCTGCGCGATCTGCTGCATCCGCTCGGCCGACAGCCCGGCGGAGTCCAGGAAGACCGCGGTCGGATTTCCTTCCAGTGGGACCTTGGTGAAGACGTCGGCCACCACGTACTCGTACGTATCCATGCGTTCCGTCCAGAAGTCCAGATGTCCAGAAATGGCGTCAGTGCGTGTCGAACAGGGCCTGGTACCGGGCGACCGCCCGCACCGTGGCCGCGTACTCGGCGGGAGTCGGGCGGAACGGATCCGCGGCCGGGGGCAGGGCGCCGAACTTGAGCAGCGCGGCCATGAGGAGCAGGCGGGCCTTGGTGGCGGTGAGGTTGTTGCCCGAGATGAACGCCGGATCCATCCGGTACGCCATGCCCCCGGTGTTGCCGCGGCCCGTACGGACCACAGGCATGCCCGCGAAGAGGGCGACGCTCAGGGCGGAGTTCTTCGCCGGGTCGGCCATCCCGAAGGGCGACATGCCCTCACAGACGAACCCGGTCAGCGGCGCGCCCGCGAGGCCGGCGTCGATCCGGGCCAGGATCTCGGCCTCGTCGTCGGCGAGGGAGGGATGGTCGGAGCCCGCGGCCGTGGCCGCGTACCGGCTGTACTTGGTGATCGAGACGTGCGGCACGGCGGCCGGCACGAGCCCGCCGGCGTCCTTCGTCTCCACGTCGACCAGGGACACGCCGGTGGCCAGGGCCCCGGTCACGCCGGAGACCCGGTCGGGGAGCACGGTCAGGCGCAGCTCCGAGCGGTGGGTGTGCCGGCGCGCCGGGAGGTAGGTGACCTGCGGGGGACCGTAGCCGCCCATGTCGGCGACCACTCCTCCGTGCCCGCCGGTGACCTCGTACCCCCCGGGCCGGGCGTCGACCTTGGTCACGTCGCGGGCCGAGTAGACGAGTTCGTCGACGATCACGCAGGCGCCGAGGCGGTCGGTGCCGGCGTCGTCCAGGGCGACGCCCGAAGCGATGAACTTCACGCCGTCCACCACGTTGCGGTCGCCGTCGGCGCTCGCGGACTGGTGGCGGCGCTGGGCCGCGTGCCCGACGAGCGGCACCGTGGTGTCGACGAGCAGGCCGAGCCAGTACAGGGTCTCGTCGACGGTCGGGCTGCCCTCCAGCCACTGCACGCCGTCGAACCCTCCCGTGTCGAGGACGGCCTGCACCTGGTTGGTGGCCTCGGCCAGGTTCGCGAGGCCCGGCTCGCTCTGGAGGTGGTACGGGTAGTAGACGAAGAAGTCCTTGCCGGGGCGTTCGGCGTCGGGGCCCGAGGTGTACCCGCCCGACGGGGCCGCGCGGAAGAAGTCGAACTCGGCGAGCGACCCGAGCTCCACGGGGGCGCCGAGGTCGGCGAGGCCGTACCGGTCGATCTCCTCGTACAGGCGCCGGGCATCGGGGTAGAACGTCTGCCGGGCGGCCGCCGCCGGTGCGAAGGGGGCCGCCGCGGTCTCCTCCCAGGCGGAACCGTCCGCCTGTCTGGCCATGTAGGGGAGGGGGTAGAGGCCGTCGGCCGGATCGAGCTCGACGACGTACACCGGGGTGGCGTCGTCGAAGGGCTGCGTCTGGTGGAACGTTCCTTCTTTGTCGAGCCAGCCGTCCGGCGGGGCGTACAGCCCGGCCGACTCCCGTTCGAGCGGGTGTGCGCTGAACGCCTCGACGTACAGGGTCACGGGCGCCGCGAGCCGCTGGGAGCGCAGGACGTCGAAGCGGGAGGGGAGCAGCGGCAGACCGTGGCGCAGCCGCGCCTTGTTCGAGGTGACCAGGTCCGGTGTGTTCAGGATCGTCGCCGTCGGTCCGGCGAACACCGCGATCCGCGGCCGCCGCGCGGGGCGCGGATCCGTCTCGTCCCTCTCGTCCCTCTCGCCCGTCTCGGTGTGCGTTCCGGTGTCCATCACAGCGGCCCCAGGTGTTCGATCGATACGTCGTGCCACTCGGCCAGGCGCCGTGCCACCAGCGAGCGGTGGCAGGCCGCCGCGTCGCGCTCCACGCAGAACAGCGCGGCGGTCCCTTCGGCCGGCAGCCCCGCCACGATCGGGTCGAGGTCGGCCGGGTCGAGGATCTCGGCGGTGTAGCGGCGGGTGTACTCGGCGGCGAGCTCCTGGCGGGAGCGCTTGCCGACGCCCCGGCGGTCGTCCTCGGCGTACTGGAGGTGGCGCAGCTCCGTGGTGGGAGCGAGCTCGCGGTGGTGCTCGTAGGCGATCCCGGCCTCGGCGAGGGCCGCCTGCAGCCGCAGTGAGTTCGCCCAGGCGTAGTCCGGGCCGCGGACGCCGCGGCGCTGGCGCACGTCGAGCACCAGGCGCACACCGGCTTGTTGAAGTCGTTGCAGGTAGGAATCGGCGTCGAAGCCGTACACACCGATCGTTGCCAACGTGAGCACCGGAGGTCTCCTTTCCCTACGTGTGCGAGGGGGTGCGCGGCGCGATGATCAGGGCGCTCGTCTCACTGGGCAGCTCCGCGGTCCCGGCGATCTCCAGGCCGGCCCGGTGCAGCAGCCGGGTGATCCGGTCGAGGGTGCGGTGTTCGCCGCCCGTCGTCACCAGGAGGTGCAGGTCCCACAGGGCGGGCAGCACGGTGGAGTCCTCGTCCTCGACGAAACGGTCGAGGATCAGCAGCCGCGACGAGGAGTCGGCCATGGCCCGGCGCAGGCTCTCGAAGAGGCCGACGACGGCTTCGTCGTCGTGGCCGGCCAGCACCCGGCAGAGGAGGTAGACGTCCCCGCCCGCCGGGACCTCCGCGAACATGTCGCCGCCGACCAGCTCGACGCGGTCCAGGCCGACGGCGGCGGACAGGTGCTCGCGCGCCTTCGGCATCATGTGCTCGCGGTCGAAGAGCACGCCGCGGGCGTCCGGGACGGCGCCGAGGATCGTGGCGAGCAGCTGCCCGCCACCGCCGCCCACGTCCACGACGGTCTTGCCCCCGAAGTCGAAGACCTCGGGCACCTGGTGGAAGAACATGCTCGCGGCGTTCATGGTGTGCTGGAACCGCCTGGCGGTGGCCGGGTCCTCGCCGAGGTAGTCGTACAGCGGCCGGCCGTAGGCGACCTCGAAGCCCGAGCTCTCCGTGCTGATGGCGTGGTGGGCGTGGCCCCACGCCGAGTAGAACTCCTCGCCGTACAGCAGGCACATGTCGCGCAGCGACTGCGGGCCCTCCAGCAGGGCCGCGCTCACCGGGGTGCCGCGGTAGCCGGTGGACTCGCTGCCCGCGAACACGCCCATGGCCACCAGGAGGCGCATCAGGCGGTGGATGCCCTGCTCGCCCGCCCCGGTCGCCTTCGCGAGCTCGGCGCCGGAGTCGCGGCCGGCCGCTATGTGGTCGGGCAGTTCGAGCTTGACCGCGGTGTAGAGCGCCTGCGCCCTCCACCCGCCGGTGATCAGGTCGACCACGTTCCGGGTGGCCTGCACGTCGACTGTCATGGTTCCCTCACCATCTGTGTGACATGACTTCGCCCCTCGTCCGGGAGGCGAACGGTTCCCCGTGCACGGGGCGGAGCCGTCGGAAGGCCCCGCCCCGCACACCGGGGGTGCGATCAGGACCGGCCCTGGGTGATGTTGAACATCCAGGTGATCCCGAACCGGTCGACGAGCGTGCCGGCCTCGTCGCCCCAGATCTGCTGCTTGAGGGGCATCACCACGGTGCCGCCGGCGGAGAGCTTCCCGAAGTAGTCGCGCAGGGAGGGGTCGTCGCCGCCGAGGTAGAGCGCGACGTTGGTGCCCGGGTTGAAGGGGACCCGCTCCGGGACGTCCCAGGCCATCACCGTGAAACCGTCCGCGGTGCTGAGCGTGGCGTGCATGATCCTGTCGGCGTCGGGCGACTCGGGGTTCCCGAAGTCCCCGAACGTCCCCAGCTCCAGCTTTCCGCCGAGGACGTCGTGGTAGAACTCCAGCGCCTGGCGGGCATCCCCGTCGAAGGCGATGTAGGGGTTGAGCTGAGATCCCACGGGACTTCTCCTTGGTGTGAGTGCGATCGCGGGTCCGGTGCCTGCCGGTGCCTACGTGGGGATCCCGCCGCGGTTGACCTTCGGTACCTCGATGCCCAGCGCGCGCAGCTGCTGGAACGGGTTCATGAACTCGCGGTTCTGCTTGATCTTTCCGTCTTCGAGCAGGAACGAGTGGATGAAGTGGTTGCTGTAGTGGCCGGGCGGATAGTTCGGGTAGAGGATCTGGCCCTCCCCGTCGCACTCGACCCAGAACTGGTTGGGGTCCTGCGTCTCGAAGATCTGGACGTTCGACCATTCCCAGTCGGGGAACATGCGCAGCGACCACTCGCCGTGCGCCTTGAGCTTCTCGTGCCCCTGGGAGGTGATCGGCTGTCCGGTGTCGCTGGTCCACAGGCCGGCGCTGCCGTCCTCGGCGAAGAGCAGGTAGCGCGTCTTGCGGGTCTCGCCCTTGCGGCTCATGTAGTCGGCGACGACGGCGCGGTGCCGGGCGCGGAGGTCGCGGTCGGCTTCGAGCCCTTCGGGCTGGGCGTGGATCGTTTCCATCTCGGTTTCCTCGATTCCCGTGTCGATTTCCGTGTCGGATGCCGTGTCAGAGGCGCAGTTCGGGGCGGTAGATGTCCAGCCAGGTGCTCAGGTCGAGCACGCGCTCCATGCCGTTGCGGACGTCGAGCGGCATGGAGGCCGGGTCCTGCTGGGTGATGTCCTGCAGCCAGCTGCGGTCGACCAGGCCGAAGACCGGGTCGTCGGTCGTCAGCAGTTCCTTGGACTGCTGCAGCAGCGCGCTCGTGTACTGCGGGTCCAGCGTCGCCGGGTAGGGGGCCTTCGTCCGCTCCAGCACCGACTGGGGCAGTAGGTCGGCGGTCGCGGCGCGCAGCAGGCTCTTCTCCCGGCCGTCGAAGGTCTTCATCGACCACGGGGCGTTGTAGACGTACTCCACGAGCCGGTGGTCGCAGAACGGGACCCGGACCTCCAGCCCCACCGCCATGCTGATCCGGTCCTTGCGCTCCAGGAGCATCCGGACGAAGCGGGTCAGGTGCAGGTGGCTCATCACCCGCATCGTCATCTCGTGGTCGCTCTCGCCCTCCGCCCGCTCGACCTCCTTGACCGCGGCCGCGTACTGGTCGGCGATGTACGTCGGCAGGTCGAGGGCGGCGGTGATGCCCGGGTTGAACCGGTCGGACACCTGGGCCTTGGCGCCGCTGACGAAGACCGCCATCCAGGGGAAGGTCTTCGCGGCCTGGACCTCCGGCTGGTGGAACCACCGGTACCCGCCGAAGACCTCGTCCGCGGACTCCCCGGACAGGGCGACCGTGGAGTGCTGTCGGATGGCCTGGAACAGCAGGTAGAGCGAGGTGTCCATGTCGCCGAGGCTGAGCGGGCTGTCCCGTGCGGTGATGACCTTGCGCCGGATGTCCGGGTCGGCGATCGAGGCGTGGTCGAGCACGATCGACTGGTGCTGCGTCTTGGCGCGTTCGGCCACCTCCCGGGCGTACGGGGCGTCCGTCGTGCCGCGCAGCTCGTCGGCGACGAAGTCGTCCGCCCGTCCGACGAAGTCCACGTCGAAGCTGCGCACCTTCTCGCCGGACTCGCCGAGCTTGGCGGCGGCCAGTGCGGTGATCACGCTGGAGTCCAGGCCGCCGGAGAGCAGGGTGCACCGGGGGACGTCGGAGACGACCTGGCGGTTCACGATGTCCTCGAGCAGGTCCCGCACGTTGCCGATGGTGGTCTTCAGGTCATCGGTGTGCTGCCGGGTGGGCAGCGTCCAGTAGCGGCGCTCGCGCAGGCCGGCACGGTCCACGATGACGATGCCCCCCGGCACCACCTCGCGCATCCCGACCCACAGCGAGCTTCCCGGCGTCTGGGTGAAGCTGACCAGCTCCCGCAGCCCGGCGAGGTCGACCGCGCGTTCCGCCAGCGGGTTGGCGAGGATCGCCTTCGGCTCGGAGCCGAACATCACCCCGTCCTCGGTCTCGTAGAAGTAGAGGGGCTTGACGCCCATCCGGTCGCGGATCAGGACGAGCTTCTCGACGCGGGCGTCCCAGACGGCGAAGGCGTAGATGCCGTTGAGCCGGTCGGCGAGCGCCTCGCCCCACTCGACGTAGCCGTTGAGCACCACCTCGGTGTCGCTGTCGGTCCGGAAGCGGTGGCCGCGGCGCACCAGCTCGGCCCGCAGCTCCTTGAAGTTGTAGACCTCACCGCTGTAGGTGATCGACACCGGTCCGTTGTCGGTCGGCACCACCATGGGCTGGGCGCCGCCCTCGAGGTCGATGACCGACAGCCGCCGGTGCCCGAAGGCCGCGTGCCGCTCGATCCAGGCACCACCGGCGTCCGGACCCCGGCACGCCATGGTCTGCGTCATCGCGTCCAGCTGGGTGCGCTGCAGCTCCAGATCACGGTCGAACGAGATCCAGCCCGTAATTCCACACATCGGCTTGCCTTTCTCTCACTTGGTCTCAGGGGTTCGGAGCACGGTCAGGGTTGGAGCCGGTCCGTACGCCAGCCGGAGTCGTCGCGCTCGTAGCGCAGCCTCCGGTGCAGCCGGTCCTCCTGGTCGGCCTGCCAGAACTCGACCGAAGCCGGCTCCAGCAGGTAGCCCAGCCAGCGGTCCGGGCGGGTCAGTGGGGCGCCGCCCCGGGCCAGTTCCCGGGCCCGTTCGCGCAGCGCGTCCTCGTCCGTGAGCGGTGCGCTCTGGTACGAGGCCACCGACATCGGGTGCGCGGCGGCGGGCCGGGCGGCCCACAGGGCATCGGACTCCTCGGCGGGCAGCGCGCGGGCCGGGCCGCTCACGCTCACCTGGCGGCCGGCCTCGCGCCAGTAGAAGACGCCCGACGCCCAGCCCGTCTCGTCGAAGTCCCGGGCCTTGCGGCTGTCGGAGTGACTGGCGAACACCAGCCCCGTACCGCGTACCGCGAGCACCTGCACGATCCGGTTGGAGGCGCGGCCGCGGGCATCGGCGGTGGCCAGTGCCAGCGCGCCCGGTTCGCGCACCGAGTTCGCGACGGCGCTGTCGTACCAGGTCCGCAGCAGGTCCATCGGCCCGGCGGGCGGGGCGGTGAACTCGTCGGCCACCAGGGGCCGGGCCGCGGCGCTCACGAGGCGTTCCCGGCGGTCTCGAAGGCCAGGCCGCGCTCGGACGTCGCACCCGAGTGCAGGCCCTCGACGATCGCCTCGACCTCGGTCATCATCCGGTCGGTCGGCGGGTAGCCGATGAGTTCGGTGGCCCGGTTCGGTGGCATCGGCTGCGTCAGGTCGGCGTCGGTGTCCCACAGCATCACCGCGCCCCACCGGTTCTGCTGCCGGTCGGAGATCCAGAACTTCAGTCGCATGCCGCGGACCCCGGTCCACGGTTCCACTCCCTCGTCGCGCAGGTAGACGCGCAGGGAGTCGATGGTCTGGTCGGACCCGGAGAGGTCCCACCAGGAGACGGCGGCCTTCATACCTTCACCACCTTCGAGGCTTCCAGCAGGGGGACGAGCAGTTCGGTCAGGACGCGCTCGGCGTCCTGGGTGAGCACGGACTCCAGGTGGAACTGGACGGATCCGAAGTGCGGCCCGCGCAGCGCGTGCACCTCTCCCGTGCGGGGGTCGAGGCTCACCTTCACCTCGCCGACGCCGGGGCACTCCAGCTGCTCGGCCCGCGACCGGGCCTCGTAGGAGTTGTAGAAGCCGACCCGCTCCCGGGAGCCGAACAGGTCGATCTCCCGCTGGGTGCCCTGGTTCGGGACGTCCCGGCGCCTCAGTTCGAGCCCGAGGTGGCGGGAGAGCAGCTGGTGGCTCAGGCACACGGCCAGGAAGGGGATGCGCCGGGCGAGCAACTCCTCGATCGCCGAGGTGAGCCGGGACATCCGGTGGTCGCCGCCCTCCCGCGGGTCGCCGGGTCCCGGGCCCATGACGACGAGGTCGTGGTCGTCGAAGCGGTGGGCCGCGTCGAAGCTGCCGAGCTCCACGGTCAGCCCGATGGCGCTCAGCTGGTGGGCCAGCATCGAGCTGAAGGTGTCCTCGGCATCGACGATCAGGACCCTGCGGCCGTCGAGCATCGGATGGGGCCGTGCCCGCGATGCCGTGTCGGTGAGCCAGAAGCGTGCGAGCGTCTCGTTGCGGCTTCCCAGGGCCTTCTGGATCAGCGGGTCCTCGACGAGCCGGTTCGCGGCGCCCAGTGCCGCGAGCACGCCCGCGGCCTTGGTACGGGTCTCCGCGACCTCGGCGCCGGCATCGGAGTGCCGGACCAGGGTCGCGCCCACCCCGACCTCCACGTGGCCGGTGCCGTCGGCGTCCGAGGCGCGGATGTCGGCGGTGCGGATGAGGATGGCCGAGTCCAGGGTGCGCGCGCCGTCGGCGTCGCGGCCGATGAGGGCCGCGATGCCGCCGTAGTAGCCGCGGCCGCGCGGCTCGTAGCGGGCTATCACCCGGCAGGCGTTCTCCAGCGGGCTGCCGGTCACCGTGGGGGCGAACATGGTTTCCCGCAGGATGTCCCGGGGGTCGAGTTCGCTGCGCCCCTCGATGACGTACTCGGTGTGCGCGAGGTGGGCCATCTCCCGCAGGAACGGTCCCCTCACCCGGCCGCCGCCCCGGCAGACCCGGGCCATCATCTTGAGTTCCTCGTCCAGGACCATGTACAGCTCGTCGGTCTCCTTGCCGTCGGTGAGGAACTCCATGACCTCCGACCGCACCGGCCCGGTGGGCGGGTAGCGGTAGGTGCCGCTGATCGGGGTCATCGCCGCGATGCCGTCCCGCAGGCTGACGTGGCGCTCCGGAGTGGCGCCCACGAAGGTCCGGGTGCCGGTGTGCACGATGAAGGTCCAGTAGGCGCCGCTCTCCCGGGTGAGGAGCCGGCGGAACAGGCTGAGCGCGCTGCGCGTCGAGTACCCGGTGATGGTGGTGACGAACGAGCGCTTGATGACGAAGTTCGAGCCCTCGCCGGTGCCTATCTCGTTCCCGAGGACCGCGCGGACCGTGTCGGCGTACGCCTCGTCCTCGGTGTCGAAGTGCCCGCCGTCCAGGCTGATCGGCTCGTCCGGCAGGCATCTGAGCGCGTCCGGCGTGCTGATCCGGCCCTGGCCGGTCACCGACATGGCGATCAGCGGCGATCCGTCCGCGGCGGCGATGAAGCCGCGCTCGGTGATCTGCTGGTGGGGCACCAGGACCAGCGTCTCGTGCCGGGGCCCGCCGGGGCGCCCGCTCCGGTCGGCGTCGGCCGGGGAGACGTCGGCCAGCGGGATGTCGGCCAGCCGGGCCGGGGTGGTGACCTCGCCCAGCAGGATCTCCACGCTGTCCGCGCCCAGCGCCTCGGGGCGGTGCAGCAGGGCGAAGGGACCCGGATTGGGACCCAGCACGTGTTCGAGCAGCTGCGTCGGGTTCATCGGAAGACCTCCTCGGTGGTGGTGACCACCGAGCAGCGGGCCGCCGCGTAGTCGAGGGCCAGCTGGTGGTACTCGGCGGAGAAGTCGCCGAGGGCGTCGGCGACCAGGAACGGCTGGATGTCGTTGGTGAACGCCTCGAGGGCCGTCGCCAGCACGCCGACGTGTGCGTACACCCCGCAGACGATCAGCTGATCGCGCCCCTGGGCACGCATCTGGGCCAGCAGGTCCGAGCGGAAGAACGCGCTGTAGCGCCACTTGGTGAGCACCCGGTCCGCGGGCCGCGGAGCGAGTTCCGTGACGATCTGGCGGTCGGCGGGGTCCACCTTCATGCCCGGACCCCAGAAGTCCTTGAGCAGGCCTCGTTCCCCGTCGGTCATGCCACCGGGCTGCGCGGTGTAGAACACCGGGACCCCGAGGTCGGCGCAGCGCTCCCGCAGGAGCGCGCAGTGGCGTACCAGCGGATCGCGGATCTCCGCGGCGAACGGTGCGAGGAAGTAGCGCTGCATGTCGTGCACGAGCAGGGCCGCTCGGTCGGGGTCGGGTTTCCACGGGGCCTGGCTGGCGGGCAGTTCGGCCGCCGTCGGCAGCGGGTATGACGAGATCGGGGCTATGCCCGGCACGGTTCCCCCTCGGGTTGATTGAGTGTGGGCCGGCCGCCCATGGGGACGATCGAATCCCCATGGGCGGGTGGAATTTCCTCGCCCTGCTTGTTTTTCGGCGCGGTGGACACCGTGCGCAATGCGTGTGAAGAATTCACCGGCCGAATGACCGGGCGGAAAAGGCCGAGACCGCTGAGAAGCCCGGATCAGTGGTGGGAGGCCGCCGCCGGAGCACCCGCCGCCGGCGTGCCGCCGCCGTGGGGCGGGTACGGGTTGTCCAGGACGTACAGCCACGTGCCGTCCAGCTGCTCTTCCACCGTGTCGCAGAAGTTGCCGGTGAAGCTCACGCGGGGGCCGCCGGCCGTGCCGGCCTGCTCCAGGCTGTAGTCGCCCATGATGGACGCCGTGCGCTGGCGGACCACGCCGTCCCACCCGCGCCATCCTCCGGTCGCCACGGTCTGGCGGGCGTTGACGGTGAGCACCGGGTTCAGGTTGAACCATCCGACGTAGAAGGCCCTGATGGCGTCGTGGCCCCTGATGACCGAGAGGTCCCAGTCGACGATCGCCGCTTCGGGCTCGTGCAGGGCGATGATGCCCTCGATGTCCTTGGCCTTGATCCGCTCCCCGAGCAGCTGGAGCAGCTGCTCGGGGGTTCTCGCGACGGGCCGCGGGTTGAAGATGCCGCCCGCCTGGCCTGCTTCCGGCGGGGCTTCGGTGGCTGCCGGGGCCGCCGGCGTTTCAGCGGCTGCCGCCGGAGTCTCGGCGACGGCCGAGGTGCTCGCGGCCGCCGACTGGGTCTGGAGGTAGCTGGGCCCTGCGATGCTCGCGATCGTCAGCACAATGGCGGCGGCGGAGAGCGGAAGTGTGTGCTTGATTATGCTCATTTCATCTCCTTGAATTGGAGATGGCGGTGGACTAATTCAATTCGGCTGCGGAATGGGGCCTTTTGGTTGGTCCGCATTCGCCATCCCCCCCTTCGGTGACTTCATATAACCGTCGGCGACTCGGGCTTGTCAACGAGGCTAAAAATGCCTATGTCGCTGGTGTGCAATTCGGCCCGCCCGCAGCGGGATCCCGTTCCGGCCGGGGCGGGAAGCGGAATATCGGCCCGGCCGTGACGGCCTGCGGAGATCGCCGGTCCCGGAATTCGGCCTGCCGGACGCGGCCGAGGAGGCGGGGGCGGCCGAAGAAAATAAGAGGAAACCCCTGTTCCGCCCGGAGGGGCGGGGCGGGCGACGTACGACGGCGTGATGATCCGTCAGGAGTCAGATCCGGTCACACCCGTTCGGAAGGCGGGCGGAGCCGCCCGCGCGGCCGGCCCGGGAGCACACTGGGGGGATGAACGTGAACGAAGAGACCCGTGCGGCGGTCGTCGAGGCCCAGTGGCTCGACAGGCGGCTGGCATGGGCGGACATCCTGGAGCGCCGCGGGTTCACGAGCCCGGGCCTCGGCACCCTCGCGGTGCTGGAGGCGGCCCACCAGGACCCGCTCCTGCGGCAGCTGTACCCGTACACGAGCCATTGGCACGTGCACTTCAGCAGCACGACCCGCTTCCCCTACGAGGAGGCGGTCCCCTTCGTGATCCCGCTGCCCGACGGGCGGTTCCGCGTCATGCGGCGCGACCCCTCCGGGCAGGTCGGCGAGGAGGTCGACACGGCCGGGGAGGCCGTGTCCCTGGTGGTGGCGCACGCGCCGCCCCGCCTCCGGCTCGCCACGACGGGGCTGCCGATGGACGAGTAGCCCCGGGGCGTGCGGGAGGGAGCGGGCGGCGCGCCGAGCGGTGGTACCGGTGTCACGCGGTCTCGCGCGCCGGAGCCGGCGTCTGCAGGGGCGCCGGCAGCGGGGCCGGCAGGCCGTCCAGGCGCAGGGCGCGGGAGCGGCGGGCGGTGCGCAGGGCGTCCCAGGTGAGGATCGAGAGGGCGACCCAGACCAGGGAGAAGCCGGCCCAGCGCGCGGGCGGCATGGCCTCGTGGAAGTAGAGGACGCCGAGGCCGAACTGGAAGACCGGGGCCATGTACTGGAGCAGCCCGAGGGTGGACAGCGGGACCCGGATCGCGGCCGCGCCGAAGCAGATCAGCGGGATCGCGGTGACCAGCCCGGCCGAGGCCAGCAGAAGGGCGTGGCCCGGACCCTGTGCGGTGAAGGTGGATTCGCCGCGCGAGCCGAGCCACAGCAGGTAGCCGAGGGCGGGCAGGAACATGATCACGGTCTCGGCGGTCAGCGACTCCAGGCCGCCCATGCCGAGCTGCTTCTTGATCAGCCCGTACAGGGCGAAGGTGACGGCCAGGATCAGCGAGATCCACGGCGGCCGCCCGTACCCGACGGCGAGGACCAGTACGGCGGCGACGGCGATTCCGACGGCCGCCCACTGCGTACGGCGCAGGCGCTCGCCCAGGACCAGGACGCCGAGCGCGATGGTGACCAGGGGGTTGATGAAGTAGCCGAGGCTCGCCTCGACGACGGCGCCGTTGTTGACCGCCCAGATGTACACGCCCCAGTTCACGGTCACCAGGGCGGCGGCCGCCCCCGTGAGGGCGAGCTTGCGCGGCCGGCGCAGCAGCTCCGACACCCATCCCCAGCGCCGCAGGGCCAGCAGGGCCACGCCGACCACGGCGAGGGACCACACCATGCGGTGGGCGAGGATCTCGATCGCTCCGGCGGGCTGGAGGAGCGGCCAGAAGAGGGGGACGAGCCCCCACATCCCGTACGAGGCGAATCCGTAGAGCAACCCCGTGCGCTGGTCGTTCTGTGCCTTCACGGGACCTCCAGAGCTACTTCAAGCCAACCTGACGACGGTAGCGCCGCCCGCGCCGAAAGTCATCAGCGTCAGGCGAGATGCTCATTACGCTCGTCCGGCGGTCCGGCGGTCCGGCGGCCCGGCAGCCGGGACGCGGCGAAGCCCGGACCCTCCCTGCGGGTCCGGGCTTCGAAGGGCTGCGGCGGACGCCTCAGCCGACGACCGTCCAGGTGTCGTTCCCGCTCAGCAGCGCGCCCAGGTCGCCCTTGCCGCTGCGGTCCACGGCCGTCTCCAGCTGCTCGGCCATGAGCGTGTCGTAGACGGGTCGGCGCACGTTGCGGAACACCCCGATGGGCGTCTGGTGCAGCGTGTCCGGGTCGGCCAGCCGGGACAGCGCGAACGCGTTGGTCGGGGAGGCCGAGGAGGCGTCGTGGACCAGGATCCGGGACTCGTTCTCCGGGGTCACGGTCACGACCTCCAGATCGCCGGTGGCGTTGTTCCGTACGACGCCCTTGGCGTTGTCGACGCCGAAGCGGACCGGCTGCCCGTGCTCCAGCCGGATCACGGCCTCCTGGGCCTGCTCGTGGTCCTTGAGGACCTCGAAGGCGCCGTCGTTGAAGATGTTGCAGTTCTGGTAGATCTCCACCAGCGCCGTGCCCTCGTGGGCGGCCGCCGCGCGCAGCACCTCGGTGAGGTGCTTGCGGTCGGAGTCGACCGTACGGGCCACGAAGGAGGCCTCCGCGCCGATCGCCAGGGAGACCGGGTTGAAGGGCGCGTCGAGCGAGCCCATCGGGGTGGACTTGGTGATCTTGCCGACCTCGGAGGTGGGGGAGTACTGCCCCTTGGTCAGCCCGTAGATCCGGTTGTTGAACAGCAGGATCTTGAGGTTGACGTTCCGCCGCAGGGCGTGGATCAGGTGGTTTCCGCCGATGGAGAGCGCGTCCCCGTCACCGGTGACGACCCAGACCGACAGGTCGCGGCGCGAGGTGGCGAGCCCGGTGGCGATGGCCGGGGCGCGGCCGTGGATGGAGTGCATCCCGTACGTGTCCATGTAGTACGGGAAGCGCGAGGAGCAGCCGATGCCCGAGACGAAGACGATGTTCTCCTTCGCCAGCCCCAGCTCGGGCATGAAGCCCTGGACGGCGGCGAGGACCGCGTAGTCGCCGCAGCCGGGGCACCAGCGGACCTCCTGGTCCGACTTGAAGTCCTTCATCGACTGCTTGGCGGCCGCCTTGGGCACCAGCGAGAGAAGCGTCGGGCTGTCGGTCACCTCAGTCATTGATGGCCTCCTTGAGATGGTTGGCGAGCTGCTCGGCCTTGAACGGCATGCCGTTCACCTGGTTGTACGACTCCGCGTCGACCAGGTACTTCGCCCTCAGGAGGGTTGCGAGCTGCCCGAGGTTCATCTCCGGCACCACTACCTTGTCGTAACGCTTCAGGACCTCACCCAGATTCCTCGGGAAGGGGTTGAGGTGGCGCAGGTGGGCCTGCGCGATGGGCATCCCGGCGAGCCGCAGCCGGCGCACGGCGGCCGTGATCGGCCCGTACGTCGAGCCCCAGCCGATCACCAGGGTGCGCGCGCCGTCCGGGTCGTCGACCTCCAGGTCGGGGACGAGGATGCCGTCGACCTTGGCCTGGCGGGTGCGGACCATGAACTCGTGGTTGGCCGGGTCGTACGAGATGTTGCCCGTGCCGTCCTGCTTCTCGATGCCGCCGATCCGGTGCTCCAGCCCCGGAGTGCCCGGGACCGCCCAGGGGCGGGCCAGGGTCTGCGGATCGCGCTTGTACGGCCAGAAGACCTCGGTGCCGTCCGCGAGCTCGTGGTTCGGGCCGGCGGCGAACTGGACCTTCAGGTCCGGCAGGTCCGCCACGTCCGGGATCCGCCAGGGCTCGGAGCCGTTGGCGAGGTACCCGTCGGAGAGCAGGAACACCGGGGTCCGGTAGGTCAGTGCGATCCGGGCCGCGTCCAGCGCGGCGTCGAAGCAGTCGGCCGGCGTGCGCGGGGCCACGATCGGCACCGGGGCCTCGCCGTTGCGCCCGTACATGGCCTGGAGCAGGTCGGCCTGCTCCGTCTTGGTCGGCAGCCCGGTCGACGGGCCGCCGCGCTGGATGTCCACGATCAGCAGCGGCAGCTCCAGGGAGACCGCGAGGCCGATCGTCTCGGACTTCAGGGCCACGCCGGGGCCGGAGGTGGTGGTCACGCCGAGCGCGCCGCCGAAGGCCGCGCCCAGCGCCGCGCCGATGCCGGCGATCTCGTCCTCGGCCTGGAAGGTGCGGACGCCGAAGTTCTTGTGCTTGCTCAGCTCGTGCAGGATGTCCGAGGCCGGGGTGATCGGGTACGAGCCCAGGTAGATCGGCAGATCGGCCTGCTGGCCTGCGGCGATGAGCCCGTAGGACAGGGCGAGGTTCCCGGAGATGTTGCGGTAGGTGCCGGTCGGGAAGGCGCGGGTGGCCGGGGCCACCTCGTAGGAGACGGCGAAGTCCTCGGTGGTCTCGCCGAAGTTCCAGCCGGCCCGGAAGGCGGCGACGTTCGCCTCCGCGATCTGGGGCTTCTTCGCGAACTTCTGCCGCAGGAAGTTCTCGGTGCCCTCGGTGGGGCGGTGGTACATCCAGGACAGCAGCCCGAGCGCGAACATGTTCTTGCTGCGCTCGGCCTCCTTGCGGGACAGCCCGAAGTCCTTGAGCGCCTCGACGGTGAGGGTGGTCAGCGGCACCGGGTGGACGTTGTAGGCCTCCAGCGAGCCGTCCTCCAGCGGGGAGGTCTCGTAGCCGACCTTGGCCATCGGGCGCTTGGTGAACTCGTCGGTGTTGACGATGATCTCCGCGCCGCGCGGCACGTCCGCGATGTTCGCCTTCAGCGCCGCCGGGTTCATCGCCACCAGGACGTTCGGGGCGTCGCCCGGCGTCAGGATGTCGTGGTCGGCGAAGTGCAGCTGGAAGGAGGACACGCCCGGGAGGGTGCCGGCGGGCGCCCTGATCTCGGCCGGGAAGTTCGGCAGCGTCGAGAGGTCGTTGCCGAAGGAGGCGGTTTCCGAGGTGAAACGGTCACCGGTGAGCTGCATGCCGTCACCGGAGTCACCCGCGAAGCGGATGATCACCCGGTCGAGCCGGCGTACTTCCTTGCCGTTCGGGTCGCTCGGGCCGTCCGGCCCGTCTGCATCCGGGCCCGGCGGGGTCCGCTGCTCGCCGAGGACCGCGCCTCCGGCCCCGTCGGACTGTTCGGCTGGGCTACTGACCTGGCTGGTCACTGAACTGGACCTCCTCCGAGGCGTGAGCACTGCCCGAGGTCAACCCTACGTCCGTAGGGATCGTTTCCCCGGGCCGCTCATTTTCTGGACCGCCCCTTCGGCGGTCTGTCCGAATCCGGCCTTACCTGACAGAGTGTCAGTTGATCAAGATCTTAGATAGGTGAGAACGGCCAGCACGCGCCGGTGATCCCCGTCACTGGGCGACAGGCCCAGCTTCATGAAGATGTTGCTGACGTGCTTCTCCACCGCGCCGTCGCTCACCACCAGCTGCTTGGCCACCGCGGAATTGGTCCGCCCCTCGGCCATCAGCCCGAGCACCTCGCGCTCGCGCGGGGTCAGCCCCGCCAGCACGTCCTGCTTGCGGCTGCGGCCGAGCAGCTGCGCCACGACCTCCGGGTCCAGGGCGGTACCGCCCCGGGCCACGCGGACGACGGCGTCGAGGAACTCGCGCACATCGGCCACCCGGTCCTTCAGCAGGTACCCCACCCCGGTACTGGAGCCGGCCAGCAGCTCGGTGGCGTACTGCTCCTCCACGTACTGGGACAGCACGAGCACACCTATGCCGGGGTGATCGCGCCGCAGCCGCACGGCGGCCCGCACGCCCTCGTCCGTGTGCGTCGGCGGCATCCGCACGTCGGCAACCACCACGTCCGGCAGCGCGTTCTCCGCCGCCAGCTCCGCCACCGTCTTGATCAGGGCTTCCGCGTCCCCGACGCCTGCGACGACGTCATGCCCCCGGTCGGTCAGCAACCGGGTCAGGCCCTCACGCAGCAGCACTGAATCCTCGGCGATGACCACCCGCACCCTGTCTTCCACGACTCCGCTGCTCCCGCGTCCGTTCGTTCCCCGTTGTCCCTGACTGAGCCAAGCATCCCAGTCTTGAGCCCGGATGCAGCCGGATCTCGATCAACGCGCACCCTTGGAACGGCTGTTTTCGGCCCCGAGTGCCGCTCGTCGCCCGCCACCCCTCGAAGTCAGGGCGTTGGACCCCTCTTCCGGCAGGCCGAAGGACACACCCCGGGGGGCCGGAGGAGACAGGGACCGGGGCGTCACATGACGCCACCCCCGACCACTGCCTGGACACCCCTGCGGGGCATCCGTGCGGTGGTCGGGGGTGGTCTGGGCCGTCGGGGTCGGCAGGAGGATCATCAGGGGGGTGCAGGGGGGTTCAGGGGGGACCTCAGACGGCCCGCCAGGGGAGTTCCGCGGTGACGGTCGTGCCGCCGCCGGCGGGGGAGTCGACGACCAGCAGCCCGTCCACGGAGTCGAGCCGCTCGGCCAGCCCCGCCAGTCCCGAACCGGTCACGGTGGCGGCCCCGCCCACCCCGTCGTCGGCCACCTGGATCAGCAGCCGCTCGCCGGACCTCCACACGTCGACCGACGCCGTACGGGCCCTCGCGTGCTTGCTGATGTTCTGCAGCAGCTCCGACACCGTGAAGTACG
Source organism: Streptomyces sp. NPDC104226 (assembly GCF_055584085.1). Lineage (NCBI taxonomy): Bacteria > Bacillati > Actinomycetota > Actinomycetes > Kitasatosporales > Streptomycetaceae > Streptomyces > Streptomyces sp. NPDC104226. Next base: position 137,113 of record NZ_JBVJMS010000006.1, read on the forward strand.
CGATCCCCTCGATCGCCGCCACCGGCCGCGCGGGCAGATCCACCGCCACCCGTACCGGCACCGCACACCGGGAGGCCACCGAGGACAGGGCCGCGTCCAGCCCCCGGTCGGTCAGTACCGCCGGGTGGATCCCGCGGGCCAGGTCCCGCAGCTCCTGCAGGGCGATCTTCACTTCCCCGTGCGCCTCGTCCACCATCCGGGCGGCGGCCCGCGGGTCCTCCGTCAGCTTCTCCTTCGCCATCCCCAGGTCCATGGCCAGCGCCACCAGCCGGGCCTGCGCACCGTCGTGCAGATCGCGCTCGATGCGCCGCAGGTCCGCCGCGGCGGTGTCGACCACGACACCCCGGTCGGACTCCAGCTCGCTCACCCGGTGCGCGAGCCGCGAGGGCCCGAGCAGCCCGGAGACGAGCAGCCGGTCCACGGTGGTCAGGGCCCGGAGCAGCCAGGGGGTGGCCAGCGTGAAGGCGAGCCCGGCCGCGCAGGTCGCCGCGATGGCGAGCGGGGAGTCCAGATAGAAGGAGTAGTCGTCGTTCTGGAAGAGCTGCAGCCCCGGCTGATCGGTGAACGCCGGGAAGACCCAGAACCAGAGCGGGTACAGCAGCATGGCCCACCCGTAGGCCCAGAACGTCAGGGCCGTGCAGAAGGCGAACACCGCCCACGGGAAGTGGATCACCGAGTACAGCACGTGCCGCCAGGCGCTCCCGCTCTTGAGCAGCGCCGCCATCGCGGCGATCGCCCCGCCCTTCTTCGCCCGGATCGGAGCCGGCTCGGCGATGTCGACGACGAGCATGCCGCGCACCCGGGCCCGCTCCACGCGCCCGAACCCGCGGCACATGGCCAGCACCCCGGCCAGCACCGGGACTCCGAGGAAGGTGACGAGCAGCCCCGCGCCGAGGCTGACGCCGGTGATGGCGAGAGAGAAGTACAGGGTGCTGAGCGGCAGCCCGAGCATCAGGTACCCGAACTCCCGCCAGGTCCGCCCCTCGAAGGGAGCCCGCAGCACCCTGCCGATACCGCTGCCGCCGTGTCCGCCGCTACCCATGTCCCCGACCTGCCCTTCCTCCACTGTGTCCCCCCACCCTCCCGCGCGCCCCGCCCCCCACGACATCCGGCAGGTCGGCCTCTCCCCCCGGGGGTTAACCCCACCCCCGGGGCCCGGGGCCCGGGGCCCAGCGGGCTCCGCCCGGCGCCGTGCCTCGAACGCAGAAGGGGCCGGACCGTCCCGAAGACGATCCGGCCCACCCGTATGCCGCCGCCGGCCACATCCGGCCCCGCCGGCGTTTGAGGCGCGGGGGTCCGGGGCCGGCCCCCCCCCCCCGGGTACGGCGCGGCACCCCGCCTCCGCCGCCGGGGCGCGAAGGGGTCCCGGCCGGCCGGGACCCCTACCCCGTCGCCGGAGGCGGGAAGGGGCTCCCGTCGCCCGGGACCCCGCCCGCACCGCTCCGCGGCGCGTTACCGCGAGGCGCGCTCCCGCCACGGCAGCTCCGCCGTGACCACGGTCCCTTCCCCCTCGGGGGAGTCGACGACCAGCACGCCGTCCACCGCGTCGAGCCGTTCACCCAGCCCCGCCAGCCCGGACCCGGCACCCGCATCGGCGCCGCCCCGCCCGTCGTCCGACACCCGGATCAGCAGCCGCCCGTCGGCGGAGCCACCCGTGCGCCACACCTCGACCTCCGCCAACCGTGCTCCCGGCCCCGCGTGCTTGCTCACGTTCTGCAGCAGCTCCGAGACCACGAAGTACGCGATCCCCTCGATCGCCTCCGCCGGCCGCGCCGGCAGGTCCACCGACACCTTCACGGGAACCAGGCACCGGGAGGCCACCGAGGACAGCGCCGCGTCCAGCCCCCGGTCGGTCAGTACCGCCGGGTGGATCCCGCGGGCCAGGTCCCGCAGCTCCTGAAGGGCGATCTTCACTTCCCCGTGCGCCTCGTCCACCATCGCCGCCGCCCCCTCGGGGTCCTCCAGCAGCTTCTCCTTCGCCAGGCCCAGCCCCATCGCCAGCGCCACCAGCCGGGCCTGCGCCCCGTCGTGCAGGTCCCGCTCGATGCGCCGCAGGTCCGCCGCCGCCGTGTCGACCACGACACCCCGGTCGGACTCCAGCTCGGCGATGCGCCGCTCCAGTTCGTCGGAGGGCGACAGCAGGCCCCGTACCATCGCCCGGTCCACGTTCGCGAGCCCGCGGACCACCCACGGCAGCACCGGCCACAGTACGAACAGCCCGGTCAGGGCCACCGTGAAGGTGGCGATCGCCCACGGCAGCCGGATCAGCTCGAACAGCACGGTCCGCCATGCCACCGGGTCCTTGAGGCTCGCCCACAGCCACGGGAAGAACCCCCCGGACCGGCCCGGCCCCGGCATCGGCGTCGGCTCGTCGACCCGTACGCCCAGGAGGTCGCGGGCCCGCGACCGTTCCAGCCGTCCCAACTGGCGAGACACGAACAGACCACATGCGAGCAGCGGCAGACCGATCGCGGTCACGGACAGCCCGCCCGCGGTCGACACCATCACCACCGTGTACACGAACCCGATGAGGGCGGCGGGCAAATTGCTCAGCAGATAAGCGATTTCCTTCCACGTCACGGCATCGAAAGGTGCGCGTACGGGAGGAGGGGCGCCGTCGTCGGGGGTGTGCTTGCTCGCGGTCATGCGCCCACCCTGCCAAGCCCGCAGGCCCGATGCCATGGGGTAGCCGGGCCGAGGTAAACGGGGGATAACCCCACCCCGCGGAGCCCAGGCCCTAGACTCCCGTCCGTACCAGATCAACCTGATCGTCGACAGTGGCCGAGGAACGAGGAACGGACGTGCCCGAACCAACGGTATCGACCGTATCCGTGCTCGCAGCGGACTACTTCCGAACGTATTCGGTCGTCGGTCTCCTGGCCGCGCTCGGTGTGCTCTTCGTGGCCGTGGCGTTCGGCGCCAACCGCCTGCTGAGCCCGTCCGTCCCGACCCGCGAGAAACTCCTGACCTACGAGTGCGGCGTGGACCCGGTGGGCGAGGGCTGGGCGCACACCCAGGTCCGCTACTACGTCTACGCCTTCCTCTACGTCATCTTCGCCGTCGACTCGATCTTCCTCTTCCCCTGGGCGACGGTGTTCGCCGCCGCCGGCTACGGCGCCACGACGCTGGTGGAGATGTTCATCTTCCTCGGCTTCCTGGCCGTCGGCCTGCTCTACGCGTACAAGAAGGGCGTCCTCGAATGGCTGTGACCCCGGCCGGTACCCCGGCCACGGAGTCGGAGCCGCAGCTGCTCCCGGAGCCGAAGCGGCTGGGCGTCCTGTCCCGCCTCGCGCCCGAGCCCATGAAGGTGGTCCTCAACTGGGGCCGCCGCTACAGCCTGTGGGTCTTCAACTTCGGCCTCGCCTGCTGCGCGATCGAGTTCATCGCGGCCTCGATGGCCCGCCATGACTTCATCCGGCTCGGCGTCATCCCCTTCGCGCCCGGCCCGCGCCAGGCGGACCTCATGATCGTCTCCGGCACGGTGACGGACAAGATGGCCCCGGCCGTCAAGCGGCTGTACGAGCAGATGCCCGAGCCCAAGTACGTCATCTCCTTCGGCGCCTGCTCCAACTGCGGCGGCCCGTACTGGGACTCGTACTCGGTGACCAAGGGCGTCGACCAGATCATCCCGGTCGACGTCTACGTCCCCGGCTGCCCGCCGCGCCCCGAGGCCCTCCTCCAGGGCATCCTCAAGCTCCAGGAGAAGATCGCCCGCGAATCGCTCGCGGAGCGCTACACGACCACGCCCGCGCCGTCCCCGGCGCAGCTCACGAGCGGCCTGATCACCCCTCCGCCCACCCCCACCGCCGCTCCCGGGACGGACGCGTGAACCTCTACGACTCCCTCCCCGACGCGGCGGGAACGGTCTTCGGCGCCGAAGCGGTCGGCTCCCTCTCCTACTCCGTCCTCACGGTCGACGTCCCCACCGCGAGCTGGATCCCCGCGCTGGAGATCGCCCGCGACAAGCTGGGCTGCACCTACTTCGACTGGCTGAGCGCGGTGGACGAGCCGGGCACCGGCTTCCGCATCTGCGCGCACGTCGTCTCCCTGGAGAACCACCGCGTACGCCGCCTCCTGCTGCGCACCACCGTCCCCCACTCGGCGCCCTCCCTGCCGTCGGCGGTCTCGATCTACGCCGGCGCGGAATGGCACGAGCGCGAGACCTGGGAGATGTTCGGGGTCGCCTTCACCGACCACCCCAACCTGGTTCCGCTGCTCCTCCCCGAGAACTTCGAGGGCCACCCGCTGCGCAAGGACTTCGTCCTCGCGGCGCGGGTCGCCAAGGCATGGCCGGGCGCGAAGGAGCCGGGCGAGGCGCACGACCCGGACGCCCCGAAGCGCCGCCAGATGCTCCCGCCGGGCGTACCGGACCCCAACGACTGGGGCCCGATGAAGGGCCAGCTCCCCCCGGCCCCCACCCGCCCCGCCCGCACCCCGCGCGCAGCCGGCGACCGCCCGGCCCGCACCCCCCGCGAAGGCGCCCCGGCAACCACCCCCGAGGAAACCCCGGCCCGCCCGGTCCGCCGTACCCGCTCGGTAGCCGACGGCTCGGCGAGCCAGGCCGCAGCCACCCCGGCCGAGGCACCGTCGCCCGACGCCGGCCCGGCCCCGTCCGAGGCGGCCCGCCCTGCGCGCCGCTCCCGCTCGGCATCCGACGGCTCGGCGAGCCAGGCCGCAGCCGAACCGACCACCCCGGCACCGGCCGAACCGGCCACCCCGGCCGAGGCGCCGTCGCCCGACGCCGGCCCGGCTGCGTCCGAGGCGGCCCCGGCCCGCCCGGCGCGCCGCTCCCGCTCGGCATCCGACGGCTCGGCGAGCCAGGCCGCGGCCGAAGCCACACCCGAGGCGGAACCGCGACCCCCCGCCCGCCCGGTGCGCGGCAGCACGGACGCCCCCTGGCACAACCCGAAGCCGGCCTTCGACACCCCGGAGCCCCCGGCCCCCCGGCCGACCCCGGCGACTCCGGAGGCCCCGGCTGACCGGGCAACCCCGGCGACTCCGGAAGCCCCGGCCGACCGGGCAACCCCGGCCACTTCGGAAGCCCCGGTCGACCGGGGAACCCCGGAGGCCCCGGCTGACCGGGCAACCCCGGCGACTCCGGAGACCCCGGCCGACCGGGCAACCCCGGTCACTCCGGAAGCCCCGGTCGACCGGGCAACCCCGGAGGACCCGGCCGAACCGGCCGCCCCCGAGGACCAGGCGGCCCCGGCCGCCCCCGCGGCTCCGGCCACTCCGGAGGTCCCGGCCACCCCCGAAGACCCGACGGCCCCGGCCACCCTGGCCGAACTCGCCGACCCGGCCACCCCCAAGGACCAGGCGGCCCCGGCCGCCCCCGCCGGATCCGAGCAGGACTCCGAGTCCGGGTCCGAGTCCGCCCCCAAGGCGGACCCCGCGGACCCCGCCGACCCGGACGACCCGGAGACGGACCCCACCCCCAACGACCCCACCGGAGGCGCCGCGTGAACGACGTCCTCGACGTCGCCCTGCGGCTGATCGTCGTCTTCGCCGTCTTCCTCGTGCTCCCGCTCGTCGTCGGGCAGACCGAGCACAAGGTGATGGCCCACATGCAGGGCCGCCTCGGCCCCATGTACGCCGGCGGCTTCCACGGCTGGGCCCAGCTCGTCGCCGACGGAGTCAAGTTCGCGCAGAAGGAAGACATCGTCCCGGCCAACGCCGACCGCCGTGTCTTCCAGCTCGCCCCCGCCGTCGCGCTCCTCCCTTACCTCCTGGTCCTCCTAGCCATCCCGATCGGCCCCGGCGAGGGCGCCGTCGGCCAGGTCATCGACGCCGGGCTCTTCTTCGCGCTCGCCGTCATGGGCGTGGGCGTGCTCGGCTCGCTCATGGCCGGCTGGGCCTCCGCGAACAAGTTCTCCCTCCTCGGAGGCCTCCGCACCGCCGCCCAGCTGCTCGCCTACGAGCTCCCCATGCTGCTCGCGGCGGCCTCGGTCGCCATGGCCGCCGGAACCGTCTCGCTCCCCGGCATCGTCGGCGCCTTCGAGTGGTGGTGGCTGCCCTGGCAGATCGTCGGCGGACTCGTCTTCTTCACCGCCGGCCTCGCCGAGCTCCAGCGGCCCCCCTTCGACATGCCCGTCGCCGACTCCGAGATCATCTTCGGCGCGTACACCGAGTACACCGGCCTGCGCTTCGCGCTGTTCCTGCTCGCCGAGTACGCCGGCATCGTCGTCCTGTGCGCCCTGACCACCGTCCTCTTCCTGGGCGGCTGGCACGGCCCCTTCGGCGGTGACGACTTCGGCTGGGCCTGGACCCTGATCAAGATCGCCGCGCTGTCCTTCGTCGTCATCTGGCTCCGCGTGAGCTACCCCCGCCTGCGCGAGGACCAGCTGCAGAAGCTCGCCTGGACCGTACTCATCCCCCTCGCGCTCGCCCAGATCGCGCTCACCGGCATCGTGAAGGTGGCGATCCAGTAATGCCTCCCATCCCTGGCTCCGGCCTCGCCAAGGGCCTGGCCGTCACGCTGCGCACGATGACGAAGCGCTCGCACACCGCCCAGTACCCCGAGGTGCAGCCCGAACTCCCGCCGCGCTCGCGCGGGGTCATCGGCCTGTTCGAGGAGAACTGCACGGTCTGCATGCTGTGCGCACGCGAGTGCCCCGACTGGTGCATCTACATCGACTCCCACAAGGAGACGGTGCCGGCCGCCGCCCCCGGTGGCCGTGAGCGCAGCCGCAACGTCCTCGACCGCTTCGCCATCGACTTCTCCCTCTGCATGTACTGCGGCATCTGCATCGAGGTGTGCCCCTTCGACGCACTGTTCTGGTCGCCGGAGTTCGAGTACGCCGAGACCGACATCCACGAGCTCACCCACGAGCGCGACAAGCTGCGCGAGTGGATGTGGACCGTCCCGGCCCCGCCGGCCCTGGATCCGGGCGCCGAGGAACCCAAGGAGATCGCGGCCGCCCGCAAGGCCGTGGAGAAGGCGGAGGCCGCGGCCGCCGCCGAGCAGTCCCCGGCCGCGCCCGCGCAGCCCGGCTACCCGGTGCAGCCCGGCAACCCCCCGAACCCGGCGGGAGGCGCCGTCTGATGCTCACCGCCCACCTCGCGGCCGCCGCCCAAGGCACCGGCAACGGCTTCCTCTCCCCGACCGGCGTCGAGATCGCCTTCGTCCTCGTCGGCCTCGCCACCCTCGGCGCGGCCGCCGTCACGGTCACCACCAAGCAGCTTGTGCACGCCGCCCTGTGGCTGGTCGTCGCCCTCGGCGGGATCGCCGTCGAGTACCTGCTGCTGACCGCCGAGTTCATCGCCTGGGTCCAGGTGCTGATCTACCTCGGTTCCGTGGTCGTCCTCCTCCTCTTCGGGCTGATGCTCACCAAGGCCCCCATCGGCCGTTCACCGGACGCCGACTCGGGCAACCGCCCGGTCGCGCTCGGCGTGGCCCTCGTCGCGGCCGCCGCGCTCGTCTGGGTGGTCGTCGACGCCTTCCGCACCACCTGGATCGACCTCGACGGCCCCGCCCAGGGCTCCACCAAGGTCTCGGGAGAGATCCTCTTCCGGCACTGGGTGCTGCCCTTCGAGGCGCTCTCCGTCCTCCTCCTCGCGGCCCTGATCGGCGCCATCGTGCTGTCCCGCAAGGACGCGCCCGCCACCGCGACCCCCGCCGACCCGAAGGGCGGGCAGCGCTGATGCACCTCGCCTACCCCGCCGTGCTGGCGGCGCTCCTCTTCTGCACGGGCCTGTACGGAGTGCTCGCCCGCCGCAACGCCATCCTGGTCCTGATGTCCGTCGAGCTGATGCTCAACGCCGTCAACCTCAACCTGGTGGCCTTCGACGTCTGGCTGCGCGACAGCCTGCACGCCGGCCAGGCCCTCACCCTCTTCACCATCGCCATCGCCGCCGCCGAGATCGGCATCGGCCTCGCGATCGTGCTGATGGTCTACCGCAACCGGGGCACCGCCGACGTCGACCGACTGCGCGACACCGCCGAGGGCCACGAGCCGGACGGCTCGGACCCGGCCGGCGTGAACCCGGGCAGCGCGAACCCTGCGACCGGAGCCGCCGCGTGAGCACACCGACCCTCGCCGTACTGGTCCCCCTCCTGCCCTTCCTGGGCGCACTGGCGGGACTGCTCCTCGGCCGCACCGCCCCCGGCTTCGTCAAGCCGCTCGCCGTGCTGCCGACGCTGGCTGCCGCGGTCCTCGCGGTCCTGGTCGCCGTCCGCCAGGGCGGCGGCAAGGCGATCGACACGGCGACCGAGCTGACCCCGACCGGCTCGGTGCCCATCGAGCTCTCGCTCCACCTGGACGGCTTCGCCGTCATGGTGGCCGTCCTCGTCGGCCTCGTCGCCACCTGCGTGCAGATCTACTCGACGGCGTACCTGCGCGAGGACCCGCGCTACCCGTCCTACGCCGCTCTGGTCTCACTGTTCACCTCCGCCATGCTGCTCGTCGTCTACTCCGGCGACCTGATGGTGCTGCTGGTCGGCTGGGAGATCATGGGCATCTGCTCGTACTTCCTGGTCGGCCACTACTGGGAGACCGAGGCGGCCCGCTCCGCCTCCCTGAAGGCCTTCCTCGTCACCAAGCTCGGCGACGTCCCCTTCCTCATCGGCCTGTTCGCGCTCGCCACCGACGCCGGGTCCTTCCGGATCACCAAGATCCTGGGCACCGTCGCCGCGGGCGGACTCGACCACCCGACGCTCATCGCGCTCCTCCTGCTGGCCGGAGTCGCGGGCAAGTCCGCGCAGTTCCCGCTGCACACATGGCTTCCGGACGCCATGGCGGGCCCCACCCCGGTCTCCGCGCTGATCCACGCGGCGACGATGGTCGCCGCCGGCGTCTACTTCGTCGCCCGCCTCCTCCCCGTCTTCGCGGCGTCCCGGGCCGCACTGGTGGTCCTGGCCGTCATGGCGGCCGTCACGATGGTCGGCTCCGCCCTCGCCGCCCTGGCCCAGGACGACATCAAGCGGGTGCTGGCCTACTCCACGATCGGCCAGCTCGGCTACATGACCGGGGCCCTGGCCGTCGGCGACCGCGCGGCCGCCGTCTTCCACCTCCTGTCCCACGGCGCCTTCAAGGCGCTCCTCTTCCTCGGCGCCGGCGTGATCATCCACGCCGCCGGGACGAACTCCCTCGCCGCCATGTCCCGCATGGACGGACTGTCCAAGCGCATCCCCGACGCCTTCTGGACGATGACGATCGCGCTGCTCGCGCTCGCCGCCTTCCCGCCCTTCGCCGGCTTCTTCTCCAAGGAAGCCGTCCTCGTCGCCGCCGAGCACACCGCCGGCGGCCACTCGGAGCTCGCCCCGAGCGCGGCCGGCTGGGTGGTCCTCGTCGCCGGCGTGCTGACCGCCCTGCTCACCGCCGCCTACGCCACCCGGCTGTGGCTGATGGCCTTCCGCGGCCGGGGCGCAGCCGCCCCCGACCACGGCAAGGAGCCCGTCGCCATGACCGGCGTGCTGTGGCTGCTGGCGGTCCCGTCCGTGGGCTTCGGTCTGCTGGCCGGTCCCCTCTCCGACTTCTTCGACGGCCGCGAGCTCACCCCGTCGCTGACGACCTCGGTCCTCGGCACGGGCGCCGCCGCCGTCGGCGCGGTGCTGACCTATGCCCTGTGGCAGCGCGCCCAGGCCCAGGCCGCCCTGACCCCGGCAGCCCCGGCCGGAGCGGGCCCCGCCACCGCCGGTGCGCCCGCCACCGGCGCCGCCCCCGTGCCCGCCACCGGCGCCGTGCCCGCCTCCGTCGTCGCCGCAGAGTCCGCCGCCGAGAGCCCCGAAGTCGCCGAGGTCACCCACGACCACCCGGCCGTCTCCACGGCCCCCGCTGCCGACCCCGGCCGCGCGCTCCTCGGACCGCTGCACCGGCACGCCGCCGTCGGCTTCCACCTCGACGCCGTTTACGACCGCCTGTTCGTCCGACCCGTCCGAGGTGCCGCAGCCCTCGTGCGCTTCCTCGACCGCGAGGTCGTGGACTCGTACGTCCGTGGCGCGGGCCTCGGCCCCCGGCTGCTCGGCACGCTCGTGCGCCGCGCCCAGACCGGCAACGTGCAGAGCTACCTGAGTGCCCTGCTCGCCGGCGCCGTGGTCCTGGCGATCGCCACCGCCGTCCTCGCCAACGTCAACGCCGGATCGTGAGCCGTGAGTCAGCCGTGATTGATATCAGCCCGTCCGTGATGCAGTTCCTTCTGGCGTTCGTCGTGGCCGGCCCGCTCGTCGGCGCCGTCGCCGCCCTCCTGCCGGCCCCGCCCGGACTGAAGGGCAAGAGCCCCGAACAGGCCGTACTGCGCCACGGCGTGACCGTGACCGGTGCGATCCTCGCCGCGGCGATCGTCCTCGCCGTGGGCTTCGACCACGACGCCCCGTCCCGCTTCCAGGCGACGACGGACATCAGCTGGATCCAGGCCCTGAACGTCCGGATCCACCTCGGCATCGACGGCATCTCGCTCCCCCTCCTCCTGATGACCGCGCTGCTGTTCTTCCTCTGCGCGCTCTACAGCTACTTCAAGCTCCCCGCGGGCCCCTCCGCGAAGGCCTTCGTCGCCCTGCTCCTGGTCCTGGAGTCCGGCACCCTCGCCACCTTCGCCGTCCTCGACCTGCTGCTGTTCTTCCTCGCCTTCGAGATGGTCCTCATCCCCATGTACTTCCTCATCGCCCGCTGGGGCGGTGCTCAGCGGCAGGCAGCCGCCTGGAAGTTCATCCTCTACACCCTCCTCGGCTCCGTGGTGATGCTGCTCGGCCTGCTGCTGATCGGGCTGAACAGCGGCACCTTCGACATGGTGGCACTGGCCTCCGACAACGGCCGCGAACTGTCCCACACCACCCAGGTCCTGGCCGTTCTGGCCATCGGGATCGGCCTCGCCGTGAAGACCCCGATGTGGCCGCTGCACAGCTGGCTGCCGGACGCCCACACGGCCGCCCCCACCGTCGGCTCCGTCCTCCTCGCGGGCGTCCTGCTGAAGATGGGCACCTACGGTTTCGTCCGGATCCTGTTGCCCGCCACCCCCGACGGCATGGCCACCTTCGCCCCGTACCTGGGCGCCTTCGCCGCGGTCGGCATCGTCTACGGGTCCCTGGCCTGCCTCGCCCTCGCCCGCAAGGGCAACAAGGGCGACCTCAAGCGCCTCATCGCGTACTCCTCCGTCGGCCACATGGGCTTCGTCCTCCTCGGCATCGCGTCCATGACCCCGACCGGTGTGAACGGCGCTCTGTTCGCCAACGTCGCGCACGGTCTGATCACCGGCCTTCTCTTCTTTCTTGTCGGTTCCCTCAAAGACCGTTACAACACGGCCGATCTCGACACCCTCGCCGGAGCCACCGGAGCAGCCCTCTACGGCCGCGCCCCCCGCCTCGGAGCCCTGCTCGCCTTCGCCGCCATCGCCTCGCTCGGCCTCCCCGGCCTGGCCGGCTTCTGGGGCGAGATGCTGGCCCTCTTCGGCGCGTTCGACCCCGCCGAGGGCCTGCCCCGGCCGGCGTTCCTCACGTACATGGCCGTCGGCGCGTTCGGCACCCTGCTCACCGCCGCCTACCTTCTGATCGTCGTACGGCGGGTGTGCATGGGCGACCCGAAGGCCGCGCGCGAAGGGACCGCCGCCCCGGTGGTCCTCGCGGACATCCAGCGCTACGAGTACGCCGCCTGGAGCCCGCTCGTCGCCCTCACCCTCCTCGCCGGCCTGTGGCCCGCGGTCCTCCTCGGCCTCACCGACCCGGCCGTCCAGAAGCTCCTCGCGGGAGGGAACTCATGACGGTCCTTCAGTCCATCGCCGGCACCGGCATCGGCACTGGTACTGGCACCACCATCGCCGCCACCATCGGCGCCGCCGACGCGCCCAGCATGGTCCAGTCCGTCGACTGGCTCGCCATCGCGCCGGTCGTCATCACCGCCGCAGTCGGCCTCCTCGTGCTGGTCGCCGACCTCTTCCTGCCGGAGCGCCGCAAGCCGCTGCTCGGCTGGATCTCCGTGGCCGGGCTGGCAGCCGCGACTGCCACCCTGCTGCCGCTGCGCGCCGGCGACCGCAGCACCTTCTGCCTCACCGGACCCGGTACGGCCGACCCGGCCGCGTGCAGCTACGCCGCCGACCACTTCGCGCTCGTCGTGCAGTTCCTCGTCCTGGGCGGCGCCCTGGTCACCGCCCTGCTGTCGGTCACCGCCGTCCGCGAGGCGCGCATGCCGGCCGGCGAGTACTGGTTCCTGCTGCTCTCCTCCGCCGCCGGCGCCGCCCTGCTGCCCGCCTCCCGCGACCTCGCCACCCTGATCGTCGCCCTCGAAGTCGCCTCGCTGCCGGCCTTCGCCCTCGTCGGCATGCGCCGCGGCGACCGGCTCTCCTCCGAGGCCGCCCTCAAGTTCTTCCTGTCCTCCGTCACGGCCACCGCCGTGTCCCTGATGGGCGTCAGCTTCGTCTACGCCGCCACCGGCTCCCTGCACCTCACCCAGGTCGCCGACCGGCTCGGGAACGTCCCCGGACAGCTCGACACGCTGGCCATGGCCGGCGTCGCGCTCACCCTGGTCGGCTTCGCCTTCAAGACGGCCGCCGTCCCCTTCCACTTCTGGGTCCCGGACACCTACGTGGGCGCCCCGCTGCCCGTCGCCGGATACCTGTCGGTCATCGGCAAGGCCGTCGGCTTCACCGGCCTCATCCTCGTCACGGTGATCGCCTTCCCCGCGTACTCCGACGTCTGGGGCCCGGCCCTCGCCGTCCTGGCCGCGCTCACCATGACCCTCGGCAACGCGGCGGCCCTGCGCCAGTCCGCCGACCGGCCGGGCGGGGCCGTACGGCTGCTCGCCTGGTCCTCCGTGGGCCAGGCCGGCTACCTGCTGGTCCCGATCGCGGCCGCCGCCTACGCCGGCCGCGACCAGATCGGCTCCACCGTCGCCTACGCCCTCATGTACGCCGCCGTGAACCTCGGCGCCTTCGCCGTGGCCGCCCTGGTGGCCCGTACGAAGCCGCTGCACCGGCTCGCCGACTACCGGGGCCTGTACGCCGAGAGCCCGCTCGCCGCCCTCGCGATGGCCTTCTTCCTGCTCTGCCTGGCCGGTCTGCCGCCGGGCATCATCGGGCTCTTCGCGAAGGTCACCGTCTTCCGTTCGGCGGTCGACGCGGGCCTGGGCTGGCTCGCCGTGGTCATGGCCGTCAACGTCGTCATCGCGCTGTACTACTACCTGCGCTGGACCGCCCTGCTCTTCCGCACCCCCGAGGGGGCCGTCCCGGACACGGCGCCGGAGGGCGCGCAGGAGGCCGCGCAGCCCCGTACGCGCACCCCTTGGCCGGTCATGGTGGCCATCGTGCTCACCGCCGCCACCGCGCTGGTCCTCTCGGGTGCCCCGCAGCTCGTCCTGCGCTTCGCCACGGGGAGCCTCTTCCCGCTGTAGGGCCGCGCCCGTAACCCGTACGGCCTAACCTGCGCCCCGCCCGCGGCAGCACCGCGGCAGCCCTGCGAGAGGCCCGCCACAGCCCCGCGGAAGCCCCGCCACAGCCCTGCCGCCGCCCCGCCCCCCGGTCCACCGGGGCGGCGGGGTCCGGCGTGCCCGGGGAACCTGCCGCCCTCACCTGGCGTTGACCAGGAAGGAAGGGTCCACTGGACCGTATGGACAGCAGGCCCTCCGATCCCCAGATCCTGGACGGGTCCCCCTGCCGCACCACTTGGAGGGCGCACCGTGCACCGCCGGCACAACGGGCTGAAGACCGCCGTACTCCTCGGTGGTCTGTCGGCCCTCATCATCCTGATCGGAAGCTTCTTCGGCCGGGGCGGCCTGATCGTCGCCGTCCTCGTGGCCCTCGGCACCAACGCGTACGCGTACTGGAACAGCGACAAACTCGCCCTGCGCGCGATGCGCGCCCGCCCCGTCAGCGAGTTCGAGGCGCCCGAGCTGTACCGCATGGTGCGCGAGCTCTCCACGTCCGCGCGCCAGCCCATGCCCCGGCTCTACATCTCGCCGACCGAAGCCCCCAACGCCTTCGCCACCGGCCGCAACCCGCGCAACGCCGCGGTCTGCTGCACCGAGGGCATCCTGCGCATACTCGACGAGCGTGAGCTGCGCGGGGTCATCGGCCACGAGCTCAGCCACGTCTACAACCGCGACATCCTCATCTCGTCCGTCGCGGGCGCCCTGGCCTCCGTGATCATGTTCCTGGTCAACTTCGCCTGGCTGATCCCCATCGGCCGCTCCAACGACGACGAGGGACCGGGACTCTTCGGCATGCTGCTGATCATGATCCTGGGACCGCTCGCGGCCTCCGTGATCCAGCTCGCCATCAGCCGCTCGCGCGAGTACGAGGCGGACGCCTCCGGGGCCCAGCTCACCGGGGACCCGCTCGCCCTCGCCAGCGCCCTGCGCAAGCTGGACGCCGGCACCAAGCAGCTTCCGCTGCCCGCCGAGCCCCGACTGGAGACAGCGAGCCACATGATGATCGCCAATCCCTTCCGTCCCGGCGAAGGATTGTCCAAGATGTTTTCCACACACCCTCCGATGGCCGAGCGCATCGCCCGGCTCGAACAGATGGCAGGCCGTAGTCAGTGAAGACCATCCTGAACCTCATTTGGCTCGTCCTGAGCGGAGTCTGGCTCTTCCTGGGCTACTGCCTGGCGGGTGTGATCCTCTGCATCACCATCATCGGAATCCCCTTCGGCATAGCCTCGTTCCGCATCGCCGTGTACGCCCTGTGGCCCTTCGGGTACACGGCCGTCGAGCGGCGTGACGCGGGTGCCGCGTCCTGCATCGGGAACGTGCTGTGGCTCGTCCTCGCCGGCTGGTGGCTGGCCCTCGGCCACATCGTCACCGGCATCGCGCTGTGCGTCACGATCATCGGCATCCCGTTCGGCATCGCCAACTTCAAGATGGTCCCGCTCTCCCTGCTCCCGCTGGGCCGCGAGATCGTCCCCACGGACGCTCCGTTCGCCTCGCGCTGAGCCGCGCCGAGCCCGGATCCGGTTCATCCACTCGTATTAAAGTTCCGGGTTGCGGACGAGTGACGCGGACGAGCGGCACGCACAACGGGCAGGGAAGAACCGATGTCGAACGAGCCCTCTGACCCCTCTGAGCCTTACGAGTTCTCCGAGCCCTCTGATCCCTCCGAGCCCTCCGAGCCCTCCACGACCCTCTCCGTGGTCGTGCCGATGTACAACGAGGAGGACGCGCTGCCGGCCCTGGTCGGCAGACTGCGCCCGGCGCTCGACGCCATGGCCGTCCGCTACGAGGTCGTCGCCGTCGACGACGGCAGCAAGGACCGCACCGCGGAGCTGCTCACCGAGTTCCAGGCCAAGTGGCCCGAGCTGCGGGTCGTGCGGCTGCGCGGGAACTCCGGCCACCAGGCCGCCCTCACGGCGGGCCTGCACAGCGCCTCGGGCGCGTACGTGGCCAGCATCGACGCGGACCTCCAGGACCCGCCGGAGAAGATCCCGGAGATGCTCGACCTGGCCCGCGCGGACGGTCTCGACATCGTCTACGGCGTCCGGGCCGACCGGAGCACGGACACCGGCTTCAAGCGGCACACGGCCGGCGCGTACTACTGGCTGGTGCGCCGCCTGGTCGGCAAGCAGGTGCCCGCGCAGGCGGGCGACTTCCGGCTGCTCAGCCGCGCGGCGGTCGACGCGGTCAAGGCCATGCCCGACCAGCACCAGGTGTACCGCCTGCTCGTGCCGTGGCTCGGCTTCCCCAGCGGGCAGGTCAGCTACCAGCGCGAGGAGCGGGTGGCGGGGGAGACCAAGTACCCGCTGAGCAAGATGTTCCGGCTCGGCGTCGACAGCGTCATCAACTTCTCCGCCGCCCCGCTGCGCCTGGCCACCTGGCTGGGGGTGGCCAGCTTCTTCGGCTGCCTGCTGATGGTGGGCGCGACCCTGGCGATCTACCTGAAGGGCCAGACCGTCCCCGGCTGGACCTCGCTGTTCATCGTGATGCTCTTCCTCGGCGGCGTGCAGCTGATCTGCGTCGGCCTGCTCGGCGAGTACATCGGCCGCATCTACACGGCCGTGCAGCGCCGCCCCACCTTCTTCGTCGGGTACGACTCGCACGCCCCGGCGCGGAACGCGGAGCGCCAAGCGGACTGAGGCCGCGCCCCCGTCTGCGCCCCCGCCGCCCTTCCTCGTCGCACCCTTACCGCGGCTGAAACCGCAGGTCAGGGCGATTGTCAGTGGGGGCTGTCACTCTGTGTGCATGAATGACATCGAGCAGTTGCCGAAGCGAGTCGCCGGCCCCCGTGCGCACCTCCCACCAGGCCGGTACGCGGGCCTCAGGGCCCGGGAGCGAGGCGTCGGCGCACCCGGTAGGCCAGCGCGCCCAGCGCCAGCACCGCGGCCCCCGTGACCGTCGACGCGGCGGGCAGCGCGCAGGCCAGCACCACGCAGCCGGACAGCCCCACCGCTGCCACGGCCCGGTCCTTGACACCTGAATCGAGAGTCCACGCGGAAGCGTTCGCGATCGCGTAGTAGGCGAGCACGCCGAAGGAGGAGAAACCGATCGCGCCCCGCAGATCGGTGGTGGCCGCGAGCACCGCCACCACCGCGCCCACCGCCAGCTCGGCGTGGTGCGGCACCTGATGCCGGGGATGTACGGCGGCCAGCGCGCGCGGCAGATGGCCGTCCCGCGCCATCGCCAGGGTGGTCCGCGACACCCCGAGTACGAGCGCCAGCAGCGAGCCGAGCGCCGCCAAGGCCGCGCCCACCCGGACGACGGGAGTCAGCCCGGGCCACCCGGCCGCGCGCACGGCGTCGGCCAGCGGGGCCGCCGACCGCCCCAGACCGTCGGCACCGAGCACCGACAGCGCCGCCACCGAGACCGCGGCGTAGACGAGCAGGGCGATCCCCAGGGCGAGGGGCACCGCCCGCGGGATCGTGCGCTCCGGGTCGCGCACCTCCTCGCCCAGGGTGGTGATCCGGGCGTAGCCCGCGAAGGCGAAGAACAGCAGCCCGGCGCCCTGGAGCAGCCCCGCCGCCGCCCAGTCCGAGCCGCCGAGACGGCCGGCGTCGGCCGTGCCGGAGGACAGGCACACCACCACGACGCCGGCCAGGACGGCCAGCACCACCGCCACGATCACCCGGGCGATCCGGGCGGACTTCTGCACGCCTCCGTAGCTCGCGGCGGTCAGTGCCACCACCGCCGCCACGGCCACCGCGTGCTGCTGCCCGGGCCACGCGTAGGCCCCGACCGTGAGGGCCATCGCCGCGCAGGAGGCCGTTTTGCCGACGACGAAGCCCCAGCCGGCCAGGTATCCCCAGAAGGGCCCGAGCCGTTCGCGTCCGTACACGTAGGTGCCGCCCGAGGAGGGGTAGCGGGCGGCCAGTCGCGCCGAGGAGTGCGCGTTGCAGTACGCCACCAGGGCCGCGAGCGCGAGCGCCGCGAGGAGCGCTCCGCCGGCCGCGCGCGCCGCCGGGGCCAGGGCGGCGAAGATCCCGGCGCCGACCATCGCGCCGAGCCCGACGACGACCGCGTCGAAGACGCCCAGGGTGCGCTTCATCTCGTGGTGCGGGGGATGCGCGGGGTGGGTGGCGTTCACGGGCGGAGCGTAGACGGCCTAGGCGACGCCTTCCCGGCCGGGGGCCGGCGTACGGCTGCGCTCCCAGCCGTCCAGGGCGGTCAGGCAGGCATGGTCGAGGTGGCGCAGCCCGCTCAGGTCGAGGCGGACGACTCCGCCGCGGGGCAGTGCGTCCAGCTCGTCGAGCAGTTTGGGCAGTCGCAGGAAACTGGCGTTCCCCAGGATCCGCACGCGCAGTTCGTCGCCCTCCCACACCGGCTCGATGTGCACGTGGGAGGTCTCCCAGGCCGCCTTGGCGACGGCGAGCCCCAGCCCGACGAGCACTCCCTCGAAGAGGTTCGTGGTCACGATCGCCGCGGCCGTCGCCACCAGGACGACCGCCTCGCCCCGGTGCGAGCGCCACAGGGCGGCCACCGCCCGCACCGGAAGCAGCTTCCAGCCGGCATGCAGCAGTACCCCGGCCAGCGCGGCGAGCGGGACGGACTCCAGCAGCCCCGGCACGGCCACGGCGAACAGCAGCAGCCAGCCGCCGTGCAGGATCCGGGAGGCCCGAGTGCGGGCGCCGGCCTCGACGTTGGCGGCGCTGCGGACGATGACGGCGGTCATCGGCAGGGCCCCGAGCAGCCCGCAGAAGGTGTTCCCGACGCCCTGGGCGACCAGTTCGCGGTCGTAGTCGGTCCGGGGCCCGTCGTGCATGCGGTCCACGGCCGCCGCACTGAACAGCGTCTCGGCGGAGGCGATCAGCGCGAGCGCCACCACGGTCCCCACGGCCCCCACGGAGGCGAGCACGCCGAAGTCGGCCCAGCCGGGCAGGGTCACGGCCGACATGACGCCGGTGACCCGGACCCGCTCCACGGGCAGCCGCAGCAGCACGGCCACGGCGGTCGCGGCCGCCACCCCGACGAGCGCCCCCGGCACGAGCCGGAGCCGGTCGGGCATCCGCCGCCAGGCCACCAGCACGGCGACCGTCCCGGCCCCGAGCGCCACGGCGGTCCAGTCGGCGCGCCAGCCGAGCTCCAGCGCCCCGGCGAGTTTCTCCAGGGTCTGCCCCGGGGCCTCCACGCCGGCCAGGGAGTACAGCTGACCGGCGATCAGCACGAGCCCGATACCGGCCAGCATCCCGTGCACGACGGCCACGGAGATCGCCCGGAACCACCGCCCGAGCCGGAGCACGCCCATGCCCAGCTGCACCAGGCCGGCGGCCAGGACGAGCACGCCGAGCGCGGGCAGCCCGTAGGTCTGCACGGCCTCGTAGACGAGCACGGTGAGCCCGGCGGCCGGGCCGCTCACCTGGAGGGCGCTGCCCCGGAACCAGCCGGTGACCAGTCCGCCCACCACCCCGGTGAGGATCCCGAGTTCGGCCGGCACCCCGGAGGCGACGGCCACCCCGACGCAGAGCGGTAGCGCGACCAGGGCGACCACCACGGACGCCCCGAAGTCTTCACGTAGCGTGCCGGCCCCAGGCACAGGCATGCGGGAACCCCCTGTCGAGGCGCTGACGGACACCCCTCACCCTGGTGGGCGCACTGCCGCCCGCCCAAGTGCACACGGAGGACGGCACGGGCGCGTACGCCGCTCACGCCGGGCACACACCCACCGCGCGCCGGTCCCGGGGCGCCACGCACCGAGCCCCGCCGCCGCAACGACCGCGGCCCGGCGGTCCTCGAAGGACCGCCGGGCCGGCGTGTGGGCTGAACCGTGGCCGAAGCCGGTGATCAGCGGTAGTTCACGAACTGGATCGCGAAGTCCAGGTCCTTGCCCTTGAGCAGGGCCTGGATCTCCTGGAGGTCGTCGCGGCTCTTGGAGGTGACGCGCAGCTCGTCGCCCTGGACCTGGGCCTTGACGCCCTTGGGGCCCTCGTCGCGGATGATCTTGGCGACCTTCTTGGCGTTCTCCTGGGAGATGCCTTCCTCGATCGTGGCGAAGATCTTGTACTCCTTGCCGGACAGCTGCGGCTCACCGGCGTCGAGCGACTTGAGCGAGATCCCGCGCTTGACCAGCTTGGTCTCGAAGATGTCCAGGATGGCCTTGACGCGCTCCTCGCCGTTCGCCTCCATGAGGATCTTCTCGCCGGACCAGCCGATCGAGGCGTTCGTGCCCTTGAAGTCGAAGCGCGTCGCGATTTCCTTGGCGGCCTGGTTGAGGGCGTTGTCGACCTCCTGCCGCTCGACCTTCGAGACGATGTCGAAACTGGAGTCGGCCATGTGCTGTGGCTCCTTGAAGTCGGTAGTGACGGCCCCGAAGGGCGCGGCCGGACATCCCCGGACCGCTCCGCAAAGCCTAGCCACCACGCCCACGTGCGGCGCTGATCAATCCGGTGGCGAAGCACCCCCGGTCATCAGGTATCGTTTACGTCGTTGCCAAGGAGCGCCGCCGCAAGGCGGAAAGAAGGCAGCGATCATGGCGGTGTGCCCGAGTGGCCAAAGGGAGCAGACTGTAAATCTGCCGGCTCAGCCTACCCAGGTTCGAACCCTGGCGCCGCCACGCGAGTGAGACCCTCGCCCATTGCAGAAATGCAGTGGGCGGGGGTTTTCTCGTACACCCGGAAGCAGAGGGCCTCCTGTGAAATCCACTGGGCGGCGTAGTGGCCCGGGGTGCATGCTCTCCGCATGATCAGCATCAGCGGCCGAAAGGGCCATGGCGCGTAAGGCGCCCTCGCAGGTCCGGTCGGACCTGCCACGTTGGATGCCCCGAGAGGGCGACCGAGCCGTCGTTCCCGGGGTCTCCTCCGGCACCCTCAGGGAGATCGCCCGCGTCGAACGCCACCGGTACGAGCCGGGCGCGGCCCATCGGGCCCTGTCCGCCTGGCGCGCGACGGTGTACGGGCGGGGCCCTTCGTGGATCCTCTACCCGAGCCGGTACGACGACCCCTGCTGCTCGCCCCCCTGGGGTGGCGATCACCGGGAAGTCCTGGAGGGCCTGTGCCTCGCCCTGCCCCGTCGCGCCGCGCGGGAACTGCGGGCCGTGCTCGCTCCGCTCGATGCGCGGTTCCTCGCCCGGACGCTCGACGATCCCCACGCCCCGCCGGGGGACCCGTGGTGGCAGCGCCGCCTGGAGACGGCATGAGGGGCCGGACGGAGGAGGCACGGGCGCGGCTGGTCCATCGGGCGGAACCGGGCGTACCGATGTGGGGCCCCGGTCGTTCATCCGGCGTGAAATGGACTTCTGACGCGCGCGGAAAGGTCGGTGGCGGGGTGCTCCTCGCCCTGCTCGGAGCGGGGATCCCGGCACTGGTCGGAGCAGCGCTCGACACCCATGTGGGGAATCCCTACCAGGAGACCCGGCTCTACTTCGGCACCGAGCGGCCGGGCGGCCGTCCGCCGGTCGGGGAGCGGGAGTTCATGGGGTTCCTCGAACGGGAGATCACCCCGGCCTTCCCCGAGGGGCTGACCCTCCAGGACGGGCGCGGCCAGTGGCAGCGGGACGGGAAGCTCATCCGCGAGGTCTCGTACGAGGTGGTGCTGCTGTACCCGGAGAAGGAGGCCGACGAGCGCGGTGCGCGCATCGAGCGGATCCGGGAGGCGTACGAGCAGCGGTTCCAGCAGGATTCGGTCGGCCGCTCCGACGACCGCCTGACCGTCGACTTCTGACGGGGGCGGCCCCACGGCCGGGGTGCCGTTCCGGCCCCCGGCCGTGGGGCTGCTGCAAGAACCGGAAGAGGCGGCCTAGTTGCCCGCCACGTCCTTGACCGCCACCGGGACCGGGGTCGAGCCCGCGATCAGTTCCAGGGTGAGGCCCGCGGTCGCGGGCGTGTCGATCAGCTCGGCGAGGACCGCCGCCACGTCGTCGCGGGTGACCGGCCCGCGGCCCGTCTGCGCCTCCAGGCGGACCAGGCCTGTACCCGCGTCGTCGGTCAGAGAGCCCGGGCGCAGGACCGTCCACTCCAGGCCCAGACGGGTGCGGACGTGCTCGTCGGCCTCGCCCTTGGCGCGGAGGTAGTGGTCGAAGACCTCGTCGCCCTCGCGGCGGGTGTCCGCGCCCATCGAGGAGACCATCAGGAAGCGGCGTACCCGGGCCCGTTCGGCGGCGTCCGCGAACAGCACGGCCGCGCCCCGGTCCACCGTGTCCTTGCGCCCGGCCCCGCTGCCGGGACCCGCGCCCGCCGCGAACACCGCGGCGTCCGCGCCTTGGAGGATGCCCGCCACGTGCTCGACCGACGCCGACTCCAGGTCGCACAGCACCGGTTCGGCGCCCGCCTCCCTGAGGTCGTCGCCCTGTGCCGGATCGCGGATGATGCCCGCGACCTCGTACCCGCGCGCGGCGAGCAGGCGCTCCAGCCGCAGCGCGATCTGACCGTGTCCACCCGCGATGACGATGCGCATGCCACGACCGTACGACGAGCCGGGCGACCGCGCCCGGGAACATGCGGTGAATGCTCAGGGGCCGGGCTCCATACGGCCCTGCCGGGGCAGGTCCAGGGCCACCGCGACGGCCGAGTCGCAGTACTCCCGTACGGCACTCGTCCGGGCTACCACCCGCCCGCGGTGGATCACGATCCGGCTGTACGCGAGGGACAGCACGCTCGCGATCCGGTCCCCGCGCACGGCGAGCAGCTCCGCGGGGAACCCGGCCTCCACCCGGACCTCCGGCAGGCCCATCGCCTCGCGGGCGGCGCCGGAGACCGAGTGGTAGGCCTCGGTGGCGCGGAGCCCGCCCTGGGAGGCGAGGAGGTACGCGGCTTCGAGCGGGTCTCCGCGCCCGACCGGGTTGCCCGCGTCGCGCAGGGCCCCGCTGCCGGCCGCGACGCGCACCCCGGCGGCGCGCAGCAGCCGTACGGGGGCGGTGCGCAGGCCCCGCCGTTCCAGGGCCGCGCAGTCGCCCTGGGGGAGGCAGGTCACCCCTACGCCGGCGGCCGCCAGCTGGTCGGCGGCCCGGGTCGCCACGTCCAGCGGGAGCCGGGACAGGCCGCCGCAGGGCCCGATGGACACCCCGGGCCGCAGCCCGCCGGCCATCGCCGCGAGCCGGGACAGGCGGGCGGGGTCGTCGCCGTCGGTGTGCAGGTCGACGGGGCAGCCGTGCTCGGAGGCGAGTTCCAGTACGGCTTCGAGGAAGCCGGTGGGGTCGGGGTCGAGGTCGGGGCAGCCGCCGATGACGGAGGCGCCCATCTTCACGGCGTCCCGCAGCATGGCGAGCCCGTCGGCCCCGGCCACCCCGGTCAGCAGGCGGGGAACGGCGACGGTGGTGAGATCGGTGAGCCCGCGCAGGGAGCGGCGGGCCTGGAGCACGGCCTCCAGGGGGCCGAGGCCGTGCACGTCGCCGATGCGCACGTGGGACCGGACGGCCGTGGCGCCGTGCCCGAGCTGGAGCAGGGCCGCCTCGGTGGCGCGGCGCTGCACCTCGTCGGGGGCGTAGGAGACGGGCCCTTCGCTGTCCGCGGTCAGGGCGGTGTCCCCATGGGAGTGGGGCTCGGCGGGCGCGGGGAGGAGCAGGTAGCCGGTGAGGTCGACGCGGGCGCCCGCGGCGGCGGGCAGGCTGCCGGCCGTACCGACGGCCTGGATCCGGCCGCCGCCGAGGCGGACGTCGACGGTGCGGCCGTCGGTGAGGCGGGCGCCGGCGAGGAGCAGGGTGGTGGGCTCGGGGGCCGCCGGGCCCGGGGCTCCCGGACTTCCCTGGGTGCCCTCGGGGCCGTGCCCCTGCCCCTGCCCCGGGCCCTGGCCGCCGCCGGGGCGGTTGCGCGGGGAGTGGGACGGCTGCTGCGGCGGGCTGTCGGACATCGCGCTCCTGCGGTGGCTCGGGCGGTTCCTGGAGCCGTGGCCGCGGCCCGCGGCCCAAGATCACGCAGCGTGCTCAGAGCCTAGGGGGCGGGGGTGCCTGCTTCGCGGAGGAGGGCAATAGTCGTACCGCTGCGTCTGGGCGCCCCACCCTCCTCCGCGGCCCCTCACAGCCCGACCCGAGCCCGCTCCCGGGTCCCGCTTCTGGCTCCCACCCCGGCTTCCGCCCCGGCTTCGGCCCCGGGTCGCGCCCCGGCTTCCGCCTCTGATCCCGGCCTGGGTCGCGCCTCGGCTTCCGCCTCGGGGCCCATCCCGGCTTCGGCCCCGGGTCGCGCCCCGGCTTCGGCCCCGGGTCCCGGCCTGGGTCGCGCCCCGGATTCCGCCCCGGGTCCCGGCATCAGACCCGGCCGCGGGCTCCGGTTCCGGGTCACGACCTCGTCCGGGCCGTGGACACGCCCCGGGGTTCCGACCCCAAGTGTTGGACTCAGTCCGGGCCGCGGCTCCGGCCCCAGTCCCGACCCTGGATCCGGTCCCGGTCCTGGCTGCGCGCTCCCTTCCGGTCCCGACTGCTGGGTCTTCGCCGCGGTGCCGGCCGCGGACCCGCCTCGGGGTTCCCACCGTGGGTGCCGACCTCAGTCCTGGCCGCGGCTCCGGCCCTAGGTTCCGGCCCTCGTCCGGGGCCTCGGGCTCCGGTCTCGGTGCCGGCCGCGGACCGGCCCCGGGTTCCGACCCCTGGTGCCGACCCCAGTCCCGGCCTCGGGCTCCGACCCCGACCCCGACCCCAGGTTCCGACCGTGGGCACGGGCCCAGGCCCGGCTGCGTCTCAAGGCCCGGGGCCTGGACCCGGAGTAGATCCTGGGGCCGGCTGGGGTTCATGTCCGGAGTCGCCCCCGGCTGGGCTTGCTGCGGCCTTGGCCGTGTGGCTGCCGCGTGGCGACCGCCCCGCCTGTGCCGTGCGGCGACCGCCCTGCCTGTGCCGCGCTGCGGCCGCCCCGGCCTGCAGTGCGGACTCCGCGGTCAGCTCCGGAGCCGCCGCCGTGGGCCTGCTCGTGGCACCTGGCGATGCTGCAGGCCCGGGCTGTGCCCCGGGCTCCGGCCGCCTTGCCCGGTCTCTGCCTCCGCGCGCGCCCGGCCCTGGCCCCGCCTCCGCCAGCCTTGTCCCGCCCCGTGCTCGTCCCCGCCAGCCTGGTCCGGCCCCCCGTCAGCCTGCCCGGTCCCCGTCCCCGCCAACGTGGTTCGGCCCCTGCCCCTGCCCTTGCCCCGGCCCCAGCCCCAGCCCCAGCCCCGGACCACGCCCCAGCCCCCGGCCCCGGCCTTGGCCCCGGCCTTCGTGCTCCTGTGCACGGCCGCGGCTCCCGCCGGTTCGACCCGTTCCCGCTCTCTGGCGTGGACTCCGGGGGCCGCCGCGCGTTCGCCCCCGGGCCGGGCCGGTTCGGCGGGCGGGAGGGGAGTGGGGTGTGATGCCTGACACCTTTCGGGGGGAAAGGTGCTTCGAGGGGGGCCCGAGGCGGGTTTCGGGGGGATCAAGAAAGGCCGCGGTGGTGCTCCGAGGCCAGGCCCCGCAAAGGATTTGGGCGATCGGCTGGCGACCGTGTAATGTCTTCCTCGCTCGCCCCAATAGCTCAGTCGGTAGAGCGTCTCCATGGTAAGGAGAAGGTCTGCGGTTCGATTCCGCATTGGGGCTCTGGTGAGAGAGGTTCCCCACCCTCGGGTGGGGAACGGATCTCATCAAAGCGGCGTAGCTCAGTCGGTAGAGCAAGCGGCTCATAATCGCTGTGTCACCGGTTCAAGTCCGGTCGCCGCTACACCCAGTAGCCGATTGCGGGGTCGGTCTCCCGATCGGCTACTCTTTTATGCGTTCATCCGTCCCAATTGTCCGTCAAGGAGCACTCACGTGGCTGCCACCGACGTCCGCCCGAAGATCACGCTGGCCTGCGTGGAGTGCAAGGAGCGGAACTACATCACCAAGAAGAACCGGCGTAACAACCCGGACCGTCTTGAGATGAAGAAGCACTGCCCGCGCTGCAACTCGCACACCGCGCACCGCGAGACCCGCTAACACCAGGCGAAGTCTCGTACAACAGGCTGAGTCATACGTCATGAGGTCGTCCCCTTCATTGGGGGCGGCCTTGTGTCGTTTCGACAGACAGATCGTTTCAACAGGGAGGTAGAGAGTCATGGCGCTCGACCAGTCCTTCGTGGGGCGGAGCTACCCGCCCACCGATCCGTACGAGGTCGGCCGGGAGAAGATCCGCGAATTCGCGGTCGCGGTGGGCGATGCCAATCCGGTGTACACGGACCCCGAAGCTGCCAAGGCGTTCGGTCACCAAGACGTGATCGCTCCGCCGACCTTTGTGTTCGCCATCACGTTCGCGGCGGCCAGCCAGGTCGTCGACGACCCGCAGCTGGGGCTGGACTACAGCCGCGTGGTCCACGGCGACCAGAAGTTCGCGTACACCCGGCCCGTGCGGGCCGGCGACCGGCTGACGGTGACCTCGACCATCGAGGCCATCAAGTCGCTCGCGGGCAACGACGTCATCGACATCCGCGGTGAGGTCCACGACGAGTCCGGCGAACACGTGGTGACCGCCTGGACGAAGCTCGTCTCCCGGGCGCCCGAGCCCGCCGCCGGTTCCGCCCCCGAGGAGGCCTGAGATGGCTGCCCAGATCCAGTACGACGACGTCGAGGTCGGCACCGAGCTGCCGGCGGCGTCCTTCCCCGTCACGCGGGCGACGCTGGTGCGGTACGCGGGTGCGTCGGGCGACTTCAACCCGATCCACTGGAACGAGAAGTTCGCCACCGAGGTCGGACTGCCCGACGTCATCGCCCACGGCATGTTCACCATGGCCGAGGCGATCCGCGTGGTCACCGACTGGGTCGGCGACCCGGGAGCGGTCGTCGAGTACGGCGTGCGGTTCACGAAGCCGGTCGTCGTCCCCAACGACGGGCAGGGTGCGCTGATCGAGGTCACGGCCAAGGTCGGGGCGAAGCTGGACGACAACCGGGTACGGGTCGACCTGACGGCCACCAGCGCCGGGCAGAAGGTCCTGGGGATGTCGCGCGCGGTGGTTGCTCTCGCGCCGTAGGGCCCCCGCCCCGCCCCGCCCCGCTTCGCCACCACGCCGCCTGGTGAGCCCCCCGTGCGGCTCATTCGGCCCTGCGGTGCCTGCGTTTTGCTTTACCGGTAAGGCCCTGACCTGCGAAGAGAGTCGCAGGGCAGGGCCTTTTCGGTGGTCGGGTCATAGGAGGGCTTGCAAGGTTAGTGATTGAGCACTAACTTCGAAGCATGGCAAGGATGAGTGCGGAAGAGCGGCGCGAGAGCGTCATCCTGGCGGCGATGGGCGAGTTCGCGCGGGGTGGGTACTACGGGACCTCCACCGAGGCGATCGCCAAGCGGGTCGGGGTGTCGCAGCCGTACCTCTTCCGGCTCTTTCCGAACAAGCAGGCCATCTTCCTGGCCGCCGCCGCCCGCTGCATGGAGGACATCCGGCGGGTCCTGGAGGGAGCCGCCAAGGACCTCCAGGGCGAGGACGCGGTCGAGGAGATGAGCGCGGCGTACATGAAGCTGATCGCCGAGCAGCCCGAGAAGCTGCAGATGCAGCTCCAGACGTACGTGACCGTCGCCGCCGCCGAGGCTGCCGGGGAGCCCGAGTTCGGCGAGATGGTGCGGGCCGCCTGGATGGAGCTGTGGGACACCCTGCACGTCCCGCTCGGGGCGGACCCGCAGGAGACGAGCAGCTTCCTCGCCTACGGAATGCTGATCAACGTCCTGTCCGCCATGGGGTTCCCGCCGGGGCACCGGGTCTGGGACGGCTGCTATCCGGGCGCCCGGCCCGAGTAGCGGGTACGCCCGACACCGGACACCGGTACGCCCGTCCCGTCCACCCCTCCGTCCGTTCGTTCGTTCGCCGGCCGCGCGTACCGCGCGTACCGCGCGTACCGCGCATCGTCCGGTGCTGGGCCCAGCCCTGCCCGTTGAAGTTAGTGATCAATAACTAGTTTTGGGGGAATCGTGCAAGACACCAAGCTTCGCGGGCCTGCGGTCTGGGCCCTCGTCATCACCGGGGCCGCCAGCTTCATGGCCGCGCTCGACAACCTCGTCGTCACCACCGCGCTCCCCTCCATCCGCGAGGACCTCGGCGGGAAGCTGGAGGACCTGGAGTGGACGGTGAACGCCTACACGCTCACCTTCGCCGTCCTGCTCATGTTCGGCGCGGCCCTCGGTGACCGGTTCGGCCGTCGCCGGCTCTTCATCGCCGGTACGGCGGTGTTCACCGTCGCCTCCGCCGCCGCGGCCCTGTCGCCCGGCATCAACGAGCTCATCGCCGCCCGCGCCGTCCAGGGTGTCGGCGCGGCGATCATGATGCCCCTCTCGCTCACGCTGCTGACCGTCGCCGTCCCCGCCGCCCGGCGCGGAATGGCCCTCGGCATCTACGGAGCCCTCACCGGCCTCGCCGTCGCGAGCGGGCCGCTCATCGGCGGCAGCCTCACCGAGCACATCTCCTGGCAGTGGATCTTCTGGCTGAACGTCCCGATCGGGCTGGCCCTCATGCCGCTCTCCCGGATGAAGCTCGGCGAGTCCACCGCCCCGCAGGCGAAGCTCGACGTCCCCGGCACCCTGCTCATCAGCGGCGGCCTCTTCGGCATCGTCTACGGCCTGGTCAACGCCAACGCGCACGGCTGGACCAGCCTTCCCGTGCTCAGCGCCCTGCTGGTGGGGGCCGCACTCGTCGGCGGGTTCATCCACCACGGCTTCCGCAACGCCAACCCGGTCCTGCCCATGCGGCTCTTCCGGGACCGGGGCTTCTTCGGCATCAACATGGCGAGCCTGCTGATGTTCGTCGGGATGTTCGGCTCGATCTTCCTGCTGAGCCAGTTCCTCCAGGGCGTCCTCGGCTACTCGCCCACCGAAGCCGGGCTGCGCATGCTCCCCTGGACCGCGATGCCCATGATCGCCGCCCCGATCTCCGGGATCCTCTCCGACCGGATCGGCAGCCGCCCCGTCGTGGTCGCCGGGCTGGCGCTGCAGGCCGTCGGCCTCGGCTGGTTCGCCGTGATCCTGGGCACCGAAGTCTCCTACGCCGCCCAGCTCCCCGCGATGATCGTCAGTGGCATCGGGATGGGCCTGTTCTTCGCCCCCGCCTCCAACGCCCTCATGTCCACCGTGGCCCCCGCCGACCAGGGCAAGGCCGCCGGCGCCAACAGCGCCCTGCGCGAAGTCGGCGGAGCCCTCGGCGTCGCCGTCCTCGCCTCCGTCTTCTCCGCCCAGGGCGGCTACCAGTCCGGGCAGGCCTTCACCGACGGCACCGTCCCCGCCCTCTGGATCGGCGGCGCAGCCGTCGCCCTGGCGGCCGTACTGGCCCTGCTGCTCCCCGGCCGGACCGCGGAGAAGGCCCGCGCCGCGCAGTCCCTGTCGGTGGGGGAGCCGATGGTGCAGGATCTCCCGACGGGCGAGGTCCCGGCGGACGGCCAGGGCGAGGCCCCGGCCGGCGGGCGCGCCGCCGAGAAGGTGGCCGTCTGAGCGGGTCCCGCTCGCCGGCCGGTGCCTGCGCGGCGGCCGGCGGGGGAACCGCAGCCGCCGCCCCGCACGCAGTCCCGTACGACACGTCGTCAAGAGGGAAGGCCCGTCATGCCCGACATCCCCTGGTCCACGCCCACCCGCCCCGCTCCCGGCGCCGAGGTCTACGTCATGGCCTCCCGCTTCGAGACCGTGAGCCTGACCGGAGCGCTGAAGTTCTTCCTGAGGTCGCCCGGCATCATCCTCCAGATGCGCAAGGCCCCCGGCGCCCACGGGGTCGCCCTGCGGGCCCGGGTCCTGCGCCGCACCTTCCTGACCCTGTCCGCCTGGGAGGACCGGGACGCGCTCTACCGCTTCGCGGGCAGCGAACCGCACCGCTCCAGCTCCCGGGCGGCCGCCGCCTACACCAAGGAGGCCGGGTTCGTCTTCTGGACCGTCCCGGCCGGTGAGCTCCCCATCAGCTGGGCGGAGGCCGAGCGTCGGCTCGCCGAGCAGGAGCGGGGGAAGGAGAAGGAGCAGCGGTCGGAGCGCGGGTGAAGGGGGCCGTCCCTGCCCCGTACGGCCCTGCGGTACGTGTACGGTCCGTGGCCCCGCCTGCTCGGGGGGACGCGGACCGTACTCTTGTCCACGTGCAGGAACTCCACGACGCCCCCCTCGCCCCGCTGACCACCTTCCGGCTCGGCGGCCCCGCCGCCCGGCTCGTCACCGCGACCACCGACGCCGAGGTCGTCGCCACCGTGCGCGCCGCGGACGAGAGCGGCACCCCGCTCCTGGTCATCGGCGGCGGCAGCAACCTGGTCATCGGCGACCAGGGCTTCGACGGCACCGCCCTGCGGATCGCGACCACCGGGTTCGCGCTCGACGGGACCCGGCTGGAGCTCGCGGCCGGCGAGAACTGGAGCGAGGCCGTCGCCCGCGTCGTCGACGCCGGGCTCGCGGGCATCGAATGCCTCGCCGGGATCCCCGGCTCGGCCGGCGCCACCCCGATCCAGAACGTCGGGGCGTACGGCCAGGAGGTCTGCGACACGATCACCGAGGTCGTCGCCTACGACCGCACCCGCGGGGAAACGGTCACGCTCTCGGCCGCCGACTGCGCGTTCGCGTACCGCGACAGCCTCTTCAAGCACCAGCCCGACCGGTACGTCGTACTGCGCGTCCGCTTCGCCCTGGAAGACGCGGGCGGACTGTCCGCGCCGGTCAAGTACCCCGAGACGGCCCGCGCCCTCGGCGTGGAGGCCGGCGACCGGGTGCCCGCGGCCCGCGCCCGGGAGACCGTCCTGCGGCTGCGCGCCGGCAAGGGCATGGTCCTCGACCCCGCCGACCACGACACCTGGTCGGCCGGCTCCTTCTTCCACAACCCGATCCTCGGCGACGAGGCGTACGCCGCCTTCCTCGCCCGCGCCCAGGAGCGGCTCGGCCCCGAGACCGCCCCTCCCGCGTACCCGGCGGGCGAGGGCCGTACGAAGACCAGCGCGGCCTGGCTCATCGACAAGGCCGGCTTCACCAAGGGCTACGGCGACGGCCCCGCCCGCATCTCCACCAAGCACACCCTCGCCCTCACCAACCGGGGCGAGGCCACCACCGAAGACCTCCTCGCCCTGGCCCGCGAGGTGGTCGCGGGCGTCCACGCGGCCTTCGGCGTCACCCTGGTCAACGAGCCGGTGACGGTCGGCGTCAGCATCTGAGGAGTCCCGGCCCCCATGCTCTGTCCCCTGCACGGGGCCGGTACGGACCCCACCCGGCTGGTGGGACGCACGATCAGAAGGGTCGTCGCGTCCTGGCACATCAGCGAGGGCGAACGCTCCGAGGCGCCCCTGGACGTCTGGCTCCTCGACAGCGACGGCGAGTCCACCCGGATCACCACCGGGTCCGACGCCTGCCTCATCGTGGAATCCGAAGCGCCGCACGAGCCCTACGACATGGGGGAGTGGGGCCGCATCGAGGTCGGCGAGGACCTCGGCGACCACCCCTTCCTGCGCCACCTCGGCGAAACCGTGGAATCGGTCGCCGAGTACGCCCTGCCCGCGCAGGGGCGCACCCACCTGGAGATCGGCTTCCCGGACGGCGCACGGGTGCGCGCCGACTGCCACGAGGGCGACCTGCGGCTCACGCGCTGACCCGCCACCGGCGGGTCCTACGAGGCGATCCAGTGGTCGATCCCGGCCAGCAGCTTCTCCTGCACGCCGGCGGGCGCGGCACTGCCGCGCACCGACTGGCGGGCCAGCTCCGCGAGCTCCGCGTCCGTGAAGGCGTGGTGCCGGCGGGCGATCTCGTACTGGGCTGCGAGCCGGGACCCGAAGAGCAGCGGATCGTCCGCCCCGAGGGCCATCGGCACCCCGGCCTCGAAGAGGATGCGCAGCGGGACGTCCTCGTGGCGTTCGTAGACCCCGAGGGCGACGTTGGAGGCCGGGCAGACCTCGCAGGTGATCTGGCGGTCGGCGAGCCGTTGGAGCAGGCGGGGATCCTCGGCGGCCCGCACGCCGTGCCCGATGCGGGCGGCGTGCAGATCGTCGAGGCAGTCGCGGACCGAGGACGGCCCGGTGAGCTCGCCGCCGTGCGGGGCCGCGAGGAGCCCGCCCTCGCGGGCGATCGCGAAGGCCCGGTCGAAGTCGCGGGCCATGCCGCGCCGCTCGTCGTTGGACAGGCCGAAACCGACGATGCCGCGGTCGGCGTAGCGGACGGCGAGCCGGGCCAGGGTGCGGGCGTCGAGGGGGTGCTTCATGCGGTTGGCCGCGATGACGACCCGCATGCCGAGGCCGGTCTCGCGGGAGGCGGCGTCCACGGCGTCGAGGATGATCTCGACGGCGGGGATCATCCCGCCGAGGAGGGGGGCGTAGGAGGTGGGGTCCACCTGGATTTCCAGCCAGCCGCTGCCGTCGCGCACGTCCTCCTCCGCGGCCTCCCGGACCAGACGGCGGATGTCGTCGGGCTCGCGCAGGCAGGAGCGGGCGGCGTCGTAGAGCCGCTGGAAGCGGAACCAGCCGCGCTCGTCCGTGGCGCGGAGCTTCGGTGGCTCGGCGGAGGTGAGGGCGTCCGGGAGGCGGACGCCGTACTTGTCGGCGAGCTCCAGCAGGGTCGACGGGCGCATCGAGCCGGTGAAGTGCAGGTGGAGGTGGGCTTTCGGCAGAAGCGTGAGATCGCGTACGTGCTCCATCTGGTGATCCTGCCGCACTTTCACCTCGGGCTGCAGCCCGATTCCCTGAACGGGGGCTTGCCCGAACGGAAATTCTGGGTACGGGGGCGGGGCGGGGCCCGAGTGCCGGATCGGGGTCGGGGGGCCGCTGCGCGGGCGGAGTCCCCTACCCGCCCTTCCGCCGTTCCCCGGGGCTCCGCCCCGGACCCCGCGCCTCAAACGCCGGCGGGGCTGAATGAGGCTGGTGGGGCTGGATACGCCCGAGCGGCGGCCCCCGTCGTGGGGAACCGCCGCTCGGGACTCGGTGCGGGGGAGGGCTAGGCCTTCGCCTCCGCGAGGAGCTTCTGGATGCGGGAGACGCCCTCGACCAGGTCCTCGTCGCCCAGGGCGTAGGAGAGGCGGAGGTAGCCGGGGGTGCCGAAGGCCTCGCCCGGGACGACGGCGACCTCGGCCTCGTCCAGGATCAGGGCCGCGAGCTCGACGGAGGTCTGCGGGCGCTTGCCGCGGATCTCCTTGCCGAGGAGGTCCTTGACCGCCGGGTAGACGTAGAAGGCACCCTCGGGGGTCGGGCAGAAGACGCCGTCGATCTCGTTCAGCATCCGCACCATGGTCTGGCGGCGGCGGTCGAAGGCGGTGCGCATCTCGTGGACGGCGTCCAGGTTGCCGGAGACGGCGGCCAGCGCCGCGACCTGGGCCACGTTGGAGACGTTGGAGGTGGCGTGCGACTGGAGGTTGGTCGCGGCCTTGACGACGTCCTTCGGGCCGATGACCCAGCCCACGCGCCAGCCCGTCATGGCGTACGTCTTGGCGACGCCGTTGACGATGATGCACTTGTCGGCCAGCTCGGGAACGATCGCCGGGAGGGAGACGAACTTCGCGTCGCCGTAGACCAGGTGCTCGTAGATCTCGTCGGTCAGGACCCACAGGCCGTGCTCGACGGCCCAGCGGCCGATCGCCTCGGCGTCGGCCTCGGAGTAGACGGCGCCCGTCGGGTTCGACGGGGAGACGAAGAGGACGACCTTCGTGCGCTCGGTGCGGGCCGCCTCCAGCTGCTCGACGGAGACCCGGTAACCGGTGGTCTCGTCGGCGACGACCTCGACCGGGACACCGCCGGCGAGACGGATCGACTCCGGGTACGTGGTCCAGTACGGCGCCGGGACGATGACCTCGTCACCCGGGTCCAGGATCGCCGCGAACGCCTCGTAGATCGCCTGCTTGCCGCCGTTGGTCACCAGCACCTGGGACGCGTCGACCTCGTAGCCGGAGTCGCGCAGCGTCTTCGCGGCGATGGCGGCCTTCAGCTCGGGCAGACCGCCGGCCGGCGTGTAGCGGTGGTACTTGGGGTTGCGGCAGGCCTCGACCGCGGCGTCGACGATGTAGTCCGGGGTGGGGAAGTCGGGCTCACCCGCGCCGAAACCGATCACCGGACGCCCGGCGGCCTTGAGGGCCTTGGCCTTGGCGTCGACGGCGAGGGTGGCGGACTCGGAGATGGCACCGATACGGGCGGATACGCGGCGCTCGGCGGAAGGCGTTTCAGAGGTCATGCGGCCAATCGTCCCAGACGCGAAACGAGCGCCGCACTCCGTTTCAGTTACCGGACGGCCGCTCTCCGGACGGTGCTGTTCGACGTCAGGGCCCGGACCACGTACACTCAACCGTCGTTGGCCCAAGTCGACCGCTGCAGAGCGTGAGCACACCGTGCACTCGTCTGGATGCGGTAGGTTGGGGCACGCAAAGGGTCGTAGCTCAATTGGTAGAGCACTGGTCTCCAAAACCAGCGGTTGGGGGTTCGAGTCCCTCCGGCCCTGCTCCACACTCCTTCTCGGACGTGTGTGCGCAGGTACGTACTTAGATGCAGTGCCGTGCGGCGCAACCGGGCGCGGCTACGGCCACGACCCGGATTCAGGTGAGAGACGTGACGGACGCCCTGGGCTCCATCGACATGCCTGACGCCGAGGATGACACGCGCGAGAAGAAGGCCCGCAAGGGCGGCAAGCGCGGCAAGAAGGGCCCTCTCGGCCGTCTCGCGCTGTTCTACCGCCAGATCGTCGCGGAACTCCGCAAGGTTGTCTGGCCCACTCGCAACCAGCTGACGACGTACACCACTGTGGTGATCGTCTTCGTCGTCATCATGATCGGTCTGGTGACCGTGATTGACTATGGGTTCCAGGAAGCCATCAAGTTCGTCTTCGGCTGATCCCCGCGGAGGGCGGCGCCTTGATGGGTGCCGCCCGTTTTCGCATGTTCGACCACCTTTTGTATCCAGGAAGAAGCAGCCACCGTGTCTGACCCGAACCTGAACGTGAGCCCCGACTCCGTCGAGTCCGTCGAGGACGAGCTCGACATCGTCGAGGCTGCAGACGCCGTGGACCCCGACGAGGCCGAGCTCGCCGACGCCGAGGCGGGTGTCGCCGCCGAACTGGCCGCGCTGCACGTCGAGGACGAGGTCGACGCCGAAGCCGAGGACGACGCGGAGGCCGAAGAGGCCGACGACGAGTCCGACGAGGACGACGCAGAGGTCTCCGACGAGGCTGACGACGAGGCCGAGGCCGAGGACGACGCGGAGGCCGTCGAGGCCGCCGATGTCGAGCCCGCCGAGCCCGTCGACCCCATTCAGGCCCTGCGCGACGAGCTGCGCCTCCTGCCCGGCGAGTGGTACGTCATCCACACCTACGCCGGCTACGAGAAGCGCGTGAAGGCCAACCTGGAGCAGCGCGCCGTCTCGCTCAACGTCGAGGACTTCATCTACCAGGCCGAGGTGCCCGAGGAAGAGATCGTCCAGATCAAGAACGGCGAGCGCAAGAACGTCCGGCAGAACAAGCTGCCCGGTTACGTTCTCGTCCGCATGGATCTGACGAACGAGTCCTGGGGCGTCGTCCGCAACACCCCGGGCGTCACCGGCTTCGTGGGCAACGCGTACGACCCGTACCCGCTGACCCTGGACGAGATCGTCAAGATGCTCGCTCCGGAGCTGCAGGAGAAGGCCGCCAAGCAGGCGGCGGAAGAGGCCGGTCTGCCGGCGCCCTCCGTCAAGCGCGCCATCGAGGTCCTGGACTTCGAGGTCGGCGACTCGGTCACCGTCACCGACGGCCCGTTCGCGACGCTGCAGGCGACCATCAACGAGATCAACCCGGACTCGAAGAAGGTCAAGGGTCTCGTCGAGATCTTCGGCCGCGAGACCCCGGTCGAGCTCAGCTTCGACCAGATCCAGAAGAACTGATCCACAGCCTTCTGGCACACGCTTCCGGACAGGTCAGATTGCCCCCTTGCGGGCGGTCTGACCTGCTCGGTTTTCAGCCCCGCACCGATACCCGTTATCGTGGTGCGGTATGCCTCCATCCGGATGACCGGATTGGCGGCGAAAACTCTCACTAGGACCCGGAGAGAGCAATGCCTCCCAAGAAGAAGAAGGTCACGGGGCTTATCAAGCTCCAGATCAAGGCCGGCGCGGCCAACCCGGCTCCGCCGGTCGGCCCCGCGCTCGGTCAGCACGGCGTCAACATCATGGAGTTCTGCAAGGCCTACAACGCCGCGACCGAGTCGCAGCGTGGCATGGTCGTGCCGGTGGAGATCACGGTCTACGAAGACCGCTCCTTCACCTTCATCACCAAGACGCCGCCGGCCGCGCGCCTCATCCTGAAGAGCGCGGGCGTGGAGAAGGGCTCTGGCGAGCCGCACAAGACCAAGGTCGCGAAGCTGACGCGTGACCAGGTCCGCGAG
Source organism: Streptomyces sp. NPDC104226 (assembly GCF_055584085.1). Classification (NCBI taxonomy): domain Bacteria; kingdom Bacillati; phylum Actinomycetota; class Actinomycetes; order Kitasatosporales; family Streptomycetaceae; genus Streptomyces; species Streptomyces sp. NPDC104226. The sequence goes on from NZ_JBVJMS010000006.1 coordinate 172,611, forward strand.
ATCGCCACGATCAAGCTCCCCGACCTGAACGCCAACGACCTGGACGCTGCGGAGCAGATCATCCGCGGCACCGCCCGTTCCATGGGCATCACGGTCGAAGGCTGATTCAGCCACCTCCAGAGCACCACAGTGGTAGGGCCAAGCGCTGGTCCGCACCACGACTCCACACCTGAAGCCACAACACAGGAGCAGAAGTGAAGCGCAGCAAGACTCTCCGCGCTGCGGACGCCAAGGTCGACCGGGAGAAGCTGTACGCCCCGCTCGAGGCCGTCCGTCTCGCCAAGGAGACCTCCACCACGAAGTTCGACGGCACCGTCGAGGTCGCCTTCCGCCTGGGTGTCGACCCGCGCAAGGCCGACCAGATGGTCCGCGGCACCGTGAACCTCCCGCACGGCACCGGCAAGACCGCCCGGGTCCTGGTCTTCGCGACCGGTGACCGTGCTGCGGCCGCGGAAGCCGCCGGCGCCGACATTGTCGGCGACGACGAGCTCATCAACGAGATCGCCAAGGGCAACCGCCTCAACGAGTTCGACGCCGTTGTCGCCACGCCGGACCTCATGGGCAAGGTCGGCCGCCTCGGCCGCGTGCTCGGTCCCCGTGGCCTGATGCCGAACCCGAAGACCGGCACCGTCACGATGGACGTCGCGAAGGCTGTCACCGAGATCAAGGGTGGCAAGATCGAGTTCCGCGTCGACAAGCACTCGAACCTGCACTTCATCATCGGCAAGGTCTCCTTCTCCGATGAGCAGCTGGTCGAGAACTACGGCGCGGCCCTGGACGAGATCCTTCGTCTGAAGCCGTCCGCCGCGAAGGGCCGCTACGTCAAGAAGGCCGCCCTCAGCACCACCATGGGCCCCGGCATCTCGCTGGACCCGAACCGCACCCGGAACCTCCTCGTCGAGGAAGACCCGGCCGCGGTCTGACTGAGCCGGGCCTGACGGCCCGCTGAGTTGCCCGAACGGGCCCTTCCCTCCCCTTTCACGGGGGAGGGAAGGGCCCGTTCTGCGTTTCCGGCTGCGGGGCGCGCCGAAAATGGCGGGGGGACCGGCAGCACGCCCCGTAGGGTCGGAACACGTCAATCGATCACATCAGGGTGGGGACTCTTGTTCGCGAACCGGAACAACAGCTCGACGAAGACCGCCGGGGCCGCGCTGGCCGCCGTACTGCTCGTGGGTGGGGCCACGGCGTGCGAGAGCGGGCAGAAGGCCGACACGGGGAAGGCAGGGGCCGCCCAGGGCGCCGGGAAGGGTGCGGTGGAGGTGGTCCCGGCCGCCTACCTCGAGAAGGTCAAGACGAAGTCGCAGGAGATCACCTCCCTGCGCTACTCGATGACCGGCACCGCGGAGGGCCAGCAGTTCTCCGGTGACGTCTCCATGCGGATCAAGCCGTCCGTGGCGATGTCGATGAAGATGAGCACCTCGGGCGAGGGCGGCCAGGCGGCCGAGATCCGCCTCCTCGACGAGGCGATGTACATCGGCGCCGAGGGCAAGTGGATCAAGTTCGACATGAAGAGCCTGGACCCGTCCATGGCGGAGAAGCTGAACAGCGCCGCCGGCACGGCGAACAAGAGCGGCGAGAACCCCGGGGACCGGGCGGGCGAGCTGCTCAAGGCCAAGGACCTCAAGTTCGTCGGCGAGGAGACCGTCGACGGGGTGAAGACCAAGCACCTCAGCGGCACGGTCTCCCTCGACGAGCTGCGGGCCGCCGCGGCCGAGGCCGCTCCCGACGCCAAGGAGCGCCAGGAGCAGTCGGTCACGGCCCTGGAGGCACAGGGCGTCAAGAACCTGACCCTGGACATGTGGATCGACGAGTCGGACCACACCAAGCAGGTCCGCACCCGCGGCGACGCGGCCAAGGGCCCTGTGGACACGACCATCAAGTTCCTGGACTACAACCAGCCGGTCGAGGTGGCCTCGCCGCCCGCCGACCAGGTCGTGGACCTCGCCGAGATGATGAAGGGCGCCGGTCAGGAACAGGGCTGACCTGGCATTTCCGGGCCGCGCGGGGCCGTCGGGTGACCGATTTGCTCTGCGCGGCACCGGTCCCGTACTCTTCCGGAGAAGCCAAAGACCGCTGGTCGTTGCCGTGCCCGCAAGGGGGCGGTGGCCGAAGGATCCGCTAACTGCGGACGTCCTGCGCAGGTGTTCAAGGAAAGTTCCCGGAATTCGTTCTCGGTTGAGCTACGCCCTGGCGCCTGCGCCCGGGCGTTTCGTGTTTATGCCCCTTCTGAGCGGTCCTCATCACCCGGAAGGAGGCCGACGCACTATGCCGACGCCCAACAAGGCTGCCGCGGTAGCCGAGCTCACGGACGCGTTCCAGAGCTCGAACGCCGCCGTGCTGACCGAGTACCGGGGTCTCACCGTCGCGCAGCTCAAGACGCTGCGTCGTTCCCTCGGTGAGAACGCCCAGTACGCCGTGGTGAAGAACACGCTGACCAAGATTGCGGCCAACCAGGCCGGGATCACCGCGCTGGACGAGCACTTCGCTGGTCCGACCGCGGTCGCCTTCATCACCGGTGACCCGGTGGAGTCGGCGAAGAGCCTGCGTGACTTCGCCAAGGAAAACCCCAACCTGATCATCAAGGCGGGTGTCCTTGATGGTAAGGCGCTCTCCGCCGATGACATCAAGAAGCTTGCGGACCTCGAGTCCCGCGAGGTTCTGCTCAGCAAGCTGGCCGGCGCGTTCAAGGGCAAGCAGTCTCAGGCTGCCTCGCTCTTCCAGGCGCTGCCGTCGAAGTTCGTCCGCACTGCGGAAGCGCTTCGCGTCAAGCTCGCCGAGCAGGGCGGTGCCGAGTAATTCGGCTCGCGCATTGATCCGCGCCGCCTAGTGCGCGGGTCGCAGCGGGCCGTTACGCCCGCCTCTCTATACATCCGGCACCTGCCGATTTAGTGGAAGGATCGCCCATCATGGCGAAGCTCACCCAGGACGAACTCCTCGCCCAGTTCGAGGAGCTCACCCTCATCGAGCTCTCCGAGTTCGTGAAGGCGTTCGAGGAGAAGTTCGACGTCACCGCCGCTGCGGCCGTTGCCGTTGCCGCCGGTCCGGTCGGTGGCGGCGACGCCCCCGCCGCCGAGGAGCAGGACGAGTTCGACGTCATCCTCGACGGTGCCGGCGACAAGAAGATCCAGGTCATCAAGGTCGTGCGCGAGCTGACCTCCCTGGGTCTGAAGGAGGCCAAGGACCTCGTTGACGGCGCCCCGAAGCCGATCCTCGAGAAGGTCGCCAAGGAGGCCGCTGACAAGGCTGCCGAGTCCCTCAAGGCTGCCGGCGCGTCTGTGACCGTCAAGTAATGCCTCTGGGGCCTCTCTGAGGCCCCAACCAAAGGGCGATCACCCGTAAGGGTGGTCGCCCTTTGGCGTACCCGGAGTGCCTGATTTGCCCCCGTCTCGTTGGGGAGTAGGGTGATCTTCGTTGCTCTGCGGCAGGGTCCCACGATGATCCGCTCGGAGCAGGGGGCCTTGACGAACGGGACGCGGCGCGCAATTCTCAGATCCGTCGCGAGAGCGGCAGAGTCGATCCGAGATCCGAGGCATGGATCGGGCCCGCTGCGGGCATGGATCGACTACGAAGAGGGCAGTACTGTTACGCGCTCTGTATGCGAGAGCCGAACCGTTGGACGCAGTTGACACGACATGGGGAAGGCCTGTTGCCGGTTTCCGGAAACCTGGTCTGGACATCAGTGAGCCGAGTGGCTACACTGACCCTTTGCGCTGCCTGTTAGCTGCCCCCTGCCCGTCGCCAGGGGCATGCCCACGCATGAGCACACTTGATTGAACGGCCCTGAGCTGGTCCTTTTGACCAGATGGGGGGCGCTTGTCTTCTGTGTCAGCTGGGACCGGTACGCGCGTAGTGAGTCCGAGCCCTCGGAAGGACCCCCTCTTGGCCGCCTCGCGCAACGCCTCGACCAATACGAACAACGGTGCCAGCACCGCCCCGCTGCGCATCTCCTTTGCAAAGATCAAGGAGCCCCTCGAGGTTCCGAACCTCCTGGCGCTGCAGACCGAGAGCTTTGACTGGCTGCTCGGCAACGCCGCCTGGAAGTCTCGCGTCGAGTCGGCGCTTGAGAGCGGACAGGACGTTCCCACCAAGTCCGGTCTGGAAGAGATCTTCGAGGAGATCTCGCCGATCGAAGACTTCTCCGGGTCGATGTCGCTGACGTTCCGCGACCACCGCTTCGAGCCGGCGAAGAACTCGGTCGACGAGTGCAAGGACCGCGACTTCACGTACGCGGCGCCGCTCTTCGTCACCGCCGAGTTCACGAACAACGAGACCGGTGAGATCAAGTCTCAGACGGTCTTCATGGGCGACTTCCCGCTCATGACCAACAAGGGCACCTTCGTCATCAACGGCACCGAGCGTGTCGTCGTGTCGCAGCTCGTCCGTTCCCCCGGTGTCTACTTCGACTCCTCCATCGACAAGACGTCCGACAAGGACATCTTCGCCGCCAAGATCATCCCGTCCCGGGGTGCCTGGCTCGAGATGGAGATCGACAAGCGCGACATGGTCGGTGTTCGCATCGACCGCAAGCGCAAGCAGTCCGTCACCGTCCTCCTGAAGGCTCTCGGCTGGACCACCGAGCAGATCCTCGAGGAGTTCGGCGAGTACGAGTCCATGCGCGCCACCCTGGAGAAGGACCACACCCAGGGCCAGGACGACGCGCTGCTCGACATCTACCGCAAGCTGCGTCCGGGCGAACCGCCGACCCGCGAGGCCGCTCAGACGCTGCTCGAGAACCTCTACTTCAACCCGAAGCGCTACGACCTCGCGAAGGTCGGCCGCTACAAGGTGAACAAGAAGCTCGGCGCCGACGAGCCGCTGGACGCCGGTGTGCTCACCACCGACGACATCATCGCCACGATCAAGTACCTCGTGAAGCTCCACGCGGGCGAGACCGAGACCATCGGTGAGTCGGGCCGTTCGATCGTCGTCGAGACCGACGACATCGACCACTTCGGCAACCGTCGTCTGCGCAACGTCGGCGAGCTCATCCAGAACCAGGTCCGTACGGGTCTGGCTCGTATGGAGCGCGTCGTCCGCGAGCGGATGACGACCCAGGACGTCGAGGCGATCACGCCGCAGACCCTGATCAACATCCGGCCGGTCGTCGCCTCCATCAAGGAGTTCTTCGGCACCAGCCAGCTGTCGCAGTTCATGGACCAGAACAACCCGCTGTCGGGTCTCACCCACAAGCGCCGTCTGTCGGCGCTTGGCCCGGGTGGTCTGTCCCGTGAGCGGGCCGGCTTCGAGGTCCGAGACGTTCACCCGTCGCACTACGGCCGCATGTGCCCGATCGAGACCCCCGAAGGCCCGAACATCGGTCTGATCGGCTCGCTCGCGTCCTACGGCCGCGTCAACGCGTTCGGTTTCGTCGAGACCCCGTACCGCAAGGTCATCGACGGTGTCGTCACCGACGAGGTCGACTACCTGACGGCCGACGAGGAAGACCGCTTCGTCATCGCCCAGGCCAACGCCGGCCTGAACGACGAGATGCGCTTCACCGAGAACCGCGTGCTGGTCCGCCGTCGTGGCGGCGAGATCGACTACATCGCCGGCGGCGACGTCGACTACATGGACGTCTCCCCGCGCCAGATGGTGTCCGTCGCCACCGCGATGATCCCCTTCCTCGAGCACGACGACGCCAACCGTGCCCTCATGGGCGCGAACATGATGCGCCAGGCCGTTCCGCTCATCAAGGCGGAAGCGCCGCTCGTCGGCACCGGCATGGAGTACCGCTGTGCGGTCGACGCCGGTGACTCGATCCGTGCGGAGAAGGACGGTGTGGTCCAGGAGGTCTCGGCCGACTACATCACCGTCGCCAACGACGACGGCACGTACACCACGTACCGCGTCGCCAAGTTCTCCCGCTCGAACCAGGGCACCTCGGTCAACCAGAAGGTCATCGTCAACGAGGGTGACCGGATCATCGAGTCCCAGGTCCTCGCCGACGGTCCCGCGACCGAAGAGGGCGAAATGGCCCTCGGCAAGAACCTGCTCGTCGCGTTCATGCCCTGGGAAGGCCACAACTACGAGGACGCGATCATCCTGTCGCAGCGCCTCGTACAGGACGACGTCCTCTCCTCGATCCACATCGAGGAGCACGAGGTCGACGCCCGTGACACCAAGCTGGGCCCCGAGGAGATCACCCGGGACATCCCGAACGTCTCCGAGGAGGTCCTGGCGGACCTCGACGAGCGCGGCATCATCCGCATCGGTGCGGACGTCGTCGCCGGCGACATCCTGGTCGGCAAGGTCACGCCCAAGGGCGAGACCGAGCTGACCCCGGAAGAGCGCCTGCTCCGCGCGATCTTCGGTGAGAAGGCCCGCGAGGTGCGTGACACCTCGCTCAAGGTCCCCCACGGTGAGATCGGCAAGGTCATCGGTGTCCGCGTCTTCGACCGTGAGGAGGGCGACGAGCTTCCCCCGGGCGTGAACCAGCTGGTCCGCGTCTACGTCGCCCAGAAGCGCAAGATCACCGACGGTGACAAGCTCGCCGGCCGCCACGGCAACAAGGGTGTCATCTCCAAGATCCTTCCGATCGAGGACATGCCCTTCCTCGAGGACGGCACGCCGGTCGACATCATCCTGAACCCGCTGGGTGTCCCGTCCCGAATGAACCCGGGACAGGTCCTGGAGATCCACCTCGGCTGGCTCGCCAGCCGCGGCTGGGACGTCTCCGGCCTCGCGGAGGAGTGGGCCGAGCGACTGAAGGTCATCGGCGCCGACCGCGTCGAGCCCGGCACCAACGTCGCCACCCCGGTGTTCGACGGTGCGCGTGAGGACGAGCTCGCCGGCCTGTTCGAGCACACGATCCCGAACCGCGACGGCGACCGCCTGGTCCTCCCGTCCGGCAAGGCGCGTCTGTTCGACGGCCGCTCCGGCGAGCCGTTCCCGTCGCCGGTCTCGGTCGGCTACATGTACATCCTGAAGCTGCACCACCTGGTCGACGACAAGCTCCACGCCCGTTCGACCGGCCCGTACTCGATGATCACGCAGCAGCCGCTGGGTGGTAAGGCGCAGTTCGGTGGCCAGCGCTTCGGTGAGATGGAGGTGTGGGCGCTTGAGGCTTATGGCGCCGCGTACGCGCTCCAGGAGCTCCTGACCATCAAGTCCGATGACGTGACCGGCCGCGTGAAGGTCTACGAGGCCATCGTCAAGGGCGAGAACATCCCCGAGCCGGGCATTCCCGAGTCCTTCAAGGTGCTCATCAAGGAAATGCAGTCGCTCTGCCTCAACGTGGAGGTGCTGTCCTCGGACGGCATGTCCATCGAGATGCGCGACACCGACGAGGACGTCTTCCGCGCGGCGGAGGAACTCGGTATCGACCTGTCCCGGCGCGAGCCGAGCAGCGTCGAAGAGGTCTGACGGGCCTGACGGGGGGCTCGCTCAAGAGCCCCCCGTCATCCCCGGGACCGTTCAGACCATGATTGAGACTCGACCCCGAAAGAGGGATTGACGCACAGTGCTCGACGTCAACTTCTTCGACGAGCTGCGGATCGGCCTTGCCACCGCGGACGACATCCGAACCTGGTCCCACGGCGAGGTCAAGAAGCCGGAGACCATCAACTACCGCACCCTCAAGCCCGAGAAGGACGGACTCTTCTGCGAGAAGATCTTCGGTCCGACCCGGGACTGGGAGTGCTACTGCGGTAAGTACAAGCGTGTCCGCTTCAAGGGCATCATCTGTGAGCGTTGTGGCGTCGAAGTCACGCGCGCCAAGGTGCGTCGCGAGCGGATGGGCCACATCGAGCTTGCCGCTCCCGTCACCCACATCTGGTACTTCAAGGGCGTCCCGTCGCGCCTCGGATACCTGCTGGACCTCGCGCCGAAGGACCTCGAGAAGGTCATCTACTTCGCCGCGTACATGATCACGTTCGTGGACGACGAGCGCCGCACCCGCGACCTCCCGTCCCTGGAGGCGCACGTCTCCGTCGAGCGCCAGCAGATCGAGAACCGACGCGACTCGGACCTCGAAGGCCGTGCCAAGAAGCTCGAGACCGACCTGGCCGAGCTCGAGGCCGAGGGCGCCAAGGCCGACGTACGCCGCAAGGTGCGCGAAGGTGCCGAGCGCGAGATGAAGCAGCTCCGTGACCGCGCCCAGCGCGAGATCGACCGCCTCGACGAGGTGTGGGCCCGCTTCAAGAACCTCAAGGTCCAGGACCTCGAGGGCGACGAGCTGCTCTACCGCGAGCTGCGCGACCGCTTCGGTACGTACTTCGACGGCTGCATGGGCGCCGCGGCGCTCCAGAAGCGTCTGGAGTCCTTCGACCTCGACGAAGAGGCCGAGCGCCTCCGCGAGATCATCCGTACCGGCAAGGGCCAGAAGAAGACCCGTGCGCTCAAGCGCCTCAAGGTCGTCTCCGCGTTCCTGCAGACCAGCAACAAGCCCAAGGGCATGGTTCTGGACTGCGTCCCGGTCATCCCGCCGGACCTGCGTCCGATGGTGCAGCTGGACGGTGGCCGCTTCGCGACCTCCGACCTGAACGACCTGTACCGCCGCGTGATCAACCGCAACAACCGCCTGAAGCGCCTTCTCGACCTCGGTGCCCCCGAGATCATCGTGAACAACGAGAAGCGCATGCTCCAGGAGGCCGTCGACGCCCTCTTCGACAACGGTCGTCGTGGTCGTCCGGTGACCGGTCCCGGCAACCGTCCGCTGAAGTCCCTGAGCGACATGCTCAAGGGCAAGCAGGGTCGATTCCGTCAGAACCTCCTCGGCAAGCGCGTGGACTACTCCGCGCGTTCCGTGATCGTCGTCGGCCCGCAGCTGAAGCTGCACCAGTGTGGTCTGCCCAAGGCCATGGCGCTGGAGCTCTTCAAGCCGTTCGTGATGAAGCGCCTGGTCGACCTGAACCACGCGCAGAACATCAAGTCGGCGAAGCGCATGGTCGAGCGCGGCCGCACGGTCGTCTACGACGTGCTCGAAGAGGTCATCGCCGAGCACCCGGTTCTGCTGAACCGTGCGCCCACGCTGCACCGCCTCGGCATCCAGGCCTTCGAGCCCCAGCTGGTCGAAGGCAAGGCCATCCAGATCCACCCGCTCGTCTGCACCGCGTTCAACGCGGACTTCGACGGTGACCAGATGGCCGTGCACCTGCCGCTTTCGGCAGAGGCGCAGGCCGAGGCCCGCATCCTGATGCTGTCCTCGAACAACATCCTGAAGCCGGCAGACGGTCGTCCCGTCACCATGCCGACCCAGGACATGGTGCTGGGCCTGTTCTTCCTCACCACCGACGGTGAGCTCCGTGACACCAAGGGCGAGGGCCGCGCGTTCGGCTCCACGGCCGAGGCGACCATGGCGTTCGACGGTGGCGAGCTGGCTCTGCAGTCGGCCGTCGACATCCGCTTCCCGGTGGGCACCATCCCGCCGCGCGGCTGGGTGGCCCCGGTCGCCGAAGAGGGCGAGCAGGAGTTCCAGCCGGGCGACAGCTTCCGTCTGAAGACGACCCTGGGTCGCGCGCTCTTCAACGAGCTGCTGCCCGAGGACTACCCGTTCGTCGACTACTCGGTGGGCAAGAAGCAGCTCTCCGAGATCGTCAACGACCTGGCCGAGCGCTACCCCAAGGTCATCGTGGCGGCGACGCTCGACAACCTGAAGGCGGCCGGCTTCCACTGGGCGACCCGTTCGGGCGTCACCGTGGCCATCTCCGACGTCGTCGTGCCCGAGGCCAAGAAGGCCATCGTCAAGGGCTACGAAGAGATGGACGAGAAGGTCCAGAAGCAGTACGAGCGCGGTCTGATCACCAAGGACGAGCGCACGCAGGAGCTCATCGCGATCTGGACCAAGGCGACCAACGAGGTTGCCGAGGCGATGAACGCGAACTTCCCCAAGACGAACCCCATCTTCATGATGGTTGACTCGGGTGCCCGAGGAAACATGATGCAGATGCGACAGATCGCCGGTATGCGTGGTCTGGTGTCGAACGCGAAGAACGAGACCATCCCGCGTCCGATCAAGGCGTCCTTCCGTGAGGGCCTCACCGTTCTGGAGTACTTCATCTCCACGCACGGTGCCCGTAAGGGTCTGGCGGACACCGCCCTGCGTACCGCCGACTCGGGTTACCTGACCCGTCGTCTGGTGGACGTCTCGCAGGACGTCATCATCCGCGAGGAGGACTGCGGCACCGAGCGCGGCCTGAAGCTGAAGATCGCCGTTCGCGGCGAGGACGGCGTGCTGCGCAAGGCCGACGACGTCGAGACCTCGATCTACGCCCGCATGCTGGCCGAGGACGTCGTCATCGACGGCAAGGTCATCGCGCCGGCCAACGTCGACCTCGGTGACGTGCTCATCGACGCCCTGGTCGCCAACGGCGTCGAGGAGGTCAAGACCCGCTCGGTCCTGACCTGTGAGTCCGCGGTCGGCACCTGTGCCTTCTGCTACGGACGCTCGCTCGCCACCGGCAAGCTGGTCGACATCGGTGAGGCGGTCGGCATCATCGCCGCCCAGTCCATCGGTGAGCCCGGTACCCAGCTGACGATGCGTACCTTCCACACCGGTGGTGTGGCCGGTGACGACATCACGCAGGGTCTGCCGCGTGTCGTCGAGCTCTTCGAGGCCCGTACCCCGAAGGGTGTCGCCCCGATCTCCGAGGCCGCCGGCCGCGTGCGGATCGAGGAGACCGAGAAGACGAAGAAGATCGTCATCACGCCGGACGACGGCAGCGAGGAGACGGCCTTCCCGATCTCCAAGCGCGCCAAGGTCATCGTCGGCGAGGGCGACCACGTCGAGGTCGGCCAGAAGCTGACCATGGGTGCCACCAACCCGCACGACGTGCTGCGCATCCTCGGCCAGCGTGCGGTCCAGGTCCACCTGGTCGGCGAAGTCCAGAAGGTCTACAACTCGCAGGGCGTGTCGATCCACGACAAGCACATCGAGATCATCATCCGGCAGATGCTCCGCCGCGTGACGATCATCGAGTCCGGCGACGCGGAGCTCCTGCCGGGCGAGCTGGTCGAGCGGTCGAAGTTCGAGACCGAGAACCGTCGTGTGGTCACCGAGGGCGGTCACCCCGCCTCCGGCCGTCCGCAGCTGATGGGTATCACCAAGGCCTCGCTCGCGACCGAGTCCTGGCTGTCGGCGGCGTCCTTCCAGGAGACGACCAGGGTTCTGACGGACGCGGCGATCAACGCCAAGTCCGACTCCCTGATCGGCCTCAAGGAGAACGTCATCATCGGTAAGCTCATCCCGGCCGGTACGGGCCTCGCCCGCTACCGCAACATCCGGGTCGAGCCGACCGAGGAAGCCAAGGCCGCGATGTACTCGGCCGTCGGCTACGACGACATCGACTACTCGCCCTTCGGCACCGGCTCCGGCCAGGCCGTCCCGCTGGAGGACTACGACTACGGCCCGTACAACGGCTGAGTCCAGTAGCAGGTAGTACGAAGAAGCCCCCCGCCGCTCCGAGAGGAGAGGCGGGGGGCTTCTTCGTTTCCTTCTCCGCGTCCCGGGCCGGGACGCGGTGCGGATCAGGCCCGACGGCGGCGGCGCAGGCCCGCCACGGTGACCGAGGCGAGGGCCAGGAGGCCGAGGGTGGCGCCGGCCAGGCCGGGGGTGAGGCCCTTGGGGGTGAAGGTGCAGGAGACCTTGTCCGTGCCCGGGGCGATGTCCAGGGAGACCAGGCCGTGGAAGCTCTTCACCGGGGCCGAGCACTGCCAGCCGGGGACGTCGGTCATGGCGAAGACGGCGGTGCCGGAGGCCGTCTTCGGGAGGGTGGCCTCGATGGTGTGGCCGCCCGCGGCGACCCGGGTGGCGCCCGTGGCGGTGAGGCGGTCGACGGCCCGGGTGAGCGCGGCCCGGTCCAGGCAGCCGATGGGGTGCTCGCCGGCGGTGGCGTCGCGGGTCCGGGTGTCCACGGTGACGTCGACGGCGCCGGACGCGGGGACCTCGCCGAGGCTCACGACCCCGGTCATCCGGTCCTCCAGGGGCCTGGTGGCGCCGCCGGAGGTGAGGGTTCCGTACAGCTGGGGGGAGTACCAGAAGGCCTCGGAGCCGGGCTCGCACCGGGCGGCGTACGTCTGCCGGGTGGGGGTGCCGCCGGCGGTGACGGGCGGGACCCGGTAGACGGTGGCGCCGAGGACCTGCTCCTGGTGGGCGTAGACGCTGCCCGGCGGATTGGGGGAGGAGTACGGGGCGCTGCGGACGGTGACCAGGGGCGGGGCGGGGAACGTGCGGGCCGTCCAGCTGTTCTTCTGCGGGCCCGGTTCGGCGCGGGCCCCGATCGAGAAGATCGCGTCCAGGACGGGGTTGGCGGCGCCGAAGATGGTCCGGCCGTCGTTCTTGTAGCCGTAGCCGAGGGGTTCCAGGGCCTTGTACGTGTTCTCGGGGAGGTAGCTGCTGTAGTACTGCGGTCCCTCGGCCTGGAGCGAGAGCGCGTCGTTGTACGAGGTCTGCGGGGCGCCCGAGTCGGTCCGGTACGCGGGCCAGCCGTCGACCGAGCGGACGGCGTCGAGGTGGTTCGTGATCGACTGGCTGGACGTGGCGATCGGCTTCGCCCAGCGTTCGCGGGCGCGCCGGGCGTCCGCGTTGACCGCGGCGGCCGTGGACTCGGCGAAGACGACGCCGACCATGAGCAGGGCGGCCACGGGGACCAGTACCCGGCGCTTCTCGCCCAGCGCCAGCAGCACCAGGGCGAGGAGCGACACAGCGCCGCCGCCCAGCACGGCCGGCCAGGTGGTGCCGCCGAAGTCGTTGGTGTGGCGCAGCACGAAGGTCGCGACGACCAGCAGGGCGGCGCTCAGCGCCAGGTGCAGCGGGCGCGGCCGGTTGGCCAGTGCGAGCCAGGCGAGGACCACCACCATGCCGCTGAAGACGAAGGCCTCGCGGTAGGGGTTGCCGTTCGGCACCGCCAGTCCGTGCCACACGTACTGGGTGGGCGGGAACTGGAAGGAGAGGACGACGAGCAGGGTCGCCGCCGCCCACACCAGGCGGGTCCGGCGGGCGACGGCCGTGTTGAGGAGGAAGGACCCCGCCAGGATCAGGCCGAGCGAGGCCACGTACAGCCGGGGCCGGCCGCCCCACAGGTAGGTGCCGGGGAGCATGCCGGTCAGGAAGATCTCGATCCGGACGGGATCGAAGGCGGCCGCCTTGGTGGGCTGGGCGGCTCCGCTGGAGAGGAACGAGGGCAGGAGCAGGGGGAGGGTGAGCAGGATGCCGGTCGCGGCGGCCGTCGCGGCCCGCCACACGGCCCGCAGCCGCTGGGCCCCGGTCATGTCGAGCACGATCAGGCGGACGGCGAGCAGCACGCAGGCGGCCATCGTCGCCATCATCGCGGTGTAGAAGTTCCCGAACCAGGCGAGCGCGACCAGCAGCGCCACGCCCGGCCAGCGGCGTTCCTCCAGGCACCACTCGACGGCGATCCCCAGGAGCGGGAGCGCGACCAGGCCCCACATCCACATGGGGATGTACGAGGCGTCGCTGAGCGCCCAGCCGCACAGTCCGTAGACGGCTCCGAGCACGCCGCGCTGCCACCACGGGCCCGGCTGCAGCTTGCCGAGGTAGACGGCCATCAGGGCGGCGGCGGTGCCCATCGTGAGCGGGGAGATCAGGAAGACGGCGAGGTCCACGTGCGCGCGGGGGACGAGGACGGCCAGCCAGGAGAAGGGGTTGCCGAGGTACGTGTAGTAGTCGGACAGGAACTGCTGGCCGAAGCCGCCGCGCCAGGTGAAGAGGAGGTCCCCGGCGGCCTGGCCGTGGACCAGGTCCCACAGGGCGCGGTGGAACGGGACGTACTGGTTGGCCTGGTCGTTGACGGCCCGGCCCGTGGTGCCGAAGGGGAAGGTGCCCCGGGCGGCCCAGGACGCGCAGAAGGCGCCCGAGGCGATGAGGAAGGCGAGCAGGGGGGCGTAGAACCGGCGGGCGCGGCGCGGCGCCGGCCGGTCCTCCCGGTCCCCTGCGGGGGCTGGGCTGCTGTGCTCGGCGGGCTCCTCGGCCACGGTCCCCAATGCTGTGCTCCCTGCTGGTCAGTGCTGCCGTCGGAGGCTTTGTCCGACTCGCCAGTCTAGGTCGGCCGCGGGGGCCCGCCGCGTACTCCGGCGGCCCCGGGCGCAGCTCTGCCGCCCGGGATCGGGCAGGGTCGGTGATCATGTGGGCATGGACCTACCGGATCGGTTGGCGAAGGCGGCGCAGGACGGCGACGCGGCCACCGCGGCACGACTGCTCGCAGGGGGAGCCGCGGCGGACGCCCGGAACGCGGCCGGGCGCACGCCCCTGGAGCTCGCGGTGTGCGCGGGGCGGGCGGAGACCGTCCGGCTGCTCCTCGCCGCGGGGGCGGATCCGGGCGGCCGGGCGGGTGAGTACGAGGAGCTGACGCCGATGCTCATGGCGGCGATGCACCCCGACGCCGAGGTGGTCGGGATCCTGCTCGACGCCGGGGCTCCCGTGGGCCCCCAGGGCAAGCACGGCCTCGTACCCATGCCGGTGGCGGCGACGGGTGGGGACGAGGGCTACCCGCACCTCGTGGCGCAGTTCCTCGACCGCGGCCACGACATCGACGTCGTGATGCGGGGCAGCACGGCGCTGGAGCTCGCGGTCGGGTCCGGGAAGTGGCGGATGGCGCGCTGGCTGCTGCACCGCGGCGCGAAACCGACGGAGCGCGCGCTGAGCGCGGCGTACCACCGCGGGAAGCGGTCGCCCGAGGACGAGGCGGTGTACAGGCCCCTCTTCAACGCCCTGTACGCCGCCCTGTACCCCGAGCGGACCAAGGCCTGACGGCGCCCGCCGGAGGGCCGCCGCCCCGCGTGCGGAGCGCCGCGGAGGGGCCTGCGTGGCCGTACGGGAGGCGTCGGCGGCGGGGAGGTGCGGGGGGCTCCGCTTAGCACACCTGCACCACGGCCGCACGTCGGAGGGACTGCATCCCGGCCTCGGCCTTGCGGCGACTGGCCGGTGGGCCCTTCGGGCTGCCGGGACCGGGGCTTTTGTTTTGACCGAAGTGGATGCGGTGGGTACGCTCAGACCTTGTGCCTGGGGTGTGCCTGGGCTCCCGCGCGTGTCCATCAACCGCACGTGAGCCACATCAGCCACCGCGATTCATGCGTCTCCGTGCTTGCGCGGAGCTCCGCCGGATCCGACACACCCGACCGCGTGGGTCGGCAAATGTTCCAGGTTAGCTTCACTACACGGCACACAGAAACCGGAGAAGTAGTGCCTACGATCCAGCAGCTGGTCCGTAAGGGCCGGCAGGACAAGGTCGAGAAGACAAAGACCCCCGCGCTCGAGGCTTCGCCCCAGCGTCGCGGCGTCTGCACGCGAGTGTTCACGACCACCCCGAAGAAGCCGAACTCGGCGCTGCGTAAGGTCGCGCGTGTGCGTCTGACCTCTGGCATCGAGGTCACCGCTTACATTCCGGGTGAGGGACACAACCTGCAGGAGCACTCCATCGTGCTCGTGCGTGGTGGCCGTGTGAAGGACCTGCCGGGTGTTCGTTACAAGATCATCCGCGGTGCGCTTGACACCCAGGCTGTCAAGAACCGCAAGCAGGCCCGCAGCCGCTACGGCGCCAAGAAGGAGAAGTAAAAATGCCTCGTAAGGGCCCCGCCCCGAAGCGCCCGGTCATCATCGACCCGGTCTACGCATCTCCTCTGGTGACGTCGCTCATCAACAAGATCCTCCTGAACGGCAAGCGCTCCACCGCCGAGCGCATCGTTTACGGCGCCATGGAAGGCCTCCGCGAGAAGACCGGCAACGACCCGGTCATCACGCTGAAGCGCGCGCTCGAGAACGTCAAGCCGTCGCTCGAGGTCAAGTCCCGCCGCGTCGGTGGCGCCACCTACCAGGTGCCGATCGAGGTCAAGCCGGGTCGTCAGTCGACCCTCGCGCTGCGCTGGCTCGTGGGTTACTCCCGCGCCCGCCGCGAGAAGACGATGACCGAGCGCCTCATGAACGAGCTGCTCGACGCCTCCAACGGTCTTGGCGCTGCCGTCAAGAAGCGCGAGGACACGCACAAGATGGCCGAGTCCAACAAGGCCTTCGCGCACTACCGCTGGTAGTCCGAACCCACATCGAGACCGAGAGAAGACTGAGCCGATATGGCTACCACTTCGCTTGACCTGGCCAAGGTGCGCAACATCGGCATCATGGCCCACATCGACGCGGGCAAGACGACCACCACCGAGCGCATCCTGTTCTACACCGGTGTGTCGTACAAGATCGGTGAGGTCCACGACGGCGCTGCCACGATGGACTGGATGGAGCAGGAGCAGGAGCGTGGTATCACCATCACGTCTGCCGCTACCACCTGTCACTGGCCGCTCGAAGATGTTGACCACACCATCAACATCATCGACACCCCGGGTCACGTCGACTTCACCGTCGAGGTGGAGCGTTCGCTCCGCGTCCTCGACGGCGCCGTCACCGTGTTCGACGGTGTGGCCGGCGTCGAGCCGCAGTCCGAGACCGTTTGGCGTCAGGCGGACCGCTACGGCGTCCCGCGCATCTGCTTCGTCAACAAGCTCGACCGCACCGGCGCCGAGTTCCACCGCTGCGTAGAGATGATCAAGGACCGCCTCGGTGCGGTTCCGATCGTCATGCAGCTCCCCATCGGTGCCGAGATGGACTTCCAGGGCGTTGTCGACCTGGTCACCATGAAGGCGTTCGTCTGGTCCGCCGAGGCGACCAAGGGCGAGATGTACGACATCGTCGACATCCCGGCCACGCACACCGAAGCCGCTGAAGAGTGGCGTGCGAAGCTCGTCGAGACCGTCGCCGAGAACGACGACCAGATCATGGAGCTGTTCCTGGAGGGCGTCGAGCCCACCGTCGAGCAGCTGCACGCCGCTGTGCGTCGCATCATCATCAGCTCCAAGGGTGATGGTGGCGCCACCGTCACCGCGGTGTTCTGTGGCACGGCGTTCAAGAACAAGGGCGTTCAGCCCCTGCTCGACGCGGTCGTCCGCTACCTCCCGTCGCCCCTGGACATCGAGGCCATCGAAGGCCACGACGTCAAGGACGCCGAGGTCGTCGTGAAGCGCAAGCCCTCGGACGACGAGCCCCTCGCGGCGCTCGCGTTCAAGATCATGCGCGACCCGCACCTCGGCAAGCTCACCTTCGTCCGGGTTTACTCGGGCCGCCTGGAGGCCGGCACCTCGGTGCTGAACTCCGTCAAGGGCAAGAAGGAGCGCATCGGCAAGATCTACCGCATGCACGCCAACAAGCGTGAAGAGATCGAAGCGGTGGGCGCCGGTGACATCGTCGCCGTCATGGGCCTGAAGCAGACCACCACCGGTGAGACGCTGTGTGACGACAAGGCACCCGTGATCCTGGAGTCCATGGACTTCCCGGCTCCGGTCATCCAGGTCGCCATCGAGCCCAAGTCCAAGGGTGACCAGGAGAAGCTGGGTGTCGCCATCCAGTCCCTGGCGGAGGAGGACCCCTCCTTCCACGTTCACTCGGACGAAGAGACCGGCCAGACCATCCTCGGTGGTATGGGCGAGCTGCACCTCGAGGTGCTGGTCGACCGTATGAAGCGCGAGTTCAAGGTCGAGGCCAACGTCGGCAAGCCGCAGGTCGCTTACCGCGAGACGATCCGCCAGGCGGTGGAGCGTCACGACTACACCCACAAGAAGCAGACCGGTGGTACCGGTCAGTTCGCCAAGGTGCAGATCGCGATCGAGCCGATCCTCGAGGCCGACGGTCCGGCGTACGAGTTCGTGAACAAGGTCACCGGTGGCCGCATCCCGAGGGAGTACATCCCCTCGGTCGACGCGGGTGCGCAGGAAGCCATGAAGTTCGGCATCCTCGCCGGCTACGAGATGACCGGCGTTCGCGTCATCCTCATCGACGGTGGCTACCACGAGGTCGACTCCTCCGAGCTCGCCTTCAAGATCGCCGGTTCGCAGGCGTTCAAGGAGGCCGCGCGCAAGGCTTCTCCCGTGCTCCTCGAGCCGATGATGGCCGTCGAGGTCACCACGCCGGAGGAGTCCATGGGTGACGTCATCGGTGACATCAACTCCCGCCGTGGCCAGATCCAGGCCATGGAGGAGCGTCACGGTGCGCGCCTCGTGAAGGGCCTCGTGCCCCTTTCGGAGATGTTCGGCTACGTCGGAGACCTCCGCAGCAAGACCTCGGGTCGCGCCAGCTACTCGATGCAGTTCGACTCCTACGCCGAGGTTCCCCGGAACGTCGCTGAGGAGATCATCGCGAAGGCCAAGGGCGAGTAACTCTTCCGAGTACACGCTTTAGGCTTGTCACCGGAGCCTCTGGGGCAACAGGAGCAACCCTCCCGTTGCCCCGGGGAACCGGCTTTCCAGCAAAGATCACCTGGCGCCGATCTGTAAGGCGTACAGAACCACTCTCCAGGAGGACCCCGTGGCGAAGGCGAAGTTCGAGCGGACTAAGCCGCACGTCAACATCGGCACCATCGGTCACATTGACCACGGTAAGACGACCCTCACGGCCGCCATTACCAAGGTGCTGCACGACGCGTACCCGGACCTGAACGAGGCCTCGGCCTTCGACCAGATCGACAAGGCTCCCGAAGAGCGCCAGCGCGGTATCACCATCTCCATCGCGCACGTCGAGTACCAGACCGAGGCGCGTCACTACGCCCACGTCGACTGCCCCGGTCACGCGGACTACATCAAGAACATGATCACCGGTGCCGCGCAGATGGACGGCGCGATCCTCGTGGTCGCCGCCACCGACGGCCCGATGCCGCAGACCAAGGAGCACGTGCTCCTGGCCCGCCAGGTCGGCGTTCCGTACATCGTCGTCGCCCTGAACAAGGCCGACATGGTGGACGACGAGGAGATCCTGGAGCTCGTCGAGCTCGAGGTTCGTGAGCTCCTCTCCGACTACGAGTTCCCGGGCGACGACCTTCCGGTCGTCCGCGTCTCGGCGCTCAAGGCGCTCGAGGGCGACAAGGAGTGGGGCGAGAAGCTCCTCGGCCTCATGTCCGCCGTCGACGAGGCCATCCCGACCCCGCCGCGTGACGTCGACCAGCCGTTCCTGATGCCGGTCGAGGACGTCTTCACGATCACCGGTCGTGGCACCGTCGTCACCGGTCGTATCGAGCGTGGTGTCCTGAAGGTCAACGAGACCGTCGACATCATCGGTATCAAGGAGACCAAGACCACCACCACGGTCACCGGTATCGAGATGTTCCGCAAGCTCCTCGACGAGGGCCAGGCGGGCGAGAACGTCGGTCTGCTCCTCCGCGGCATCAAGCGCGAGGACGTCGAGCGCGGCCAGGTCATCATCAAGCCCGGTTCGGTCACCCCGCACACCGAGTTCGAGGCCCAGGCCTACATCCTGTCGAAGGACGAGGGTGGCCGTCACACCCCCTTCTTCAACAACTACCGTCCGCAGTTCTACTTCCGTACCACGGACGTCACGGGTGTCGTCACCCTGCCGGCCGGCACGGAGATGGTCATGCCGGGCGACAACACCGAGATGTCGGTCCAGCTGATCCAGCCGGTCGCCATGGAGGAGGGCCTGAAGTTCGCCATCCGTGAGGGTGGTCGTACCGTGGGCGCCGGCCAGGTCACCAAGATCACGAAGTAATTCGTGTTCTGACCTGGTAGCTCGTTCGATCGAGCACCACGTTTGACAGGAGGGCCCCTTCCCCGTCGTTCACGCGACGGGGGAGGGGCCCTCCGTCGTACGGACTTCCCGGCGTACGGAGCCTCCCGGTGTACGGGCCCGCGTGCGCGGCCGCGGCACGGGCATGCGAAGAGGGCCGCACCCCGGGGGGGGTGCGGCCCTCTTCGCATGCGCGGCTCCGTGCGCGGCGGTCACTTCACCCGCAGGGACTCCGTGAACTCCATGCAGGCGGCGTAGTCCGGCAGCAGGCCGGAGGCGGCGGCGTCGGCCAGCGACGGTGCCGCGTCGTCCCGGGCGGACAGCAGCGGGACGTCGGTCGGCCAGTCGATGCCCAGGTCGGGGTCGAGCGGGTGGACCGAGTGCTCGCCCGTCGGGTTGTACGTCTCCGAGCAGAGGTAGGACAGGGTGGCGTCGTCGGTGAGCGCGCAGAAGCCGTGGCCCATGCCCTCGGGGAGGTAGACGGCGCGGCGGTCCACGTCGTCCAGCCGGACGCCTTCCCAGCGGCCGAAGGTCGGGGAGCCGACCCGGATGTCCACGATGATGTCGAGCACGGCGCCGCGCACGCAGGTGACGTACTTGGCCTGGCCGCGTGGGACGTCGGCGAAGTGGATGCCGCGGACCACGCCGCGCTGGGAGACCGAGAGGTTGGCCTGCGCCAGGTTCAGCGGGTGCCCGACGACCTCGGCGAGGTGGTCGAAGCGGTACCACTCCATGAACATGCCGCGCGGGTCACCGTGCTGCTGGGGCGTTATCTCGAAAACGCCCTCGATGGAGAGTTCGCGGAACTTCATCGTGCGGCCTCCTCTTCCAGCAGACCGATCAGGTAGTCGCCGTAGCCGCTCTTGACCAGCGGTTCGGCCAGCGCGCGCAGCTGCGCGGAGTCGATGAGGCCCGCACGCCAGGCGGCTTCCTCGATGCAGCCGATCTTGAAGCCCTGGCGCTCCTCGATCACGCGCACGAACTCCGAGGCCTGCACCATCGAGACGAAGGTGCCGGTGTCCAGCCAGGCGGTACCGCGGTCGAGGATGGTGACATTCAGCTCACCGGCCTGGAGGTACGCGTCGTTGACGGCGGTGATCTCCAGCTCGCCGCGGGCGCTGGGCTTCAGCTCGCGGGCGATCTCCACGACGCGGTTGTCGTAGAAGTACAGACCGGGCACGGCGTAGCGGGACTTGGGCTGGGCCGGCTTCTCCTCGATGGAGATGGCCTGGCCGTTCTCGTCGAACTCGACCACGCCGTACGCCGTCGGGTCCGCCACCGGGTACGCGAAGACCCGGCCGCCCTTGGAGTCGGTGTGCTCCGCCAGGCGCGTGCCGAGGCCGCTGCCGTGGAAGATGTTGTCGCCGAGGATCAGGGCGACGGAGTCGTCGCCGATGAAGTCGGCGCCGAGCACGAAGGCCTGGGCGATGCCCTCGGGGCGCTCCTGGACGGCGTACTCCAGCCGGATGCCGAACTGCGAACCGTCGCCGAGCAGACGCTCGAACTGGTCGCGGTCCTCCGGGGTGGTGATGACGAGGATCTCGCTGATCCCGGCCATGACCAGCGTCGAGAGCGGGTAGTAGATCATCGGCTTGTCGAAGACGGGCAGCAGCTGCTTCGACACTGCCCGCGTCAGCGGCCAGAGTCGGGATCCGGTGCCGCCGGCCAAGAGAATTCCACGCATAGGCACAACCCTATGCGAGACCGGCGGAGGCGCGCCGTCCGGGCCCGGAAGCGAGCGGGCGTGCGGCCGGGGCGGAGTAGGCGAGCGGCTAGACTGTTTGTATTATGCGCATCCTTGTGACCGGCGGCGCCGGCTTCATCGGTTCAGAATTCGTCCGCCAGCAGCTCGGTTCGGACCCCACGGCCCAGATCACCGTCTTCGACAAGCTGACGTATTCCGGCGTCGAAGCCAACCTCGCACCGGTCGCCGGCCACGCCGGCTACTCGTTCGTCAAGGGTGACATCTGCGACGCCGAGGCCGTCGACCAGGTGATGCCCGGCCACGACGTCGTCGTGCACTTCGCGGCCGAGTCCCACGTGGACCGCTCGATCGCCGGCGCGGGCCCCTTCGTGATGACCAACGTCGTGGGCACCCAGGTCCTCCTGGACGCCGCCCGCAAGCACGGCGTCGGCCGCTTCGTCCACATCTCCACCGACGAGGTCTACGGCTCGATCAGCGAGGGCTCCTGGACCGAGGAGTGGCCGCTGGTGCCCAACTCCCCGTACTCCGCCTCGAAGGCCTCCTCCGACCTGCTCGCGCTGGCCTACGCCCGCACGCACGGCATGGACGTCGTGGTCACGCGCTGCTCCAACAACTACGGGCACTACCAGTTCCCGGAGAAGGTCATCCCGCTGTTCGTCTCCAACCTGATGGACGGCAAGAAGGTCCCGCTGTACGGCAACGGCGGCAACGTCCGCGACTGGCTGCACGTCTCCGACCATTGCCGCGGCATCGACCTGGCCATGCGCAAGGGCCGCGGCGGCGAGGTCTACAACATCGGCGGCGGCGTCGAGCTCACCAACAAGGAGCTCACCGGCGTCCTGCTGGAGGCCGCGGGCCTGGGCTGGGACATGGTCGAGCGCGTCGAGGACCGCAAGGGCCACGACCTGCGCTACTCCATCGACATCAGCAAGATCGGCTCGGAGCTCGGCTACGCCCCGCAGGTCACCTTCGAGGAAGGCATCGCGTCGACCATCGCCTGGTACCGCGAGAACCGCGCCTGGTGGGAGCCCCTGAAGGCCAAGGCAGCGCTGCAGAAGTGACCGCCGCGGACGTGAGCAAGAGCAGCAACGGTACCGAGGGCGCCGACAGCGCCCAGGGCAGCGCGGGCACCGCGGGCGCCCGCTGGGTCGTCACCGGCGCCGCCGGCATGCTCGGCCAGGACGTCCTGGCCGTCCTCAAGGACGCCGGCATCACGGCGACGGGCCTGCGCCGCACCGACCTCGACATCACCGACCCGGCCTCCGTCCGGGCCGCCGTCGAGGGCGCCGCCGTGGTCGTGAACTGCGCCGCCTGGACCGACGTCGACGGTGCGGAGAGCGCCGAAGAGGCCGCCACCGCCGTCAACGGCACCGGCGTACGCGTCCTGGCCGAGGCCTGCGCCGCGGCCGGAGCCCGCCTCCTGCACGTCTCCACCGACTACGTGCTGCCCGGCGACGCCGAGCAGCCGTACGCCGAGGACTCCGCGACCGGCCCGGTCAACGCGTACGGCCGCTCCAAGCTGGTCGGCGAGCAGGCCGTGGCCGAACTGCTGCCGCAGCACGGCTACGTGGTCCGCACCGCCTGGCTGTACGGCGAGCACGGCCCGAACTTCGTGGCCACCATGCTCAAGCTCGCCGCCCAGCGGGACACCCTCGACGTGGTCGACGACCAGCACGGCCAGCCCACCTGGTCCTACGCGCTGGCCGGCCGCCTCGTAGAGCTCGGTCAGGCCGCCCTGGCGGGCCGCGCCCCCGGCGGGGTCTACCACGGCACCGCGAGCGGCCGGACCACCTGGATGGGCCTGGCCCGCGAGACCTACCGGCTGAGCGGTCTGGACCCCGAGCGGATCCGGCCCACCGACTCCTCCGCGTTCGTACGCCCCGCCGTCCGGCCGGCGTTCAGCGTGCTCGCGCACGACCGCTGGGCCGAGGCCGGCCTGCCCCCGCTCGCCGACTGGCGCGAGCAGCTGGCAGCAGCCCTGGCACTGCCCGCCTTCGCAGCGCCCGAGGGCGCGGACAGGAACGGCAGCTCGGGATGAAGAGCCTGCTGAGCAAGATCAGTGCGGCCCTGCCGCCGGGCACCGTCGCGGTGGCCGGCGGCACCGTCGTGCTCGGGGCGGCCTCGTACGTCCACCTCGGCGTGGCCGGCCACAGCCTGTCCACGGAAGCCATGGCGAACGTCTCGGTGCTGTGGACGATCGTGATGGCGATCGGGCTCGGCATCTTCTTCCCCATCGAGCAGGAGCTCACCCGGATCGTCGCCGCCCGCGCGGTCGACGGACACGGGGCGGCCCCCGTCCTGCGCCGGGCCACCCTGCTCACCGCGGCCATCCTCGGCGCGACCCTGCTCGTGCTCGCCGCCGCCGCCGGCCCCCTCGCGGACCTGCTCTTCCACGGGGACCGGGCCCTGGTGGCGGCCCTCGGCGGTGCCTTCACCGGCATGGCCGTCTGCTACCTCACCCGCGGGGTACTGGCCGGCCTCGGCCGGTTCGGCGCGTACGGCACCCAGCTCGCCCTCGACGGCGGGCTGCGGATCGTGCTCGCCTTCGGCTGCGCCGTGGCCCTGCCGGACTCCGCGCTCGCCTTCAGCCTCGTACTGGCGGTGGCCCCGGTCATCGCCGCCCTGGTCACGCTGCCCGCGCTGCTGCGCGCCGTCGAACCCGGCGAGGAGATCGCCTGGCGCGAACTGACCTCCGGACTGGGCCTGCTGATCTGCTCGACCCTGCTGTCCCAGGTCGTGGTCAACGCCGCCGTGATGAGCACCAAGCTGCTCGCGCCCACGGACAGCGTGCTGATCGCGGCCCTGCTGAACGCCCTGGTCCTGGCCCGGGTCCCGCTCTTCGTCTTCGGCTCGCTCCAGGCCTCCCTGCTGAGCGGGCTCAGCGCCGCCTTCCAGGCCGGCGACCGGGCCGCGTTCTCGGCGATGCTGCGCAGGATCGGCATGGTCGTCGGAGCGCTCGGCCTGCTCGGCGGCATCCCCGCCACCGTGCTCGGGCCCTGGCTGATCGGCGTGCTCTTCGGCGCCAAGCCGGCCCTGGGCTGCTTCGACTTCTTCCTGTTGTCCGCCGGGACCGTGGCGTACATGTTCGCGATGGTGCTCGGTCAGGCGCTGATGGTATTCAAGCGACACAACCTGCAGTTGCTCTGCTGGGCCATCGGCACCGCCGTGCTGGTCGGGGTCACCTTCGCCCCCGGTGACGTGGCCCTGCGGGTGATCCTGGCCTATGCTCTCGGCTCCGTCGCCACCGTCGTCGCTATGCTGACAGCGCTGAGACTGAAGTTCCCGGACGCCGTTCCGGGTGCCGGCGAGGCTCCCGGGCGGACGGACGTCGCGAGCCCGCTGGGCGCCGGCGCAGCGGGGAAGTGACGTGCCCGCCTCCGAAGTCCCACAGATCCCCGAGCACTCGTATGTGCCACATTCCGCTGGAGTTACCGTGTCCCAATACGACGATGTCTGGCTGGTCATACCGGCCTATAACGAGGGCCAGGTGATCGCCGGTGTCGTCGAGGGAGCGCGCAAGACCTTTCCGAACATAGTCGTCGTCGACGACGGCAGCTCGGACGACTCCGCGCAGCACATCGCCTCCACCGGTGCCCACCTGGTGCAGCACCCGGTCAACCTCGGCCAGGGCGCTGCCCTGCAGACCGGCCTGAAGTACGCCCTCTCCCAGCCGGGGGCCCGCTACTTCGCCACGTTCGACGCGGACGGCCAGCACCAGACCCAGGACGTCGAGAAGATGGTCGCCGTCCTGCGCTCCGACGAGGCCGACGTGGTGCTCGGCTCCCGGTTCATCGAGCAGAACGGCCAAGTGCCGTGGATCAAGCGGGTCGTGCTGCGCACGGCCGCCGCCGTCAGCCCGACCGCCCGCAAGCTCAACCTCACCGACGCCCACAACGGCCTGCGCGTCCTGGGCCGTGCGGCGGCGGAGAAGCTGCAGATCACGCACAACGGCATGGCCCACGCCTCCGAGATCGTCGGTTACCTGGCCGGCTCCGGACTGCGCGTCGTCGAGGTCCCCGTGGACATCCTCTACACCGAGTACTCGCGCGCCAAGGGTCAGTCCCTGATCAACGGCGTCAACATCCTCTTCGACATCACCCTGCGGGAGCGTGGCCGCCGATGAAGTACTTCTGGATCCAGCTGGTGCTCATCGTGGGCTCCGTGTCGCTGGCCCTCATGTTCATACGCAACTGGGACCAGGCGAAGACCCGTGCCTGGAAGCGCATCGCCTTCTCGGTGTTCGTCCTCGTCAACGTGTACGCCGTCCTGCGGCCCACCGACGTGACCTGGCTGGCCCACCAGCTCGGCGTCGGCCGCGGCACCGACCTGGTGCTGTACGTGATGGTCCTGGCCATGGGCTTCCTCACGCTCAACACGTTCCTGCGCTTCCGCTCGCTCGAGAAGAAGATCACCGACCTGGCCCGGACGGTGGCCCTCAGCGAGGGCGCGCGCCACAACGACGAGCGCCTCGGCCCGGACGCCGCCCGCCAGACCGGTGCCCCCGTCGAGCCCGAGGTGCCGGCCACCGAACCCGCAGACTCCGTCAAGGCCTGAGGAATCACCGTGGTGACCTTCGACTTCATGCTCCCCTACTACGGGGACGTCCGGCTGATGCAGGACGCGGTCCGCAGCATCCTGGTGCAGACGGACCCGGACTTCCGCCTCGTCGTGATCGACGACGGCAAGGAGCCGGACGTACCCGGCTGGTTCGCGGAGCTCGGCGACGAGCGGGTCCAGTACACCCGCAACGAGCAGAACCTCGGCATCAACGAGAACTTCAAGAAGTGCGTGCGCCTCTCCGAGGCCGACTACGTCGTCATCATGGGCTGCGACGACGTGCTCCACCCGAACTACCTGAAGACCGTACGGGGCCTGGCCGAGGCCCAGCCGGGCATCGGCATGATCCAGCCCGGCGTCGAGGTCATCGACGGTGAGGGCCAGGTCACCGCAGGTCTCGCCGACAACGTCAAGCGCAGGCTCTACGCCCCGCAGGTCAAGGGCAACCGCACGATGGGTGGCGAGGAGCTGGCCGTCAGCGTGCTGCGCGGGAACTGGCTGTACTTCCCGTCCATCGCCTGGCGCGGTGACGCCCTGCGCAAGGTGAACTTCCAGTCCGAGTACTCCGTGGTCCAGGACCTCGCGCTCGTGGTCGACCTGCTCGAACTCGGCGAGGCGATGGTGATCGACGCCTCGGCCACCGTCTTCCAGTACCGCCGGCACGCCGTCAGCGAGTCCTCGGTCCAGGCCTTCACCGGCACCCGCTTCACCGAGCAGGCGCGCTACTTCGAGGCGGTCGCCCAGCGGATGGACGCCCGCGGCTGGCCCAAGGCCGCCCGCGCCGCCCGCGTCCACAGTGCCTCCCGCTTCCACGCGATCACGATGCTCCCCGGGGCGCTGCGCCGCGGGAACCGCGAGGGCGCCAAGAACTTGGCCCGGCACGCCTTCACCACCGGGCAGAACTGAGCCTGCCCGGCAGTCCAACCAGAACAGGAAGTGCCCGGGGTGCAGTCGGGAACCGAAACGATGGACGCGGCGGGATCGAGGGACGCGGCCGGAGCAAGGGACGCGTCCGCCCCTGAGCGGAGCGGCAGGCCCGCCGGGACCGAGCGGCTGCTCGCCCTGCGGGACTCCGCCCTGCGCCGGCGGTGGTTCTGGCCCGCGGCGCTGGTCACCGGATACCTGACGCAGGTGCTGTTCCGGCTCTCCCTGGTGTGGGGCAACAGCTACCCCTCGGTCCACGCGGACGAGCCCTCGTACCTCGTGCTGGCCCGGGTGCTCGCGGGGCGGCCGACGACCGAGATGCCGGTCGGCTCGGTCATCCCCGGCGGCTACCCGCTGCTGCTCTCCCCGGCCCTGCGCATCGCGAACGACCCGGTCACCGCGTACCAGCTGGTCATGGGCATCAACACGCTGCTCAACGCACTGGTCTTCCCCCTGGCCTACGTGGCCCTGCGCAGGCTCGACCTGCCCAGGGGACTCTCGTTCCTGTTCGCCACCGCGGCCGCGCTGATGCCGCCCGTGGTCTTCTACTCCCAGTTCGCGATGTCCGACACCGTGCTCCCGGTGATCCTCCTCGCCTGGCTGATCACCCTGCACGGCTGGCTCAGCGAGGGCGAGCCGCGCCGCCGCACCTGGTACGGAGCGGGGGCCGGACTGCTGGCCGGCTACTCCATGGCCGTCCACGACCGCGGCGGCGTGGTCGTGGCCATCACCGCTCTGGTGTTCCTGGGCGCGCTGGTCTTCCGGTGGGCCCCGCTGCGCTCCACGCTCGCCGCCTGGGGCGGCCTCGCCGTCTCCGTCGCGGGCGCCAAGCTGCTCGCCACCTGGCTGGAGGCGCAGTTCAAGGACGCCCCGCCGAGCTCGGTCGGCACGCAGGTGATGGACAACCTCGTCGAGCCCGAGCTGCTGCGCCGCACGGTGACCCGTACGATCGGCCAGCTCTGGTACTTCTCGGTCTCCTCCTGGGGCTTCGGCGCGATCGCCCTCGCCCTGTGCGTGTTCGCGGTGTTCAGCCGCCGCTTCACCCGGGCCTCGCGGGTGGTCTCCTTCGCGATGGTCGCCCTGCTGTTCGGGATCGCGCTCGCGGCCGCCGCCGGACTGCCGGGGGACAAGCGGATCGACAACTGGGTCTACGCCCGGTACCTGGCCGTGCTCGTGCCCGCGTTCTTCGCGGTCGGCGTCGCCGCCCTGTGGCGCGCACGGACCGGAGCCCTGCTGCGGCTGGTGCTGAGCGCGGTGGTCTTCACCGCGGTCACCGCCGAGTTCGTGATCATGGTGGTCGGCAAGGGCCTCTACGCGCGCTGGATCATCCCATGGGCCATGCCGGACGCACTGTTCCTGGCCTCGGAGTGGACGAAGCTGCACATGTGGCGGACCATCGCCGGCGCCCTGCTCGTGCTCGCCGCCTGCGTGATGTTCCGGGTGGCCGGCGGGCGCCGCGTGGTGTGGGCCGTCGCGGTGTCGCTGGCGCTGTTCGCCACGTACGCGACGACCACGGTCACCTCGAACGTTGCCGAGCCGCACCGGAAGATCCGCAAGTACCTGGCCACCGGCTTCACCCAGTCCGCGGAGCTCAAGCCGGGGGAGAACCTGGTGATGGACGAGGACGTCGACTGGGGCCTGCGGATGGCCCAGGCGTTCGAGGTGTACGACGGCCGGGTCTGGACGCGGAAGCTGGAGCAGGGCGACCAGCCGCCGGCCGCGGCGGACGCGGCCGTACTGCGCCTGACCTCGAAGGACGCCAAGCCGGAGGACTCCTGGCCGAAGGCCCCCAAGGGCTGGTACGTGGCCGAGGTGAACACGCTGCACGAATGGGTGCTCTGGCGCCATCGCTGAGGCGGCCCCCGCGCGCCTCGTCCCGTACGCCTGCCCGCAGCATCCGGGCGGTCGGATGGGACATCCGAGGTGTTCGCAACGGCGATCCGGGGGATCGTCGCAGGTCAGCTTCTACAACAACGGCGGCAGCGTCGATCTGATCGCGGACGTCACCGGCCACTTCGCCGGGTGACAGGGGGCTCCGCAGGCGGGGTGGGGGGACATGGGGAAGAACGACGAGGGCATACCGGCCGTCTCCGACGAGGAGTGGGCGCGGTTCCTGGCACAGGCCGAGGCGGGTGCGGGGGAGGCGCCCAAGGAGCCGTCCGCGCGGGCGCGCATGGTCGCCGCGCGGCTGCGCGAGGAAGACGCCCGGCGCGGCTCCGCCGAGCCGCCCGCCTGGCGGGCCGGCGTCGCGCGCCGGGAGCGGGGGAGGGGCGGGCGCCGGCTCAAGGCGGCGCTGGCCATCGCCTTCGTCGCCGCGCTCGCGCTGATCGCCGTACGGCCGGAGCTCGTCATCGACAAGCTCACCGGTGAGGCCGGGCAGGACGCGAAGGCCGGGCCGCAGCTGCCGGCCGAGACGGCCCGGCCGAGCGCCGCGCCCTCCTCGCTGGACCCGGACCGGCCGACCCTCTCCGACCCCTTCCGCGGTTCCCCGGCCCTCCAGTGGGCCGACGGGGCGGCCGGCATCGAGGTGCCCGAGCCCACGGCCGTGGGAGGCATGACGAAGGAGCAGGTCGCGGGGGCGCTGGAGAAGGCGAAGCAGTTCCTGGTCCTGGCCAACCTCGATCCCGCCACCCTGCGGGGCGAGCGCCCGGAGGCGGCCCTGGCCCTGCTCGATCCGAAGCTCGGCGCGTACAAGGCGGGCATCGAGGAGGGGCTGAGGAGCCCGACGAAGGAGAAGGATCCGCTCGACTTCTTCAGCAGGGCCGACCCCGCAGAGCTGAAGCTCGTGGGGAACGTGGTCAAGGTCCGGGGCCGGATGTGGGTCGAGCCGGCGGACAAGCCCGGCAAGGCCGAGGTGAAGACCGACGTCACCTTCGTCTACCCGTTCGTGAAGGCGCAGCCGGGCGCGGACCAGGTGGAGCGGACCGTCGTGCGGCGCGAGCTGACCTTCTCGGTCGCCGATCCGGGCAGGTGGGAGGCGACCGCGGGGGCGCTCTGGGTCGAGGAGAACCTCCGGAACATCGGCAACAGCAGGTGCGACAGCACGGACGGCTTCCTGCACCCGCGCTTCGACGACCAAGCCCCGACGGGGCCGACCCCGTCCGGCACGCCGGTGGACCCGTACGACCGGAGCGAGAGCCTCGGCGCACGGGACGGGGCGGACTGCGGGACGCTCGCCCGCAGCTGACCGGAGACCCGGGGGACCCCCGCCGCGTGGTGCAGTTTGACCACTCAGCGTGGCGGGGTATTCTCTTCCGCCCGATTGGCGCCATACGTGTCTCGTATGGCAGACTACTCAAGTTGCTCGGCCGTGTGCCGATGCTGCGCGCCTCCCGCCGGGAGGACCGGAAGCGAGTCCCACAGTACTCGTCGCTCTACCTGCCTCTCGGGGCAGCAATGGGGCGGACGTACGGGAATCTTTCGGGAAGCGTCAGCACGGTGCCTGCCAGGTACTCGGTGGGTGTTCGCCCCCGATCTGCGGTCTTGGGACCGCGCCCCCTTGGACGAGGGAATTTCCGTATGGGAATTTTCTGTAGAGGGAGCGCGACACGCCCGACCGCGTGGGTCGGAGGAGAGCGGCGGAGGGATCCGCAGCCGGCCGGGAACCAGAGCGTTTCCACAACAGACAGGACTACGGAGTAGCCATGGCGGGACAGAAGATCCGCATCCGGCTCAAGGCCTACGACCACGAGGTCATCGACTCCTCGGCGAAGAAGATCGTCGAGACGGTGACCCGCACTGGTGCGTCGGTCGCGGGCCCGGTGCCGCTGCCCACTGAGAAGAACGTGTACTGCGTCATCAAGTCGCCGCACAAGTACAAGGACTCGCGCGAGCACTTCGAGATGCGCACGCACAAGCGCCTGATCGACATCCTCGACCCGACGCCCAAGACCGTTGACTCGCTGATGCGCCTGGACCTTCCGGCCGGCGTTGACATCGAGATCAAGCTCTGAGAGGCGTCGAGAAGATGGCAAAGCAGATCAAGGGCGTCCTGGGCGAGAAGCTCGGCATGACCCAGGTCTGGGACGAGAACAACCGTGTCGTCCCGGTCACCGTTGTCAAGGCCGGACCCTGCGTCGTTACCCAGGTCCGTACGAACGATGTCGACGGCTACGAGTCGGTCCAGATCGCCTACGGCGAGATCGACCCGCGCAAGGTGAACAAGCCCCTCAAGGGCCACTTCGCCAAGGCCGACGTCACCCCGCGCCGCCACCTGGTGGAGCTCCGCACCTCCGACGCCGCCGAGTACACCCTCGGCCAGGAGATCACTGCGGCCGTGTTCGAGTCCGGCGTCAAGGTTGACGTCACGGGCAACAGCAAGGGCAAGGGCTTCGCCGGTGTCATGAAGCGGCACAACTTCCGGGGCCTCGGCGCCGGTCACGGTGTGCAGCGCAAGCACCGCTCCCCCGGTTCGATCGGTGGCTGCGCCACCCCTGGGCGTGTCTTCAAGGGCATGCGCATGGCCGGTCGCATGGGCAACGAGCGCGTCACCACCCAGAACCTGACCATCCACGCGGTTGACGCGGAGAAGGGTCTGCTCCTCATCAAGGGCGCAGTTCCCGGTCCGAACGGCGGCCTCGTCCTGGTCCGTACCGCGGTTAAGGGGGCTTGAGTTAATGAGCACCATTGACATCCTTTCGCCGGCAGGCGACAAGGCCGGTACCGTCGAGCTCCCCGCGGAGATCTTCGACGCGAAGACCAGCGTTCCGCTGATCCACCAGGTCGTCGTCGCTCAGCTGGCTGCTGCCCGTCAGGGCACGCACAAGACCAAGCGTCGTGGCGAAGTCCGTGGTGGTGGCCGCAAGCCGTACCGCCAGAAGGGCACCGGCCGCGCTCGCCAGGGTTCCACCCGCGCTCCGCAGTTCGTCGGCGGTGGCGTCGTCCACGGCCCGCAGCCGCGTGACTACTCGCAGCGGACCCCGAAGAAGATGAAGGCCGCCGCCCTCCGCGGTGCCCTCTCGGACCGTGCGCGTCACTCCCGCATCCACGTCGTCACCGGCGTGGTCGAGGGTGCCGCCTCCACGAAGGCCGCCAAGACGCTGTTCGGCAAGATCTCGGAGCGCAAGAACCTGCTCCTGGTCGTCGACCGCTCCGAAGAGGCCGCGTGGCTGTCCGCCCGCAACCTGCCCCAGGTTCACATCCTGGAGCCGGGCCAGCTGAACACGTACGACGTGATCGTCTCTGACGACGTGGTCTTCACCCAGACCGCTTTCGAGTCCTTCGTGTCTGGCCCCAAGGCCGACGAGACCGAAGGGAGCGACGCCTGATGTCCGAGGCGACCGTTACCAGCAAGACCTTCACTGACCCGCGCGACCTGCTGATCAAGCCGGTTGTCTCGGAGAAGAGCTACGCGCTGCTGGACGAGAACAAGTACACGTTCATCGTCGCGCCCGGCTCCAACAAGACCCAGATCAAGCAGGCCGTCGAGGCGGTCTTCGGGGTCAAGGTCACCGGGGTCAACACGATCAACCGTCAGGGTAAGCGCAAGCGCACCAAGACCGGTTTTGGCAAGCGCGCTGACACCAAGCGCGCCATCGTGACCCTCGCTGAGGGCGACCGAATCGACATCTTCGGCGGCCAGGCCTCCTAACGGAGGTCTAGTCGTCCGGAATCGGACGAGGACTGAGAAATGGGTATCCGCAAGTACAAGCCGACGACCCCGGGCCGTCGTGGCTCCAGCGTCGCCGACTTTGTCGAGATCACGCGGTCCACGCCGGAGAAGTCGCTGGTCCGCCCCCTGCACAGCAAGGGCGGCCGTAACAACACCGGTCGGATCACGGTTCGACACCAGGGTGGCGGCCACAAGCGCGCCTACCGTGTGATCGACTTCCGTCGTCACGACAAGGACGGCGTGCCGGCCAAGGTCGCGCACATCGAGTACGACCCCAACCGCACGGCGCGCATCGCGCTCCTGCACTACGCCGACGGTGAGAAGCGCTACATCATTGCGCCGAAGAACCTGAAGCAGGGTGACCGGATCGAGAACGGCCCCACGGCCGACATCAAGCCCGGTAACAACCTGGCGCTCCGCAACATCCCGGTCGGTACCACGATCCACGCGATCGAGCTCCGTCCCGGTGGCGGCGCCAAGTTCGCCCGCTCCGCTGGTGCCTCCGTGCAGCTGCTCGCGAAGGAGGGCGTCATGGCCCACCTCCGCATGCCGTCCGGCGAGATCCGTCTCGTCGACGCCCGCTGCCGCGCCACCGTCGGTGAGGTCGGCAACGCCGAGCAGTCGAACATCAACTGGGGCAAGGCCGGCCGCATGCGCTGGAAGGGCGTTCGCCCGACCGTCCGCGGTGTCGCGATGAACCCGGTCGACCACCCGCACGGTGGTGGTGAGGGTAAGACCTCCGGTGGTCGCCACCCGGTCTCCCCGTGGGGTCAGAAGGAGGGTCGTACTCGCTCGCCGAAGAAGGCTTCGAGCAAGTACATCGTCCGCCGCCGCAAGACGAACAAGAAGCGCTAGGAGCGGGTTTAGATGCCGCGCAGTCTCAAGAAGGGACCCTTCGTCGACGGACACCTCATCAAGAAGGTGGACGTACAGAACGAAGCCGGTACCAAGAACGTCATCAAGACCTGGTCCCGTCGCTCGATGATCGTCCCGGCAATGCTGGGTCACACCATCGCGGTGCACAACGGCAAGATCCACGTCCCGGTGTTCGTCACCGAGTCGATGGTCGGCCACAAGCTCGGCGAGTTCTCGCCGACTCGCACCTTCCGCGGCCACGTCAAGGACGACCGGAAGTCGAAGCGCCGCTAAAGGCGGGGTGGAAACGACTATGACTTACACCGAAGGGACAACCATGGAAGCCAGGGCCCAGGCGCGGTACATCCGCGTCACGCCCATGAAGGCCCGCCGAGTGGTGGACCTTATCCGTGGCATGGATGCCACGGAGGCTCAGGCGGTCCTGCGTTTCGCCCCGCAGGCCGCGAGCGTGCCGGTCGGCAAGGTGCTGGACAGCGCCATTGCCAACGCCGCACACAACTACAACCACCCCGACGCCTCCACGCTGGTCATCAGCGAGGCGTACGTGGACGAGGGCCCGACCCTGAAGCGGTTCCGTCCGCGTGCCCAGGGCCGTGCCTACCGGATCCGCAAGCGGACCAGCCACATCACCGTGGTCGTCAGCAGCAAGGAAGGTTCCCGGTAATGGGCCAGAAGGTAAACCCGCACGGGTTCCGGCTCGGCATCACCACCGACTTCAAGTCGCGTTGGTACGCCGACAAGCTGTACAAGGACTACGTCAAGGAAGACGTCGCCATCCGCAGGATGATGACGTCCGGCATGGAGCGCGCCGGCATCTCGAAGGTTGAGATCGAGCGCACCCGTGACCGCGTGCGTGTGGACATCCACACCGCTCGTCCGGGCATCGTCATCGGCCGCCGTGGCGCCGAGGCCGACCGCATCCGCGGTGACCTCGAGAAGCTCACGGGCAAGCAGGTCCAGCTGAACATCCTCGAGGTCAAGAACCCCGAGGTCGACGCTCAGCTCGTCGCGCAGGCCGTTGCCGAGCAGCTCTCCTCCCGCGTCTCCTTCCGTCGCGCCATGCGTAAGAGCATGCAGGGCACGATGAAGGCCGGCGCCAAGGGCATCAAGATCCAGTGTGGCGGCCGTCTCGGCGGCGCCGAGATGTCCCGCTCCGAGTTCTACCGCGAAGGCCGTGTGCCGCTGCACACCCTCCGCGCGAACGTGGACTACGGCTTCTTCGAGGCCAAGACCACCTTCGGCCGTATCGGTGTGAAGGTCTGGATCTACAAGGGCGACGTCAAGAACATCGCCGAGGTTCGCGCCGAGAACGCTGCGGCCCGTGCGGGTAACCGCCCGGCCCGTGGTGCCGCCGGCGCTGGCGACCGTCCCGCCGGCCGTGGTGGCCGTGGTGGCGAGCGCGGCGGCCGTGGTGGCCGCAAGCCGCAGCAGGCTGCTGGTGTGGAGGCCCCCAAGGCCGACGCCCCCGCCGCCGCTCCGGTTGAGAGCACCGGAACGGAGGCCTGACCGACATGCTGATCCCTCGTAGGGTCAAGCACCGCAAGCAGCACCACCCGAAGCGCCGCGGTATGGCCAAGGGCGGTACTGAGGTCTCGTTCGGCGAGTACGGCATCCAGGCGCTCACCCCCGCCTACGTGACGAACCGCCAGATCGAGTCGGCGCGTATCGCCATGACCCGCCACATCAAGCGTGGCGGCAAGGTCTGGATCAACATCTACCCGGACCGTCCGCTCACGAAGAAGCCTGCCGAGACCCGCATGGGTTCCGGTAAGGGTTCCCCGGAGTGGTGGATCGCGAACGTGCACCCGGGCCGGGTCATGTTCGAGCTGTCCTACCCGAACGAGAAGATTGCGCGTGAGGCGCTCACTCGCGCAGCCCACAAGCTGCCGATGAAGTGCCGGATCGTCAAGCGCGAGGCAGGTGAGTCGTGATGGCGGCCGGTACCAAGGCGTCGGAGCTGCGCGAGCTGGGCAACGAGGAACTCGTCGCCAAGCTTCGTGAGGCCAAGGAAGAGCTGTTCAAGCTCCGTTTCCAGGCGGCCACCGGCCAGCTGGAGAACAACGGCCGGCTCAAGTCCGTCCGTAAGGACATCGCTCGCATCTACACCCTGATGCACGAGCGTGAGCTCGGTATCGAGACGGTGGAGAGCGCCTGATGAGCGAGAAGAACGTGACTGAGACGACTGACCGCGGTTTCCGCAAGACCCGTGAGGGTCTGGTCGTCAGCGACAAGATGGACAAGACCGTCGTCGTCGCTGTCGAGGACCGCGTGAAGCACGCTCTGTACGGCAAGGTCATCCGCCGTACGAACAAGCTCAAGGCGCACGACGAGCAGAACGCTGCCGGCGTCGGCGACCGCGTCCTCATCATGGAGACGCGTCCGCTGTCGGCGAGCAAGCGCTGGCGCATCGTCGAGATCCTCGAGAAGGCCAAGTAATTATCTGAGGCCCCGGGCAGCAAGCCCGGGGGCCCCTCAGGTTCGTTCCGCCAGGCTCGGTGGGGGCGGTAGCTCTTCGGAGTGAGGCCCCCGCCGGGAACCGGCAGACAAACAGGAGATAGACGTGATCCAGCAGGAGTCGCGACTGCGTGTCGCCGACAACACTGGTGCCAAGGAGATCCTTTGCATCCGTGTTCTCGGTGGCTCCGGTCGCCGCTACGCGGGCATCGGTGACGTGATCGTCGCCACCGTCAAGGACGCGATCCCCGGCGGCAACGTGAAGAAGGGTGACGTCATCAAGGCGGTCATCGTTCGCACCGTCAAGGAGCGCCGCCGCCAGGACGGCTCGTACATCCGCTTCGACGAGAACGCCGCCGTCATTCTGAAGAACGACGGCGACCCTCGTGGCACCCGTATCTTCGGCCCGGTGGGCCGTGAGCTGCGCGAGAAGAAGTTCATGAAGATCATCTCGCTCGCGCCGGAGGTGCTGTAAGCATGAAGATCAAGAAGGGCGACCTGGTCCAGGTCATCACCGGTAAGGACAAGGGCAAGCAGGGCAAGGTCATCGTGGCCATGCCCAGCGAGAACCGCGTCCTCGTCGAGGGTGTCAACCGGGTCAAGAAGCACACCAAGGCCGGCCAGACCGCTGGTGGCTCGCAGACCGGTGGCATCGTGATCACCGAGGCGCCGATCCACGTCAGCAACGTTCAGCTGGTCGTGGAGAAGGACGGCCAGAAGGTCGTCACCCGCGTCGGCTACCGCTTCGACGACGAGGGCAACAAGATCCGCGTTGCCAAGCGGACGGGTGAGGACATCTGATGGCTACCACTCCGCGTCTCAAGACGAAGTACCGCGAGGACATCGCGGGCAAGCTGCGTGAGGAGTTCTCCTACGAGAACGTCATGCAGATCCCCGGCCTCGTCAAGATCGTCGTGAACATGGGTGTCGGTGACGCCGCCCGTGACTCGAAGCTGATCGACGGTGCCATCAAGGACCTGACGACGATCACCGGTCAGAAGCCGGCCGTCACGAAGGCCCGCAAGTCCATCGCGCAGTTCAAGCTGCGTGAGGGTCAGCCGATCGGCTGCCACGTCACCCTCCGTGGTGACCGCATGTGGGAGTTCCTGGACCGTACGCTGTCGCTCGCGCTGCCGCGTATCCGTGACTTCCGTGGTCTGTCGCCGAAGCAGTTCGACGGCCGTGGCAACTACACCTTCGGTCTCACGGAGCAGGTCATGTTCCACGAGATCGACCAGGACAAGATCGACCGTACCCGGGGTATGGACATCACCGTGGTCACCACGGCGACCAACGACGCTGAGGGCCGCGCGCTCCTTCGTCACCTCGGCTTCCCCTTCAAGGAGGCGTAAGCGAGATGGCGAAGAAGGCTCTCATCGCGAAGGCTGCCCGCAAGCCCAAGTTCGGTGTGCGTGCGTACACCCGCTGCCAGCGCTGCGGTCGTCCCCACTCCGTGTACCGCAAGTTCGGCCTGTGCCGCGTCTGCCTTCGTGAGATGGCTCACCGTGGCGAGCTGCCGGGCGTGACCAAGAGCTCCTGGTAATTCCCTCTCGTCCGCAAGGACTTGGGAGGAACCAGAGACTCTCGGTAAGCATCTGGTCGGCGGATGCCCGGCCGCGCATGCCTTAGGCTTGTGTGGTTGGGCGTCCGCCGCCCATAACGACTTACTACGCCGTAGGTCCCCGCACCGCACCCGTCCCGCCACTGAGCGGGGAGAGGGATGGCGCATACAGGAAACCCCGGCGAGAGAGGCCGAAGGCCACTTCATGACCATGACTGACCCGATCGCAGACATGCTCACGCGTCTGCGTAACGCTAACTCGGCGTACCACGACTCCGTCGTGATGCCGCACAGCAAGATCAAGTCGCACATCGCAGAGATCCTCAAGCAGGAGGGTTTCATCACCGGCTGGAAGGTCGAGGACGCCGAGGTCGGCAAGAACCTCGTCCTCGAGCTGAAGTTCGGCCCGAACCGCGAGCGCTCCATTGCGGGCATCAAGCGGATCTCGAAGCCCGGTCTGCGTGTGTACGCAAAGTCCACCAACCTGCCGAAGGTGCTCGGCGGCCTGGGCGTGGCGATCATCTCCACGTCCCACGGTCTGCTCACCGGCCAGCAGGCAGGCAAGAAGGGCGTAGGTGGGGAAGTCCTCGCCTACGTCTGGTAGTCGGGAACGGAGGAAAAGCAATGTCGCGAATCGGCAAGCTCCCCATCCAGGTTCCCGCCGGTGTGGACGTCACCATCGACGGCCAGGCTGTGTCCGTGAAGGGCCCCAAGGGCTCCCTCGCGCTCACCGTCAAGGCTCCGATCGAGATCGTCAAGGGTGAGGACGGCGTTCTGAACGTCACCCGCCCCAACGACGAGCGTCAGAACAAGGCCCTGCACGGCCTGTCCCGCACGCTGGTGGCGAACATGATCACCGGCGTGACCACGGGTTACGTGAAGGCTCTTGAGATCAGCGGTGTCGGTTACCGCGTCGCCGCGAAGGGCTCCAACCTGGAGTTCCAGCTTGGCTACAGCCACCCGATCCTGATCGAGGCGCCCGAGGGCATCTCCTTCAAGGTCGAGTCGCCCACCAAGTTCTCGGTCGAGGGCATCGACAAGCAGAAGGTCGGCGAGGTCGCCGCCAACATCCGCAAGCTGCGGAAGCCCGACCCGTACAAGGCCAAGGGTGTCAAGTACGCCGGCGAGGTCATCCGCCGCAAGGTCGGAAAGGCTGGTAAGTAGCCATGGCATACGGTGTGAAGATCGCCAAGGGCGACGCGTACAAGCGCGCTGCCAAGGCTCGCCGCCACATCCGCATCCGCAAGAACGTCTCGGGTACGGCGGAGCGTCCGCGCCTCGTCGTGACGCGTTCCAACCGCAACATCGTTGCTCAGGTCATCGACGACCTCCAGGGTCACACCCTGGCGTCCGCGTCGACCCTGGACGCTTCGATCCGCGGTGGCGAAGGCGACAAGAGCTCGCAGGCCCAGGCCGTCGGCGCACTCGTCGCCGAGCGTGCCAAGGCCGCGGGTGTCGAGACCGTCGTGTTCGACCGCGGTGGCAACCGATACGCCGGGCGCATTGCCGCTCTGGCTGACGCCGCCCGCGAAGCCGGGCTGAAGTTCTAAGCCCCGGTTCCGGGACTCACGGACGTAACAGAGAGAGGTAATCCAATGGCTGGACCCCAGCGCCGCGGAAGCGGTGCCGGTGGCGGCGAGCGGCGGGACCGGAAGGGTCGCGACGGTGCTGCCGTCGAGAAGACCGCTTACGTTGAGCGCGTTGTCGCGATCAACCGCGTCGCCAAGGTTGTCAAGGGTGGTCGCCGCTTCAGCTTCACCGCGCTGGTCGTGGTGGGCGACGGTGACGGCACCGTAGGTGTCGGTTACGGCAAGGCCAAGGAAGTTCCCGCGGCCATCGCCAAGGGTGTCGAGGAAGCCAAGAAGTCCTTCTTCAAGGTTCCGCGCATCCAGGGCACCATCCCTCACCCGATCACGGGCGAGCGTGCCGCGGGCGTCGTGCTGCTGAAGCCGGCCGCCCCCGGTACCGGTGTTATCGCCGGTGGCCCGGTGCGCGCCGTTCTGGAGTGCGCCGGCGTTCACGACATCCTGTCGAAGTCGCTCGGCTCTTCCAACGCGATCAACATCGTGCACGCGACCGTGGCGGCCCTCAAGGGCCTGCAGCGTCCCGAGGAGATCGCGGCTCGCCGTGGTCTGCCCCTCGAGGACGTCGCCCCCGCGGCTCTGCTCCGTGCGCGTGCTGGGGCGGGTGCGTAATGGCTCGTCTCAAGGTCACGCAGGTCAAGTCGTACATCGGCAGCAAGCAGAACCACCGCGACACGCTGCGTTCGCTCGGGCTCAAGCGCCTGAACGACGTCGTCGTCAAGGAGGACCGCCCCGAGTTCCGCGGAATGGTTCACACCGTCCGCCACCTCGTGACGGTTGAGGAGGTTGACTAATCATGGCTGAGAACAGCCCGCTGAAGGCCCACAACCTCCGTCCCGCCCCCGGCGCCAAGACCGCGAAGACCCGTGTCGGTCGTGGTGAGGCGTCGAAGGGTAAGACGGCCGGTCGTGGTACGAAGGGCCAGAAGGCCCGCTACCAGATCCCGCAGCGCTTCGAGGGTGGGCAGATGCCCCTCCACATGCGTCTGCCGAAGCTCAAGGGCTTCAAGAACCCGTTCCGCACCGAGTTCCAGGTCGTGAACCTGGACAAGCTCGGCGCTCTCTACCCCGAGGGTGGAGAAGTCACGGTGGCCGACCTGGTCGCCAAGGGCGCGGTTCGCAAGAACAGCCTCGTCAAGGTCCTGGGCCAGGGCGAGATCTCCGTGGCGCTGCAGGTTTCGGTTGACGCCGTCTCCGGCTCCGCCAAGGAGAAGATTGCCGCCGCTGGTGGCTCTGTGACCGAGCTCGTCTAAGACGAACTCAGTGACAAATAGCTAGAAACCCGACCGGGGATGCCTCACATATGGGGCATCCCCGGTTGGTCGTTCCGTGGGAGGTGCAGACGCCGGTAAGGTGGCCTGCACCTTTGCTTGTACACATTCGTCGATCCCTCAGACCGTCACCTCTGACGCAGTAGCGCGGGGGTCGCAGGAGGCACCGTGCTCACCGCGTTCGCCCGGGCGTTCAAGACGCCCGACCTGCGCAAGAAGCTGCTTTTCACGCTCGCCATCATCGTGCTGTACCGACTCGGTTCCCACGTGCCGGTACCCGGCGTGAGCTACAAGAACGTTCAGATCTGTGTGGACCAGATGGGGGCGGGCAACAACAGCCTCTTCGGTCTCGTCAACATGTTCAGCGGTGGCGCGCTGCTCCAGATCACGATCTTCGCGCTCGGCATCATGCCGTACATCACGGCGAGCATCATCCTGCAGCTGCTGACCGTGGTCATCCCGAAGCTGGAGAACCTCAAAAAAGAGGGTCAGGCCGGCACGTCGAAGATCACTCAGTACACGCGCTATTTGACGGTCGCGCTCGCGATCCTGCAGGGCACCGGCCTCGTCGCCACCGCCCGCAGTGGAGCCCTCTTCGGGACGTGCTCCGTCAAAGACCAGATCGTTCCCGACCGGTCGATCTTCACCACCGTCGTCATGGTGCTCACCATGACCGCCGGTACCTGCCTCGTCATGTGGCTCGGTGAGCTCATCACCGACCGGGGCATCGGCAACGGCATGTCGATCCTGATGTTCATCTCGATCGCCGCCGGCTTCGTCGGTTCCCTGTGGGCCATCAAGGAGCAGGGCAAGATCGCGGACGGCTGGGTCGAGTTCGGCGTGGTCATCCTGGTCGGCCTCGCGATGGTGGCCCTGGTGGTCTTCGTCGAGCAGGCCCAGCGGCGGATCCCGGTCCAGTACGCGAAGCGCATGATCGGCCGGCGCGCGTACGG
The DNA here is from genome assembly GCF_055584085.1 of Streptomyces sp. NPDC104226. NCBI lineage: Bacteria > Bacillati > Actinomycetota > Actinomycetes > Kitasatosporales > Streptomycetaceae > Streptomyces > Streptomyces sp. NPDC104226. The sequence continues at coordinate 213,615 of NZ_JBVJMS010000006.1, forward strand.
CGGCACCTCGACGTACATCCCGCTCAAGGTGAACCAGGCCGGTGTCATCCCGGTCATCTTCGCCTCGTCGCTGCTGTACATCCCGGCGTTGATCGTCCAGTTCAGCGGTTCCACCGCCGGCTGGGCCAACTGGATCAGCAAGCACTTCGTCAAGGGCGACCACCCGTACTACATCGCCACCTACTTCCTCCTGATCGTCTTCTTCGCGTTCTTCTACGTGGCGATCTCGTTCAACCCCGAGGAAGTTGCAGACAACATGAAGAAGTATGGTGGGTTCATTCCGGGCATCCGCGCCGGTCGGCCTACCGCTGAGTACCTGAGCTACGTACTCAACCGGATCACCTGGCCGGGGTCGCTGTACCTGGGTCTGATCGCTCTTGTGCCGACGATGGCGTTGGCCGGCTTCGGAGCGAACCAGAACTTCCCGTTCGGCGGGACGAGCATCCTGATCATCGTGGGTGTGGGTCTGGAAACCGTGAAGCAGATCGAGAGCCAGCTCCAGCAGCGTAATTACGAAGGGTTCCTCCGCTGATGCGAATCGTCCTCGTCGGCCCGCCGGGCGCGGGCAAGGGAACGCAGGCGACTGTGCTTGCCGAGACCTTGTCCATCCCCCACATCTCCACGGGCGACCTGTTCCGGGCCAACATCAGCCAGGGCACCGAGCTCGGCCGCCGCGCGAAGGCGTTCATGGACGCCGGTGACCTCGTCCCGGACGAGATCACCATCGGCATGGCCAAGGACCGGATGGAGCAGCCGGACGCCGCCGGCGGCTTCCTGCTCGACGGTTTCCCGCGCAACGTCTCGCAGGCCGAGGCCCTCGACGTGATGCTGAAGGCCGGTTCGATGAACCTCGACGCCGTCCTCGACCTGGAGGTCGAGGAGGACGAGGTCGTCAAGCGCCTCGCCGGGCGCCGCACCTGCCGCAAGGACAGCGCGCACATCTTCCACGTGGACTACCGCCCGTCGAAGGTCGAGGGCGTCTGCGACCTCTGCGGCGGCGAGCTGTACGTGCGCGAGGACCAGACCGAGGAAGCCGTCCGCAACCGGCTGGACGTCTACCACACCCAGACCGAGCCGATCATCGACTACTACAAGGCCCAGGGCCTCGTGTCGACGATCCCGGCCCTGGGTGAGGTCAAGGACGTCACGCAGCGCGCGCTGGACGCCCTGAAGAAGTAGCAAGAAGCAGTTCACCTGTAGTGCAGCCCGGCCGCGGTGTCCCCAGGACGCCGCGGCCGTACTGTTGAAAGACCCGAATCCGAAGGTGGCAGGTACGTCATGGTCCAGATCAAGACCCCCGAGCAGATCGCGAAGATGCGTGAGGCGGGGCTGGTCGTCGCTGCGATCCACGCGGCGACCCGTGAGGCGGCCGTGCCGGGCGCCACGACGCGGGATCTGGACATGGTGGCCCGCAAGGTCATCGCGGACGCCGGCGCCAAGTCGAACTTCCTCGGCTACGGCGGGTTCCCCGCGACCATCTGCACCTCGGTCAACGAGGTCGTGGTCCACGGCATCCCCGACGACAAGACGGTCCTGAAGGACGGCGACATCATCTCGATCGACGCCGGCGCGATCGTCGACGGCTGGCACGGCGACGCCGCGTACACCGCCTTCGTGGGCTCTGGGCACGCCCCTGAGCTCGTGGAGCTCTCCCGGGTGACCGAGGAGTCCATGTGGGCCGGGATCGCCGCCATGAAGCTCGGCAACCGCCTCGTGGACATCTCGAAGGCGATCGAGACCTACATCAAGCGGCAGCCCCGTCCGACCACGGGTGAGCACAGCCTCGGCAAGTTCGGGATCATCGAGGACTACGGCGGCCACGGCATCGGTTCCGAGATGCACATGGACCCGCACCTGCTGAACTACGTCTCGCGCAAGCGGGGCAAGGGCATCAAGCTCGTCCCCGGCCTGTGCCTGGCGATCGAGCCGATGGTCTCGCTGGGCACCGCCCAGACGGAGGTCCTGGCGGACGACTGGACGGTCATCACCACGGACGGAACCTGGTCCTCGCACTGGGAGCACTCCATCGCCCTGACCGAGGAGGGGCCGATCGTCCTGACCTCCCCGGACTGCGGCAAGGCGAAGCTGGCGGAGTACGGCGTGACCACCGCGCCGGACCCGCTGGGCTGAGCCGTGGCCGGCCCGCTGGGCCGACCGGTATGGGCAGGATTGATGATCTATCCTGTAGGGCACACTTTCCGGATTCGTCTTTCAGTGGGCCCTGACGTAGACTGACTCGTCGGCTCCTTTGCACCCGCATGTCCTCATGCGAAGGCGAGGAGCTGATCAAGGTAGCCGATTCGAAAGGCGAAGCGTGGCCAAGAAGCAAGGTGCCATCGAAATCGAGGGCACCGTGATCGAGTCCCTCCCGAACGCCATGTTCAAGGTGGAACTCCAGAACGGTCACAAGGTCCTCGCGCACATCAGCGGCAAGATGCGTATGCACTACATCCGCATCCTTCCCGATGACCGGGTCGTGGTGGAGCTTTCTCCGTACGACCTGACGCGTGGCCGGATCGTCTACCGATACAAGTAGATCTTGTCCTCACTCCCGTCCGGACGTCCTGTCCCGACGCGCGGGTGGTGGCACTGACCCGGAGAACCTCACCAACATGAAGGTCAAGCCGAGCGTCAAGAAGATCTGCGACAAGTGCAAGGTGATCCGCCGTCACGGCCGGGTCATGGTCATCTGCGACAACCTGCGCCACAAGCAGCGCCAGGGCTGACGCACGCCGACCGACCTGCACTACGCAGTTCTTCGCGCGACGTAAGAAAACGTACATACGCAGAACCCGCCTAGCCCCGACCAGGGCCGGCGGCACCTCCGGCGGGGGCCGGGGACCCGGACGTACCACCACCCATCTGGTGTGGTCGGCGGCCGGGGTTCGGTTCTGCTGAAGACCCCCGAACACACAGGAGCCATTGAATGGCACGCGTTTCCGGTGTTGACATCCCGCGCGAAAAGCGTGTGGAGATCGCACTCACCTACGTCTTCGGTGTCGGTCGCACCCGGTCCAAGGAGATCCTTGCGGCCACCGGTGTGAACCCGAACACCCGCGTTCGTGACCTGGCCGAAGAGGACCTGGTCAAGATCCGCGAGTACGTGGACGCCAACCTCCGCACCGAGGGTGACCTCCGCCGCGAGATCCAGGCCGACATCCGCCGCAAGGTCGAGATCCAGTGCTACCAGGGTGTTCGCCACCGTCGTGGCCTGCCCGTGCACGGTCAGCGCACCAGCACGAACGCCCGTACCCGCAAGGGTCCGCGTCGCGCGATCGCCGGTAAGAAGAAGCCGGGCAAGAAGTAGTCCTGTTCAGCGGTCTTGCGCTGTAGGACCGACCACCTCCCGTAGGAGATTTAGATGCCCCCCAAGGGTCGTCAGGGCGCTGCCAAGAAGGTGCGCCGCAAGGAAAAGAAGAACGTCGCTCACGGGCACGCCCACATCAAGAGCACGTTCAACAACACCATCGTCTCGATCACGGACCCCTCGGGCAACGTGATCTCCTGGGCCTCCGCCGGCCACGTCGGCTTCAAGGGCTCGCGCAAGTCCACCCCCTTCGCCGCGCAGATGGCCGCCGAGTCGGCCGCCCGTCGCGCGCAGGAGCACGGCATGCGCAAGGTCGACGTCTTCGTCAAGGGTCCCGGCTCCGGCCGTGAGACCGCGATCCGCTCCCTCCAGGCCACCGGCCTCGAGGTCGGCTCGATCCAGGACGTCACCCCCACCCCGCACAACGGCTGCCGTCCGCCGAAGCGCCGCCGCGTCTGACGCAGCGGGCGCACCTGTGCGTCTTTGAGTGTCCGGGCGGTACGAACCCCTCGCGGGGGACGTACCGCCCGTACCCTTGTAGTCCGTAGCGCAAGCTGCACCCGTCGGGCGTCAAATAGTGGGCGTCCACGAATGAAGGAATCCACATGCTTATCGCTCAGCGTCCCTCGCTGACCGAAGAGGTCGTAGACGAGTACCGCTCGCGGTTCGTGATCGAGCCGCTGGAGCCGGGCTTCGGCTACACCCTCGGCAACTCGCTCCGCCGCACGCTCCTGTCCTCGATCCCGGGTGCCGCTGTCACCAGCATCCGCGTGGACGGCGTTCTGCACGAGTTCACCACCGTGCCGGGTGTCAAGGAAGACGTCACCGACATCATCCTCAACATCAAGCAGCTGGTCGTCTCCTCGGAGCACGACGAGCCGGTCGTGATGTACCTGCGCAAGCAGGGTCCCGGCCTGGTCACCGCTGCCGACATCGCGCCCCCGGCCGGTGTCGAGGTGCACAACCCGGACCTGGTCCTCGCCACGCTCAACGGCAAGGGCAAGCTGGAGATGGAGCTGACCGTCGAGCGCGGTCGCGGCTACGTCTCCGCCGTCCAGAACAAGCAGCTGGGCCAGGAGATCGGTCGCATCCCGATCGACTCCATCTACAGCCCGGTCCTCAAGGTCACCTACAAGGTCGAGGCGACCCGAGTCGAGCAGCGCACCGACTTCGACAAGCTCATCGTCGACGTCGAGACCAAGCAGGCCATGCGCCCGCGCGACGCCATGGCGTCCGCCGGCAAGACCCTGGTCGAGCTGTTCGGTCTGGCCCGCGAGCTCAACATCGACGCCGAGGGCATCGACATGGGCCCCTCGCCGACGGACGCGGCCCTGGCCGCCGACCTGGCGCTGCCGATCGAGGAGCTCGAGCTCACGGTCCGCTCGTACAACTGCCTCAAGCGCGAGGGCATCCACTCCGTGGGTGAGCTCGTCGCCCGCTCCGAGGCCGACCTGCTCGACATCCGCAACTTCGGTGCGAAGTCGATCGACGAGGTCAAGGCGAAGCTGGCCGGCATGGGCCTGGCCCTCAAGGACAGCCCGCCCGGATTCGACCCGACCGCCGCCGCCGACGCCTTCGGCGCCGACGACGACGCGGACGCCGGTTTCGTCGAGACCGAGCAGTACTAAGCACCACCGAGCACCACCAGCAGTACGAAGACTTTCCCGCGGCGTCCGCCTCGGGGGAACTGACACCGGTACCTGACACGGCCGGTGCAGATATGAAGGAGTAACACCATGCCGCGTCCCGCAAAGGGTGCCCGTCTGGGCGGCAGCGCTGCGCACGAGAAGCACCTCCTCGCGAACCTCGCGAAGTCGCTCTTCGAGCACGGCCGCATCACCACCACCGAGGCCAAGGCCCGCCGCCTGCGTCCCTACGCCGAGCGTCTGGTGACCAAGGCCAAGAAGGGCGACATCCACAACCGTCGCCTGGTGCTGCAGACGATCACGGACAAGAGCATCGTGCACACGCTGTTCACCGAGATCGCCCCGCGCTACGAGAACCGCCCCGGTGGTTACACGCGCATCACCAAGATCGGCAACCGTCGTGGCGACAACGCCCCGATGGCCGTGATCGAGCTGGTCGAGGCCCTTACGGTCGCCCAGCAGGCCACTGGTGAGGCCGAGGCCGCCACCAAGCGCGCCGTGAAGGAGGCGGAGGCCGCCGAGGCTCCCGCCGCCGAGGAGACCAAGGAGGCCTGATCCCTTCCGGGATCACGCTGACAAGGCTCTGAACGGGCCCGCCCCCTTCCGGGGCGGGCCCGTTCTGCATTCCTGCGGAAGACGCAGCTGAGAGGATGTGGCACGTGAGTGACGAGGTGGAGCCCGGGCACGTCCGGGTGCGGCTGGACCTGAGCTACGACGGCAAGGACTTCTCCGGCTGGGCGAAGCAGCGCGTGCTGCGGACCGTCCAGGGGGAGCTGGAGTCGGCCCTGCAGACCGTGATGCGGCTGCCCGACCCGGTGGAGCTGACCGTGGCCGGCCGGACCGACGCGGGCGTGCACGCGCGCGGGCAGGTTGCGCAGTTCGACGTACGGGACGAGGTGTGGGCCGAGCACCAGGACAAGCTCCTGCGGCGCCTCGCCGGGCGGCTGCCGCACGACGTGCGGGTGTGGAAGGCCGCCGAGGCCCCCGCCGGGTTCAACGCGCGGTTCTCCGCGATCTGGCGGCGCTACGCCTACCGCGTGGGCGACCACCAGGCCGGCGTGGACCCGCTGCGCCGCGGGCACGTGCTCTGGTACCAGTGGCCGCTCGACGTGGACGCCATGAACGAGGCCGCGGCCTCCCTGGTCGGGGAGCACGACTTCGCCGCGTACTGCAAGAAGCGCGAGGGGGCCACGACCATCCGCACCCTCCAGCAGCTCAGCTGGGAGCGGGACGCGGAGGGGATCATCACCGCGACCGTCCGCGCCGACGCCTTCTGCCACAACATGGTCCGCTCGCTGGTCGGAGCCCTGCTGCACGTCGGCGACGGCCACCGGAGCACCGACTGGCCCGGGAAGGTGCTGGCCGCGGCCGTGCGGGACTCCTCGGTGCACGTGGTCAAGCCGCACGGGCTGACCCTGGAGGAGGTCGGCTACCCGGCCGACGAACTGCTGGCCGCGCGGAGCAGGGAAGCACGGAACATGCGGACCCTGCCGGGCGCCGGCTGCTGCTAGGAAGGGCGCCGGGCTAACTCGTTTGGGCGGATCGGCGCCGGACCTGGACAATGCCCCGCATGGGACATCTCGAAGCCAGCCACCTGGAGTACTACCTTCCCGACGGGCGGGTTCTGCTCCCCGACGTCTCCTTCCGGGTGGGGGAGGGGTCGGTCGTCGCCCTGGTCGGGGCGAACGGGGCCGGCAAGACCACACTGCTGAAGATGATCTCCGGCGAGCTCCAGCCGCACGGCGGCGGCGTGACCGTCAGCGGCGGGCTCGGCGTGATGTCGCAGTTCGTGGGCTCCGTCCGCGACGAGACGACCGTACGGGACCTGCTGGTCTCGGTGTCCCAGCCGCGGATCCGGGAGGCCGCCAAGGCGGTGGACCGGGCCGAGCAGGCGCTCCTGACGGTGGACGACGAAGCCGCCCAGATGAACTACGCGCAGGCGCTCAGCGACTGGGCCGACGTGCAGGGGTACGAGGCGGAGACGCTGTGGGACGTCTGCACGATGGCCGCGCTGGCCATCCCGTACGACTCGGCGCAGTTCCGCGAGGTGCGCACGCTCTCGGGCGGTGAGCAGAAGCGGCTCGTCCTGGAGGCGCTGCTGCGCGGGCCGGACGAGGTGCTGCTGCTCGACGAGCCGGACAACTACCTCGACGTCCCGGGCAAGAGGTGGCTGGAGGAGCAGCTGGCCGCCACCCGCAAGACGGTGCTCTTCGTCAGCCACGACCGGGAGCTCCTCACCCAGGCCGCCGAGAAGATCATCAGCCTGGAGGCGAGCCCGAACGGCTCCGACGTCTGGGTGCACGGCGCGGGCTTCGCCACGTACCACGAGGCCCGCAAGGAGCGCTTCGCGCGCTTCGAGGAGCTCAAGCGGCGCTGGGACGAGGAGCACGCCCGGCTCAAGGCCCTGGTGCTGCGCCTGCGCGGCCAGGCAGCGAGCAGCCCGGACATGGCCTCCCGCTACCACGCGATGCAGACCCGCTTCAAGCGGTTCGAGGAGGCCGGCCCGCCGCCGGAGCCGCCGCGCGAGCAGGAGATCAAGATGCGGCTCAAGGGCGGCCGTACGGGCGTCCGCGCGCTCACGGTGGAGAACCTGGAGCTCACCGGGCTGATGAAGCCCTTCTCCCTGGAGGTCTTCTACGGGGAGCGGGTCGCGGTCCTGGGCTCCAACGGCTCCGGGAAGTCGCACTTCCTGCGCCTGATGGCGGGCGAGGACGTCAAGCACACGGGTGACTGGAAGCTCGGCGCCCGCGTGGTCCCCGGCCACTTCGCGCAGACCCACGCCCACCCCGAGCTGTTCGGCCGCACGCTCGTCGACATCCTGTGGACGGAGGCGGCCAAGCCGCTGGGCCAGGCGATGGGCGCCCTGCGCCGCTACGAGCTGGAGCGCCAGGGCGAGCAGGCCTTCGAGCGGCTCTCGGGCGGCCAGCAGGCACGCTTCCAGATCCTGCTGCTGGAGCTCGCCGGTACGACGGCGCTGCTGCTCGACGAGCCGACGGACAACCTCGACCTGGAGTCGGCGGAAGCACTGCAGGACGGGCTGGAGGCGTACGACGGCACTGTGTTGTGCGTCACGCACGACCGGTGGTTCGCCAGGACTTTTGACCGTTACCTGGTCTTCGGTTCAGACGGTGTTGTGCGGGAGACTACGGAGCCCGTCTGGGACGAACGTAGGGTCGAGCGGAAGCGCTAGGGGTAGACCGCCCCCGGCTTGGGTCGAGGGGACTTCGTTGTGGGGCTGCGGCCGAGTGTCTGGGTCATGAAGTGGGACAGCCCGTCCTCGTGGGACCGGGGGGTGGCCTGGCTGCTGCGGCCGGCCCCCCGGTCCTGGCGGTTCGTGGGTCTGGTGATCCTGCTGTCGGTGGCCGTCTCGGCGAGCCTGCGGGAGAACTGGGGCTCGGACAACGCCTTCGTGGTCAAGGCGGCCGACGCCCTGCTCGCCGGGGTCTCCCCGTACGAGGACAAGCGGTTCCTCTACCTGCCCAGTGCCGTGATCATGGCGATTCCCGAGGCCCTGCTGCCGGCGCCGCTGCTGCGCTGCCTGCTGCCGCTGGGGATGACCGGGCTCGTCGGCCTCGGCTGGTGGGCCTCGCTGAGGCTGTTCTCGGTCCCGGTGCGCTCGCGGTTCGCGGTCGGCGGTTTCGCGCTGTTCGCGCTGGCCTACAAGCCGTACATCAACCTCGTGCTCATCGCGAACTGGACGGCCATCTCCGCCGCCGCCCTGCCGGTGGCGCTGCTGCTGGCGCACCGCAAGCACTGGGCCGCGGCCGGCCTGGTCGTGGGCCTGGCCATCGCGTGCAAGCCGATGCTGGTCCCGATCGGGCTGCTCTTCCTCCTGGCCCGCCAGTGGCGGGGGCTGGCCCTGGCGGCGGGGGTACCGGTGGCGCTCTCGCTGGCGGGGGCGCTGATGATGCCGCACCCGATGCTGTTCTTCACCAAGACCCTGCCGTTCCTGCTCCAGGGCCAGGATTCCTACGCACTGCCCTGGGACGCCTCGCCGATCGCGGCGCTGCCCCGGCTCGGGGTGCCCGCCGCTCTGGCAGTGACCCTCGCCTTCGCGGGGGCCGGATGCGGGCTGTGGGCGACCTGGCGGCGCTGGCGGCGGCCCGTCGCGGCGGACGGTGACGCGGGTGAGCTGCGGCTCGTGGAGACGGCCTGCATGGTGATGCTCGCCGCATTCCTGGTGTCGCGTCCCTCCTTCGACCACTACCTGATCGTGGTGCTCCCGCTCCTGCTGGCGTCGGGGGTGCGACCAGGCTCGATGCCGCGCTCGCCCTGGTTCTGGCTGGCCCTGGTGCCGCAGACCGCGGGCATTCCGTGGCCCTCGGAGTTCGAGGCCAAGAGGCGGGCATTCCGGGACATGGTGACCCTGTGCGCGCTCGCCGGATTGCTGGCGCGTCGAGCACTGCGCCCGATCCGGGTTACTCTGGAACCCGTAACAACTGCGGGGTCCCCACCCAGGACCGAACCGGAGTGCGCCGCGACGCCAGCTCAAACGGCTTCGCGGACCGCGTTTTGACCCGTACGGGTCCTTCTGGGTACTCTGCTGGTTTGTTATGCGTATTGGCTTTCTCATTCTCACGTGAAAGGGCCTTACGCCGGTCCACCGGACCGATGACCAGCAGTTCAAACAGTTCGCACGGGCTCCAGTCCCTGTTGCGAACGAGGGCTGTCGTGATCGTCCGTGGTGACCCTGTCAGGACCCTTCCCGCGGGGCTAGCGCCCTATGGGATGACCCACCACTGAAGAAGCGAAGGCATACGCGTGCGTACGTTCAGCCCCAAGCCCGGCGACATCTCGCGCCAGTGGCACGTCATTGACGCCCAGGACGTCGTCCTCGGCCGTCTGGCGACCCAGGCCGCTACCCTCCTGCGGGGTAAGCACAAGCCGACCTACGCCCCCCACATGGACATGGGCGACTTCGTCATCATCATCAACGCCGACAAGGTTCACCTGTCCGGCAACAAGGCCACCCAGAAGATGGCGTACCGCCACTCCGGTTTCCCGGGCGGTCTGCGTTCGGTGCGCTACGACGACCTCCTGGCGAACAACCCGGAGAAGGCCGTCGAGAAGGCCATCAAGGGCATGATCCCCAAGAACTCCCTGGGCCGTCAGATCATCTCGAAGCTGAAGGTCTACTCGGGCGATGTGCACCCCCACGCTGCTCAGCAGCCGGTGCCGTTCGAGATCACCCAGGTCGCGCAGTAGTTCCGGCCACCACACCCCCTAAGACAAGAAACTTCTGAGGAGCATCGTGGCCGAGACCACCGCCGAGACTGTCGTCGAAGAGTTCGAGGGCAACGTCGAGGAATACACCACCGAGACCGCGGACGTAGTCGAGGGTGACTACACGTCCGAGTCTCTCGCCGGCCGCTTCGGCGACCCGCAGCCGGCCGCCGGCCTGGGCCGTCGCAAGAACGCCATCGCCCGCGTCCGGATCGTTCCGGGCACCGGCAAGTGGAAGATCAACGGTCGCACCCTTGAGGACTACTTCCCCAACAAGGTGCACCAGCAGGAAGTCAACGAGCCCTTCAAGCTCCTCGAGCTCGACGGCCGCTACGACGTCATCGCCCGCATCTCGGGTGGCGGCGTGTCCGGCCAGGCCGGCGCCCTGCGCCTCGGTGTGGCCCGTGCGCTGAACGAGGCGGACGTGGACAACAACCGCCCGGCGCTGAAGAAGGCCGGCTTCCTCTCCCGCGACGACCGTGCGGTCGAGCGCAAGAAGGCCGGTCTCAAGAAGGCCCGCAAGGCTCCGCAGTACAGCAAGCGTTAATCACGCCCGCTGTTCAGCACGATTCCGCCCCGGCAGCACTCTGTGTGCTGCCGGGGCGGTTCGTTTACCGCCAAAAGCGGCAAAATATCTGGCACAACTGCTCATAGTGAAGTGTGAACTCGGGAGGACAACTGTGGGACGACTCTTCGGGACGGACGGTGTACGGGGCGTCGCCAACGCGGATCTGACGGCCGAGCTCGCGCTCGGTCTCTCCGTGGCGGCCGCACACGTACTGGCCGAGGCGGGCACCTTCGAGGGCCACCGGGCGACGGCCGTGGTCGGCCGGGACCCCCGCGCCTCGGGTGAGTTCCTGGAGGCCGCAGTCGTCGCGGGCCTCGCGAGCGCGGGCGTGGACGTCCTGCGCGTCGGTGTGCTGCCCACCCCGGCGGTGGCGTATCTCACCGGTGCGCTGGGCGCCGACCTCGGTGTCATGCTCTCGGCCAGCCACAACGCCATGCCCGACAACGGCATCAAGTTCTTCGCGCGCGGCGGCCACAAGCTCGCCGACGAGCTGGAGGACCGGATCGAGACGGTCTACGAGGACCACCGCACGGGTGCTCCCTGGGACCGCCCGACGGGCGGCGGCGTCGGCCGCGTCTCCGACTACACCGAGGGCTTCGACCGGTACGTCGCCCACCTGATGGGCGTGCTGCCCAACCGCCTCGACGGCCTCAAGGTCGTCCTGGACGAGGCACACGGCGCGGCCGCCTACGTCTCGCCCGAGGCCTTCACCCGGGCCGGCGCGGAGATCGTCACCATCGGTGCCGAGCCCGACGGCCTGAACATCAACGACGGCTGCGGCTCCACCCACCTCGGTCTGCTGAAGCAGGCCGTCGTCGAGCACGGGGCCGACCTGGGCATCGCGCACGACGGGGACGCCGACCGCTGCCTCGCCGTGGACGCGAACGGCGAAGAGGTCGACGGGGACCAGATCCTCGCGGTCCTCGCGCTGGCGATGCGCGAGGCCGGGCACCTGCGCGAGGACACCGTCGTCGCCACCGTGATGTCGAACCTGGGCTTCAAGCTGGCCATGGAGTCCGAGGGCATCAACGTCGTGCAGACCGGCGTCGGCGACCGGTACGTCCTGGAGTCGATGAAGGAGCACGGGTACGCGCTGGGCGGCGAGCAGTCCGGCCACGTGATCATCCTCGACCACGCCACCACTGGTGACGGCACCCTGACCGGCCTGATGCTGGCGGCCCGGATCGCGGCCACCGGCAAGTCCCTGGCCGAGCTGACCGGGGTCATGACGCGGCTGCCGCAGGTCCTGGTCAACGTCCCCGACGTGGACAAGTCGCGGGTCACCACCTCGGGCGAGCTGGCCGCGGCCGTCGCCGAGGCGGAGCGGGAGCTCGGCACGACCGGGCGCGTGCTGCTCCGTTCGTCGGGCACGGAGCCCCTCGTACGGGTGATGGTGGAGGCCGCCGACATCGAGCAGGCCCGCTCGGTCGCGGGGCGCCTCGCGGACGTGGTGAAGTCGGCGCTCGGCTAGAGCCCGACCGGCATGACCGCGGCCCCGCGCTACGAAGCTCCGTAGCGCGGGGCCGCTGTCGTGCCGGGGGCGCGGTCGGCGGGTCGGCGGGTCCTTCGGGTCGCGGCCGTTCAGGCTTTGGACGCCGCGCGGCGCCAGTGGCCGCGCTGGGTGCGCCACAGCTGCTTCTGGCCGAACAGGGTCAGGACCCCGGCCAGCACGATCCCGAAGAGGTTCAGCAGCAGCTGCTCCATCGAGCCCCACATCTGGCCGAACTCGCCGTAGCCGAGCGCCACGGCCGCGTTGGCCGCCGCCGGGACCGTGGTCACCGAGATCGCGACGCCGACCAGGGCGCCGGACTTCGCCGAGGTCAGGGAGAGCACCCCGGCCACACCGGCGAGCAGCGCCACGACGAAGGAGAACAGGTCCGGCTGCCAGATGAAGCTGGTGTTGGGGCGGGGCTTGTCGAGCATGCCGTGCTCGAACAGCCCGAGCGCGTCCATGACCAGGGTGAAGACGGTGGTCGCGACCATCGCGGCGGCGAAGCCCACCAGCAGGGCGACCAGCGAGCGGGCGGCCGGCCTGGGGGCGCGCCGCACCAGGCCCGTGCAGATTCCGGCGAGCGGGCCGAACTCCGGGCCGACCGCCATCGCGCCCACGATGAGGATGGCGTTGTCGAGGACCACGCCGCAGGCCGCGATCATCGTTGCGATGATCATGAAGGCGCTGTAGGTGATGGTGAGGGTGGACTCCTCGTGGGTCGCCTCGCTCAGCTGCTCCCACAGGACGGCGTCGGCCGCCTCGCCCGGAGCCTCCTCCTCGGCCCGGTCTGCACGTTCCGAGAGGCAGAGGTCGATGTTCTCGACCGCGATCGCCCCGTCCTTCTCGATGCCCAGTGCCCGGAGCTCGTTCAGGAGCTCGTCACCCGCCTCGCGCGCGACGTCGCACAGCACGATGTCGCCCGCGGGGACGCGGGCGGCGCCGGGCAGCACGGCCAGATGGGTGGTGCCGACCGTCCCTTCGACGATCCGGACCACGGCGTCCGTCCGGTCCGACGGAACGATCATCCGTAGATGCAGCATGGCCGCACCCTAGCTTCCGGGCCCCGGGCCGCCCGCGCGGCGCTCAGAGCTTGCGCAGGCTCAGCTTCTGCACCTTGTGGTCCGGGCCCTTGCGGACGACGAGGGTGGCCCGGCCGCGGGTCGGTGCCACGTTCTCCAGCAGGTTGGGCTTGTTGATGGTCCGCCACATCGTCTGCGCGTACTCCAGTGCCTCCTCCTCGGAGACCTGGGTGTACTTGCGGAAGTAGGAGAAGGGGTTCTGGAACGCCGTTTCGCGCAGCTTGCGGAACCGGTTGAGGTACCAGCGCTCGATGTCCTCGGGGCGGGCGTCCACGTACACGCTGAAGTCGAAGTAGTCGGCGAGGCCGACCCGGGTGCGGCCGTCCTTGCCCGGCATGGCGGGCTGCAGGACGTTCAGCCCCTCGACGATCAGGATGTCGGGACGCCGGACGACGAGCCGCTCGTCGGGGACGATGTCGTAGATCAGGTGGGAGTAGACCGGGGCCGTGACCTCGTCCTTGCCCGCCTTGATGTCGGCGACGAAACGGGTCAGCGCGCGGCGGTCGTACGACTCCGGGAAGCCCTTGCGGGCGGTCAGCCCGCGGCGCTCCAGCTCCTTCATCGGGTACAGGAAGCCGTCGGTGGTGACCAGCTCCACGCGCGGGTGCTCCGGCCAGCGGGCCAGGAGGGCCTGGAGGAGACGGGCCACGGTGGACTTGCCCACGGCGACCGATCCGGCGACCCCTATGACGAAGGGCGTGCCCTGCTGGGCGCCGTGGCCGTTGCCGGCGTCGCCGAGGAAGGTGTTGAGCGTGCCGCGCAGGTTGCTGGTGGCGCCGACGTACAGGTTCAGGAGGCGGGAGAGCGGCAGGTAGACGTCGCGGACCTCGTCGAGGTCGATGACGTCCCCCAGCCCGCGCAGCCGCTCGACCTCGTCGGCCGTCAGCGGGAGCGGGGTGCGCTCGCGCAGGGCGCTCCACTCGGCACGGGTGAGGTCCACGTAGGGCGAGGCCTCGTGGCCCCGGCGGCGCGTGGGGTGCGCGGCGTGCGCGGGGTGCTCGGGGTCGTGGGGCTGCGTCCGGTGCTCCGGTCCGTCGGGGCGCTCCGTTGCGCGGTCCGGCGTGCTTCGTGGCGGCGAAGAGATCACACGGCCATTGTCACGGGTGACGGCCCGCCGTGGGTGGTGTGGTCGGTCACGTGGACCCGGGTCTTATGGCACGGGGTGGGTGGGTTGTACGGGGGGCCGTATCGATTGGAGGCCCTTGCGGTCACTTCGGCATCACGATGGGCGGCAGGCGCCACGGAACGGCGGAGTCCGGGCTCGGGGGCGCCGTACGGTGATGATCGCGGCAGCTCGCGCCGCCGTTTTCCGTAGATCTTTTCCTGTGGGGGGAAACACCGTCATGCGCAACGCATTGGTCCGCCGTACCGTCCTGTCCGCCTCGGCCGTGTCCCTGGCGCTGCTCGTGTCGGCGTGCGGGGGGTCCGGCTCGGAGTCCGACGCGAAGGACGGCGCCACGTCGGACGCGAAGGCGTCCGCCCCGGCTTCCCCGTCCCCGTCCGCTCCGGCGGAGAAGGGGAAGACGGAGGCCGAGCTGGTGCCCCTGCTGGTCACCGGGGCGGAGGCCCCCGGATTCGTCGTGGCGCCCGACGCGGAGGCCAAGCTCGCGGCGGGCGACAAGGACGCGGTCTCCACCGACAAGCCCGAGTGCAAGGTCCTGGTCCAGAGCCAGGCCCAGCAGAAGATCGGTACGCCGACCGGCACCGCCCGTACGGCTGTGACCGCCAAGCCCGCGGAAGACCCGAACGCCTCGCCGGACCAGAAGATCCAGAACGCGCTCCGCGTCACGGCCACGACGATCGGCCTGGCCTCGTACGACGGCAAGGGCGCGCAGGACCTGATCGCCTCGCTCGAGGCGGCGGGCAAGGCGTGCGCCGGCGGGTTCACCTCCACCGTCGGCGGGGAGTCCACGAAGTACCTCGGCGTGACGGCCGGCACGGGCGCCCCCGTCAGCTCCGCCGACGACAGCGTCAGCTTCGAGCTGACGTTGGACCTCGAGGACGGCGACAAGGCCGTCACCTACCTGACGGTCCTGCGCCACGGCCCCACCACGGCCACCTTCAGCTCCATCAGCCTGGGAGGGAAGGCCGAGTCCCCGGTGACGCTGGTGGCCGCGCAGTCCGCGAAGCTCGGCTGACCCCCGCCCGCACACGCGGCCGACCGAACCGCCCCGGCATCCGCGCCGGGGCGGTTTTTTCGTCCGGTTCAGGTACCGGGCAGACGGCCAACTACGGCGTACCCTGCGGCTTATGTGCGGAATCGTAGGTTACGTGGGAGCGCAGTCGGCGCTCGATGTGGTCATTGCCGGACTCAAGCGGCTCGAGTACCGCGGCTACGACTCGGCGGGCGTCGCCGTGCTCGCCGACGGGGAACTCGCCGCCGTCAAGAAGGCCGGCAAGCTGGTCAATCTGGAGAAGGAGCTGGTCGGGCACCCGCTGCCGGCCGGTTCCACGGGGCTCGGACACACCCGGTGGGCCACCCATGGGGGGCCCACCGACGTCAACGCCCACCCGCACCTCGACAATTCGGGGCGCGTGGCCGTCGTGCACAACGGGATCATCGAGAACTTCGCCGCGCTGCGGGCCGAGCTCGCCGAGCGCGGGCACCGGCTGGAGTCCGAGACGGACACCGAGGTCGTGGCGCACCTGCTGGCCGAGCGGTTCGAGGGCGCGGGAGGGGACCTGGCGGAGGCGATGCGGCAGGTGTGCCGGCGCCTCGACGGGGCCTTCACCCTGGTCGCCGCGCACGCCGACGCGCCGGACGTGGTGGTCGGCGCGCGCCGCAACTCGCCGCTCGTCGTGGGTGTCGGGGAGGGCGAGAACTTCCTCGCCTCCGACGTGGCCGCCTTCATCGCCCACACCCGCTCCGCGATCGAACTGGGGCAGGACCAGGTCGTGGAGCTGCGCCGCGACGGGGTCACGGTGACCAACTTCGACGGCACGGCCGCGAACGTGCGGGCGTACCACGTGGACTGGGACGCCTCGGCGGCCGAGAAGGGGGGCTACGACTACTTCATGCTCAAGGAGATCGCCGAGCAGCCCAAGGCCGTCGCCGACACCCTCCTCGGCAGGATCGACGCGAACGGCCTGCTGACCCTCGACGAGGTGCGCATCCCCGACTCGGTGCTGCGCGAGGTCGACAAGGTCGTGATCGTGGCGTGCGGTACGGCGTACCACGCGGGCATGATCGCGAAGCTGGCCATCGAGCACTGGACCCGCATCCCCTGCGAGACGGAGCTGGCCAGCGAGTTCCGCTACCGCGACCCGATCCTGGACCAGCGCACGCTGGTGATCGCGATCTCGCAGTCCGGCGAGACGATGGACACCCTGATGGCGCTGCGCCACGCCCGCGAGCAGGGCGCCAAGGTGCTGGCCGTCTGCAACACCAACGGCTCGACGATCCCGCGCGAGTCGGACGCCGTGCTGTACACGCACGCCGGACCCGAGGTGGCCGTCGCCTCGACGAAGGCCTTCCTGACCCAGCTCGTGGCCTGCTACCTGGTCGCCCTCTACCTCGGGCAGGTCCGGGGCACGAAGTGGGGCGACGAGATCCGGTCCGTGATCCGGGAGCTGTCGGACATCGCCGCGGCGGTGGACACCGTACTGGAGACCATGGAGCCGGTACGGGAGCTGGCGCGGTCGCTCGCCGACAAGAACACCGTGCTGTTCCTGGGGCGGCACGTCGGCTACCCGGTGGCGCTGGAGGGCGCGCTCAAGCTCAAGGAGCTCGCGTACATGCACGCCGAGGGCTTCGCGGCGGGCGAGCTCAAGCACGGGCCGATCGCGCTCATCGAGAAGGACCTGCCGGTCGTGGTCGTCGTCCCGTCGCCGCGCGGGCGCTCCGTGCTGCACGACAAGATCGTGTCCAACATCCAGGAGATCCGGGCGCGCGGGGCACGGACCATCGTGATCGCCGAGGAGGGGGACGAGGCGGTGGTCCCGTACGCCGACCACCTCATCCGCATCCCGGCCACCCCGACGCTGCTCCAGCCGCTCGTGGCGACCGTGCCGCTGCAGGTGTTCGCGTGCGAGCTGGCGACGGCGCGCGGCAACGAGGTGGACCAGCCGCGTAACCTCGCGAAGTCCGTGACCGTGGAGTGAGCGAAGCGAGTTTGTGGTTGTGATTATCGGTGTGGGGATCGACGTTGCCGAGATCGAACGGTTCGGTGCCGCGCTGGAGCGCACGCCGGCCCTGGCCGGGCGGTTGTTCCTCGACGCGGAGATGACCCTGCCGGGCGGCGAGCGGCGCGGTACCGCCTCGCTCGCTGCCCGGTTCGCCGCCAAGGAGGCGCTCGCCAAGGCGCTCGGCGCGCCCGCCGGGCTGCTGTGGACCGACGCCGAGGTGTACGTGGAGGAGACCGGACAGCCGCGGCTGCGGGTGTCGGGCACCGTGGAGGCGCGGGCGCGGGCGCTGGGCGTGAAGTCCTGGCACATCTCGCTCAGCCACGACGCGGGCGTCGCCTCCGCGGTGGTGATCGCCGAGGGGTAGCCGGGGGACGGCCGGGGGACGGCCGCCTCCCGGGGGTCCTTCGGGCAGGCTGGTGCCATGCGTACTGCTTACAGCGTGGAGACCGTACGGGCCGCCGAGCGCGAGCTGATGGCCCGGCTGCCCGAAGGCACCCTGATGCAGCGGGCGGCGGCCGGACTGGCCGCCGTCTGCGTCCGGTTGCTGCCCCGCGTGTACGGATCCCGCGTGGTCCTGCTGGTCGGCCCGGGGGACAACGGCGGCGACACCCTCTACGCGGGCGCGAAGCTGGCCCGGCGCGGCGCCGAGGTGACGGCCGTCGCGATGGACCCGGAGCGGGTGCACGCGGGCGGGCTGGCCGCGCTGCGGGCCGCCGGCGGACGCCTGGAGGCGGCCGTGCCCGGGCGGGCCGACCTGGTCCTCGACGGGCTGGTCGGCATCGGCGGCCGGGGCGCGCTGCGGCCGGCCGCCGCCGCACTGGTGGAGCGGATCCCGGCGGGCGCGGTGGTGGTCGCGGTGGACCTGCCGAGCGGGGTGGACGCGGACACCGGGGAGGTGGCCGGAGCGGCCGTGACGGCGGACGTGACGGTGACCTTCGGGGCGTACAAGCCGGGGCTGCTGATCGACCCGGGGGCCTCCCGGGCGGGTGCGGTGCACCTGGTGGACATCGGGCTGGAGCTCGGGACCCCCGACCTGCAGGCCCTGCAGCACGCCGACGTGGCGGGGCTGCTGCCGCAGCCGACGGCGTCCAGCGACAAGTACCGGCGCGGCGTGCTCGGGGTCGTCGCCGGGTCCGCGCGCTACCCGGGCGCGGCGGTGCTCGCGGTGGCGGGGGCGCTGCGGGGCGGCGCGGGCGCGGTGCGCTACGTGGGCCCGCCCGCGGTGGCCGAGGCGGTACTGGCCCGCTACCCGGAGACGCTGATCGGCACCGGCCGGGTCCAGGCCTGGGTGGTCGGGCCGGGGCTCGGCGACGAGGGCGGCCCGGAGGTGCGGGAGGCGCTGGCGCAGCCGGTACCGGTACTGGTGGACGCCGACGGGCTGCGCGGGCTGGACCCCGGGGAGCTGCGGGCCCGGGCCGCCCCCACCCTGCTGACCCCGCACGCGGGGGAGGCGGCGGCGCTGCTGGGGGTCGCCCGGGAGACGGTCGAGGCGGGGCGGCTGGCGGCCGTGCGGGGGCTCGCGGAGCGGTACGGGGCGGTGACCCTGCTGAAGGGGTCGACCACCCTGGTCGCCCCGGCCGGGCCCGGCCCCGTCCGGGTCAACCCGACCGGGACCCCGTGGCTGGCCACCGCGGGGAGCGGGGACGTGCTGTCCGGGCTGGCCGGGTCCCTGCTGGCGGCCGGGCTGCCGGCCGTGGACGCCGGGTCGGTGGCGGCGTACCTCCACGGGCTGGCGGCCCGGCTCACCGGCGGTCCCCTCCTGGCGCACCAGGTGGCCGAAG
The DNA here is from genome assembly GCF_055584085.1 of Streptomyces sp. NPDC104226. Taxonomy (NCBI): domain Bacteria; kingdom Bacillati; phylum Actinomycetota; class Actinomycetes; order Kitasatosporales; family Streptomycetaceae; genus Streptomyces; species Streptomyces sp. NPDC104226. Next base: position 232,836 of record NZ_JBVJMS010000006.1, read on the forward strand.
CGCTGCCGCGGGCCTGGAGCGATGTCGCTAGCCGCTAGGTGCGGGGTCCGGGGCCGGGGCAGGAGCCGCTGCGCGGGGGTTCCCCTACCCGCCCTTCCACCGTTCCCAGGGCTCCGCCCTGACCCGCCCGGCCCCGGGCTGCGCCCGGGCCCCCGGGGCTCCGCCCCGGACCCCGCGCCTCAAACGCCGGCGGGGCTGGAGTCGGCCGGCGGTCCGGGCCCCCGGGGCTCCGCCCCGGAGCCCGCGCCTCGAACGCCGGCGGGGCTGGATTCGCCGGCGGTCCGGGCGGCCCGCCGAGGCCCCGCCTGTTCGGTCTGGTCGGCGGGGCTCTGAGAGACTGGGGGGGATGAACGAGACAGCCGCGCGCGTGTACGCCGAGATCGATCTTGACGCCGTCCGGGCGAACGTACGGGCCCTGCGCGAGCGGGCGCCCCGTTCCGCACTCATGGCCGTGGTCAAGGCGGACGCCTACGGGCACGGGGCCGTGGCCTGCGCCAAGGCCGCCCAGGAGGCCGGTGCGAGCTGGCTCGGGACGGCCACGCCCGAGGAGGCCCTCGCGCTGCGCGCCGCCGGGCTGGAGGGGCCCGTGCTGTGCTGGCTGTGGACCCCCGGCGGGCCCTGGCGGGAGGCCGTCGAGGCCGGCATCGACGTGTCCGTCAGCGCGCTGTGGGCCCTGGAGGAGGTACGGGAGGCCGCCCGGGCCGCCGGAATGACGGCCAGGATCCAGCTGAAGGCCGACACCGGCCTGGGCCGGGGCGGCTGCCAGCCCGCCGACTGGGAGGCGCTGGTGACCGCGGCCGTCGCCGCCCAGTCCGAGGGGACCGTCCGCGTCACCGGAGTCTGGTCGCACTTCGCCTGCGCGGACGAACCGGGTCACCCGTCCGTCCCGCTCCAGCTGACCGCCTTCCGCGACATGCTCGCGTACGCGGAGAAGGAGGGCGTCGAGCCCGAGGTCCGGCACATCGCCAACTCGCCGGCCACGCTCACCCTCCCCGAGTCCCACTTCGACCTGGTCCGCTGCGGCATCGCCGTCTACGGGGTCTCGCCCGCGCCCGAGCTCGGCACCCCCGCCCAGCTCGGCCTGCGGCCCGCGATGGCGCTCAAGGCCTCCGTCGCGCTGGTCAAGAGCGTGCCGTCCGGGCACGGGGTCAGCTACGGGCACCACTACGTCACCGAGCGGGAGACCAGCCTCGCGCTGATCCCGGCGGGCTACGCCGACGGCGTCCCGCGGCAGGCGTCCGAGCGCGGCCCGGTGCTCGTCGGCGGCCGCATCCGCACCGTCGCCGGGCGCGTCGCCATGGACCAGTTCGTGGTCGACCTGGACGGGGACGAGGCCCGCGTCGGCGACGAGGCCGTCCTCTTCGGGGACGCGGAGCGCGGCGAACCCACGGCCGAGGACTGGGCTCAAGCGGCGCATACGATCGCCTATGAGATCGTCACCCGTATCGGGGGCCGGGTCCCCCGCGTGTACCTCAACGGCTGACCGGGTGAGTGAGGGGTGGCGGCGTGAGTGAGAACTGGCGCAAGGCGGGCTGGGCCGGCGCTGCCATCGGCGTGATAGCCGCCGGAGCGGCGGCCGGGGTCGCGGTCGAACGGATCACCGTCGGCCGGGGCATGCGCATGAAGGCGCGCCTCGCGCTCGACTCGACCGCGGACTACGGATCCCTGCGCGGCGCTCCCGGCACCGCGCGCGCCGAGGACGGCACCGCGCTGTACTACGAGGTCGACGAGCTGCCCGAGGAGGGCAAGCGGCGCCGGCTGCGCCGCCGGGCTCCGATCCGCCCGACCGTGGTGTTCTGTCACGGCTACTGCCTTTCGCAGGACTCCTGGCACTTCCAGCGCGCCGCCCTGCGCGGTCTGGTCCGGGCCGTCTACTGGGACCAGCGCAGCCACGGCCGCAGCGCGCGCGGCCTGTCGCAGGCCGACGGCGAGCCCGTCACCTTCGAACAGCTCGGCCGCGACCTGAAGGCCGTCATCGACGCCGCCGCCCCCGAGGGCCCGCTGATCCTGGTCGGCCACTCCATGGGCGGGATGACCGTCATGGGGCTGGCCCAGGAGTTCCCCGACCTGATCCGGGACCGGGTGGCCGGGGTGGCGCTGGTCGGCACCTCCAGCGGCCGGCTGGACGAGGTCACGTACGGGCTGCCCTCCCTGGGCTTCTCGACGGTACGGAAGCTGCTGCCCGGGGTGCTCAAGGCGCTCGGCTCCCAGGTGGAGCTGGTGGAGAAGGGCCGACGCGCCACCGCCGACCTGTTCGCCGGCATGGTGAGGATGTACTCCTTCGCCTCGCGCGACGTCGATTCGGCCGTCGCCCGCTTCGCCGAGCGGCTCATCGAGGCCACGCCCATCGACGTGGTCGCGGAGTTCTACCCGGCCTTCCAGGCGCACGACAAGACCGCCGCGCTCCAGCGGTTCGCCGACATCCCCGTCACGATCATCGCGGGGGACGGCGACATGGTCACCCCTCCCGATCACAGCCAGACCATCAAGGACGCGCTGCCGTCCGCGGAGCTGGTGGTCCTGGAGTCCGCCGGGCACCTGATGATGATGGAGCGTCCGGACGCCGTGACCCGGCTGCTCGGCGAGCTGCTCGCGCGCACCGGGACGGTGTCCGCAGCGGCTAACGTTGGCGCGCATGGAAGAAGTACCTGAGACGGAAACGCACGTCACCGTCGGCTCGCCCGACGCCATGCAGGACCTCGGGCGCCGGATCGCCGGGCTGCTGCGCCCCGGCGACCTCGTCCTGCTGACCGGGGAGCTCGGCGCCGGGAAGACCACCCTGACCCGCGGCCTCGGCGAGGGCCTGGGCGTGCGCGGGGCCGTGACCTCGCCGACCTTCGTGATCGCCCGGGTCCACCCCTCGCTGACCGGCGGTCCGGCGCTGGTGCACGTGGACGCGTACCGCCTCGGCGGCGGGCTGGACGAGATGGAGGACCTTGACCTCGACGTCTCGCTGCCCGAGTCCGTCGTCGTCGTGGAGTGGGGCGACGGCAAGGTCGAGGAGCTGTCCGACGACCGGCTGCACGTGCTGATCCGCCGGGCGGTGGGCCACGAGGAGGTCCTGGACGACGTGCGCGAGGTCCTGGTCCGCGGGATCGGTACCCGCTGGGCGGCCGGGGCGGGTCTGGAGAGCCTCGCGGGCGTGCCGGCGGCGGAGCAGGCGTAGCCCGGCACGGCGAGAAACGTTCCGACAAGTCGTCGGGAAGATATTGCGCGGGCGGCGGGGCGCGTGGTCACATGGTACGGAGGGCTGGTTAGGCGTACCTAAGTACGGGCTGGCCCCGGCCAGGAGGCAGCCATGTCGGCAACAGGAGCAGCGGGCGCACCCCGTCCGTCCGCCGTGTCCATGGGGGCGCTGCTCGCCGCGGGCGTCGCCGCCAGCGCCGTGTCCACCCCGCCCGCGCGCGAGCGGGCCCCGGAGCCCGATCCCGTACGGGACGGGGCGCGGCACGCGGAGGACGAGGAACAGGCCGCCCCGGAGTCCGAAGCGGCCTGAAGCCGTCCGGAGCGGCCCGAAGGGGCTCCCGGAGCGGCCCGAAGGGGCTCCCGGAGCGGCCCGAAGCGGGCGGCCGCCCCGACGGCGGAGTTCTCGTACGAGTGAATTCGGCGTGTCGCGGCCGGGTCAGGGAACGACGACGACCTTCGAGCCGATCGTCGCGAAGGCCCACATCGCGTCCCCGTCGGCGCGCAGCATGCGGACACCGCCGGTCTTCTTGGCCGGGTCGGGCGCCGGCAGGGTGTTGTCCACGCGGGCGCTGAAGCCGACGGTGACCCCCTGGGGGCTCGCGAACCGGACGACGTGCTCGATCGGCACCCCGTCCGAGCCGGTCACCGCGCCCGTGCGGCCGCCCACCGTGTAACTGCCGGGCGCTGGGTGCACCGTGCTCGGCACGACCGCGAAGGTCTTCGGCTCCCCGGAGGCTCCCACCAGCCACACGCGCTTGGCGCCCAGCGAGTACACGACGCGCACGCCGGTACCGGATCCGGCCGGGAGGGCCACCGGCTTGCCCGGGTCCGTCTTGGCGGGCCCGGAGTCGCTCGGAGCGGGCGCCGGGGTCTGCGCGGCGGCCTTCGGCGGGAGCGCGGGAGCGGAGGCGGAGGCCTGGTAGCCGAGGAAACCGACGACGGCGAGCGCCCCGACGGTGAGCCCGGCCACGATTCCCGAGCTGCTGCGTGCCACCTTGCTCCACCTCTCCGCATGGTCAGTCGACGTCTTCGGACGCCGGGCGGACGATCACCACCCGACACCTGGTCCGAAGGTAGCAGCAGGGGTGCCCGCAGACCGGCCGCAAGGGCCGGGGGCCCGGGAGTCGTAGGCTGTTCGCGTGCTCTTGCTCGCTGTAGATACCGCCACGCCCGCCGTCACCGTCGCCCTGCACGACGGCGAGTCCGTCCTCGCCGAGTCGAACCAGGTCGACGCCCGCCGCCACGGGGAGCTCCTGCTGCCCGCCGTGGACAAGGTCCTCGCCGAGGCGGGGGTCACGCTCGAAGCCGTCACCGGCATCGTCGTCGGGGTCGGCCCCGGCCCCTACACCGGACTGCGCGTCGGGCTCGTGACCGCGTCCACCTTCGCCTCCGTGCTCGGCGTGCCCGTCCACGGGCTGTGCACCCTCGACGGCCTGGCCCACGCGGCCGGCGCGGCCGGGATCGAGGGCCCCTTCGTCGTGGCCACCGACGCCCGCCGCAAGGAGGTCTACTGGGCCCGCTACGAGGACCCCCGCACCCGGGTCGGCGAGCCCGCGGTGGACCGGCCGGCCGACATCGCCGAGCGCGTCGCCGGACTGCCCGCCGTCGGCCAGGGGGCGCAGCTGTACCCGGAGGTCTTCACCGACGCCCGGGCCCCCGAGCACCAGAGCGCCGGCGCGCTGGCCGCCCTGGCCGCGCACCGGCTGGCGGCGGGGGAGCCCTTCGAGAACGCCGACGGCCTGCCGCCGGCCCCGCTCTACCTGCGCCGGCCCGACGCCGAGGTGCCCAAGAACTACAAGGTGGTCACCCCGCAGTGACGGCCACCTCAGCAGTCGTCCTGCGCGAGATGCGCTGGTGGGACATCGAGCCGGTGCTGGAGCTGGAGCACGAGCTGTTCCCCGAGGACGCCTGGTCCGCCGGAATGTTCTGGTCCGAGCTCGCCCACGCCCGCGGCCCCGGCGCCACGCGCCGGTACCTCGTGGCGGAGGAGGCGGGCCGGGTGGTCGGCTACGCCGGGCTGGCCGCCGCCGGGGACCTGGCCGACGTACAGACCATCGCCGCGGCCCGCGACCAGTGGGGCACCGGGCTCGGCGCCCGGCTGCTGACCGAGCTGCTGCGCGCCGCCACCGCCTTCGAGTGCGCCGAGGTGCTGCTGGAGGTGCGGGTCGACAACGTCCGGGCCCAGAAGCTCTACGCGCGCTTCGGCTTCGAGCCCATCGGCTTCAGGCGCGGCTACTACCAGCCCGGCAACGTGGACGCGCTGGTGATGCGCCGCCTCTCCGACCCTGCGGATCCGGCGGTTCCCGCCGACCCCGATTCCGTACTTCCCGACTCCGTACCCCTGCAAGGTGAGACGACCCATGGCTGACGAACCGCTCGTCCTCGGCATCGAGACCTCCTGCGACGAGACCGGCGTCGGCGTCGTCCGCGGCACCACGCTGCTCGCGGACGCCATCGCGTCGAGCGTCGACGAGCACGCCCGCTTCGGCGGGGTCGTGCCCGAGGTGGCCTCCCGCGCGCACCTGGAGGCGATGGTCCCCACCATCGAGCGCGCCCTGAAGGAGGCCGGGGTCAGCGCCCGCGACCTCGACGGCATCGCCGTCACCGCCGGCCCCGGCCTCGCGGGAGCCCTGCTGGTGGGCGTCTCCGCCGCGAAGGCCTACGCGTACGCGCTGGGCAAGCCGCTGTACGGGGTGAACCACCTGGCCTCGCACATCTGCGTCGACCAGCTGGAGCACGGGCCGCTGCCCGAGCCGACGATGGCGCTGCTGGTCTCCGGCGGTCACTCCTCGCTGCTGCTGGCCCCCGACATCACCTCGGACGTACGGCCGCTCGGCGCGACCATCGACGACGCGGCGGGCGAGGCCTTCGACAAGATCGCGCGCGTCCTGCAGCTGGGCTTCCCCGGCGGTCCGGTCATCGACCGGCTCGCACGCGAGGGGGACCCGAAGGCGATCGCCTTCCCGCGCGGGCTGACGGGTCCGCGCGACGCCCCGTACGACTTCTCCTTCTCCGGGCTCAAGACCTCGGTCGCCCGCTGGATCGAGGCGAAGCGCAAGGCGGGCGAGGACGTGCCGGTGCGCGATGTGGCGGCCTCCTTCCAGGAGGCCGTGGTGGACGTGCTGACGCGCAAGGCGATCCGCGCGTGCAAGGACGAGGGCGTCGACCACCTGATGATCGGCGGCGGCGTCGCGGCCAACTCCCGGCTGCGCTCGCTCGCCCAGGAGCGTTGCGACGACGCGGGGATCATCCTGCGGGTGCCGCGGCCGAAGCTGTGCACGGACAACGGTGCGATGGTCGCCGCGCTGGGCGCGGAGATGGTCAAGCGGAACAGGGCCCCTTCGGACTGGGACCTGTCGGCGGACTCCTCGCTTCCGGTGACCGACCCGCACGTTCCCGGCCATTCGCACGGCCATTCCGACGGGGACAGCGATGGCCACGGGCACGGCCACGCGCACGACCACGACCACGTGCACGAGCTGAGCAAGGACAACCTGTACTCGTGAGCACCGTCGCGCTGATGTGGGAGGCCCGGGCCGTGCCCGGGCGGGCCAACGAGCTCCTGGAGTGGGCCCGTTCGCAGATCCTGGCCCAAGACCCGGTGCGCCGGGAGGTGTTCAGCGCCCCGCAGGACCGGGTGCTCGTCATCACCTGGTGGGAGAGCCCCGAGGGGATCGGCGCCGACCTTCCCGAACTGCCGGAACCCGCGGCCGACTTGATCACGCGGGCGGTCCACCGCTGGCGCTTCGAATCGGTGGAGGTCGGGGAGCCGGGCGGAATCTGATCCTCCGCCAGGTGGTCCGCCGGGTGCCGTGGCGTGCGGATATGGTCATGCGCATGCCCCGCCGTGACCTGCCGCCGCCACCCCCTCCCGCGCACCTGCGCGCCTGGCTCGACGCGAATGCCGTACGGGCCGACCGCGCCCGTTTCCTGGGGGAGCTGGGGCGGCGCAGTCTGGGCTTCGGCCGGCTCCTGCTCCTCTGGGCGGTCTCGGCGGTCTTCGCCCTGGGCTGGTCCTTCGTCGGAATGGCCCTGATGGCCATCGAGACGCACGACCCGTTCGCGTACCTCTTCGGCCTGATCTTCGCCGTGCTCGGCGTGGGTGTGCTGATACCGGCCGGGTTCTGGTTCGTCTGGGGCGCCAAGCGGGACCGCCAGGTGCGCCGGCTGCTGTGCGCCTGGGCCGAGCTGGACCGGGACCCGGCCGTGGACGCCGCCGTACGGGCACCCGGGCGCAGCCTGGTCTGGCTGCTGGCCTCCTTCGCCCTGGGCGCCTTCGGTCTCTGGGTGACCTTCGGATCGGCGGCTTCGGCCCGGCCCGGAGCCGACACCTACGGGGAGGTCGCCTACACGATGGGCCTCGGCATGATCCTGTGGATCACCGCCCTGCTGGGCCTCGGCAAGGCGGGCGCGCACTACCGGTGGGCGCTGCGGGCCTTCGGGGCCGGGAGTACGGGTGCGGTCCCCGGGGGCGGTGGACCGTCAGGGCCGGCCGGTCGGTGAGCCGATCAGCATCGAGGGGGCCCCGGAGACCCGGGTCAGGAACACCGTGGCGGAGTTCGGCCCCTGCGGCTTGACCTTCTTGCGCAGCTCCTCCGGCTCGATCGCGGAGCCGCGCTTCTTCACCGTGAGGATGCCGACCCCGCGCTCGCGCAGCAGCGCCTTGAGCTTCTTCAGCCCGAACGGCAGCACGTCGGTGATCTCGTACGAGGTCGCGTACGGGGTCGCGTGCAGCTCGTCGGCGGTGATGTACGCGATGGTCGGGTCGATCAGCCGGCCGCCCAGCTGCTCGGCGACCTCGGCGACGAGGTGGGCCCGGATCACGGCGCCGTCGGGCTCGTAGAGGTAGCGGCCGACGGGGCCGGCCTCGGGATCGGGCAGCGGATCAGCGGTCGCCAGCGCGCGCGGGCCGGGCAGCAGGGTGGCGCGGACCTCGCCCGGCGCCGTCCCGAACCACAGCACGGCCTCCTTCACGTCCCCCTGGTCGGAGATCCACTCGGCCTGCGCCTCGGCGGGCACCGCCTCGTGCGGGATCCCGGGGGCGATCTTGATGGCGGCGACCTTCGCGGAGCGGGCGGTGGCGATCGCCCAGGACAGCGGCGGGGAGTAGGACTCCGGGTCGAAGATCCGGCCGCGCCCGCCCCGCCGGGCCGGGTCGATGAAGACGGCGTCGTAGCCCGCGGTGTCCACCTCCGTCACATCGGCCTCCCGGACCTCGATCAGGTCCGCCAGCCCCAGCGCCGCGGCATTGGCACGGGCCACGGCGGCGGTCAGCGGATCGTGGTCCACCGCCAGGACGCGGATGCCGAGCCGGGCCAGGGCGAGGGCGTCGCCGCCGATCCCGCAGCAGAGGTCCGCGAGGCTCCGTACGCCCAGGGCGGCGAGCCGCTCGGCGCGGTACGAGGCCACCGAGGCGCGGGTGGCCATCTCCCCGCCGCCGGGGGTGAAGTACATCCGGTGGGCGTCCTCGGCGCCGAACTTCGCGGCCGCGCGCTGGCGCAGCCGGGCCTGTCCGAGGGCCGCGGAGACCAGCGCGGCGGGGTGTTCGCGGCGCAGCCGGGTGGCGACGGCGAGCTCCTGGGCGGGGTCGTAGTCGCGGAGCGAGTCGAGGAGGGCGTGGCCCTCGGGGGTGAGGAGCGCGGCGAAGTCTTCGGGGGTCACGGGTCCATTGTCGGCCACGGTGGGCCACTCGGAGGAAGGTCGGATTCCCCTCGCGGTGTCGCCCGCGGCGCGTGCGTGAAGGGTGTAAAGATCCCCGACTATGCAGCTAGTCCGACAAACGGAACATAAGACGCAACACGGTCACCGGATCGCGGCAGTCGCGCGCGGCCGGTTGGGTACGGCCGCGATGGCCGCACTGCTCGTCGCCGCACTCGCCACGGGGTGCGGGGCCGGCGGATCCGAGACTCCGGACAAGGCGGCCAAGGCGAAGGCCGCCGCGGGCGCCGCGGGCGAGCAGGCCGGAGCGGCCGGCGCGCTCGGCACCTACGCCGAGAAGCTGAAGGCCCTCCAGCAGGCGAGGATCGTCGCCGCGAAGAAGTGGGGGCTCGCCAAGCCGCCGCTCGTCGCCCCGCAGGCGCCCAAGGAGAAGCCGGAGATCACCACCCGCGACGGCTTCGAGGTCGAGGGCCAGGACGAGCTGCCCCCGGTCTTCACGACCGTCCCCACGGAGGACAAGGTCGTCTTCCTGACGATCGACGACGGGTCCGAGAAGGACCCCGAGTTCCTGAAGATGATGCAGGAGCTGAAGCTCCCGTACACCGCCTTCCTGAGCGACTACCTGGTCCGGGACAATTACCCGTACTTCAAGGAGATGCAGGCGGCGGGCGTCACGCTCAACAACCACACGCTCAACCACCGCTACATGCCGGCGCTCTCCTACGAGAAGCAGCGCCAGGAGATCTGCGGGCAGCAGGACACGATCGAGAAGACCTTCGGCAAGCGTCCGACGCTCTTCCGGCCGCCGTACGGGAACTACAACGAGGACACGCTGCGCGCGGCCAAGTCCTGCGGGGTCAAGGCCGTTCCGCTGTGGAACGAAGAGGCCTTCCCGAACCGGATGGACTGGCGGGAGTGGGACAAGGACCTGCACCCCGGCGACATCATCCTCACCCACTTCCGGGGCAAGGAAGACTGGAAGGGCAGCATGACTGACATGATCCGTCACGTCATGAAGACCGTCACGGACAAGGGGTATGCCGTGGCCCGCCTGGAGGACTACTTGTGAAGCACGCGCGCCGGTTGGTAGCCGGAACGCTGACGGCCGGCGCGCTCGCGCTGTCCCTGACGGGGTGCGGGGACAGCGTGGATCCGATCGAACGGATGGGACGCAAGGCGACGGAGACGAGGTCGACTCCGGCGCCCTCGGGGGCGCCTTCGGGGGCGGCCTCCCCCTCAGCCGCGGGCAGTGGATCCGTGGCCGCGGCGGACGAGGCCTACAAGAAGTGGGGCCTCAGCGGCCCCCTCCAGTACGCGCCCAAGCCGGCCGTCAAACCCCAGATCCCGCCGGCCAAGGCGGGGCGGGTCCAGGTCGTCGACCGAATACCCGTCCCGGCGGACGACAAGGTCGTCTTCCTGACGTTCGACGACGGCGCGGAGAAGAGCCCCGAGTTCCTGAAGATGGCCGCCGACCTGAAGCTGCCGATCAGCATGTTCCTGACGGACGACATCGCCTCGTCGGACTACGGCCACTTCGAAAAGCTCCGCGACAACGGCTCCGACAGCACGATAAACAACCACACCCTGACGCACCCGAATCTCCGGACCCTGTCCTTCGAGGCACAGAAGAAGGAGATATGCGGGCAGCAGGAACGCCTGGAGAAGCGCTTCGGCAAGCGGCCGACGCTCTTCCGCCCGCCCTACGGCAACCACAACGACGACACGCTCAGGGCCGCGCACGAGTGCGGGGTGTCCCAGATCCTCCTGTGGCGCGTGTCGATGCAGATCAACAACTTCCAGTACGCCGAAGGCTCCGCCCTGAAACCGGGTGACATCATCCTGGCCCACTTCCGCGGCCCCGCCGAGCTGAAGGGCACGACGGAGACCGAGATGACGACCCGGATGCTCCGCCGCATACAGGAGCAGGGCTACCGGATCGGCCGCGTGGAGGACTACCTGTAGGACGGGACGGGCTCGGGCGCGGGCTCGACCAGAGGGGTGATCGTCGTCTCCGCCGGGCCCCGGGCGTCCGCCTCGCGTTGTCGTTCGGTGCTGTCGGAGATGCGCAGCAGCAGGGCGATCATGATCCAGTTGGCCAGCAGCGAAGAGCCGCCCGCCGCCAGGAAGGGCAGCGCCTTGCCCGTCAGGGGGATCAGGCCCGTGACGCCGCCCGCCACGATGAAGACCTGCAGGGCCAGGGCGGACGACAGGCCCACCGCCAGCAGCTTGCCGAACGGGTCGCGCGCGCCCAGCGCCATCCGCAGCCCGCGCTGCACGAGGAGTGCGTAGAGGACCAGGACGGCCATGACCCCGGCCAGGCCGAGCTCCTCGCCCACCGTCGTCAGGATGAAGTCGCTGCGGCCCGCGAACTTGATCAGCTCGGGATGGCCCATGCCGAGGCCCGTGCCGGAGACGCCGCCCGTGCCGAAGCTGAACAGCGCCTGCGCCGACTGGTCCGAGATGACGCCCGGCGGCCGGTCCTTCCAGTAGTACGACAGCGGGTTCAGCCAGGCGGCCACGCGCGCCTTGACGTGCGGCTCCGTCGTGCCCACGACGAAGGCGCCGGCCGAGGCCAGGACCAGGCCGCAGACGATCCAGCTCGTGCGCTCGGTGGCCACGTAGAGCATGACCACGAAGACGCCGAAGAAGAGCAGCGAGGTGCCGAGGTCGCGCTCGAAGACCAGCACGAGCAGCGAGACGATCCACACCGTGATGAGGGGGCCGAGCTGGCGCATCGGCGGCAGCCGCATGCCCAGGAACTTGCGTCCCGACAGGGCCAGCGCATCGCGGTGTATCACCAGGTAGCCCGCGAAGAAGACCGCGATCATGATCTTCACGAACTCGCCCGGCTGCACCGACAGCCCGCCGAGCTTGATCCAGCGCTTCGCCCCGTAGGTGTCCGCGCCGAAGAAGGCGGGCGCGATCAGGGCCACCAGCGCGACGACCATCGTGATGTAGATGAACCGCTGGAGCAGCCGGTGGTCGCGCAGGAGTCCCAGCACCGCGATGCAGGCCGCGACGCCGACCACCGCCCATATCAGCTGGCCGGGCGCGGTCAGGGCGGTCTTCGGCCCGTACCGCTCCAGGTACCCCTGGTCGAGGCGGTGCAGCAGCACCAGCCCCAGCCCGGTCAGCAGCAGGGCCAGCGGGAAGACCAGCGGATCCGCGTACGCCGCGAACCGGCGGATGGCCAGGTGCCCCACCAGCGCGAGCAGGGTCATGCTGATCACGAAGCCGCTGAGGTTGGGCGGCAGGGCGTCGTTCATCGCCAGGCTCGCGCAGACGTGGCCGGAAATGGTCACCGCGAGGACGAGGACGAGGAGCAGTGCTTCCGTGCGGCGGCGCGCGCCCGCCGACGTCAGGGGTCTCAGTCCACGCACGGGACGCCGCCGCCGTCGATGGCGGGGGTGCCGCTGCTTCGGGAGGGTGAAGGCGCGGGCGCCGGTGCGGAGCTCGCGGAGCCCGGGGCGGAGCCCTGGGGTGCGGGGGGCGTGCCCGGGGAGGAAGGAGCGGCGCCAGGCGAGCTCGGGCTCGCAGGGGCCCCGGGCCCGATCCGCTCGGCTATGAACCGCTTTATCTTCATATCGTCTACGACGTTTATCTCCCCGCTCTGGTTCCGATCGAAGCCCTCGATGGGAAGGGTCACAAACTCCACGTTGCCCCCGGAGAGGTTCTTCGCCTGCTTCACGAACGCCAGCAGGTCCCATCCCTGATCGGTGACGACGTCCTGCTTCGCCGCGTCGATCAGCTTCATCAGCTTCACCGGATCCGTGAACGTCCCGGCCTGGTTCAGCTTGTACGTGGCCCCCGCCAGGAACGCCTGCTGCCGCTTCGTCCGGTCCAGGTCGCCCATGGTCAGGCCGTGCCGCTGCCGTACGAAGGCCAGCGACTGCTGCCCGTCGAGCGTCTGACGCCCCGCCGGGAAGTCCGCCCCCGAGTAGCTGTCCTTCGCCGGCTTCTTCAGACACACCGGTACGCCGCCCAGCGCATCCGCGAGGTGGTAGAAACCGGCCAGGTTCAGCTCGGCGAAGTGGTCGATCGGCACCCCCAGGAAGGCGCGCACGGTATCCAGCTCCGCCTTGCGGCCCGCCTCGCGCCCCTCGCGCTCCAGCTGCCGCCGGTCCGTGACCCCCTGGGCCGAGAGCTTCTCCTCGGCCTTGGCCTTCGCCCGGCCGTACGCCTCCTTGATCTTGGCCTTGCCGGTGAAACCGGGCACCCCGTGCAGGACGACGGAGTCGTCGCGCGGCACCGAGAAGGCCTGCGCCCGGCTCCCGTCGCCGGGGACGTGCAGCAGGATCAGGGTGTTGGTGTTGTAGCCGCCGACGTCGGAGCTCGCGCCCGCGTGCAGCTTCTCCAGCACCGCCGGCGGGAGGTCCTCGCCGTTCTGGTCCCGGCGGCTGTCCAGGCCCATCAGCAGGATGTTGGTGTCGCCGTGCTGCGACTTCTCGGCGCCCTCCAGGGCCTTGGAACTGCCGATGCTGGAGGCGAGGTCGTCGTACAGGTACCAGGCCGTCGCCCCCGCCAGCACCACCAGGGCGCAGCCGGACGCCAGCAGGGTGCGGGTGAGCCTGCGGCGGCGGGACGCGCGGACCGGGGGCTTCGGGGCACGGGTCTTCCTGCGGTGGGCGCTCATGCATCCCGATGCTGGGGGAGCGGTGCTGAAGGAAACCTGAGGGTCCTGAAGGCGCCTTCAGAGGCGGGGGCGGTCCGAGGCCGGGGCGGGCAGGCGCAGCACCAGGCGGGCGCCGCCGCCGGGTGCGGGGAACGCGCCGACCTCGCCGCCGTGCGCCCGGGCGATCTCCCGGGCGATGGCCAGCCCCAGGCCGGTGCCGCCGCCGGCCCGGCTGCGGTCCGCGTCCAGCCGCACGAACCGCTCGAAGACCCGGTCCCGGTCGGCCTCCGGGATGCCCGGCCCGTCGTCCGCGACCTCCAGCAGCGCCCAGCCGTCCTCGGCGAAGGCCCGGACCACGACCCCGGTACGGGCGTACCGCAGGGCGTTGTCCACCAGGTTGGCCAGCGCCCGCTCCAGCCGCGCCGGATCCCCGGCGGCCGGTACGGGAGCCCGCGCGTCCAGCCGTAGCGGCACCCGGGGCTCCGGGCGCCGCGCCGCATCCTCGGCGGCCAGCAGCGCGAGGTCCACCGGCTCGGTGCGCGGCGCGGGCCCGCCGTCCAGCCGGGCCAGCAGGAGCAGATCGGCCGCGATGCCCTGCAGCCGCTCGGTATCGGCCAGCGCGGCCGCCACCGACTCCCGGTCGGGGTCCCGCAGCGCCACCTCCAGCCGGGACCGGACGGCCGCGAGGGGGTTGCGCAGCTCGTGCGAGGCGTCGGCGGTGAACTGCCGCTGGCGGGCGTCGCTGCGCTCCAGCCGGTCGAGCGTCTCGTTGACCGTCCGGGCCAGCTGCGCGATCTCGTCGGCGCCGCCCGGGTCCGGGACCCGCCGGTCCAGCTCGCTCCCGGTGACCGCCGCCAGCCCGGTGCGGATCGCGGTGACCGGGCGCAGCGCATGGCCCGTCACCCACCAGGCCAGCGCCGCCGAGAAGGCGATCAGCGGGGGCGCACCCGCCAGCAGGCCGAGCGCGACGGCCCGGTTGGCGTCGTCGACGTCGCCGAGCACGGTCGCGGCGTAGACGGTGTGCGGGTCGTGCGCCCCCGGCGGGCCGGGCGCGTCCACGGCGACCACCACGCGCCGCTGCGCGCCGGGGCGCGCGGGCGGCAGCACGGCCGAGCGCATGTCCCGGCCGGGCGCGGGGCTCAGCTCCGTGAGCTCCGGGGTGTCCTTCAGGTCCCCGCTGGTGGCCACGACCGTCCCGGCGGCGTTCCGTACGAGGACCAGGTCGACCCCGTCCTCGGGCGCGGGCAGCCGGCCGGCGGCCGGGAGGCTCCCCGTGTCGTACTGGGCGGCCACCTTGCGGGCGGCGAGCTCGGTGCGGCCGGTGGTGTTCTCGATGAGGTTGGCGCGCAGCAGGGTGTAGAGCCACAGCCCGCCGGCGGCCAGGACGGCGGCCATCGCGAGGGCGGCGGCCGCGGCGGCGCGGGCGCGGAGGCTGCCGAGGCGGCTGCCCCGCCCGCGCGGCTCAGCCACCGTCGGGGGCCATCCGGTAGCCGGTGCCGTGCACGGTGAGGATCGAGCGGCGGCCGAAGGGGACGTCGATCTTCCGGCGGAGCGAGGAGACGTAGACCTCGACGATGTTCGGGTCGATGCCGTGCGGGCCGTCCCAGACCTCGTCGAGGATGTCCTGCTTGGCGACGGCCCGGCCGGGCTGCTCCATCAGGCAGCCCAGGACGCCGAGCTCGCGGGCGGTCAGCTCGATCTCGTGCGTGCCCCGGCGGCAGCGGCGGCCCTGCGCGTCGAGCACGAGGTCGCCGGCCTGGAGGACGGCGGGCCGGGCGGCGGTGGCCGTGCGGCGGGTGAGTGCGCGGAGGCGGGCGGCGAGGACGACGAAGGAGAACGGCTTCGTCAGGTAGTCGTCCGCGCCCGAGTCCAGCCCCTCGGCCTCGTCGTACTCGCCGTCCTTGGCGGTCAGCATCAGCACGGGGGTGGCGACGCCGTGGGACCGCATCCGGGTGCAGATCTCGTAGCCCGAGAGGCCCGGGAGCATCAGGTCGAGGAGGACCACGTCGTACGGGCCTCCGGTGAGGGCCAGGTCCAGGCCGCGGTGGCCGTCGTGGGCGAGGTCGACCCAGTGGCCGTCGGCGGAGAGGCCGCGCCGCAGTGAATCGGCGAGGCTGACTTCGTCTTCGACGACCAGGATCCGCATCCCCCAAGCGTCACATACCGGGCACCCGTTCCTCCTTCACGCGCCGCTCGCGCGGCTCGGCCCTGGAGGGCCTCCCCGGCTTCGCGCCGCTGCGCCGGACTCCGTCCGGCGGTGGTGGGGCGGGGGTGCGGCCACGGCCGCCCGTTCCCCGGTCCGGTGGGCGCGTGCGGGTGGGTGGGCCCTGCGGGGCGGAGTCCCCTACCCGCCCTTCGCCCGTTCCCCGGGCTGCGCCCGGACCCCCCTGGGGCTCCGCCCCAGACCCCGCGCCTCAAACGCCTCATCCAGCCCCTCCGGCGTTTGAGGAGCAGGGGTCCGGGGACTGGTCCCCGGCAACGGTGCCGCAGGGAGCCAAGGGCCGGCGGCGCCCCCGGGGAGCGGGGTCCGGGGCCCCGGCAGGCGGGTCCGGCTGCGAAACCCAGCGGCGCGTATTGGCACTCCGCTTGACCGAGTGCTAATCCCCGGAATAGTCTCGCGTCTGGCACTCGCCCCTGGTGAGTGCCAACCCTGCGACAGTGGATCCGGCACCCGCGACGACGGATCGACAAGCTCGCCACCCAGACAGTTAACTCCGGATCTCCGAAGCGGAAGGTCAGATCGTGACGACCACCAGCTCCAAGGTTGCCATCAAGCCGCTCGAGGACCGCATTGTGGTCCAGCCGCTCGACGCCGAGCAGACCACGGCCTCTGGCCTGGTCATCCCGGACACCGCGAAGGAGAAGCCCCAGGAGGGCGTCGTCCTCGCGGTGGGCCCGGGTCGCTTCGAGGACGGCCAGCGTCTCCCGCTGGACGTCACCGTCGGCGACGTCGTCCTGTACTCGAAGTACGGCGGCACCGAAGTGAAGTACAACGGCGAGGAGTACCTCGTCCTCTCGGCCCGCGACGTGCTCGCGATCGTCGAGAAGTAATCACTTCTCCAGTTGTGTTGTGAGCTACGCCCCTGGTCACCCCTGCTGAAGCCGGGCGGCGAGGGGCGTAGTTCGTTTTGGACAGGCGGTCGCGGTGAGCGGCCGGGGATAGCAACGAGAGGGCTGAACCGCTCCCATGCCGAAGATTCTCAAGTTTGACGAGGACGCCCGTCGCGCCCTTGAGCGTGGCGTCAACAAGCTCGCCGACACCGTCAAGGTGACGATCGGTCCCAAGGGCCGCAACGTCGTCATCGACAAGAAGTTCGGCGCTCCCACCATCACGAACGACGGTGTCACCATCGCGCGTGAGGTCGAGCTCGACGACCCGTACGAGAACCTTGGCGCGCAGCTCGTCAAGGAGGTCGCGACCAAGACCAACGACGTCGCGGGCGACGGCACCACCACCGCCACCGTCCTGGCGCAGGCGCTGGTCCGCGAGGGTCTGCGCAACGTCGCCGCGGGTGCTTCCCCGGCCGCCCTGAAGAAGGGCATCGACGCCGCGGTCAAGGCCGTCTCCGAGGAGCTCCTCGCGACCGCCCGTCCGATCGAGGACAAGTCCGACATCGCCGCCGTGGCCGCGCTCTCCGCGCAGGACCAGCAGGTCGGTGACCTCATCGCCGAGGCGATGGACAAGGTCGGCAAGGACGGTGTCATCACCGTCGAGGAGTCCAACGCCTTCGGCCTGGAGCTCGAGTTCACCGAGGGCATGGCCTTCGACAAGGGCTACCTGTCCCCGTACATGGTCTCCGACCAGGAGCGTATGGAGGCCATCCTCGATGACCCGTACATCCTGATCAACCAGGGCAAGATCTCCTCCATCCAGGACCTCCTGCCGCTGCTGGAGAAGGTCATCCAGGCCGGCGCCTCCAAGCCGCTCCTGATCATCGCCGAGGACGTCGAGGGCGAGGCGCTCTCCACCCTCGTCGTCAACAAGATCCGTGGCACCTTCAACGCCGTCGCCGTCAAGGCGCCCGGCTTCGGTGACCGCCGCAAGGCGATGCTCCAGGACATGGCCACCCTCACCGGTGCCACCGTCATCGCCGAGGAGGTCGGCCTCAAGCTCGACCAGGCCGGTCTGGACATCCTGGGCTCCGCCCGCCGCGTCACGATCTCCAAGGACGGCACCACCATCGTCGACGGTGGCGGCTCCTCCGACGAGGTCCTCGGCCGCGTCAACCAGATCAAGGCCGAGATCGAGTCCACCGACTCGGACTGGGACCGCGAGAAGCTGCAGGAGCGCCTGGCGAAGCTCGCCGGCGGCGTCTGCGTCATCAAGGTCGGCGCCGCCACCGAGGTGGAGCTCAAGGAGAAGAAGCACCGTCTCGAGGACGCCATCTCGGCGACCCGCGCCGCGGTCGAGGAGGGCATCGTCTCCGGCGGTGGCTCCGCGATCGTCCACGCCGTGAAGGTGCTGGAGGACAACCTCGGCCTGTCCGGCGACGAGGCCACCGGTGTCGCGGTCGTGCGCCGCGCCGCCGTCGAGCCGCTGCGCTGGATCGCCGAGAACGCCGGCCTCGAGGGCTACGTCATCACCTCGAAGGTCGCCGAGCTCGAGAAGGGCCAGGGCTTCAACGCCGCCACCGGCGAGTACGGCGACCTGGTCAAGGCCGGCGTCATCGACCCGGTCAAGGTCACCCGCTCCGCGCTGGAGAACGCCGCTTCCATCGCGTCCCTGCTGCTCACGACCGAGACCCTGGTCGTCGAGAAGCCGGCCGACGAAGAGGCCGACGCCGGTCACAGCCACGGTGGCCACGGCCACAGCCACTGACTCGGCCGCTGACCTCGTCAGAGAGTCAGTGAGTCGGTAAGCAGTAAGCACGGCAAAGCCCCGGTCACCGCTGCCAAGCGGTGGTGACCGGGGCTTTCCCGTGTGCGGCCCGCCCCGCGTGGAGCGTCAGCCGGGCATCATGCCCATCTGGCGCATCAGGCCCGGGGCGTCGTAGTACCACCAGTCCTCGGCGATCTGGCCGTTCTCGATCCGGCAGGTCGTACAGCCCGACATGGTGAATTCCCTGCCGGTGGGCGCGACCCCCATGAACTCGCCCTTGTGGGTGCCCTTCCAGTCCCACAGGGTGGTGACGCAGTCGCCTTCGGCCAGCTGGCGCGTCATGTCGAAGGTCATGTCGAAGGCGTCCCGCCACATGCCGACGGTCTTGCGGATGCCCTCCCGGCCGTGGCCTTCGCCGGGGCGCTCCATGATGTCGTGGGTCATGTAGTCGGCCGCGATGCACTCTTCGACGGCGTCGAAGTCGCCCTTGCCCACGACCTCCTCGAGGAAGCGGTTCACGACGAGCTTGTTGAGGTACTCGTCGCGGACCACGTCGAGGTTCATGAACTTCGGCATGCCGTCGCAGAGCGCCACCATCTCCTGGAACATCCGGTCCGTTTCCGGGAGCTGAGAGTTCTTCATGGCCTCTTCGTACGAGGGGAACTCGACGAGGTCCAGGTAGTGGGTGCTGGAGTCGCGGTCCCTGCCGATGAGCGTGTGAGTGACCGTGCGCCTGCCCGCGGTCTGCTCGGCATAGCGGTCGATGAGATGGTTCATCTCGTCGAAGCGCGTGGTCTCGTAGTCGATCACTTGTACGAATGTCATCGCGTCGCCTCCCGCGCTGGATGGGACACATCCAGTCTAGGGAGATTTCACCCATTTGCCGCGTTTACTCGCAGGTCGCCAGGCCGCCGCAGGTGGCAGAGGTGCGGCTACTGCGGCCCGTACTTGCGCCCCGTACGCGAGGACACTCCGCCGAGCAGCCCCCGCGGGGCCACCTTCACCAGGCCCATCAGCGCCTTGTACCGCGGGTCCGGGATCGACACCGTCCTGCCCCGGGCCAGATCGGCCAGCGCCGCCGCCACCAGCTTGTCGGCGTCGAGCCACATCCAGCCGGGGATGTTGTCCGTGCCCATGCCGGCCCGCTCGTGGAACTCGGTGCGCACGAAGCCCGGGCACAGCGCCATCATCCGTACGCCCGAGCCGGACAGGTCCTTGGCCGCGCCCTGGGTGAACTGCACGACCCAGGCCTTGCTCGCCCCGTAGGTGCCGCGCGGCAGGAAGGCGGCCACCGAGGCCACGTTGATCACGCCGCCGCGTCCGCGCGAGCGCATCGGCTCCACGGCCGCCGAGGTCAGCCGCAGCACCGCCTCGATGTGGACCTTCAGCATGGTCAGCTCGTCGGCCATGGAGACTTCGAGGTAGCGGCCCTTGTTGCCGAAGCCCGCGTTGTTCACCAGCAGGTCCACCGGGTGCTTGCGGTCGCCGAGGCGTTCCTCGACGGCCGCGATGCCGTCCTCGGTGGAGAGGTCGGCGGCCAGCACCTCGGCCTCGATCCCGTGCCGGTCGTGCAGCTCGGTGGCCTGCTCGCCGAGCCGCTTGGTGTCCCGGGCCACCAGGACGAGGTTGTGCCCCTCGGCGGCGAGCCGCCGGGCGAAGGCGGCGCCGATGCCCGCCGTGGATCCCGTAATCAACGCAGTCGTCATAGGCGCAACCTAGTCGCCCTGCTTCCCGTACTTCTCCACGTGGGCCAGTGCCTTGTCCCGAGCCTCCGGCTCCAGGGCGTCGCCCGCCGCCAGCGTGCGCGGCAGCAGCTCCCGCTCGGTGGTGAAGGCACGGAACCAGAACTCCACCGTCACCTCGTGGTCCGGGCGGTGCACGACCTCGATGGTGTCGCCGGGGGAGACCGAGCCCTCCTGCAGGACCCGCAGGTAGGCGCCCGGCCGGGCTTCCTGGGTGAACCGCTTCACCCACGCCTTCTCGCCGAGCATCCCCTGGAAGGTCCGGCACGGGATGCGGGCCGAGGCCACCTCCAGGAGCAGGTCGGGGCCCACCCGCCAGCGCTCGCCGAGCAGCGCGCCGTTCACGTCGAGGCCGGCGGTGGTGAAGTTCTCGCCGAAGATGCCGCCGGGCAGTTCGCGGCCGAGCTCGCGCTCCCACCACTCCAGGTCCTCGCGGGCGTACGCGTACACGGCCTGGTGGTCCCCGCCGTGATGGCGCAGATGGCAGACGTCGTCCCCTTCGACACCGCTCGCACCGACGCCCTTGGGGCCCGGCGCGAAGACCCGTACGGGCCCCGGCGCGGGGATCTTGCCGTGACCGGTCAGACCGTCCGGGGCGTCGGTGTAGTCGACGGCCGTCGCGCGGCCGAGGTTCACGGAGATCAGATGCATGGCCCCACGCTAGCGGAATGGCCTCAAAGGCTGCCGGGGATTATGTGCGCCCAGGTCAAAGCACCCCTTATGCTCGAAGGGTGATCGAGGCACGCCATCTCCGAGTTCTGCGCGCTGTCGCCGGAACCGGGTCCTTCTCCGCCGCCGCCCGCGAGCTCGGCTGCACCCAGCCGGCCGTCTCCCAGCAGATGAAGGCCCTGGAGCAGTCCGCGGGCACCCCGCTGCTGATCCGCACCGGGCGCGAAATGCGCCTCACCCAGGCCGGTGAGGCGCTGGTCCGGCACGCCGCCGGGATCCTCGCCGGGCTGACGGCCGCCGAGGAGGAGGTCGCGGCCATCGCCGGGCTGCGCGCCGGCCGGGTCCGGCTGGTCTCCTTCCCCAGCGGCAGTTCCACGCTGGTGCCGACCGCGCTCGCGGCGATGCGCGGCGAACATCCCGGGACCCGGATCTCGCTGGTCGAGGCGGAGCCGCCGCGTTCGGTGGAGATGCTGCGCGAGGGGGACTGCGATCTCGCGCTGGCCTTCCGCTACGGCGGCGACGGCGACGGGCGGGGCTCGGCGGCCGAGTGGGAGGACCTCGTGGTCCGGCCGCTGCTGACCGACCGGCTCGTCGGACTGGTTCCCGAGGGGCACCGGCTGGCGGGGGCGGAGCGGGTGGGCATGGCGGAGCTGGCCGACGAGCCCTGGATCGCGGGCTGTCCGCGCTGCCGCCGCCATCTGGTGGAGGTGTGCGAGGCCGCCGGTTTCACCCCGCGCATCGACTTCGCCACCGACGACTACCCGGCCGTGGTCGGCCTGGTCGGGGCCGGGCTCGGGGTCGCGGTGCTGCCGGAGCTCGCGGTGGAGTCCGTACGGGCCAAGGGCGTGAGCACCCTCGCCGTGGAACCGGCCGTCGAGCGGGAGATCGTCGCGCTGACCCTGCCCGACCTGGCGCGGGTCCCGGCGGTGGCCGCGACCCTGGCCCAGCTGGAGCGGGCCGCCCGGCGCTGACGGCCGGTCCGGCGCCGGAGCATCCGCGCCGGACGGGCGCCACCCGAAGGACCGTACGGCGGTACGGCCGGTCGGGTGGCTGCCGAGCCCGGATGGTTCGGAGAAGGTTCGGAGAAACGTTCCTTCGGTCGTTTCGGCGGGAAGCCCGTTCAGTGCGGGGCGATCGGCGCGCTCGGTCCGATCGCGGTCGTGGCCGGGATCAGGCGATGGCGCGCGCGGCCCATCAGTTCTTCGCGTTCGTCCTCGGTGAGGCCGCCCCACACCCCGTAGGGCTCGCGGACGGCGAGTGCGTGCGCGGCGCATTCAGAACGCACCGGGCAGCGCATGCAGACCTCTTTAGCCGAGGTCTCGCGCGCACTCCTGGCCGCGCCCCGCTCGCCTTCCGGGTGGAAGAAGAGGGAGCTGTCGACCCCGCGGCAGGCAGCCAGCAGCTGCCAGTCCCAGAGGTCGGCGTTCGGTCCGGGGAGGCGGGAGAAATCTGCCATGGGTAGTCCTCTTGGTGCCGGTACTGAGGCGGATACGGTCCATGTCTCCACATCTACTGTCGTAGTAGATGTAAATATGACTGATTGCGAATCTAGCCTCAGACATGCGCCAAACGGAAGGAAAGCCGCCAAATAGGGCATACCGTCATCTGGAGGACACGCGGCGAGTGGCTCCTGCCGTGTGTTCGCTTCCTCACGTAGAGTGCCGAAGGTGTCCGTCCGACCCGTAACTCTTTCGAGTGACCATCGTTGAGAGTGCGAAGGCGGTTGAACCAAGAAGTTCTCGGACAGGTGTCCGGGAGCATCGACCGCACAGGTGACGATACGTACCAGCCTGGAGGCTCAAGGTGACGCGCATCAGCAGCTGCGGAGGGCGGTCATGACTTCCGTCCTCGTCTGCGACGACTCCCCGCTTGCCCGAGAGGCGCTCCGTCGCGCGGTTGCCACCGTGCCCGGCGTCGAGCGTGTGACGACGGCTGCCAACGGCGAGGAAGTCCTCCGCCGCTGGGGTGCCGACCGCTCCGACCTGATCCTGATGGATGTACGGATGCCCGGGCTCGGCGGTGTGGAGACGGTCCGCCGTCTCCTCTCGGCCGACCCCGGCGCCCGCATCATCATGCTGACGGTCGCCGAGGACCTGGACGGCGTGGCCCTCGCGGTCGCCGCCGGCGCCCGCGGCTATCTGCACAAGGACGCCTCGCGCGCCGAACTGCGGGCCACGGTCACCCAGGCCCTGGCCGACCCGACCTGGAGGCTGGCCCCGCGCCGGCTCCGCTCGGCCGAGATGGGCGCCGCGCCCACGCTCACCGCGCGCGAGATCCAGGTGCTGGAGGGCATGAGCCACGGCCGGTCCAACGCGGAGATCGGGCGCGAGCTCTTCCTCTCCGAGGACACGGTCAAGACGCACGCCCGCCGGCTGTTCAAGAAGCTGGGCGCGTCCGACCGGGCGCACGCCGTGGCACTCGGGTTCCGCTGGGGCCTGGTCCGCTGACCGCGCGACCGCCGGCCCTCACCGGCCGGCGGTGCCGCCGGCGGGCCGGCCCCCCGGATCCCGCGGCCCGGACCGCCCTCCGGAATCTCCCGCCGCCCGATCCGCCGCACCCGGGTGCGCACCGGGGATTGACGGTGCACAATCCGGGGGACGTGTCGCTTCGGGCGCGATGCCGCATGCTTGAGGGTGTGGCGCATCCTGGAGATGTCGCCGCGGGGACGATTCGGCCGAGCGGGAGGGGAGGGGCCAGAGCATGAGTTCCGGTGCACCCACCCCGCACAACCCGTCGACGCATAACGCTTCGACGTACAACACGGGCCGCAGTGCCGCGAATACTCCGGCGCCAAGGCACCATGGATTGATGCGCGAAGACCGCGAAGGCCCGGCCCCGGGGTCACCCGCGACCACAGGAGGCGGCGGCGCCTCCCGAAACAGCGGCGACGGTACCGTCAGCGCGCTCGTACGCCGTGCGGTGGAAGGCGACGAGCAGGCCACCCACGATCTGCTCGCCTTCGTGCACCCCCTCGCCATCCGCTACTGCCGCTCCCGCCTGTCGCGACTTCCCGGTGACGCTCGTCACTTCGTGGAGGACCTGGCGCAGGAGGTCTGCGTCGCAGTCCTGATGGCCCTGCCGCGCTACCGCGACACCGGACGCCCCTTCGAGGCCTTCGTCTTCGCCATCGCCGCGCACAAGGTCGCCGATCTCCAGCGGGCCGCCATGCGCCATCCGGGCAGTACGGCCGTGCCCTCGGACGAGATGCCGGAACGGCCCGACGACTCCCTTGGGCCGGAGGAGCGCGCACTGCTGAGCAGCGACGCCGCCTGGGCCAAGAAGCTGCTCGCCAACCTTCCGGAGAACCAGCGCGAGCTCCTCGTCCTGCGCGTGGCCGTCGGGCTGACCGCGGAGGAGACCGGCCAGATGCTCGGCATGTCCCCCGGAGCGGTGCGCGTCGCGCAGCACCGGGCGCTGAGCCGGCTCCGTGCGCTCGCCGAGCAGTAGGCGTCCAGTCGTCGGGCAGTAGCCGAGCAGTCGCCGGGCAGTGGTCGAGCAGTGAGCGTCGAAGGCTAGGCCGTACGAGGTTTTTCCCGTAGGAAGATACGAATCTCGCCATCGATCTTCGTCGTGGAATGAGAGGCGTCGCGCTCCCGTTAGCATGGACATCCGCGCTGAGCAAGACCATCTTGGAAGGTGTCATGACTGTGAACGCCGACGGAGTGCCCGACAAATTCGCCACGCTCGGCCTCACGTATGACGATGTGCTGCTGCTCCCCGGGTCGTCGGACATGTCCCCGGACGCCATCGACACGTCCTCGCTCATCTCCCGCAACGTCCGCGTGAACGTCCCGCTGCTCTCCGCCGCGATGGACAAGGTCACCGAGTCCCGGATGGCCATCGCGATGGCCCGCCAGGGCGGCGTCGGCGTCCTGCACCGCAACCTCTCCATCGCCGACCAGGCCAACCAGGTCGACCTGGTCAAGCGCTCCGAGTCCGGCATGGTCACCGACCCGATCACGGTGCACCCCGACGCGACCCTGCGCGAGGCCGACGAGCTCTGCGCCAAGTTCCGCATCTCCGGCGTCCCGGTCACCGACCCGGCGGGCAAGCTGCTCGGCATCGTCACCAACCGCGACATGGCCTTCGAGTCGGACCGCAGCCGCCAGGTGCGCGAGGTCATGACCCCGATGCCGCTGGTCACGGGCAAGGTCGGCATCTCCGGCGTGGACGCCATGGAGCTGCTGCGCCGCCACAAGATCGAGAAGCTGCCGCTCGTCGACGACGCCGGCATCCTCAAGGGCCTCATCACGGTCAAGGACTTCGTCAAGGCCGAGAAGTACCCGAACGCCGCCAAGGACAAGGACGGCCGGCTGCTCGTCGGCGCCGCCGTCGGCGTCGCGGGCGACGCGTACGAGCGGGCCCAGGCCCTGATCGAGGCGGGCGCCGACTTCATCGTCGTCGACACCGCCCACGGCCACTCCCGTCTCGTCGGCGACATGGTCTCCAAGATCAAGTCGAACTCGACGGTCGACGTCATCGGCGGCAACATCGCCACCCGTGACGGCGCCCAGGCCCTCATCGACGCCGGCTGCGACGGCATCAAGGTCGGCGTCGGCCCCGGCTCCATCTGCACCACCCGCGTGGTCGCCGGCATCGGCGTCCCGCAGGTCACGGCGATCTACGAGGCCTCCCTCGCCGCCAAGGCGGCCGGTGTGCCGGTCATCGGCGACGGCGGCCTGCAGTACTCCGGCGACATCGCGAAGGCGCTCGTCGCCGGCGCCGACACGGTGATGCTCGGCTCGCTGCTCGCGGGCTGCGAGGAGTCCCCGGGCGAGCTGCTCTTCATCAACGGCAAGCAGTTCAAGTCGTACCGCGGCATGGGCTCGCTCGGCGCGATGCAGTCCCGCGGCGACCGCAAGTCCTTCTCCAAGGACCGCTACTTCCAGGAGGGCGTGGGCGGCGACGACAAGCTCATCCCCGAGGGCATCGAGGGCCAGGTCCCGTACCGCGGCCCGCTCTCCGCGGTCGTGCACCAGCTCGTCGGGGGCTTGCGCCAGTCGATGTTCTACGTCGGCGGCCGCACGGTGCCGGAGCTCCAGGACCGGGGCCGGTTCGTCCGGATCACCTCGGCCGGCCTCAAGGAGAGCCACCCGCACGACATCCAGATGACGGTCGAGGCGCCGAACTACAGCCGCAAGGGCTGAACGAAGCGCTGCTGAAGGGGGCGGACCCGGCCGGGTCCGCCTCCTTCGCCGTGCCCGGCGGGCCCGGTGCGTGCGTCCGTACAGCGGTCACCGGAACGCGGCGCGCCGGGGTTCGGGGATACTGGACGGGCAGACCCACAGGAAAGGCCACCACACGTGACTGAGATCGAGATCGGGCGCGGCAAGCGCGGCCGCAGGGCGTACGCGTTCGATGACATCGCCATCGTCCCCAGCCGCCGTACCCGGGACCCGAAGGAGGTCTCGATCGCCTGGCAGATCGACGCCTACCGCTTCGAGCTCCCGTTCCTGGCCGCCCCCATGGACTCGGTCGTCTCCCCGCAGACCGCCATCCGCATCGGCGAGCTCGGCGGCCTCGGCGTGCTGAACCTCGAGGGCCTGTGGACCCGGTACGAGGACCCGCAGCCGCTGCTCGACGAGATCGCGGAGCTGGACGAGGAGACCGCCACCCGCCGCCTCCAGGAGATCTACTCCGCTCCGATCCAGGCGGACCTGATCCGCCAGCGGATCAAGGAGGTGCGCGACTCGGGCGTCGTCACCGCCGCCGCGCTCTCCCCGCAGCGCACGGCCGAGTTCTCCAAGGCCGTCGTCGACGCGGGCGTGGACATCTTCGTGATCCGCGGCACCACCGTGTCGGCGGAGCACGTCTCCGGCGCCGCCGAGCCGCTGAACCTCAAGCAGTTCATCTACGAGCTCGACGTCCCGGTCATCGTGGGCGGCTGCGCCACCTACACCGCGGCCCTGCACCTGATGCGCACCGGCGCGGCCGGCGTCCTGGTCGGCTTCGGCGGCGGCGCCGCGCACACCACGCGCAACGTGCTCGGCATCCAGGTCCCGATGGCGACCGCCGTCGCCGACGTGGCCGCGGCCCGCCGCGACTACATGGACGAGTCCGGCGGCCGCTACGTGCACGTCATCGCCGACGGTGGCGTGGGCTGGTCCGGCGACATCCCGAAGGCCGTCGCCTGCGGCGCCGACGCCGTGATGATGGGCTCCCCGCTGGCCCGTGCCACCGACGCGCCCGGCAAGGGCCACCACTGGGGCATGGAGGCCGTCCACGAGGACGTGCCGCGCGGCAAGAAGGTCAACCTGGGCGTGGTCGGCACCACCGAGGAGATCCTCACCGGTCCGTCGCACACCATGGACGGCTCGATGAACATCTTCGGCGCGCTGCGCCGCTCGATGGCCACCACCGGCTACAGCGAGCTCAAGGAGTTCCAGCGGGTCGAGGTCACCATCGCGGACTCCCAGCACAGCCGCTGAGACCCGCCACCGCACCTTCCGAGGCCCGGCTCCCCCACGGGGGAGCCGGGCCTCGGGCGTACGGGGGTGCAGGCGGGGCGGCGGTCAGTTCCTGCCCTTGGTCCGGCGGTTCACGCAGATGGCCCACGGGACGAGGAAAGCCGCCGCGACGAGCAGCCAGGGCAGCAGGGCGTACCCGTCGTCGTGGGAGAGCTGGCCGTGCCGGTCGCCCATGAACGTGCCGGCCAGGACCACCCCCACGAGGGTGACCATTCCGGGGACACCGAGCACCCACAGCAGGACGGTGAACCAGGCGGCGCGTTCCCGGTCGGGGGTGTTCGGGGCGCCCGGAGCGTCTGGGGCGCTCGGGGCGCTCGGGAGGTTCGGGGGGTTCGGGGACACGCGCGGATCATAGGGCCGGGGGCCATGCGGAAGACAGGTTTCCGCCCCCGCACGATCATGGTCCTGCCTGCTCGGAGCCGCACGGCGGCCGCGGACGAGGACGGCCCCTGACTCCTGTGCGGAGTCCGGGGCCAGCCGTGCGGGACGAGGGGTCAGGCGGCCTTGCGGGCCGACTGGAAGGCGGTGTAGCCGCCGAGGGCGAGGAACAGGTACGTCATCGGGCCCGACGTCTCCGTCCAGGCGTCGACGAGCAGGGAGGTGCCGAGGTCGAGGACGTCCAGGGTGCTCACGCCGATCTCGTCCGCACCGATCATGGCGATGCCGAGGATCTGGCCCGCGAACACGGCGGCCAGCGACAGCAGGGCGCTGAGCACCGGCAGGAGGGGGTTGGACCCGCCGAGCTTGCCGGCGGCGAAACCGACGGCGGCGCCGACACCGACGGCCGCGAAGCCGATCTGGTACTCGGTCAGGCCGATGATCGTGCCGTAGACGGCGGCGGTGACCAGGGCGGCGCCCACGGCCGCGGCGATCCCGAGGCCCACGTTGGCGGGGCGTACCGGGGCCGGGGCCGGGGCCTGGAGGAAGTCGGCGCCGGACGGGCCCGGGTAGGGGGCCGGGGTGGCGGCGGCTTCGGGCGCGGGCGTCGCGGGCGTACCGGCGTCGGGCGCGGGCGACGGGAACTGCTGGCTCATGGAAAATCCCCCCCAGGGATTTTTGGGGCACACGGGACCCGCACGGCTGACGTGGGGATGTATGCGCGAGATAAGTCGCCGCAGGCTAGCAGCAGCTTGTGACATCCGTGGAGGGGTTTCCGGTGGGCAGGCGCTGTGTGCGGGGCGTGACCTAGAGGCGGTGTGCGGCGCCTGCCGGGCTGGCGCCGCGGGTGTCCAGGAGCAACTGGGCCTTCACCGCGAGGCCTTGCAGGTCGTAGGTGCGGTGGTGCTGGAGCAGGATCGTCAGGTCGGCGTTGGCCGCGGCCTCGTACAGCGATTCGGCGCGGGGGACCGGCTGGTCCCGTACCCGCCAGCCCGCGATGTACGGGTCGTGGTAGCTGATCAGGGCGCCGAGGTCGAGGAGGCGGCTGGCGATCTCGTGCGCCGGGGAGCCCTCCTGGTCGGCGAGGTCCGGCTTGTAGGTGACGCCCAGGAGGAGGACGCGGGCGCCGCGCGCGGACTTGCCGTGCTCGTTGAGCAGGGTGGCGCTGCGCTGGATGACGTACTGCGGCATCCGGTCGTTGATCTCCTGCGCCAGGCCGACCATGCGGAGCGGGTGACCCGGGGTGCGGGTGGTGTGGGGGAGGTAGTTGGGGTCCAGGGGGACGCCGTGGCCGCCGACTCCGGGGCCGGGGCGGAAGGCCTGGAACCCGTACGGCTTGGTCTCGGCGCACCGGATGACGTCCCACAGGTCCACGCCGAGGTCGTGGCAGAGCACGGCCATCTCGTTCATGAGGGCGATGTTGACGTGCCGGTAGTTGGTCTCCAGGAGCTGGACCGTTTCGGCCTCGCGCAGGCCGCGGGCGCGGACCACCTTCTCGGTGAGGCGGGCGTAGAAGGCGTGCGCGGACTCGGTGCAGGCGGGGGTGAGGCCGCCGATGACCTTGGGGGTGTTGGCGATGCCGTGCGTGCGGTTGCCCGGGTCGAGGCGGCTGGGGGAGTAGGCCAGGTGGAAGTCGCGGCCGGCGCGCAGGCGGGAGCCCGATTCGAGGATCGGGCGCAGGTAGTCCTCGGTGACGCCGGGGTGGGCCGCCGATTCGAGGATGACGGTGGTGTGCGGGCGCAGCCGGGCGGCGAGCGTGCGGCCCGCCTCGCCGACCGCGGACAGGTCGAGCGCGCGGTCGGCGCCGAGCTGGGTGGGGGCGCAGATGACGGCCGTGCGGACCCGGCCGAGTTCGACGGGGTTGGTGGTGACCCGGAAGCCGGCCGCCGACATGCGGCGGATCTCTGCGGCGGTGAGGGTGGAGTCCGTGACCGGACCGCTGTCGTAGCCGACCGTCTCGATCCCGGCGGCCACGGCTGCCTGGGCGAGCGGGAGGCCGAGATGGCCGAGTCCGATGACGGCGAGATCTGCGGGCATGGGGTGCCGTCCCTTCCCTTCCCTGACATGCATGAGGGGGCGGAGCGCGCAAGTCCTGTGGAGGAGGAAAGCTGGCGCAATGTCAGACTAGGCGTATATATGACAGATATGTCGTATTCAGAGGTCTTGGTCGCCGCCGTGTTATCCACAGCCGGTGGCTGATGTGGGTGCGGCCGGTGAGAATCATGAACGGGCGATGTGAGCGGGATCACCCACAACGGGTGGGATGACCGCACAGGGCGGACGGGGCGACCCGCGTCAACGGGAGGCAGGCAGCCGTGATGACTGGGACAGGGGCAGGAACGGGCGCAGCGGCAGGCGCGGGGGCGGGGCCGGCCACCGGCATGGGCATGGGTGCGGGCATGGGCGGAGTCGGTGGGCGGGCCTCGCTGGGGCCCGCGCAGCGGGCCGAGGCGCTCGCCGGGATGGCCGAGCGGGAGCTGGACGTGCTGGTGGTCGGGGCCGGAGTGGTCGGCGCCGGTACCGCCCTCGACGCCGTGACCAGGGGCCTGTCGACCGGGCTGGTGGAGGCCCGGGACTGGGCCTCGGGCACCTCCAGCCGGTCCAGCAAGCTCATCCACGGCGGGCTCAGATACCTGGAGATGCTCGACTTCGCCCTCGTGCGCGAGGCGCTCAAGGAGCGCGGCCTGCTGCTGGAGCGGCTCGCCCCGCACCTGGTGAAGCCGGTGCCCTTCCTCTACCCGTTGCAGCACAAGGGGTGGGAGCGGTTCTATGCCGGGTCGGGCGTCGCGCTGTACGACGCCATGTCGCTCTCCAGCGGCCACGGACGCGGGCTGCCGACGCACCGCCACCTCTCGCGCAAGCGCGCCCTGCGGATCGCGCCGGCCCTGCGCAAGGACGCGCTGGTGGGCGCCCTGCAGTACTACGACGCCCAGATGGACGATGCGCGGTACGTGGCGACCCTGGTCCGGACGGCCGCCGCGTACGGGGCGCAGTGCGCCAACCGGGCGAGGGTCGTCGGCTTCCTGCGCGAGGGCGAGCGGGTGGTCGGCGCGCGGGTCCAGGACGTGGAGGGCGGCGGGGAGTACGAGATCCGGGCGAAGCAGATCGTGAACGCCACGGGGGTGTGGACGGACGACACCCAGGCGCTGATCGGAGAGCGCGGCCAGTTCCACGTCCGGGCCTCGAAGGGCATCCACCTCGTCGTTCCCAAGGACCGGATCCACTCCTCGACCGGGCTGATCCTGCGGACCGAGAAGTCGGTGCTCTTCGTCATCCCGTGGGGCCGGCACTGGATCGTGGGCACCACGGACACCGACTGGGACCTGGACAAGGCGCACCCGGCGGCGTCGAGCGCGGACATCGACTACCTGCTGGAGCACGTGAACTCGGTGCTGGCGGTCCCGCTCACCCGGGACGACGTCCAGGGGGTCTACGCCGGCCTGCGGCCGCTGCTGGCCGGGGAGTCGGACGCGACGAGCAAGCTCTCGCGCGAGCACACGGTGGCGCACCCGGTGCCGGGGCTGGTGGTCGTGGCGGGCGGCAAGTACACGACGTACCGGGTGATGGCCAAGGACGCGGTGGACGAGGCGGTGCACGGCCTCGACCAGCGGGTCGCGCCGTGCGTGACGGAGGACGTGCCGCTGGTCGGGGCCGAGGGGTACCGGGCCCTGTGGAACGGCCGGGCGCGGATCGCCGCGCGGACGGGGCTCCATGTGGTGCGGGTGGAGCACCTCCTGAACCGGTACGGCTCTCTGGCGGAGGAACTGCTCGCGCTGATCGCGGAAGACCCTTCGCTCGGGACGCCGTTGGCGGGAGCCGACGACTACCTCCGCGCCGAGGTGGTCTACGCGGCCTCGCACGAGGGGGCGCGACACCTGGACGACGTGCTGACCCGGCGGACGCGGATCTCGATCGAGACCTTCGACCGGGGGACGCGGTCGGCGCGCGAGTGTGCGGAGTTGATGGCTCCGGTCCTGGGCTGGGACGAGCAGCAGATCGAGAAGGAAGTGGAACACTACGAGAAGAGGGTGCAGGCGGAGCGGGAGTCGCAGCGTCAGCCGGACGATCAGACGGCGGACGCGGCGAGGCTGGGGGCGCCGGACATCGTGCCGTTGTAACTCCGTCACTTCGCGGGCGGAACCGCGGACCCGGGGCTCCCGTCCGTTGCGGAGTAAGGGACAATGAGGGTTCTGCCGGGGCGGGTTACCGGGCACCCCGGCCGCTGCCAGGGC
This sequence comes from Streptomyces sp. NPDC104226, assembly GCF_055584085.1. Lineage (NCBI taxonomy): Bacteria > Bacillati > Actinomycetota > Actinomycetes > Kitasatosporales > Streptomycetaceae > Streptomyces > Streptomyces sp. NPDC104226. The sequence goes on from NZ_JBVJMS010000006.1 coordinate 264,599, forward strand.
AACCGGAGCAGGCGGCACGAACGCAGAGGGGACGCATGTCGAAGCCGGAGCACACCGAGTCGCCGGATCCGTCTGTCGGGACGGGATCGCCGGTGCCTCCGGCTGCACCCCCGACGGAGCCGAAGTCTCCCGCGGAGCCACCCGCGGCGGGAGCCGCGAAGCGCGCTGCCGCGGCGAAGCCGGGCGCCAAGCAGGCTGCGAAGCCCGCCGGCAGGGGGGCCGCGAAGGCCGCCCCGGCCGCCGTGCCCCCGGCCGCCCCCGAAGCCACCGGGGCGGCGGAACCGCAGGACGCGAAGCCCGGTGTTGCCGCGGCGGAGCCGGAGCCGCGCAAGCCCGAGCTCCGGAAGCCGGCTGCGGCGAAGCCCGCCCGCGAGGCCGAGCCCGAGGACGCGAAGGCTGTGGGCGCGAAGCCCGAGCCGGAGGACGCGAAGCCTGCGGGTGTGGGCGCCGAGCCCGAGGACGCGAAGCCGGCCGCGGCCGTCGGCGCGAAGCCTGCGGTGTCGGGTGTCGGGCCCGAGGACGCGAAGCCCGTCCTGGGGAAGGGTGAGCCTGCGGGGGCGAAGGCCGCCGAGGGTGCGGAGGCCAAGCCCGTCGCGGTGAGCAAGGCCGACGAGGTGGCCGCCGCCGTCAAGGCCGCCGCGGCCAAGGCGGGAGAGGGCGCCCACGACGAGGGCCGGCTGCTCGCGGGCCGGTACCGGCTCGGGGACGTCCTCGGCAAGGGCGGCATGGGCACGGTCTGGCGCGCCGAGGACGAGACCCTCGGCCGCACCGTCGCCGTCAAGGAACTCCGCTTCGGCAGCGGCGTCGACGAGGACGAGAAGCGCCGCCTGATCACCCGCACCCTGCGCGAGGCCAAGGCCATCGCCCGGATCCGCAGCGGTGGCGCGGTGACCGTCTACGACGTCGTCGACGAAGACGGCCGGCCGTGGATCGTCATGGAGCTCATCGAGGGCCCCTCGCTCGCGGAGTTCATCCGCGAGAGCGGCCCGCTGACCCCCCGCCGCGCCGCGGAAGTCGGCCTCGCCGTGCTCGACGTGCTCCGTGCCGCCCACCGCCAGGGCATCCTGCACCGGGACGTGAAGCCCTCCAACGTGCTCCTCGCCGACCGGGGCAACGGCCGCGTGGTCCTCACCGACTTCGGCATCGCCCAGGTCGAGGGCGACCCCTCCGTCACCTCCACCGGCATGCTCGTCGGCGCGCCCTCGTACATCTCGCCCGAGCGGGCCCGCGGCCAGCGCCCCGGCCCGCCGGCGGACATGTGGTCGCTCGGCGGCCTGCTGTACGCAGCCGTCGAGGGGGTGCCCCCGTACGACAAGGGGTCCGCCCTCGCGACGCTCACCGCGGTGATGACCGAGCCGGTCGAACCGCCCAAGAACGCCGGCCCGCTGACCGAGGTCATCTACGGCCTCCTCGTCAAGGACCCCGCCCACCGGCTCGACGACGACCGCGCGCGGGCGCTGCTCACCGCCGTGATCGACGCACCCGAGCCGCCGCCGGCTCCCGTGGCCGCCCCGAGCGCCGAGGAGACCCGGCAGATATCGCTCGCAGAGGCCCGGGACGCCGCCGAGCAGGCGGCCGCCGACAAGGCGGCCAAGGCCGCGGAGAAGGCGGAGAAGAAGGAACGCGAGCGCCGTGAGCGCGAGCAGCGCGACCGCGCCCGCGCGGCGCTGAAGTCGGCCCGCAAGGCAGCGGCCGCCAGCGCCGCCGCGGCTGCCGCCACGGCAACGGCCGCGACCGCGGCCGAGTCCCCGTCGCCGCGCCCGGCGCCCGTCGCCGCCCCGCTCACCGACGTCGTGCCGCGCCGCACCATCGCGCTCGCGATAGCCGGTGTGGTCGTGGCGCTCGCCGTCATCGGCTCGATCGTCGCGTACGCCTTCAGCGGTGACGACGAGAAGGGCGGTGTCCCGAAGGACGGCAAGGACGGCAGCAAGGCCAGCTCCGCGTCGAGCCCCGCGTCCGGTTCCTCGACCCCGCCCCCGGCTTCGCCCTCGCCCTCCCCCTCGCCGAAGACCGGCGAGGTGCCCGGCGGGGCCGCGTCGCCGGACCCGGGCCAGTCGGGCCAGTTGCCCGGTTCGGGCACCAACCCCGGCCAGGGCCAGGGCGCCACGCCCGGCGGCGCCCTGCCCGGGCTCCCGCCCGGGTACGGCCAGGTCAACGACCCCGGGTTCCACTTCGCGATGGGTCTGCCCGTCGGCTTCAAGCAGACCGGCGTGATAGGCAAGAACGACGGCGTCATATACAGCCGCGACGGCGGTTTCCCGCGGGTCCAGATCGACTTCAACAGCTCGCCGAAGGACGACGCCCGCGCCGCCTGGATGGAACTGGCGCCGAGCGTGGCGGGCAGCAGCAGCAACTACAAGCTGCTGCGCCTCGAAAAGGTCGAGTACCGCGGGTACCCGACCGTCGCGGACTGGGAGTTCGAGCGGGACCAGAAGGGTTCGCGGGTCCGGGTGCTCGACCGCGGGTTCAGGATGGACGCGACGCACGGCTACGCCATCATGATCAGCTGCCTCGCCGACCAGTGGGACGCCCAGGAGTGCACGCAGCTGCGCACCACGGCGTTCGACACCTTCCAGCCGCTGGGCTGACACGGGTTCGGCGCGAGCCGGGGTCAGCCTCGCCAGGGCCGGGACGCGGGCGCCCTGGGCGTCGTATCGTGTCAGCGGGGCCTGGGGGACGGGTCCGCAGCTCTCGGGGGAGGCGATGTGGAGGACTACGCGGGCCGGATCCTGGCCGAGCGCTACCGTCTGCCGTTGCCGCCGTCCGACGCCTACGAACTGATCGAGACCCGGGCCTTCGACACGCGCAGCGGCCAGGAAGTCCTCGTACGGCAGGTGCCGTTGCCGGAGGTCGTCGACGCGGAGCTGCTGGACGGCACGCGGGGAGGCCCGCCGGCCGCCGCGGGCCGGCGGCTCCCGCACGGTGAACTGCCCGCCGTGCGCCGGGCGATCGAGGCCGCGCAGGCGGCGGCGTCCGTACCGGACCATCCGCGGCTGGACCAGGTCTTCGACGTGTTCGCGGAGGGCGGGTCGCTCTGGATAGTGAGCGAACTCGTCCCGGCCAGGCCGCTGGCGGCGCTGATCGCCGACGAACCGCTGACCCCGTACCGGGCCGCGGAGGTGGCGGCGGACGTGCTGACCGCTCTGCGGGTGCTGCACGCGCACGGGTGGACGCACCGGAACATCACCATGCGGACGGTACTGATCTGCGAGGACGGGCGGGTCGTCCTGACGGGGCTGGCGGCGGGAGCCGCGGAGGACGCCCTGTGCGGGTACGACCCGGTTCCCCCGCGGGACGGTACGGACCCCTCCGCGGGTCCCTGGCCGGGTGGTGAGGCGGGCGGAGCCCCGGGACGGTCCGGGGCGGGAGCGGGGTACGGCGGCTCCTGGGGCGGGCCGGCGGCCGATGCCGGATATGTGCAGGGGGCCGGGCAGGCGTCCGGGCCCGGCGCGGGGCCGGTCGGCGGGGAGCCCGGAGGCCGGTACGACGGCCGTCACGAAGGCGCCGGTGCGGGTACGGGCGTCCAGGGCGGCGGGAACACGGCGCAGTACGCGCCGCTCGTGGCCCCGGGGTACGACACCGGGCCACGCTACCGGGACCACATAAGCCCCGGGACCGCGAACGGCCCCGACACTTCCGGGACTCCTGGTGCCCTCGGTACTCCTGGCGCGGCCGGCGCCCCTGATGCTTCCCGTGCTCCCGGTGCGGCCGGTTCCCCCGGCGTCTCCGGCGCTGCTGCCCCTGCCGGCGCCGCCGGGACCGCGGGCGCAGCGGGGGAGCGACCCGATCTGAAGGCCGCCGCGCGGGCCGGGGCCATCGCGGCGTACCGGGCCGGGGCCCAGGCCGCCGCGCGGATCACCGAGCAGCGCAGGGCCGGTTCGGAGCCCGTGCCGGAGCCGGAAGCGGAGCCGAGGCCCGAGGGGTCGAAGCTGCCGCAGGGGTACTCGTACCCGTACGGCGGCCCGGACAGCGGCGCGACCTGGCACGGCGCCACTCCGCGCCGCCAGGCCCTGCCCCCGGCCGAAGCGGAGCCGACGGCCCGTGCTGAGCTGCCGGCGCAACTCGCCCTGCCCCAGGGCTACCAGCAGGCGGACACCCCCGGGGGCCGGATCCCCGGGCAGCCTTCGCCGGGACCGGGCCATCCGGAGCAGGACCAGGCGGGCTCCGGCCGGCCGGTCGAGCGGGACGGCACCGGCTACGGCGGGCAGCCCCAGCTCGGACCGGGCCGCCCGGACCCGGCGGGCACCGGCCGGACCGGCCAGGCCGGCCCGCAGAACCCCGCCGGGTACGCGGTGGCGCCGGGGGCCGACGGGTTCGGCCAGGCCGGCCCGCAGGGCCCCGCCGGGTACGCGTTGGCGCCCGGCGCCGACGGGTACGGCCGGACCGGCCAGACCCACCCGGCCGGTGCCGGGTATCCCGCGGTGTCCGGGGCCGGTGGTCACGGGCAGGCGGGTCCGCAGGGCGAACCGCAGGGGGCCGCTCGGTCTCCGGCGGCCGCCGGGTGGGGGAGCGGGCCGCGGAGCGGGCTCGATGCGGAACGGGCCCGGCAGACGCGGATGGCCGTGGTCGGGGCCGTCACCGAGCGGTGGGCTCCCGAGCAGGCGCAGGCCGTGCACGGGCCGTGGCAGCTGGCCGCGCCGGTCGGGCCGGCCACCGACCTGTGGGGGCTCGGTGCGCTCCTGTACCGCGCCGTGCAGGGGCATGCCCCGTACCCCGAGGACAGCGTCGCCGAGCTCGTGGAGATGGTCTGCGCCGAGCCCCCCGCCTTCGCCGAGGAGTGCGGCCCGCTGCGTCCGGTCGTGGAGTCCCTGCTGCGCCAGGACCCGACCGAGCGCCCCGACTTCGAGGAGCTTCGCGGCTGGCTGCGCTCCCTCGTGCGGTCCGCTCCGGAGCCCGACGGCGGCTTCGCGATGCTCCCGCCGGCGGCGGCCCCGGACCCGGCCAGGCTGCCGGCCGCCCGGCGCCGCGCCGACCTGCACGGCCGGCACCGCAGTGCCGAACACCCCCGCAAGCCGCGCTCGCTGGGGCGTTCCCTGTTGCTCGGGATCCTCGTCCTGCTCTCGGGAGCCGTGGCCTACGCCCTGTTCTTCATGCCCCGCTCCACCGATCCGCAGGGCGGGCAGAAGGCCGCGGGCATGCGGCCGCCCGCCGCGAGCCCGTCGCAGAGCCCGGGCCGGAGCCCGAAGCCGAGCGCGAAGCCGAGCGGGTCCGGCCAGGCGCCGAGCCCCTCCGCGAACCCGCCCGAGTCCAAGCCCGCTCCGCAGACCAACGCTCCCGCTCCGTCCGGGTACACGGCCCAGCAGGACGCCGAGCACTTCTCGATCAACGTTCCGAACGGCTGGGAGCGCCGCGGAATGAACGAGTCCGGTCAGGTCCGCTACACGGAGGGGGACTTCGCGCTGACCATCGTCCCCGGCCGGGACAAGGTCGACGGCAACCCCGACCCGGCGACCTACCAGAAGGACAAGGAGCCCGAGCTGGCTCCGTACCGCTCCTCCACCTGGTCGAGCGTCAGCGACATCAAGTCGACCAAGGTCGGGAACCAGCTCCGCGTCACCGGCCGGTACACCTGGATCGACGGGAACGGCCGTTCCGTCGTGGCCCGCAATTTCGTCGTCGCGCTCGGAGGTTCCTACCACGTGGTCATGGTCACCGGCCCGCAGGACCAGGAGGGCAAGGTCACCGAGACCTTCGAGCAGGCGACGGCCAGCTACAAGAGCGGCGGCTGACGCGGTATCAGTACGGCGATTGCGTCACAGTGCGGCCCAGGTGCGGCCGAGTGGTTCCGCCGTCGCCCGGGATCTCCGTAGTCTGACCGGAAGTGCACAGAGCGGCGGCGGGGATTCGTGGAACAGCAGACAGGTGCAGGTGCGGTGCTCGCGGGCCGGTACCGGCTCGTGGAGCCCATCGGCAGGGGCGGCATGGGCAAGGTGTGGCGCGCGCACGATGAGCTGCTGCACAGGACGGTCGCCGTCAAGGAGCTGACGGCGGGGCTGTACGTCGCCCAGGCCGACCGGGACGTCCTGCACGCCCGGACGCAGAAGGAGGCCCGGGCCGCGGCCCGGATCCAGCATCCGGCGGTCGTCACGGTCCACGACGTACTGGAACACGACGACCGGCCCTGGATCGTCATGGAGTACATCGACGGCCCCTCCCTCGCGGACGCGGCGAAGACGGCCGGCCGCATCGAACCCCGGGAGGCCGCCCGGATCGGGCTGCACGTGCTCGGTGCGCTGCGCGCCGCGCACGCGGTCGGGGTCCTGCACCGGGACGTGAAGCCGGGCAACGTGATGCTCGCCAAGGACGGCCGGGTGATGCTCGCCGACTTCGGCATCGCCGCGATCGAGGGCGACTCCTCCATCACGCGCACCGGCGAACTGATCGGCTCCATCGACTACCTGGCCCCCGAACGGGTCACCGGCGGATCCCCCGACCCGGCCTCCGACCTGTGGTCGCTCGGCGCGACCCTGTACACGGCCGTCGAGGCCCTCTCGCCGTTCCGCCGCACCTCGCCCATCGAGAGCCTCCAGGCCGTGGTGAACGAGGAGCCGCCCGCCCCGGCCCACGCGGGCGCGCTGGCCCCGGTGATCACGGCGCTGCTGCGCAAGGACCCGGCGCAGCGGCCGTCGGCCGACGAGGCAGAGCAGATGTTCCTGCAGGCGATGGAGGGCCGGGAGCCGAAGGCGGCGCAGGCGTACGTCCCCACGCGCGCGATGGGCTCCGAGGAGCTGGGCGCGGCCCGGAACGAGCCGGCGGACACGGCCGAGCTGCCCGGTGAAGCGGGGCGGGGCCAGGGGCCGGGACAGGGCCACGGCCAGGACCAAGGGCAGCGCCAGGTCCAGGGGCCGGAGCAGGGCCGGGCCCCGGAGCCGGAGCCGGTGCTCGCCGCGCGGTCCGAGGCCGGACCGGGCAGTGCGGCCGGGCCGGGCCGCGGGGATGCCGGGGCCCCCGGCCGGATCAGGCGGGCCGCGGTCGTCGCCGTGGTGGCGGCGCTGCTCGGCGGCGGCGGGGTGTTCGGGATCCTGAAGTACACCGGCGGCTCGCCCGGGGGCGGCGGGATCCAGGGCCGGACGGCCGGTTCGCCGGACGCGTCGGCCGGTGCTTCGGCCGACGCCTCGACCGGCGTCGAGGACGCCAAGGGGAAGGCGGTGAAGGCTCCGCCGGCGGGCTGGAACAAGGTCGTGGACAAGGAGGGCTTCACCCTCTTCGTCCCGGACGGCTGGAAGCGCCGGGAGGACGGGTCGCAGATCGACTACACCGGGGACGGCGGCAAGCACTTCATCCGGATCGCGATGGATCGCAGGCCGACGTTCAAGGATCCGTACGCGCACCTGCTGGACCTGGAGAAGCAGGTCCAGAAGCGCTCCGACTACCAGCGTCTGACCCTCCACCCGAACACCTTCCGGGGGCAGGTCAAGGCCGCCCTGTGGGAGTTCGTCTGGACGGAGAAGACCGGGGCGTTCCCCGGGCCCCGGAAGGCCATCGAGCAGATGTACTACGCACCGGACGGCACCGAGTATGCGGTGTACATGTCGGGTCCGGTCGCGGACTGGGACACGACCCGGGAGCAGTTCGACGTGGTGCTCAGCGGCTGGGCGCCGGCCCAGTCCGGCTGATCCCCGGCCCCGCCCGGTGGATCCCGGCTGATCCCGGCGTCCGCCGGGTGCCGGGTGCCGGGTGCCGGGGTGTCCGGATTCGCGCCATCCTGCCAGCGATCACTGGCAGAAATGGCAAAATCCGGTTACCGGCGGGTACCCAAAGCACCCTCCGGCGCAATACGCTCACGGCCATGACGGACACGCAGGCCCCGGCCCCCCTCCGCAGCGCCCCGCAGCCCACCAACCCGGTCGCCCCCGCCCCGGCCGGCGCCCGGAGCGCCGCCGACGTGGTGACCCCCGAACTGGTCGCCCGGCTGACCCGCGGAGTGGCCGGCTCCGGCCGCACCGCCAACCACAGCCCCTTCACCGGGGACCGGCTCGCGGAGCTCCCCGAAGCCACCCCCGAGGACGTGGCGGAGGCCTTCGCCGCCGCCCGCGCCGCGCAGGCCGCCTGGGCCGCCGTGCCCGTCCGCGCGCGTGCCGCCGTACTGCTGCGCTTCCACGACCTGGTCCTCGCCCGGCAGGCCGAGGTGCTCGACCTGATCCAGCTGGAGACCGGCAAGGCCCGCCTGCACGCCCACGAGGAGGTCCAGGCCGTCTCGATCGCGGCCCGGCACTACGGCCGCAAGGCCCCCTCGTACCTGCGCCCCAAGGGCCACACGGGCGCCATGCCCACCCTCACCAAGGTCACCGAGCTGCGCCAGCCGCGCGGGGTCATCGGCCAGATCGCCCCCTGGAACTACCCCCTCGAACTCTCCATCGGCGACGCCCTGCCCGCCTTCGTCGCGGGCAACGCCGTCGTGATGAAGCCCGACACCGAGACCGCGCTCACCGCCCTGTGGGCCCGCGACCTGATGATCGAGGCGGGCCTGCCGGCCGAGGTGTTCCAGATCGTCCTCGGCGAGGGCCCGGTCGTCGGCCCCGAGGTGGTCCGGCACGCCGACTACGTTTCGTTCACCGGCTCCACGCGTACCGGCCGCGAGGTCGCCCAGGGCGCGGCCGCCCGCCTGGTCGGCGCCTCCCTCGAACTCGGCGGCAAGAACGCCATGCTCGTCCTGCGCGACGCCGACGTTGAGAAGGCCGCCGCCGGCGCCGTCCGCGCCTGCTTCTCCTCCGCGGGCCAGCTCTGCATCTCCATCGAGCGGCTGTACGTGCACGCCTCGATCGCCGACGAGTTCGTCGCCCGGTTCGCGGCCCGTACCAAGGCCATGCGCCTCGGATCCTCCCTCGCCTACGGCGCCGACATGGGCTCCCTGGCCGGCGAACGCCAGCTGGAAGCCGTACAGCGGCACGTGGACGACGCCGTGGCCAAGGGCGCCACCCTCGTCACCGGCGGCGTCGCCCGCCCCGACATCGGCCCGCTCTTCTACGAGCCGACCATCCTCGACGGCGTCGAGGCCGCCATGGCGGTGTGCGGGGAGGAGACCTTCGGCCCGGTCGTCTCCATCTACCGCTTCACCGACGAGGACCAGGTCATCGACGAGGCCAACGGCACCTCCTACGGCCTGAACTCCAGCGTGTGGACGAAGGACGCCCGCCGCGGCCACGCCGTCTCGGCCCGCCTGCGCACCGGCACAGTCAACATCAACGAGGGCTACGCCCCGGCCTACGGCTCCGCCCAGGCGCCCATGGGCGGCATGAAGGAATCCGGCCTCGGCCGCCGCCACGGCTCCGAGGGCATCCTCAAGTACACCGAGGCCCAGACCGTCGCCCACCAGCGGCTGCTGCCGATGGCGCCCTCGTTCGGGATGGACGACGAGAAGTACGCGGCGTTCATGACCCGCAGCCTCCAAGTAATGAAGGCGTTCCGGCTCCGCTAGTGCTTTGACCGGAAAGGTTCACCGGGGCGCGGCGCCCGGCACGGCACCTCGCCGCGTTGTCGGACCGCGGCGGTACGTCCAGTACGAGCCGCGGTCCTCCGCCTTGCGATCCACCGCACCGGACACCGCGCCCCGGCAAACCTTTCCGGCCGAGGCACCAGTCCGTCAGTCCGTTCCGTTTGGGAGGCACCGCAGTGTCGTACGACACCGACTACGACTACGACGTCATCGTCATCGGATCGGGCTTCGGAGGGTCGGTCTCGGCGCTGCGGCTCTCCGAGAAGGGGTACCGGGTCGGCGTCCTGGAGGCAGGACGCCGCTTCACCCGCGAGAGCCTGCCGAAGAACAGCTGGGACCTGCGCAACTACCTGTGGGCCCCGGCCCTCGGCCTGTACGGGATCCAGCGCATCCACCTCCTCGGCAACGTGATGGTCCTCGCGGGCGCCGGGGTGGGCGGCGGTTCCCTCAACTACGCCAACACCCTCTACGTGCCCCCCACCGCCTTCTTCGAGGACCGGCAGTGGGCGTCCATCACGGACTGGCACGACGAGCTCGCCCCCTACTACGACCAGGCCAAGCGCATGCTGGGGGTCCGGCTCAATCCGACGACGACCCCCTCCGACGTCCACCTCAAGGCGGCCGCCGCCAAGATGGGTGTCGCCGACTCCTTCCACATGGCCCCGGTCGGCGTCTTCTTCGGGGACGGCGAGGATGCCGAGGGACAGGGCAAGGTCCGCCCCGGCGAGGAGGTCGCCGACCCGTACTTCGGCGGTGCCGGGCCCGCCCGCAAGGCCTGCACCGAGTGCGGGGAGTGCATGACCGGCTGCCGGCACGGCGCGAAGAACACCCTCAACGAGAACTACCTGCACCTCGCGGAGCAGGCCGGCGCCGTCATCCACCCCATGACCACGGTCACCGCCCTCTCCGAGCATCCCGAGGGCGGCCACCGCGTCCGTACGGTCCCCACCGACGGCCGCCGCCGGGGCAAGGCCAAGGTGCTGCGCGCCCGCTACGTGGTCGTCGCGGCGGGTACGTACGGCACCCAGACCCTCCTGCACACCATGAAGGACCTCGGCGAGCTGCCCCGCCTCTCGGACCGGCTCGGCGATCTGACCCGGACCAACTCCGAAGGCCTCGTGGGCGCGCAGACCGACGACCGCCGCTACCGCAAGCGGCACGGCACCGGACCGGGCACGGCGCGGCGGGCGGACTTCACGCGGGGCGTGGCCATCACCTCCTCGGTGCACCCCAACGCCGACACGCACATCGAGCCGGTGCGCTACGGCAAGGGCTCCAACGCGATGGGGTTCATGACGATCCTCCAGGTGCCCTACTCCCCCCACCGGGTCCGTGCCTGGTTCGGGCGCACCGTCCGGCACCCGGTGCAGCTCCTGCGGTCCCTCTCCAACCGGCGCTGGTCGGAGCGGACCATCATCGGCCTGGTCATGCAGTCCCTGGACAACTCCCTGACCACCTACCGCAAGCCCGGCGGCATCGGGAAGGGCCTGCTCACGGCCCGCCAGGGCCACGGGGCGCCCAACCCCGTACAGATCGCCGAGGCCACGCAGGCGGCGACCCTGCTGGCCGAGGAGATCAACGGCTTCCCGGGGAGCAACATCGGCGAGCTCATGGGCACCCCGCTGACGGCGCACTTCCTCGGCGGCTGCCCGATCGGCGCCTCGCCCGAGGAGGGCGTGGTCGACCCGTACCACCGGCTCTACGGGCACCCGGGCATCTCGGTGGTGGACGGATCGGCGGTCTCCGCGAACCTCGGGGTCAACCCGTCGCTGACGATCACCGCGCAGGCGGAACGGGCGATGTCCTACTGGCCGAACAACGGCGAGCACGACCCGCGCCCGGAGCAGGGGGCGGCGTACACCCGCATGACGGCCGTGGAACCGGCCCGTCCGGCGGTGCCGAAGGAGGCCTTCGGCGCGCTGCGCCTGCCGTTCCTGGCGGTACCGGAGGTTCCGCCGCGCCCGGCGGCGCCCACCGAGTGAACGACCCCTGTGGGTAAACGACTGCGGCGGGCACCGCAATCCCCCTCCGAATGCGGTGCCCGCCGAACGCTATGGATGACAGCCGTCGGGCCCGGATGGTTGTAGCGGAATCCGGGAGTGGAGCTGTGGCGTCCGTCACATGGTGAAGGGGGCAACCGTGGAGGGCCTTCGCCGGTCATCACGGTCATGAGAAAGCGCATCTCCCTGCTGGCGGCAGCCGGCCTGGTGGCCGTCGGTCTGGCCGCCGCTCCCGCGAACGCCGCGGACCCGGTGTTCACGCTGACGAGCCCGGCGGAGATCGGCCTGTTCCCGCACCCGGGGCAGGGCGGCAAGCCGCAGAAGAGCACGGTCGACTTCCGCGTCGAGAACGAGGGCGATGCGCCCTTCGACCACGAGACCACCTACACGATCGACCTGAGCGCGCTCAAGGGCGTCGTCGACGTGGCGCTGACCCGGGAGCAGTCCAGCGGCTGCACCCTCTCCGCGTCGAAGGTCACCTGCAAGGACTGGGGGCTCTGGCACGGGAGCCAGGTCGTGTCCCTGGACCTGACCGCTGCCCGGGGCAGCACGGTGGGCACGGTCGCCGACCTGACGATGACCGGCGCGGCGGACGGCGCCACCTTCACGCCGACCACCACCAAGGTCAAGATCGGCGGCCCCGACCTGGTCATGGAGAAGGCGCGGCTCAAGGCGAAGGTGAATCCGGGCGAGCAGCAGCCCGTCCCGATCGTCTTCGGCAACACGGGCACCGAGTCGGTCAAGGGCGTGGCGCTGGAACTGCGCACCACGCACGGCCTGGGGCTGGTCGAGCAGTACGACAACTGCGCCTTCAGCGAGGACGACAGCGAGAGCCAGCCGTGGAACGTGGGCTGGGGCACCACGGTCTGCACCTTCGACAACGAGATCAAGCCGGGCGAGGTCTGGGAGATCGCCGACGCGCTGACGCTCCGGGCCGCCCCGCACGGCCTGATCGAGGGATTCATCTACGGGGTGCACCAGGCGGGCTCCGAGGCGAAGTCCGTCCAGAAGTCCAGCACGCCCCGGACGGGCAAGAAGATGGGCCTCAAGTCGCGCGCGGCCAAGGCGGCGCCGCGGGCGGCCGACCTCGACCCGTGGAACAACCAGCACGAGTTCGACCTCCAGGTGAGAAACACCGCCGACCTCGTGGCCTCGCCGGTCTCCCTCAAGGGCAAGGCGGGCGACACGGTCAAGGCGGAACTCGGCTTCCGCAACGAGGGCCCGGCCTGGGTCGCCTACCTCCGCTCCGGTGAGGACGTGGCCATGGCGGACATCGTGGTCCCGGCCGGCGCGAAGGTCACCAAGAAGCCGGACCGCTGCACGGGCGTCACGGCATCGGGCGGCTACCGCGAGCAGCAGCTCGGCGCTCCGCGCTACTTCTGCTCGACCACGCACGTCATCGGCGAGAAGCAGACGTACGGCTTCCCGTTCGAGATGAAGATCGAGAAGGTCGTCGAGGCCGCCACCGGTTCCGTCTCGGTCGGGCAGTGGTCCCCGCAGGGCGCCGACCCGCAGGAATGGGACCCGAACCACGCCAACAACCTGGCCGCCGTCGTGATCAACGGCAAGGACCCCCTCCCGACGCCGACCCCGGCCCCGACCACCCCGGGCCCGAAGCCGACGTCCTCCACGAGCCCGGCGGCCACGCCGGGTACGAGCACCACCCCGAGCCCGGGCGCCGGTACGGGCAACGGCAAGTCGCCGAACGGCGGCCTCGCCGAGACCGGCGCCGCGACCGGGCCGGTCCTGATCGCCGGTGCGGCGCTCATGGCCGCGGGCGGCGCGGTGTTCCTCGCCTTCCGGCGCCGGTCCACCGGCCGGGGGTAACGGGGAAGCGCGCGTCACGGGGGAAGCGCAGGACGCACGCCACGGGGGAAACAGAAGAACGGCCGGTCCGGGGCGTCCCCCGGGCCGGCCGTCCTCTGTGTGGTGACCGGGCTGCTGTCCCCTGCCGTCCGGTCACATGAAGGAGCGAGGTCCCACGACGCACGCCCGGCAGGGGGTGCGTCTCATCGCTCCCGAGGAGCCACGCGTGGTGCTGCGGTCCCGCACCTGGCTGGCACGGTCATCCGCATCAACGAAGGGCCGTGGGGGCGGTCACGGTCCGGACGGGTGACGAACAGCGACGCGGGCACCGGCGCGGGTGCCGGCCCCTCCGCGGGCCTCAGACCCGGCCGCGGCACAGCTCCAGCAAGGTCATCGCGAGTGCGGTGCCCGGCTTGCCGAGGGCGTCGCTCCAGTGGGTCAGGACCTCCATCTCCCGCGACAGGTGCACCCGGCGCCCGCCCGAGCCGATCCGGGCCTCCTGGATGACGGTCGAGACGGCCATCCGTTCCTGGATCAGGCCGATGATCCGGTCGTCGATGGCGTCGATCCGCTCGCGGGAATCGGCGATGAGCTGCTCGGGGGTGGTGACGGACACGGGGTTCTCCTGTCGGTGGGGGTCCGACCGGAGCGGGAAACGCCAGAGCGCCCCGGTCCTGTCGGACCGGGGCGCTCTGGGAAGTCAGCGGCTCAAGCGAGCATCACGATGACCCATGGCGACCGGACCGGCCGGTGCCATAGGTAAAGAGGAAGCTCAGCTGCTTGCGCATGGAGGGATTATGACCCTCTGTCCCGCTCCGTGCCAAGCCGGTTCGGACGGTGAGACGAAGAGGGGTATCCGCCCCCCGTTAGAATCGACAAAACAACCCCCTCTTCCGCCGGAAGGCCTGCCCCGTGCCAGAAGCCACCTTCGCCACCCACGACAGCGCCCCGGACACGGTTCTCGTCGTCGACTTCGGCGCCCAGTACGCGCAGCTGATCGCCCGCCGCGTCCGCGAGGCACGGGTCTACTCCGAGGTCGTGCCCAGCACGATGCCCGTGGCCGAGATGCTCGCCAAGAACCCGAAGGCGATCATCCTGTCCGGCGGCCCGTCCTCCGTGTACGAGGAGGGCGCCCCGCAGCTCGACGGTGCGATCTTCGAGGCCGGCATCCCCGTCTTCGGCATGTGCTACGGCTTCCAGCTCATGGCGGTCACCCTCGGCGGCACCGTCGACAACACCGGCTCCCGCGAGTACGGCCGCACCCCGCTGGCCGTCTCCAAGGCCGGCTCCACCCTCTTCGAGGGCACCCCCGAGAACCAGTCGGTGTGGATGTCCCACGGCGACGCCTGCTCCGCCGCTCCCGAGGGCTTCACCGTCACCGCGTCGACCGACGTCGTCCCGGTCGCGGCCTTCGAGAACGACGAGAAGAAGCTCTACGGCGTGCAGTACCACCCCGAGGTGATGCACTCCACGCACGGCCAGCAGATCCTGGAGCACTTCCTCTACCGCGGTGCCGGCCTGCAGCCCACCTGGACCCCCGGCAACATCGTCGAGGAGCAGGTCGCCCTCATCCGCGAGCAGGTCGGCGACAAGCGCGCCATCTGCGGCCTGTCCGGCGGCGTGGACTCCGCGGTCGCCGCGGCCCTCGTGCAGAAGGCCATCGGCTCGCAGCTCACCTGCGTGTACGTGGACCACGGTCTGATGCGCAAGGGCGAGACCGAGCAGGTCGAGAAGGACTTCGTCGCCGCCACCGGCGTGCAGCTGAAGGTCGTCGACGCACAGGAGCGCTTCCTGAACGCGCTGGCCGGCGTCTCCGACCCGGAGACCAAGCGCAAGATCATCGGCCGCGAGTTCATCCGCGTCTTCGAGCAGGCCCAGCTGGAGATCCTCCAGGAGGACGGCCCGGCGGTGGCCTTCCTGGTGCAGGGCACCCTGTACCCGGACGTCGTCGAGTCCGGCGGCGGCACCGGCACCGCCAACATCAAGTCCCACCACAACGTGGGCGGGCTCCCCGACGACATCGAGTTCGAGCTCGTCGAGCCGCTGCGCCAGCTGTTCAAGGACGAGGTCCGGATGGTCGGCCAGGAGCTCGGCCTGCCCGCCGAGATCGTCCAGCGCCAGCCGTTCCCCGGCCCCGGCCTCGGCATCCGCATCGTCGGCGAGGTCACCAAGGAGCGCCTGGACCTGCTCCGCGAGGCCGACGCCATCGCCCGCCACGAGCTCACGGCGGCCGGCCTGGACAAGGAGATCTGGCAGTGCCCGGTCGTCCTGCTGGCCGACGTCCGCAGCGTCGGCGTCCAGGGCGACGGCCGCACGTACGGCCACCCGATCGTGCTGCGCCCCGTCTCCTCCGAGGACGCGATGACCGCGGACTGGACGCGCATGCCGTACGAGGTGCTCGCGCGGATCTCCACCCGCATCACCAACGAGGTCCCGGACGTCAACCGCGTCGTCCTGGACTGCACGAGCAAGCCCCCGGGCACCATCGAGTGGGAGTAGTCCTCCCGCTCGCCCCGCTGTAGGACGAGGCCGCCGCTCCCGCTCGGGGAGCGGCGGCCTCGCCGCGTGTATGGCCTCTTCGGCCGGTCGCCGGTACTTTGCGCCGCGACCTTGAAGGAGGGGCCATGACCGAGCGACCCGCGTCCGCACCCGCACCCGTGCCCGTGGAGCGGCTGGGCTTCGAGATGCCGCCGGTGTTCGCCACCCCCGGAGAGGAACGCGCACACCGCAAGGAGCGGCTCGCCGCGGTGCTGCGGCTGCTGGGGAGGCTCGGGTACGAGGACGGGGTGGGCGGGCACGTCAGCGCCCGCGACCCGGAGTTCGAGGACTGCTACTGGGTGAACCCCTTCGGCCGGGCCTTCGGCGTGATCGGCCCCGACGACCTGCTGCTGGTCGACGGGGAGGGGCGGGTCCGCCACGGGGAGCGCAGGGTCAACCAGCTGGCCTTCGCCGTGCACGCGGCCGTCCACCGGGCCCGGCCCGCCGTGGTGGCCGTCGTCCGCACGCAGGCCCCGTACGGCAGGGCGCTCGCCGCGCTCGGCGAACTGCTCGCCCCCGTCACCCAGGAGGCCTGCGCCTTCTACGAGGACCACGCGCTGGCCGACGAGTTCCTGGGCGGCGGCGGGGGCGGGGACGCCGAGCGGATCGCGGATGCCCTCGGCCCCTACAAGGCGCTGGTGCTGCGCAACCTCGGGCTGCTGACCGTCGGCGACTCGGTGGAGGCCGCCGCGTGGTGGTTCATCGCGGCGGAGCGGGCCGCGCAGGTGCAGCTGATCGCGCGGGCGGCCGGGAAGGCGGTGCTCATCAGCCACCACAGCGCCCTCGCCACCCGGGAGCGGTTCGGGTCGGACCTGGCCGCCTGGGCCAACTGCCAGCCGCTCCTGGAGACCGGCGGGGCGGGTCCGTCAACATCATGAACGGTTAATCACCTGCTCTGACATCGTGCGCAATCCGGAACACTGCCGCAGTGGTGCACAATTCGCTGGCATTGCACCGTAGTTCAGAGAGGCGGCACGTTCGTGGCTGTCCAAGAGATGTCCAGAAGCACCCATACCGCGGCCTGTGCCTGCGAGGACTGCACACGGGAGGGGCACCGCCGCGCGGTCGCAGCGTTCCTGGCGAAGCGCGACGAGTTCGCCTCCGGGCAGGGGGTCCCGGCCGCCGTGGCCCACTCCCTCGGAGCCTCCCGCCAGTGGGTCTCCGACGAGCTGACCCTGTCGGCCCGGACGGTCGCCGACCGGGGCCGGGAGGCCGGCAGTTCCTGGCTCTACCTGTTCTCCCGGCGGGCCGTCCTCGCCGTGTGGATCGCCGCGGGGGTGCTGCTCCTGGTCCAGGTCGGCACCGCGCTCGGCACCGGCTGGTCCACGGCGCGCACCGCCGGGCTGCTGGCCGCGCTCGTGCTGGCCGCCCTGCTGACGGTGGCGGCCCGCGCGCAGACGCTCCGGGGCGGGCTGCTGGCCCCGCTGGTCGGTGAGGACAACCGGCTCTCCACCTCGAAGGCGGTACCGAGCGCCTGGCTGGTGCTCACCGCCTTCGCGACGCTGCTGCCCGCGCTGCGGCTCGCCGCCTCCTCGCCGGGCCCCGAGCGCCAGGCGCTGTACGAGGGCCTCGCGCTCGACCGGGCGCTGCCGCTGCTGGCGGTGCTCGGGCTGACCTCGGGGGTCGCGGTGCTGGTGCGCCGGGTGGTCTCCGTACGGATCGTGGGGCAGCGGCTGCAGAAGCTGCCGGCGGACCGGCCGTGCGGCGCGGACCTGCTGACGGACGACGCGGGCCGGGGCTCCTTCCCGGACGCCCAGTACGTACTGGTCTCCACGGTGGTGCTGGGCTTCGCCGGGGCCTCGCTGGCCCGCTTCCCGGACCGGCTGCCGGCCCTGCCGTGGGCGCTCGCGCTGCTGGTGGCGCTGTCGGCGGCCGTGTACCTGGCGGCGAAGTACGCCGAGGGCAGCCGCCCGCTGGTCCTGTCGGTGGTGCGCCGACGCGAGCCCGGGGATCTGGACGCGGCGATCCGCCCCGGGGACGACATCGAGATCCGCGGCGTCGGCTTCGTCCCACCGGGGGCGCAGACGCCGGAGATGCTGGCCCGGCTGGTGGTCCGGGTGGGCGCGGTCCATGTGCACGTACCGCTGGTCCCGGTCGCGGGCGGCTTCACCAACCCTTCCGACGCCGTACTGACCGTGCCGGTACCGGCGGAAGTGGAGCCGGGGAGGATCGAGATCCAGGTCGTCACCGCCGCGGGAGTGGAATCCAACCGGTGCACCATCGACGTGGCGGAGTGAAGCGGGGTACACATAGCGCGTGACCCGAACTGACGTCCCCTCCGGCGCCCCTGACGCTCCCACCGGACCGAGCGGCTCGCACGGCTTGCACGGCCTGCGCGAGCTCGCCGCCCGCCACGCGCTCCTGCCCCTGCGGATCTTCCTCGGCGTGACCTTCGTCTACGCGGGCCTGGACAAGCTGACCGACTCCGCCTTCCTCTCCGCCACCGGCAGCGGCTCCATCGGCGAGCTGATGCAAGGGGTGCGCGACACCTCGGCGATCCCGGCCATGGTGGACCTGGCCCTGAAGGCGCCCGTCGGCTTCGCCGTGGCCCTGGCCATCGGGGAACTCCTGGTGGGCCTCGGGGTCCTGGCCGGACTGCTGACCCGGATCGCGGCCGTCGGCGGAGCCCTGATCTCGCTCAGCCTGTGGCTCACCGTGTCCTGGGCGGTGACCCCCTACTACTACGGCAACGACCTGGTCTACCTGATGGCCTGGACCCCGCTGATCCTCGCCGGAGCGCCCCTGTGGTCACTGGACGCCCTGATCAGGCGCCGGCGGCGGGCTGCCGGCTGAGGAACCGGTCCGGTCCGGTCGGTCCGTCACCTTCCGTCGGACCCGCGGGCCTCCTCGATCCGCTCCCGCCGGTCGCGGCGCATGGCGTAGGTCACCAGCCCGGTGACGGCGGCGAACGCGAGACCGCCCGCCGTCATCATGAGGACGAAGAACCAGGGCGGATCGGCCTCGCCCGCCGCGCCGAGGAGATAGAGCACCCCGGCCGCCATCAGGACCAGACCCGCGATCAGCCGTCCCGGCTGGAACTCATGACGCCGCACGGGCCACCTCCACCTGTCCCACACCCGCGCTCAGGTGCAACTCGATCGTGCCGCCGGCCTGGGTGCCCGATTCGGGGGGCAGCGTCGCCCTCCGGGTCTCCTCGTGGTTCCGTATGCGCACGTCCTCGCCGGTGTCGCCCGGCATCTGGATGTCGCCCAGCCGGACCGTCGCCACCGTCTTCGCGGTGACCTCCCGCGGGAGGATCACCCGCAGCCGGCCCGCCTCGAGGGAAGCGCGCACCGGCACGGTGGTGCCCTTGGGCACGTCCACGTGGCTGAGGTCCAAGGTGGCGAGCCCGGTACCCGCCTCGTACACCGGCGCCACCTCGGCCACCGCGGTCGGATGCCAGTCCACGACCTGCCAGTCGGTACCGATGTCCTTGGGCAGGGCGACCGACGCGGCGAGCAGGGCGGCCGTGGTCACCGAGAGCAGGATGGTGCCGAAGCCGGTGCGGCCCCTGACCGAGCTCACCGCGAGCCCCAGGCCGAAGACGGCGAGGGCGGCGGCGAAGCCGACCTGCAGGGCGTGGCTCAGGTTGCTCCCCTCCCACACCGCGGCGGTGGCGATGCTCCCGGCCAGCGCGGCCAGGACGAACACCCGGCCGCCGATTCCGCCGCGGGACTCCCAGGGGAGGCTCTTCCCGGACGGCGCAGGCGCCGGCGGGCCGTCTCCGCGGACGGCATCGGCGGGGTCCTCGGGACCCCACAGGTACCCCGTCGAGCCGACCGGCCCCGTGGTGCCGTCCTTGACCAGCGGATCCCGCCACCACGACGGGCCGCCGGGCACCGGCGGCGCCTGGGTCTCCGGCGGCGCCGGACTGTGCGCGGTGCGGTGCCCGGTGCGGGTCGCCGCCGGGTACACGAACTCCGCGCCCGCGGGGGGCTGCTCCACGTCTCCCGGATGGAGCCGCCCGCCGGACCCGCTCCGCCGCCGCTGCGACCAGTACGCCGCTCCGCCCAGCGCCAGCACGGCGAGGACGGAGAAGACCGCCAGCCCACCGTTGTCCAGCATCGACAGGAACAGGGCGCAGCCCACCAGCGCGGCGAACACCGCAGCCAGCGTCGAGCCCTCGATCCGGCCGGTCAGCAGCTTCTTCGCCTCGCTGTCCTCCTCGCCCTCCTGGGGCAGGAGCAGCCACGCGAAGCCGTAGAAGATCAGACCGACGCCGCCGGTGACGGCGAGGACGCCGAGGACGATACGGAATATCACCGGGTCGAGATCGAAGTACCGGCCCAGACCGCCGCCCACGCCCGCGAGCACCTTGTCGCGCTTGCCGCGGCGCAGGGGAGGGCGCTCGGCGAGCGGCGAAGCGGAGCCGGGGCCCGCGTCGGCCGCGCTCCTGCCGGCTCCTGCGTCCGGCGGCGGGGAATCGTGTACTTCGGTCATGCGTACATGGTGACGGTCCGCCGTCGCCGCAGGCATCCGGATCTACCCTGGCGCAACCCTGATATCCCCCCGAGAGAACTGGGGGGCTGCCCTGATGCCGCGGCCGCCGCGCGCGTGTGACCATCGGTGACATGCCCGTAGCAGCCGCCCCCCGCACGCCGTACGCACCGGACTCCGACGAGACGCCGCAGCGCAAGCTCTACCGCAGCGCCGACGGCCGGATGCTCGGCGGAGTCGCGCGCGGCCTCGCCGGGCACCTGGGCCTGCCCGTCGTCTGGGTCCGGCTCGCCTTCCTCGGCCTGTTCATGTGGGGCGACGGCCTCGGCGTGCTGCTCTACGCCGCGTTCTGGGTCTTCGTACCGCTCGGCGTCGGCGGCCGCAGCGGCCACCGCTCCTACTTCGACACCCTCCCCGACGGCACCCGGCGGCTGCGCAAGCCCGAGCGGGGCCAGATCATCGCGCTGATCGCGCTGTGCGTCGGCGCGGGCATCTTCATCTCCCAGGTCCAAGTCGGCGGCAGCTCCGGACGGTACGTGTGGCCGACCCTGCT
This sequence comes from Streptomyces sp. NPDC104226, assembly GCF_055584085.1. Lineage (NCBI taxonomy): Bacteria > Bacillati > Actinomycetota > Actinomycetes > Kitasatosporales > Streptomycetaceae > Streptomyces > Streptomyces sp. NPDC104226. Next base: position 285,369 of record NZ_JBVJMS010000006.1, read on the forward strand.
CGTCGGGGCCGGCGTGGTCCTCGTCTGGCGCCAGGCCGACAACGCCCGGCGCGCCCACTGGAACGCCGCCGCCGGCCGGCACGCCCGGCTGCTGCAGGCCGCCCGCGCGCTCGCCGGCGTCGCCCTGGTCGGCGTGGGCCTGACCGTCTTCATCGTGGTCCGCGGCTCCGCCGCCCAGCTCGGCAACGTACTGACCGCCACCCTCGCCGTCCTCGTCGGCGTCGCCCTCCTCGCGGGACCCTGGCTGATCCGCATGACCCAGGACCTCTCCGAGGAGCGCCTGATGCGCATCCGCGCCCAGGAGCGCGCCGAGGTGGCCGCCCACGTCCACGACTCGGTGCTGCACACCCTCACCCTGATCCAGCGCAACGCCGAGGACGTCGGGGAGGTGCGCCGCCTCGCCCGGGCCCAGGAGCGGGAGCTGCGCAACTGGCTGTACAAGCCCGAGGGCACCGGCAAGGACGAGGGCGAGGAGCCGACGACGCTGGCCGAGGCCGTGAAGAAGACCGCCGCCGAGGTGGAGGACCACCACGGGGTGCAGATCGAGGTGGTCGTCGTCGGCGACTGCCCCCTCGACGAGAAGCTGGCCGCGCAGATGCAGGCCGCGCGCGAAGCGATGGTCAATGCCGCCAAGTACGGTGGCGACGGCGGCCCCGTCCAGGTGTACGCCGAGGTGGAGGGCCAGACGGTGTTCGTGTCCGTACGGGACCGCGGACCCGGCTTCGACATGGACGCGGTACCGGACGACCGCATGGGCGTACGAGAATCGATCATCGGCCGGATGCAGCGGAACGGCGGGACCGCGCGACTGCGGTCCGTCCCGGACGGCGGCACGGAAGTCGAGCTGGAGATGGAGAGGGCGGCGAAGGCAGCATGACCGAGGACAGCGCGAGCACCGGCGGCGTGACCAGGAGGGTCCGGGTGGTGCTCGTCGACGACCACCGGATGTTCCGCACCGGGGTGCAGGCCGAGATCGGCGAGACCGAGCGGACCGGGGTCGAGGTCGTCGGCGAGGCCGCCGACGTGGACCAGGCCGTCACCGTCATCACCGCCACCCGCCCCGAGGTGGTGCTCCTCGACGTGCACCTGCCCGGCGGCGGCGGCGTCGAGGTGCTGCGCCGCTGCGCCCCCCTGATGGGCGCCGTCGAGGACCCGGTCCGGTTCCTCGCCCTGTCCGTGTCGGACGCGGCCGAGGACGTCATCGGGGTCATCCGGGGCGGCGCCCGCGGCTACGTCACCAAGACGATCACCGGCACCGACCTGGTGGACTCGGTCTTCCGCGTCCAGGACGGGGACGCGGTGTTCTCGCCGCGCCTCGCCGGCTTCGTGCTCGACGCCTTCGCCTCGACGGACGCCCCGCCGGTCGACGAGGACCTGGACCGCCTCACCCAGCGCGAGCGCGAGGTGCTGCGGCTGATCGCGCGCGGGTACGCGTACAAGGAGATCGCCAAGCAGCTGTTCATCTCGGTCAAGACGGTGGAATCCCACGTCTCGGCGGTGCTGCGCAAGCTCCAGCTCTCCAACCGCCACGAGCTGACCCGCTGGGCGACGGCCCGCCGGCTGATCTGAGGGATCTAGGCGGGCCGCGAGGCTCCGGCCCAGGGCATCGAGTCGATCGGCGCGACGCGGACCGTGGAGCCGGGGCGCGGGGCGTGGATCATCTGGCCGTTGCCGATGTACATGCCGACGTGCGTGACGCCGGAGTAGAAGAACACCAGGTCACCGGGGGCCAGCGCATCGCGCGAGACCCGCCGGCCCGCGTTGATCTGCGTGTAGGTGGTGCGCGGCAGCGACACCCCGGCCGCCCGCCAGGCCGCCTGGGTCAGACCGGAGCAGTCGTACGAGCCCGGGCCCGTCGCGCCCCACACGTACGGCTTGCCGATCGCCCCGTACGCGAACGCCACCGCGCGGGCCGCGCGCGAGCCGTCGGAGGGCGCCGGGGCCTGGGTGGCGGGGGCTGCCGGTGCGGGGCCGGCCGAGCGGGCCTCGTAGGCCGCCCGCTCCTCGGCCGTCAGCTTGGCCAGCAGCCGCTGCGCGGCGGTCAGCTTCTCCTCGATCGCGACCTTGTGGCCGGCGAGTTCGCCCTGCCGGGCCCGCAGGTCGGCGAGGCGTCCGGCGGCCTGGTCCTTGAGCTTCCCGACCTCGTCGAGCCCCCGCCGTACGGCCGAGACCTCCGCCGCGTTGCGGTTCCCGGCACGGGTGATGAGGGCGGCCCGGTCCAGGTACTCCTGCGGATCGGCGGACATCGCGAGCTGGACGGCGGCGCCCAGCGTGCCGCTGCGGTACTGTGTCGCGGCCAGCGAACCGAGCGCGCTGCGGGCCGTGTTGAGCTGGTCCGTCTTGCGGGCGGTCTCGTCCCGCAGCCCGTCGAGCGCGCGCTGCGCCTCGTCGGCCTTCTCCTTCGCCCCGTTGTACTGGTCCGTCGCCGCCTCGGCCTCCTCGTAGAGCCGGTCCATCTCCGCCTTGATCTGCGAGGGCGTCTGCTGCGGATCGGCGTGGGAGGTGCCTTCGAAGGCAGTGGCGGTGGCAGCGCCCGCGAGGGCGAGGGTGGCGGCGGTGGTGCGTACGGTGCTCCGTGCCGTGCCGCCGGTGAGCGGGCGCTGCCTGGGCTTTCGATGACTGGCCACGAGGGCCTCACGTCCTTCCTCCGTCGGTGCTTGGGGGAGGACGCTAGACCCGAAGGTAACGGGCAGATGACGAGATGGTCGAAAGTGGCCGGACGTGACCGGACCTGGCCGTCGACGGGGTGATCGAGGGCCGCCCGGTGTCAGTGCCAGAGAACGGCGATGAAGATATTGACCATCGTCAGTCCGCCGACCGCCCCGAACAAGGCCTTCTCCACCCGCTCCTCGTCGCGCTTGACGTACACGATCGCCAGGATCACGAAGAGGATCGCGAGCTTGATGCCGATCTTGATGTTGTTGACGGTGCCCCCGTCCATCTCGCGGAAACCGACGAGCAGGACGCCGGTGACGAGCATGGTCAACGCACCGTGCAGCATCGCGGGCACGAACCGGGCCGTGCCCGCGCCCATCGCCTTCATCTGGGTCAGGAACCCGCCGAGGAGCGAGGCGATCCCGATGATGTGCAGGCCGAGGAAGACGCTGATGAGTACGTTCATGGCGACGAGCCTAGGTGGTGGTCATCCGCGGACTTCCGTCAGGCGGGCGAAGACGACGACGTTGCCGTCGTACCCGTCCTTCTTCGAGAAGCCGCCGCCGCAGGTGATCACGCGGAGCTCCGGAGCGCCCTTGGGGCCGTAGATCCGCGCCGCCGGGAAGTCGTTCTCGCCGACGACCTCGATGCCGTACACGGTGAACACGGCGGTGCGGCCGAGCGCCGCCGCGTTCACCCCGGCCGGACGCTCCCGTAGATCGGCTGGTAGTAGACCGAGTCCTCGCGGACGTACGTCCCCGGGCGCGGGGCGTGGATCATGCGGCCGCCGCCGATGTAGATCCCGACGTGGCTGATGTCCGAGTAGAAGAAGACCAGGTCCCCCGGGCGCAGTGCGCTCGTCGCGATCCGCGGGGCCGCCTTCACCTGGTCCCAGGTGGTGCGCGGCAGCGTGACCCCCGCCGCCCGCCAGGCGGCCTGGGTCAGCCCGGAGCAGTCGTACGAGCGCGGGCCGGTCGCGCCCCAGACGTACGGTTTTCCCAGCTGGGCCCGGGCGAAGGCCACCGCCCTGGCGCCGGCCGCCGACACGGGGCCGTCCGCGGGCAGCGGTCCCTGAGCGGCCGGGGCCCGGGGGGCCAGGGCCCGCGCCCGCTCCGGCGCGGTGAGCTGCGCGAGCAGGGCGTTCGCCTCCGCGAGCCGGGCCTGCACGTCCTGTTTGCGCCCGCGCAGCTCCTCCTGCGCCCGCTCCAGTTCCGCGACCACCACGGCCGCGTCCCGGCGCTTGGCGGCCGTCTCCGCCCTGGCCCGGGTGTACTGGGTGAGCAGTGCGTCCTCGCGGCCGCCGAGCCGGTTCAGCAGGTGCGTCTGCGCGAAGAAGGCCTGCGGATCGTCGCTGAGCAGCAGGGTCGCGGTCCCGCCGAGGCCGCCGGCGCCGCGGTACCGGTCGGCGGCGTAGCTGCCGAGCAGCCGCCGGGCCTCGTTCAGCTTCTGTGTGGTGCCGGCCACCTGGTCCATGAGCGCGGACAGCAGGGCCCGCTGCTCCTCGGTCCGCGCGGCCGCGGCGTCGTAGGCCTGGGTGGCCGTGCCCGCCTGCCGGTGCAGCTCGTCCACGCGGGTCCGTACCTCCTCCACCGAGGGGCGGGGCGTCGGCGCCGCCGCGGCCTGGTGGGGGAGGAGCAGGCCTAAGGAGGACAGGGCCGCGGTCGTGACGACCGCGGTGGGGGCGTTCGGATGTCTTCGGGTGCGCGGCTTGCGGTGGTGGGGGGAGGGGTGGGACGAGGGGATTCCGTACGCGTACACGGGCCGGCACCTCCTTCCGGTTGGCGGAGCACGCTAGCGCCGGAGGCGCCCCGCCGGAAGGGGGCGGGACGCCTCCGTAGGGCATATGCCGCCGCGCGGTCCGGTGTTTTCCGGGCGGGGGACGGCGATTTTCCGGGGGCGGGACCGGCTGTCGGTCCCGCCCCCTAAACTCGGAAGGCGATGAGCAGCCTCTTTGACGACAGCTTCCTGGCCGACCTCTCCCCCTCCGAAGAGGTCCCCCCGCCGCCCGAGGACCACGCCGCCCCCGAGGCGGGCGCGGACGACCTCTTCGGGGGCCGGTTCGACGTGCCCATGAGCGGGGACGCGTACTACCGGGACGGCGCCCCCCGGCCCGTCATCGACCCGGCGGCCCTCCTGGAGGGGCTGAATGCGGAGCAGCGCGCCGCCGTGGTGCACGCGGGCTCCCCGCTGCTCATCGTGGCCGGCGCCGGATCGGGCAAGACGCGCGTGCTGACGCACCGCATCGGCCACCTGCTGGGAGCGCGCGGGGTCCACCCCGGCCAGATCCTGGCGATCACCTTCACCAACAAGGCCGCCGGCGAGATGAAGGAGCGCGTCGAGGGCCTGGTCGGCCCCCGTGCGAACGCGATGTGGGTCTCCACCTTCCACAGCGCGTGCGTGCGCATCCTGCGCCGCGAGTCCAAGCGGCTCGGTTTCACCTCCTCCTTCTCGATCTACGACGCGGCCGACTCGAAGCGCCTGATGGCGCTCGTCTGCCGCGACCTGGACCTGGACCCGAAGAAGTTCCCGCCGAAGGCCTTCAGCGCCAAGATCTCGAACCTGAAGAACGAGCTCATCGACGAGGACGCCTTCGCCGGTCAGGCCGCCGACGGTTTCGAGAAGACCCTCGCCCAGGCGTACGCGATGTACCAGGGGCGGCTGCGCGAGGCCAACGCCCTCGACTTCGACGACATCATCATGACCACGGTCCACCTGCTCCAGGCCTTCCCGGAGGTCGCGGAGCACTACCGGCGCCGTTTCCGGCACGTGCTGGTCGACGAGTACCAGGACACCAACCACGCCCAGTACACGCTCGTGCGCGAGCTGGTCGGCACCGGCTACCCGGACCTGTCGCCCGCCGAGCTGTGCGTGGTGGGTGACGCCGACCAGTCGATCTATGCCTTCCGCGGCGCGACCATCCGCAACATCCTCCAGTTCGAGGAGGACTACGCGGACGCGACCACGATCCTGCTGGAGCAGAACTACCGCTCCACCCAGACGATCCTGTCCGCCGCCAACGCGGTCATCGAGCGCAACGAGAACCGCCGCGCGAAGAACCTGTGGACCGAGGCCGGCAGCGGCGCCGTCATCACCGGCTACGTCGCGGACACCGAGCACGACGAGGCGCAGTTCATCGCCGACGAGATCGACCGGCTGACGGACGCGGGCGACGCGAAGGCCGGCGACGTCGCGATCTTCTACCGGACCAACGCGCAGTCCCGTGTGTTCGAGGAGATCTTCATCCGCGTCGGACTGCCCTACAAGGTCGTCGGCGGCGTCCGGTTCTACGAGCGCAAGGAGGTCCGCGACGTCCTCGCGTACCTGCGCGTCCTGTCGAATCCCGAGGACAACGTCCCGCTCCGCCGGATCCTGAACGTCCCCAAGCGCGGCATCGGCGAGCGCGCCGAGGCGATGATCGACGCGCTCGCGATGCGCGAGAAGATCACCTTCCCGCAGGCGCTGCGCCGGGTCGACGAGGCCTTCGGGATGGCCGCCCGGTCGACCAATGCCGTCAAGCGCTTCAACGTGCTGATGGAGGAGCTCCGCACCATCGTCGACTCGGGCGCCGGCCCGGCGGTGGTCCTGGAAGCGGTCCTGGAGCGTACGGGCTACCTCGCCGAACTCCAGGCCTCGACCGACCCGCAGGACGAGACGCGCATCGAGAACCTTCAGGAACTCGCCGCCGTGGCACTCGAATTCGAGCAGGCGAGGGAAGCGGCGGCGGCCGAGGCCGCCGAGAACGGCGCCCCGCCGGTCGGCCCCGGCACCCTCTCCGAGTTCCTGGAGCAGGTCGCGCTGGTCGCCGACTCCGACCAGATCCCGGACGAGGACACCGACGGCAACGGCGTCATCACCCTCATGACCCTGCACACCGCCAAGGGCCTCGAGTTCCCGGTGGTCTTCCTGACCGGCATGGAGGACGGGGTCTTCCCGCACATGCGCGCGCTGGGCCAGACCAAGGAACTGGAGGAGGAGCGCCGCCTCGCCTACGTCGGCATCACGCGGGCCCGCGAGCGGCTGTACCTGACGCGCTCCAGCATGCGCAGCGCCTGGGGCACCCCCTCCTACAACCCGCCGTCGCGGTTCCTGGAGGAGATCCCCGCCGAGTACCTGCAGTGGAAGCGGACGGGCGCGGCGCAGAAGCCGGCGGGCCCGATGCGCAGCTCCGGCTCGGGGTACGGGTCCTCGGGCTCGGGCGGCGGCAAGGCCTCCTTCGGGACCTCGCCGGAGTCCTTCCTGTCCTCGTCGCGTACGAAGTCGGGCCCGTCGGGGTTCGCGACGCGGCGGGCCGCCGACAAGCCGGTCATCGCGCTGGTGGTCGGGGACAGGGTCACGCACGACCAGTTCGGGCTGGGCACGGTCATGGAGGTCAAGGGGGCGGGCGCGGACGCGCAGGCCACCATCGACTTCGGGGACGAGAAGCCGAAGCGGCTCCTGCTGCGGTACGCGCCGGTGCAGAAGCTCTAGCGGGCGGGTCGGGGGACGCGGTCGCTGGTCGCGGGACGGCCCGCGGACTACGTGGAAGGGCCCGCCCCTCTGGGGGCGGGCCCTTCCACGTTCGTGCGTGCTTGCGTTCGTGCTTGCGTTCGTGCTGTGCGGGCGAGGGCCTAGTTCGGGTTCAGGCCCTTGGAGCGCAGCCATGCCTGCGGGTCGACCGGGGAGCCGCCGTTCGGCCTCACCTCGAAGTGGAGGTGCGGGCCGGTGGAGTTCCCGGTGTCGCCGGAGTACGCGATCACGTCGCCGGCCTTGACCTTGCCGGACCGGATCTTGGCGCTGCTGAGGTGGCAGTACCAGGTCTCGGTACCGTCGGGCGCGGTGAGTATCACCATGTTGCCGTAGGCGCTGTTGAACTGGCTGCGCACGGTGCCGTCGGTGGCGGCCATGACCGAACTCCCCAGGCCCACCGGGAAGTCGATGCCGGTGTGCACGGACATCCAGTTGACGCCCGCCTGGCCGAAGCCGGCGCTGAGGCCGTGCCGTGCGACGGGGAGCGCGAACTTGGGGCGGGCCGCTTCCTTGGCCGCCTCCTCCTCCGCCTTCTTCTTCTTTTCCTCGTCCTGGCGCAGGCGCAGGTCGATGCGCTCCTGGGTGCGGCTCGCGCGGTCCGCGAAGTCGCCGGCGTCGGCGCTGAGGGCGGTGAGCTGCGTGTCGAGCTTGCTGTTCGCGGCGACCGGCTTGATGGAGGCCGGGTCGGGTGCGGCCAGGGTGGTGGTCTCCCCGGACGGCTTGTCCGTACCGATGAGCCCGCCCACGGATGCGGCCGCGACACCTGCGACGCCCATCACGCAGGCCGAGGGAACGGCCACGGTCAGCAGCGCGGAACGCTTGGTCGGGGTACGACGGCGGTTGTTGGCACCGGCCTTGGCGGTGCTCGCCTTGGCGACGGGCTTCGAGCCGGGCTTGGAACCGGCGCGGCGGGACGGGCGCGGCTCGGTGGTGCCGGCCGGGGTGACCGGCATGGTCTGGGTGGGGAGATCGTGCACCCGGGCGTCCGCGTTCGCCTCGAAGTCCGCGTCCGCGTCGAAGTCCGCGTCGGCGCCATCGGCATGCGCAGCGGTGGGGAGGTACTCGAAGACGGCGGTCTCGGTGTACGCCGTCTCGCCCTCGGGAGAGGTCGTGGCGTAGGGCTCGTAGCCGTAGTCGTAGGCGTACTGCTGCTCGGGGGCCTGTTCCTGCGCGGACTCGGGGGCCTGCTGCGGCTGCGTCTGTGGCTGCTCGTAGCCCGTGTACCCGTAGGTCTGCTCGGAGGCTGTGTTCCAGGCGGTGGCGTCGTAGGCGCCGGTCTCGGTCCCGTAGCCGGGGACCGACCAGTGGCCGGTCTGCTCGGCGGAGGTCTCGTAACCGAAGGCGGTGGACTGGTAGTCCAGGGAGACGCCGCCCTGGGAGGGGACGGTCGACAGGTAGCCGTCGTAGCCGGCGTACCCGTCGGCGGACGGCTGCGCGTAGCCGTTCTGGGGGGCGGTCCACGCCGTGGTGTCGTACGAGCCGGTGTCGTAGGAACCGTAGGCAGTGCCGTAGTTGTAGCCCTGACCCTGCGTTTCATAGGACGCAAACGCTGAATCGCCAGCGAAAGTGGTGGTGGAAAGGCCGTCGTACCCAAAATCGGGGTACTGGCCCGACGGGGGGCGGTCGTTCACCAACTTCTCTTTCGCCTCGGCAGCGGGGGGCCTGGGTGGCCGGGGAACGTGGGGTTCCCCGGAGGAGAGCAGTGGCGTGACTGTACCCGGCGGTTACACGCAACGACAATCTTCGGAGGGTTTTGTGCTCGGTGGAACCGGGCATTCGGCCGCCTTTCGGTCGGCTGCAGACCCACCCTTGGCCTTGAGTTCGAAAACCGTTCGACTGGAGGCCGTGTTTCGATCCGCGATCGGGGTGGGTCCGGCCGGGCCCGCTCAGGCGACGGAAGCGGCCCCGGGGTGCGGGACGGCGATCGGCCTGGGGCCGTCGAGCGCGCGCCGGACCGCCCCGATGACGGTGGGGTGCGCGGGCAGGGCGAGATGCCCGATGCCGATGACCTGCACGTTCTCCGCGAGCAGGTCCGGGTGCTCGATACGGGCCGTCTCGGTCGGGTCCATCAGCTCGTCGAGTTCGCTCCAGAACGCCACGCACCGGGTCCGGCAGCCGGGCGCGGGCGCGCGCAGTTCGGCGAGCACCTCGGAATCCGGGCGCATCTGCCGGACCAGGGGGTGCGCGTCCATGAAGGGCGCCACGCGCGTGCCGGAATGCGGGGTGCCGAGCGTGACGAGCGTGCGGACGCGTGCGTCGCCGCCGAGGCGCTGGACGTAGTACCGCCCGACCAGCCCGCCGAGACTGTGCCCGACCAGGTCCACCCGGTCCTGCCCCGTGTGTGCGCACAGCTCCTCGACGCGGCGGGCCAGGTGCCGGGCGGTGACGCGCAGGTCGCGGGTGAAGGGGGAGTAGTTGTACGCCTCCACGTGCCGCCGGCCGCCGGCCCCGAGGGAGCGGCGCAGCAGGACGAAGACGGAGCGGTTGTCGGTGAACCCGTGGAGCAGCAGTACCGGCGGCCGCTCGTGGGTGGCGGCGGTGGGGGTGACGGCGGCGGGTCGCTCCGGCAGGACTCCGGTGGGATACAGCAGGATGTGCCCGCCGAGCACGATCGCTTCGAGTACGCCGGCTCGCAGCGCGGCGCCGGACATGGTCAGCCCCATCGACGGCCCCCCCCCGTAGGTCCTGGCGACTAGGGACCGGGGCGTCCGACCGCCCCGTGCCGTGCGGCTGTCGGCGCGGAGCGGTGGTACGCCATCCCACGTGTGATTTCCCCCTCGTGGTTGACCGCGAAACGGGGGTGTGCGCAATGCTGTACTTAACGTTCGTTCACTCGGGAGGCAGTGCGATGGGTGTGACCGGTCCGATCCGTGTGGTGGTGGCCAAGCCGGGCCTCGACGGCCACGACCGAGGCGCCAAGGTGATCGCGAGGGCCCTGCGGGACGCGGGCATGGAGGTCATCTACACCGGCCTCCACCAGACCCCCGAACAGATCGTCGACACGGCGATCCAGGAGGACGCCGACGCGATCGGCCTGTCGATCCTTTCGGGCGCGCACAACACGCTGTTCGCGCGCGTGCTGGAACTCCTTGCGGAGCGCGACGCGGAGGACATCAAGGTGTTCGGCGGCGGCATCATCCCGGAGGACGACATCGCTCCGCTGAAGGAGAAGGGCGTGGCCGAGATCTTCACTCCGGGCGCGACCACGACGGCCATCGTCGACTGGGTCCGGGCGCACGTGCGGCAGCCTGCGTAGCTGCGGGTGGGGGTCGGTGCCGGGGGCGGGGTGGGGTGTCGTCCGGGACTGCATGATTTAGGCGCCCTGACCCCGACATTCGACAGCCAGGCTCTACCTCGCGCCACAAATCACGCTCTACGTCCCGGACAACACCCCACCCCGCCCCCGTCCCCGCCCCGGCCGACCGCAGCCATTCCAGCTGGGGTGGGGCCTTTTCCCGGTCCCGGCTAACTCCAGCCCCGCCGGCGTTTGAGGCGCGGGGCCGGGCCGGCCCGGGGAACGGTGGAAGGGCGGGTAGGGGACTCGCCCCGCAGGGCCGGTCTGCGCGCGTTGGGAACCGGAAGGGGTCAGGGCGGCGGGGCCAGTTCCGCGTGCAGCGCGGCCCGCAGCCGCAGGGTGGCGACCAGTCGCTGGAAGGCCTCCGACCAGTAGGCCGCCGCACCCCCCTCCTCCACCGGCTCCGCCGCCAGCGCATCGAGCCGCCCCGCCTCCGCAGGATCAAGGCACCGCTCCGCCAGCCCCATCACCCCGCTGAAGCTCCACGGGTAGCCGCCCGTCTCCCGTGCGGAGTCCAGCGCCTCGATCACCGCTCTCCCCAGTGCCCCCGCCCACGGCACCACGCACACCCCGAGCAGCTGAAACGCTTCCGACAGCCCGTGCGCACGTATGAACTCCGCGACCCACGCCGCCCGTTCCTCGTCCCCGAGGGTCGACAGGAGCTTCGCCCGCTCCGCCAGCGAGGCCGTCGCCGGGCCCGCAGCGGGCGGTGCGGAGGCCGAGCCGAGCAGGGCCTGCGACCACGCGGGGTCGCCCTGCCGCACCGCGGCCCGGCACCAGGCCGCGTGCAGTTCTTCCGCCCAGCCCTCGGCCACCGGCAGCGCCACGATCTCCGCCGGGCCGAGCCCCCCGAACCGCTCGCGCCAGCACGACAGCGGCGCGGACTCCACCAACTGGCCCAGCCACCAGGCCCGCTCCCCGCGACCGGCCGGCGGCCGTTTCACCACGCCGTCGCGCAGCATCCCCGCATCGCATGCGGACGGCGGCGTCACCCCCTCCGGGCCGACGCAGGCCAGCGCCCGCTCCGCCATCCGCCCGGCCAGCGCCGAGGTCGGCAGCGCGGACAGCAGTTCGGCCGCGGTCGCCCGGACATTGCGGCTGCGGTCGCCCAGAGCCGCCTCCAGGAAGGGCTCGTCGTCCGCCGACAGCCCCACCCGCAGGGAGTCGAGGAACATCAGCCGGTCCTCGGCCCGCTCGGTGCTCCACGTGGTCTCCAGCAGCCGCTGACCGGCGGCCGCCTCGTGGGCCCGTACGAGGCCGAGCAGCGCGACCCGCTCCGCAAACAGCCCCTCCTGCCACAGCCGCTCCACTCCCGCCGAGTCCTCCGGGTCGGGCAGTTCGCCGGCGCCCCCGGATCCCCCGCGCAGCGCGAACCGCCAGTCCGGATTGAGCCGGGCCAGCCACAGCCCGCGCGCCCCCGCCAGGGCCAGCGCCTGCGGCCTGAGGTCGCTGCGGGCCCGGGCGACGTCCAGCAGCGCGGGCACGAGCGGAGCCGGAGCCCGGTACCCGTGCTGTCCGGCGGCGGCCAGCCACTGCGGCAGCAGCTCCGTCAGGTCCGGGGCGGCCCCCCGCCGCCCGCTGCCGCTGCCCGCACCCGCGCGGCCCGCCAGCAGCTGCGCGAGCCGCCGCCGGGCCGGCTCCGGAGGCTCGGGACGCGGGTCGCGCGGAGCGGGCTCGGGCCGGGGGCCCGCCTCGGCGGGTATCAGCCCGGCCCGGCGCCGTACCGTCTGCACGGCCGCGGCCCCGAGCAGCGCCCCGGGACTGCCCCGGCGCCGCTCGGTTCCCAGCAGTGCGGCGGCCACCAGCTCGTCCCAGGCCGCGTCCCCGTAGGCCTGGTCCATCGACCCGTCCGTCGTCGTGTTCGTCGTCGTGTTCACCGGATCCCCTCCCTCTTCCTTCGCGTGCCGTGCCGTGTGCAGGTGCCTGCTCCGGTCCCGCCCCCTCCGCGGGACCGGAGCAGCTCGATCTCCCTGTGGCACACACGGCCGTACCTACGGCCTCAACTGGCGTGGTTGTCGTCCACGAAAGCCCCCCGGCTCACTCGTCTCGAATACGTCGGCGCCCCCGCGCCGCCGCCTTCCCCTGTCCGCCCGCTCAGCCCAGCACCACCGGCTCCGAGGAGCCCGGCTGCCAGGCCGTCAGCGGGGTGAATCCGCGGTGTCCGCATTCGCCGAACACCGTCAACGGGCCGCCCCCCGAGAGCGCGGCCAGCTGCCACAACCCGGTCCCGGGCCGGCTCCCGGCCCCGGTCCCGCTCAGGGGCACGGGCAGGGCGGACGTCCCCTCCGCGTCCGCCAACTGCCATGCCGCCGAGGTCTGGTGAGTGCCCTGCTGTCCATCCCCGTGCGCTCCTTCCCGTGGTCCCTCCGGTCCCCCTTGTCTTCCTCGTTGCCCTTGTCGGCCTCCCGGTATCGGCACCACCGGGCCGAGCACCACCGGCCAGGACTCCAGCCAGGGGTCCTCGCGCAGTGCCGCGCCGTACGCCTCCAGTGCCGCGCCCGTGCTCATGCCGACCGGCATGGACCGGCACGGTTCGGCCGGGGCGAACCTCTCCCCGAGGTCCGCCCGCAGTCCTGCGGAGCCGGGTCGGAAGCGGGCTTCCGCCTCCAGCACCAAGCCGACGGGCAGTGCCAGCCCCGGCGGTCGCCCGGGCGGGCCGAAGTCCAGGACCAGGGCCGGCCGCCCGCTCGCCAGCCCGCGCAGCCATATCCGGCGGGTGGTGAGACGGCCGTCCGGAGACGCCGTGTCGTACTGGGCGAGCACGAGCCAGTGGTCCCGTACGGTCTCGGCCTCCGTCCGGGTCTGCAGTCCCAGACGGCTGCGGACCGTCGCGGCCAGCGGCTCCGGCAGTCCCGAAACCCCCAGCCAGGCCCGGTCCAGCAGGTGCAGCAGCGCCGCCTCCTCCAGCATCCGGGCGGGCCAGCCGGCGCCGCAACTGGGTATCGTCCCCAACTCCCGCACCCGGGCGGCCAGTCCGGGCGCCTGGGCGTCGACCATGCGGGCGGCGGTCTCCTCCCAGGCCGCATATCCCGCCCGCTCCTGACCTGCGAGGCCGCCGTGCACCAGGTCGGCGAGCCTGCGCTCCAACTCGGTGACGCCCGCGCCGATCCGGGCCGCCCGCCGCTCGGCCCGCTTGCGCGCTCCTTCCTCGTCCGCCGGTCCGGCCCGGCCGGAGCCGTCGGCCGCGGGGCGCGCGGCCTTCGCCGCCCGCTCCACGAGCCACTCGTCCGCCCAGTCCGGAGCCTCGGCCGGGGTGCCGAGTCCCTCCGCGGCCCAGAGCAGCAGCAGGCCCAGCGCGTGCTTGCACGGGAACTTCCGGCTCGGGCAGGAGCACTTGTACGCCGGCCCGGAGAGGTCGACGACCGTCCGGTACGGCTTGCTGCCGCTGCCCTTGCACAACCCCCACACCGCACCGGAAGCGGAACCTCCGGTCTGTGACCACGGCCCCGCCGCGCCGAGCTTGGCCCCCGCCTTGTGTGAGGCGTCGTCAGGAGCCAGAGCCAGTACCTGTTCCGCTGTCCAGCGGACCCCCTGCTCAGTCATGTGTTCCACCGTAGAGACCCCCACTGACAATCGCTCTGACCTGCAACAACGCATCTCCTGGCGGGCGTTGTCAGTGGTCGGGTGCATCGTGGTTGCAGCAGTCGGAAGCGGCTGCGGAGCATTGGAGGGGGACCATGGCCACGACCGGGAACGAGACCACCGCAGAGGCGCTGCGACCGCACGCCGAAGACGCCTTCGCGCACGAACTGAAAGCCCTCGCCGCCGTCGACGACCGGCCCCGCCCGGCCCGCTGGAAACTCTCCCCGTGGGCCGTGGCCACGTACCTGCAGGGCGGCACGCTCGAAGACGGCACCGTCATCACGCCCAAGTACGTCGGCCCGCGCCGGATCGTCGAAGTGGCCGTCACCACCCTCGCCACCGACCGCGCGCTGCTGCTCCTCGGAGTGCCCGGCACCGCCAAGACCTGGGTGTCCGAACACCTCGCCGCCGCCGTCAGCGGAGACTCCACCCTCCTCGTCCAGGGCACCGCGGGCACCCCGGAGGAGGCCATCCGCTACGGCTGGAACTACGCCCGCCTCCTCGCCCACGGCCCGAGCCGCGAAGCGCTCGTACCGAGCCCGGTCATGCGGGCCATGGCCGAGGGCATGACCGCCCGCGTCGAGGAGCTCACCCGCATCCCCGCCGACGTGCAGGACACCCTCATCACCGTCCTGTCCGAGAAGACGCTCCCGATACCGGAACTGGGCCAGGAGGTGCAGGCCGTGCGCGGCTTCAACCTCATCGCCACCGCCAACGACCGCGACCGCGGGGTCAACGAGCTCTCCAGCGCACTGCGCCGGCGCTTCAACACCGTCGTCCTGCCGCTGCCCGCCACCGCCGACGCCGAGGTCGACATCGTCGCCCGCCGCGTCGACCAGATGGGCCGCGCCCTGGACCTCCCCGCCGCCCCGGAGGGCCTGGAGGAGATCCGCCGCGTGGTCACCGTCTTCCGCGAGCTGCGCGGCGGGGTCACCGACGACGGGCGCACGAAGGTCAAGTCGCCCAGCGGCACCCTGTCCACCGCGGAGGCCATCTCGGTGGTCACGGGCGGCCTCGCCCTCGCCGCGCACTTCGGGGACGGCGTCCTGCGCCCCTCCGACGTGGCGGCGGGGATCCTCGGGGCCGTCGTCCGTGACCCGGCGGCAGATCAGGTCGTCTGGCAGGAGTACCTGGAGGCCGTGGTCCGCGAGCGCGACGGCTGGAAGGACTTCTACCGGGCCTGCCGGGAGGTGACGGCATGAGCCCGGGGACCACCGGCAAGGGCGTCACCGGCCCGCTGCTGCTGGGCGTACGGCACCACGGGCCCGGCTCGGCCCGTGCGGTGCGGGCCGCCCTGGACGCGGCCCGGCCCGCGGCGGTGCTGATCGAAGGACCGCCCGAGGGGGACGCCCTGCTCCCGCTGGCCGCGGACCCGGGGATGCGGCCGCCCGTCGCCCTGCTCGCCCACGCGGCCGACGACCCCGGCCGGGCCGCGTTCTGGCCGCTGGCCGACTTCTCCCCGGAATGGACCGCCATCCGGTGGGCGCAGGAGCGGGACCTGCCCGTCCGGTTCATCGACCTCCCGGCGGCGCACTCGCTGGCCCTGCCTGAGAGCGGGGAGGCGAGTGGGGAGGAGAGCGGGGAAGGGGGCGGAGCGGCGCCCGGGTCCGTACGGCTGGACCCGCTGGCCGTCCTGGCCGAGACCGCCGGGTACGAGGACCCCGAGCGGTGGTGGGAGGACGTGGTCGAGCACCGGGGCGGGTCCGGACCGGCGGCCGACCCGCAGGCCGTGTTCGAGGCGCTCGGCGAGGCCATGGGCGCCCTCCGCGAGGCCTACGGAGCGGGCGGCCACCACCGGGACCTGGTGCGCGAGGCCCACATGCGGCAGCGGATGCGGGCCGCGCGCCGGGAGTTCGGCGACGGCTACGCGGTCGTCTGCGGCGCCTGGCACGTCCCGGCCCTGCGGGCCAGGACCACCGCGGCCGCCGACAGGGCGCTCCTCACCGGGCTGCCCAAGGTCAAGGTGGAGACCACCTGGGTGCCCTGGACCCACCGGCGCCTCGCCCGGGCCGGAGGGTACGGCGCGGGCATCGCCTCGCCCGGCTGGTACGCACACCTCTTCGCGGCCCGGGACCGGCCCGTCGAGCGCTGGCTGACCAAGGTCGCGGGCCTGCTCCGCGAGGAGGACCGGCAGGTCTCCCCGGCCCACGTCATCGAAGCCGTCCGGCTCGCCGACACCCTGGCCGCGCTGCGGGGCCGGCCGGAGCCGGGGCTGACGGAAACCCTGGAAGCGGTCCGGGCGGTGATGTGCGACGGCTCCGACATACCGCTCGCGCTGATCGAGGACCGGCTCGTCGTCGGGGACGTGCTCGGCGAAGTCCCCGACGCGGCGCCCGTCGTACCGCTCCAGCGCGACCTGACCCGGCAGCAGCGCTCGCTGCGCCTCAAGGCCGAGGCGCAGGACCGGGAGCTGGAGCTCGACCTGCGCAAGGACACCGACGCGGCCAAGTCCCTGCTGCTGCACCGGCTGCGGCTGCTCGGCATCGACTGGGGCGTCCCGACGGCCTCCCGGGGGAGCACGGGCACCTTCCGCGAGACCTGGCGCCTGCGCTGGGAGCCGGAGCTCTCGGTGCGGGTGGCCGAAGCCGGCATCTGGGGGACCACCGTCCTCGGGGCGGCCACCGCCAGGGCCGAGGCCGACGCGGCGGGCGCGGCCGAGCTGGGCGAGGTAACCGCCCTGGCGGAGCGGTGCCTGCTGGCCGGGCTCTCCGGGGCGCTGCCCGCCGTCCTGCGGGCCCTCGCCGACCGGGCGGCACTGGACACCGATGTGGCGGGCCTGGCCAAGGCACTGCCCGCGCTGGCCCGTTCGCTGCGCTACGGGGACGTACGCGGCACCGACGCGGCGGCGCTGGCGACGGTGGCGGCCGGGCTCGCGGAGCGGATATGCGTGGCGCTGCCGCCCGCCTGCGCGGCGGGGCTGGACGCCGAGGCGGCGGAGCAGCTGCGGGGGCACGTGGACGGCGTGCACGGCGCGATCGGACTGCTCGACGCGGAGGGGCTGCGGGAGCGCTGGGCCGCGGTGCTGCGGACCCTGGCCGGCCGGGACACCGTCCCCGGGCTGATCCGCGGGCGGGCGGCGCGGCTGCTGCTCGACGACGGGCGGCTGCCGCCCGAGGAGACCGCGCGGCTGATGGGGCTCTCGCTGTCCCCGGCGTGCGCGCCGGCCGACGCGGCGGGCTGGATCGAGGGGTTCGCGGGCGGGGCCTCGGGCGGGGGCACGCTGCTGGTCCACGACGAGCGGCTGCTGGGGCTGATCGACGCGTGGCTGGTGTCGGTGCCGGAGCGGGCGTTCGTCGATGTGCTGCCGCTCCTGCGGAGGACCTTCGGGGGGTACGAGGCGGGGGTGCGGCGGAGTCTGGGGGAGCTGGTGCGGAGGGGGCCCGGGGCTGGGCCGGCCGGGGTGGGAGCCGGGGAGGCTCCGGCCGGGTTCGGTCCGGAGCTGGATCCCGTCCGGGCGGATGCGGTGGTGGACGTGGTCCGGCTGTTGCTTGCCGGGGCGCCGGTGTGAGGGGCACCGGCGTGAGGGGCCCCGGCGGGGCCTGGCGGTGTGGGTTCGGGAAGGGGAGGGGTGCCGGATGGGTGGGGTCGGAGTGAGTGAGGGCGACGTCGAGCGGCTGCGGCGGTGGCGGATGGTGTTGGGCGGGGGAGAGGGGGAGGGGACCGGGGTGGCGTTGAGCGGGGCCGACGCCGGGATGGATGCGGCACTCGGGGCGCTGTACGGGGCCGACGGCGGCGGAGGGAGGAAGCGGGCGGGGGAGCGGTCGGCCGGGCTCGGGGGGTCGGCGCCGCAGGTGGCGCGCTGGCTCGGGGACATCCGGACGTACTTCCCCACCTCGGTGGTGCAGGTCATGCAGCGGGACGCGATCCAGCGGCTCGGCCTGTCCGCCCTGCTGCTGGAGCCCGAGATGCTGGAGGCGGTGGAGCCGGACGTGCACCTCGTCGGCACCCTGCTCTCCCTCAACAAGGCCATGCCCGAGACCACCCGCGAGACGGCCCGCGCCGTCGTGCGCAAGGTGGTCGAGCAGGTGGAGAAGCGGCTCGCGAGCCGGACGCGGGCCACGCTGACGGGCGCGCTCGACCGGTCCGCCCGGATCAGCCGGCCGCGGCACGCGGACATCGACTGGGACCGGACGGTCCGGGCGAACCTGAAGAACTACCTGCCCGAGTACCGGACCGTCGTTCCCGAGCGGCTGGTCGGGTACGGCCGCGCCTCGCGGGCGGTGAAGAAGGAGGTCGTGCTGTGCATCGACCAGTCGGGTTCGATGGCGGCCTCCGTCGTCTACGCCTCCGTCTTCGGGGCGGTGCTGGCCTCGATGCGTTCGATCGCGACCCGGCTCGTCGTATTTGACACATCCGTCGTGGACTTGACGGATCAGCTCGACGATCCCGTCGACGTGCTCTTCGGCACGCAGCTCGGCGGCGGCACCGACATCAACCGCGCGCTCGCCTACTGCCAGTCGAAGATCACCCGCCCCGCCGACACCGTCGTCGTCCTCATCAGTGATCTCTATGAGGGCGGCATACGCGACGAGATGCTGAAGCGGGTCGCGGCCATGAAGGCGGCCGGCGTGGAGTTCGTGGCGCTGCTCGCCCTGTCCGACGAGGGCGCTCCCGCCTACGACAGGGACCACGCCGCCGCTCTCGCCGCACTCGGCGCCCCGGCCTTCGCCTGCACGCCGGACCTGTTTCCGGAGGTGATGGCCGCGGCGCTGGAGAAGCGGCCCCTGCCCGTCCCGTGACCCGGCGGCGACCGCCGGGCGCAGCCCCGTAGGCGGGTCCTCGCGGCCGCGGTACATCGGCGGATCGCACGAAGATGCAGTTCAACCGTGAGGCGATCTGTGACAGGTATCACCGCTCAGGTGTGATCTGCGATTTAGGGACCTACGTCCCACGGGGATAACCTGCGGGACGGACATGCCGCGTCCACGGTCACCGTGTGCGCCTTCCTTGTGACAGCGCCGTCACGTTGCCCTCCGCGGCACGCCCACGCAGATAGCAGACAACCGCGAATCACTGCGAATCTTTGAAGACAAGGGACGGACGCGCGTGGACCTGTTCGAGTACCAGGCGAGGGACCTCTTCGCCAAGCACGGTGTACCGGTGCTGGCCGGTGAAGTGATCGACACGCCTGAGGCGGCTCGCGAGGCCACCGAGCGGCTGGGCGGCAAGTCGGTCGTCAAGGCGCAGGTGAAGGTCGGAGGCCGCGGCAAGGCCGGTGGCGTCAAGCTGGCCGCCAACGCGGACGAGGCCGTCGCCCGTGCGACGGACATCCTCGGCATGGACATCAAGGGCCACACGGTCCACAAGGTGATGATCGCCGAGCTGTCCCCGGAGATCGAGGCCGAGTACTACGTCTCGTACCTCCTCGACCGCACCAACCGCACCTTCCTGGCCATGGCCTCGGTGCAGGGCGGCATGGACATCGAGGAGGTCGCGGAGAAGACCCCCGAGGCCCTCGCGAAGGTTCCGGTCAACGCGGTCGACGGTGTCGACATCGTCAAGGCCCGCGAGATCGTGGCCCTGGCGAAGTTCCCGGCCGACGTGGCCGAGGGCGTCGCCGAGGCGATGGTGACCCTGTGGAAGACCTTCGTCGCCGAGGACGCGCTCCTCGTCGAGGTCAACCCGCTGGTCAAGACCAAGGACGGCCGCATCCTGGCCCTCGACGGCAAGGTCTCGCTCGACGAGAACGCCGAGTTCCGCCAGCCGGGCCACGAGGAGTTCGTGGACCACGCCGCCGCGAACCCGCTCGAGGCCGCCGCCAAGGCGAAGAACCTCAACTACGTCAAGCTCGACGGTGAGGTCGGCATCATCGGCAACGGCGCGGGTCTCGTCATGAGCACCCTCGACGTCGTCGCGTACGCCGGTGAGAACCACGGCGGCGTGAAGCCGGCCAACTTCCTGGACATCGGCGGTGGCGCCTCCGCCGCCGTCATGGCCAACGGTCTCGAGATCATCCTCGGCGACCCGGACGTCAAGTCCGTCTTCGTCAACGTCTTCGGTGGCATCACCGCGTGTGACGAGGTCGCCAACGGCATCGTCCAGGCGCTGCAGCTGCTCGAGGACAAGGGCGAGGCGGTCACCAAGCCGCTGGTCGTCCGCCTCGACGGCAACAACGCCGAGCTGGGTCGCAAGATCCTCTCGGACGCCAACCACCCGCTGGTTCAGCGCGTGGACACCATGGACGGCGCGGCCGACAAGGCCGCCGAGCTCGCGGCTGCGAAGTAAGGGCAGAGGTCACAGACTCACATGGCTATCTTCCTCAACAAGGACAGCAAGGTCATCGTCCAGGGCATGACCGGTGCCACGGGCATGAAGCACACCAAGCTGATGCTGGCTGACGGCACCAACATCGTCGGCGGCGTGAACCCGCGCAAGGCCGGCACCACCGTCGACTTCGACGGCACCGAGGTCCCGGTCTTCGGCACCGTCGAAGAGGCGATGAAGGCGACGGGCGCCAACGTGTCCGTGCTCTTCGTCCCGCCGGCCTTCGCCAAGGCCGCCGTGGTCGAGGCGATCGACGCCGAGATCCCCCTCGCCGTGGTCATCACCGAGGGCATCGCGGTGCACGACTCCGCCGCCTTCTGGGCGTACGCCACCGCCAAGGGCAACAAGACCCGCATCATCGGCCCGAACTGCCCGGGTCTGATCACCCCCGGCCAGTCCAACGCCGGCATCATCCCGGGCGACATCACCAAGCCCGGCAAGATCGGCCTCGTGTCCAAGTCCGGCACGCTGACCTACCAGATGATGTACGAGCTGCGCGACATCGGCTTCACCTCCGCCGTCGGCATCGGTGGCGACCCGGTCATCGGCACCACGCACATCGACGCCCTGGAGGCCTTCGAGGCCGACCCGGAGACCGAGCTGATCGTCATGATCGGCGAGATCGGCGGCGACGCCGAGGAGCGTGCGGCGGACTTCATCGCGAAGAACGTCACCAAGCCGGTCGTCGGCTACGTCGCGGGCTTCACCGCCCCCGAGGGCAAGACCATGGGTCACGCCGGTGCGATCGTCTCCGGTTCTTCCGGCACCGCACAGGCCAAGAAGGAAGCCCTGGAGGCCGCGGGCGTGAAGGTCGGCAAGACGCCGACCGAGACCGCGAAGCTGGCGCGCGAGATCCTGAACGCCGCGCAGTAGGCAGCGGCCTTCGGCTGTACGTGCAGACGGGCGTGGGGGGAGGCGGGGGGGGGGGGGGGGGGGGGGGGGGTGGGGTGGGGGGGGGGTGGGAGGGGGGGGGGTGGGGGGGCGCCCCCCCCCCCCCCCCCCCCCCCCCCCCCCCCCCCCCCCCCCGCCCCCCCCCCCCCCCCCCCCCCCCACCACCCTTCCGCGCATCCGCAGCCACCGCCGCTCTCCCCCTCTCCACCACCACCTCCACCACCCCGACCGGCCCGACTGGAGAACCGCCCATGCGCACCCGCACCCTCCTCCTCGGCCTGCTCCTCGGCCTCGCCGCCCTGCTGCTCCCGGCCCTCCCCGCGACCGCCGCGGACAACGGCACCTGGGGCGTCTTCCCGACCCCGCCCGCCGGTGCGGCGATAACCGACCGGGCGTACTTCTTCCATCAGGGCGAGGCCGGCAGCACCATCAGCGACAGCGCGACGATCGTGAACTCCTCCGACAAGGAGCTGACGTTCCAGGTCTTCGCCACCGACGCCGTCAACACCCCGGTGGGCGGCGGGTTCGCGCTGCTGCCGGTGGAGACCAAGCCCAAGGACGTGGGCACCTGGATCGCGCTGCCGCCCGAGGCCAAGACCACCGTCACCGTGCCGCCCAAGGGCCGCAAGGACTTCCCGTTCACCGTGAAGGTCCCGGCGGACGCGACACCCGGTGACCACGTGGGCGGGATCGTCGCCCTCAACACCGAGGTGGAGGGCATCCAGCAGGAGGGCAAGGTCCAGGTCGGGGTGAAGCGCCAGGTCGGCGCCCGGCTGTACTTCCGGGTTCCGGGACCGGTGACCCCGGGGCTGAGCGTGGAGGACGTGAAGGTCAACCGGTCGGCGCCGCTGCTGCCCTGGGTCAAGGACGCCCGCGCCAAGATCACGTACTCCCTGGTCAACCGGGGCAACGTGGTCGTCGAGCCGAAGGTGACGGTCTCCGCCGAGGGGCTCTTCGGCCGCCGGGTGCTCGACCGGCCGTCCCGTGAGCTGAAGCTCGTCCTGCTGCCGGGCCAGCGGATCGAGCTGACCGAGGAGTGGGCGGACGCACCCCAGTCGGACTGGGTCACCGTCGACATCACCGCGGGCGCCTCCGACTACCCCGACCTCGTCTCCTCCTCCACTACGGGCTTCCTCGCCGTGCCGTGGACCGCACTCGGCGCCCTCCTGGTGCTGGCCGGCGCCGCCATCGCCGCCCGGGTGCTGCGCCGGCGCCGCCGGGCCGCCGCCGAACGGCCGGAACCGGCACCGGACTTGGCTGAAGCGCGCTGATCGGCAAAGGTGTCCCCAGGTGACGGCATCCGGCCATCGCCGGGCAGGCAACGGCGCCGGGGGGCACCACACATGGCACGACAGCACGGCGAAGCGGGGCCCGGCCGGCCGGTGCGGGAAACCGCCCCCGCAGGTCCGCCGGCGGACGCCGGCAGCGCGGGGATCGGGCTGCTGACCCTCGTCGAGCGGACGCTGGGCACCGGCACCGCGGTGTACGTCCCGGGGGACGGCTGGATCCGGCTCACGCTCCCGCTCGACGACGGCGGTCCGGCCCCGGTCACGGTGGACGTGGTCACGGACACCCGGCGGACCCCGCGCGGGATCGCGTACCTCCTGCCGGGTGCCGGACTGGGTTTCGGCTCCTCCTTCTTCACCCCGTCCGACCAGAACCTCGCCCACCGGCTGCGCCGCGAGGGGCTGCTCGTCGTCGGCGTCACCCCGCGCGAGGACGCCGCGGCCGCGCAGGACATCGGCCCCGACTGGGGGCTCGCGGCGCACCGCCGGGACCTGGCCGCGGTCGTGGAGGCGCTGGACGGGGCGCTCGGGCTGCCGTACCAGTACGTCGGCCACTGCGCCGGGGCCCTGCTCGCCCTGGACGCGGCCGCGCACGACGGCTCGCCCCGCCTGACCCGGGTGGTGGCGCTGGACACGACCGGCCCCTACTCCGGCGACCTGGCCGTACGGGCGGCCCAGACCCGGGACGCGTACGAGGCCCTGATCGAGCGGGGTGCGTACGCGACGGACCCGGGCCTGGCGGCGCTGCTCGCCCGGGCCGTCACCGACCCGGCGGGCTCCTCGGAGGTCCCCTGGCCCCCGGAGCCCGGGCTCCGCTTCACCCACGCCGGGCTCGCCCACTTCGTGCTGGTCCGCACCTCCCTGCTGCCCGGCCCGGCGAACTGGACCGACATCCAGGGCCACACCGCGGGCTCGTACGCCTTCGGAGCCACCCCGGCCGGGGACCGCTTCGGCCTCACCCACACCACGCTCGCGACCTGGCACGAGGCCACGGCCGGCCTGGGCAGCGGGCTGGTCCCGAACGCGCTGGCACGGGACCTGGCGGCGATCTGGGCGGGCGACGACAAGACGTACGCGATCGACTGGGGGGCGATCTCCGCCGAGGTGGTGTGGATCAACACCGAGCTGGGCCGCGGCGACCACACCCGCGGGCCCCGGCTGATCCGGGCCGGCGGCAACCAGCGGGTCCGCTTCGCCGTCGTCCCGGGCTACGGGCACGGCGACCCCCTCTGGTCGCAGACGGCGGCGGCGGACGTCTGGCCGCTGCTCTGATCCGAGCCGCTCCCGCCCCGGGGCGGCCCGGAAACGGGCTCGCCCCCCGCGGTGAGGGTTGCGGGGGGCGAGCGGTCCTACCAAGCGGTCATCAGTGGTTGCGCGGGAACCCGAGGTCGACACCGGCCGGGGCGTCCGACGGGTCGGGCCAGCGGGTCGTGACGACCTTGCCCCGGGTGTAGAACTGGATGCCGTCGTTGCCGTAGATGTGCAGGTCGCCGAAGAGCGAGTCCTTCCAGCCGCCGAAGGAGTGGTAGCCCACCGGCACCGGGATCGGCACGTTGACGCCGACCATGCCCGCCTCGATCTCCAGCTGGAAGCGGCGGGCGGCGCCGCCGTCGCGGGTGAAGATGGCGGTGCCGTTGCCGAACGGCGAGGCGTTCATGAGCGCCACGCCCTCCTCGTAGGTGTCGACGCGCAGCACGCACAGCACCGGGCCGAAGATCTCGTCGCGGTAGGCGTCGGAGTCGGTCTTGACGTTGTCCAGCAGCGAGAGGCCGATCCAGTGGCCGTTCTCGTTGCCCTCCACCGTGTAGCCGGTGCCGTCCAGGACCACGTCGGCGCCCTGCGCGGCCGCGCCCGTCACGTACGAGGCGACCTTGTCGCGGTGGGCGGCGGTGATCAGCGGGCCCATCTCGGAGGTCGGGTCGTTGCCGGGACCGATCTTGATCTTCTCGGCGCGCTCGCGGATCTTGTCCACGAGGGCGTCGCCGATGGAGCCGACGGCCACGACCGCGGAGATGGCCATGCAGCGCTCGCCGGCCGAGCCGTAGGCGGCCGAGACCGCGGCGTCGGCGGCGGCGTCCAGGTCGGCGTCCGGCAGCACCAGCATGTGGTTCTTGGCGCCGCCCAGGGCCTGGACTCGCTTGCCGTTGGCGGAGGCGGTGGCGTGGATGTGGCGGGCGATCGGAGTCGACCCCACGAAGGAGACGGCCGCGACGTCGGGGTGCTCGAGGAGCGCGTCGACGGCGACCTTGTCACCGTGGACGACGTTGAGGACGCCCGCCGGCAGGCCGGCCTGGCTCGCCAGCTGCGCCAGCAGCGTGGAGGCCGAGGGGTCCTTCTCGCTCGGCTTGAGGATGAAGGTGTTGCCGCAGGCCACGGCCAGCGGGAACATCCACATCGGCACCATCGCCGGGAAGTTGAACGGGGTGATGCCCGCGACGACGCCGATCGGCTGGCGGATCGAGGAGACGTCCACGCGGCTGGACACCGAGGTGGACAGCTCGCCCTTGAGCTGCACGGTGATCCCGCAGGCCAGCTCGACGATCTCCAGGCCGCGGGCGACCTCGCCCAGCGCGTCGGAGTGCACCTTGCCGTGCTCGGCGACGATCAGCTCGGCGATCGCGTCGCGGTTGGCGTCCAGCAGGGCGCGGTAGGCGAACAGCACCTTGGTGCGGGCGGCCAGCGAGGACTGCCCCCAGGACAGGAACGCCTCCTTGGCGACCCGTACCGCCGCGTCGACCTCGTCGGCGGACGCGAGGGCGACCTGCGTGGTGACCTCGCCGGTGGCCGGGTCGGTGACCGGGCCGTAGTTGCCCGACGCGCCCTCGACGGTCTTGCCACCGATCCAGTGGTTGACGGTCTTCATGACTGACTCCTTCACAGATGGCGACGTCGCTGCGCGGCTTGCCGGTCGTACTCTTCTCGGGCCTGGGCCGCCGACGCACGGGTCGCGGTCTCGGCCACAGGGACATCCCACCACGCCTGTGCGGGGGGCGGGCCCGACACAGTGTCGGGTGTTCGGGTCTGCACGTAGACACATGTGGGACGGTCCGCATCCCGCGCCTCCACGAGGGCTTTGCGCAGGTCACCGATGGTGCGGGGGCGGTGGACGGCCATCCCGAGGGAGGCCGCGTTGGCCGCCAGGTCCAGCGGCAGCGGCGCGCCGCCGTACGAACCGTCCTCGGCCCGGAAGCGGTAGGCGGTACCGAACCCCTCGGCGCCCACCGCCTCCGAGAGGCCGCCGATCGAGGCGTATCCGTGGTTGTCCAGCACCACCAGCCGGACCGGGATCCCCTCCTGCACGGCGGTGACGATCTCGGTCGGGTTCATCAGGTACGTCCCGTCGCCGACCAGGGCCCACACCGGCCGACCGGGGGCGGCCAGGGCGGTGCCGATCGCGGCGGGGATCTCGTAGCCCATGCAGGAGTACCCGTATTCGACGTGGTACTGGTCCGCGGAGCGGGCCCGCCAGAGCTTGTGCAGGTCCCCGGGGAGCGAACCGGCGGCATTGATCAGGATGTCGTCGCCGTCGACGAGCCCGTCCAGCAGACCCAGGACCTGCGCCTGCGTCGGGACGGCGTCCTCGTCGGGAGCCGCGTAGGCCCCGTCGACCAGCCGCTCCCACGCCCTCTTCCCTTCCGTGTACGCCGCCTCGTACGCGGGATCCACCCGGTACCCGGCGACCTCCGCCCGGAGTTCCTCCAGGCCCGTCCGCGCATCGCAGACCAGGGGGCGGGCGGCGAGTTTGTGGGCGTCGTACGGGTCCGGGTTGAGCCCGAGGAACCGCACGCCGGGGTGCTGGAACAGGGTCGCGGAGGCGGTGGTGAAATCGGTGAGCCGGGTCCCGGCGGCGATCACCAGATCGGCTTCGCGGGCCAGCGCGTCGGCGGTGGCCGTGCCGGTGTGCCCGATCCCGCCCACGTCGGCGGGGTGGTCCCAGGCCAGGGCCCCCTTGCCCGCCTGGGTGGAGGCCACCGGGATCCCGGTGGCTTCGGCGAACTCCGCGAGCGCCGCGCCGGCGGCGCTGTGCCGGATCCCGCCGCCGGCGATGATCAGCGGCCGGGCGGAGCCCCGTACGGCCCGGGCGGCGGCCGCGAGCTCGGTGCGGTCGGGCCGGGGCCGGCGCACGCCCCACACCCGCTCGGCGAAGAACTCCTCCGGCCAGTCGTACGCCTCGGCCTGTACGTCCTGCGGCAGCGCGAGGGTGACGGCGCCGGTGCCCACCGGGTCGGTGAGGACCCGTACCGCCTGCAGGGCTGCGGGGATCAGGGCCTCGGGGCGGGTGACGCGGTCGAAGTACCGGGACACCGGCCGCAGGGTGTCGTTGACGGAGACATCACCCGCATGGGGGACCTCCAGCTGCTGGAGCACGGGGTCGGCGGGCCGGGTCGCGAAGGCGTCCCCGGGGAGCAGGAGCACCGGGATCCGGTTGATGGTGGCGAGGGCGGCCCCGGTGACGAGGTTGGTGGCGCCCGGGCCGATGGAGGTGGTGACGGCGTGCGCGGACAGCCGCCCGCTCTGCCGCGCGTACCCGACGGCGGCGTGCACCATGGCCTGCTCGTTGCGGCCCTGCAGGAACGGCATCTCCCCGCGGCCGCTCTCCAGCAGCGCCTGGCCGATCCCGGCGACGTTCCCGTGGCCGAAGATCCCCCAGGTGGCGGCGATCAGCCGCTGCCGGTGCCCGTCGCGCTCGGTGTACTGCCGGGCGAGGAAGCGGACGAGGGCCTGCGCGACGGTGAGCCGGACGGTGTGCGCCTGCTGCGGCGTCATGCGGGGTCCTCCGCTCGGTCGTGGAAGGGCAGCCGGGGGTCGACGTCCTGGTCGGTCCAGGTGGAGCGGATCCACCCGTGGTCGGGGTGGTCCCGGATGAGCCACTCCCGGGTCTCGCCGGGTCCCGCCATGACGTTGAGGTAGTACATGTCGTGGCCGGGCGCGGCCATGGAGGGACCGTGCCAGCCGTCCGGGATGAGGACCGCGTCACCGGTCCTCACCTCGGTGAGGATGTCGGTCTTCCCCGCCGGGGACGGGCTGACACGCTGATAGCCGAGACCGGGCGTGTCCCGGTGCACATCCCCGTGCGGGTCCCGGTGCGGGGCGATCTCGTAGTAGTAGATCTCCTCCAGCCGGGATTCCTCGCCGGGATGGTGCTCGTCGTGCTTGTGGGGTGGGTACGAGGACCAGTTGCCGCCGGGGGTGAGGACCTCCACGGCGATGAGGCGGTCGCAGTCGAAGACTCCGGCGGCGGCGAAGTTGTTGACCTGGCGGGAGCACTGTCCGCTTCCGCGGAGCTCTACGGGGACCTCGGCGGCGGGCCCGTACCGGGCGGGGAGGCGCTGCTCGCAGCGCGCTCCGGCCAGCGCGAAGCGGCCCCCTCCCGCGGAGCTGACCTCGGCGTGCCCGTCCCGGGGGAGGTAGGCGAAGTCGGCCGGGCCGTCGAACACCCCGCGCCGCCCCCGCAGCCGGAAGACCTGCGGGCCGCTCCCGGGACCCCGCTCCTCGAACGCCGGAGGGGCTGCCCCGCGGCCGGCGTCGGCACAGCGGACTTCGCAGCCGCCTGCCAGGGGGAGGACGATCCACTCCGACTCCCCGCACGCGTGCGCGTACACCTCCCCCGGTGCGAGGTCGAGGACGAGCAGCCTCGTCCAGTCCATCGCCCACTCAGACACCACCGGCACGGCCGAGCACCTCCTCGACTTCCCCCGCGAACGGCATCGCGGTCGAACAGGCCAGCCGCGAGGCCACGATCGCCCCGGCCGCGTTCGCGTAGCGGATCACCCGCTCCAACTCCCATCCGGCGAGCAGCCCGTGGCACAGGGCGCCGCCGAAGGCATCACCGGCGCCGAGCCCGTTGACGACGGTCACCGGCACCGGTGGCAGGTCGGCCACCGTCCCGTCGCGGTGGACGGCCAGGACCCCGGCCGGGCCCCGCTTCACCACCGCGAGCTCCACCCCGGCCGCGAGCAACGCCCGCGCGGCCGCGTACGGCTCGGTCTCCCCGGTGGCGATCGCGCACTCCTCGGCGTTGCCCACGGCCACGGTGGCAAGGGACAGCGCCCGGCGGTACCACTCCCCGGCTTCGGACCCCGCCCCCTCCCCGGAGGGCCACAGCATCGGGCGCCAGTCCAGGTCGAAGACCGTCAACGGGCTCCTCCCGCGCGCCTCCAGCGCGGCCAGGGTGGCCGTCCGGCTCGGCTCCGCGCTGAGCCCGGTCCCGGTCATCCAGAACACCCGCGCCGCCCGCACCGCGTCGAGGTCGAGCTCGTCCGCTGCGATCTCCAGGTCCGGTGCCTTCGGGTACCGGTAGAAGTACAGCGGGAAGTCGTCCGGCGGGAAGACCTCGCAGAAGGTCACCGGCGTCGGATAGGCCGCCACCTGCCCGGCCCACCGGTCGTCCACCCCGAACCCGCGCAGTTCCGACCGGAGATACGCGCCGAAGGGGTCCGCGCCGGTCCGGGTGATCACCGCCGTCCGCCGGCCCAGCCGGGCCGCCGCGACGGCGACGTTGGTCGGGGAACCACCCAGGAACTTCCCGAAGGTGTCCGCCTCGCCGAGCGGTACGCCCGTCTTCAGGGGGTAGAGATCCACCCCGATCCGGCCCATCGTGATCAGGTCGAACGCCAACGGATCCGCAGCCATCACCACACCATTCCTCCCGCCCGAGTGCTCCCCGTACCCAAGAGCCTCGCACCCTAAGGTGGCCGTATGACGTCCTCACCCACCGCGTTGACCCGTATCCGCGTCGGCTCGGCTCCGGACTCCTGGGGGGTCTGGTTCCCCGACGATCCCCGGCAGACCCCGTGGGAGCGGTTCCTCGACGAGGTCGCCGAAGCCGGGTACGAGTGGATCGAACTCGGCCCCTACGGCTACCTCCCCACCGATCCCGTCCGGCTCGCCGACGAGGTCGGGGCGCGCGGCCTGCGGGTCTCCGCGGGAACCGTCTTCACCGGACTCCATCACGGGCCCGCCGTGTGGGAGGACACCTGGGAGCACGTGTCGCGGATCGCGGAACTCACCCGGGCGATGGGCGCGGCGCACCTCGTCGTGATCCCGTCCTTCTGGCGGGACGACAAGACCGGCGAGGTGCTGGAGGACCGCACGCTCACCCCGGAGGGCTGGCGCGAACTGACCACGCAGACCGAGCGGCTGGGGAAGCGGGTCCAGGACGAGTACGGGCTGCGGATCGTCGTGCACCCGCACGCGGACACGCACATCGACACCCCCGAGAACGTGGCGCGCTTCCTCGACGCCACCGATCCCGCGCTGGTCTCGCTCTGCCTGGACACCGGGCACTACGCGTACTGCGGCGGCGACAGCGTCCGGGCCGTCGAGACCTTCGGCGAGCGGATCGGCTACCTCCACCTCAAGCAGGTCGACCCGCGGATCCTCGCCGAAGTCGTGCGGGACCAGGTCCCCTTCGGGCCGGCGGTTGCCCGCGGGGTGATGTGCGAGCCGCCGGCGGGGGTGCCCGCGCTGGAACCGGTGCTGGCGGCCGCCGAGCGGCTCGGCGTGGACCTGTTCGCCATCGTGGAGCAGGACATGTACCCGTGCCCGCCCGACCGTCCGCTGCCGATCGCCCGCCGCACCCGCGCCTACCTGCGCTCCTGCGGCGCCCGCTGAACAGAGCCCCCGGCCGCACCTGCCGTACGAACCCCCGTGGAGGAACAGAACATGACCAGCACGCTCGGCATCGCCGTCATCGGTACCGGGAAGATGGGCTCCGACCACGTCCGCCGCTTCGGGCGGTCGGTCGGCGGTGCCCGGGTGGTGGCCGTGGCCGACCCGGACGGGGACCGGGTCAAGGAGGTCGCGGCCGGTCTGGAGGGGGCGGGCGCGCACACCGATCCGGCCACCGCGATAGCGGCGCCCGGGGTGGACGCGGTCCTGATCGCCTCGCCCGGGCCGGCCCATGAGGAAGCGATCCTGCACGCCCTGGAGCGGGGGCTGCCGGTGCTCTGCGAGAAGCCGCTGACCCCCGATCCGGCGGGCGCCCTGCGGATCATGGATGCGGAGGCGCGGCTGGGCCGCCGGCTCGTCCAGGTCGGCTTCATGCGGCGCTACGACTCCGAGTACGCGCGGCTCAAGGAGCTGCTCGACGCGGGCGGCATCGGGCGGCCGCTGTTCCTGCACTGCCGGCACCGCAACGCCGCCTCGCCGTCCTTCTTCACCAGCGACATGCTGATCAGCGATTCGGTGGTGCACGAGGTGGACGCGGCCCGCTGGCTGCTGGGCCAGGAGATCACCGCGGTGACCGTGCTCTCCCCGACGCCCTCCTCGGCCGCCTCTGCCGCGCGCGAGGGGCTGCGCGATCCCCGGTTCGTCCTCATGGAGACCTCCGGAGGGGCCGTGGTCGACGTGGAGATCTTCGTCAACTGCGGTTTCGGCTACCAGGTGCAGTGCGAGGCGGTCGGCGAGTCCGGCACCGCCCGGATCGGCGACGGCCACGCGATGGTCGTCCAGTCCGCGGGCCGGTGGGGCGGGGAGATCGACCAGGACTTCACGGTGCGGTTCGCCGACGCCTACGACCGCCAGCTGCGCCGCTGGGTCGCCGCGGCCGCGCGGGGCCGCGTGGACGGTCCCGACGCGTGGGACGGCTATGCGGCGGCGGCCGTCTCCGAGGCGGGCCTCACCGCGGCCCGCAGCGGCGTACGGACCCAGGTGGAACTGGCCCCGCGCCCGACCCTCTACCGCTGACCCGGCCGCCCCGGCCCCGTCACACCGAGGGCTCCACCTGTACCCCGTGTGCCGTCCGCCACCTGTGTCACGTGTGTCACGAGGGTCGCCGGCATGTCACGCATGTCCGCATTACGCGGGCTTTCCGTCACAGCCGGACGACAGCCCCTCCCCTGACCTCACCCTGCGTCGTTCCCCGGGCAGAACCTGAGTGATCGTCAGTGTCCACGCGCCGGCTCCCCCGACGGCCTCCCGGCCGGCCCCGCGGCGTGGACGAGGAGGTGTCGAGGATGAGCGACCGACAGCTGTGGTCGTACAAGGAGATCGCCGCTCACATCCGGGTCCAGCCGGACACGGTGCGCTCCTACCGCAAGCACGGGCTGCTGCCCGCACCCGACCACGTGGAGGGCGGCAAGCCCTACTGGTACGCCGACACCATCCGCACCTGGGTGGCGCAGCGGCCCGGCAACCGCGGACGCCGCGAGGACTGACGCGGCGTCCGGTCCAGGGACGGGACCCTCCCGGGCCCCGTCCGCTAGCGGCTCCCTGCGGGCACGGGCACGGGCTCGGACGGCTCCGACGGCCCGGACGGCCCGGTCGGCCCGGTCGGCCCGGCGGTCGGTGCCGGCTCCCCCTCGCTCAGCCCGAAGCGTTCGTGCAGTCGGCGCAGCGGCGCCGGCGCCCACCAGGTGGCCTTCCCGGTCAGCTTCATCACCGCCGGCACCAGCAGGCTCCGCACGACCATCGCGTCCATCAGCACGGCCAGTGCGATGCCCAGGCCCAGCATCTTGGTGTTGGTCACCCGCGAGCTGCCGATGGCGACCATCACCACCGCCAGGATCACGGCTGCCGCGGTGATCAGTCCGCCCGTGCGGGTCAGCCCGGTGCGCACCGCGCCCTCGTGGTCACCGGTCCGGTCGTACTCCTCCTTGATCCGGGATATGAGGAACACCCCGTAGTCCATGGAGAGTCCGAAGGCGATGCAGAACATCAGCACGGGCAGGGTGGTCTCGATGTCTCCCGTGGAGGTGAAGGACAGCAGTCCGGAGAGGTGGCCCTCCTGGAACACCCACACCACCGCCCCGAACATCGCGGTCAGGCTCAGCGCGTTGAGGAGCACCGCCTGGACGGGTATCAGCAGGCTTCCGGTGAGCAGGAAGACCAGGAGCAGCGTGGCCAGCACCACGACGGCCAGGGCCAGGGGCAGTTTCCCGGCTATGGCGTCCTGGGCGTCGACGAGCACCGCGGCCTGTCCGGTCACGGCCCTTTCGAATGGGGCGTCCACCGCCCTGACCAGGCCCACCAGGTCCTGGGCCTCCTGTCCCACTTCCTCGCCCTTGGTGAGCACCGAGAAGTAGGCGTATCCGGTGCCGGAGGCCGAACTCACCGGTCCTTCCACCCCCAGCACGCCGGGCAGGGCTGCCACCCGCTGCTTGTAGGCGTCGAGATCGGCGGCGCCGGGGGCGCCTTCGGTCAGTACCGTCAGTGCTCCGCCGGGGGTGCCGGGGAAGCCTTCGCGGATGTGCTGCTGCACCACGTGCGATTCGGCGGTCGCCGGCAGCTGCCGGTCGTCGACGGTGCCGAACTTCACTCCGAGGAAGGGCAGTCCGAGCAGCAGCAGTCCGGCCGTGGTGGCCACGGCGAACACCGGGGCGCGGCGCATCACGAGGCCGGTCAGACGGGCCCAGCCGCGCCCGCCTCCGGCCTGCCCCGGGTCGCTCCCGGCCCGTCCGCCGCGGCGCCACAGCCGGCGCAGGTCGAAGGAGTTGACCCGCTCCCCCAGCAGGACCAGGGCCGCGGGCAGCACGATGAGCGCGGCCGCGGCGGCGAGCAGGACGACCGCGACTCCGGCGTAGGCGAAGGAGCGCAGGAAGTACATCGGGAAGAAGAGCATGGCCGAGAGGGCGACGGCCACGGTCAGCGCCGAGAACAGGACGGTCCGCCCGGCGGTCCGCAGGGTGACTCCGACGGCCGCGACCGGGTCGCGCCCGGCGGCCAGCTCCTCGCGGAACCTCCGCACGATGAACAGGGCGTAGTCGATGGCCAGGCCGAGCCCGAGGGCGGTGGTCAGGTTCTGGGCGAAGACGGAGACGTCTGTGAACTCGGTGAGTCCGCGCAGCACGGCATTGGTTCCGATGATGGCGACGATGCCGACACCGAGGGGCAGCAGGGCCGCGATGGCGCTGCCGAAGACGAGGACGAGCAGGACGAGCGTCACGGGCAGGGCGATCAGCTCGGCGCGCAGCAGGTCTTCCTGGATGGTGGAGGTCACCTCGCGCTGGACTGCGGCCTGGCCTCCGAGGGACACCTTCAGCGGTCCGTGCTCGCCGCGGTAGCTCGGCACGATCCGGTCCAGGAGGGCGTTGGCCGTCTTCTCGTCGCCGAGCACCCGGGCGGCTATCAGGGCCTGGCGGCCGTCCTCGGAGCGCAGGGTGGGCATCCCGGTCCGCCAGTACGAGCCCACGCCGGTCACCCCCGGCTCGGCGGCGAGCCGCGCCGTCAGCCGCTCGGCCTCGGCGGCGACGGCGGGGTCGTCCACCCCGGCCGCCCCGGCGGCTCCGGTGGCCCCCGCGGCCCCGACGTCGACGAGGAGCAGCAGATTGGGCTGGGAGCCGGGGAACTCGCGCTCCAGCGCCTTGGTGGCATAGGTGGAGCGGGCACCGGGGTCCTCCCAGCCCCCGCTTCCGAGCCGGTCCGCGACGCCTCCGCCCGCGAAGACGGCCAGGGCCGTGACCACGAGGGCGAGCAGCAGCGAGAGCCTCGGCCGTGTGGTGACGAACCCGGTCCACCGGCCGCCCTCCCCAGGCGACGGCGGTTTCTTGACTTGAGACATGACTCGGTGTCCCCTTCACCGTGATTGCCAGGCCACTTAGACTGGCAAACACGAGCAGTCGCTCGCGTTTCTCAAGAATGCGAGCGACCTCTCGCGTTTGTCAATCACCCACGGGAAGCAACGGGAGCAAGGGATTGGACATGCGGGAGACCTCGCGGACCAAAAATCTGGACAAAGCGGGAGAACTGACCAGGGAAGCTGTGGAGGCCGCGGCAGCCGCCGGGGCCGCGAAGCCTGCGAAGGCCGCGAAGGCCACGCCGGAGGCAGCGCCGGAAGCCGCCCCCCGCCGCCGCCAGGCCCGCGGTGAGCGCCGGATCGCCCAGCTCCTGTCGGCCGCCGCGGGGGTGTTCTGCCGTACGGGTTACGCGGCGGCCAGCACCAACGCGATCGCCCGCGAGGCCGGCGTCTCCCCGGGCACGCTCTACCAGTTCTTCCCGAACAAGGAGGCCATCGCGGTCGAGCTGGGCGGACAGCTGCTCCAGCGCGCCCACGAGGCGCACGGCCGGGCCTTCCTCCCCGAGAACCTGAACCGGCCGCTGCCCGAGCTGCTCGACGCCGTCCTGGATCCGGTCATCGCCTTCAACTGCGAGAACCCGGCCTTCTGGGCGCTCATGCACGGCGCCGGCATCCCCGGCATCTCCCAGGAGCACGACGAGCTGCACGTCGGCATGCTGACCCGCGTCGAGGAGGTGCTGCGCGCCCTCGGCGCCCCCGCCGCACCCGGCGCCCCCGCCGCCGCGGCCACCGACGCCGCGGCCGCCGACACGCACCTCACCCACGTCGCCCACACGGTGCTCGGGATCGTCAAGGCCTCGCTCGAACTGATCCTGGCCGCCGAAGGCGCGGACCGGGAGGCGTACGTCGCGGAACTGAAGTCCGTCCTGCTCCGCTACCTGGACCCGATGTTCACCACGCTTCCTCCTCGCTGACCATCCTCCCGACGTCCCCGGATCCCGGCCCGGCGGCTCCGGATCCCGCACCGGAGCCGTCACCGGAGGATCCCGCCCGCAACCGCAGCCCCACCAGCGGGAAGACCAGGACGGACACCATCCCGGCCCCGACCAGCGCCGCGGCCTCCCCCGACCCCAGCTTTCCCTCCTGCACGCCCAGGGTGGTGATCGCCACCACCAGCGGCAGCGCCGTGGAGCCGAACAGCACCAGCGCCGACCGGTCCCGGCGCCCGAGGTCCCGGGGGGCCAGCAGCCACATCGGGAGGCCGCGCACCACGAGGAAGAGCAGCAGGAAGACCGGCAGCAGCAGGAGCGCCCGCCCGCCCCCGAGCAGCGCGGCCAGGTCGAACTCGATCCCGGTGACCACGAAGAACAGCGGCACCAGGAAGCCGAATCCCATGGCCTCCACCTTCGACAGCACGGCCTCGCTGCTCTCCGGGGCGGCCCCGTGCAGCACGAGCCGGGTGATCAGCCCGGCGGCGAAGGCGCCGAGCAGGACGTCGAGGCCGAGCACTTCGGAGAGCGCCAGGAACGCGACGAGGATCAGCACCACCAGGCGCACCGCGAACTGCGCGCTGCTGTGCAGGGTCTTGGCGATGACCCGGGCGAACCAGGGCGGCTTGGGCCGCATCGCCCAGAACACGGCGCCGGCCGTGAGCACCGCGAAGCCGATCAGCAGCGCCGCCGACTGCCCCGGCGCGCGCCCGCTGAGCAGCAGGGCCATGGCGATGATCGGCCCGAACTCGCCGACCGCGCCCATCGCCATCATCACCGAGCCGAACCGGCTCTGGAGGTCCCCCGAGTCCCGCAGGACCGGCAGGATCGTGCCGAGGGCGGTGCTGGTGAGCGCGGTGCCGATGTAGACGCCCTTGTCGAACCCGCCGCCCGACAGCAGCAGCCCGATGCCGAGCCCGAGCGCGAGGGCGGCCACCCAGGCCCACACCGACCGTTTCAGGGTGTCGCCCTTGACCTGGGCGAACTGGATCTCGTACCCGGCCAGGAAGATCAGCATCGCGAGCCCGAGCTCACTGAGCACGTCGACGACGTCGGTGGAGTGCGCCCAGCCGAGGACGTCGGGTCCGACCAGGACGCCCAGGGCGATCTCGAAGATCACCAGCGGGACGGGGAGCCAGCGCGAGACCCCGTACGCGAGCAGAGGCGCGAGCACCGCGATCGACATGATCAGGATGAGAGTGGTCCCCGAGTGCGCCATGGGTGCCATTTACATACGCTTCGCACGGATTGTCCACCGCAAAAGATCTCGTCGGATGCTCGCGTCGATACCCCCTAGGGGTATAGTCTCGAAGTGTCGGGACGAACGGTGGACTCCTTACGGGCGATCCGCCACCCCCTCCCGGCCCCCGGACACGCCCTTGAAGAGGAGAACGACATGAGCGCCGACACGGACACCCAGACCACCACCGTCTACCGGGTGACCGGCATGACCTGCGGGCACTGCGAGGGCGCGGTCACCGCCGAGCTCTCCGCCCTGGCGGGCGTCAGCTCGGTCAAGGCCGTCGCCGCGACCGGCGAGGTCACCGTGGTCTCGGCCGCCCCGCTCGACGAGGCCGCCGTACGCGCCGCCGTCGACGAGGCCGGCTACGAGTTCGCAGGCCAGGCCTGAGCACCTCCTCTTCGGCAGCACCCGCTTCGGCACCACCTGCTTAGGCAGCACCCGCAGCACCCCGCCGGGCCGTACCGGCCAGCTCATACTGGTTCCGTACGGCCCGGCCCTCCCCCTGGAGCCCGGATCATGAGCAGCAGCACAGTGCACGACGGACCCATAGCGGCGGACGGCGCCACCGCGCCCGCCGCCGAGGTCGAGCTGACCATCGGCGGGATGACCTGCGCCTCCTGCGCGGCCCGCATCGAGAAGAAGCTGAACCGGATGGACGGGGTCACCGCCTCGGTGAACTACGCCACCGAGAAGGCCAAGGTCTCCTACGGCGCAGACGTCCAGGTCGCCGACCTCATCGCGACGGTCGTCAAGACCGGCTACACCGCCGAGGAGCCCCCGCCGCCGGAGCCCGAGCGGGCCGAGGAGGCGCAGGCCCCCACCGAGGCCCGCGACCCCGAACTGGCCGCGCTGCGCCAGCGCCTGCTGGTCTCCGTGGCGCTCTCGCTGCCCGTGGTCCTGCTCGCGATGGTCCCGGCCCTGCAGTTCGACAACTGGCAGTGGCTCTCGCTGACCCTGGCCGCCCCCGTCGTCGTCTGGGGCGCGCTCCCCTTCCACAAGGCCGCCTGGACCAACGCCCGGCACGGCGCGGCCACCATGGACACCCTCGTCTCGGTCGGCACCGGGGCGGCCTTCCTCTGGTCGCTGTGGGCCCTGTTCTTCGGCCACGCCGGCATGCCCGGCATGCGGCACGGCTTCGACTTCTCCGTGTCCCGCACGGACGGCTCCTCGGCGATCTACCTGGAGGTGGCGGCGGGAGTCGTCAGCTTCATCCTGCTCGGCCGGTACCTGGAGGCCCGCTCGAAGCGGAAGGCCGGCGCGGCCCTCAAGGCCCTGATGCGGCTCGGCGCCAAGGACGTGGCGGTCCTGCGCGGCGGGACCGAGGTGCGGATCCCCGTGAGCGCGCTCGCGGTGGGCGACCGGTTCCTCGTCCGGCCCGGCGAGAAGATCGCCACCGACGGCACCGTCGTCGAGGGCAGCTCCGCCGTGGACGCCGCCATGCTGACCGGTGAATCGGTCCCGGTCGAGGTCACCGTCGGCGACACCGTCACGGGGGCCACCGTCAACACCTCCGGACGGCTCGTCGTCGAGGCCACCCGCGTCGGCTCGGACACCCAGCTGGCCCGGATGGCCAAGCTGGTCGAGGACGCCCAGAACGGCAAGGCAGAGGTGCAGCGCCTCGCCGACCGGATCTCCGGGGTCTTCGTCCCGGTCGTGCTCGTCCTGGCCCTGGGCACCTGGGTCACCTGGCTGCTGATCACCGACAACCCGACGGCCGCCTTCACCGCCGCCGTGGCCGTCCTGATCATCGCCTGCCCCTGCGCCCTGGGCCTGGCCACTCCGACCGCGCTGATGGTCGGCACCGGCCGGGGCGCGCAGCTCGGCATCCTGATCAAGGGGCCCGAGGTGCTGGAGTCCACCCGTCGCGTGGACACCGTCGTCCTGGACAAGACCGGCACCGTGACCACCGGCCGGATGACCCTGTCCGCCGCCCACCCCGCCGAGGGTGTGGACGCCGCCGAACTGCTGCGCCTGGCCGGGTCCCTGGAGCACGCCTCCGAGCACCCGATCGCCCGGGCCGTCGCGGCGGGCGCCGCGGAGCTCCCCGGCGGTCTGGCGGTTCCCGAGGGCTTCGAGAACCACGGAGGCCTCGGCGTCCAGGGCGTGGTCGACGGACACGCCGTCCTGGTGGGGCGCGAGAAGCTGCTCGCCGACTGGTCGATCCCGCTGCCCGCCGCCCTCGCCGAGGTCAAGGCCGCCGCCGAGGCCGAGGGTTCGACCGCCGTGCTGGTCGCCTGGGACGGGGAGGCCCGCGGCGTGCTGACCGTGGCCGACGCGGTCAAGGAGACCAGCGCCGAGGCCGTGTCCCGGCTGCGGGCGCTGGGGCTGACCCCGGTCCTGCTGACGGGCGACAACCAGGCCGTGGCGCAGACCGTGGCCCGCGCGGTGGGCATCGACGAGGTGATCGCCGAGGTCCTCCCGCAGGACAAGGTGGACGTCGTGCGCCGGCTGCAGGCGCAGGGCCGTACGGTCGCCATGGTCGGCGACGGGGTCAACGACGCGGCCGCGCTGGCCCAGGCCGACCTGGGCCTGGCCATGGGCACCGGCACCGACGCGGCGATCGAGGCGAGCGACCTGACCCTCGTACGGGGCGACTTGCGGGTCGCGGCCGACGCGATCCGGCTCTCGCGCCGGACCCTGGCCACCATCAAGGGCAACCTCTTCTGGGCCTTCGGCTACAACGTCGCGGCGCTGCCGCTGGCCGCCGCCGGACTGCTCAACCCGATGATCGCGGGGGCCGCGATGGCCTTCTCCTCGGTCTTCGTGGTCACCAACAGCCTGCGGCTGCGGTCCTTCCGCTAGTGATCACCCTTCACGTCTCGCGCACACCCTCTTCACACGAGACGCAGATCACAGGGACCCCGGCGTAACCTTCGGGCAGGGCCACGGGTCTAATGGGGCGATGCCGAAAACGTGTTGGGACGACTACACGTTCGCTTACACGTGCACGCGGCACGAAGACACCCGGTCCGGGTCCCGTGGGGGGAATCCGTTCCGGGGTAAGGAAAGCGCCCCGACCTTCGACCCGTGGGGGGATCGATGGCGGGGCGCTTTTCCTGTACTGCGCGTCCTACTGGTCCTGCGGTTACTGCGGCTCGGCCCTCGGGTCAGCGGGACTCGACCGGGACGAAGTCGCGCAGGACCTCGCCGGTGTAGATCTGGCGCGGGCGGCCGATGCGGGAGCCGGGCTCCTTGATCATCTCGTGCCACTGGGCGATCCAGCCGGGCAGCCGGCCGATCGCGAAGAGCACGGTGAACATCTCGGTCGGGAAGCCCATGGCCCGGTAGATCAGGCCGGTGTAGAAGTCGACGTTCGGGTAGAGGTTGCGCTCGACGAAGTACTCGTCGGCCAGCGCGTGCTCTTCCAGCTTCAGGGCGATGTCGAGGAGCTCGTCGTCCTTGCCGAGCGCCGAGAGGACATCGTGCGCCGCCGCCTTGATGATCTTCGCCCGGGGGTCGAAGCTCTTGTAGACGCGGTGTCCGAAGCCCATCAGGCGGACGCCGTCTTCCTTGTTCTTCACCTTGCGGATGAAGGCGTCGACGTCGCCGCCGTCGTTCTTGATGCCCTCGAGCATCTCCAGGACCGACTGGTTGGCGCCACCGTGCAGCGGGCCCCACAGCGCCGAGATGCCGGCGGAGATCGAGGCGAACATGTTCGCCTGCGAGGAGCCGACCAGACGCACGGTGGAGGTCGAGCAGTTCTGCTCGTGGTCCGCGTGCAGGATCAGCAGCTTGTCGAGCGCGGCGACCACGACCGGGTCCAGGTCGTACTCCTGGGCCGGCACGGAGAAGGTCATGCGCAGGAAGTTCTCGACGTAGCCGAGGTCGTTGCGCGGGTAGACCACCGGGTGGCCGACCGACTTCTTGTACGCGTAGGCCGCGATCGTCGGGAGCTTGGCCAGCAGCCGGATCGTCGAGAGGTGGCGCTGCTTCTCGTCGAACGGGTTGTGGCTGTCCTGGTAGAACGTCGACAGCGCGCTGACCACGGAGGACAGCATCGCCATCGGGTGCGCGTCGCGCGGGAAGCCGTCGTAGAAGCGCTTGACGTCCTCGTGCAGCAGCGTGTGCTGGGTGATCTCGTTGCGGAACGACGCGAGCTGGTCGACGGTCGGCAGCTCCCCGTTGATCAGCAGGTAGGCGACCTCGATGAAGGTCGAGCGCTCCGCCAGCTGCTCGATCGGGTAACCGCGGTAGCGCAGGATGCCCTGCTCACCGTCGAGGTAGGTAATGGCGGACTTATAGGCGGCGGTGTTTCCGTAGCCGCTGTCCAGGGTGACCAGCCCGGTCTGAGCCCTGAGCTTCGAGATGTCGAAGCCCTGGTCACCGACGGTGCTCTCGACCACCGGGTAGGTGTATTCACCGTCCGCGTACCGCAGTACTACAGAGTTGTCGCTCACGTCATCCCTCACCGACGTAGTGCCTCTTCTTCGAGGTGCCCTGACTGCCTCTACCTTCCCCCATTTGGCACAGGTGAGTGCACTCGGGGTCGAGCTTTGGTGATTTTGACGGCACTCAGTGCCGCCAGCCTGCACATCCTGCCCCCTCCGCAACCGTTGTAGGAACCCCAAATGATCGATCATCTAGGTGATGTTTCCCACCGGTATGCGGCCGGACAGTCTCGGCGCGACGGCCGTGTACCTCCTGCCTGCGGAAACGGTACGCACGGCCTGGGCAAGGGCTTTGCGGGACCCGACCAGGACGACCAATTTCTTCGCCCGGGTGACGGCCGTATACATCAGGTTCCGTTGGAGCATCATCCAGGCGCCGGTGGTGACAGGGATCACGACGGCCGGATACTCGCTCCCCTGGGAGCGGTGGATGGTGACCGCGTACGCGTGGGCCAGCTCGTCGAGCTCCGCGAACTCGTAGGCCACGTCCTCGTCTTCGTCCGTGCGCACCGTCAGCCGCTGTTCCTCCAGGTCAAGGCCGGTGACCACGCCGACGGTGCCGTTGAAGACGCCGTTGGCGCCCTTGTCGTAGTTGTTGCGGATCTGCGTGACCTTGTCGCCGACGCGGAAGACGCGGCCGCCGAACCGCTTCTCGGGCAGGTTCGGCCGGGCCGGCGTGATGGCCTGCTGGAGCAGCGCGTTGAGGTTTCCGGCGCCGGCCGGACCGCGGTGCATGGGGGCCAGGACCTGGATGTCCCGCCTCGGGTCGAGACCGAATCTGGCCGGAATTCGACGGGCGGCGACGTCGACGGCGAGTTTTCCGGCCTCCTCGGTGTCCTCCTCGGGGAAGAGGAAGAAGTCCGGCAGCCCGTCCGTGATCGGCGGCAGGCCGGTGTTGATCCGGTGGGCGTTGGTCACCACCCCGGACTGCTGGGCCTGCCGGAAGATGGTGGTCAGCCGCACGGCCGGAACCGGCCCGCCCTCGGCGAGCAGATCGCGCAGCACCTCCCCCGCCCCGACCGAGGGCAGCTGGTCCACGTCCCCGACCAGCAGCAGGTGGGCACCCGGTGCCACGGCTTTGACCAGCTTGTTCGCCAGCAGCAGGTCGAGCATCGAGGCCTCGTCCACGACGACAAGGTCCGCGTCCAGCGGCCGGTCCCGGTCGTACGCCGCGTCCCCGCCCGGTTTCAGTTCCAGGAGCCGGTGCACGGTGGAGGCCTCGGCCCCGGTGAGCTCGGCCAGCCGCTTCGCCGCCCGGCCCGTGGGGGCGGCGAGGAGGACCTTGGCCTTCTTGGCCCGGGCCAGCTCCACGATCGAGCGCACGGTGAAGGACTTCCCGCAGCCCGGCCCGCCGGTGAGGACCGCGACCCGGCGGGTGAGGGCGAGGCGGACCGCGTCCCGCTGCGCGGGTGCCAGGGTGGCTCCGGTCCGGCCGGCGAGCCAGCCCAGGGCCTTGTCCCAGTCCACGTCCCGGAAGGCGGGCAGCCGGTCCTCGTCCGTGTTCAGGAGGCGGCGCACCTGGCCGGCCAGGGACAGCTCGGCGCGGTGGAACGGCACCAGGTACACGGCGGTGAGGGGGTCCGGGCCGCCCTGCGGGTCCGGCACGGATTCCCGTACGACCCCTTCCGGATCGGCGGCGAGCTCGGCCAGGCAGTCGATGACCAGCCCGGTGTCCACCTGGAGCAGCTTGACCCCGTCGGCGATGAGCCGGTCCTCGGGGAGGAAGCAGTGCCCCTGGTCGGCGGACTGGGACAGCGCGTACTGGAGGCCGGCCTTGACCCGGTCCGGGCTGTCGTGCGGGATGCCGACGGCCTGCGCGATGCGGTCGGCGGTGAGGAAGCCGATGCCCCAGACGTCGGCGGCGAGCCGGTACGGCTGGTTCTTGACCACGGAGATGGAGGCGTCGGCGTACTTCTTGTAGATGCGCACCGCGATGGAGGTGGAGACGCCGACCCCCTGGAGGAAGACCATGACCTCCTTGATGGCCTTCTGCTCCTCCCAGGCGGCGCCGATCAGCTTGGTCCGCTTGGGGCCGAGGCCGGGCACTTCGATCAGCCGCTTCGGCTGCTCCTCGATGACGTCGAGGGTGTCGAGGCCGAAGTGCTCCACGATCCGGTCGGCGATCTTCGGGCCGATGCCCTTGATCAGGCCGGAACCGAGGTAGCGCCGGATCCCCTGGATGGTCGCGGGCAGCAGCGTCGTGTAGTTCTCCACGGTGAACTGCCTGCCGTACTGGGCGTGCGAGCCCCAGCGGCCCTCCATGCGCAGCGATTCACCCGGCTGGGCCCCGAGGAGGGATCCGACGACCGTGAGCAGATCGCCTGCGCCACGGCCGGTGTCCACCCGGGCGACCGTGTACCCGCTCTCCTCATTGGCGTAGGTGATGCGCTCCAGCACCCCCTCGACCACCGCCGGCGCCGCGGCCGCGTTCGTCGTCATGGCCCGAAGCTACAGCCCGGGTGCGACAGTTCCGCAGGGCCTGTGGACATCCCGGCGGACAACCAGAAGGGGGTCCTGCCTTTCGGCCGGACCCCCTCACGGTTACCCCTCCCTCGTCGGACTTCCCGGATCCCCCCGGATCCCCCCCGGAAGTCCCGACGCACCATACGACCCGCCACCCCCGTCCGTGGTTGCACGCGGATCCGGAACTTTACCTTTCCATTACCTCAGGGGGCTCCGGACGCCATCCGAGGTGCCGCCCAATCACCACAGAAGTAGCGTTTCAGGCATGAGCGAACCTTCCTTCCAGGACGACGTGCTGGCCGAACTCGGCGACGACAAACTGACCGAGATCGCCGGCCTCCTCGGCACCGACACGAACGGCGCCCGCGACACCGTCGCGGAAACGGTCGGGGCGATGACCGGCGACCTCCAGCAGAAGGCCGACGCCGATGACGACGACGGCAACGAAGTCCGCCAGGCCTTCGCCGAGGTCACCCAGGCCCCGCTGGAAGGCGTGGCCACCCTCGGCGGCGGCCTGGGCGGCCTGCTCAGCGGCGGGATGATGGCCGGGGTGCTCGCCAAGGTGAGCAAGCCCGTGGCCAACGCGGTCTCCAAGAAGACCGGCATCCCCGCGCCCACCGTTGCCCGGGTCATCGAGATGCTGATCCCGGTCCTGCTGGCGGTCTTCGCCAAGCGTGCCGCCGGGAAGGCCGGGGGCGCGGGCGCCGGGGCGCCGTCGGCGGCGGGCGCCGAGTCCCCGATCCCGTCGCCGGGAGCCGTACCGGGAGCGGCGGGCGCGGCCCCCGGGGCCCCCGGGGCCGGCGGCGGCCTCGGCGACCTGCTCGGCCAGATCCTCGGCGGCGGCAAGAAGTAGCCGGGGCCTTCGAGCAGCGCCTCACCCGTTCGGACGAAACGGCCCCGGGCCGGGTCCGGACCGCCTCCCAGCGGTCCGGACCCGGCCCGGATGCGGTCACCGGCCGGATCGGCTGCACGTCACCGGCCGGATCGGGTGTCAGATCGCCGGACGGAAGAAGAAGGTCTTGCGGCGCTCGATCCTGCCGTCGCGG
Source organism: Streptomyces sp. NPDC104226 (assembly GCF_055584085.1). Classification (NCBI taxonomy): domain Bacteria; kingdom Bacillati; phylum Actinomycetota; class Actinomycetes; order Kitasatosporales; family Streptomycetaceae; genus Streptomyces; species Streptomyces sp. NPDC104226. The sequence goes on from NZ_JBVJMS010000006.1 coordinate 329,432, forward strand.
ACGAGGTAGGTGTCGGCGAAGGCCTCGTCCAGGGCCGCGCCCTCCTTGTCGGCGCCCTGGAACCGCCCCCAGCAGGCGGCCGCGGCGAGGCCCCCGGTCACCTGGCTCACCTCGTGGGCGCCCGAGGTGATGATCCGTTCGTGCTCGTAGAACCGGCGGATCCGGTCGAGACCCTCCAGTGCCGGGTAACCCGGCCGTTCGTACACGGCGTCCGGCGCGAAGACCTCGCCGAGCCGGTCCCACGAGCGGGTGTCGATCACCTGGAACAGCCGGGCCACCAGGGATTCGGCGGTCACCGGTGCGGGCGACGTCGTTGTCACGGCCATGCTCCTTAAGGGTGTGGACGGAAAGACGGAAACGAGAGGGACAGAAGCGAGAGGGGCGCAGAGGACGGAAGACGGGTCACGGCCCGTCGGCAAGGGCCTTTTCCCAGGCCGTTGCCAGCCGCGAGACCCCTTCCCGGCGCTGCGCGTCGTCCAGGGAGGCGAAGGACAGCCGCAGGACCCGCGAGCCGTCCTCCTCGATGCAGAAGGGCGTCCCGGGCACGATGGCCACCCCCTGCGCCAGCGCGTGCGCGTACAGCGCGTCGGAGCCCACCCGGGGGTCGGTCAGCCGGCACCAGAAGAAGAGCCCGCCGCGCGGCCGCTCGAACTCCAGCCAGGGCAGCCGCTCGCGCAGCAGGGTCTCCATGGCGCGGGCCCGGCCGCCGTACAGGGTGCGCAGGCCCGCCAGGTGGGCCGGCAGGAACTCCGGGTCCCCCAGCAGGTCGGCGAGCAGGTACTGGCCGAAGGTGTTGGTCTGGAGGTCCCCGCACTGCTTGGCGGCGACCAGTTCCCCGATCAGCTCGGCCGGGGCGACCAGTCCCGCCACCCGCAGCCCCGGGCAGACCGTCTTGGAGAGGCTCATCAGCCGGACCACCCGCCCGCTGTGGACGTCGGTGGACGGCAGCCTGCTCCCCTCGAAGGCCAGGTCCCCGTACGGGTCGTCCTCGACGACGAGGAAGCCGAACCGCTCGGCCAGCGCGGCCAGGTGGCGGCGCCGCTCCTCGGAGAGCACGGCTCCGGTGGGGTTGTGGAAGTGCGGTACGACGTAGACCAGCTTGGGCCGGGCCCCGGCGAGGAGCCGCTGTTCCAGTACGTCGGTGCGCATCCCGTCCGCGTCGCCGGGCACCGGCAGCAGCCGGGCGCCGGCCCGCCGGAAGACCTGTACGGCGCCCAGGTAGCTCGGGTCGTCCAGGGCCACCTCGTCGCCCTCGTCGATGAGGGTCTGGGCGACGAGGTCCAGGCCCTGCTGGCTGCCCGCGGTGACCATCACCCGGTCGGGGCCGACGGGCGCCCCGGTCGCGCTCGCCCGGGCCGCGATCACCTCGCGCATCGGGGCGATGCCGTCCGTGGGGGCGTACTGGAGCGCTCGTACGGCCGACCCGCCCGACCCCTCCGCCCTGGCGAACAGCCGGTCGGTGGCCTCGGCGAGCCGGGCGACGGGGAAGCTGTCGGGGGCCGGGATCCCGCCGGCCATCGAGAGCACCCCGGGGGCGGCGGCGGCCGCCAGGATCCGGCTCACCGCGTCGGAGCGGCCCCAGCCGGTCCGACGGGCGAGCAGGGTTGCGATGGCGCCGGGCACGGCGGCTCCGGCCTGCGTTTCGGGACTCACCTTGCATCCGCCTTCCGGGGCTGCGCGACGATCTGCGGCGGGAACTCCTTGAGCCGCCACACCGGCGATTTCAGGACGACCAGGACCGCGGTCAGGAAGAGCGCGGCGGTGACGAAGAGGGTCTCGCGCAGCCCGATCAGGTCGCCGAGCCAGCCGCCCAGCAGGGCGCCGAGCGGGAGCGTCCCCCAGGAGACGAAGCGGTACCCGGCGTTCATCCGGCCCAGCAGCTGGTCCGGGGTCATGGACTGGCGCAGGCTGATGATGTGGATGTTGGCCATGGTGCCGCCGGCCCCGATCAGGCCGAAGGCGGCGACGAACAGGGCCAGCGAGAGCACCCCGTTGTCGGCGGGGGCCGCCGGGATGGCCGCGGGGGCCAGGCAGCACAGCAGCAGGGCCGCCAGGATGGCGTGGCCGAGGCCGATCTTCCGCTTGAGCCACTGCGCGAGCATCGAGCCGACCAGCGAGCCGACCGCCCCGGTGCCCAGCAGCAGCCCGATGCCGCCGGGCGAGATGCCGAGCGTGCGGGCCGCGTAGAGCACGAAGACCGTCTGGAGGGACATCCAGCACAGGTTGTACAGACCGGACTGGAGGGCGCAGGCCCGCAGGTGGGCGCTGTCCCAGATGATCCGGATGCCGTCGGCGATGCTGGTCCGGATCCCAGTCCGCTCCTGCTGGGGCACCGGCTCCGGCTCGACGCGCCGTACGGCGAGCAGCGTGAGCACGGAGACGGCGTACGAGGCCCCGTTGATCAGCAGGGCGTAGGGGGCGGTGACCCAGCCGATGAGCAGACCGGCGAGGCCGGGCCCGCCGATCTGGGCCAGCGAACTGGTGCCCTGGAGCTTGCTGTTGCCCTCGACCAGGTGCTCCTTGCCGACCAGGGTCGGCAGGTACGACTGGTAGGAGACGTCGAAGACCACCGTGAGGGTGCCCACGAGCAGCGCGGCGATGTACACGTACTCGATGCGGAGCAGGTCGAGCACGGCCAGCAGCGGCACCGCGCTGACCAGCAGCGCCCGCCCCACGTTGGCCATGATCATCAGGGGCCTGCGCCGCACCCGGTCGACCCAGACGCCGACCAGGAGGGTGACCATCAGGAACGGGGCGTAGGAGGCCGCGTTGACGAAGCCCACCTGGGAGGAGCTGGCGTCGAGCGTCAGCACCGCGGTGAGCGGCAGCGCCAGGGTCGTGACCTGGGCCCCGACCTGTGAGATCGCCTCCCCGGACCAGAACTTGAGGAACTCCGGGTCCCGCCAGAGGGTGGTGGGCGCGGCGGCCGGTGCTGCGGCCGCCGTCTCCTCCACCGGCCCGGCGGCCCCGTTCCCGATGTCGGTCACTTGGCCTCTCCCTGGACGCCCTGGGTTTCGGCCAGGGGAAGAATGGGTCGTTGACACGGAGCCGCAAAGCGACTGAGCGCGCTGCACATCTGTTGCGACCTGCACCTTCTTGGATTGTCAGTGGCCTTGGTTAAGTTGACCGCGTGACGACAGCGCAGGTGACCGAGGAGCCCGGGCACGCCCGGTACACATATCGGCTTCGCATGTCGGCCACTACCTGCGTCGCGCTGGAGGCAGAGTGGGCGCGGTGCCGGTGGATCTGGAACGAATCTGTGGCCCGGTCGAAGAAGGCCCACGCCGAGGACGAGAAGTGCGGTCCGGCTCGACTCGACAAGCTGCTGACCGTGGCCCGCACAGCAAACGCGTGGCTGCGTGAGGGCAGCAGCGTTCCGCAGCAGCAACTGATCCGGGACTTCGGGAGATCCCGTGCGAAGGCGCTCAAGGACATTAAGGCACGGCTGCCGCTGCGCCAGCGGGCAGGGATGCCGAGGTACAAGAGGAAGAACCAGGCTGACCCGAGCCTGAACTACACGAAGCGCGGATTCCGATTGAAGGATGGGCGTCTGCACCTGGCGGGCGGCATCGTCGTGACGATCGTGTGGTCCCGGAACCTGCCCAAGCCTCCGACCTCGGTACGGATCTACCGCGACACCCTTGGCCATTGGTACGCGTCCTTCGTCGTCGCCGCCGAGGTGCAGCGGCTTCCGGAGACGGGTGCGGTGATCGGGATCGACTGGGGCGTGAGGGAGACCGCGACTACCACCAGCGACGCCCACGACCTCCCGCACCCCGAGCACGGGCGGAAGGCCGCCGCTGGGCTCGCCCACTACCAACGGATGATGGCCCGCCGGAAACCGGTGAAGGGCAAGCCCGGTTCGCGGGGCTACCGGGCAGCGAAGAGGCTGACGGCGAAGCTCCACAAGAAGGTGTCCCGGCAACGCCAGGACACCGCCCGCAAGTGGGCCAAGGCTGTGGTTCGAGACCATGACGCCCTCGCGGTCGAGGACTTCCGGCCGAACTTCCTCGCCAAATCCACCTTGGCCCGTAAGGCAGCCGACGCGGCGATGGCCGCGACCAAGACGGCTCTGATCGAGATGAGCCGCAAGCACGGACGCATCGTGCACCTTGTCCACCCCGCGCACACCACCATGGACTGCGCACAGTGCGGAGCGAGAACCAAGCACGCGCTACCCCTCTCGATGCGAACGTTTACGTGCACCGCATGCGGAGCCGTCTCCCCCAGAGACAAGAACTCCGCACGCGTCATGCTCGTCCGGGCTGGTCTCAACCCGGCTGGTACCGATCGTGTAAGAGCTGACGGACCGCCGGTCCACAGCCAACGTGAGCCAGGAATCCCCGCCCGTTAGGGCGGGGAGGACTCAATTGGCTTCCACTCCCTCGGCTGCCGGGTCGACGTGGAACGCGCAGCCGATCTGGGCGCCGCGCAGCATGCTCACGATGCCCACGGCCGGGTCGGTGACTCCGCGGGCCAGGGTGCCGGCGTAGCGTCCGTCGACCATCAGCGTTCCGTAGGCGACGGCCATGTCCTCGCAGGTCTCGCCGTCCTCGGAGAGGAACCGCTCGGTGGTCGGCAGCAGGCGGTGCTGGAGGACGTACGGGCCGTCGACGGCCTGGCGGAGCTTGGCGACCCATTCCTTCTGGTCGGTGGTCCAGCCGGGGGTGACGCCGACGCCGCCGTAGAGCAGGGTGGGCTTGAGGACCAGGTGGTCCTTGTTGGCGATCGCGTAGGGCAGCAGGTCGATCTTCTCGCCGCCGAAGGTGACCTTCTCGTCGCGGACGAAGCGGGTCCAGGGCAGGATCCGGTCGATGAGCTCGCGTTCGGCCTCGGTGAAGACGGCGCGGTTGCGCTCGTCGCTGAGCATCGCGAGGCTGCCCTTGTTGCCGTACAGCTCGCAGTCGAGCGGGGCGAACAGTTCGACCGTGCCGGCCTCGACGGCGTCGAGCAGCGGGTTCACGAGGTCGTAGGTGCGGGGCTCGTCGGGCATTTCGCCGGGCAGGAACATCCGGTAGACCACGTCGACCTTGCGGCCCTGGTGGAGGACGTTGCCGTCCTCGTACGCGAAGTCGCCCAGGTGGCAGACGACGGTCTCGAAGCCGAGGCGCTCGAAGGCCGGGACGACGAACTCCATCCAGCACTTGGACTTCTCGAAGCCCTCGGGCCAGTCGGTGATGGCCAGGTACGGCCGCTCGACGCCTTCGAGGGAGGGGGCCTGGCGGCGCAGCACCTCGGTGATGCGGGCGAGCGGGTCGGGGTAGACCAGGTTCTCGGTGGCCGCGAACTCGGCGAACTCGGCGTCCTGGATCAGGGCGCGGGCGAACTCGCCCATCTGCCAGCCGCCCAGCGAGGAGCCGGTGTTGAGCTCCATGACGCGGAAGCCGCCGGTCTCCCGGTACAGGTCGGCGCGGGAGAGCGGGGCGAGCTCGTCCACGGAGCCGCGCAGCACCAGGTCGGCCTGGGTGGGCGACATGCCGACGGCGGTGGCGAAGGCGCGCAGGTCGCCGCCGAAGAGCCGGGCGGGCACTGCCTTGAGCAGTTCGAAGAGGCCGTTCAGGTCGTTCTCCAGGCCCGTGACGTCGGCTTCGCTGAGGAAGACGGGGCGGTTGAGCCCCTCGCCGCCGCCGGCTCCGTAGCGGAACCACTCCACGCCGCGGACTCCGGAGACGGTCTGGCGGGCCGCGGTGCGCTCGTGGTCGAAGAAGCGGCGGGTCACGGCGTTCTCGACGCGGGCGCCGAGCCGGTGCGCGGCGACTCCGGAGACCTCGGTGCGGGAGAGCGCCTCGGCGCGGTCCAGGGCGCGGCGGGTGCCGGCCGGGGTCTCGCTGACGGCGATGAGCGCGGCGGAGCGGGGGGTCAGGCCGCGGGGCGGGAGCAGCAGTTCGTCGCCGGGCTCCACGAGGGCGACGGCCTCGGCGAGGTCCTCGACGTCCTCGGGGGCGGGCAGGACGACGCGGTCGACGGCGCCGTCGTAGGCCGGGTAGAGGAAGCGGACCTCGGCGCTGAGGGCGCGGGTGGGGGTGACGTCCGGGGTCTCCTCGAAGGCGATCCGGGCTGCGGCCAGCGGCAGGTCCACGCCGGTGGCGAGCTGGTTCAGGTGCGGGATGAGGTCGCCGCCGAGGCGGCCGTTGAGCTCGATCAGGCGGGGGCCGTTCGCGGCGACGCGCAGTTCGGTGTGGGTGACGCCGTAGTCGACTCCGGCCGCGCGGTGCGAGTCCTGGACGAGCTGGGTGACGGCGTCGGCCCAGGGCTCGTGGCGCCAGTCGGTGACCAGGTGCCCGACCTCCTCGAAGTACGGGTGGGCGCCGAGGCGCTTGCGGGCCACGCAGACCGGGGTGGCCACACCGTCCACGACGACGCTGTCCACGCTCAGTTCGGGGCCCTCGATGAACTCCTCGATCAGGACCGAGGCGGTGGTGCCGGCGCCGCGCAGCCGGCTGGTGGAGGCGAGCCGGAAGGCGCGGCGCAGGCCGTCCACGTCGCGGGCCATCATCACGCCGAAGCTGCCGCCGAGGGTGCGGGGCTTGACGACGACGGGGAAGCCGATGGACTCGGCGGCGGCGACGGCCTCGTCCTCGGTGGTGGCCGGGATGTAGCGGACGGCGGCCATGCCGGCCGCTTCCAGGGCCTGGCGGGTGGCGTACTTGTCGCGGCAGATCTTGGCGGCGGCCGGGTCCATGGCCCGCATGCCGAGCTTCTTGGCGACCGAGGACACGGCGACCAGCGACCACTCGTCCCAGGTGACGATCGCGGCGTTGGCGACCTCGCCGCGCAGGTCGGCGACGGGGGCGTAGAGCTTGGCGGCGTCCGTGGTGTCGGCGATCCGGTGGGTCTCCACGTAACGGGCCTGCCAGGTGGGGGCCTCCGGCGCGACGAGGGTGACCTCGTAGTGCCGGGCGAGGGAGGCCAGGGCGTACTCCCGGTACTGCTGTATGCGGCTGCCGACGAGGATGACGCGCTGTCGTTCGGGGGTCATGAGGACCACGGTGGGTTCCTTTCCGATGCGGGGCGTGGAGCGGGTTCGCCCCGGAGAACAGGGGTTGCGAGAGGGGGTACGACAGGTTCGGTGGGGGGGTGGGGCGGGTCAGTCCCCGTCGGCGGGCGGGGCCCCGACCGGGACGCAGGTCAGCCGGAAGGAGTTCGCGGACTCGGTGATGGCGGCCTCGACGTCCCGGGTGGTGGCGCCGCGGAAGCGGAAGCGGGTCCCGACGTGCTCGTAGCCGCTGATCGCGGGGGCCGTGGAGCCGACCGGGGTGTGCTTGACGGCGTACGGGAGCCGGCCGGGCGCGGGTTCCCGTACCCAGCCGGCCGCTTCGACCCGGCAGGGGGCGGGGACCGGCAGCGGGAGCAGCAGGTAGCCGCCGACCTCGCCGGTCTTGAGCGGCGGCAGGACCGGGGTCCGGCCGAGCTGGATGTCCACGGCGGCGGCCATCAGGTCGACCTCGTGGACGTCGCGCCAGGTGAAGGGGATCTCTCCGCCGCCCACCCGGGCCCCGCACTCCAGGAAGACCAGGGCGGGTCCGCCGTCCGGCGCCGGGGTGACGAAGGCCTCCAGGTGGAAGACCCAGGGCTGGGAGCCGCCGAGGGCGGGTCCGACGGCGGCGGCGAAGGCCTCGACCGCTTCCAGGAGGGCGGGGTCGTCCTCCTCGACGGAGCCGAGCCAGGTGCCCTGGGTGAAGTCGGCGCAGGTGCCGCCCACGTAGCGCGAGACGGTCCAGCTGCCGAGGCAGTCGCCTTCCCACAGGCCGTCGATGTGCAGGATCGGGCCGTCCACGTAGCTCTGGACGAGGTGCGGTTCGGCGGCGAGCGCCCGGTCCAGGCCGTCCAGCGCGGCCAGTTCGGCGGCGGAGTCGATCTGGACCACGCCCCGGCTGGCGGTGCCGCGGTGCGGTTTGACGACCAGTGGCCAGCCGTGGGCCTCGCCGAAGGCGAGTACGGCGGCCGGATCGGGTGCGGGGGCGAAGGCGGGGACCGGCAGGCCGGCGGCCTCGGCGGTGCGGCACATGGTCAGCTTGTCGCGGAAGACGGCCAGTTCGGCGGTGTGCTGGCCGGGGATCGCGAACTCCTCGCGGATCAGCGCGGCCGTGTCGAGGTCCCCCTCGTTGAGGGCGATCAGCCGCGCCGGTGCGCCGAAGCGGGCGACGAGCCCGGTGACGGCCGCGCGGACGGCGGGCAGGTCGTCGGTCAGCGCGACGGTGGTGACCGCGGCGGCGGTCTCGGGTAACGAGGCGCGGCCGAGCCCGGTGCTCACGTAGGTGACGTGGGCGGCGGCGTGGTCCAGGTAGTCGGCGTAGTGCGCGTGGGTGTCCCGCCAGCGGTGCAGGACGATGATGTGCGGCAGGTCGGCGCTCATGCCCCCTCGCCCCCTTCGCCCGTGGAGTCCTTGGCGGTGGCGGTGGCGGTGGCGGTGGCGGAGTCGGCGGCGAGCCAGGGCAGTGCCGCCGTGGCCATCGTGCGGACGCCGATGGAGAGCGCGGGTCCGGCGACGGGCGCGAAGGTGGAGGAGTGGTTCTGCGGGAGCTCGTCGAGCTTGCCCGCGGCGAAGGCCTCGCCGAAGGCCTGCGGGTCGAGGCCGCCGTAGAACCAGTACACCGAGGGGACCTGGGCGGCGGTGGCGAGGAGTCCGAAGTCCTCGCTGGCGGTGGTCGGGCCCATCGTCATGACGGCGCCGTCCCCGAAGTGCTCGCGGTGGGCGTCGGCCACCCGCTCGGCGGCCGCGGTGTCGTTGACGGTCATCGGCAGGTGGTAGACGGAGGTGATCTCCGGGTCGGCGGTCGCGCCCGCGGCGGCCGATTCGGCGCGTGCGAGCCGCTCGACGGCCGCGAGGACCTTCTCGCGGACCGGGGCGGAGCTGGTGCGCACGTTGATGCCGAGCTCGGCCGTGTCGGGTATGACCGCGGCGGTGGTGCCGGCGTGCAGCTTGCCGACGGTGACCACCACCGGTTCCTGGGCGGCGATCTCGCGGGAGACCACGGTCTGGAGCCGCAGCACGAGCGAGGCCGCCATCACCACGGGGTCGACGGCTGCTTCGGGCTTGGAGCCGTGGCCGCCGCGCCCGAAGAGCTTGACGGTGATCGAGTCGGTGGCGCCCATGACCACCCCGGGCAGGGTCGCGATGAGCCCGGCCGGGCCGGGGCCCACGTGCGAGCCGAGGATCACGTCGGGGTGCGGGAAGCGCTCGAAGAGGCCGTCCTCGACCATCTCGCGGGCTCCGTAGCCGCTTTCCTCACCCGGCTGGAAGACGGCGACGACGGTGCCGCGCCAGGCCTCGCGGTTGCGGGCGAACAGGGCGCAGGACCCGATCAGCGCGGCCACGTGCAGGTCGTGTCCGCAGGCGTGCATCACCGGGACCTCGGCGCCCGATTCGTCGGTGGCGGTCTCGGTGCTCGCGTAGGGCAGCCCGGTGGCCTCCTTGACGGGCAGCGCGTCCATGTCGGCGCGCAGCATGGCCACGGGTCCCTCGCCGTTGCGCAGGACGGCGACGACGCCGGTGCGGCCGACGCCGGTGGTGATCTCCCAGCCGCCCTGGGCGGCGAGGCGCTCGGCGACGAGGGCCGCCGTCCGCTTTTCCTGGAAGGCGAGTTCGGGGTGGGTGTGCAGCTCTCGGTAGTCGGCCTCCAGGGCCGGCATCAGCGAGTCGAGACCTTCGAGCAGTGCAGTCATGGCGTCCTTCTCAGGCATGAGGGGTGACGGACACGGGGTGTTCGCGACCGGGGTGTTCGTGTACGGCCCACGAGGCGGCCAGCGCCGCCGCGGCGGTCAGTGCGGGCCACCACGGCAGCCAGGCGTTGTGGCCGGCCGACCTCAGGAGTTCCGCGAGCATCGGGAACGTGCCGCCGAAGAGGCTGATCGCGGCCGCGGTGGGCAGTCCGACGGCGACGGCGCGCACGGCGGGCGGGAACAGCTGCCCGGCGAAGACGTTGCTCACCGCGAGCGGGAGGCCCAGCAGGAAGAGCAGGACCACGGTGACGACGGGGACGGGGACCCGTCCGGCGTTCATGGCCAGCAGCAGCGGCACGCTGCCCAGGGCGAGCCCTGCGAAGCCGAGGCGGAGCACGGGCAGGGCGCCGAGCCGGTCGGCGGCCTTGCCGCCGCCGAGCATGGCCGCGAGCAGCGCCACCATGCCGAGGAGCAGTGCGGCGGAGGTCTCCTCCTTGGTGGCGGCTCCGGCGCTCTCGGCGTACGAGGGGAAGTCGACGGTGACGAAGTAGAAGGCGGTGGTGGCCCCGGAGGTGATGGCGAACACCACGGCGAGCCGGCCGAGATGGGCCCGCAGTACCGGCCAGGGGCTGGGGGCCTTCGGCTCGGGAGCCTTCCCTGCCGCGGCCTCCCCCGCCGTTCCCGCGGGCGGGGCCGCTCCCTGCGCGGCCCTGCCCGCGGCGGCCGTGAAGACCGCGCTCTCGGCCGCGCCGCGCCGGATCCACAGGGCGGTCAGCCCGAGCAGTCCGCCGAAGGCGAAGCCGTAGCGCCAGGCGCCGTCCTCGACCCCGCTCTCCCCGAACACCCCGAGCAGGACGTTCATGACGATGAAGGAGAGCGCGCTGCCCAGCACCACGCCTCCGTAGGAGACGGCGCTGTAGAAGTAGCGGTGGCCGGCCGGCGCGGTCTCGGTGACGTACGCGGCCACGCTCGGGTTCTCCGCCCCGACCGACAGCCCCTGCACCAGCCGGGCGCCGACCACCAGGAGCGGAGCCGCCAGGCCGATGGAGGCGTAGCCGGGTATGACGGCCAGGAACAGGGAGCCGGCGGCGATCAGGCCGACGGTGAGGGTCAGTCCGTAGCGCCGGCCCCGGGTGTCGGTGAGGCGGCCGATGAGCACGCTGCCCAGCGGCCGGACCAGGAAGCCGAGGGCGAAGCCGAGGTAGGCGGCGATGAGTTTCGCGGTGGGTGAGGTGCCGGGGAAGAGGGCCTCGGCGAAGTAGGGGGCGAGGATGCCGTAGATGGTCCAGTCGTAGGCCTCGACGACCGAGCCGACGGTGGCGGCGGCCAGTTCCCTGCGGGGGCGCCGGGCCGGCGCCGGTGCGGCGGCGGCGACCGCCGCCGCACCGGCTTCTGCGAGGCCCGCTCGGTCAGTGCTGGTCATCTGTGACTCCGTAGACCCTGATCAATGAGGTGTCCTGCCCGGGGAAGGGCACGGCGTGCAGTCGGACCCCGGTCGCCGGGAGGGCGTCCAGGCCGGTCAGGCCCGTGAGGGCGGGCAGGCCGGCGGCGGCGAGCGCCGCCGCCACCGGCCCGTTGCCCTCGCGGCTGTCGGTGGCGACGAGGAGTGCGCCCTGACCGGCGAGCAGCTCCACGGCGTCCTCGGTGAGGTACGGGCCGGCCGCGCGGCCGGTCTGTACGACCACGGCGTGCCCCGCGAGGTCGAAGGGCGCCAGTGCCAGCCGGTCGGCGACGGGCTGTCCGGCTCCGAGGAGCCGGACCAGGACCACGGGAAGGTCCACCAGGCCGGCCAGGCCCGGTGCGGCGCCGCCCGGGCCCGTCGGCCAGGCGGCCCGGGTCGCGGGGCCGGTCAGGTCCGCCGTGGTGCGGCCCGAACCGGCGGCGCCGGTGTTCCGGGAGCCCTTGTGGGGCTCCTGGAGCAGCTCCCGGCGGGTGATCTTCGTACTGCCGACCATCAGCAGTCCGAGGTGGCGGACGATCAGTTCGCCCAGTTCCCCGTCGGCGATGTCGTCGCCGGGGATGTCCAGGCGGAACCCCTGCATCTGCAGGGCGCCTCCGTTGCTGAAGACGACCTCCGCGTCGAAGTCGACCCGCCACTCGCCGCCGTTGTTCGTTCCCGTGGCCATGTTCGTTGTCCCTACTCTTCGTGGATCCGTGCTCTGTCCTGCTCTGTCAGGCGCAGTCGATCAGAGCTTTCTCCAGGGCCGCCGCCATCTCGTGGATCTCCTCGTCGGTGATCACCAGTGGCGGGAGCAGCCGGAGCACGGCGCCGTGCCGGCCGCCGCTCTCCAGCAGCAGCCCGTGGTCCAGGCAGGCGCGCTTGATGCGCTTGGCCCGGGCCCCGTCGGCGGGCAGCGAGCCGAGCTGGTCGGCCGGGCCCTCGGGGTCCACGATCTCGATGCCCCACATCAGTCCCCGGCCGCGGACCTGGCCGATCTCGGGGTGGCCGGCGGCGAGCCGGCCGAGCAGGGTGGCGATCAGCTGGCCCTTGGCGGCCGCCTTCTCGACGAGTCCCTCGGACTCCGTGACCCGCATGGCGGCGAGTCCCGCGACGAGGGCGATCTGGTTGCCGCGGAAGGTGCCGGCGTGGGCTCCGGGCGTCCAGGCGTCGTACTTGCCGTGGTAGAGCAGCAGCGAGAGCGGGAAGCCGCCGCCGGCCGCCTTGGACACGAGGACGGCGTCCGGCTCGATCCCGGACTCCTCGAAGGCCCACATGGTGCCGGTGCGGCCGAAACCGGCCTGGATCTCGTCCAGGACCAGCGGGATGTCCAGCCGGGCGGTGATCTCCCGCAGCCCGCGCAGCCAGGCGGCCGGCGCCGGGATCACCCCGCCCTCGCCCTGGACCGCTTCGACGAAGACGGCGGCCGGCTTGGTGATGCCGCTCTCCGGGTCGGTGAGCAGCCGTTCGATGTAGGTGAGGCCGGCCCGGATGCCCGCCTCTCCGCCGATGCCGAAGGGGCAGCGGTAGTCGTAGGGGTAGGGGAGGTGGTGGACGTCCGGCATGAGGGAGGGCACGGACTCCTTGGCGCCCAGGTTGCCGGTGAGGGCGAGGGCGCCCGCCGTCATCCCGTGGTAGGCACCGTGGAAGGAGAGCACCGTCCGGCGGCCGGTGGCGATCTTGAAGAGCTTGATCGCGGCCTCGGTGGCGTCGGTGCCCGCCGGTCCGCAGAACTGCGTCTTGAAGGTGTCCGCCATGGTCCCCGGCAGATTGGCGTACAGCGCCCGCAGGTACTCGTACTTGGCCGGGGTGGTCAGGTCCAGAGCCTGCTGGACCTGACCGGAGGCGAGGTACTCCCCCACCGCGGCCAGGACGTCGGGGTGGTTGTGCCCCAGGGCGAGGGTGCCCGCCGCGGCGAGGCAGTCCAGGTATCCGCGGCCGTGCCCGTCGCGGATGCGTGCGCCGTGGCCTTCGGCGAGGAGCTTGCCGAAGGCGTTGGCGTAGGTCCGGGCGCCCGATTCGCGCGCCTCGACGAAGGTGTACATCTCGTCCGGCGTGAGGGTGGTCACGTCGTCACTTCCTCAGGTGTGAGCGGGCGTCGGCGACCATGACCTGACCGAGGGCGATGCCTCCGTCATTGGTCGGAACGAGCCGGTGGACATAGGTGTCGAACCCGTCGGCGGTCAGCCCGGTCAGACAGTTGAGCAGCAGGAACTCGTTGAGGAACACGCCTCCGGAGAGGGCGACCTGGTTGACGCCGGTCTCCTCCCGCAGGGCCTTGCAGCGCTCGCGGACCATGTCGACGACGGCCGTGTGGAACCGGCGGCTGATCCGGTCCACGGGCAGTCCGGCGGCGATGTCGGCGGCCATGGCCCGGATCACGGGCCGCGGGTCCACCTCGGTCAGCCCGTCCGCCTCGTAGGACCCGAAGCGGTACGCGGCCTGCGGCTCGCGGGTGGCGTCGCGGTCGAGCAGCCCCTCCAGCTCGATCGGGCCCTGGGCCTCGTACTCGGCCTTGGCGCAGACCCCGGCGAGGGCGGCGGCCCCGTCGAAGAGGCGGCCCATGCTGGAGGTGGGCGGGGAGTTGATCCCGCGGGCCGCCATCGTCGCGTAGACCTGGCGGCGCTGCCCGTCGAGGGCGGCGAGGGCGGGGAAGCCCGCCAGGGCCCGGTCCCCGTCCCCGTCGAAGGCGTCCAGGGCCAGTGCGTACCCGGTGCGGATGGGTTCGCGCACGGCCTGGTCCCCGCCGATCAGCGGCAGCCGGCGCATCCGGCCGACCCGGCGGTAGGCGGCGAAGTCCCCGAGGAGGAACTCCCCGCCCCACACCGTGCCGTCCTCGCCGTAGCCGAAGCCGTCGAAGATCACGCCGAGGGTGGTGCCGCTCACGTGGTTCTCCGCCATGCAGGAGGCCATGTGGGCGTGGTGGTGCTGGACTTCGACGGTCGGCAGCGCCGGGCCCGTGCCGTCGTCGTCCAGTGCGGCCCGGGTGGAGCGGAACTGCGGGTGCATGTCGTGGGCGGTGACCTCCGGCTTGAGCGCGTACAGCTGCGCCAGGTGCCGGGCGGTGCGGTGGTGCGCGGCGAAGGTCTCGTCGTTCTTGAGGTCGCCGATGTGCTGGCTGAGGAAGACCTGGGAGCCGTTGGTGAGGGCCACGGTGGTCTTCAGTTCGGCGCCGAGGGCGACCACGGGGGCCACCTCGCGGCCGACGTCCACGGGGTAGGGGGCGTAGCCGCGGGCCCGGCGGATGAACTGGAGCAGCGGCTCGTCGAGTTCGGGGTGGTCGGAGAGCCTGACCACCGAGTCGTCGACGCGGATCTCGATGTCGCGGTCGTGGTAGAGGATCACGTCCGCGATCTCGAAGAGCTGTTCCAGGGCCTCTTCGTTGCGGTAGGCGATGGGGTAGCCGGAGATGTTGCCGCTGGTGGCGACGAGCGCTTCGAGGCCGGGCTCGTCCAGCAGCAGGTGGTGGTGGGGTGCCGAGGGCAGCATGATCCCCAGGTTGGGGTTGCGCGGTGCCACGGACTCCGGGAGGGAGCCCGCGCGCTTGCGGGCCAGCAGGATGGGCCGGGCCGGCGAGCGCAGGACGTCGATCTCCGCTTCGGAGAGCTCCACCAGCTCCTGCGCCGTGGCGAGGTCGCGGACCATCACCGCGAACGGCTTGGAGTCGCGGCGCTTGCGGCTGCGCAGCAGGGCCACGGCCTCCGCGTTGGTCGCGTCCACCACGAGGTGGAAGCCGCCGACGCTCTTCATGGCCGCGATCCCGCCGTCGGCCAGCACCCGGGCGGCCCGCAGGAGGGCCTGGTCCCCTTCGGCCGTGCCCCCCTCGCGGTCCCGGAGCAGCAGCCGGGGGCCGCAGTCCGGGCACGCGTTGGGCTGTGCGTGGTAGCGCCGGTCCATCGGGTCCTCGTACTCGGCCTTGCAGTCCGGGCACATGGTGAAGGTGGCCATGGTGGTCATCGGACGGTCGTACGGCAGGTCCTGGATGATGGAGTACCGGGGCCCGCAGTTGGTGCAGTTGATGAAGGGGTAGCGGTGCCGGCGGTCCTTCGGGTCGCGAAGTTCCGCCTGGCAGTCGCCGCATACGTGGGTGTCCGCCGGGAGCAGCGCGGACCGGGCTCCGGTGTGCTCGCTGTGCACGATGGTGAACGGACCCGCGGGCACGGTGCCGCGAGCCAGTCCCCGGGTCGGCCGGACCTCGTCCACCCGGGCGAGTTCGGGGGCGCGGCCGCTGAGGCCTGCCGCGAACTCCTCCAGGGCGGCGACCGGTCCGGACGCCTCCACCAGCACGCCTTCGGGGTCGTTGCGAACCCAGCCGGAGAGGCCGAGTTCACGGGCCAGCTTGTAGACGAACGGCCGGTAGCCGACGCCCTGGACCACTCCGGTGACGCGGATGCGCCACTCCTCGGAGGTGCCGGCGGCGCTCGTGGCGCCTTCGGCGGGCCGCTCCGTGACGGTCTGCTGCTCGGTGCTGCTGCTCATGGCGGTTTCCTCGGTCCCTTTCTCAGCAGAGCCGGGGGAGTTCGGCGCCGAGGAGTTCCTCCAGCTGGGTCTCGCGGCCGTCCTTGTCGCGCAGCAGCACCAGGGCCTCGGTGTCCTCGGAGACCTCTCCGATGGTCACCGCGTCCTTGCCGTACGGCAGGGCGCGCAGGGCGGCCAGTACGTCGGCTTCCGCCTCCGGGGCCACGAAGACCGCGAGGCAGCCCTCGTTGGCGCAGTGCAGCGGGTTGATGCCGAGCATGTCGGCGGCCATGGCCGTCTCGTGCTGGATGGGCAGGTCGTCCTGGACCACGCGGATGCTGTGGCCGAGCTTGCCGGCGTACTCGTGGAGCACGGCCGTCAGGCCGCCGCGGGTCACGTCGCGCATCGAGCGGACGGCTCCGGCGGGCACGCTGGACAGGACGCCGTCGACGAGGCCGTTGAGCGGGGCGCAGTCGCTGTCCACGCGCTGCTCGAAGCCGAGCCCCTCGCGGATGGAGAGCAGGTGCACCGTGTGGTTGCCGATGGGCCCGCTGAGGATCACCTTGTCGCCGGGGCGCACGTCGGTCATGGTGAGCGGCTCGCGCTCGAAGACGCCGACGCCCGCGGTGTTCAGGTAGATCTGGTCGGCCTCGCCCTTGCGGACCACCTTGGTGTCCCCGCCGACGATCTGTACGCCGGCCTCGCGGGCGGTGTCGCGGATCGACTCCAGGGCGCGGACCAGCTTGGCGATGGGGAGCCCGGTCTCCAGGATCATCCCGAGGGTGAGGTACTTGGGCCGGGCACCGGCCACGGCCAGGTCGTTGACCGTGCCGCAGACCGCGATCTTGCCGATGTCCCCGTTGCCGAAGAACGGCGGGTCGACCACGAAGGAGTCGGTGGTCATCGCGATGCGGTCGCCCTCGATCTTGAGGATCGCGCTGTCTTCCATGATGCCGATGTAGACGTCGCCGAGGGTCGAGGCGATCACCTGGAGGAGGTCCTGGCTGAGCTTCGCGCCGGTGCCGTGGTCGAGGACGATGAATTCGGTGGGATCCACGCTCGTGGTCATGCCGGTTCGTTCCTTTCAGGGGTGGGGCCGGAACGGTTCGTCGGGGGGAGGGGCGTGGTCACGGGGTCTTGATGTTCTTGCGGGGCAGTCCGCCCTCGGCGTCGAGGACGCGGATGACCTCGGCGGAGTCGGTCACCGTGGCGCAGTAGCCCTCCAGCCAGTCCAGGGCGCGCTGCTTGTCGTCGAGGCGGGCCGAGACGACGCAGTCGGAGGGGACCCAGATGTTGTAGCCGCGGAAGAAGGCGTCGGCGGCGGTGGTCTGGACGCATATCTGCGTCTGCATGCCGGTGATCAGCACGGTGTCCACGCCGAGGGCCTGCAGGCGCTCGTGCAGGTCGGTCTCGTAGAAGCCCGAGTCCTTGCTCTTCTCCATGACGACGTCCTCGGGGGCCAGGAAGGCCTCGATGATGTCGGCGCCGTGGGTGCCGCGCTGGACCGGGAGGTAGCCGTCGTAGCGCTCGGCGTTCGGGTCGTCCGGGTCGTTGACGAGCTGCAGGTGGAAGATGTGGTGGCCGCGGCTGCGCATCTCGTCGAGGAAGCCGGTGAAGTGCGGGGTCGCGGCCTCGACGGCGGCGACGCGCTCCGGGTTCTTCTCGACCAGTTCGTACTGGAGGTCGTTGGTCAGGACGGCGATCTTGGACATGGCTGTGCCCTTCGGTGGAGTGGTGTGGTCCCGGGGCCCGTCCGGCGCACGTCGACGTGCGCCCCGGCGGGCGGTGGGTGAAGTACGAGGGGGTGCACCGGCCGGTCGGCCGCGAAGGGCCGTACCGCACGGGCGGATCGGCCCGGGTCGGTGTACGGCGTGCTCGGTGCGGGGGCCTGCGCGGCCCGGGCGGGCGGCGCGGCGGTAGGGAGGGGCGCGGGTGCGCGGGAGGGGGGTTGGGCGCGGTGCGCGTCAGGCGGGGCGTGCGTCAGGCGTGGCGCGGCTGGGGCGCGGTGTGCGCACGGCTCGGTGTGCACACGGCCTGACGGTGCGAACGGCCCGTCGGTGCGTACGGCCCGTCGGTGCCGAGGTCAGCTCGCGACGGCGACCCGGTCGGATTCGAGCTCGTGCAGCCAGGTGCCGGTGGCCTCGAAGTGGGCCGTGATGTCGGCGAGCCGGGCGTGCATGTAGAAGCCGGTGACGGGGCGGCCGTCGGCGCGGGCGTAGTCGGGAAGCCGGCCGTACTCGCGGAAGCCCAGGCGCTCCCAGAGCCCGGCGGGGCCGTCGTCGCGGACTTCGAGGGTGATGACGTCGCAGCCCATCTCGCCGACCTTGCGCAGGGCCTCGGCCCAGCCTTCGAGCAGGAACTGCCCGCGGTAGTCGGGGGCCACGACGCAGCGGCGCATCTCGACGATGTGGCGCCGGGCGGGCAGCGGGGCCCGGGCGAGCGTCACCATGCCGACGATGCGGCCCTCGTCGGTGCGGACGTGGAGGAGGTCGACGGCGCCCTTGCGCAGGTCGGCCTCGAAGGCCCGCATCAGGGGCAGGCCCTTCTCCAGGCCCACCGGTTCGTAGAAGCCGAGGGTCTTCTCCTTGACCGCCACGGCGTCCATCAGTTCGATCATTTCGCGCATGTCCTGTTCGGACAGTTCGCGAGGCCATGAATAGTGCATCGTCTTCCTTGGTGAGTAGACGGTGGAGCAGCCGGACCCCGGACATCGCGGCGCCGCCCCCGTGGGAGCTGCGCGGCACATCTGGATCGCAATGCCCGGGATCGCCGGACTGCGGGAGTGTCGGCCCTTCAGGGCTTCGGCCCTTCGGGGCCTCGGCCCTTCAGAGCTTCGCCGGCAGGTGTGCGCCGGCCGGTCAGACCGAAGCGGTGGCCTTCGTCTGCAGGTTGGTCTGTACGGCGGCGGCCGGTGCGGCCTGGGTCAGCAGCGAGGCGTCCGCGCCGGCACCGAGCACGGTGGCCGCGTAGACCTCGACGAAGTAGGAGACGAACAGGGAGTTGATCTTGATGAGGTGCTCGACGAAGCGCTCCTCGTCGGCCTCGTCCTTGATGATGCGCATGATCAGGTTCCAGACCATGTCGACGTGGTCGTCGTCATCGTCGAGGGCCAGGTGGGCGCGGGCACCCTTGGTCTTGTCGGCGCCGACGTGCTGCTCCATGATGTCGAGCCAGTCGGGCTGGGTCTTGCCCGCGATGTACTCCAGGTAGAACCCGCTGATCATCGCGGCCAGCGGACCTTCCGTGGCCATCGTGTAGTAGAAGTAGCCGTTGAGCAGCTCGGTGGCGAAGGTCGGACGGATCGCGTAGATCTCCTCGTCCGTCATGCCGACCTTGTGCAGGTCGCCGGCGAACATGCGGTCGTGGCGGCCCTCCTCCGCGCCGTACAGGCCCCACTCCTTGCAGAGCTGCGGGTCCCGGGTGGCCCAGTAGTTGGCGATGAGCGGGTCGACGGCACGCTTGAGGCCGATCCGGATCATCGTCTCGACGTTGTGCCGCTTGTACAGCTCGAGGTCGAACTTGTCCTTGTCGAGCATCCCGTCGGCGCCCGCGCTGCGCTCGTAGAAGTCCCGCTCGAACTTCAGCAGGAGCTCGTCGACGCGCTTGCGGAACTCAGGGCGTTGCAGGTTGGAGTACGTGTTGTACGACTTACTACGAGGCATCTCATCCCCAGCCGAGATCGTTGACTACCTGACCCGGACCAGCGGGAGCGGCGATGTTCGCCGCACCACTCGTCGACGGGGCGAGGAAGACGGTCACCGCGAAAGTTGCCGCAATGGCGATGAGGAAACTCGCTATACGTGGCATGCTTGCCTGCCCCTCAAGATGTCTTGCGGTCCGGATCAGCTTCGGCCTCATCCTGTCCGTTCGACGACATCCGGAGCCATCCCTTTCTGGGATCATGTTGCCGCTGGCGAAAACATGACAGGGGGATGAATTGAACTCAATCAGACAAGTCCATCCTTTTGCAGTGCCCCGGCTCACCCACGCCGGGGACCGTCTCTACCGGTTCGTCACCCGAACACCGGGTACAACGTGCGAAACAGCCGCCCTGGCTCTGGACATGAGCGCCGCACAGGTGCAGGAAGCGGCGGACGCGCTCGACCTCCTGGGGCTGCTCAGCATGTGCCCCGTGACGGGCATCTACACCCCGTATCCCGTGGAGCACGCACGCATCAAGGTCCTCAACCCGGCGCAGCACAGCCTGAACGAGAGCCAGTCCGTCCTCGATCAACTACGCGGAGAATTAGATGAGTTGCTGATGAGAACGGCGGACGTCCAGAACGACACCTCACTGGAGGTCGTGCCCGGTCTGGGCGACGTGCGCAAGCTGATCGCCGGGCTCGCGAACGGCTGCCGCACCGAGGTGCTCACCTCCCAGCCCGGCGGCGCACGGGACGAGGAGGTGCTCTCCGAGAGTCTGGAGCGCACCGAACGCCTGCTGGCGCGGGGCGTGCACATGCGGACCCTCTACCAGCACACGGCCCGGTTCAGCCCGGCCACGGCCTCCTTCGTGGGGCGCGTGACACCGCTCGGCGCGGAAGTCTGCACGCTCGCCGGCGGCTTTCCGCGCTGCATCATCTTCGACAAGGAAGTGGCGATCATCCCGCTCTCGGACGGATCGCACGGGGCGGCGGTATCGAGAAATAGCCACCTTGTCTCATTCCTTTCGGAGGCCTTCGAGCGGGCCTGGAGCGGGGCCGAGAAATTCACCTCGGAAAACGACCGACCGGCACGGGCCGCGATTACCTCCGACATTCAGCAGACCATCGTGTCGCTGCTCATTCAGGGCGAATCGGACAACCGAATAGCCCACGTGGTCGGCATTTCTTTGCGAAATTGTCAACGCCACATTGCGAACATCATGAAGAGCATCGGCGCCCGCAACCGGCTCCACGCCGGATATCTGCTGGCGAAGGAGCCCTTCAACGGCGGCTGACCTGCCGGCAGCCCGCGCCGCGAGCGAGCGGCCCGGGCTGCCGGGGTCCGCGGCGGACGGCTCCTAGCGGCCCCCCGCCGCCGGAAGCGGAACCGCCGCGGGCTCGGGTGCCGGCTCGGGCGCGGGGCCGGAATCGGGGCCCGCATCACGGCCCGCATCAGGGCGGGAATCGGCCACCGCCGCGGGCTCGGGTGCAGGGCCGGGACCGGCCGCCGCGCCCGCCTCCGCCACCACGGGACGGGGCTTCGGGGGGACCAGCGAGGTCACCGCCACCCCGCCGACGAGCAGGACGGCCGCCACCCAGCGCAGCCCGCTCACCTGCTCCCCCAGCACCAGCGCCGCCGAGCTCATCCCGAAGACCGGCACCAGCAGCGAGAAGGGCGCCACGGAGGAGGCGGGATAGGTGCGCAGCAGGAACCCCCACGCCCCGAAGCCGAACACCGTGGTGATCCAGGCGAGGTAGACGATGACCCCGACCCCGCTCCAGTCGAGCCCGCGCAGCGCCGCCAGGTCCCGCTCGGGGCCCTCGATCAGCAGGGACAGCCCCGCCAGCGGCAGCACCGGCACCACGCTCACCCACACCATGAAGTTCAGGGCGTCGGGCGGGGACGCCTTGCGGGTCAGCACGTTGGACACGCCCCAGCACGCGGCGGCCGCGATCACCATCGTGAAGCCGAGCACCGGCCCGGAGGCCCCCTCGTCCACGGCGGCCACGGCGATCCCGGCGAAGGCCACCGTCATGCCCGCGATCCGCAGCCGGCCCGGCCGTTCCCTGAGCACGACGGCCGCGAACACGGCCGTGAACACCGCCTGCGCCTGGAGGACCAGCGAGGACAGCCCGGCGGGCATCCCGTTGGCCATGCCGGAGAACAGCAGCCCGAACTTCGCGATGCCGAGGACCACGCCGACCGCGACGATCCACTTCCATGCCACTTTGGGGCGCCCGACGAAGAACACCGCGGGCAGGGCCGCGACCAGGAAGCGCAGGGCGGACAGCAGCAGCGGCGGGAAGGATCCGAGCCCGAACTCGATGACGACGAAGTTGAAACCCCAGACCGCGGCTACGAGAACCGCCAGGGCGGTGTGAATGGGTCGCATGCTCCGAGCATCGACTCCTCGACCGTTTAGCACCAGCGCGGATGTCTTCAGGGTCGGATGTAGCGTTGCTTCATCCACCGGCGGCGCCCGCGCCCTAAGCTGCCTGGCATGCTCGACCTCTCCCGGCTGCGCGCCCTGCACGCCGTCTCCGTCCACGGCTCGGTCGGCGCGGCCGCGGCCGCCCTCGGGTACACCCCCTCCGCCGTCTCCCAGCAGATCGCCAAGCTGGAACGGGAGACACGCACCACCCTGCTCGAACGCCACGGCCGCGGTGTCGCCCTCACCGAGGAGGCCAAGCTGCTGGCCGCGACGGCCCAGCAGCTGATGGACATCTCGGAGCAGGCGGAGACCGCTCTGGAGGAGTCCCGCGGCCAGCCCGTCGGCCGGCTGCGGGTCGCCGCCTTCGCCTCGGCCGCCCGCGGCCTGCTCCCCGGGGTCCTCGCCGACCTGGCCCGCCGTCACCCGGCCCTGGATGTACGGCTCACGGAGATCAACCCGCACCTGTCGATGGACCTGGTCTCGCGCGGGGTCACCGACCTGGCGGTGACCCACGACTGGGACATCGCCCCGCTGCCCGCCCCCGAGGGCGTGGAGCAGGCCGTGATCGGGGACGACCGCTGCGACCTGGTGGTGCCCGCCGGGCACCCCTTCACCTCCCGCGACGTCATCCACCGCTCGGACCTGGGTGGGCAGCGCTGGGTGTGCCAGCCGCCCGGCCGGGTCTGCCACGACTGGCTGGTGCGGACCCTGCGCACGGCCGGGTTCGAGCCCGACATCACGCACGTCGCCGAGGAGAACCACACCATCGTCTCGCTGGTCGCCGCCGGGCTCGGGGTGGCCGTCGTACCGCGGCTGGGCACCGGGACGCTGCCGCCCGGCGCGGTGGCCGTACCGCTGGAGCCGGGCCCCGTACGCCGGTTGTACGCCCTGTGGCGGACCGGGGCCGCCCGCCGGCCGGCGATCACCGAGGCCGTACGGACCCTGCGCGAGCACTGGCCCCACGTCGCACCCCGTACGGGGGACTCCCCGAGTGTCCCCCGCGCCGCGGGCCCCGCCCCGCAGTAGCGTCCGGCGCGTGCCGAACCACGCCTCCCGCCGGACCCTGCTCACCGTGGCCGCCGTGGCCGCCGTCACCGCCGCGGGGGCCGCCTCCGCCGCCGTGGGCACCGCCCGGGACCCCGACGGCCCGGTCCCCGACGACTCCCGGCCGGGCGACCGGGCACCGGGGCGCTCCCCCGCCCGTCAGTCGTCGGGGGCCGGGCCGCGCGAGACGATGGACCGGATGAGCCTGGCCGAACTGGTCGGGCAGCTCTTCGTGTCGCGGGCGTACGGGCATGCGGCGACCGAGCCCGACTCCGAGGACGTCGCGCTCAACCAGCAGGCGTTCGGGGTGCGCACCCCCGCCGAGCTGGTCTCCCGCTACCACCTCGGCGGGATCGTCTACTTCGGCTGGGCGCACAACACCCGCTCCCCGCGCCAGATCTCCGAACTGTCGGCCGGCCTCCAGCGGGCGGCCGCGGACTCCGGCGCGGGCGTCCCGCTGCTGCTCTCCATCGACCAGGAGCACGGCGCCGTCGCCCGCGTGGGCCGGCCCGCGACCCTGCTCCCGGGAGCCATGGCGCTGGGCGCGCTGGCCCTGGGGACCGCCGGGTCCACGGCCGAGGCCCGCCGGGCCGCACGCATCGCCGGTTCCGAGCTGGCGGCCATGGGCATCCGGCACAACTACGCCCCGGTGGCCGACGTGAACGTCGACCCCGCCAACCCGGTCATCGGCGTACGGTCCTTCGGCGCCGACCCGCAGGCGGTGGCGGCCCTGGTCGCCGCCCAGGTCCGCGGCTACCAGGGCGCCGGGGTGGCCGCGACGGCGAAGCACTTCCCGGGGCACGGGGACACCGGCACCGACAGCCACGTCGGGCTGCCGCTGATGAAGCACACCCAGGCCCAGTGGGAGGAGCTGGACGAGCCGCCGTTCCGGGCGGCCGTGGAGGCGGGCGTCGACGTGGTGATGACGGCGCACATCGTGTTCCCCGCGCTCGATCCCTCCGGGGATCCGGCCACCCTCTCGCGGCCCATCGTCACCGGGATCCTGCGCGAACGCCTGGGCTTTCGCGGGGTGGTGGTCACCGACGCCCTCGACATGGCCGGGGTCCGCCAGAAGTACGGGGACGACCGGGTCCCGGTCCTGGCCCTGAAGGCGGGCTGCGACCAGCTGCTGAACCCGCCGGACCTGGGGCTGGCCGTGCGCAGCGTGCTGGCCGCCGTGGAGTCGGGCGAGCTGACGCGGGCCCGGATCGAGGAGTCGGTGCTGCGGATCCTGGAACTGAAGGCCCGCCGGGGCCTGTTCGATACCGCCGCGCGGGCCGCTGATCCGGCGCGGGCGGCCGACGCGGTGGACGCGGCCGTCGGCATCCCGGCGCACCTCGCCGCCGCCGGGGAGATCGCGGACCGGACGACGACCCTGCTGGCCAATCCGGTGGGGCTGCTGCCGCTGGATCCGGCGGACCGGCCGCTGCTCCTGGTCACCGGGACCGACCCGGTCTCCCCCACGGGTACGACGGGACCCCCTACCGCGGTACTGGCCCGGGAGCTGTCCGCGCTGGGCTGCCGGGCGACGGCCCTGCCGCCCGCTCGCGCGGTGGCGGCCGCCCCCGGCAACGCGGCCGTGCTCGTGTGCACGTACAACGTCCCCGAGGGCGAGAGCCCGCAGCGCGAGCTGGTCACCAGCCTGCTGGCCACCGGTGTGCCGGTGGTCCTGGTGGCGATCCGCAACCCCTACGACCCGGCCCGGCTGCCGGCCTGTGCGGCCGAACTGGCCACCTACACCTGGTCGGACGTGGAGATGCGGGCGGCGGCCCGGGTGCTCACCGGGACCGTACGGCCCACGGGCCGCCTGCCGGTCCCGGTGCCGGGCCGCTACCCGCTGGGCCACGGGCTGGGGTACGCGTAGTCCGCGTACCCCGCACCCCGGCCCGCTGCGGAGCTACGGGCGCAGCATCGGCTCGCGCTCGATGTCGCGCTGGTCGAGCTGCGCGTCCGGCTTCGCCAGCGGTGCGGCCTTCGCCGCGCCGTTAGGCGTGGTGGCCGGGGCCACTCCGGCCCACTTGAGGATCTTTTCGGTGGCCAGCGCCTTCTCGGCTTCCATGAGCTTGGAGACGTTGGCTCCGTGGTTGGCGCCCGGAGCGGTCATCACGTAGCTGTCGCGGGCCCCGTAGCCGAGGTGGAACGGTTCGGCACCCCACGGGTCGTTCTGCCCGTAGACGAAGAGCATCTGGTTCGCGTTGTGCTTCACCCAGGTGTCCACGTCCCGCATCGCCGCCGGCTGGAAGGTCATCGGGATGTCGCGGGGCACGAAGTTGCGCGGCGGCTGGTAGCCGTAGCGGCTCAGGCCGTTCAGGTGGGGCTGCTTGATGTCGGGGGAACCCAGCTGGGTGCCGGCCTGGTAGTAGTACGGGGTGTACGTCTCCAGGCCCTGGTCGGCGTAGGCCGAGAAGCCGGAGATCGCGTCGACCGTGTCCCAGATCTCCTGGTCGCTCGCGGTGGCGGCAGCCGGGATGGAGGCGCAGTCGGCGAGCAGGCTGTACTGCCAGAAGGCCCACGTGTAGTCGAGGACGACGGCCTCGAAGGCCTTGTCGAGGTTGCCGACGGTGGTGAAGGTCCAGCCGTTCTCGGCGGCGGCGGCCGCGTACTTGGCCTCCAGCGGCTCGCGGCGCACGAGCGCCTCGCGCTGCACCGCGTTCAGCTTGTCGCGGCACTCCTTGGTGCCGACCTTGGCGAAGAACCGGTCGTAGGCCGAGTCCTCCTTGTTCACCACGTCGTTGGGGGCGACGTAGGCGACGACGCCGTCCATGTCGCGCGGGTAGAAGCGCTCGAAGTAGGTGGCCGTCATGCCGCCCTTGCTGCCGCCCGTGGCCAGCCAGTTCTTCTTGTAGATCCGCTTCAGGGCGGTGAAGACGCGGTGCTGGTCACTGGCGGCCTGCCAGATGTCGAGCTTCGACCAGTCCGCCGGGTCGGGGCGGGACGGGTTGAAGAATCGGTACTCCAGGGACACCTGGTTGCCGTCGACTATGGTCGTCGGCTCGCTGCGGCGCGGGCTGGTGTTGACGTTGTAGCCGGAGGTGAAGAACACCGTGGGCCGCGTGACGTCCTTGTGCAGCAGGGTGATGCGCTGCTTGAAGGTGCCCTTCCACGGCGCGCGGTGGTCCACCGGCTGCTCGTAGTTCAGTACGAAGAAGCGGTAGCCGGGGTACGGCTTCTCCTCGATCAGGCTCATCCCCGGGATCGCGAGGATCCGGTCCTTGATGTCTTCCGTGGCGGCCTTGGCATCCCTGGCGGTGGCATCCGTGACGGCGGACGGTTCCGCGGCGGTGGCCGCTTGCGCCGTGGTGCCGGCCGCACCCGTGGTGCCGATCAGCACCGCGAGCGACAGCAGCCATCCGAGCTTCTTGCGCATTCACACTCCCCATGAGTTCACATCGGTCGCCGTGAACCTAGCTGGGGGAACATGCGGCTGAACAGACCTAGTTGGGCCGCTCCATCAGCAAAGGATCCAGCCGGAATCGACGGATCCGGCCCCCACGCTCCCCTTTACATACACGCAGCGGTTGATCGCATGGACGGTGACAGGTCCGGCATAACGGGTGAATTGCCCCGCGTCGCGCACCGGGTAGCCGCCGCGCGGCTGGATGCTCACCGACATCGCCCGCCGCTGTCCGGGCTCCCGGGCCACCGCCACCGCGCAGGCCCGGTCGCGGGTCTTGTAGAGGCGCACCTCGCCCGTGGAGAACGGCAGCGTCCGCACCAGGTTCCCCCCGCACCCGCCCGTCGCCGCCTGGGCGGGCTGCGCCGTCAGCAGTCCGCCCACGGCCAGCCACAGCGTCGTGGTGATCGCCCCCGCGCGGACGGCCCATCGCCTCCGCGGGTTCCGCGCCTTCAACACCCTGCCCCCATCGGTCGTACGTACAACGTGCGTACGTTCGTACGACGCCGGGCAGCCCTCCATGGTTGCTCGGAACAAGAATTCAGCCCGCGGAGCCCTCCGGGGCGACCGCGCGGGCCGCCGCGTGGTCGAAGACCGACTCGCGCGGCCGGACCAGGGTGGCGACGGCGATCGACTGGAGGTGGGTGGTGCGCACGGCGGGCAGGTTGGCCTCGCCGAAGATCCCGCCCGTGGCTCCCGTGCCGCCGTTGTACGGGATCGTGGGCAGGCAGCCGATGTGCGAGTCGTTGACCTTGAGCATGCCGCCGTTGACCACCTCCTCGCAGAACCGCTCCACGACCCGCTCGTCCTGGGTCCACAGGGAGTTGCGCAGACCGTAGCGGTTGGCGTTGAGGAAGCCGATGGCCTCCTCCAGCCGGACCGGCGCCTCGGGCACGACCACGCACAGCAGCGGGAAGAAGGTCTCCTCGCGGAAGGCCCGCAGCCGGCCGGCCGCGGCCAGCCCGTCCACCCGGACGACCGCCGGACGGATGAACGGCCCCACCGCCGAGGGCTCGTCGTCCACGTCGACGAACTCGCCGCCGCACAGCAGCTCCCCGCCGGCCGCCAGCACCTCGCCGACGAACTCGGTGAACTCCGCCCGTTTGACCACCGGGCTCAGCACCGTGCGCGGATCCTCCGGCGGCCCGGGCCGGATCTCCCGCACCTGCTCCATCAGCTCCTTCAGCAGCCGGTCGGCCACTTCCGGATGGACGATGGCGAACTTCGGGGTCATGCAGATCTGCCCGGAGCCGTAGTACCGCTCGCACAGGGCCCGCGCGGCGAGGTCGGCCTCGGCGTCGTGCCACACCAGCACCCCGTCGTTGCCCGACAGTTCGAGTACGGGCTTCTTCCCCGCGGCCACGCACTCCCGCTCCAGCTTGAGGCCCTGCTCGGAGCCGCCGAAGAAGACGAGGTCGTCGCAGTCGGGGCTGTCCAGCCACTGGCGGACGACGGCGCGGGCGTGCGTGCAGACCACGTTCAGGGTGCCGGGCGGGGCGCCGAGCCGCTCCAGGAGCGGGGCCACGATCTCCCGGTAGACGAAGCTGACGCCCAGCGGGGCGGTGGGCGGCGCGTTGACGACCAGGCCGTTGCCCGCGGCGAGCGCCAGCGCCCCGTAGAAGGAGTTGGAGGTCGGGGCGTTGCGCGGCGGGCTCAGGCACACCACCCCGTCCGGCTTGCGCACCATGCGGGTCCGGCGGCCGGCCGAGGTGCGCTCGGGCTCCCGCAGCCGCGCGGCGAAGTCGGCGACCGAGTCCGGGTGGAAGGAGGCGGCCACGGAGTCCAGTTCCCAGGACGCCAGCCGTACGGGGTGGCCTTCGGCGACCAGCAGCCCGGTCAGCTCCTCGCGCCGCTCGACGACGGCCCGGTGGACGCCGTGCAGCAGCTCCATCCGGTGGGCGAGCGGGACCGCCGCCCATCCCGGCTGGGCGGCGCGGGCTGCGGCCAGGGCGCGCATCCCCTGCCCGGGGGCGGACAGGGCGACGCGGCCGGCCAGCAGCCGGTCGTCGTAGGGCAGGTCCTCTCCGCGCTCCAAACGGGCCTTGAGCCCGAGCACCTCGAAGGGCTCGCGCAGGAGTTGACCGACGCGCGGCCAGTAGACCCATCGAGTGCCGGGCTCCTCGACGCCGTTGACCCATACCTCGTAAGAGTGCATCGACAACTTCCTAGCGGGATAACGGGAGTTCGTGATCACGCAGGAGATTACGCTAGGTGAGCACGAGACCCCGCACTGTAGCCGTGAAAGGCACTTGAAATGACGAACGACCTGCTCGAACGCAAGCTGGACCGCGCCTTCACCCACCTCGACGTCAACGAGGACCGGGTGATCGACGAGCACGACATCATCGGGCTCGGCTCCCGCCTGCTGTCGGCCCTCGGCGAGCCGGCCACCTCCCCCAAGGCGACCCAGGTGATGGGCGGGCTGGTCGACTTCTGGCAGGAGCTCTTCACCGAGCTGGACATCGACCGGGACGGGAAGGTCACGCCGGAGGAGTACCGGCAGGGCATGACCCGCCTCTTCCGGGACGACGTCGCCGCCTACGACAAGTCTTTCCGGCCGATGGTGCACGCGATGCTGCTGGTCGTCGACAAGGACGACGACGGGCGGATCAGCCCCGAGGAGTTCCAGCAGGCCCAGACCGCCTTCGACACGAACCTGGGCCGCGAGGACGCGGAGGCGCTCTTCGCCCGGATCGACGCGGACCACGACGGGTTCCTGTCCGTGGACGAGCTCCTCGGCGCGGTACGGGAGTACTACACCGGCACCGAGGAGGACGCCCCGGGCAACCTGCTCTTCGGCGAGCTCTAGGCCGGGGAGCAGCCCGGGCCGGGAGGGGCAGGCCCGGGAGAGGGCAGGCCCGGGAGCGGCGTAGCCGGGGAGCCGGATCCCGTCAAGCCGCGAGATGTCGGGGCGTGACGCCGCCCGGACGGCGGGGCGTACTGGGACCACCCCCCATCCGCCCCGTCCACCGGAGGAGAGCAGTCATGAACCACGTTTCCAGGAAGCCCCGCCTCGTCCTGTTCGCCGCATCGGCGGCCATCGTCGCCGGCGGCGTGCTCGCACCCGCGACCGCGCTCGCCGCCACTCCCGCGAGTACGCACGCGGTCAGGGCCGACGACACCGGCAACGAGTCCACCCTGCTGCACCGCAGCGGCCCCGACGACATCGTGATCGGCCAGGACCGGCCCACCGAGGACACTCCCGGCAAGTGGGGGAAGCGAAAGCACGGCAAGGGCTCCGGCAAGGACGACTCCATCAACGCTCCCGGCCGTCCGGAGTGGCAGTGCATCACCGCCCCCTGCGGGCCCCCCGAGGAGGCCCGCGGCGACGGGATCAGCCACGGAGTGCCGGAGGGACAGAACACGGTTGCCAACACTGCGAGGACGTGAGGATCGACCGCGATCCCTGCCGCCCGAGAGGGACACCACCACACCGGAGCCCCGGGTCCGCACGACGGACCCGGGGCTCCGGCGCGTGTACGGGGGCATTCGGGCCGGCTTTTACAAGGAGAGCCGACCTCCGTCAAGCCCCGAATGTGAGTGGCGTGACGCGATTCCCGCCGTCGGGTTTATTTGAAGTACGCCCTCACCGGGAACACCGGAAAAAACCAGAGGGCAGGAAATCACCCCGGATCCTTTCTCCGGAAGATTCCCGAATCCCCCTTCTTTTTCCGAATGGAGAACGGTCATGTTCAAGATTCTCTCGACCCGCCGCATCGTCCTCGCTTCCGCTTCCGTCGCCCTGCTGGGTGGTGGCATCGCCCTCCCGGCCACCGCAATGGCCGCACCCGCCGCCGTTCCGCACCATGCGGTGTCCGTCCTCCAGGACGACAGCGCCGACGGCATCGGCACCGGCGGTGACGCCAACGCGGAGAACACCACGGTCGGCGGCGACTCCCGCGGCGGCGACGCCAACAGCGGCGTCGGCAACTGCAAGGGCAAGTGCGACATCACCACCGGCAACGCCCGCGGTGGCGACTCCAGCGCCGACGCCATCAACACCGGCGACGCCACCGCCGTCGGCGGCGACGGCACCGGCAAGGGCGGAAACCTGAAGAAGGTCGACAAGCAGACGATCAAGAACCAGCTCAAGAACAAGCTCGGCAACTGATCGCAGCAGGCCACCCACACACAGCGGCGCCCCGGGATCCCCCGGGGCGCCGTTGTCGTGCCTGCGTGTCCTCGTGCCGGTATCAGGCGTTGCCGCCCGTGGCGGTCGCGTCGCCGCTCACGGCGGTCGCGTCACCGGTGTTGATCGCGTCGGCGCTCGCGTTGCCGCTGGTCGCGTTCCCGGTGGTGATCGTGCACCGGCCGATGCAGGTGCCCACGCCGGAGGCGGCGGAGCCCGAGGTGGCCGTGCCGCCGACGGTGGTGTTCTCGGCGTTGGCGGAGCCGCTGACGGCGACGGCGTCACCGCCCCTGCGGTCTCCCTGCTGCCCCCCGTCCCCGCCCCGCACGGTCCTCCCGGTCGAGCTGGAGGCCATGTGGCTGCTCTGGCTCAGCACGTCGGCGGTCACGGCCGTGTTGACGCTGTCGAAGCAGAGGCCGTTGCACCGGTTGGAGGCGCCGTCGCCCACGGCGGTGTTGGTGCTGGTGCCGCAGAGGCCCGTGCACTCGTTGTACGCACCCGCCCCGACCGCGGTGGTGGTGCTGTCGCCGCACAGGCCCGTGCACAGGCCGGAGACGCGGTCACCCACGGCGGTGTTGGTGCTGTCACGGCACAGACCCGTGCAGCTGCCGGAGACTCCGTCGCCCGCGGCGATGTTGTTGCTCCCCTCGCAGAACCCTTCGCAGGCTCCGGGAGAGGCGCTTTCCGCGAGGGCGCTGATGCTGCTGTAGCCGTCGTACGGGCCTGCGGGTGCGGCCATCGCGGTCGCGGGCAGGGCGATGCCGCCGGCCAGGGCCACGGATGCCGTGGCCAGCACGATGCGACGGGTCCAGGAACGCTGGTTCATGGGAAATTCTCCGGGGTTGTCGTGCGGAGCAATTCGACTGCGGCCGGGCGTGCGCGCGCCGGGGCCGCCGATCGGATACGCCCGTGACATACGGACGCGGGGATCCCCTGGGGTTTGATCGGGGCCGACGCTATCGCGCGGATACGGTCACCGTACGGATGCGTCCGCGCACGGCGTGTTGCCCGGCGAAGCGGCCGGAAATTATCAAGATCGACCCTGTGCGTCAAGCCCCGAATGCGAGTGGCGTGACCCGATTCCCGGAATCGGGTTTATTTGAAGTACGCCCTCACCGGGAAACACCGGAAAAACCAGAGGGCAGGAAATCACCCCGGATCCTTTCTCCGGAAGATTCCCGAATCCCCCTTCTTTTTCCGAATGGAGAACGACCATGTTCAAGATCCTGTCGACCCGCCGCATCGTCCTCGCTTCCGCTTCCGTCGCCCTCCTCGGCGGTGGCATCGCCCTCCCCGCCACGGCGATGGCCGCTCCCACGGCCGCCCCGCACCACGCGGTGTCCGTCCTCCAGGACGACAGCGCCGACGGCATCGGCACCGGCGGCGACGCCAACGCCGAGAACACCACCGTCGGCGGTACCTCCCGCGGCGGCGACGCCAACAGCGGCGTCGGCAAGTGCAAGGGCAAGTGCACCATCACCACCGGCGACGCCCGTGGCGGCGACTCCAGCGCCGACGCCATCAACACCGGCGACGCCACCGCCGTCGGCGGCGACGGCACCGGCAAGGGCGGAAACCTGAACAAGGTCAACAAGCAGACGATCAAGAACGAGCTCAAGGCCAAGCTCGGCAAGTAGGCCCGGCACACCCAGCAGGCCCAGCACGCTCAGCAGGCCGTCCCGCACAGCGGCGCCCCCGGGAAACCCCGGGGGCGCCGTCGTGTGCCGTGGCCGGAGAGCGGTCCTACGCCGCCGCGGCCGGCTCGTCCTCGCCCACGAAGGTGCGCCACAGCTCGGCGTACCGGCCGCCGCGAGCCAGCAGCTCGGCGTGGGTGCCGTCCTCCGCGACCCGGCCGCGGTCCATGACCACGACCCGGTCGGCACGCGCGGCGGTGGTCAGGCGGTGCGCCACGACCAGGGTGGTGCGCTTGCCCGCGAGCCGGTCGGTGGCCTGGTTGACCAGGGCCTCGGTGGCCAGGTCGAGGGCGGCGGTGGCCTCGTCGAGCAGCAGCACGTCGGGGTCGACGAGCTCCGCGCGGGCCAGCGCGATCAGCTGGCGCTGGCCGGCCGAGAGGTTGCGGCCGCGCTCGGTGACGGTGTGCAGGTAGCCGCCGTCCAGGGTGGCGATCATGGCGTGGGCGCCGACCGCGTGGGCGGCGGCCTCCACCTGGGCGTCGCTCGCCTCGGGCCGCCCGTAGGCGATGGCGTCGCGGACCGTTCCCGGGAAGAGGTACGGCTCCTGGGGGACGACGCCGAGCCGGTGTCGGTAGCCCGTCAGGTCCAGCTCGCGCAGGTCCACCCCGTCGGCGGTGACCCGGCCGGAGGTCGGATCGTAGAACCGGGCCACCATCTTGACCAGCGTGGACTTGCCGGCCCCGGTCTCGCCGACGAAGGCGACGGTCTGCCCGGCGGGGATGCGCAGGCTGATCCCGCTGAGCGCCGGTTCCTTCTCCCCGCGCTCGGCGGCCGTGCCGTACGAGAACTCGACCCCTTCGAAGGCGATCTCGCCGCGCAGCTCGGGGACCGGCCGGGGGTCGGCCGGGCGGGGGGTGCTGGTGGGCTCGCGCAGCAGGTCCTGGATCCGGCCGAGGGAGACGGTGGCCTGCTGGTAGCCGTCGAAGACCTGCGACAGCTGCTGGACGGGGGCGAAGAACAGGTCGATGTAGAGCAGGTACGCGACCAGCGCGCCGGTGGTGAGCGTGCCCGCCTCCACCCGGCCCGCGCCGACGATCAGCACGGCGGCCGCGGCCCCGGAGGACAGCAGCTGCACGAAGGGGAAGTAGACCGAGATCAGCCACTGGCCGCGGACCCGGGCCTCGCGGTACGAGTCGCTGCGCTCGGCGAACCGGACGGCGCCGGCGCGCTGGCGGCGGAAGGCCTGGACGATGCGCAGTCCGGCCACGGACTCCTGGAGGTCGGCGTTGACCAGGCTGACCCGGTCGCGGGCCAGCTCGTAGGCGGCCACGGACTTCCGGCGGAAGAAGACGGTGCCGATGACCAGCAGGGGCAGCGTGGCGAAGACGATCAGCGCCAGTTCCACGTCCAGGACGAGGAGGGCGACCAGGATGCCGAAGAAGGTGAGGACGGAGACGACGGCGGTGACGAGCCCGGTCTGCAGGAACGTGGACAGGGCGTCCACGTCGGTGGTCATCCGGGTCATGATCTTGCCGGTCAGCTCGCGCTCGTAGTAGTCGAGGCCGAGGCGCTGGAGCTGGGCGAAGATCTTGACGCGCAGGGCGTAGAGCACGCGCTCGCCGGTGCGGCCGGTCATCCGGGTCTCGGCGAACTGCGCCGCCCACTGGGCCAGGACCACGCCCAGCGCGAGGAGGGAGGCCGCCCAGACGGCGCCGAGCGCGGCCGCTTCGACGCCCTTGTCGATGCCGTGGCGGATCAGGATGGGCAGGAGCAGTCCGGAGCCGGCGTCGAGGGCGACGAGGCCGAGGGATATCGCGAGCGGGGCCCAGAAGCCGCGCAGCAGGCGGCCCAGGTTGTAGCTGTCCTCGGCGGACGCGGCGCGGGTCTCGTCCACGTCGGGGGTGTCGTCGGCGGGCGGCAGTGCGGCCACCTGCGCGAGCAGTTCGGGCGTGGCGGACGTCCCCGGGGGGGCGGTGGTCTTGTCGTCCGCCTCCTCCTGGCGCTGCCAGAGCTCGGGGGTGATCCCGCCGGCCACCCGGCGCTTGGCGTTGACGGGCTCGGAGTCGATCTCGGCTTCGAGCTCGATGCTCCGCTCCACGTCCGCGGCGAGGGCGCGCTCGAACTCCTCCATCAGCGGCGCCTCCGGCGTCCGCGGGGAGCCCGCGCCCAGCGCGTCCGGGTCGGTGAGCAGCCGCCGGTACAGGGCGGAGCGGCGCTCCAGCTCCTCGTGCGTACCGATGTCGGAGAGCCGCCCGTCGTCCAGTACGGCGATCCGGTCGGCCAGCGCGAGCGTGGAGCGGCGGTGTGCGATGAGCAGGGTGGTGCGGCCGGCCATGACGGCGCGCAGCGCCTCGTGGATCTCGTGCTCGACCCGGGCGTCGACGGCCGAGGTGGCGTCGTCGAGGAGCAGCAGGCGGGGGTCGGTGAGGATGGCGCGGGCGAGCGCGATGCGCTGGCGCTGGCCGCCGGAGAGGGTCAGGCCCTGTTCGCCGACCTTGGTGTCGTACCCGGCGGGGAGGGCCTCGATGAACCCTTCGGCGCGGGCGGCGCGGGCGGCGGCCAGGATCTGGTCCTCGGTGGCGCCGGGGTGACCGTAGGCGATGTTGGCGCGGATGGTGTCGGAGAAGAGGAAGGAGTCCTCGGGGACCAGTCCGATGGCGTCGCGCAGGGAGTCGTAGGTCAGCTCGCGCACGTCGTGGCCGCCGACCCGGACGGTGCCCTGGTCCGCGTCGTAGAAGCGGGGCAGCAGGAGCGAGACGGTGGACTTCCCGCTGCCGGAGGACCCGACGAGGGCGACGGTCTCCCCTTCGGCGATCGACAGGTGGAACCCGTCGAGCACGGGCCGCTCGGGGTCGTACCCGAACCGCACGTCGTCGAACTCGACGGTGGCGGTCGCGTCCGCGGGGAGCTCCTTCGTCCCCTCCCGGATCACCGGCTCGGTGTCGATGAGCTCGAAGACCCGCTCCACGCCGGCGCGGGCCTGCTGGGCGACGGTGAGGACCATGGCGAGCATGCGGACGGGGCCGACGAGCTGGGCGAGGTAGGTGGAGAAGGCGACGAAGGTACCGAGGGTGATCTGCCCCTTGGTGGCCATCCAGCCGCCGAGGGCCAGCATGGCGACCTGGCCGAGGGCCGGTACGGCCTGCAGGGCGGGGGTGTAGCGGGAGTTCAGCCGGATGCCGCGCATCCGTCCGGCGAACAGCCGGCGGCCGGCGTCGCGGAGCTTGCCGGTCTCCTGCTCCTCCTGGCCGAAGCCCTTGACGACGCGGACGCCGGTGACGGCCCCGTCGACGACGGTGGCGACGGCGGCGGCCTGGCTCTGGGCGTACCAGGTGGCGGGGAAGAGCTTCTTGCGGCTGCGCTTGGCTATGAACCAGAGGGCGGGGGCCATGAGCAGCGCGACGAGGGTCAGCAGCGGCGAGAGCCACAGCATGATCCCGAGGGATATCCCGAAGAGCAGGAAGTTGCCGATGGTCATGGGCAGCATGAAGAGCAGCCCTTGGATCAGCTGGAGGTCGGTGGTCGCCCGTCCGACGACCTGCCCGGTGGACAGCTCGTCCTGGCGGCGGCCGTCCAGCCGGGCGATGGTGTCGTACATGTCGGTGCGCAGGTCGTGCTGCACGTCGAGGGCGAGCCGGCCGCCGTAGTACCTGCGGATGTAGGTCAGGACGTAGACGAGGACCGCGGCGCCTATGAGCATCAGGGCCCAGGGCGTCATGGGCTTGCTGTGGTCGCCGATGACGTCGTCGAGGATCACCTTGGTGACGAGCGGCACGAGCGCCATGACGGCCATGCCGCCGAGCGAGGACCCGAGGGCCAGCAGCACGTTGGCCTTGTACCGCCAGGTGTAGGCGGCGAGCCGCCTCCCCCACCCCTGTTTGCTTCCAGCCGCCGCTTCCGCCGTCGCCGTAGCCACGTACTGCCTCCCCGTTCGTCCTGCTCTAC
This sequence comes from Streptomyces sp. NPDC104226, assembly GCF_055584085.1. Classification (NCBI taxonomy): domain Bacteria; kingdom Bacillati; phylum Actinomycetota; class Actinomycetes; order Kitasatosporales; family Streptomycetaceae; genus Streptomyces; species Streptomyces sp. NPDC104226. The sequence continues at coordinate 365,213 of NZ_JBVJMS010000006.1, forward strand.
CGGAAGCGCCAACGCTCCGACCGGCGGATTTCATCCCGCCGCAACAATTCGAACTGGGTTGCGCGGGTTCCGCGCGCGGGGTTGCGCCTACGGGGGCCGGGGGAGGCCTACGGGGCCTACGGCGTCGGCAGGGACCTCCGGGCCGGGGTCAGGAGGACCTGGGCGTGGCCGAGGCCGAGGGCAGCGGCGACGGCCGCACCTTCACCGTGGGCGCCTTCTTCAGCGGGTTGTTCTCGCAGCCGAGCGCCTCGGTGACGCGGCGGGCCATGAGATAGGTGAGGGCCGTCTGCCGGTCCCGGTCCGCCTGGGTCGTGTTCGGCCGGGGGTCGCCGATCCGGTAGGACTCCTCCACCGCCAGCACGGCCCGGTCGGACAGTCCGCGGAGGTCGCCGGGCATGTCGCAGCGCATGCGCAGCTGCGACCCGGTGTCGCCGGCCCAGCCGACGGCCCCGTTCGCGTCGACGAGGACGCTGCCCAGCGGGTTCTGCTCCTTGGAATCCTGCTGCAGCCAGCGGACCTGCAGTTGTACGCGGCCGCCGTCCTTCCCCTGCGTGGGGACGTACCCGCACATGAGCCACGGCGTCGAGGGCAGCGAGTGCAGATCCCCCTTCAGGCTGTCCACGAGGTGCGCGGTGGTGGCGTTGACCCGGGTGTCGAAGGCATCGGACCCGGTGATCTGCTTGAGGAGGTCCCTCTCGGCCGACGGATCGGCGATCGCACAGGGGTCGGCGGCTCGGGGCCCCGCCGGCTGCTTCGCGGAACACCCGGCAGCCGCCACCAGGCAGACGAGGGCGAGTACGGACCGCTTGGCCGCGGTCGAGATGGCGTTCACTGGGTGTCTCCCGACGTCACCGCGGGAGCCTGCTCCCGCGGCTTGTTCTCGCAGCCGAGGGCGTCGGTGACGCGGCGGGCCATGAGGTAGGTGAGGGTGGTCTGGCGATGACCGGGACTGATCGATACCAACCTAACCCGGCCCGCCTGCCCGTCAGACGTGGGTGGGGGCGAACATCTTCAGGGTGGCCGGAAGGACCAGGAGCGAAGGGCCGGGGGTCTTCAGGGACTTGGCCAGGTCCTCGCCGAGGGACTCCGGGGTGGTCGTGGCCGCCGGGACGCCGAAGGCGGCCGCCAGGGCCACGAAGTCGGGGCGGGTCAGGGCCGTACCCGTCTCGCAGCCGTACTCGCGCAGGATGCCGTACCCGCCGTCGTCCACGATCAGCCAGGTGACGTCCAGGTCGTGCTGGCGGGCGGTGGCCAGGTCGGCGATCGAGTACATCGCGCCGCCGTCGCCGGAGACCGCGAGCACCGGGGTGCCCGGCTCCGCCACGGCCGCGCCGAGGGCCGCAGGGAAGGCGTAGCCGAGGCCGCCCGCGCCCTGCGCCGAGTGCATGGTGTTGGGGTGCTTGGGGTCGAAGGCCGACCAGGCCCAGTAGGACAGGATCGTCATGTCCCAGAACGACGGGGAGCGCGGGGGCAGGGCCCGGCGGACCGAGGCCAGCAGCTGCTGCTCCAGGGTCAGGTCCTGGGAGCCCAGCCGGGCCGCGATGTCGGCGAGGAGCAGGCGGACCCGCTCGGGAGCCTGCGGGTCGGGGCGCTCGGCGACCGTTTCGAGGAGGGCCTGCAGGGCGAGCCGGGCGTCCGCGTGGATGCCGAGGCCCGCGTGGTTGGACTCCAGCTTGCCGAGGTCCGCCTCGATCTGGACGACCCGGCCCTCCGGGAAGAACGTGTGGTAGTTCGAGGACAGTTCGCCCAGGCCCGAGCCGACCACCAGCAGGACGTCGGCGTCCTCCAGGAAGTCCGTCATGTGGCGGTCCTCCAGCCAGGACTGGAGGGACAGCGGATGGGTCCACGGGAAGGCGCCCTTGCCGCCGAAGGTGGTGACGACGGGGGCGTTCAGGCGTTCCGCGAGCTGCCTGAGCTTGCCCGCGGCGTCCGAGCGGACCACCCCGCCGCCCGCGATGATCACCGGGCGTTCGGCGTTCTCCAGCCAGTGCGCGGCCAGCGCGGTCAGCTCCGGGCGCGGGGCCAGTTCGTGCGGGGTCGCGTCCATGCCCGTGACCTGCGGGACGACCGTTTCCGCGCGCAGGACGTCTTCCGGGATCTCCACCCACACCGGCCCGTGCGGGGCGGTCAGCGCCGACTCCCAGGCCTCGGCGATCACGGACGGGACCTGGGAGGGGGTCCGGGCGGTGTGCACGGACTTGACCACGTCCCGGAAGGAGGCCGCCTGGTCGCGCAGCTCGTGCAGGTGACCGCGCCGGCCACCGCCCAGGCCCGGGGTCGGGACCTGCGAGGAGATCGCCAGGACGGGTGCGGACGCCGCCGCCGCCTCGGCCAGGGCCGGGAGCGCCATGAGCGCGCCCGGGCCCGTGGACAGCAGGAGGGGGGCCGCCTCTCCGGTCATCCGGCCGTACGCGTCGGCGGCGAACCCGGCGTTGTTCTCCGTACGCAGGCCCACCAGGCGCAGGTCGGACCGGCCGACGGCGTCGAAGAGGCCGAGCGCGTGCTGGCCGGGCAGCCCGAAGACGGTGGTCGCGCCGAGCGAGCGGAGCGTCTCCACGACCAGGTCCCCGCCCGTGCGGCCCGGCGGCGGCGCGAGCGCGGCCGCCTTCTGGGCTTCGGTGGGACGGAGTACCAGGTCGTGGTCGTGCGTCACGCTCTTACTTGCCCTTCGCCTGCGCCTTCGCCGCATTGATCTGGCGGCTCATGATCGTGGTCAGCTCGTACGCGGTGTGGGAGGCCGCGACCGAGGTGATCTCCGCGTGATCGTACGCCGGGGCGACCTCGACGACGTCCGCCGAGACCAGGTTGCAGGAGGAAAGCCCGCGGATGATCTCCAGCAGCTCGCGGGAGGTCATGCCGCCCGCCTCCGGGGTGCCCGTGCCGGGCGCGTGCGCGGGGTCCAGCACGTCGATGTCGATGGAGATGTACAGCGGGCGGTCGCCGATGCGCTGGCGGAGCTGGTCCGCGACCTCGTCGGCGCCGCGCCGGTAGACGTCGGCCGAGGTGACGATGCCGAAGCCCATCTTGGCGTCGTCGTCCAGGTCCTGCTTGCCGTACAGCGGGCCGCGCGTGCCGACGTGGGACAGCGCCTCGGTGTCGAGGATGCCCTCCTCGACGGCGCGGCGGAACGGGGTGCCGTGCGTGTACTCGGCGCCGAAGTAGGTGTCCCAGGTGTCCAGGTGGGCGTCGAAGTGGAGCAGCGCGACGGGGCCGTGCTTCTTCGCCACCGAGCGCAGCAGCGGGAGCGCGATGGTGTGGTCGCCGCCGAGGGTCATCAGGCGGGAGCCGTTGCCGATCAGGTCGTCGGCGGCGGCCTCGATCGTGTCGACGGCCTCGTTGATGTTGAAGGGGTTCGCCGCGATGTCGCCGGCGTCGGCGACCTGCGCGAGGGCGAACGGGGAGGCGTCCTGCGCCGGGTTGTACGGGCGCAGCAGACGGGAGGCCTCACGGATGGCGTTGCCGCCGAAGCGCGCGCCGGGGCGGTACGAGACTCCGGAGTCGAACGGCACGCCGACGACGGCGACGTCGGCCTTGCCGCCGACCTCGTCGAGGCGGGGCAGCCGGGCGAAGGTCGCGGGGCCCGCGTAGCGCGGGATGCGGGAGGAGTCGACGGGGCCGCGCGGCTGCGTGCTCATGAGGGGCCTTCCGGGGAGGTGTGCGGTGCGGTCCTTCGAGCGTAAACGGACACCCCGGGCACGCGAAGTGTACGTTTCATCCACCTGGCTCCCCTTACATGTACGGAGTATCCACCCATGGAAGCCCCGCCCACCCCGCCGGTACCGCTCGCCCGCCTGCTCGCCGACCGCGAGCTGGGCCTGCGCCACCTGGCCGGCCCCGCCGACGGCGCGGTGCACGGGGTCCACGCCTCCGAGATGACGGACCCGTCGCCGTACCTCCTGGGCGGCGAGCTCCTCCTCACGGCAGGCGAAGGCCTCCCGGGGGCGGAGGCCCGGCCGGCGGGGGCGGGGGCCGGGACGGCTGGGGCCGGGACGGCTGGGTCCGGGACCGCCGGAGCCGTGTCGGCCGAGGCCGGGTCCGGGACCGCCAGTGCCGGAACCGCCGGGGCCGGGACGGCCGGGGCCGGGACCGCTGGGGCTGGGACCACTGGCTCCGGGTCGGCGGAGGCCGGGACCGCCGGGGCCGGGTCGGTGGAGGCCGGGACCGCCGGGGCCGGGTCGGCGGAGGCCGGGACCGCCGGGGCCGGGTCGGCGGAGGCCGGGACCGCCGGGGCCGGGTCGGCGGAGGCCGGGACCGCCGGGGCCGGGTCGGCCGGGGCGGGGACCGCTGGGGCTGGGACCGCTGGGTCCGGGTCGGCCCGAGCCGGGACCACCGAAGCCGGAGCTGGGGCAGGGATGGCCGGAGCCGGGCCGGCAGGAGCCGCGTCCTCTGCCGGGGCCGGGTCGGCAGGGGTGCTGGCCGCTGGGGCGGGGGCGTACGTGGCGCGGCTGGTTCGGGCCGGGGTCGGGGCCGTCGGCTTCGGGGTGACCCCGGTGCACGAGACCGTGCCCGCGGCCTTGATCGAGGCGTGCGAGCGGTACGGGCTGCCGCTGATCGAGGTGCCGCCCGGGACCCCGTTCACCGCGGTCGGCCGGAGTGTCTGGCGGCTGATGGAGCAGGCCCGGACCGCGGAGCTCCGCCGGGTGACCGAGGCCCAGCAGTCGCTGGCGGCGGCCGCGGCCCGCCCGGACCCGGTCCCGGCGGTCCTGCGCCGCCTGGCGGCGACCCTGGGCGGGTGGGCCGGACTCCTCCCCGCCGCCCGGCCGGACGCGCCCCGGGCCGTCCCTCCGGCGGGCGAAGCCGGTGCCACGCCGGGCCCCACCACCGCGCCGAGCGCCCCGAGGCCCGCACCGACCGGGACGCCGACCGCTCCCCCGCCCACCACGAGGACAGCGCCCGGGCCGACTCCCTCCGCACCCGAGGCCGCCGCTACCGGCCAGGAGCAGGCCACAGGGTCCGAGCCCGAGGCAGCAGCCGGGCCGGGAGCAGGGACGGGAGCCGGGACGGCAGCCGGTGCAGCGGCCGGGACCGGAGCCGGGGCGGCTGCTGGGACGGCGGCCGGGACCGGAGCCGGGGCCAAGCCCGAGACAGCAGCCGGGCCGGGAGCCGGGGCAGCAGCCGGGCCGGGAGCCGGGCTCCCTACTGGGACGGGAACGAGGGCAGCTGCTGGGACGGCAGCCTGGGCAGCGACCGGGACCGGAGCCGGTGCAGCGCCCGGGGCGGCGGCAGTTCCGCCGGCCGGGCCGGGAGCCGGGACGGCAGCCGGGACGGGAGCTGGGACGGCAGCCGGGCTGGGGGCCGGGGCGGCTGCTGGGACAGGAGCCGGGACGAAAGCCGGTGCAGCGGCCGGGACGGGAGCCGGGGCCACTGCTGGGACGAGGGCAGCTGCTGGGACGGCAGCCTGGGCGGCGGCCGGGACGGGAGCCAGGGCGGCCGCTGGGATGGCGGTCGGGGCGGCGGTCGGGCTCGGTGTCAGCGCGTCCGGGGCGGCGGCCGGATCGGCGGTCGGGAGGCCGGTTGGGGCCGGCCCCGTCGCCCTCGGCGCCTCGGCCGGATCCGTGCCCGGCCCCGAGGTGCTCGACGCGCTGGGCGCGCTCGCCCGACGGGTCGCGCCCGGCTCCGCGGTCACCGCCACGGCCGCGCACGACGGCCTCCACCTCAGCGTCCACGCCCTCGGCGACGGGTGGGTCCTGGCCGTCGCGACTCCGGCGCGGGCGCCCGGGGACCACACCATCGCCTCGGTGGCGGCCGTGCTGCTGGCGTTGCTCACCGCCCGGCACCCGGCCGGGGCGCAGGCGGCCTCCCTGACCCGGCTGCTGCTGGGCGGCGATCCGGCCGGGGCGCTGGGCCCCGGGCCCTGGTACGCCGTCCACGCCCGCGGCACCGGGGACCCGCGGGCCCTGGCGGCCGCGCTGGGCACCGTACTGCTGGACCCGCGCGGGGACTCCGTACGCGAGGACCCCCCGCACCCGGACCCGGCGCACCCGGGCCCGCACACGGGCCCCCCGCACGCGGACTCCGTACGGCTGCTCACCGACCGCGAGCCCGGCCCGCAGCCCGGATGGCGGCTCGGGGTGAGCGCCCCGGCCCGCCCCGAGGCCCTGCCCGGCGCCGACGCGCAGGCCCGGCGGGCTCTGGAACGGGCCGAAGCGGCCCGTACCCCGCTGGCCCGCCACACGGAGCCCGGCCTCGCGGGCCTGGTCGGCGCGGCCGAGGCCCGGGCCCACGCCGAGGCCCTGCTCGGCCCCCTCTCCCCCGCCCTGCGCGACACCCTGCGCGCCTGGCTGGCCCACCACGGCAGCTGGGACCGCAGCGCGGCCACGCTCGGGATCCACCGCAACACCGTCCGCCAGCGCATCGCCCGCGCGGCCGCGCTGCTGGACTCCGACCTGGACGATCCGGACACCCGGATGGAGCTGTGGTTCGCACTGCGGCACCTCGACGGCCCGGCCGCCCCTTAGGGGGTATCGCCGGCCGTGTCGCGGCGGGCGGCGGGCGGGGCGACGCTGAGGGCATGAACCGGCCGCCGGACAGCCCTTCGGAACCTCCGGGCCCCCCAGACCCCTCGGGGTCTTCGGAGCCCCCGCGCTGGGGCCCGCGCCCACCCGCGCACCCGCCCCAACAGCCGCCTGTGCCACCGCCCCCGTACCCGTATCCGTATCCCCCGCCGCCCCGGCGCCGCCGCCGCTGGCCCTGGGTGCTGCTCGGCCTGCTCCTCCTGATGGTCGGCGGCTGCGCCGCGCTCTTCGCCGTCTTCGTCGGGGAGGTGTCCGAGGAGGCCGCGCGGCCCGCCCGGGTCGCGTACGCGGTCACCGGGAGCGCCTCGGGCGTGGCCATCACCTACTCGACCTGGCGCGACGGGAACCTGTCCACGAGCCAGGTCGGCGACCGGACCCTGCCCTGGACCGAGGAGATCACCACGAAGGGCTTCGTCAAGGGCGGCTCCCTCGTCGTCACGCTGGGCCCCGACGGCGGCACCGCCACCTGCTCGGTGACCGTGGACGACTCCGCACCCATCACGGCGACGGCCACCGGCCCGTTCGCGTCGGCCGTCTGCAACGGTTTCTGAGGGGCGTCCGGGGGATTCGGGCCGACGTGCCCCACCTCACTCTGGACAGCGGGACCAACTCGCCGGTAACTTAATCTGAGCAAGCGCTTAGGTATAGGCGGCGGACTGCCGCGACCGAAGGGAGCCGGCCGTGCGCCGTACCGTTTTCAACGAGGACCACGAGGCGTTCCGCGAGACCATCCGCGCCTTCATCGAGGCCGAGGTCGTCCCGGTCTACGACGAGTGGTTCGCGGCCGGCCAGGCCCCGCGCGACTTCTACTACAAGCTCGGCGAGCTCGGCATCTTCGGGATCAACGTCCCCGAGGAGTTCGGCGGCGCGGGCCTGGACACCCACAAGTTCGAGGCCGTCCTCTACGAAGAGACCTCCCGCGCGGGCGTCAACTTCGGCGGCTCCGGCGTGCACGTGCTGCTCGCCCTGCCGTACATCAAGATGCTGGCCGACGTCGAGCAGAAGAAGCGCTTCCTGCCGAAGTTCGTCTCCGGCGAGGAGATGTGGGCCCTGGCGATGACCGAGCCGGGCACCGGTTCCGACGTCGCGGGCATGAAGACCACCGCGAAGCTCTCCGAGGACGGCACGCACTACGTCCTCAACGGCTCCAAGACCTTCATCACGGGCGGCGTGCACGCCGACCGCGTGATCGTCTGCGCCCGCACCTCCGCCCCCAGCGAGGACGACCGCCGCTTCGGCATCTCCCTCTTCGCCGTGGACACCAAGTCCGAGGGCTACTCCATCGGCCGCAAGCTCGACAAGCTCGGCCTGCGCACCTCCGACACCGCCGAGCTGGCGTTCGTCGACGTGAAGGTCCCGGTCGAGGACCTGCTCGGCGAGGAGAACAAGGGCTTCTACTACCTCGGCGCCAACCTGCCGTCGGAGCGCTGGGGCATCGCCTTCGGCGCGTACGCGCAGTCCAAGGCCGCCGTCCGGTTCGCCCAGCAGTACGTGACGGACCGCACCGTCTTCGGCAAGCCGGTCGCGCACTTCCAGAACACCAAGTTCGAACTGGCCGCCTGCCAGGCCGAGGTGGACGCCGCCGAGGCCGTCGCCGACCGCGCCCTGGAGGCCCTGGACGCCGGTGAGCTCACCGCCGCCGAGGCCGCTTCCGCGAAGCTGTTCTGCACCGAGGTCGCGCACCGCGTCATCGACAAGTGCCTCCAACTGCACGGCGGTTACGGCTACATGAACGAGTACCCGATCGCCCGCCTGTACGCCGACAACCGCGTGAACCGCATCTACGGCGGCACCAGCGAGGTCATGAAGTCCATCATCGCCAAGTCGATGGGCCTGTAAGGGTCCTACCCTTCCCCCATGAACGAGGCACTGACGACTCTCCTCGACCTGCTCGACCTGGAGCAGATCGAGGAGAACATCTTCCGCGGTACCAGTCGTTCCGCGCTGGTACCGCGGGTCTTCGGCGGTCAGGTCGCGGCCCAGGCCCTGGTCGCGGCCGGCCGCACCGTGCCCGAGGACCGCACCGCGCACTCGCTGCACTCGTACTTCCTGCGCGCCGGTGACCCGGGCGCGCCGATCGTGTACTCGGTCGACCGGATCCGCGACGGACGCTCCTTCACCACGCGCCGCGTCGTCGCCGTCCAGCACGGCCAGCCGATCTTCCACCTCTCCGCGTCCTTCCAGACGTACGAGGAGGGGCTCGACCACCAGACCGCGATGCCCGACGCCCCCGATCCGGAGACCCTTCCGACGGCCGCCGAATCCCTCCCGCTCTACCGGGAGGTCTTCCGCAACCCGGGCACCGTGGAACGGCTCATCGAAGCGCGCGGCGCCGTGGACCTGCGGTACGCGACCGTCCCGCCCTGGGGCAGCGTCGGCGAACCGGTCGAACCGCGCTCGCAGGTGTGGTTCCGTACCGCCGGCAAGCTGGAGAGCGACGACGCGCTCCTGCACACCTGCCTGGCCACGTACGTCTCCGACATGACCCTGCTCGACTCGGTGCTGCTCGCGCACGGGAAGGGCGGCTGGGCGGTCGGCGACGTGGTCGGCGCCTCGCTCGACCACGCGATGTGGTTCCACCGGCCGTTCCGCGCCGACGAATGGCTGCTGTACGACCAGGAGTCCCCCTCGGCCGCCGCCGGGCGTGGTCTGGGCCAGGCCCGGATCTGGACCCAGGACGGCAGGCTCGCCGTGACGGTCATCCAGGAGGGCGTGGTGCGCGTCCCGCGCGCGTAGTACGGCCGTCCGGCATAACGTCACACCATGTCCAGCAGCGATGCGATGGTGAACGGAAGCGGAACCGGAACCGGGGGCGGAAGCGGAAGCGGCGGCCCGGGCGAGGACGCCGGCGCGGGCGGGAGCGAGAGCGAGAGCGTCGGCACGGTCGTCGTCGCCGTGATCACGAACCTCGGCATCGCCGCCGCCAAGGCGGTGGGCGGGGTCGTCAGCGGATCGAGCGCGATGCTCTCCGAGGCGGCGCACTCGGTGGCCGACACGGTGACCGAGGTGATGCTCCTGACCGCACTGAAGCGGAGCGCGAAGCCGGCGGACGAGGCGCACCCGCTGGGGTACGGACCGGAGCGGTACATCTGGGCACTGCTGGCGTCCATCGCCACCTTCGTCGGCGGCGCGGTGTTCGCCGTCTACGACGGCATCCACACCCTGATGCACGGGGAGGACCCCGGGAACCCGACGGCGTCCTACATCATCCTGGCCGTCGCCGCCGTCCTGGAGGGCTACTCCCTGCTGGTCGCCTGGCGGCAGGTCAAGGGCGAGGCCGCACGGATGAGCGCACCCCTGGGGCTGTACGTCAAACACACCCCGGACACGGCGGTGAAGGCCGTCCTCCTGGAGAACGTGGCCGCCCTGATCGGGCTGGCCCTGGCCGCGGGCGGCCTGCTCGGGGCGCAGCTCACGGGATCGGGCGTGTACGACGGAGTGGCCTCGCTGCTGATCGGACTCCTGCTGGTGTGGGTGGCGTGGGAGCTGGGCCGCTCGAACGCGCAGTACCTGATCGGGCGGCCGCTGCCGGAGGTGATGCGGGCGCAGGTGCGGGAGGAGCTGCTGTCGGTGCTGCACATCGAGGGCGTGCTGGAGCTGACCACGCTGGTGCAGGGGCCGTCGGAGGTACTGATCGCCGCGAAGATCGACTTCCACGATCTGGCGTCCGCGGCGCAGGTGGAGGCGGCCTGCGAGATCGCCGAGGAGCAGCTCAGGGACCGCTTCCCGGCGATCCGCCGGGTGTACTTGGACCCGACCCCGTCACCGTCCCCGTCCTCTCCCCCCTCCCCCTGACGCACGAGAACGGCGCCCCGGGAGGTCCGGGGCGCCGTTCTGTGGGGTGGTGCGGGGGGGCTTGCCGGGCTTAGCCGAGCTTCGCCTTCAGGTCCTTCTTGACCTGGTTCTTCACCGTGTTCTTGTTGACCTTCTTCACACTCCCGCCCTGACCGACGCCGTCGCCACCGACCGCGGTCGCGTCACCCGTGTTGATGGCATCGGCACTGGAGTCGCCGCCACGGGCGTCGCCGGTGGTGATGGTGCACTTGCCCTTACAGCTACCGACACCACTGTTGGCGTCACCACCACGGGAGTCACCGCCGACGGTCGTGTTCTCCGCGTTGGCGTCGCCTCCGGTGCCGATGCCGTCGGCGCTGTCGTCCTGGAGGACGGACACCGCGTGGTGCGGGGCGGCCGCGGGAGCGGCCATCGCCGTGGCGGGGAGGGCGATGCCACCACCCAGCAGGGCGACGGAAGCGGAAGCGAGGACGATGCGACGGGTCGACAGAAGCTTGAACATGACCGTTCTCCATTCGGAAAAGGAAAGAGGGAAGGGGAGGAATTCGAAGGAACTCCCTGCCCTCCAGTTCTTCCGGTGTTTCCCGGTGAGGGCGTACTTCAAATAAACCCGATGGCGGGAATCGCGTCACGCCACTCACATTCGGGGCTTGACGGAGACAGCCGATCTTGATAACTCCCGAACACGCGGCGGACGCCGGAGGGGCTGGGCCTCTCTCCGGCGTCCATGACACACGACGGCGCCCCGGGAATCCCGGGGCGCCGGCCTTCAGTGTGGCTTGCTGGGCTTAGCCGAGCTTCGCCTTCAGGTCCTTCTTGACCTGGTTCTTGACCGTGTTCTTGTTGACCTTCTTCACGCTTCCGCCCTGGCCGACGCCGTCGCCGCCGACCGCGGTCGCGTCACCGCTGTTGATGGCATCGGCACTGGAGTCGCCACCGCGGGCGTCGCCGGTGGTGATGGTGCACTTGCCCTTACAGCTACCGACACCACTGTTGGCGTCACCACCACGGGAGTCACCGCCGACGGTCGTGTTCCCCGCATTCGCGTCGCCTCCGGTGCCGATGCCGTCGGCGCTGTCGTCCTGGAGGACGGACACCGCGTGGTGCGGGGCCGCCGCGGGAGCGGCCATCGCCGTGGCGGGGAGGGCGATGCCACCACCCAACAGGGCGACAGAAGCAGAAGCAAGGACGATGCGGCGGGTCGACAGAAGCTTGAACATGACCGTTCTCCATTCGGAAAAGGAAAGAAGGAAGGGGGAGGAATTCGAGAGAACTCCCTGCCCTCCAGTTCTTCCGGTGTTTCCCGGTGAGGGCGTACTTCAAATAAACCCGATGGCGGGAATCGCGTCACGCCACTCACATTCGGGGCTTGACGGAGACAGCCGATCTTGATAATTCCCCTATTCGCCGGGGGCTACGGGGGGGGGGGGGCGGCCCTGCGGGGCAAAGTCCCCTACCCGCCCTTCCGCCGTTCCCCGGGCGCTGCCCGGACCCGCGCCTCAAACGCCGGCGGGGCTGGAAGGGGGTCCTGGACTGCGCCCGGACCCCGTGGGGCTCCGCGCCTCGAACGCCAGACGGGCTGACACGGGGTACCGGGCTGAGCCCAAACCTCCTGGGGCTCCGCGCCTCGAACGCCGGACGGGCTGACACGGGGTACCGGGCTGCGCCCGGAGTCCCTGGGGCTCCGCCCCAGACCCCGGTCCTCAAACGCCGGACGGCTGATACGAGCCAGCCCAGCCCCATCCAGCCTCGCCGGCGTTTGAGGCGCGGGGGCGCGGGGGCTGGCCCCCGCAACGGCGCCGCGCCCGGCAACGGGTCCGGGGCGGAGCCCCGGGGAACGGTGGAAGGGCGGGTAGGGGACTCGGCACCGCGCAGCGGCACGCCCCAGGGCCCCGCTGCGCGCGAGGCGCAGGGCACCGGGCAGCGCGCGGGCCAAGGCCCCGCCTCGTACAGCCGGGGGCCGGCCTCCCACCGGCGGGGGCTGGACCGCGTACAGGCGGGGATTGGGCCGCGTACCGCAAGGGCCCCGCCTGCGCGTGTGGCGCAGGGCACCGGGCAGCGCACGGGCGAGGGGCCCGGCTTCGCACCCGCGGGGGCTGGGCCGCGTACAGGCGGGGGCTGGGCCGCGTACAGGCGGGGGCTGGGCCGCGTACAGGCGGGGGCTGGGCCGCGTACCGCAGGGGCCCAGCCGCATGCGGGCAGGGGCCGGGCCCGCGCCGGCAGGCGCCCGGGCCACGTACGGGCAAGCGCCCGGGCCACCTACGGGCAGGGGCGCGGGCCGCGTACGGGCAGCACCGGCCGGGCAAGGGCACGGCCCCGGCCGGCCGAAGGCGCCGTCCCGGCTAGTGCAGGCCCGCCGCCGCGAGGAGGTACGCGACCATCGGGTCGTAGTAGCGGGGGTCGCGGACGTGGTCGTCCAGCGGGACCGCCACCTGGAGGGTGCCTTCGGCCTCGGCCAGGAACAGCGCCGGGTCGTTGCAGTCGGCGTAGCCCACCGCGTCCAGCCCGCGCTGCGCCGCGCAGCCCGCCCAGCCGTGGTCGGCGACGACCAGGTCGGGCTGGGGGCGGCCGTGGGCCGCCAGGGCGTCCAGGATGGCCGCCATCGGCGCCGGGGAGTGGGTGTGCCACAGCGTGGCGCCCCGCTCCAGGACGGCGACGTCGGCGAACTGCCACACGGAGCCCTCGTCGGCGACGAGCCCCGGCGGGATCACCACGATCTCGCAGCCCGCGCCGCGCAGCGCATCGGCGGTGGCCCGGTGTACGTCCAGCAGCCCGCCGGGGTGCCCGGTGGCCAGCAGCACGCTCTGCCGGTCCAGCGCGGCCTTGCGCAGCCGCGTCGCCATCCGGTCCAGGGCGGCCACGGTGAGCTCGGGGTCGATGGTGTCCTGGCCGGCGCGGTGCGCGGGGTCGTCCACGACTCCGCAGCGCTCCGCCATCACCGCGAGCACGTCCTGCTCGTCCGTCCAGCGGTCGCCCAGCTCCAGGCCCAGCCAGTAGTGGCGGTCGCCGTTGGCGAGCTTGCGGTAGTGGGAGAGGTTGTTGTCGCGCGGGGTGGCGACGTCTCCCGCGATCCGCGTGCGGACCAGGTGGTCGATGAGTTCGGCTCGGCTGGGGACAGGCGTCTCTATCGGCATCGGCATGCGGCCCATTCTGCCGCCGCGCGCCCGGAGCCGTCCCTTCCATCCCGCCCGCCGGACACCTCGGCCGCCCCGCCTCATCCCGACAGCGCCCCGAAGGCCCCGTTCGCGAGCCGTCGCAGCAGGGACTCCGTCGCGTCCCGGCCGAGCGCCGCCAGGTGCGGGGTGGAGTTGAGCAGGCCGAAGACCGCGTGCACGGAGACGCGTACCTCCGCCTCGCCCACCTCGGGGTGCAGCTCCCGTACGACGTCGACCCACAGCTCGACGTACTTGCGCTGGAGCTGCCGTACGAGCTTGCGGTCGGCCTCGCGCAGCCGGTCCAGCTCCCGGTCGTGGAGGGTGATCAGCGCCCGGTCGTCGAGCGCGAAGTCGATGTGGCCGTCGATGAGGGAGGCCAGTACTCCGGACGGGTCACCGGCCGCCTCCTCCGCCCGGCGTCGGCCGCCCGTGAGCAGCCGCTCGCTGATGCCGACGAGCAGTTCGGCGAGCATCGCGTCCTTGCCGGCGAAGTGCCGGTAGAGGCCGGGGCCGCTGATGCCCACCGCGGCCCCTATCTCGTCCACGCCCACGCCGTGGAAACCGCGCTCGGCGAAGAGGCGCGCAGCCTCGCCGAGGATCTGCTCGCGCCGGGTCGGGGCGGCTGCTCTGGTGCTCATGGGAATCCATTCTAGACAGCGCCGTTAGCGCTCGTTAACCTAAGTCCCACATGCGTTAACGCTCATTAACCGAGTGAAGCACAACGCACCGAGCAAGGGAGCTCGACCGATGCAGCAGGCACCAGTGCTGACGAGCGCCGCCGACCCGGCGTCCGACGCCTGGCGGGCCAACGAGGCCGCCCACCGCGAGCTCTCCGAGGGCCTGCGGGCCCGGCTGGAGGCGGCCCGGCTCGGCGGCGGGGAGAAGGCCCGTGCCCGGCACACGGCCCGCGGGAAGCTGCTGCCGCGCGACCGCGTGGACGCCCTCCTCGACCCCGGATCGCCCTTCCTGGAGCTGGCCCCGCTGGCCGCCGAGGGCATGTACGGGGGTGCGGCCCCGGCCGCCGGGGTGATCGCCGGCATCGGCCGGGTCAGCGGCCGCGAGTGCGTGATCGTCGCGAACGACGCCACGGTCAAGGGCGGCACGTACTACCCGATGACCGTGAAGAAGCACCTGCGCGCCCAGGAGGTGGCGCTGGAGAACCGTCTCCCCTGCCTCTACCTGGTCGACTCGGGCGGCGCCTTCCTCCCCATGCAGGACGAGGTCTTCCCCGACCGGGACCACTTCGGCCGCATCTTCTACAACCAGGCCCGCATGTCGGGGGCCGGCATCCCGCAGATCGCCGCCGTCCTCGGCTCCTGCACGGCGGGCGGCGCGTACGTCCCCGCCATGAGCGACGAGGCCGTCATCGTCCGCGGCCAGGGCACGATCTTCCTCGGCGGCCCGCCGCTGGTGAAGGCCGCCACCGGCGAGGTGGTCACGGCCGAGGAGCTGGGCGGCGGCGAGGTCCACTCCCGGACCTCGGGCGTCACCGACCACCTCGCGGAGGACGACGCCCACGCGCTGCGGATCGTACGGAACATCGTGGCGACCCTGCCCGAGCGCCAGGCCCTGCCCTGGTCGGTCGAGGCTCCGGAGGAGCCCAAGGTGGACCCGTACGGGCTGTACGGCGCGGTCCCCGTCGACTCCCGCACCCCCTACGACGCCCGCGAGATCATCGCCCGGATCGTGGACGGCTCCCGCTTCCAGGAGTTCAAGGCGGAGTTCGGGCAGACCCTGGTCACCGGCTTCGCCCGGATCCACGGGCACCCGGTCGGGATCGTCGCCAACAACGGCATCCTGTTCTCCGAATCGGCCCAGAAGGGCGCGCACTTCATCGAGCTGTGCGACCAGCGCGGCATCCCGCTCCTCTTCCTCCAGAACATCTCCGGCTTCATGGTCGGCCGGGACTACGAGGCGGGTGGCATCGCCAAGCACGGCGCCAAGATGGTGACGGCCGTGGCCTGCACCCGGGTCCCGAAGCTGACCGTGGTGGTCGGCGGCTCGTACGGCGCGGGCAACTACTCGATGTGCGGCCGGGCGTACTCCCCCCGCTTCCTGTGGATGTGGCCCAACGCCAAGATCTCGGTGATGGGCGGCGAGCAGGCGGCCTCCGTCCTGGCCACGGTCAAGCGCGACCAGATCGAGGGCGCGGGCCAGGAGTGGCCGGCCGAGGACGAGGAGGCCTTCAAGGCCCCGGTCCGGGCGCAGTACGAGGAGCAGGGCAACGCCTACTACGCCACGGCGCGGCTGTGGGACGACGGGGTCATCGACCCGATGGAGACCCGGCAGGTGCTGGGACTGGCCCTGACCGCGTGCGCGAACGCTCCCCTGAGCGACTCGGGCTTCGGCATCTTCCGCATGTGACGTGAGGACCTCACTGATGTTCAGCACTGTTCTGGTCGCCAACCGGGGCGAGATCGCGGTCCGTGTCATCCGCACGCTGCGGGAACTCGGCATCCGTTCCGTGGCCGTCTTCAGCGACGCCGACGCGGACGCCCGGCACGTACGGGAGGCCGACACGGCCGTCCGCATCGGCCCGGCGGCCGCCGCCGAGAGCTATCTGTCGGTGGAGCGGCTGCTCGACGCGGCGCGCCGCACCGGCGCCGAGGCCGTCCACCCCGGCTACGGCTTCCTCGCGGAGAACGCCGCCTTCGCGGCGGCCTGCGCGGACGCGGGCCTGGCCTTCATCGGACCGCCGGCGGCGGCGATCTCCCTCATGGGCGACAAGATCCGCGCCAAGGAGACCGTCCGGGCCGCGGGTGTGCCCGTCGTCCCCGGCTCCTCGGGCAGCGGCCTGTCCGACGCCCAACTGGTCTCCGCCGCCGAGGAGATCGGCATGCCGGTCCTGCTGAAGCCCTCGGCGGGCGGCGGCGGCAAGGGCATGCGGCTCGTACGGGACTCCGCGCTGCTCGGCGAGGAGATCGCGGCGGCCCGGCGCGAGGCGAGGTCCTCCTTCGGCGACGACACCCTGCTCGTGGAGCGCTGGGTGGACCGGCCCCGGCACATCGAGATCCAGGTGCTGGCGGATGCGCACGGGAACGTGGTCCACCTCGGGGAGCGCGAGTGCTCCCTCCAGCGACGCCACCAGAAGGTGATCGAGGAGGCGCCGTCGGTCCTGCTGACGCCCGAGCTGCGGGCCTCGATGGGCGCGGCGGCGGTGGAGGCGGCGCGGTCCTGCGGGTACGTCGGCGCGGGGACGGTGGAGTTCATCGTCCCCGGCGGGGACCCCTCCTCGTACTTCTTCATGGAGATGAACACCCGGCTCCAGGTGGAGCACCCGGTGACCGAACTCGTCACCGGACTGGACCTGGTGGAGCAGCAGCTCCGGGTCGCGGCGGGCGCGGAGCTGGGCTTCGGCCAGTCGGAGGTCCGGCTGACCGGGCACGCGATCGAGGCCCGCGTCTGCGCGGAGGACCCCGCGCGCGGGTTCCTGCCCTCCGGCGGCACGGTGCTGGCCCTGTCGGAGCCGGACGGCGGATCGGTCCGTACGGACTCCGGGCTGGCGGCGGGGGTCGACACCGGCTCCACCTACGACCCGATGCTGTCGAAGGTCATCGCCTACGGCCCCGACCGGGCGGCCGCCCTGCGCGTGCTGCGGGGTGCGCTGGCCGACACCGTGATCCTGGGCGTGCAGACCAACACGGGCTTCCTGCGGCGCCTGCTCGCGCATCCCGACGTGGTGTCCGGCGACCTGGACACCGGGCTGGTGGAGCGGGACCTGTCCCAGCTGCTCCCCGACGGGGTCCCGGACGAGGTGTACGCGGCTGCGGCCATGCTCTCCGTCCCCCACCCCGCCCCTTCCCGCAACCCCGCCGGGGGCTGGATCGACCCGTTCGACGCCGCCACCGGCTGGCGCCTCGGCGGCACCCCCGCCTGGACGGTCCACCACTTCCGCCTCCCGGGCCAGGACCCGGTCACGGTCCGCACCCGGCCCGCCGGAACGGGCCCGGACACGGAGCTCCTCCTGGACGACGGAACCCAGCCGAATCCAGGCTCGCCGGCCTTTGGGGCGCGGGGCCGGATCGTGCGGCTCACCCCGGAGCACCTCACGGTCGAACTCGACGGCGTCACGCACCGCTTCGCCCACGCCACCTCCCCGGAGGGGACCTGGCTCGGCCGCGACGGCGACTCCTGGCACGTCCAGACGCACGACCCGGTCGAGGCCGGCCTCCGCGGCGCCGGCCGCGCCGGCGCCGACACCCTCGCGGCCCCGATGCCCGGCACCGTGACCGTGGTCAAGGTGGCCGTCGGGGAGAAGGTCGAGGCCGGCCAGAGCCTGCTCGTCGTCGAGGCCATGAAGATGGAGCACGTCATCTCCGCCCCGCACGCCGGCACCGTCACCGAGCTCGACGTCACCCCCGGCACCACGGTCGCCATGGACCAGGTACTGGCCGTGGTCACCCCGGACGAGGAGGAGAAGGACGCATGAGCGGGCTTCCGATGAGCTTCCCGTACGAGGGCCTCCCGGCCCGGGTCCGGATCCACGAGGTGGGCGCCCGCGACGGGCTGCAGAACGAGAAGGCGTCCGTACCGACCCACGTGAAGGCCGAGTTCGTGCACCGGCTGGCCGCCGCGGGGCTCACCACCATCGAGGCCACCAGCTTCGTGCACCCCCGGTGGGTCCCCCAGCTGGCCGACGCCGACGAGCTGTTCCCCCTGCTCGCCGACGTGCCGGCCGCGCTGCCGGTCCTGGTCCCCAACGAGGCCGGCCTCGACCGCGCGCTCGCCCTCGGGGCCGGCCGCATCGCGGTGTTCGGTTCGGCCACGGAGACCTTCGCCGCCCGCAACCTCAACCGCACCGTCGCCGAGTCCCTCGCGATGTTCGAGCCCGTCGTGGCCCGCGCCAAGGACCACAAGGTGCACGTCCGCGGCTACCTCTCGATGTGCTTCGGCGACCCCTGGGAGGGCCCGGTCCCGGTCCACCAGGTGGTCGGCGTCGCCAAGGCCCTCCTCGACCTCGGCTGTGACGAGCTGAGCCTCGGCGACACCATCGGCGTCGCCACCCCGGGGCACGTGCAGGCCCTGCTCTCCGCCCTCAACGAGGAGGGCGTGGGCACGGACCGGATCGGCGTGCACTTCCACGACACCTACGGCCAGGCCCTGTCCAACACCCTCGCCGCGCTCCAGCACGGCGTGACCACCGTCGACGCGTCCGCGGGCGGCCTCGGCGGATGCCCGTACGCCGAGAGCGCCACCGGCAATCTCGCGACCGAGGACCTCGTCTGGATGCTCGACGGCCTCGGCATCGAGACCGGGGTCGACCTGGCCGCCCTCACCGCCACGAGCGTGTGGATGGCCGAGCAGTTGGGGCGTCCCAGCCCCTCCCGTACCGTCCGCGCCCTCTCCCACAAGGAGTAACGAAGACCATGGCCCTCGACCACCGGCTCACCCCCGAGCACGAGGAACTCCGCCGCACCGTCGAGGCGTTCGCGCACGACGTGGTGGCGCCCAAGATCGGCGATCTGTACGAGCGGCACGAGTTCCCGTACGAGATCGTCCGCGAGATGGGCCGCATGGGCCTGTTCGGCCTGCCCTTCCCGGAGGAGTACGGCGGCATGGGCGGCGACTACCTCGCCCTCGGCATCGCCCTGGAGGAGCTGGCCCGCGTCGACTCCTCGGTCGCCATCACCCTGGAGGCCGGCGTCTCCCTCGGCGCGATGCCCCTGTACCTCTTCGGCACCGAGGAGCAGAAGCAGCAGTGGCTGCCGCGGATGTGCTCCGGCGAGATCCTCGGCGCCTTCGGCCTGACCGAGCCCGGCGCGGGCAGTGATGCGGGCGGCACGCGCACGACCGCCGTCCGCGACGGCGACGAGTGGGTGATCAACGGCTCCAAGTGCTTCATCACCAACTCCGGTACGGACATCACCGGTCTGGTCACCGTCACCGCCGTGACGGGCCGCAAGGCCGACGGGCGCCCGGAGATCTCCTCGATCATCGTCCCCTCCGGGACCCCGGGCTTCACCGTGGCCGCCCCCTACTCCAAGGTCGGTTGGAACTCCTCGGACACCCGTGAGCTGTCCTTCGACGGCGTACGGGTCCCCCTGGCCAACCTGGTCGGCGAAGAGGGCCGCGGCTACGCCCAGTTCCTGCGGATCCTCGACGAGGGCCGCGTGGCCATCTCGGCGCTCGCGACGGGCCTGGCGCAGGGCTGCGTGGACGAGTCGGTGAAGTACGCCAAGGAGCGGCACGCCTTCGGCAAGGCGATCGGCGACAACCAGGCCATCCAGTTCAAGCTGGCGGACATGGAGATGCGCGCCCACATGGCGCGGATCGGCTGGCGCGACGCGGCCTCCCGGCTCGTGGCCGGGGAGCCCTTCAAGAAGGAGGCGGCCATCGCGAAGCTGTACTCCTCGACGGTGGCGGTCGACAACGCGCGCGACGCCACGCAGATCCACGGCGGCTACGGCTTCATGAACGAGTACCCGGTGGCCCGCATGTGGCGCGACTCGAAGATCCTGGAGATCGGCGAGGGCACGAGCGAGGTGCAGCGCATGCTGATCGCCCGCGAGCTGGGACTCTCCGGCTGACGGCAGCCGACGGCACGGCAAGACGTGCGGTAAGTGCGGTAAGGGGTCCTCCACCAGGAGGGCCCTTTGCCGTTTCCAGCCAAGGTTAGGCTAACCTTCCTATCGAACGCCCGAGCCACCCCAGTACGCACGAAAGCGGACACCCCATGCCCAAGTCCCGTTCCTCCCTCCTCACGCGCCGCGGCCTGATCGCGGCAGGCGGCGCCCTCGGCCTGGTGGCCGCGCTCACCGCCTGCGGCGGCAGCGACTCCGCGAAGGACGGTTCGGGCGACAAGGGCACGGGCGCCGCGGCCGCCTGGAGCTTCAAGGACGACACGGGCAAGGACGTCACCGCCAAGTCCACGCCGAAGAACATCGTCGCCTTCACCGGCACCGCCGCCGCGCTCCACGACTACGGCGTCGGCGTCAAGGGCGTGTTCGGCCCGACGAAGACCGCCGACGGCAAGGCCGACGTGCAGGCCGGCTCGATGGACGTCTCCAAGGTCGAGGTCATCGGCAACGTCTACGACGAGTTCAACGTCGAGAAGTACGCCTCGCTGCAGCCCGACCTCCTGGTGACCAACACCTGGGAGAAGGACAGCTACTGGTACCTGCCGGAAGCCTCCAAGGACAAGATCCTGAAGCTGGCCCCGGCCGCCGCCATCGGCGTGGGCGGCGACGTCACGATGGACAAGGCCCTGGCCCGCACCGCGGACCTCGCGAAGTCCCTGGGCGCCGACCTGAACGACAAGAAGACCGTCGACGCCAAGGCCCGTTTCGAGGCCGCCTCCGCGAAGCTCCGCGAGGCCACGAAGGCGAACCCCGGCATCAAGGTGCTCGTCGGTTCCGGCGCCGCCGACCTCTTCTACGTCTCCACCCCGGCCACCTCCGCCGACCTGAAGTACTTCCAGTCCCTCGGCGTCGAGTTCGTCACCCCGGACAAGGTCGAAGGCGGCTTCTTCGAGAGCCTCAGCTGGGAGAACGCCGGCAAGTACCCGGCCGACGTGATCCTCCTCGACAACCGCACCGGCACCCTCCAGCCGGAGGAGCTGAAGGCCAAGCCGACCTGGGCCGAGATGCCGGCCGTCAAGGCCGGCCAGATCACCCCCCGCGTGACCGAGCCGATCTACTCCTACGAGAAGTGCGCGCAGATCGTCGAGGAACTCACCAAGGCCATCCAGAACGCCAAGAAGGTCAGCTGACCCCCTGACCCCTGAACCACCGGCCCCGGCGCCTCACCCAGGCGCCGGGGCCTTCTGCTTCTGCTCCTTCTGCTGCTCCTTCCGCCTCGCCCGTCATCGCCGATCCCAGGGGGGACCCTCCGCATGACCGCCACCGACACCGCCGACACCGCCGCGCCCGAGGTCCCGCACTTCCGGTTCTTCGAGCTCGAAGTGCTCCGTACGCGCCGCCTCGGCCACTCCTTCCTGCGGATCACCTTCGGCGGCCCGTCCCTCGCCGGCTTCCGCTCGGGCGGCTACGACCAGAGCCTCTCCCTCTTCCTGCCGCCCGCCGGCCGGGAGCACACGGTGCTGCCCTCCACGGGGGAGGACACCTGGTTCGCGGACTGGCGGGGGATGCCGGACGAGGAACGCCCGGTGATGCGCTCGTACACGGTCCGCGAGCAGCGCCGGACCCCCGGCGGCGTGGACGAGGTGGACATCGACTTCGTCCTGCACGGCGCCTCCTCCCCCGCCTCCTCCTGGGCGGGGCGCGCGGTGACCGGCCGCCGGATCATGGCCATCGGCCCGGCCGTCGCGGAGAACAAGTCCGTACGTTTCCAGCCGCCGGCCGGCTCCGACGCCGTCCTGATGTACGCCGACGAGACCGCCCTGCCCGCGGCCTCCGCGATCCTGGACCGGCTCCCCGAAGGCACCCCGGTCCAGGCCTGGTTCGAGGTCCCGCACGAGGACGACCGGCTGTACCTGCCGACGTCCGCGGCCGCGGACGTCACCTGGGTCGTACGGGAGCCGGGCGCCGGCCGGGAGCGCACCGACCGGGTGCTGGAGGCGCTCCGCGCGGCCGGACGGCCCGCCGCCACGTCCCCGTACGCCTGGATCGCGGGCGAGTCCGCGACGATCCGCGCGGTCCGCAGGCACTTCGTCCAGGACTGCGGCATCGACCGCCGCGCGGTCCGCTTCACCGGCTACTGGCGCCTCGGCGCGAGCGAGGACCAGCTCCTCGCCGAGGCCTACGCGGGCCAGTCCCCCGACGAGGAGCCGACGGCGGCCCTGTAGGGGCGTCCTGCGCCACCACCGGGTCCGGGCCGCCTACTGCCAGGGCACGTCCGACGCCCGGTGGTAGGTGACGTCCTGGGCGTCCAGGCGCGGGGCCTGGGCCGCCAGCCGGCGGGCGTACGAGGGCCAGTCGTGGGTGGTGGCCGGGGACCAGCCCAGTTCCGCCAGGCCCAGGACGCGCGGGAAGGCCATCAGCTCCCAGTCCCCGCGCGTCGCGATGTTCTCCGTCCAGAGCGGGGCCTCCACGCCGAGGACCGCGGATTCCGGGAGGCCCGGCAGGTAGTTGCCCGGGTCCCAGTCGTAGGCGCGGCGCACCGGTACGTACCCGGCCCAGGCCAGCCCCGGCTTCGTCTCCTTGTCGTACTTCATGTCCAGGTAGATCCGGTCCGCCGGGGACAGGATCACCGGGCTGCCCGCCTTGGCCGCCGCGGTCACCGCCGCCTTCTCGGCGGCCGCCGTGCGGTCGTGGCCCCAGTACTGGAGCACCGCCCCCGGGGCCGGGCGGGCCGTCGCGAGCTGGTGCCAGGCCACCACCGTCTTGCCGTGCTTGGCCACGACCGCCTGGGCCCGGTCCATGAAGGCCGCGTAGTCCGCCGCGGGCGTGGAGTGGGCCTCGTCGCCGCCGATGTGCAGGTACTTGCCCGGGGTGAGCTCCGCGAGCTCCCCCAGCACCTGGTCGATGAACTCGTAGGTCCGCTCCTTGCCCACGCACAGCGAGCTGAAGCCGACCTTGATCCCGGTGTAGCGCTCGCGCGCCGTGCCGTCGCAGTTCAGCTCCGCGTAGGCGGCCTGCGCGGCGTTCACGTGGCCGGGCATGTCGATCTCCGGGACCACGTCCACGTACCGCTCCGAGGCGTACGCCACCAGGTCCCGGTACTCGTCCTTCGTCCAGTGCCCGCCGGGGCCGCCGCCGACCTCGCTCGCGCCGCCGTACTCCGCCAGCCGCGGCCATGAGTCGATCGCGAGGCGCCAGCCCTGGTCGTCGGTCAGGTGCAGGTGCAGGGTGTTGACCTTGTACTGCGCGAGCTGGTCGACGTACCTCTTGACCTGCTCGACCGTGAAGAAGTGCCGGGCCACGTCCACCATCGCCCCCCGGTACCCGAAGCGCGGCGCGTCCGTGACCGTGCCGCCCGGAACCGTCCCCGGCCCGGACACCGGCAGGAGCTGGCGCAGCGTCTGCCCGGCGTGGAAGAGGCCCGCGGGCGTACGGGCGGTGAGGGTGACCCCGCCGGGCCCGGACTCCAGCCGGTAGCCCTCCTCCCCCGCGCCCTCGGCCTCGGCGTCGATCCGCAGCCGGATCCCGTCCCCCTCGACTCCGTCGACCACGGGCAGCGGCAGCCCGCTGGGGCCGCGCAGCTGCTCGGCGAGGAGTTCGCCGACCCTGCGGACCTCCTCGTCGCCGGTGAGGCCCGTACGGATGACCGTGCCCGGGCCGAAGGCGTACCCCGGGCCTCCGGCCCGGGCGGAGACCGGCGCCGGCAGGAGCCGTTCGTAGGGCGCGAGCGCGGCCGGGGGCTCGTCGCCCGGCCGGGCGTCGTCCCCCCTGGCGGCGCTGCTGCAGGAGGCGGCCGCGGGGACGGCGGCGAGGACGAGGAGGGCGGCGAGCATGCGTCGCGGGACTCTCATGCGCATAGGTATAGGCCAACCGGGCCCCGATGGAAGCCGTCCAGCCGGTGCAAGAATCCAAGGATGGCGGAAATCATCCAGAAGGACGGCACATGGACCTTCGACGGGGACGCGGTGCGCATCGTGCCGGGCCGCGACAAGGGGGTGGGCCTGCTGCGCCAGACGCTGGGCGAGGTGCTCGTCCCGCTGCGCGCGCTGGCCGGGATCTCCTACGAACCGGGGCGCAAGGCGGGCCGGCTGCGCCTGCGGCTGCGTGACGGCGCCGACCCGCTGCTCCAGGTGACGGGCGGCCGGCTGCCGGAGGCCTCCGACCCGTACCGGCTGACCGTGGAGCCGGACCGCGGCGGGGTGGCGGAGTACTTCGTGGACGAGGTGCGCAACGCCCTGCTGCTGGACCAGGTGGATCCCGGGCCGGCCGACTCCTACCTCCTGCCGGGCCCGGCGGTGCCGATCACGGTCGGCGCGGGCGACGGGACGGCGGCCTTCGACGGGGACCGGGTGTCCCTGGAGTGGAACTGGACGACGGAGGAGGCGAAACGGTCCGGCGGGGCCCGGGAGTTCCGGGTCGCGGACCTGCGGTCGGTGGAGTGGGCCCCGTCCCGGGGGCTGGAGAACGGGTGGATCCGCTTCGCTCTGGCCGGCGCCGGCCAGAGCGCGGCGCCGAAGTACGACCCGTACACGGTGGAGCTGTTCGGCTTCAAGAAGGACCCCCTGATGGCGCTGGTCGCCGCGGCGGTCGCGGTGCGCATGCCGCACCCGGCGGCGCTCGCCTCCCCGCCGGAGCTCACGTCCGGGGCGGGCGCCCGGCCGGAACCCGATCCGGGTCCCGCCCCGGTCGGGGCCCCGGCCTCCGCCGCGGCCCCGACCGCGGCTCCTGCGGAGGACCACGACGCCCTGCTGCGCCGGCTGCGCGAGCTGGGGGAACTGCATCAGGCGGGCATCCTCACGGCCGAGGAGTTCACGACGGCGAAAGCGGCGATTTTGGGTCGTTTCTAACCATCAGAGACCGGAATTCGCACCCTCTCTGGTCCAGACCAGCGCGATCCTGCCCGATTTCGGGCAGGATTTTTGCGTTCTTCCCTTCGTACCGCCAATATCGACGGATGCCCGACCGCCGCCCGTCGCACGAGGACCTCGTCGACCACTTGGTGCGCAGCACCTCGCTCCAGCGGGGCGAAGCCGCCCGAGTGGTGCTCGACGTCCTCGCGTACTTCGACGAGAGCACCGAGGAGTTCGTCCGTCGGCGCCACCGTGAGCTCCAGTCCGGGGGCGCGGTCAACGCGGACATCTTCGAGCGGATCGCGGCCGAACTGCCGCACCGCGCGGTCGCACCGCCGGAGCTCTCGCTCCGGCAGCTGCGCCGCATCGTCTACGGCTGAGCACCACCCCGGCCACGCGCCGGGGCGCTGCAGGGGCAGCGGCAAGAGCAACGGAACTTCAGGAGGGGAAAGACCTTATGTGCGGAATCGTGGGTTACATCGGCAAGCGTGACGTGGCACCGCTGCTGCTGGAGGGCCTGCAGCGGCTGGAGTACCGCGGATACGACTCCGCGGGCATCGTCGTCAACAGCCCGAAGGCCGCGGCCCTGAAGGTCGTCAAGGCCAAGGGCCGCGTACGCGAGCTGGAGTCCCGGGTCCCCAAGCGCTTCGCCGGCACCACCGGTATCGCGCACACCCGCTGGGCCACCCACGGCGCCCCGAGCGACATCAACTCCCACCCGCACCTGGACGCCGACAACAAGGTCGCCGTCGTCCACAACGGCATCGTCGACAACGCCTCCGAGCTGCGCGCCAAGCTGGAGGCCGACGGGGTCGTCTTCCTCTCGGAGACCGACACCGAGGTGCTCGTCCACCTCATCGCCCGCGCCCAGTCCGAGACCCTCGAGGAGAAGGTCCGCGAGGCGCTCAAGGTCGTCGAGGGCACCTACGGCATCGCCGTGATGCACGCCGACTTCCCCGACCGCATCGTCGTGGCCCGCAACGGCTCCCCGGTCGTCCTCGGCATCGGCGAGAAGGAGATGTTCGTCGCCTCGGACATCGCCGCCCTCGTCGCCCACACCCGCCAGATCGTCACCCTCGACGACGGCGAGATGGCGACCCTGAAGGCCGACGACTTCCGGACCTACACCACCTCCGGTACGACGACCACCGCCACTCCCGAGACCGTGGAGTGGGAGGCCGCCTCCTACGACATGGGCGGCCACGACACGTACATGCACAAGGAGATCTCCGAGCAGGCCGACGCGGTCGACCGCGTCCTGCGCGGCCGGATCGACGACCGCTTCAGCACCGTCCACCTGGGCGGCCTGAACCTGGACCCGCGCGAGGCGCGCGGCATCCGCCGCGTCAAGATCCTGGGCTGCGGCACCTCGTACCACGCCGGCATGATCGGCGCGGGCCTCATCGAGAGCCTCGCCCGCATCCCCGCCGACGCCGAGCCCGCCTCCGAGTTCCGCTACCGCAACCCGGTCGTGGACCCCGACACCCTCTACATCGCGGTCTCCCAGTCCGGTGAGACGTACGACGTGCTCGCGGCGGTGCAGGAGCTCAAGCGCAAGGGCGCCCGCGTCCTCGGCGTGGTCAACGTGGTCGGCTCCGCGATCGCCCGCGCCGCCGACGGCGGCGTGTACGTGCACGCCGGCCCCGAGGTCTGCGTCGTCTCCACCAAGTGCTTCACCAACACGGTCGTGGCCTTCGCACTGCTCGCCGTGCACCTGGGCCGCATCCGCGACCTGTCCGTCACCGACGGCAAGCGGATCATCGACGGCCTGCGCAAGCTGCCCTCGCAGATCCAGGAGATCCTGGACGGCGAGGAGGACATCAAGAAGCTGGCCGCCGAGTACGCCGAGGCCAAGTCGATGATGTTCATCGGCCGCGTCCGGGGCTACCCGGTGGCCCTGGAGGCCTCCCTGAAGCTCAAGGAGATCTCCTACATCCACGCCGAGGCCTACCCGGCCTCCGAGCTCAAGCACGGTCCGCTCGCCCTCATCGAGCCCTCGCTGCCGACGGTCGCGATCGTCCCGGACGACGACCTGCTGGAGAAGAACCGCGCCGCGCTCGAGGAGATCAAGGCCCGCAGCGGCCGGATCCTCGCGGTCGCCCACACCCAGCAGGAGAAGGCCGACCACACGATCCTCGTGCCCAAGAACGAGGACGAACTGGACCCGATCCTGATGGGCATCCCGCTGCAGCTGCTGGCGTACCACACCGCCCTCGCCATGGGCCGGGACATCGACAAGCCGCGCAACCTGGCGAAGTCCGTCACGGTCGAGTAGGTCCGGTAGGTCTTTGCACGCAAGTCTTTGCACGCAAAAGCCCCCGGGGGTCTTCCCCCCCGGGGGCTTCCGCGTGTGGTGCGTGAACCGTCAGCTCGCGGCGACGGCGCCGCGCGAGCCCTTTCCGAAGGCCATCGGCCAGCTCGCCAGCGCCGCGGTGGCCCCGTACCAGGCCAGCAGTCCGGAGAGCGCCGCCACCCAGCCGGCCGCCTTGGCCAGCCCGCCGTTCTCGGCGAAGGTGCCTATCGCCAGGAGCAGCAGGGAGAGGGTGAACAGGCCGTACACGCCCTGCCCGAACAGCCCGCCCGAGGCGGCGACGGTGAGGGTCAGTGCCAGCATGGCGAAGAGCACGAGGAACATTCCGGCCGCGTCTGCCGAAACCTTTCCGTCGGCCCCGTTGGCCCAGATGAACCAGAAGGTGCCGAGGCCCGCGAAGGCGGTGCCGTTGAAGCCGTTGCCGCCGCGGTACTCGAGGACTCCGAGGACGAACAGGGCGAGTCCGCCCAGGTACATCGCGAGCGACACGGAGTTGGCCGCGGTCACACCGTCGATGATGCCGGTGTTGCCGATACCGAATGCGAGAAGGGTGAGACCCAGGGCGATGTGCCCGAGGGTCGAAGTCGAGGCCGTGCTTCCCGCAGAGACACCATTGTCCACGGCGGGCTCCCTTCGATCTGCAGTTGTTTGCTGCGTCCCAGCAGCCTTTATCTACCCCTTACATGGGGGTGCACAACCGCACAATCGACATACAGTCGGTTACGGGATGACAACGACGGGTCGCTGCGCCCGCTTCGCCAGCCGGCCCGCCACCGATCCGAAGATCCGGCCGACGATCCCGTGCGTGGAGCCGACCACGATGGCGTCCGCCGAGTACTCCCGGCCGACCTCCTCCAGCTCGTGACAGATGTCCCCGCCCCGCTCGACGAGGATCCACGGAACCTCGGACAGGTAGTCCGCGCAGGCCAGCTCCAGCCCCAGCACTTCGGTCCGGTGGTCCGGCACGTCCACAAAGACCGGCGGCTCGCAGCCGGCCCACACGGTGGTGGGCAGCCGGTTCGCGACGTGGACGATGATCAGACCGGAGCCCGAGCGACGGGCCATGCCGATGGCGTACGCGAGGGCGCGCTCGCTGGACGTGGATCCGTCGAAGCCCACCACGACCCCGTGCCGGAAGGCCGGGTCGCAGGGATGACGTGGTTGTTCCACCGCGCGCAGGTCGGCCGATTCTGGGTCGGCGAGGCGTTTGCGCTTGCGGTCCGCGGGTTCGGAGAATTCGTGACCGGCCATGGGTGTCTCGGCGAAGAGGTCCTCAGGGGAAGGGACAAGGGGACGGGGCGCCAATAGGCGGAAGCGACGATTCAAGCGGGACGATTCCAGAAAACGACAACTCAGTGTGACCGAGCTCTGTCCGGGAAGCATCTTCCCAAGCCCATACCCACCAGGGTACGGCGACACTCCTGTGCTGCACAGGTCATGCCGCCCTTGGAGAGCGTCCCAGGGAGCATGCCGCAGCCACGCCTGCTTGGCAATGTCCGCTGCCCCCTACAGCCAGTGACGAGGTGCACCCCATCGGGTGGGTGCCACCCGTGCGCGCAGTGACCGAGCCGCGCCGCACGCCGTTGGACACGAGTCCGACCGTCCAGGAAGAGCCCGCAGGGAGCACGCCGTGCCCGGCCATCCGGTTCACCCCGTCCAGCCCGCTCAGCCGCCCGCTCAGCCGACGCAGTCCGTCCACATGCCGCCCCCTCCCCTTCACTCGTCCGTGCAGGCCGCCCGGCGTCCCCACGAGGATCCAGCGGGTGACGTGGTGCGCTGGGCCGCCTTCAGCTGCCTGCTCGTCCCCGTGGTCCTCGTCGTCTACGGGACCTCCTTCGGCGGGGCCGCCGTGGCCACCCTCGGGCTGGCGGCCGTCACGGCGGCCTGCCGGGTGCTGCTGCGCCACTCGGAACAGGCGGAGCGGAATGCCGCCCGGGTCCTCTCGGAGGACCGATTGACGCCCGTGCAGCGGGGCCGGCACTCGCGCGCCGGAGGCGGAAGTCAGCGCGGATGTCAGGTTTCCGGCGGGATGTCCTCTCACGACTGACCGATTCGCACATCCACACCCGCATGTTTTCAGCCAACTTCCCGGCAGGTCGCCCCCCTTGCCGGAATGTCCCCCCACCCCCCTCACCATCAGCGACTACGGCGCCACAAGGGGTCCTTGACCCTACGAGTACTGGCCATGGCCGGACAGTGCGCTTTCCACCCGGGTAGCGGAGTGGAACGCTTCCTGATCGAATGCTTTTCGCCAAGTTGCCAAGTCGACATAGCGCTGCGTGCTGAACTTGTCACGCCGACACCACGGGACGCAGTAGATTCGATCATGTATTTACGGCGGGGGAGCCACGTGCAAGGCCGAGGGGATACGTGCAGGTGCGACCAGACCAAGGAGTCGCGACACCCAAGGGGGGCTTAGCGCCATGAGCCAGGATTCCACCGCCGTCGTCGTTGACGGCAGGAAGCTCGCGGGGCGTCGCCGCAGGGAGATCGTCGCGGTGCTGCTCTTCAGCGGCGGACCGATCTTCGAGAGCTCCATTCCACTTTCCGTGTTCGGCATTGACCGGCAGGACGCGGGAGTTCCACGCTACCGACTGCTCGTGTGCGCCGGTGAGGACGGTCCGCTGCGGACCACCGGCGGACTCGAACTGACCGCGCCATACGGGTTGGAGGCGATCGCCCGGGCAGGCACGGTCGTCGTGCCCGCGTGGCGTTCCATCACCTCTCCGCCGCCGCCGGAGGCGCTCGACGCGCTGCGTCTGGCACACGAGGAGGGGGCCCGGATCGTCGGACTGTGCACGGGGGCATTCGTGCTCGCCGCCGCCGGTCTGCTGGACGGCCGGCCCGCGACGACGCACTGGATGTACGCGCCGACGCTGGCCAAGCGCTACCCGTCCGTCCACGTCGATCCGCGCGAGCTGTTCGTCGACGACGGCGACGTGCTGACGTCCGCGGGCACCGCGGCCGGAATCGATCTCTGCCTGCACATCGTGCGCACGGACCACGGCAGCGAGGCGGCGGGCGCACTGGCCCGCAGGCTCGTCGTCCCGCCGCGCCGCACGGGCGGCCAGGAACGCTACCTCGACCGGTCGCTGCCGGAGGAGATCGGCGCCGACCCGCTGGCCGAGGTCGTCGCCTGGGCACTGGAACACCTCCACGAGCAGTTCGACGTGGAGACGCTGGCAGCGCGCGCCTACATGAGCAGGCGCACGTTCGACCGGCGGTTCCGCTCGCTCACCGGCAGTGCGCCGCTGCAGTGGCTGATCACCCAGCGGGTGCTTCAGGCGCAGCGGCTGCTGGAGACCTCCGACTACTCGGTCGACGAGGTCGCCGGGCGCTGCGGGTTCCGCTCGCCGGTCGCCCTGCGCGGGCACTTCCGCCGCCAGCTGGGGTCCTCCCCGGCCGCCTACCGCTCCGCCTACCGGGCCCGCCGCCCGCAGGCGGACGTGGTCCAGGTGGCTCAGCTGTCCGAGTCGCCGGTCCCGCACCAGCGCACTCCGCAGCCGCAGCGCGCGGCAGCGGCACTCGCCGCGGCCGGTCCCACGGTGACCGAGCTGTACGCCCCGGGCCGGGTGCTGCGCGAGCACGCGTAACAAGGTCCCCGGAAGGTCCCCCGCATGAGTGGTCACCTCGGTGGTCACCGTTGCGGGGGACCTTCCGCATAAGGTGGGGCGCATGAACGATCGCATGGTGTGGATCGACTGCGAGATGACCGGGCTCTCGTTGACGGACGACGCACTTATCGAGGTGGCCGCACTGGTCACCGACTCGGAGCTCAACGTGCTCGGCGAAGGCGTGGACATTGTGATCCGCCCGCCGGACGCGGCCCTGGAAA
This sequence comes from Streptomyces sp. NPDC104226, assembly GCF_055584085.1. Taxonomy (NCBI): domain Bacteria; kingdom Bacillati; phylum Actinomycetota; class Actinomycetes; order Kitasatosporales; family Streptomycetaceae; genus Streptomyces; species Streptomyces sp. NPDC104226. Next base: position 396,192 of record NZ_JBVJMS010000006.1, read on the forward strand.
CCATGCCCGACGTGGTGCGCGAGATGCACACGGCGTCCGGCCTGCTCGACGAGCTGGCCGGCGGGACCACCCTCGCGGACGCCGAGGCGCAGGTCCTGGCCTACGTACGGGAGCACGTGAAGGAACCCCGCAAGGCCCCGCTCTGCGGAAACACGGTCGGCACCGACCGCGGCTTCCTGCTGCGCGACATGGCCGCGCTGGAGGGCTACCTGCACTACCGGATCGTGGACGTGTCCTCGATCAAGGAGCTGGCACGCCGCTGGTACCCGCGCGCCTACTTCAACAGCCCGCCGAAGAACGGCAACCACCGGGCGCTCGCGGACATCAAGGAGTCCATCGCCGAGCTGCGCTACTACCGGGAGGCCGTCTTCGTGCCGCAGCCCGGTCCGGACTCGGACACGGCACGCGCCATCGCCGCCAAGCACGTCGTCCCCGGCGCCTGACACCCACCGGAGAGGGGTGCTGAACAAGGGGGGAGCGAGCACCCTCCCGGACCCTGTACCCTTTTCTTCGGCCGGTCGGTTTTCCGACCGGACATGGTGGGTGTAGCTCAGTTGGTAGAGCACCTGGTTGTGGTCCAGGTGGCCGCGGGTTCAAGTCCCGTCACTCACCCTGCGAAAAGGCCCCGGCCCGCGAAAGCGGACCGGGGCCTTCCGCGTTTCTCAGAACAGCAGGTTGTACGCGCCGAAGCCGGTGCCGGCCTTCACCCGCGAGGTGTACGGCTTCGCCGCGATGCCCGTCCCCTGATACAGCCACAGGTTCCCGGCCTTGTCCCGGGCCACCATGTCGGCCTTGCCGTCGGACGTCAGGTCACCCGGCATCACGATCGCGTTGTAGCTCTGCCAGCCGGTGGCTATCTGCTTCTTGCCCGTGAACGGCTTCGCGGCCACCCCCGTGCCCTGGTACAGCCACAGGTTCCCCGTCTTGTCGCGGACCAGCAGGTCGGGCTTGCCGTCACCGGTCTGATCGGTGCCGCCCACCAGCTGGTCGTAGACCTGCCAGCCACGGCCGACCTGCACCTTGCTCTCGAACGGCTTCGCGTTCAGGCCCGTGCCCGCATAGAGCCACATGCCGCCGGCGGCGTCCCGCGCCAGCAGGTCCGCCTTCTTGTCGCCGGTCACGTCGGAGACGCCGACCAGCGTGTCGTAGACGTTCCAGCCGTCACCGACCCGTATCCGGCCCTTGTAGATGCCGCCGTCGCCCGAGGTCGGGTACAGCCACAGCACCCCGGCCTTGTCCCGCGCCACCGCACCCCGCCCGGTGCTCTGGACCGTCACCGGCTCCAGCCGCGTCAGCGCGGTGTACTGGTTCCAGTCGAAGGTGCCGCCCACGGGGCTGGTCCAGCCGAAGGGCTCGGCGGTCTTGCCCGTCCCCTGGTAGTCCCACAGATCGCCCTCGGCGCTGCGGCCCACGATCCGGAACCTCTGGGTCACCGGGGTCGAACTGGCGATCGCGAAGTCCGACGCCTTCTCCGGGTTGCCGGTGCCGAAGCTGTACACCTCGTAGACCGCGGTGTTCCTCAGCTTCCACGCCGGCGTGGTCGCCTCCGCCTTCAGCGTGTAGGTGACGGTGTAGTCGCCGGGCTTCTTGATGTCACAGGTGATCTCGTGGCCCCGGCCGACCTCTCCCGTCGAGTGGTGGCACGAGGCATCGGCGGCGGCGCCCGCGTCGGCAGCCGCGACGGTCACCTTCAGCTCGTCCTGGTCCCACGGGCGGAATCCCGCTGCCTGGGACAGGCTCAGCGCCAGCTCGCCCTTGTCGACCGCATGCAGCTTCACCGTGTGCTGCACCGAACCGCCGGCCGGCAGCGCGGGCGTCGACAGCGTGAGGGTGTTCTGCGCGACGTGCGCCTTGGACTTCACCGTGACCGTCGCGTGGGCCCGGCGCGGACCGATGGCCTTGGAGCCCGCGGTCTGCGCCTCCTTGATGCCCGCGTCCACGCTCGCCCCGCGAGGAACGTAGACGAGGCCGTAGTAGGCCGTCACACCGTGCGCCGTCGTGCTCGGCGCCGATATCTCGGCCCCCGGGTTGTTCCACTCGTTCTTGTTGCACAGGTACACCCCGGCGACGCCCGCCTTCGGTGCACAGCTCTCCGTCAGGGTCACCTTCAACCCGGCCGGTGCTCCCCCGCCGGACCAGCCCGCGTCCGTGAGCGGCTTCTTGCTCACCACGTAGACGTACGTGCCGTCCGAGCTCCCGTCGCCCTGCCCGCCGGTGCTCGGCGGGGACAACTCGACCCAGCCCTCGCCCGGCATGAGGACCTTGTCCTCGACCGGACTGAAGTAGAACGTCGGATCCCCGGCCGCAGCCGCCGCCCCCGCACCCACGACACCGCCGGTGACGAGCAGCGCCACCGCGCTGCCGACACTCAAAAGCCTTCGCACGCTTCCCCCCTCGAATCGATCAATCGGCGGACGCTAGCACGTGCCTTCACCGGCAGACGTGCCCAGGGCCCGCCTGGACGGTCCTAGGACCGGAAGGCGTCCGCGTGGTCCGCGGACCAGGTCTCGAAGGTGCGCGGAGCGCGGCCGGTGAGCCGCTCCAGGTCGTCGGTGAGGTCGACCGGGAGGCCGTCCGAAGCGGCCCAGAAGTCGAGCAGGGCCTCCGCGTACGGGCCGGGTATGTAGCCGTCGACCTCGGACTTCCACTGCTCGCGCGAGACGGGCTCGAAGGGTATGGGGTGCCCCACGGCCTCGCCCAGCAGGGCCAGCTGCGCGGCGAAGGTCAGCGTCCGCGGCCCGGTCAGGGTGTACGCGCGTCCCCCGAGCGAGGGCTCGGTGAGGACCGCGAAGGCGGCTTCGGCGAGGTCGGCCTCGTGGACCGGGTCGCTGTACGCCCCCGGGTACGGCAGGTGCACCGGGCGTCCCGATTTCATCGCCCAGGCCCAGCCGAGGGCATTGCTCGCGAAGGATCCGGGGCGCAGCAGGGTCGTGCGCAGCGGGGAGGCGAGGAGGGCCCGCTCCACCGCGAGGTGGGCGGCGGCGAGGGGGCTGTCGGCGGCGTCGGGGGCGAGGACCGAGGAGGAGGACAGGAGGACGACGTGGTCGACGCCGGCGCCGACGGCCTCCTTCACGAAGGCGTCGACGGCGGCGGCCTCGGCGTAGAGGAAGACGGAGCGGACGCCTGCGAGGGCTTCGGGGAAGGTCGCCGGATCGGTGAGGTCGCAGTGGACGGTGCCGGGTGTGTCCGGCTCGCGGGATGCGAGGCGGTGCGGGACGCCGTGGGCGGCGAGGAGCGACGAGAGGCCGCGGGCGACCGCGCCGCGGCCACCGGTGACGAGGACCTGCGGGGCCTTGGGCATGTTCGACATGGCGGATTCCTGCTCTTCCTGCTCTAGACTGAATACGTGACACAGATTCCGTGTGACGCAATCTCTGCGTCACACAGTTAAATTTGGACCGCGGAGAAGCCGATGTCAACCGATTACGCTCGTTCGAGTGATGAGTGGACCCGCGCCGAGCTGCTCGCGCGCATCGTCACCGAGAGCCAGCGGCACTACGCCGACTACTCGCTCTTCAACCAGGCCATGGCCGACCACGTCGGCCTGCACCCCACCGACATGCAGTGCGTCGCCCTCCTCGACATGGAGTCCGAACCGGTCAGCACCGGCGACATCGCCCGGCTCACCGGACTGACCTCCGGCTCCGCCACCCGTCTGGTGGACCGCCTGGTCAAGGCCGGCATCGTCGAGCGGCACGCCGACCCGAACGACCGCCGCCGCTCCCTCGTCGCCCTCTCCCCCTCCGCCCGCGACCGGATCGGCGCCGCCTGGGAGACCCCGGGCCGCGCCTTCGGCGCCGTCCTGGCGAGCTACTCCGACACCGAACTCGCCGTCATCGCCGACTACCTGCACCGCGCCGCCGAGGTCGGCCGCGACCAGGCGAAGCGGCTGACCTCGGGGGAAGACGGCTGACCACCCCGCAGACCCCGGGCAGGCCCTACCGAACCGGCCGCTCCCGCGCTAGCCTCCCGCCCAACGGGCAACGGCGCGCGCCGGAGAAACGGGAGGGTCGGCGTGCGGCTGGAGGTTGTCCATGCCCACCCCGTCCCCCGTGCCCGCGCCGCTCCCCGAGCCCGCACCCGCGCCCGGCCCCGCCCCCGCCGGCTTCCGCGGGGTGTTCGCCCTCGGCGGCCGCGCCCTCCCCGTCTACGGGTTCCTCGCCCGGCTCCCCGCCGCGCTGTGCCCCATCGGGACGCTCCTGCTCATCAACGAACGCGACGGCATCGGCGACGCCGGAGCCATCGCCGCCGCCCTCTGGCTCGGCCAGGCCCTCGGCGGGCCGGTCATCGGCCGGCTCGCCGACCGGCGCGGCCACCGGCCCGTCCTGCTGGTCGCCTGCGCCGCGAACGCCGCCGTGCTCCTCGCCCTCGTGGCCGCCGTCCTCGGCGGGCTGCCGCTCGGCGCCCGGATCGCGCTCGCCGTCGCCGCGGGCCTCACGGCCGCGCAGGTCGGGCCGCTGGCCCGGGCCCGGTGGGCGCGGCTGGCCGGAGAGGACAAGGCCCTGGTCGGGGCCGCGCTCTCCTTCGACACCACCCTCGACGAGGTCGGCTTCATGGTGGGGCCCGCGCTGGCCGGGATCCTCGCGGTGACCGTCCATCCCGCGTCGGCGCTGCTCCTCGCAGCCGCCCTGGGGCTGGTGTTCGGGACGCTCTTCGCCCTGCATCCCACGGCGCCCGGGCCCACGGCGCCCGGGCCCACCGCGCCCGGGCCGACGGGACCGGGCGCCGCCGCGCGGGGCGACGTACGACTGTGGTCTCCGGGGCTCGCGCTGCTGTTCGTCGTGGCCGTCCTGCAGGGTGCGGCGTGGAGCGGCGCCAACACCGGGGTCAACGCGCTCGCCGTGGCTGTCGGCTCCCCCGGGGCCGCCGGGCTCGTGTGGGCCGCCATGGCCGTGACCAGCTCGGTGGCCGGCTTCGTGACCGTGGCCCGGCCCGGAGGGGCCCGGCTGACCGTCCGGCTGCGCTGGACCATCGCCGCCCAGGCGCTGCTGACGCTGACGCTGCTCGCCGTCTCCGGCCTGTGGGGCGCGGCCTTCGCCGTCGCCGGGATCGGACTGGCGGTCGCCCCGCACCTGATCGCCCTGTTCGGCCTCGTGGAACGGGCCGGTCCCGCGCGGCGGATGGGCGAGGCCATGACCCTGGCGGGCAGCGGTCTGATCATCGGCCAGGCGCTGGCCGCAGCCGTCTCCGGTCCGCTCGCCGCCGCCTACGGGTACCGGGCGGCCTTCGCCGTCTCGTGCGCGGCCGCGGCCGCCTCCGCGGTGCTGGCGTGGGCGGCCGCCGACCGGGTCCTGGGGCCGCTCCTGGGGCCGGCCCCGATCCCGCAGCCGGGGCTCGGCCCGAGCCCTTCATCGCCGCCGGCCCCTCCAGGTCCTCGGCCGCTCCGTCCGGCTACTCCGTCCGGTTCGCGCCCTGGATGTGGAAGTTGAAGTCCGTGTGCCCGAGCGTCCCCATCAGCCGGAGCCAGATCGGCAGCAGCATCTCCGTGCCGCGCGCCGTCTCGATGCCGCCCAGGTCGATGACGGTGTGCTCGCGCCAGTCGAAGGAGTAGAGCAGTTCCCGTACGGCCTTCTTGGCCTCGGCGTCCTCGCCCGAGAGGAAGACGGTGTGGTCGCCGGGGACCCGGGTCGGGTCGACCATGACCTGGCAGTTCATCGTGTTCAGGGTCTTGACCACGCGCAGCCCCGGGAAGGTCCGCTGGATCAGTTCGCCCAGGCTGTCGCTGTCCACCGGTTCGAGCCCGGGCGGGAACCCGCGCGAGAAGTCCAGCGGGTTCGCGATGTCGATCAGGATCTTGCCGTCCAGGTGCGCGGCGTCGGCCTCCGTCAGGGCGGCCACGCTGACCTGACCGCCCGTGGCGTTGACGAGCACCTCGCCGAGCCGCGCCGCCTCCGCGAAGGGGGCGAGGCCCGCGGCCGGGTGGGCCTGCTGCCAGGCGGCGTACTCGGTGCGCTCCCGCGTGGCCGCGGGATCCCGGGTGCCGATGACGGCCTCGTGGCCGAGGGAGAGCAACCGGGCGGCCACCGTACGGCCGACGATCCCGGTGCCGAGGACTGCGTAGCGCATGACGGCTTCCCATCGCTGGACGAAGGAATCGGAGGGAGGAGAACCCGAGGAGGGCGGACCCACTCAAGCAGGTCGTACGGATTCCCGCGCGGGAGCCGTCGACTCCGCGCCAACCTCAGCTAGTCCCCCTCCCCCTAACCGAGGATCCCCACGTCGTAGAAGAACTGATAGCGCGTCGGGTCGTCCGGCAGGAACCAGTGGAAGCCCTCCTCCAGGAAGACGGCCACCAGGTTCACGGCGAGCACCAGCCCCAGGAACCACAGCGCGAGCAACCCCACCGTGCGGTACGGTCCCGGGTCCTGCGCGGGGACGGCCCGGTCCGCGGTGGAGTGGGCGAAGGCCAGGACGATGCCCACGGCGACCACCGAGGCCTGGAAGAGGATCCACGCCCACACGTAGAGGTGCAGGCCGAACACCTCGCTGCCGTACCCCTTGTCGCCCGGCAGGACGTGCAGCATCGTCTGCCGCCACGAGGCGAACGAGCCGGCGATCACGGCGACCAGGGCCAGGCCCCAGCCCATCATGTAGTCGCGGCCGGTCACCGACCCGCGCGTGAGCGCCGTCCGGACGATGTGCGCCGCCCCCATGGCCGCCAGCAGCATGAACATCCGCTGCACGATGCAGAGCGGGCAGGGGTACTCCCACAGCCCGAACTGGTAGTAGAGCCCGCCGCACACCACGCCCGTCCAGCCGATCGCGAAGGCGCACGCGAACCAGAACTGGACCCGGCCCAGCAGGCCGCCCTCCAGCGACGGCTCCGGGAGGAGGCTCGACATCGCGGCCACGGTCAGTAGCTCAAGGTGAGGGCGAGGCTGCTGGTGATGTGGTGCGCCATCAGCAGGATCACGGCGAGGAGCATGAGCCACCAGGCGCCGAGCACGACGAACCGCGGGGCGTCCCGGTACATCGCGATCAGCGTGGCGAGCAGCCCGCCGAAGATGAGGGTGTCCATGGCGCGGACCGTACCGACAGCGGGACGTACCGGGCGCGCGGCGCGCCCCCGTCCGCCCCGGGGTTACGTCAGTTGCGCCGCCGCTTGCGCCGGCCGCGGCCGGTACGGGCGGACTCGCCCCGGGCCCGGCCGTCCAGCGCGATCCACACCCGCACCTCGGTGCCGCCGAGCACCGAACGCCCCAGCCGCACATCCCCGCCCGTCGACTCCGCGACCCGCCGGACGATGTCCAGCCCCAGGCCCGTGGACCCGTCGCGGCCCCCGTCGTTGCCGCGCCGCAGGGCCGCGTCCGGATCGGCGATGCCGCCCCCCGCGTCCGAGACGAGCACGATGACCGCGTCCCCGGCGTCGTGGACGTCCACCGCGAAGGGCGTGCCCTCGGGGGTGTGCCGGAACACGTTGCCGAGCATGGCGTCCAGCGCCGCGGCCAGCTCCGGCCGGGCCACGGGGATCCGTACCGTACGGTCGACCCCCGCGAGCCGCACCTCGCGGCCCTCGTCCTCCGCCAGCGCCGACCAGAAGCCCATCCGGTCGCGGATCACCTCGGAGGCGTCGCAGCCGGCGCCCGGCCCCTGCGCGGCGGAGGGCCGCTGCTCGCGGGCGGTACGGATGATCGTGTCGACCTCCCGCTCCAGCTGCTCCACGGCCGCCCGGGTCTGCTCCGCGGCCGGGCCGTCGCCGAGGGAGGCCGCGTTGAGCCGCAGCACGGTCAGCGGGGTCCGCAGCCGGTGCGAGAGGTCGGCGGCCAGCTCCCGCTCGTTGGCCAGGAGTTCCACCACCTGGTCCGCCATCGAGTTGAACGCGACGGCCGCCGAGCGGAGTTCCTTCGGCCCCTCCTCGGGGACCCGCGCCCCCAGCCGTCCCTCGCCCAGCCGGTGCGCGGCGTCCGCGAGCCGCTCGGCCGGCTGCACCAGGCGGGCGCCGAGCCGGTCCGCGACCGCCACCGAGCCCACGATCAGGGCGAGTCCGACGGCCGCGAGGACCACCCAGGCGGTGGCGACGCCGTTGCTGACCTCGCGCTCCGGCACGTGGATCTCCACGACGGCGATGTCCCCGGAGCCCAGCGCCACGGGCTGGAGCAGCGCGAAGCCGCCGCCCGCCACCGGGGCCGTCGCGGCCCGCCCGATCCGCCGTACCTCGGAGACGGCGCGCTCGCCGGCCCAGCCGTCGCCGATGTCCACGCGCGGGTCGTCCCCGATGGCCGGCACGTGGACGGCCATCCGCCGGTCGGCGCCCGTCTGCGTGGACTCCACGGCCTTGCGCAGCTGCACCGGGTCGGTGGTGATGGACAGCGTCGGCCCGATGGTGGCGGCCTGCCGCTCGGCGTTGGAGAACGCCCGGTCGCTGGCCATCTCCTGGACGACCAACCCGAGCGGTACGGCGAAGGCCACGACCACCATCACGGTGACCGCGAGGCACACCTTGACCAGCGCCCACCTCACAGGAGGCCCCTCACGCCGGCGGCTCCAGCTTGACCCCGACCCCCCGCAGCGTGTGCAGGTAGCGCGGGCTGGCGGCGGTCTCGCCGAGCTTGCGGCGCAGCCACGACAGGTGGACGTCGATGGTCTGGTCGTCGCCGTACGACTGCTGCCAGACCTCGGCGAGCAGTTCCCGGCGGGCCACGACCACGCCCGGCCGCCCGGCGAGGAAGGCCAGCAGGTCGAACTCCCGCCGCGTGAGGTCCAGTACGGCCCCGTCCAGCTCGGCCTGCCGGCGCAGCGGGTCGATGGCGAGGCCGCCGACGCGCAGCACGCGGGAGGGGGGTTCGCCGCCGGCGGCGGAACGGGCACGGCGCAGGACGGCGGCCATCCGGGCGGAGAGGTGCTCCACGGAGAAGGGTTTGGTCAGGTAGTCGTCGGCGCCGTCGTTGAGCAGCCGGACGATCTCCGCCTCGTCGTCGCGGGCGGTCGCGATGATGACGGGCACGTCGGTGATCCCGCGCAGCATCTTGAGCGCCTCGGCCCCGTCCAGGTCGGGCAGGCCGAGGTCGAGGATCACCACGTCGAAGCGGTGGTGGGCGACCTCGCGCAGCGCCTCCAGAGCGGTGCCGACGCTGCGCACCGTGTGCGAGGCCTCGGTCAGGTGCCGGATGAGGGCGGAACGTACGAACTGGTCGTCCTCGACCACGAGCACACTTGCCATGGCCCGCACCGTAGCCCATTCGGGGGATCCCGAGGGGTGGCGGGCCAGGTCTGGGACGGGTGGTGCAGTATGTCCACCGATGCGAAGAGGACATGTCGGGAGAGCAGCCGGCCATGCGGGGGCGTGGCTGCTGGCGACCGGGGCGGCGGTGACGCTGTCGTGGTGGGGCGTGCACTCGGTCATGTCCGGTACCGCCTACGATCCGCCGCTCGCGGTGCCGCTGGCCGTCCAGCCCCTCTCCTCCTCCACCCACCAAGTGCAGCCGCCGGAGCCGACGCCCTCCCCGTCGCCGTCGCCCTCCGCGTCCGCGTCCGCGTCCACCGCGCCGGGCTCTCCTTCCTCCTCGGCCAAGCCCTCGGCGCCGACCGCCCCGCAGCCGCGGCGGCAGCCGCCCCCGAGCGAGAACGTGAAGGCGTACAGCGTCTCGGGCGGCCGCGTCGTCTTCGACCTCGGGTCCACCTCCGCCGAGCTGGTGTCGGCGACCCCGCTCACCGGCTGGCGGATGCAGGTCTGGAAGCAGCCGTCCTGGATCCGCGTCACCTTCACCCGTGACGGCCGCGAGGTGTCGGTGTTCTGCACCTGGCACGACCACCCGCCGCTGGTGGAGATCGTCGACCCGTAGGCGACCGGCTCCTGGGCCGTCTCTTTCGGATCTTGTCGGCCGGATACCGTGGCGCCATGAGCACCGGCGCGCGCTACGTCACCGACCTGATCGACGCCTGCGAGCGGTACGCGGACCGTCCCGCCTTCGGCTCGGGGGCCTGGGTGCTGACGTACTCCGAGGTGCTGGACCGGACGTACCGGCTGGCGGGCGCCCTGGCCGAGCTCGGGATCCGGCGCGGCTCCGGGCTGGCCTGCGTCACGGCGGGCAACCCGCCCGAGAGCCTGCTCGTACGGCTGGCCGCGCACGTGCTCGGAGCCCGGCTGACCCACGTGTGCGTCGGCCCCGCGACCCACGGACTCGACCACCTCCTACGGGACTGCGCGCCCGCCCTCGTGGTCCACGACACCCCGGTGCCGCCGGGCCCGGGAGCCCGCATCGGCCTGGCCGCACTGCTCGCGTCGGCCGCCGCCCGGGAGGCCCGCCCCGTCGAGGTGGCGGCGCGCGACGAGGACGTGGCCCGGGTGACCTACACGGGCGGTACGACCGGCCGGCCGAAGGGGGTGTCCTCCACCTTCGCCGCGATGGCGGCCCGTACGGCCACCCGCACCGACTCCCCGGGCCCGGGCTCCGCCCCGCTCACCTTCGTGTCGACCGACTCGCTCTCCCAGCGCTCCGGCGGCCGCTGCCTGGAGCAGCTGCGCATCGGCGGCCGCTCCGAGATCCTGCACCCCTTCGGCACCCGGGAGTTCGCCGAGGCCTGCCGGCGGCTCGGGCCCGCGGCCACGTACCTGACCCCCTCGATGCTGTACCGGCTGCTCGACGACCCGGAGACCGCCGACGGCGTGCCCGGCCTGGTGCGCGTCTCCTACGGCGACTCCCCCGTCCACCCGGAACGGCTGCGGCGGGCCCTGACCCGGTGGGGTCCCGGGGTGCGCTGGACCCAGGGCTACGGGATGAACGAGGCCGGGGTGCTCAGCCGGCTCACCCCGGCCGACCACGACGCGGCGGCCGCCGACCGCCCCCACCTGCTCGGCTCCGTCGGCCGCCCGGCGCCCGGGGTGGAGGTCGAGGTCCGCGGTTCCGCGCCGGGGGCCACCGGGGAGGTGTGGGTGCGGTCCCCCATGGTCATGGCCGGCTACCGCAACCAGCCCGCCCTGACCGCCGAGGTCCTGCACGACGGCTGGCTGCGCACGGGGGACGTCGGGCACTTCGACGCCGAGGGGTACCTGTACCTCGACGACCGGGTCAAGGACGTGGTCATGGTGCACGGGGCGAACATCTACTGCGGCCCGATCGAGACGGCCCTGACCCGGCACCCCGCCGTGGCCCGGGCGGCCGTCGTCGGGCGGACGGACCCGCTCACAGGGGAGGCGGTGTGCGCCTTCCTCGTCGCGGCCCCCGGGCACGCCCCGACGGAGGAGGCGGCGGAGGCGGCGTGCGCCCTGGTCGCGGCGGAGCTGGCGCCGGGGCAGCGGCCGACGGTGGTGTTCTGGCTGCCGGCGCTCCCGCTGACGGACCGCGGCAAGCCGGACAAGCGGCGGCTGCGGGAGCTGGCGGCGGCCTCTCAGCCGTAGCCGCGGCTCAGCGGAAGACCGACGGCGGGGGCTCCGGCGAGGCCACCGCCGAGGCGTCCGAGACCGGGGCGGCGCCGCCGGCGAAGTCGATGAGGGCGCGGCCGTGTTCGACGCGGCCGGGGTGGGGGTCGCTCGCCACCCGGCGGGTGAACTCCGCGACCGGGAGCTCCCGGTCGGCGGCCACCAGCACGGCGTTGCCGAAACGCTTCCCCCGCCACACCACGGGGTCGGCGGCCAGCGCCAGTTCCGCGAACCGGGAGGCGGCGGTGGCGATCTGGCCCCGCAGGTGGGAGAGCGGCGGACCGTCCGCGAGGTTCGCCACGTACCAGCCCCCGGGCGCCAGGGCCCGGCGTACGTCGTCCAGGAACTCGGCGCTCGTCAGGTGCGCCGGGGTGCGGGCCCCGCTGAACACGTCGGCGATCACCAGATCGGCCCAGCCGTCCGGGACCTTCGCCAGCCCGGCCCGGGCGTCGACCGCCCGGACCCGGACCCGGGCCTGCGGGTCCAGCGGCAGGTGTTCCCGTACGAAGGCCACGAGCCCGGCGTCGATCTCGACGATCTGCTGCGTCGAGCGGGGGCGGGAGGCGGCCGTGTAGCGGGCCAGGGTGAAGGCGCCGCCGCCGAGGTGGAGCACGTTCAGGGGCTGGCGCGCGGGGGCGAAGAGATCGATCAGGTGGCCGATCCGGCGCTGGTAGGAGAAGTCCAGGTGGCCGGGGTCGTCCAGGTCCACGTGGGACTGCGGGGCTCCGTCGATCAGCAGGGTCCAGGCGCGCGACCGCTCCCGGTCGGGCTCCAGCGCGGCGTGGCCGCCGTCGACCGGCCCGGCCGGGGGCTCGGCGGTCTCGCGCCCGCGCCGCTTGTCACTGCTCTTGTCACTGCTCTTGCCCTTGTCGCTGCTCTTGCCCTTGCCCTTGCTCGCCACGCCCTCATTATGGCTGGTCAGGGCTCGGCAGGAGCCGCAAGAGACGGCCTAGCGGCAGTTGTCGGCCGCCTCGATCAGCCGGGCCGCCTCGCCGAGCGCGGCGCGCAGCACCTCCGGGTCGGTGACCGGCCCGACGGCCTCCGGGGGCAGCAGCCAGCCGGTGTCGCCCGCGGTGGGGGAGCTGTCGCCGAAGCGCATGCCGCGCCCGTTGGTGTGCGTACAGGCGCTGCCCGGGAGGTCCCAGGCGTCGGCGGTGCCGGGCGGGACGAGGAAGCCGAGGGTGCTGCCGGAGCCGTCGTGCAGGACCGGGCCGACGCCGCACGCGTGGCTGGCCTGGCCGGCGGCCCGCTGGATGATGTCGACGGCCTCCAGCCCCTGCCGGGTGGGCACGGTCACCAGGTCCGGGGCGCCCATGAGGAGGGCTGCTCCCGGCTCGGGCGGGGTGTTCGCATCCGTACTCTCCATGCCGCCCTCCACCAAGGGAACCCCTCCTCGATCCGCGTACGAGCCTCGCGGGAGCGGTCCGGGAAGCCCGCGGGCTTCCTCCCACTCCGCATGGGTTCAACGCACGGGAACGTCAACAGGTGCGGCGGCAAGACGCTGCAAAGGATGGCAGTTCATGGCGGATCGCGGGTGAGATATCCGTTTTGTAGCCAAACACCGCGTCAACCCTCCATCACTGGCGGTACGTTCGTGCCCGCCGGGCACCGCGTCACACAGCACCGCACACAGGCACCACCGCTTCACCGCACAGGCACCGGCAGCGCGATCACTTGCCCAGAGAGGCCACGTCCATGGCGGCGTCCCCCCACTCACCCAACACCACCTTCCGGCGGCTGCGCGGTCAGCACTCCCCGGCCGAGTTCGCCGCGATGGTGCGCAGGGCGGCGAAGGAAATCGGAGAAACGGTTTCCTGCGACGCCCGTTACATCGGCCGGGTCGAGTCCGGCGAGATCCGCTGCCCCAACTACGCCTACGAGCGGGTCTTCCTCCACATGTTCCCCGGCCGCACCCTGGCCGACCTGGGGTTCTCCCCGCGCGAGACGGTACGGGGCCGACTGGCGCAGCGCGAACAGGCCGCTCCCCCCTCCGCCTTCGCCAGGCGCCCCCACCCCACGGGCCTCCCCGCCCCTTCGCGTTCCAAGGAGAGCGACGTGTTGCGTCGCGCGTTCATGGCGGGGGGCTCCGCGACCGTGGCGGCCGCGACCCTCAGCCTCACCCTGCTCGGCGACACCCGCCGGCTCCCCCACCGCGCCGGCGAGTCCGAGGCGGCGGCCGTCGAGGACGCCGTACGCCAGATCCGGCTGCTGGACGACCGGCACGGCGCCGACGCCCTGTACCGGCGGGCCGCGGAACCCCTGCGCACCGCCTACGCGTTGCTCGACGCGGGGGCCACCCGGCAGTCCACCGAGGACCGGCTGCACGCGGGCGCGGGAGAGCTGGCCATCTCGGTGGGCTGGCTCGCGCACGACTCGGGCCGCTTCGACGACGCCCGCTCGCACTACGCGGAGGCGCTGGCCACGGCCCGGGTCTCCGGGGACGCCGGGCTGGAGGCACACGCCTTCAGCAACATGGCGTTCCTCGCCCGGGACTGCGGGCGCCCCCGCGAGTCGGTACGGGCGGCCCAGGCGGGCCGCCGCGCCGCCCGTTCGCTCGGTTCCCCGCGGCTCCTGTCGCTGCTCGCCCTGCGGGAGGCCGGCGGCTGGGCGGGACTGTCCGACCGCAAGGCCTGCGAGGAGGCGCTGACCCGGGCGCACACGGAGTTCTCCCGCGGCGAGAGCGGTGCGGACCCCGAGTGGATGTCCTTCTTCGGCGAGGCCGAGCTGGAGTCCCTGGAATCACGCTGCTGGGCCGCGCTCGGCGAGCACGCCCGGGCCGCCCGGCACGCCCGCCGGGCGGCGGACCTCCAGGACCCGCACTTCGCCCGCAACGTCGCCCTCTACACCGCGGAGCTGGCCGACGACCTGGCCCACGCGGGCGCCCCCGACGAGGCCGCGTGGGCGGGCGGCCGGGTGCTGGAGCTGCTGGAGGAGGTCCAGTCGACCCGGATCCAGTCGATGCTGTCGGCGACGGCCCGCACGCTGGTCCCGCACCAGCGCTCACCCCGCGTGGGCTCCTTCCTCGCCAAGCACGCGATGGCCTGACCCTGCGGGGGGGGCAGGCCGGGGGCCGGACTACTCCAGGTGCCCCGTGTCGTTCCAGCGTTCCAGGGCGGGGGCTCCGTACGCCCAGCCCAGGACCGACAGGGAGGTCGGCTCCAGGCGGATGCGGGCGCCGAAGGAGGCGTCGAAGCCGAGCCAGCGGGCGGCCAGGGTGCGCAGGATGTGGCCGTGGGCGAAGACGAGGACGTCGCGTTCGGCCGAGCGGGCCCAGGTGACGACCTCGTCGGCGCGGGCCGAGACGTCCGCGACGGACTCGCCGCCGGGGACCCCGTCGCGCCAGATCAGCCAGCCGGGACGGATCGCCTGGATCTCGGCCGGGGTCATGCCCTCGTAGTCGCCGTAGTCCCATTCCATCAGCGCGTCCCACGGCTCGGCCTGGATGCCGAAGCCGGCCAGGTCGCAGCTCTCGCTGGCCCGCACCAGGGGGCTGGTGCGCACCTCCAGGCCGCGCAGGCTCGCCCACGGGTCGCGGGCGAGGCGCTCGCCGAGCAGCTTGGCGCCGCGCTTCCCCTCCTCCAGCAGGGGCACGTCCGTGCGTCCGGTGTGCTTGCCGAGCTGGGACCACGCCGTCTGGCCGTGGCGGGCCAAGAGGATGCGGGGGGCCATGTGAGTTCTCCCGGTCGAGTGCGGTGGGGCGGTTGGGCGGTGGGGCGGTGGGGCCGTTGTGCGGTGGGACGGGCAACGTGAGCGGGGCGGGCGAGGCGGTCGGGCGGGACGGCCCGACCATTCGCACTGCTTTGCGGGGGTTCCGTCGCCGTTCCATCATCCATCAGATGAACGCCACGCAACCCTTGTCCCTTCACACACGTCATACGCCGTATGACTAATTGGCGGCAGCCTCCGCGATGGTGGGCCGAACTGCTGCTCCTGGGGGTCGTCTACGCGGCGTACTCCGGTGGCAGACTCCTCGCCCGGGGTGACGTCGGGCTGGCCGTGGAGCACGGGCTCGCGATCCTGCGCGTCGAGGAGCTCCTGGCCCTCGACCTGGAGCGGCCGCTCAACCGGCTCTTCACCCGGCAGGCGGTGCTCGGCATACCCGCCGACTTCGTCTACGCCTCCCTGCACTACCTCGTCACCCCCGCGGTGCTGGTCTGGCTCTACCGGCGCCGCCCCCAGCAGTATCGTTTCGCCCGCACCTGGCTGATGGCCTCCACCCTCCTCGGGCTCGTCGGCTTCGCCCTGGTGCCCACCTGTCCGCCGCGGCTGCTCGACGCCTCGTACGGGTTCACCGACACGATGGCCTACTACAGCGCCTACGGCTGGTGGGGCGGGGAGGCCAGCGCACCGCGCGGGCTCGGCTCCTTCACCAACCAGTTCGCCGCCATGCCCAGCCTGCACGTGGGCTGGGCGCTGTGGTGCGGGATCGTGCTGTGGAGCTGCGCGCGCCGGCCGCTGGTCCGGGCCCTGGGCGCCGCGTACCCCGCCGTCACCACCCTCGTGGTCATGGGCACGGCCAACCACTACTTCCTCGACGCCGTCGCCGGGGCCGCGGTGATGGGCGCCGGCTACCTCGCGGCCCGCGCCCTGCCCGCCCGGATCACGGGGCGGCCCGCCGGGTCCCCCGGGCCCGCCCCTCATACCACCCGAACAGCAGGTTTCGCGGGTAAGTCCACGATTGTCAGTGGCGGATGGGACACTTCCGCGGGTGAGCTCCTACCCGTCCAGCGGTCAGCCGCCGCAGACCCCGCCGCCGTCCCCCGGGCCGACGGCGCGGCCGGCGGCATGGCAGGCCGCACCGGCCACGCAGGCCGCCCAGCCCGCACCGGCCACGCAGCCGACGAGTCCCCCGAATCCCCCGAGGACGCTGCGGCAGCGGCTCGCTGACCTGCGCGGCCCCGCCGTCGCACCGCGCCCGCTCGACGCCCGCGCGCTGGCAGCCCTCGCCGCCAACCCCGGCTGCGGCAGACGGGCCCTGCTCGACGGCGCCGGCGTGGACAAGACCGTCCTCGCGGCGGCCCTCGGCTCCCCCGCGGCCTTCGGGCAGTCGCAGTTCGCCATCGTCCGCGGCAACTCCTTCGAGGCCAAGGTCAAGGGCGACGGCGGGGCCGAGCTCCTGCGGCTGGTGTACGAGCACCTCGGCGCGGGATCCGGCGGCGCGGCCGGCCCGCCCGGACCGGACGCCCTCACCCCCGACCTGACCGCCGCGGGGCCCCAGGGCCGCGCGGCCCGCACCGCGCTCGCGCTGCGCGAGGCGACCGCCGCCGGGGCCTGGACCCTGCTGGACCACCCCATGCTCGCGCTGGAGGTGGCCGGGTCCCCCGCCTACCTGGAGCCGGACGCGGTCGTCGTGCACCCCGACGGGCGCTGGACCGTGGTGGAGATCAAGTCGTTCCCGATGATCGACGGGGCCGCCGACGCCGCGAAGGTGGGCGCCGCCGCCCGGCAGGCCGCCGTCTACGTGCTGGCCCTGGAGACGACCGCCGCGAAGGTGGCCGGCGCCGAGGTCGGGCACACCGTGCTGCTCGTCTGCCCCAAGGACTTCTCGAACCTGCCCACCGCGGCCCCCGTCGACATCCGCCGCGAGCGCTCGGTGACCCGGCGCCAGCTGGAGCGGCTCACCCGGGTCGAGGAACTGGCCGGGGCCCTGCCCGAGGGCCTCACCTTCGACCCGGCGTGCTCCGCCGAGGAGCTGACCGAGGCCGTGTCGGCCGTGTCGGCCTCCTACGCCCCCGAGTGCCTGGCCGCCTGCGAGCTGGCCTTCCACTGCCGGGAGCGGGCGCGCTCGGCCGACGAGGTGACCGCGCTCGGCCGCTCCGTACGGGGCGAGCTGGGCGGGCTGACCACGGTCGAGGCCGCCCTCGCGGCGGCCGCGGGCTCCGGCGCCGACTCCACCGCGGCCTCCGACCCGGCCGCCGACCCGGCCGCCGACACCGCCTTCGACGACCCCACCGCGGCCGCGCTGCGGTACGCCGCCCGGCTGCGCGCCGAGGCGCTGGAGCACGCCCCCGCCCGCATCCGCCCGGAGAACGTCGCATGTCCCTGCTGACCACCCTGGCCCGGCTGGAGGCCGTCCGCGCCGGGCGGGCCCAGCCGCTGGCGACCGTACGGCACCGGCATCTCGGCGAGCAGCCGCTGGTCTTCGTACCGCTGACGACGGCGGGTGAGGCCGGGGCCCCGCTGGGTGCGATGTTCGGCACCGACCGGCAGGACCCCCGGATCCTGGTCGTGCCGCAGCCCCGCGACCGGGACATGCGGTGGGAGTTCCTGGCCGAGCTCGCCCGGCACCTGATGCCGTACGTGGACGGGTTCGCGGACGCCGTCGAGCCGGTGGAGCGCACCGAGACCGACCCGGAGACGGGCAAGCGGGTCAAGGTGGAGGCCGAGCTCTGCCTGGACGCTCCGCAGCTGATCGTGCCGAGCCGCGCGGGCATCGAGTACGTCCGGCTGCTGGGGCGCTCCATGCGGTTCCGGCGGACCGCCGAGGAGGACCCCGAGAACCCGTATCCGGTCCCCACCCAGGTGCCCCTGCTGGGCCGCTGGTTCACCCACTTCGCCGAGCGCTCCCGGGTGCCGGGGTCCTCGCTGCTGATGTCGGCGACGGACCTGCTCTCCCGGCACTGGGCCACCGGCCAGAGCAACCTGGAGGACCAGCACCTACAGGCCCTGCTGGCGTGGATCGACCCGCAGGAGGGGACCTCCGGCGCCGAGCAGGCGCTGCGGGCCGAGCTCGGCCGGGACGAGCACGGCCAGCTGCTGCTCCCACCGGCCGGTCCGGCCACCGATCCGGCCTTCGACAACAAGCTGCTGGCACCGGCGATCGCGAAGTTCGACGCGGCGCGCCTGACGGAGCCCCGGGACGGCGACGGTCCGCGGTCCGCCGAGCGGGCGGTCCGGCGGCTGGTCGTGGACCAGATGCAGAGCACCTGGTGGGCGGTGTGGCACGCGCTGGACCTGATGCGCGAGCTGCCGGAGGGCGAGCGGGCCGGGGACCGCTGGACCGGGGACCGCTGGTCGTACACCGGCCACCGGGACCGGGTGCGGGCGGGCGAGGGCCCGCAGCCGCGCCGCGACGACGCGGTGACGGCCGCACGCAAGCTCGCGGCGCGGGAGACCGAGCAGGTGCGGCTCGACGCCCAGGAGGCGCTGGACGACCTGCTGGTGATGGCGGGCCGGCGGCTCTCGGGCGAGGCCTTCGCCGGCGAGGTCACCGAAGTGGTCATGGAGTGGACGGAGTCGAAGCGGCCGAGCCCGCGCCCGCTGGTGTGGGTGGCGACGGAGGACCGGCCGCAGCTCGCCGACTCCGCGGAGGACGGCGGCGGCCAGAAGGTGTACCGCTCGCTGGACGGGCGCCCGCAGAGCGCGCAGTTCGTGCGCCGGGAGGAGGACGGCCGGCTCGTGCTGCGCCTCCTCGACAAGATGGGCCGCGGCAAGGACCCGGAGCCGGGCTCGGTGCCGGAGAAGGGCGACCGGGTGTGCTGGACGCTCTTCGAGCACGATGCGCGCGGCGGCCCGAAGCTGCCGGATCCCGAGCAGACGCCGTGGACCCACGGCGGGCCGCCCGCGCACCTGACCGGCGGCGCTCCCGTGCTGCCGCTGCCCGACCCCGTGACCGCCGAGGACCTGCTGTGAGCACCGCGAGCACCGCTTTCGATCCGGGCGCGGCCGCCGGCCGGGCCACCGACGCCATCCTGCGCGACACCCTGCACGGCGGCGCCCGGGGCGTGGTGGTCGACTCCCCGCCCGGGGCCGGGAAGTCCACCCTGGTGGTGCGGGCGGCCCGGGACCTGGCGGCGGCCGGGCGCCGGCTGATGGTGGTCGCCCAGACCAACGCGCAGGTCGACGACCTGGTGCTGCGGCTGCACGCGAAGGATCCGGAGCTGAAGGTGGGCCGGCTGCACAGCAGCGAGGGCGACGCCTACGATCCGGCGCTGCGGGATCTGGAGTCGGTGGTCCTCTCCGCGAAGCCGGGGGACCTCGCCGGGCTGCCGGTGACGATCTCGACGGCGGCCAAGTGGGCGTGGGTCAAGGACGTGGAGCCCTGGGAGCACGCCATCGTGGACGAGGCGTACCAGATGCGTTCGGACGCGCTGCTGGCCGTGGCCGGGCTGTTCGACCGGGCGCTGTTCGTGGGCGACCCGGGGCAGCTCGACCCCTTCAGCGTGGTCGGGGCCGAGCAGTGGGCGGGCCTGTCCTACGACCCGTCCGCCTCGGCGGTGTCGACCCTGCTGGCGCACAACCCGGACCTGCCGCAGCACCGGCTGCCGGTGTCCTGGCGGCTGCCGGCTTCGGCCGCGCCGCTGGTCTCCCGCGCCTTCTACCCGTACACGCAGTTCCGCAGCGGTACGGGTCCGGGCGAGCGGCGGATGGCGTTCGGGGTCGCGGGCGACGGCTCGGGCCCCGACCGGGTGCTGGACGAGGCGGCCGAGTCGGGGTGGGGGCTGCTGGAGCTGCCGGCCCGGCACACCCCGCGCACCGACCCGGAGGCGGTGCGGGCGGTGGCCCTGGTGGTGCGCCGGTCGCTGGACCGGGGCACGGTGACGGTGGACGAGCACGCGGGGGGCCCGTCCCCGCTGACGGCTGACCGGATCGCGGTGGGCACCGCGCACCGGGACCAGGCGGCGGCGGTCCGGGCGGCGCTGTCCGCGCTCGGGGTCACGGGGGTCACCGTGGACACGGCGAACCGGCTCCAGGGCCGCGAGTACGACCTCACGGTGGTCCTGCACCCCCTGTCGGGGCGCCCGGACGCGACCGCCTTCCACCTGGAGACGGGCCGGCTGTGCGTGCTGGCCTCCCGGCACCGGCACGCCTGCGTGGTGGTGGCCCGGGCGGGGATAGCGGAGCTCCTGGACGCCCACCCGTCCTCGGAACCGGTGCAGCTGGGCGTGACGATGAAGTTCCCGGACGGCTGGGAGGCCAACCACTCGGTCCTGGCCCACCTGGCGGAGCACCGGGTGGTCTGGCGCCCCTGACCCCCGGGGCCCGGCGCCCGTCCGGCGGCCGTAGCCGGGCTCAGCGGGTCTTCCGCTCCACGCCGAGCCGAGTGCGGAGCAGTTCGCCCACCTCCGCGAAGGTGCGGAGCTGTTCCGGGGTCAGGATGTCGATCAGGTGGCGGCGCACCGATTCCACGTGGAGCGGGGCGGCCGTCATGATCGTGGTGACGCCCTGCTCGGTGAGCACCACTTCGGCGCCGCGGCCGTCGTCGGCCACCTCTTCGCGGCGGACGATGCCCCGCTGCTCCATCCGGGTGAGCTGGTGGGAGAGCCTGCTGCGGGACCACTGCATGAGGGTGGCGAGGGCGCTGATGCGCATGCGGTGGCCGTCGGTGGAGCCGAGGACGGACAGGACGTCGTAGTCGGCTTCGGAGAGCCCGCTGTCCTGGACGTCATCTCCGCCTCCGTCCGCCCCACCTCCGCCGCCCGCCCCCTGGCCCGCTGGGCCGCCGACCTGGCGCGCGAGCAGGGGCCGGGGCTCTTCGAGGTCACCCCCGTCGACCTCGCCGAGATCGCCCTGCCCTTCCTGGACGAGCCCGAGTACGCCTCGACCGGCATCTACGCCCACGCCCACACCCGCGCGTGGAGCGCTCTGGTCGACTCCGCCGACGCCTTCCTCTTCGTCCTGCCGATGTACAACGGCGGCTTCACCGCCCCCTTCAAGAACGCCGTCGACTTCCTCTACCGCGAATGGCAGGGCAAGCCCGCCGGCCTGCTCTCCTACAGCGCGGGCGGCTCCGGCGGCGCCCCGGCCGGCCGGATGCTGCGTCCGGTGCTGGAGTCCGTCGGCATGGTGCCGGCCCGGGCCTCGGCGGCCGTCCCGGGCATCACGGAGCTGGTCACGGCCGACGGGTTCCGGGCCCCGGAGGGCCTCGCGGGCGAGCTGGCGGCCGTACTGGAGGAGCTCGCCGCCCTCACGAGGACGCCGGTCAGGGCGTGACGAGCGTGCCGGCCAGGTGGTCGTACGCGGCGTGCGCGTGCAGCCGTACGCCCGTGAGCAGGGTGGCGTCGTCGGCGTAGAAGCCGGGGTGGTGGTTGCCGACCAGGCCCCGGCCGCCGGGGACGGGCACGGGCTCGCCGCTCGCCGGGTCCAGGGCGGTGTCCTGGACGCCGAGCATCACGTACAGCCCGCCGAAGCGGGTGATGAGCTCGGAGACGTCGTCGTAGCCGAGCGTGCCGCCGACCTCCACCACCCGGTCCGTGCCCGCGACCCGGCGCAGGGTGGGCAGTGCGGCCTCGACCCAGGCCGCGTCGTTGCGCACGGCGGGTACGTCCTGGAGCAGCTCGACGGTCGCGGAGGCCCCGTAGGCCTCGGCGGTGTGCTCGGCGAGCGCGGTCAGCCGGTGCTTGACCTCGGGCATGTCCCGCTCCTCGGCGCAGCGGATCGTGCCCGACAGGGTGACGGTTTCACCGATGACGTTGTACCGGCCGACGTCCTCGATGTGCCCGATGGAGACAGTGACCGGGGAGAACGCCGACACCTGCCGGTAGAGCTGGCCGATCCCGGTCAGCAGCGCCCCGACGGCGGGCATCGGATCGACGCCGTACCAGGGCGAGGAGGCGTGGGCCTGCCGGCCGGTGACCGTGACGCGGACCAGGCAGGAGGCCCCGTACATCGGGCCGGACTTGTAGCCCACCCAGCCCTTGGGATGCGGGGTGACGTGCATGCCGAAGGCCATCGTGGGGACGGGGTCCGCGAAGGCTCCCTCGGCCACCATCAGGCGCGCCCCGCCCTCCTCGTCCACCGGCGGGCCCTCCTCGGCGGGCTGGAAGACGAACAGCACGCTTCCGGGCAGCCGCTCCCGCACCCGTACGTCGGCCAGTGCGCGCGCGGCTCCGAGGAGCATCGCGGTGTGGCAGTCGTGGCCGCAGGCGTGCGAGGCCTGCCCGGTGGCGGCGAAGTCCGCGCCGCACCGGTCGGGGACGGGCAGCGCGTCCATGTCGGCCCGCAGCGCCGCCACCCGGTCCCCGGGCAGGCCGCCGCGCAGCACCCCGACCACCCCGTGCCCGGCGATGCCGGTCCGCACCTCGTCCAGTCCGAAGCCGGCGAGCTCCCGCGCCACGAGCCGCGCGGTGGCGGCCTCGCGGTTCGGCAGCTCCGGATTGCGGTGGAGGTGACGGCGCCAGCCGATCACCTGCTCGATGCCCTCGTCGCAGAGCTCGTCCAGCGTCTCGTGCACACCATCGGTCATACGCACGTTCTAGCCCATGCGCCGCGGCCCTCGGGCGCCCTTGCGCGAAGCTGGACAATGGACGGTGGCCCGGAAGCTTTTCCCACGTTTCTCACGTCCAGCAGGAGGACACGCATGGCAGATCCCGAGCGGACCGAGCGGAGGCTGCGGCCCGCGCAGTTGCTCTTCGAGCCGTCGGAGACCGTCACGGACCCGGAGCACTTCTTCGACCTCGAATCGATAGACGACCCGCGGGAACTGCTGGCCCGGGCGACGGAGCTGACCCTCGCCTTCCGCGCCGCCCAGGAGCGGGCGGTGGAGTTCCAGGCGGTGGCGGCGGCGCAGCTCGCGGACCCCCGGCGGTTCGACCGGCTGTCGGCGGCGGCGATCGCGGAGCAGGCGGAGTGGACCGAGGACTACGCCCGCAAGATGATCGAGTTCGGCGAGTCCCTGCTGCGCGGCACCTCCCCCGAGGGCGCCTGAGGGCGCACCCGACCGCCACTGGCATATGCGAGGCGCATCATGCGGGGCGCAAGATACTCCAGTCCCACCCGGCCTGTCCCGGTTTCCCGTAACTCCCGGAGATCGGTTCGCTACCGCGGGTAGACCTGGACGTATGACGACGCTGACCAGCTGCCCCGCGCTCGACCCGCGGCCGACGACCGCTTCCGCGAACCACGTCACCCCGGCCGGCGCCGCCTGGCTGGCGTCGGCCTCCGCCCGGCCCGGCGGCACGCTGGCCGCCTGGCAGGCCCGGCCCACCGCGCCCGCCGTGCTGCCCTGCGGGACCGCCTTCGACGTCGTCAACGTCCCCCTCGTCCTCGGCCGCCGGATGCTCGACCTGCTCTGGGCCGAAGGCCCCGGCTCCGGGCCGGCCGCCGTGCACCGCGGGCGGACCCTGCTCTTCGCCGCCCCCGGCACGGCCCACCGGCTCCCGGCCCTGCTGGCCTGGGAGGAGTGGAGCACCCCCGTCCCCGCACCGCTCTGCCACGGCCCCGGCGACGCCGTCACCGTGCCGCCGCTGGCCGCGGACGGCGGCTCCTCGCGCTGGCTCGTGGCGCCCGACGCACGGCTGCCCTGGCTGCCCGGACCCGAGGCGCTGCTGTGGGCGTTCGTCCGCGCCACCCGAGCTGCGGATATCGATTTTTCCGATCGCCGCTCGGGGTGCTAATGTCTCTCTCGTCACCAAGCGCCGCTAGCTCAGTTGGTTAGAGCAGCTGACTCTTAATCAGCGGGTCCGGGGTTCGAGTCCCTGGCGGCGCACAGACGCAGAAAGGCCCCCACTCACGTGGGGGCCTTTTTCGTCGTGCATCCACATCCCCATCCGCACCCCCACCCCACCCCACCCCACCCCTGGGCAGAATGGTCCAGACCTTCTAGGGTGAGCGTTCGTCACGTCCTTCCGCACGCAGTCGCCTTGGGGTGGTTGATGGTCACGCGCCGGTCCCTCCTGGTCCTCGCCGGATCGAGCGCGGGGGCCGTCGCCCTGCCCTCCGTGCCCGCGCGGGCCGCCGGGCACGGGGGGCAGGCCATCGACCTGCCCGCGCCCACCGCACGGCAGCCGGTGGGCACCGTCGACCTGCACCTGGTCGACCACGACCGCGACGACCCCCTCGCGCCGGACCGCCGGCCGCGCGAGCTGATGGTGCAGCTCTGGTACCCCGCGCTCACCGCCACCGGCTTCCGCCGGGCCCCGTACACCACGAGCCGGGTCGCCGCAGCCATGGAGGCGAGCCTGCCGCTCAAGGCGGGCACCGTGGGCGCCGTACGCCCGCACGCCCGGACCGGCGCACCGGCCGTGCCGGGAGCGCTGCCGCTGGTGCTGCTCGGGCACGGGCGCAAGGGCGGCCGCAGCAATGGCACCGCCCTCGCCGAGGAGCTCGCCTCGTACGGGTACCTGGTCGCGGGCATCGACCACACCTACGACGCCGCCGTGGTGGAGTTCCCGGGCGGCCGGACCGTCCACAGCGTGCTGCCCGAGGAGTCCGACGACTGGGACCGCCAGGAACGCCTCGAAACAGCCGCGCGCGTCGGTGACCTGCGGTTCGTCGCCACGACCCTGACCCGTCGGCGGCGCACCCCCTGCGCGGATCCCCGCCGGATCGGCGTCCTCGGGCATTCCATGGGCGGGGCCGCGGCCGCCGAGCTCCTCCGGGTGGACGACCGCTTCGCCGTCGGGATCGGCCTCGACGGCGCCCTGTTCGGGTCCCCGGTGGCCGACCTCGGGCTGGACCGCCCCTACCTGCTGCTCACCGCACTGGAGGACCACGACACCTGGCGGCGCTGGCGCGAGCACCAGCGCGGCTGGGGCCGCCAGCTGCGGGCGCGCGACACCGGCCACCTCACGTACACCGATCTGCCGCACTTCGCCGTCCCGGGCGGCCTCGCGGAGGCCTGGCCGCCGGAACTGTACGCCGAACTGCTCGGGACCCTGGCCCCGGCCCGCTCGACGGAGCTGATCCGGACGTACACCCGCCTGTGCCTCGACCGGTTCCTTAAGGGGCGGCCGTCGCCCCTGCTGGACGCCCCTTCCCCGCGCCACCCGGAGATCGACTTCCGCTGGACCCGCGGCTGACGTCGGCGGCGCCGGTGCCCGCACGGGTACCGGCACCGGCTCCCGCCGTCTCCCGCCGGCGCTACCGCTCCCGCGTGATCTTCACCGTGTACGCGCCCGACGGGGTGCGGTCCGCCACCTCCACGGTGATCCCCTCCTCCGGGACCGTGAAGGTCTCGCCCACCTCCAGGGGGGCGTCCGCCAGCGGCGGGTACACCGACCGGTCCCAGCAGGCCTCGGTGTCGGGGTGCGCGTCCACGACCTCGATCGGTCCGCCGCCCGAGGCCGCCTCGTTGCGGACGCGGTAGATGAGGACCCCCTCGGTGCAGGTGTCCCCGTCGTTGCCGGCGGAGCCCCGCGCCTCGACGGCGATCGCACTGCCGGGTCCCGTACGGACCACCGCGAGCCGGGTGCCGCCCGTGCCGCCCGGACGCGGGGCCTCGGACAGCGGCTGGAGGGTGTGCAGGGAGGAGCCGGAGCCCACGCAGTCCACCTGGGAGGCGTCCAGCCAGCCGAGCTTCCACTTCTGCCAGGCGAAGAGGTCCGGGGCCATGCCGAACTGGCTGCCCATGACGTCCCAGTCCCCGACGTACGTGTCCCAGTCGCCCTTGCCGTCCGAGGGGCGGTGGTAGAGGTCCGGCAGGTCGAAGACGTGCCCGGTCTCGTGGGCCAGCACGTTGCGGTCCGGCGGGTGCTTCTCGAAGACCGTGACGATGCGGCGCAGGTCGGTGCCGTCCGCCCGGATCGGCTGCTCGAAGTTGACGACCTTGGTGGCGTCGGAGTCGACGCCGGGCGCGTCCGGGTCGGCGACGAAGTAGACGACGTCGTACTGGCTGAAGTCCACCGACGGGTCGGCGCGAGCTACCGCGTCGCGCAGGTAGGCGGCCCGGTCCGCCGGGGCCCAGTCGCGCTGTATCCCGTAGGCGACGGACGGCTTCGGCATCTGGATCCACTGCTTCTGCGGGTGCGGGGCCAGCCGGAAGCGGCCGTAGGAGGCCCGCTCGAAGAACTCGCTGGTCGCCGGGAAGTAGTCGGCGGTGAGCTCGTCGGTGGTCAGGGTGGTGCGGTGGTCGGGGAAGGAGAGGAAGACCATGACCGCGTTGAGGGTGCGCTCGGGCTTGGGGTAGGCGCCGTTCCAGGTGTCCAGGCCCAGGGAGTGGTGGGCCGCGGTACGGGTCAGCGCGCAGGGTCCGGCTCCGGGAGCGGCGACTGCGGGTCCCGCGACGAGCGACATGGCGGCGAGCGCCGTGAGGGAAGTGAGCGCTGCCGCCGTGGTTCGCATGCGGGAGCGGTCCACTCCCCCGGGTGTCTGCTGTCGCGGCACATCGACCTCCGGTGGTGGATTGGTACCTGTTCATCCACCTTGAGGCGATTGTCTTACTAATGCCCTGTTCCGCTACCCCGCACGAGTGAGCACTGGGGCAAGCCGGTGACGTCGGGTTTCGCACATGTGCCTACGGAAAGTCACGACCGATCAGGTCGGGTCAGGGGTGGGCGCCGGATGCTCACAGCCATGCGGAAACGATCATTCGTCGTCAGGCCGACGAACCGTCATCACACCGAACTCCCGCGCCCCGTGCGGCGTCGCCGCTGGATAGGGCCGTCCGTGAGCCTCTATGATCGGCACACTTTCCTGCACGGACACTCACACGCACTGCGGGAGCCAACGGTGAGCGGAACCCCAGACGGAACCGGTTCGGCGGCCGACAGCATCCGGCCGACCATGACACAGCGTCACCCGGCGACCCCGGCGGCGACGGCAACCCCGGACCGCGCCGACCACCAGGCCGACTACCGGGCCGCCTTCAACGCGGCCCACCTCCCCATGGCCGTCGTCGACCGCGCCGGCCACATCGCCGGAGCCAACGAGGCCCTCGCCGCGCTCCTCGGCTCCGAGCCGCACCTCCTCGCCGGGCAGTCCGCCGCCGAGCTCGTCGACCTGGCCTCCGAGGCCCGGACCTGGCACGCCTACCAGGAGGTGCTGCGCGGCCGGCAGGCCCGGCTCCGCTGCACCCGCCGCCTCAAGCACCCCGACGGGCACTCCCTGTGGACCGAGATCACCCTCGGTCCCGTGGCCGGGACCGACACCGGTGACGTACTCCTCTCCGTCGCCGACATCAGCGACCGGCGCGACCTCCAGGCCCGGCTGCGCCACCTCCAGATGCACGACCCGGTGACCCGGCTGCCCAACCGGGCGCTGTTCTTCGAGCGGCTCTCCGCCGCCCTGGAAGCGTCCTCGTACGGGCAGAGCGGGACGGGCCGGATCGGCCTGTGCTACCTGGACCTCGACGGGTTCAAGGCCGTCAACGACACCCTCGGCCACCGGGTCGGCGACCGGCTGCTCACCGCCGTCGCCCAGCGGCTCAGCCAGTGCGCCGACCAGACCGGCTACGGGCGCACCGGCGGCCACCTGGTGGCCCGCCTCGGCGGCGACGAGTTCGCGCTGCTGGTCGAGGACTCCACCGGCACCGAGCAGCTCGCGGACCTGGCGCGGAGCGTCCTGGCCGCCGTACAGGAGCCCTTCGACCTGGCCGGCCAGCGGCTGGACGTCTCCGCGTCGATCGGGGTCGTGGAGCGGGCCGCCGCCGGGACCTCGGCGACCGGCCTGATGCAGGCCGCGGACACGACCCTGTACTGGGCCAAGGCGGACGGCAAGGCCCGCTGGACCCTCTTCGACCCCGAGCGCAACGCCCACCGCATGACCCGCCAGGCCCTGTCCTCGACGCTCCGCCCGGCCGTGGAGCGCGGCGAGTTCCTCGTGGAGTACCAGCCGCTGGTGGACCTGGAGAGCGGGGCCGTGCGCGGGGTGGAGGCGCTGGTGCGCTGGAACCACCCGCAGTTCGGCACACTGACGCCGAATCGGTTCATCGGACTTGCCGAAGAAGACGGCTCCATCGTCCAGTTGGGCCGCTGGGTGCTGCAGACCGCCTGCCGGCAGGCCCGGCGCTGGCAGATCGAGCAGCCCAGCGACGCCCCCGTCTTCGTCTCCGTCAACGTGGCCGTCCGCCAGGTCTGGGACTCCGACCTCGTCGGCGACGTCGCCGAGATCCTCGCGGAGACCGGCCTGGCCCCCCAGCTGCTCCAGCTCGAACTGACGGAGTCGGCCGTCATGGGCTCGGCGGGCCGCCCGCTCCAGGCCCTCCAGGCCCTGAGCGACATGGGGGTGCGGATCGCCATCGACGACTTCGGCACCGGCTACTCGAACCTGGCCTACCTCAGCCGCCTGCCCGTCTCCGTCCTCAAGCTCGACGGCTCCTTCGTCCGCGGCTTCCGCTACGAGGACGGCTCCCACCCGAACCCGGCCGACGAGACCATCGTCGAAGCCCTGGTCCAGCTCGCGCACCGACTGGGCCTGACGGTCACCGCCGAATGCGTGGAGACCGCCGGCCAGGCGGCCCGCCTGCGACGCGTCGGCTGCGACACCGGCCAGGGCTGGCTCTACTCCCGGGCGGTGGCCCCGGAGGCGATCGCCGCCATCATCGCCCGCCAGGCGGCGGGCACGGGCACGGTCCCCGCCCAGCCGGAGGGACCCGCGCCGCACCCCGAGGTGTGAGTCAGAGACTCCGGACGAAGGTGCCGAAGGCCTCCGGCGCGATGGTGAAGGCGGGGCCGTCGGGGTTCTTGGAGTCGCGGACGGCGATCCGGCAGGGCTGGGGGGCGATCTCGACGCACTCGCCGCCGTTCGTGCTGCTGTACGAAGCCTTGCGCCAGGCGGCGCTGCCGAGGGGGGCGCACTCGACACACTCACCGCCGGTGTTGCCGCTGTAGCTCGACTTACGCCACGCCGCGCTGGTCAGGTTCTGGCTGGTGCCCATAGCGTTCCTCCATTACGCGGATGATCAATGCCGCCGAGTCCTCCACGGAGAGAGCCGCGGCCTGCAGGTGAGCGTAACGAAGGGCAGCTTCCTTCACCGTCTCTGGGTTGGCCGTCATGCGCCCCGAGATGAGGTCCTCCGCGTAGACGATGTCCGGATCACCGTCGAACCTCATCGCGGTGAACGAGCCGATAAGACTTGCGTGTTCACCGGCCGAGAACGGCAGCACCTGAATCCTGATCCACCGCCTGCCCTGGAAGCTCAATAGATGCTCGAGCTGCTCCCGCATGACCCCCCGGCCACCGATCGGCCGGTAAAGGGCAGCTTCGTCCAGTACGACCCACGCCATGGGCGGTTGAGCTCGGTCCAGGATGCGCTGACGGTCCAGGCGCCCTGCGACCAAGTCATCCAGGTCATCAGGCAGACCCGTCGCCAGTACGGCGCGCGCGTATCGGGGTGTCTGCAGGAGTCCATAGACCAACTGAGCCTGATACGTGGAGATGAATGCAGCCCGAGCCTCCATCTCCGCGAACGGCTGGAACCACGTCGGCAGCACGCTCCGCAGGACCAGCCCCACCAGTCGGGAGAAATGCCCGTCCGTGTCCAGCGCGGCATCCAGCCGCTCCGAGAAGTCCCTGGTCGGGACCTTCCTCGCGGTCTCCACCTGACCGATCAGGGAGGCTGCGCAGAAGATGATGTCGCCCAGCTGCTGCTGTTTCAGGCCGGCAGCCTCCCGTAGGCGGCGGAGTTCGTTGCCGTAGTAGTCCAGCGGCGAGGCGCTGGGATCGAGAGCGCGGATGTTGACCATGGGATGGTCACCCCCATGAGGACGCGTGCGAATCCAACTCGTCGCCGAGCGTAGCGACCCCCGCACGCTGCGGTACGGGGAATCCCGCAACCCGTTGTCCATCCGGCTGGCCCCCGTCCCGAACGGGGCGCACGCAGGATGGAAGGCGCCCCACGGCCCTTCCTAGCCTCGGTTCATGATCCTTCGTCACATGTTCTTGTCCACCGCCGCACTGGCACTCACCGTGTCGGCCCTGCCCTCCGACACGGGCTGGTCCGTACAGCGCGGCGCCGACGCGGTGCGGGACGCCGGGGTCACCGGGGTGGCGGTCCGCGTGGACACTCCGCGGGGGACCGTAACGGCCCGCTCCGGGGCGGGGGTTCCGGAGGGCGGCTACCTGCGGCTGGGCAGTACCACCAAGACGTTCGTCGCCACCGTCGTGCTCCAACTGGTCGGCGAGAAGCGGCTCTCCCTCGACCAGACGGTGGAGGAGCTGCTGCCGGGGGTCGTCTCCGGCGCCGGGAACGACGGCCGGACCATCACCGTCCGCCAGCTGCTCCAGCACACCAGCGGTCTACCCGAGTACATCCTCGACGTGTTCCCCGAACCCAGTGCCCGGAGCTACTTCGCCAACCGGTGGCGGGCCTACGCCCCCGAGGAGCTGGTGGCGCTGGCCATGCGCCACGAGCCCGCCTTCCCGGCCGGCACCGGCTGGGCGTACTCCAACACGAACTACGTGCTGGCCGGGATGATCATCGAGAAGGTCACGGGCCGCACCTGGGAGGAGCAGGTCCACGACCGCATCCTGCGCCCGCTCGGCCTCCGGCACACCGCGACCCCCGGCACCTCGTCCTTCCTTCCGCGCCCGCACTCCACCAACCGCCAGCAGTTCACGGCGGACGGCCCGCTGGTCGACACGACGATCGCCTACCGTCCCTTCGACAGCGGGGCGGACGGCTCGATGACCGGTACGGCCGCCGACCTCAACCGCTTCTTCTCCGCCCTGGCCCGCGGAGAGCTGCTGAAGCCCGCCGAGCTCGCCGCCCTGCGCGACACCGTGCCGGTGGGTCCGGACAGCGGCCACCCGGAGGGCACCCGGGACGGACTTGGCCTGTTCTTCACGCCCCTGTCCTGCGGCGGCGGCTACCTCGGGCACGGGGGGAACGGCTTCGGCTACGAGGTCCAGGCGGCGACGACCACCGACGGGCGGCGCACCGTCACCGTGTCCGCGCACAGCCGCTCCGCGGACCCTGAGGTCGCGGCCCGCCAGGAGGAGGCGGTGCGCACCCTCATCGATCACGCCCTGTGCTGACACAGCAGCCCCCGCACCCTGGGAGGGGGATGCGGGGGCTGCCGGCGCTCGGCGCGGGGTGGGGGGATCAGCAGGCGCCGAGGTCCTGCCAGACACCCCATTCACCCGTGGTGCCGGGCACCTCGTTCTGCGTCCACCACTTGGCCTTGTACTTGCGGCCGTTGTACGAGACCTCGGTGCCACCGTTGTAGACGGTGCCCGCGACGTAGGCCGGAGCGATGCAGCCGGTGGGCGGCGTCGTCGGAGGCGTGGTCGGCGGGGTGGTCGGAGGCGTCGTGGGCGGGGTGGTGGGAGGCGTGGTCGGCGGGGTGGTCGGCGGCTGGGTGGTGCCGCCGAGGGAGTCCGAGATCTGGTTCAGCAGGGTCGCGTTGGCGTCCAGGCCGAGCAGGGAGTACATCATCGCGCCGGCCAGGCCGCGCTGCTTGCCGTAGTCGACACGGGCCTGGATGGACCGCTGGTTCAGGCCGGTGAAGAACTCGCCGTCCTTGTAGAAGTACGAGGCCTTGGCCTGGTCGTCCCAGAAGGTGGTCGCCGGGTTGTCGACGATGCCGCCGAGCTCCTTGTAGAGCGCGATGCCGGCCTGCTGGCTGGTCGGACGGGCGCCGGAGGCCTGGGAGGCGGGCTGGGCGAGACCGTTGGTGGTGCCGGGCTGCACGCCCTTCCAGCCGCGGTAGTAGAACTCGTAGCCCAGGACCAGCTTGTTGGCGGGGAAGCCGCCGGTGATGCCGTAGGCGGCGTTTCCGTCGAGCCAGGAGTCGACGGCGTTCTTGATGCTGTACTTCTCGTTGCCCGGGGCGATCACGTCGGTCGGGTCGGCCGCCGAGTTCAGCAGCGGGGACTGGTGGTACGTCGGGCCGTCCGAGTCCCAGGCGCCGTGCATGTCGTACGTCATGATGTTCGCGTAGTCGAGGTACGCGCCGATCTTGTCCGTCTCGATGTACTTGATCTTGTCCTGGCCGGCCGGGAGGGCCGAGGTCAGCAGGTACTTCTTGCCGCCGTTGGCCGCGCCGTAGGCGTCGAGCTGCTCGCGGAACTCCTTGAGCAGGAGCGTGAAGTTCTGCTTGTCCTCGGGGGCGTAGTGGTTGCCGAGGTGGCCGCCGGACGAGCCCGGGTACTCCCAGTCGATGTCGATGCCGTCGAAGATGCCGGCCGCGCTGCCCGCGCCGCCGTAGCCGCCCTCGACGGGCAGGTTGCCCTTGATGTACTGGTCGATGCAGGAGGAGACGAGCTTCTTGCGGGAAGCGTCGGTCTTGGCCGCGTCGCTGAAGTACTTCGAGTAGGTCCAGCCGCCGAGCGAGATGTTGATCTTCAGGTTCGGGTACTTCGCCTTGAGCTGCTTGAACTGGTTGAACACGCCGACGATCGGCTGGTCCCACTTGTCGGCGACGCCGCTGACGCTGTCGGCCGCGCTGAAGGACTTCTGGTAGTCGGCGTACGAGTCGCCCGCACCGTCACCGGCGTTGGGGTTGTTGTCGTCGCCCGCCGCCTTGTTCGCCTCGAAGCAGGTGAGGTTGGTGGGGTGGATGTTGCCGAACGAGTAGTTGATGACGTCCAACTTGCTCGCTATGCCACGGGTGTCGAGGTGCTTCGGGTAGAAGGCGTTCCCGTACACCGACCACTGGTCGTAGTAGGCGATCTTGACGTTGCCGGCCGCGGCGGTGGTCCCGGCCTCGGCGGCCGAGGCGGTGGTGAGTCCCGCGAAGGCGGCCAGCGTCCCGCCGGCCAGCGCGGCCGTGGCGGCGGCCGCGATGAGGGATTTACGGATGTGCATGAACTGCCTCCGGGGAAGTGGGAGGGGAAGGCAAGACTTCAGGTGGGGATAGTGATAGCGATCACGCCGGTCCCGAGTCAATGGTTTGGACCAAAGAAGGACTAGACCACTCCTGGGCCAGAACCCCACGTCAGCGACGTGGCACCCCACCGGAAATCACCCGCCACCCGCCGTGACGAGCGATTTAAGGCTGCCTTCATTCATGCTCCGGCAAGGTTTCGGCAACAAACCAGCCAAACTCCGGATGTCACCTCGTGCGAGTGCATGTGGGCTGGTGCGCATGCGTAAACCCCTCCGGGCGGGCGGGTTTCCGGCTGCAGAATCATGGGATGACCGGCAACCGAGTCACCCATCGCACCGTGGACGGCGTCCGCATACCCGGCACCTGGCGTCCCGCCTTCGTCCGCAACGGCCACCACCACCTGATCGACCTCTTCATCTACGCCGACGGGCTCGTCGACTGCTGGGGCCTGTGCACCGTCGAGGAGTTCGAGGGGAAGCTGCGGACCGGCTGGGTGGCCACCACCGTCCCCGAAGGCGCTGCCGCGGCCGCGCCGGGGATGGGTGAGTGGCGGTTCGGCGAGCCCCGGCACTGGACGCCCCCGGACCAGCTCGTGGCCGAAGTCCGCGACACCATCGACCAGCTGAACGGGCGGCCCGACTCGACCGCACGCTGCCTGGCCGCCGTGGACGTCTTCCTCGCAGACCGGACGGAGGAGAACCGCGCGGCGGCCCGCACCGCCTTCCTCGCCATCCCGCACGCGCAGCGGCAGTGGGCGCTGGGCGACGGGGACGAAAAGGCTTGGCAGCTGCGGGTGTTGGTGGCAGGGCCCGGCGGCCACACCGACCTGTTCCCGCAGGAGCCGGCTGTCACTCAGGCCCGCTACGACGAAGCCCTCGCGCACTTCGAGGGGCGAGCCCGCCTCAGGGGTGAGCAGGGCGCCGCCCGTCCGGCTGCGGACGGGCCGGCGGCTCTGTACGCGCCGACCGTCCGACTCCCCCACACGTTCAAGCCCGAGCGCGTGCCCGACCCGGGCTTGCTCGGACTGCGCAACGAGTACCCCGCCCCTGTGATCGTCGGGAAGGTCACCTACCCCTCCGTCACCCATGCCCACTGGGCCCTGTCCGTCGCCGATCGAGGGCTCGGCGCCGCGATCGCGGCGGCGGACACGTACGTCGCCGCACGCAAACTCGCGGTGGCGGCGCCGCGCCGCGAGGGCTCGGAGCAAGCACGTACCGCCTTCATGGCCGGCCTGCTGCGCGCCAAGTACGAACAGCACCCCGGCCTCTCCGAGGTCCTGCTGGCGACGGACGAAGCCACCCTGAGCTACGACGACTTCGACTCGTACTTCTGGGGAGACAACGCCGGCCGGGGCCGCAACTGGATGGGGCGGCTGCTCGAACTCGTCCGCTCCGAACTGCACATGCGGCGGGTCGGGTTCCCCGGGCCGTGAGGGGACCGGGGCGGGCGGGTCAGGCGTTCAGCTCCGGCATGCCGTATGCGTTCGCTACGAGCTCGTACGAGTGGAGGCGGGCCTCGCCGGAGTGGGCGTTGGCGGTCAGCATCAGCTCGTCGGCGCCCGTGCGCTTCGCGAGGTCGTCCAGGCCCGCCGTGACCTCGTCGGGGGTGCCGTGGACCACGCTCGCGAGGCGGTCGTCCACGAACTCCCGCTCCAGCGGCGTGTACGGGTACGCGGCCGCCTCCTCGGGCGTCGGGACCAGCCCGGGGCGTCCGCTGCGCAGCCGGAGCATCGACAGGGCGCCGGTCAGCACCTGCGCGCGGGCCTCCGCCCCGGTGTCGGCGGCGAGGGCGGCGACTCCGATGACGGCGTACGGGGCGTCCAGGACGGCCGAGGGGCGGAAGGACTGCCGGTAGAGGTCGAGGGCGGGCAGGGTCCCGGCCGGGGAGAAGTGGTGTGCGTAGGCGAAGGGCAGCCCGAGTCCGCCGGCGAGGCGGGCGCTGAAGCCGGAGGAGCCGAGGAGCCAGATCGGCGGCCGCCCGGCGGGGCCCTGGACGGGGCCGGGCACGGCGTGCACGCGGGCGTACGGGTGCCCGTCGGGGAAGTCGTCGTCGAGGAAGCGGATCAGCTCCGCGAGCTGCCGGGGGAACTCGTCCACGGCCTCGTCCCGTCGCCCGGCCCCGCGCAGCGCGGCGGCCGTCTGCCCGTCGGTGCCGGGGGCACGGCCGAGGCCGAGGTCGATCCGGCCGGGGGCCAGGGCCTCCAGGGTGCCGAACTGCTCGGCGATGGCGAGGGGGGCGTGGTTGGGCAGCATGACCCCGCCCGAGCCGAGCCGGATCCGGGAGGTGTGGGCGGCCAGGTGGGCCAGGATCACGGCCGGGGAGGAGCTGGCGACCCCGGGCATGGAGTGGTGTTCGGCGACCCAGTGGCGGTGGAAGCCGCGGGATTCGGCGAGCCGGGCGATGTCGACGCTGGTGCGCAGGGAGGCGTGGGCGGTGCTGCCCGCGCCGACGGTGACGAGGTCGAGCACGGAGAGCGGTACCGGCGCACGGCCCTGGGCGGTCCCGCGGATTCCCGTACCGGTTTCGGTCCCCGTACCGGTTCCGGTTGCCGTTCCGGTTCCGGAGTCGGGTGCGCTCCCCTGTCGCCGCCCCGGGTCCCCCGCGCCACTGAGCTCACTCATCGCCACTCCCGCTCCGCTCGCCCGTCCGTCCTCGTCCCTACGAAGAAACCGAACCGCGCGGCCGGTCCGGGCATTCCCGGCACACTCGGACACCGTCCATGACCTTGGCATATGCCACAGGAGTAGATCGAGGCAGAGCGACGTAATTGAGCCATCAATCTCATCAACAGGCGCTCCGGACGGCCTTCTTGATGGCTATCGTGTGAGAGCAAGCGGTAACAACCTGCTAGGGGGAAACCGTGGCGCTGAAGCCCGAGCCGACCGCGCCGTTCCACTCGGTGCAGTACGCCCTGCGCGTACTCGAAACGGTCGCCCGCCATACAGGCGGCGTGACCGACATACAGATCGCGCGCGAGACGGGCCTGCCTTCGGCCCATCTCGCCCCCATGCTCCTCATGCTCCGCCGCGAGGGGTACGTACTGCAGGTGTCCGACGGCGCCTACGCCATCGGGGACTCGCTCGTCCTCCTCGGCTCCGGCGCCGACCGCCAGCAGGCGCTGCAGGACAAACTTCAGGACACCCTGGACCGGCTGCGCGATTCCGTCGGCGCCGCGGTCTACATCAGCCGGTACGTGGACGGCGAGGTCCGGATCACCCAGTTCGCGGACAGCCCGCGCACCCCCAAGGTCCACGAGTGGGTGGACTTCCGCTCGGCGGCCCACGCCAGCGCCGTCGGCAAGTGCCTGCTGACCCAGCTCGACCTGGACGGACGGCGCGACCACCTGTCCCGGCACAAGATCGCCCGGCTGACGTCGAAGACCATCGTGAACGAGCGGATCCTCTTCTCGAAGCTGGACAGCCAGCCGGCCACGGTACCCACGCTCGACCTGCAGGAATACGCCGTCGGCACGGTCTGCGCGGCCGTCCCGATCACGGCGGGAGCCTCGGTGGGCTGCCTGGCCCTGTCGCTGCCCGTGGAGCACGCCCACCGGCTGCGGGCCGCGGCCGACGTGCTGAACCGCAAGGCCGCGCCGCTGCTGCTGTCGCTCACCCTCTGAGGGGTGGCCGGGCCGGCCCGGAGTGGCCGGGAACGGCCGGAAAACACTTCGGGCGGTTCCCGGTGAACCGGAAACCGCCCGAAGTACAGGTGCGCCGCCAGGGACTCGAACCCCGGACCCGCTGATTAAGAGTCAGCTGCTCTAACCAACTGAGCTAGCGGCGCCTGACAGAGAAAATACTACCTGGTCCTCCAGGGTGCTCAAAACCAGTTCCGATCCCGCTTCCGGAAGCACCCCCCGGCCGCCCCCGTCAGCGCCCCAGCAGACCGGCCCGCCCCTGGGCCTCGTAGGCGGCCAGGAGTCCCTGCAGGTCATCCGGCTCCAGCTTCCGGTACGCGTCCTCGCCGCGCGGCCGCCACCAGACCGGGTCGGCGGTCTGGAAGGCCTCGCCGCGCAGGGAGACCCGGTGGACCTTGTTGGTCGCCGTGGTCGGCATGGCGGAGACGACGCGTACGTAGCGCGGGGCCATCTTCGTGCCGAGGTCGGGCTGGGCGGCGAGGAAGGACGCGAAGCCCTGCGGGGAGAAGACGGCGCCCTCGCGCAGGGCCACGGCGGCCATGACCTGGTCGCCCGCCACCTCGTCCGGCACGGCGTAGACGGCGACCGCGGCCGCCCGGGTCCAGCGGGCCAGGATGTTCTCGATCACGGCTGCGGCCAGGTTCTCGCTGTCGACGCGCAGCCGGTCGTCGGTGCGGCCGGCGAAGTAGAGGAAGCCCTCGGGGTCGCGGAAGAAGAGGTCCCCGGTCCAGTACCAGCCGTCGCGGGTGCGGGCGGCCTCCGCGTCGGGGTTGCGCCAGTAGCCCTCGAAGAGGCTGCGGCCCTTGTTGACCAGCTCGCCGATGGCCTCGGAGCCGTTGAGGAGGCGGCCCTGCGGGTCGAGCACGGCCGGCGGGCACTCGAGGCCCGTCTCCGGGTCGATGACGGCCAGGTCGTCGCCCGCGCCGGCCCGGCCCAGGGCGCCGGGCGGGGTGTCGGGGGTGCGCTGGACGGAGGCGCCGCCCTCGGTGGCCCCGTAGCCCTCGACGAGGCGGACCCCGAAGCGCTCGGCGAAGCGCGCGGCGTCCACGGCGCCCGCCTCGGTGCCGAAGCCGAGGCGCAGGGCGTGGGTGCGGTCGTCGGGGCGGGGCGGGGTCGCGAGGAGGTACTGCACGGCCCGGCCTACGTAGGTGAAGTACGTCGCCTCGTAGGCGCGTACGTCGTCCAGGAACGCGGAGGCCGAGAAGCGGCGGCGCAGGGCCACGGCGGCCCCGGCCACGAGCGCGGGGAGCCAGTCGGCGATGACGGCGTTGCCGTGGAAGAGGGGCATGCAGATGTAGTGGACGTCGTCCGGGGTGACCGAAAAGTGACGTGCGAGCGAGGCTCCGGCGGCGGCCAGGCGGCCCTGGGTGCAGATGGCGGCCTTGGGGGCTCCGGTGGAGCCGGAGGTGAAGTAGAGCAGCAGGCGGGAGGCCGGGGTCGGGCCGTCGCCGAGCGTCGCGTCACCGGGCTTCGCCCCCGCGTACCGGGCGATCAGGGCCTCGTACTCCGGCGTGTCCGTGACCAGGAGGCGTACGCCGGGCAGGTCCAGGCCGCGCAGGAGCGGCAGGTGGGTCCGCTCGGTCACCAGGATCCGGCAGTCGGTGTGCAGGATGTCGCGGGCCAGCTCGGGACCGCGCCGGGTCGGGTTGATCCCGGCGACGGCGGCCCCGGCGAGGGCCGCCGCGCCGAGCCAGAACGGGAACTCGGGGGTGTTGTCGAGCAGCACCCCGATGTGCGGCTCCGCCCCCGGCGGCAGCAGGTCGACGAGGAGCGCGGCGCGCGCCGCGGCCTCCATGGCGGTCCGGTGGTGGCTGAGGACGCCGTCGGCGTACTTCAGACCGGGCCGGTGGTCGCCCCATTGGCTCGCGATGAGCTCCGCGACGGTTTCGGGTGTCGTCGTCCGCATGCCGCCGGAGGATAGCTGACGTTCTGTCAGAAATGAACGTCGGGCGGGGAGTCGGAGGTCGCCTGCGGTCAGAACTGGACGTCGGAGCAGGAGTAGAAGGCCATCGGGGTGTCGTTGACGGTCCACACGGCGAGGATCATGTGCCGGCCGGTCTTGCCGCTCGGCATGGTGCCCTGGTGGACGGTGGTCATGGCGGGGCGGGCGCCGTTGTAGGCGACCGTGAGGAAGGGCTGCGGGTCGAGGGCGGCCCGGGTGAGCGGCTTGGTGGAGTCCCAGCCGTTCTTGGTGACGTAGTACCGGAAGTCGGTGGTGGAGTGGTTCGCGGTGAACTGCCAGCGGAAGCTGTAGCTCTGCCCGCTGGTCACCGGGGTGGCCGGCCAGGCACCGCCGCGCGGGTCGTCGAGCTGGGCGAACTCCGGGTGGTTGCCCGCACATATGCGGCCGTCGGCGGGACCGGCCGCGGGGAAGCCCTTGAGGCCTTCGACGCTCTGGGGCTCCCACTGGATGGGGCCGCAGTCGGACACGGTCTTGTTGGCACAGAGCTTCTGGCGGCTGATCGGGGTGTCGGTGTACCCGTGGCTGCTGGCCGTGGGGGCCGTGACGAGCGCGAGGGCGGCGACGACTCCGAGGCCGACGGTGGTGGCGGTGGCCGTGGCGGCGGCCCGCTTGGTTCTGGGCATGCGGAAGGAACGCATGAGGCTGATGCTCCTTGAACGTGGGGGGATGTCCGGAGAGAGCGTGCGCACGCGTGGGGATGGGCCGTACCGGTGTCGGCGGCACGGCCCGGTCACGAGATCTGAATTGCTCTTCTTTAGGTCTAGACCAAGTCCCACAGTATTGACGGGAGTTGGCCATGTCCAGACCAACGGAAAAACGGGTGGTCCGGACCAACCGGATTCCACCCGTTCTCCATCGGTCCGGACCACGCCGGTGAGGACTACTCCGCGCGGCCCGTGTAGAACGCGACCGTCAGGTCCTTCACGAGGGCCTTGCGCTCGTAGTCGTCGAGCTCCACGATCCCGCGCGAGGTGAGCCGGTGGACGGTGTCGTCCACCGCGTCCACCACCGAGGTCAGGACGGTGTCCCGGTGCTTGGCGTCGATCGCCGCGACCCGGCGCCGGCGCATGGCGTCCGCGACCTCGGGGGCGTACTCGATCCGGGTGGGCTGCGCCGAGAACACCTCCACGCCGACCGCCTCGGTCTCGGAGGCCAGCATCCGGGTCAGCGCGTCGCCGACGGCTTCGGCGTCGCGCAGGGTCGGGGCGTCCTCGTGGAAGGCGTCCGCGGGGAGCTGGGACAGGACCCGTGCCATGGCCGACTCGACCTGCTCGGCGAGGTAGTCGACGTGGTCCTCCACGGCCAGGGTCGCCCGGGCCGTGTCCTTGACCTGCCAGACCACCTGGACGACGACCTGGAGCGCGAGGCCGCCCGAGTCCACGGCGGGCATCGGGTCGCTGCGCCAGTGGCGCAGCCGGACGTCGACCCGGCGGCGCAGCAGGAGCGGGCTGATCCAGGTCAGGCCGGTACGGCGGACCGTGCCGCGGTAGCGGCCGAAGAGGGTGAGCACCCAGGCGTGGCCGGCCCGGCCACGGCCCAGCCCGCCGAGGGCGAGGAGGGCGACGATCCCGAGGAAGGCGAGCGGGGGCCAGAAGCGCGCCTGCAGTCCCCGGTAGGGGCGGGGCTCCGCGCCGAACGCCAGCGCGAGGGAGTCCGGGACGGCCCCGGCCCGCCAGAGCACGACCGCGCAGCCGGCGAGAGCGATCGCGCCCACGGCGACCGCGATCCAGCCGGGCAGCACCGGGCCGCGGTGCTCGTGGAGCCGGTCGTCGCCACGGGGCACGCGGCGTCCGGGGGCGGACCGGGCGGGGACGGCGGCCTTGGCCTTCGGCTCCGGCTTCGGCTCCGGTTCGCGCTGCGGCTTGGGCTCCGGCTGCGGCTTGGGCTCCGGCTTCGGCTGCGGGTGGGTCGCGCCGCGGAACGGGAGGTGCACCGGCACCTCCGTCACCGCGACCCCGCGTGCCGCGGTGACCCGGGGCAGGTCCTGCGTATCGTCCTCGGCGATCCGCGCCACGGCTCGCGCGACGACCTCGGCGATGTCGGCGCCGGCCGCGGCGGCCGCGCTGTCCGCGCCTTCCGCGCTGTCGGGCCCGGGCACGATGCCGTGGCCGGTAGCCGCGTCCTGCGGATCGAGCGCGGCTTCGCCGGGGGCGGGCTCGCTGTCCGTGGTCATGCCGGTTGCGGGCTCGAAGCCGGTGGCCTCGCCTTCGGCAGCCCTGACGGTGGCAGCCCCGCCCGTGGCGGGCTCGCGGGTTGCGGGCTCGAAGCCGGTGACCTCGCCGATGGCGGGCTCGCCCGTCGCGGGCTGCCCGTCCGCGGCGGGCCGGCCGGGTCGGCCGTTGCCTGCGGGGCCGCCGTCCACGGGGGCGGCGTCCCCGGCGGTGCCCGGAGCGGGCACGGACCAGGTCAGCTCCCGCCGGCCGGCCGGGTCTGCCTGGTCGGCGTCTCCCGGCTCGGGCAGGAGGTCCCGTACGGGGTGCGGATCCGCGTACTCGGCCTCCGGGGCGGGGGCCGCGTGCTGCGGGGTGCGGCCCTGTTCGGCGCCCGCGCCTCCCTGTCCGGGCAGGTCCCAGGCAGCGGGCGGACCCGCGTGCCGCGGGGCGTGCTCCGCCCTGGCGGGGGCCGCGACGGCCAGGGACCAGGCCTCGTCCTGCGGGTGCGCGCGGGCGGCTTCGGCGTCGGGGGTCGTCCGCAGCCGGAGCGTGGCCGCACCCGCGTGGACCGCCTCGTCCAGGGGGTGCGGGATGTCCACTCCCGCCTCGGCCTGCGCCCGCGCCGCGGGTACGTCGCTGCGCGCCGCCTCCCCCACCCGTACGACGGGCCCGTGCGGCGCAGCGCCCGAAGCCTGCGCCGCCACACCCACGGCGACGAGTCCGTCGGCTTCCCCGCGCACGGCCCCGGAGCACTCCGGCACCCCACCGGCCGCCCCGACCGCCAACGGCTCGGCGGAAACCACGGCCGACACCCCCTCGACCACCGAGGAAGCACCCGCCACGGCCCGGTCATGCTCGCCCGACGGGTACGAGGTCCGCTCGGCACGGGGGTCGGCAGCGGTCGTGGCAGGAACCCACTTGGAAGGGGCCGGCTCGGACGTGGCCCGGTCGGGCGTGGCCCGGTCGGAGCCCTGCTCAGTGCCGGGCTCGGCTCCCGCGGCCCGGTCGTGCTCGGCCGCAACGGCCCACCGGGGGGCGGCGGCTGCCGGTGCGGATCCCGCCTCTGCGGGGGCAACCGGGATGGCTCCGCCAGAGGCGACAGCACCCGTACCGGCTCCGTACGGGGTGGGCTGCTCGGCCTCCGTGGGGGTCGGGCGGGGGGTGGGGTACGGGGGGACTTCGAAGGTGCCCGTGGTCGAGGTGGTGCGCGTGGGGTACATCGTTGCCTCCGTCATGCGAACAGCCGGCGCCAGGTTTCCGGGCCCGGGTAGCCGTCGGCCGCCGCGCCGCGCCAGCCCTGGGCGCGCTGGAACGCCTCGACGTTGCGGCGGTCGGCCTCGCCCCAGCGGGGGCCCGGTCCGGACGTGTAGTGCTTGCCGAAGCCCTTCTTCACCAACTGGCGGCCAAGGGCGGTGACGGCCGGGTGGGACGCGCCCGGCCGGAAGAAGGACGCCCCGGGGTAGGCCGGCTTGCCCGCCGGGCCCGGTGCGCCGCCCGTGGTCGGCGGGATGTCCTTGCCCTGGCGCTGGGCGAGCAGCCGCCAGGTGTGCGCGCCCGGGAGGCCGTCGGCGTCCGCGCCCGTCCAGCCCTGTGCACGCTGGAAGGCCTCGGTCGCCTGCCGGTCGGCGTCGGTCCACTTCGTGCCGACGCCCTTCGGGTAGAAGCGCAGCCCGCCCCGGTCGGACAGCATCCGGCCGAGCTGGGCGACGTAGGCGTTGTCGGCGCCCGGCCCGAACTTCGACGCTCCGGGGAAGGTGGCCGAGACGCCGCCCGTGCCGCCCGGCGCGGGCGGCTCGCCCGTGGCCGGGGGCTCGGGCACGACTCCGCCGGTCACCCCGTTGAACCGGTACGGGAGGTACTTCAGCGCGTTGTTCCAGTAGCCGTACGGGGTGGCCTGCTTCCGCGTGATCGGCTTCGTCTGCTCGTAGGCGACGTAGTGCGTGCGCGTCTCGTCCACCCACCCGCCGAAGAGCACGACGTGCGAGCCCTTGTTGGGGTCGGCCGGGTTGTGGAAGAGCAGCATGTCCCCGGGGAGCAGCTCGTCCTTCGTGATCCGGGTCGCGAACTTGTCGAGGCTGCCGGTCCACTCGTTCGTGCCGAGGTTCCACGCCATCGAGACGAAGCCGGAGCAGTCCTGCCGGTACCCGTCCGACCAGTACTGCTCCATGCTGTACGGGACCTGCGCGTCCAGCCACAGCTTCGCCCGGTTGATGATCGTCGCCCGGTCGGTCCGCCGGACCGCCGAGGGCGCTCCGGGCAGCCCGGAGGGCTTCGCGGCGGTGCCCTTCCCGGCCTTCGGCCCGTGCAGCGGGGCGCGGCCGCCCTGGGGGGTGCCCGGGTCGTCCAGGGCCACCCGGCCGCCGGGGCCCGGTGTGGCCGCGGCCACCGCGGCTCCCCCGCCGCCGCCGAGGACCACTCCCGCGGCGGTGGCGAGCACCAGCGCCCGGCGGGCTCCGCGCGCGGCGGGGTGCCCGCCGTCGCGCAGCGGTATGGCCCGGGCGCGCGCCAGCGTGCGGCGGCGCCGGGCGCAGCCTTGGCACGGGCAGTCGCCGGCGGGTTCGTACTCCTCGAAGGAGGGCAGCGGCATCGGCGGCATCGCCTCGGCCGTCGGCGTCACTTCGTACACATGCGTCGGAGGCTGCATCGTCATGCGGTTCCGTCCACTCCCCTGCTCGTCGCCGGCCGGCCGGGACCGCATCTGGCGGGGCATCAGATCCGGCCTGGCCCAGACATATCGTGCACGACAAAACCCCCAAACATGGGTTAATCGGACAGAACGCGCGCGGCTTGTCACGAGCACCCGCAGCGGTGGGGTAGAGTTTCACCTGTCACCAAGCGCCGCTAGCTCAGTTGGTTAGAGCAGCTGACTCTTAATCAGCGGGTCCGGGGTTCGAGTCCCTGGCGGCGCACAGACGCAAAGAAGCCCCGCGCAGCGAAAGCTGCGCGGGGCTTCTTCGTTTCCGCCCGGACGGAGCCGGTCGGGCCTTGTCGGGCCCGGTCAGACCGCGATTCCCGGTCAGACCGCCGTTCCCGGGCGGACACCGACGCCCGTCAGGTACGCCGACACCACCACATTGGCCGAGTACTCCTTGGCCGCCTTGTCGTAGGTGCCGCCGCAGGTCACCAGCCGGAGCTCGGCCCGGCCGCGGACCTTGGGCCCGTACGCCTTGGCGGGATCGAAGTCCGCGCGCTCGTGGACCCGTACGTCCTCGACCGTGAACTCCGC
Source organism: Streptomyces sp. NPDC104226 (assembly GCF_055584085.1). Taxonomy (NCBI): domain Bacteria; kingdom Bacillati; phylum Actinomycetota; class Actinomycetes; order Kitasatosporales; family Streptomycetaceae; genus Streptomyces; species Streptomyces sp. NPDC104226. Next base: position 439,955 of record NZ_JBVJMS010000006.1, read on the forward strand.
CACCGAGCCGTCGGCCCGCACCACGCGGATCTTGTCGCCCGTCTTCGCCGAGCTCAGGCCGTAGAACACCGCGGGCTTCGACTTCGTGTCCACGTGCCCGACCAGCAGCGCCGTCCCGGCCGTGCCGGGCTGGGCTCCGCCGCGCCACCAGCCGACCGTGCCCGGGTTCTCGTACGGGGGCGGCTCGATCGCCCCCTTCGCGTCCAGGTCCCGGACGATCACCGGGGCCTGCACCCCGAGGGACGGTACGTCGACCCGCGCGGGCGCGGCCGGCCCCAGCGGGGTGTGTGCCGCGGGCAGGCCCGGGACGGCCGGTCCGCCGGCCTGCCCGGGCAGGGGTATCGCCACACCGGTGATCTCCTTGCCCCACACCCACAGGCCGAGGACCAGTACCGACCAGGCGGCGAAGGTCAGCAGCCGGGAGCTGCCGGAGCTCCGCTGCTCCGCACTCACCCGATCACCCGGTCACTCGCCGCTGCGGCGGCGGCGCAGGGTCAGCGCACGGCCGGCGACCGCGAGGGTGGCGGCGGCGGCGAGCACGGCGCCGATCACCGTGTGCGGCAGGCCCGGGCCGTCACCCGAGTGGCTCTTCTTCGCCGTCGCGGCGAGCTGCGCGGAGTCGGAGGCCTCCGCCTCGGCGGCCCCGGCCTTCGACTTCGCGGCGATCTCCTCGGACATGCCTCCGCCGCCCGCGTGCACGGGCCAGACGGGCGTGTGGTGGGGGTCGGGGCGGTGCTCGCGGCGGCGCTCGATCTCGATCGTGCCCCACTCGCGCTCACCGCCGCGGCCACCGCACTTGATCTTGATGTCGTGGCGGCCGGGCTCGGCCCAGGACCGGATCATCGCGTCGCCCCACAGCGTGCGGCGGTCGTCGCGGCCGGTGGAGAGCCGGACCTCGGAGACGAAGACGACGGACGAGGCGACGGCCCAGTCCTCCTCGCAGCCGCGGACGCGCAGTTTGACCTGCGCCCCCGGCTCCGCCGGATTGGGGTCGGCCGAGACGCTGCCGCGTTGCCGGTTCCAGTCGTCCTCCCCCGCGAAGGCGAAGGGGGCGGTCACGGCGGACAGGGCCGTCAGGGCGACGGCCACCCCGGTGACACGGAGAGCGATCTGATCACTGCGCATGGTGAACCTCCTCAACAAGGAGATTCACGCGCGGCGCGCCGCTCCGCATCCGGAGCGGCGCCCTCTTGGCCCGTACGTGTCAGCCGTACGACCTAAACCAGTTCGACCAGGTCAGCGATGGACTTGACCGTCTTGGTCGGCCGGTAGGGGAACTTCTCGGTGTCCGCGACGGACGTGAGGCCCGTCAGGACGAGGAAGGTCTGCATGCCCGCCTCCAGCCCGGCCAGGATGTCGGTGTCCATCCGGTCGCCGATCATCGCGCTGGACTCGGAGTGCGCCCCGATGGCGTTCAGGCCGGTCCGCATCATCAGCGGGTTGGGCTTGCCCGCGAAGTACGGCTTCTTGCCGGTGGCCTTGGTGATCAGCGCGGCCACCGCGCCCGTGGCGGGCAGCGGGCCCTCGGTGGACGGGCCGGTCTCGTCCGGGTTGGTGCAGATGAAGCGGGCGCCCGCGTTGATCAGCCGGACGGCCTTCGTCATGGCCTCGAAGCTGTAGGTCCGTGTCTCGCCCAGGACCACGTAGTCCGGCTCGTGGTCGGTCAGGACGTAGCCGATGTCGTGCAGGGCGGTGGTGAGGCCGGCCTCGCCGATGACGTACGCGGTGCCGCCCGGACGCTGGTCGTCGAGGAACTTCGCGGTGGCCAGCGCCGAGGTCCAGATGTTCTCCACCGGGACTTCCAGCCCCATCCGGCTCAGGCGGGCCTGGAGGTCGCGCGGGGTGTAGATGGAGTTGTTGGTCAGCACGAGGAAGGGCTTGCCGGACTCGCGCAGCCGGTTGATGAAGGCGTCGGCCCCGGGGATCGGGGTGCCCTCGTGGATGAGGACCCCGTCCATGTCGGTGAGCCAGGATTCGATCGGCTTGCGCTCTGCCACTGGACTGTTCTCCGCTCTCGGTGGCGTGACCTCTGGGACCAGTGACCTGCGACCTCTGGTCTCTACCACCTTATCCGGGCCGGACCGCGGACGCGGAGGGCGTCCACGGCCCGGACCGCGGGGCGGAACGGGCGGGTACGAAGGTCCCGTCAGCCGAGAAGGTCCCGTCAGCCGAGCTTGACGTTGTCGACGGTCCAGTACCAGTTGTTGCTGCCGGCGTAGCGGAAGCGGACCTGGACGTCGGTGGCACCGGCCGGGACCTGGAGCGCGATCGACTCGGAGCGGGCGACCGCGTCGGCGGTGTAGCTCTTGACGACCGACGCCGTGCCCCCGTTGTAGGAGACCAGGACCTGGGCGGTCTGGCCGGCCTCGTGGTGGTAGTGCGTCTGGAAGGTCAGGTTGCGCGTGGTGCCGCCGGTGACCGCCCACTTGGGGGTGACGAGGGTGGAGTCGTAGGAGCCGGTGTGGCTCTTGTCGTCCCACTCGTCGGAGTCGGCGACGGCGAACACGTCACGGGAGCGGACGTTCAGCTCGCGCCACTGGTCGCGCTGCGCCTGGCTCCAGAACTCGTCGGTGGCGAAGGCCCATCCTGCCCACTCGGTGACGCCGCCCGTGCCCATCTTGGAGTTGTCGACCGACCAGCCGGCCGGCGGGGTGTGCGTGAACCCCTTGGTGCCGGCCGGGATGCCCGTCTCGTCGACGCGCGCCTGGAGGTTCGGGCGCAGGGTGTCGAAGGCGTCGCCGTCGTCGGGGGCGTCCACGGAGATGCCGTCGATCGCGGAGCCGGGGTTGACCCCGACCTGGGCGAGGGCGGTCGCCGCGACGTCGACGAGCTTCACGTCGTTGCGTACCGAACCGGCCGGGATGCCGGCGCCCTTGGCGAGGACGAAGGTGCCGCGCTCCTGGATGGTGGAGCCGCCGTGGCCGCCGGAGTTGGTGTGGCCGTGGTCGGTGGTGACCAGGATCTTCCAGTTCTCCTGGGCGTAGGTCGGGCGGTTCTGGACGGCCGTGAGGAGCTGGCCGACGAGGACGTCGACGCGGGCGATGGTGTCCAGGTACTGCTGGCTGGCGGCGCCGTAGGAGTGGCCGGCCGCGTCGATCTCGCCGAGGTAGACGAAGGCGGCGTCCGGGTTCTGGCCCTGCAGCTCGGCCGCGGCCGCGGCCGCGATCTTCGGGTCCTCGTTGCGGTAGCCGTCGCGGTCGCCCTTGAGGGAGAGCCGCTTGTCGACCTTGGCCGAGAAGATCGGGCCGTTCTGGTCGGTGGAGGTGATGGGCTCCCAGTCGGCCGCCGCGTAGGTGTTGAGCGCCGGGTTGGCGTTCTCGATGCGGGTCAGGAAGTCCGGGTAGGCCGTGTAGTTCTTGCCGGTGAAGGAGTTGTCCTTCACCCCGTGCTTGTCGGGCCAGACGCCGGTGGCGATCGTGGACCAGCCGGGGCCCGAGGAGGTGGCGGCCATCGGGTTCGCGTACAGGGTGCTGCGGGCGGTCAGGCCCTGGGCCATCAGGCCGTTCAGGTTCGGGGCGTTGGCGACCTTGACGCGGTCCAGGACCGTGCCGTCGATGCCGATGACGAGCACCTTGTTCGTGGCGGCGGCGCCGGCAGCGGTTTCGTCGGCGGTCGCGGCGTGGGCGCCGAGGCCGGTGGCGAGCAGGGCGGTGGCGGTGGCCGCCACGGCGAGGGTCCGTCCGGACAGGACAGTGGGCACGTACTCCTCCGGGAGTAATCGTGGGGAAGGCGCAGGGGACGTACGGGACATGCGGTCGTACGGGGCATGCGGTGGTGCGGGCATGCCGTCGTGCGGGCGTACGGTCGTGCGGCAACGCGAGCGAGCGTACGGCGGGCCCGGACCGAGGGCGAGACTCGGTCCAGACCCGTTATCCGTACGTCACTCTTCCGGTCGTGGGTGACGGGAAGGCGACCAGTCAGCTTCCGGTTGCCGACTTCCACGCGTCGACGTACCCGGTGAGGTTCTTGTCGATGTCGGCCCAGTCCGGCTCGAAGATCTCGACTCCGGTCATGAGCCTGGTGAGTTCGACGGCGTTGGCGTCGGTGGGCTTGACGTCCGTACGGGCCGGGAAGCCGCCGCCGACATCGCTGACCAGCTTCTGGGCGTCCTCGCTGAGCAGGAAGTCGAGGAGCTTCTTGCCGTTCTCGGTGTGCGGGGCCTTGTCGACGAGGCCGGCCGCGTACGGGAGGGAGAAGGTGGTGGGCTTGCCACCGTCCTTGGCGGGGAACCAGATGCCGAGGTTCGGCATGGACTTGGACTGCGCGAAGTTCATCTGGACGTCACCGTTGGCGACGAGCAGTTCGCCCTTGTCGGTCTTCGGCGCGAGCTTGCTGGTGGAGGAGGACGGGCCGACGTTGTTGGCCTGGAGCTTCTTCAGGTAGTCGTTCGCCTGCTCCTTGCCGCCGAAGTCGTGCATCGCCTTGATGAGCACGGCGGTGCCGTCGCCCGCGACGCCCGGGGTGGAGTACTGGAGCTTGCCCTTGTACTTGGCGTCCAGCAGCTCTTCCCAGGTCTTGGGGGCGGCCGGCAGCTCCTTCTTGTTGTAGATGAAGCCGAAGTAGTTGTTGACGACCGAGGTCCACTTGCCGTCGGAGGACTTGTTCGCCCCGTTGACCTTGTCGGCGCCCTGCGGGGTGTAGGCCTGGAGGAGGCCCTTGCCGTCGGCCTGCTGGATGAAGGGCGGCAGCGTGATCAGGACGTCGGCCTGCGTGTTGGTCTTCTCGCGGACGGCGCGCTGCACCATCTCCCCCGAGCCGCCCTCTACGTACTTGACCTCGATGCCGGTCTTCTTCGTGAAGTCGGCGAAGACCTTGTCGTACCAGCCGTCTCCCTTGTCACTCTTGAGGCCGTCGGCGCTGTAGACGGTGACGACCTTCTCGCCGCCGCCCTTGGAGTCGGTCGCGGAGGAGGAGCCGCCGCAGGCGGTGAGACCGGCGGTGAGGGCGAGGCTGCCGGTGACGGCGGCGGTGATGCGGAGGAGTCTGTTGCTGGGCATGGAACTTCCTTACGGGGAAAGGGAGTCAGCAGGGGAATCAGCGGGGTGCGGCAGTGGGGTGGGCGGTACGTGGCCCCCGGGTCCGGCGGTACGTGACCCGGGTCCGCGGTACGTGGCCCCCGGGTCTAGCGGTACGTGGCCCTGGTGCGGACGCGGGAGACGGCCAGCAGGACGAGCAGGGTGGTGGCCATGAGGACCACGGCGACGGCGGAGCCGCTGAAGAGCGAACCGCGGTCGGTGGCGGTGAAGATCCGGACCGGGAGGGGCATCCAGTCCGGCGGGTAGAGCATCATCGTGGCGCTGAGCTCGCCCATGGACAGGGCGAAGCAGAGCCCGGCGGCCGCGGTGAGCGACGGCAGCAGGAGGGGGAGCTTGACCCGCCACAGCACGTACGCGGGGCGGGCGCCGAGGGAGGCCGCGGCCTGCTCGTAGGCGGGGTCGAGACGCACGATGGCAGCCGAAACCGACTGGTGGGCGAACGCCGTGACAAGAATCGTGTGCGCCAGGATCACGATCGAGCTGGTGCCGTTGAGGAGCAGCGGCGGCTTGCTGAAGGCGACGAGCACGGCGAGGCCGACGACCACGGACGGCACGGCGACCGGAAGCATGAACAGCGCGTCCAGGGTGCTCTTTCCGCGCCTGCGCAGACCGGCGGCGGCGAGCGCCGCCCAGGTGCCGACGGTGAGCGCGATCAGGCTGGCGGCCAGGGCGGTGAGCAGCGAGGTGGTCAGCGCCTGGAGGGATTCGCCCCGGACGGCCGCGGCGTAGTTCCCGGTGGTGGGGCCGGAGGGGAAGGCCCCGGACCAGTGCGTCGAGAAGGACGCGGCCACCACGACGAGCAGCGGCAGGGCGAAGAGGGGCAGGAAGAGGATGCCGAAGAGGCTCCAGGCGGCCCAGCGGCCGCCCTTGCTATGCACCAGCACGCTTGCTCACCACCCGGTAGAGGCCGAACAGGCCGACGGAGATCACGATGTTGACGACGGCGACCACGCAGGCGGCGGCGTAGTCGGATTCGAGGATCGCCTTGCCGTAGATGAGCATCGGGAGCGTGGTGACGTCCTTGGCTCCGGTGAACAGGACGATCCCGAACTCGTTGAGGCACATCACCAGGACGAGGCTGCCGCCGGCGGCGAGGGCCGGCAGGGACTCGGGGAGGATCACCCGGCGGATGATGCGGCCGGGCTTCGCGCCGAGCGAGGAGGCCACCTCCAACTGGGCGGTGTCCAGTTGGGAGAAGGCGGCGAGCAGCGGGCGCATCACGAAGGGCGTGAAGTAGGTGATCTCCGCGAGGAGGACGCCCCACGGGGTGGTGAGGAAGTGGAAGGGCCCGTCCGCGACGCCGAAGGTGTCGGTCCACAGGCCGTTGGCCATGCCGACGGTGCCGTAGACGAAGAGGAGGGCGAGGGTGATGAGGAAGGAGGGGAAGGAGAGGAAGACGTCGATGAACTTGGCGACGCCGCGGGCCCCGGGGAACGGGACGAAGGCGATGACCAGCGCGAGCGCGAAGCCGAGGACCAGGCAGCCGGCGGTGGCACCGACGGCCAGCCAGACCGTGGTGCCGAGGGCCTCGCGGAAGGAGTGCGAGGCGAAGACGGAGGCGTAGGCGTCGAAGGCGCCGCCCCCGTTCTCGGGGGACAGCGACTGCTGGACGACCAGCGCGAGCGGGTAGAGGAAGACGGCGGCGAGCACGGCGACGGGAGGGACCGCCCACAGCCAGCCGGGAACGCTACGGGGCGTGGCGGCGGCCTTCCCCGCGAAGCCGTCTGGGGCTCCGGCCGGGCTTTCGGGGGTGCCCGGGGCAGGGCTTCGTACGGGCTGGTGGGGTATGACCGCGGCCTCGGGGCCGGCCGCCGACCCGGGTGCGGGGGCGCGCCGGTCGGTGGCCTCAGCCATCGGACACCCCTGCGGCCAGCAGCACCGCGTCGCGCGGCTCGAAGTGCAGGGTGACGTGGTCGCCCAGGGCCGGGGTTTCGCGCAGTTCGGGCAGGTCCGCCTTGACCCGGTGGCCCTCGATGTCCACGTAGAGCCGGTGCGTCGAACCGCGCCACTGCACCTCGGTGATGGTCCCGCTCAGCGCGTTGGGGCCGGCGCCGAGGCCGAGCAGGTGCGGGCGTACGCACAGGGTGGCGCCGGCGCCGACGGCCGCACGGCCGGGGTCGAGGGTGAGGGGGTGCCCGGCGAAGAGCGCGCCGCCGTCGGCCACGGTGACGGGCAGCAGGTTGGCGTTGCCGACGAAGGAGGCGGTGAACTCGGTGCGCGGGGCCCGGTACAGCTCCTGCGGGGTGCCGCAGTCCTGCAGGCGGGCCCGGTCCATGACGGCGATCCGGTCGGCGAGGGTGAGGGCCTCCACCTGGTCGTGGGTGACGTAGAGGATCGACACGTCGGGGAGTTCGCGGTGCAGCCGGGCCAGTTCGGCGAGCATTCCGGAGCGCAGCTGCGCGTCGAGCGCGGACAGCGGCTCGTCCAGGAGGAGGACCCCGGGGCGGATGGCGAGGGCGCGGGCGATGGCCACGCGCTGCTGCTGTCCGCCGGAGAGCTCGCGGGGGTAGCGCTTGGCGTAGGCCGCCATCCCGGTCATCTCCAGGGCCTCGGCGACCCGGCCGGGGATCTCCGCCTTGGGCGCCTTCTGGGCTTTGAGGCCGAAGGCGACGTTGTCCTCGACCCGCATGTGCGGGAAGAGGGCGTACTGCTGGACGACCATGCCGATGCCGCGCTTGTGCGGCGGGAGGGCGGTGACGTCCCGGCCGCCGATCAGGATCCGGCCCGAGGCGGGCCGGACGAAGCCGGCGACCGCGCGCAGGGCCGTGGTCTTGCCGGAGCCGGAGGGGCCGAGCAGCGCCATGACCTCGCCGGGTTCGACGGTCAGGTCGAGGGAGTCCAGGACGGTGGCGGCGCCGTAGGCGACCGAGACGGAGTCGAAGCGGATGCCGCTCACGCTCCGGGCTCCCCTGCCAGGAGTGCGGGGAGGTCGGCGACGGAGGCCAGGACGTGGGTGGCGCCGTGCCCGGTCAGGGCGGCGCGGTCGTGGGCGCCGGTGAGGACGCCCGCCACGATCCCGGCGCCGGAGCGGATCCCGCTGAGCATGTCGTAGGCGGTGTCGCCCGCGACGACGGTGTCGCGTACGTCGGCCACGGCGCCGGTGCGCAGGAAGGCGGCCAGCACCATGTCCGGGTAGGGCCGGCCGCGGCCGCCCGCGTCGGCGGGGCACAGGGTGAGGTCGGCCAGGCCCTGCCAGCCGAGGGCGTCGAGGATGGCGTCCTGGGTGACGCGGGCGAAGCCGGTGGTGAGGACCACGGTGCGGCCGTCGGCGCGGAGCTTTTCGACGGCCTCGCGGGCGCCGGGGATCGGGGCGATGAGGCCGCCGTCGACGAGTTCCCCGTAGGCCTGCTCGAAGGCGGAGTTGGCGCGCTGGGCGAGCTCCTCGGTGCCGAAGAGGTGGCGGAAGACGGAGATCTTCGACTCGCCCATGGTGTCGCGGACGTACTGGAGCTTGGCGGCGTGGTCGGTGCTGCCCGGCTCGACGCCGAGGCGCTCGGCGGCCCGCTCGAAGGCGCGCTCGACGAGGCCGCCGTCGGCGACGGTGGTGCCGGCCATGTCGAGGACGATCAGGCGGTGGGCGGGGTCGACGCGGTGGGTGGGGTTGACGGTCGTGTCGGTCGTGTTCGTCATGGTGCTTACCAGCCCAGTTCGTTCGCGGTGGTTTCGGCTATGGCGGGCGAGCAGGTCATGCCCCGGCCGCCGGGTCCGGTCACCAGCCAGACGCCGTCGGCCACTTGCTCGCGGTGGACGACGCGGGTGGTGTCGGTGCACTGCGCGTACACGCCCGCCCAGCGGCGGCGGATCTGCGGCAGCGGGCGGCCCAGGAAGGACTCGACGACCTCGGTGAGGTGCGTGTAGGGGTCTTCGAGGGTGTCGAACGCGAAGGGGTGCTCGTACTCGTGGGTGTCGCCGATGGTCAGTCCGCCGTCCTGCCGCTGCACCATCAGGAGCTGCATCTTGTGCGCGGCGGCGATCGGCGCCTGGGCCTGCTCGGCGTTGAGTTCGTCGAGGGCTTCGCTCGTGTAGGCGGGGTAGTAGCGGAAGCTGTCGGCGTCGGCGACCGAGGTCGTCAGGGGCTCGCCGAGCGGGGCGGTCTGCATCATCTGCAGCCGGACGCGGCGCACGGGCAGGTCGGGGACCAGTTCGCGGACCAGGCCGGAGAGCCAGGCTCCGGTGGCCAGGATCACCGCGTCGCCCTGGTGGACGTCGCCGTGGTCGTCGCGGACGGCGCCGTTCCCCACGACCTCGCGCACCTCCCGTCCCGGCAGGAAGGTGTAGCGGCCGGACGCCCTGAGGGCTTCGCGCAGGTGGAGCTGTGCGGTGCGCGGTTCCACGGCCGCGTCCCGCTCGCACCACAGGGCGGCCTCGAACGCGCCGCGTAGGGCGGGGTTGATCGCCCTGGCCTCCTCGGCGGTGACCAGCTTGTAGCCGCGGGCGGCGGCGTCGGCGCGGGCCACGGCGGCCTCGGCGACCGCGTGCTCGCGGGAGTTGCGTACCGGGGTCAGGGAGCCGATGGCGCGGAAGCCCAGGCCGGGCACCCGCTCACCGATCGCCTCCCAGAGCTCGCGGGCCCGCAGGGCGGTGTCGAGCTCCTCGCCCCCGGCCCGGCCACTGACCCAGATCTGGCCGAAATTGCGCAAGGACGCGCCGCGGGCCTCCGCTTCTCGCTCGATCTGGACGACCTCGTGGCCGCGTTCCACTGCTTGCCAGGCGTGCATGGTGCCTACCACGCCGCCTCCGACGACTATGACTCTCACGTGCTCCAAGGTGACGGCGGCCAGTGACCCGGGAGGATCCCGCGGGCGACGCTCCGGTGAACAGCCCTCGACGCTTGGACTAGACCCGTTACCTTTCCGTGATATTGCTTCATCCCCTTTCAGGTCTTTTCCAGGGCTTCGGGCGGGACTATTCGGGCCGCAGGTGGGTCGTGAAGCTGAACCGGTCACCACGGTAGAGCGAACGCACCCGCTCCAGCGGCCTGCCGTCCTGGTCACGGGAGAAGCGGTGGATGAGGATCATCGGGAGCGCGGGCGGGGTGCCGATCAGCAGGGCTTCGCGCGGGGTGGCGAGGACCGTTTCCAGCTTCTCGTCGGCGTCGCCGAAGGAGATGCCGAGGCTGTCGTGGAGGTACCCGTAGAAGGAGGAGTCCGGCTGGAAATCGACGTCGAGACGGGGTGCGCGGGCGACCCGGACGTACGTGCTCTCCAGTCCGACCCGCTCCTCGTCGGCGAGCAGCACCCGCTCCAGGTGCCAGACCGGCTCCCCGGGCTCGGCACCGATGCCGGGGGCCACGGGGGCCGGGCAGGGGAAGCGTTCGAGTCCGATGAGGTGACGCCCCGGGGTGCGCCCCTGGCGGCGTACGCCCTCGGTGTAACTCGCCAGCGACAGGGGCTGTTCGAGCTTCGGCCCGGCGGCGACGGTACCGCGGCCCGAGCGGCGCAGCCGGCCCTCCAGCAGCAGCTCGCGCAGGGCCTGGCGGACGGTCTCGCGGGAAACCTCGTACTGCTCGGCGAGATCGCGCTCGGTGGGGAGGAGTCCCCCCTCGCCGAGCTCGTCGAGCAGCCCGGCGATGCGGGCCTTGACGGCGTAGTACTTCGGGATGCGGCCGTGCTCGGGGATGCCGGAGCGGACGGGCAGGCCGGGTCGGTGGTGGTGCGCGTAGGCGGTCGGTTCTTCCACCCTCGGACTCTACGTGGCCTGCGGGCCGGGCCCCTTGCGCAGTCGGCGGGCCCCGAACAGCAGTCCGCCGCCACCGGCCACAGCGGCCGCGGCGCCGGCCCCGTAGGCCCAGGCCGCCGGGGGGCGGCCGGTCTCGGCCAGCGCCCCGGCCTCACCGGTCTCGGTGTCCGGGCCCTGGATCTCGAACCGGTAGCCGCCCGCCTCGCCGATCCAGTCGCCGTCGTCGCCCTTGCGCTGGACCAGCGCCGCGTCGGCGACGGCTTCGCCGCGGGGGGTGTCGGAGGCGAAGGCGAGCCGCACGGTGACGGTCACGGAGCCGCCGGGGCCGACGGTGAAGCCGGAGAAGGCGTCGCCGCCGTCGAAGACGGCGACGATCTCGTCGCGGTCGGTGCGCTCCAGGCTGACGGGGAGGGCGTGGCCCTGGACATCGAACTCCATGCGGAAATGGGCGGGCCGCAGGGCGTGGGCCGGGTCGGTGAAGACCACGACGGGGTGAATGGCGGTGCACTCGGTCGTCGTGGTGTTGGTCAGGTCGAGGTACCAGCTCTGCGCCTCGCCGCCGGTCCGGTACACGGCCGGTCCCCCGCGGATCCGGGCCCCGATGGGGAACTGCGTGCTCTTCCCGTCCCCGCAGACGGCCTCCACCCGCGAAGGCAGCGCGGGCGCGGGCCGGGCGCCGCCGCCGTTGCCGATGTCCGCGGACGCGGTAGTGACGGCGGGGGCGGTGACGGTGACCGTGGCTGCGGCCAGGAAGACGGCTGCCAGGGCAAGGGCTTTGCGCAGTCGCATGGAGAACCCCTACTCGCCGACGCCGGAACAACCCACAACCGAACGACCCGCCAACTGATTGCCACACAACCCGACAATCACCCCGGCCTTGCCCCGCACCCTCCCACGCCCGCCCGACCCCCTGTCCAGCACCACGCCCCACATCTCCCCATTTCCCCCCATTCGGCGGACACCTCCCGGGGCCGCATCCGCCGCCGGGCCAGAGCCGGGTCGGGGTCGGGACGGTTACTGCCCGCGGCCGAACAGCGGGCCGAGCAGCAGCTCCGCCGCCCCCTCCGCGACACCCCCCTCCGCAAGCCCGACCCCCACCACACCCCCCACAAACGCCCGCGCCCCCAAAACCTTCCGCACACCCTCCAGGAACACCCCCGGCGCACCCGCCACCACGCGCCCCCCGAGCAACACCCGGTCCACATCCAGCAGCGCGACCAGGTTCGCCGCCGCCTCCCCCACGATCCGCGCCGCCTCCTCCAGCCGGCCCCCCGCGACCGCGTCGAGGCACAGCACCTCCGCGCACCCGCGCCCCCCGCACCGGCAGGCCGGCCCGTCCAGCTGCAGCACCTGGTGCCCGAACTCCCCCGCCGCCGAGCGCCGCCCCCGGTAGACCTCGCCGCTGCCGGCCAGCCGGAGCCCCGCGCCCAGTCCGGTGCCGACGTGCACGTACGCCACGGACTCCCCGGAGCCCGCCCCGCGGAAGCCCGCTCCGCCGAAGCCCGCCCCCGCCGCAACCCCCGCGTTGGTGTCCTTGTCCACCCGCACGGGAACCCCCAACCGCCCCTCCAGCACCTCCCGCAACGGGAACCCCTCCCATTCCGGGAACCCCGTCACCCGCCCCAGCACCCCGGTCCGCCAGTCCAACGGCCCCGGCGCGGCCACGCCGACGCCGAGGAGCGGCCGGTCACCGCACACCCGCGCGACCGCCCGTACGGCCTCTTCGACCACGGCCTCCGGACCGGCCCCGAAGTCCAGCGGAACGCGGCCGTCGGCGACGACGCGGCCCGCCAGGTCGACCCGTACCGCCGTGAGCTCGTCGCGGTCCAGGTGCAGCCCGACCGCGGACCGCGCCTCCGACACCAGCCGCAGCAGCGTGCGGGGTTTGCCGCCGGTGGACGCCTCGCGTCCGGCGTCGGCCACCAGCCCCTCGTCGCGGAGCCGCGCCGCGATCTTGCTGACCGCCTGCGGGGTGAGACCCGTACGCGCGGCGAGGTCGCCGCGGCCGAGGCCGGCGGGGCCGGCTCCGCGCAGGAGGTCCAGTACGAGCGCGTCGTTGTGCCCGCGCAGCACCGGAAGGTTCACGCCGCCACCGGTACCGCTCGTACCGCCCCTGCCACCCCTGCCACCCCTGCTGTCCACCTGCCCATTGTCCACCCTCCTTGCACTTAAGCAACACTGTTGCCAAAGTAGGACCATGAACGCCCCCAGCCCCTCCGCCCCCGCCCCCACCCCCCTCCGCGTCGGACTCGTCGGCTACGGCCTGGCCGGTTCCGTCTTCCACGCCCCGCTCGTCTCCGCGACCGAGGGCCTGGTCCTCGACACGGTCGTCACCTCCGACCCGGGCCGCGCCGCCCAGGCCCGCGAGGCCTACCCGGACGTCCGGATCGCCGCCACCGCCGCCGAGCTGCTCGCCCAGAGCCCCGCCCCCGACCTGATCGTCATCGCCTCCCCGAACAAGACGCACGTCCCGCTCGCCACGGCCGCCCTCACGGCCGGCATCCCGGTGGTCGTGGACAAGCCGCTCGCCGCCACCGCCGCCGAGGCCCGCGAGCTGGCCGCGCTCGCCGAGCGGACCGGGACCTTCCTGTCGGTGTTCCAGAACCGCCGCTGGGACAACGACTTCCTCACCCTGCGCGGCCTCCTCGCCGACGGCGAGCTGGGCGAGGTGCAGCGCTTCGAGTCCCGCTTCGAGCGCTGGCGCCCGCAGCTCAAGGGCGGCTGGCGGGAGTCGGGTGCCCCCGAGGAGATCGGCGGGCTGCTGTACGACCTCGGCAGCCATGTGGTGGACCAGGCGCTGGTGCTGTTCGGCCCTGCCGTACGGGTCTACGCGGAGACCGACGTGCGCCGCCCGGGCGCCGAGGCGGACGACGACACCTTCATCGCCCTCACCCACGCGAGCGGGGTCCGCTCCCACCTCTACGTCAGCGCGACCACGGCCCAGCTGGGCCCGCGCTTCCGCGTACTCGGCTCCCGCGCGGGCTACGTCAAGTACGGCCTGGACCCCCAGGAGGGGGCCCTGCGCGAGGGTCTGCGCCCCGGCGACCCCGAGCGCACCTGGGGCGAGGAGCCGGAACACCTGTGGGGCCGGCTGGGTTCCGGGGAATCACCGCTGACCGGCGGGGGCACGCCGGTGCGGACGGCGCCGGGCGACTACCCGGCGTACTACGCGGCCGTGGCGGCGGCCCTGCACGACGGCGGCCCGGCCCCCGTGACGGCCCTGGAAGCGGCGCACTGCCTGGACGTACTGGAGGCGGCCCGCAGGTCGTCGGCGGACGGGCGAGCCGTGGACATGTGATCCATCGCACCCAATCCGCAACGAGAACGGGCCTCTTGCGGCAGAGGCGCGATCTGACATTTGCATAAGTTAAAGATCGTTACATCTGCGAAGAGTGGTGCCCCTGTGAAGCTCCCCCATCTCGCGTCGGCCGTCGCCGCCGCCGCAATGGCCCCGGCCGTCCTGTTCTCCTCCCCCGCCTTCGCTGCCGACGCCGCGTCACCCTCCGCTCCCCCGGCACCTTCTGCACCGGATCAGGGCGCGCCGTCGGAGGCCGGGAGCGGCTCGCAGGAGGAGGACGCACAGGAGGAGGACGCACAGGAAGCGAAGGACCGGAAGAAGATCGAGGCGATCCTGGCGGATCCCGCGTCCGGTCCCGGCGTGCGCGCGGCGGCCGAGAAGGCGCTCAAGGGAACGGCCGCGGACATGCGGCACTTCCTGGAGGTCGTCTGGGCCCAGCAGCAGCTCATCGACGACGATGTGAAGGTCACCCAGATCCTGAGCACCGGAGGTCGCGCCGTACGGCGCGAGGCCGAGAAGGCCCTCAGGATCGGTACGCAGGAAGCGCTCACGGAGTTCCTGAAGAACGGGCAGCACGTGGCCCGCCTGGAGGACGACACGTTCGAGATGCTGCGGATGCTGACCGGCGCCGGCAAGGGCATCACCGAGCGGGTCAACTACCTGCTCAACCACGGGACCCGGGAGGAGATCCGCGCGTTCGTCGCGACGGAGCAGCACGCGATCCGCGCGGACGACGACAGGGTCGAGATCCTGCGGATGCTCAAGGACGCGGGACCGGGCCTGACCGAGGCCATCCAGAAGTTCCTCGGCAGCGACCCGACCCCCGCGCAGCTGCGGGAGTTCGTCACGACCACACAGCACGTGCACCGCGACAACGACAACCGGGTCCTCATCGCCCAGATCGCGAGCGTGGGCGGCCCCGAGGTGGTGAAGGCCGCCCGGGCCGCGCTGAACGGCACGCCCGAGGATCGCGTCGAGTTCCTCAAGACCGGCCAGCACGTGGCACGGGAGAAGGACAAGACGGCCGAGGAGGCCGCGAAGCCGGACGACGACAAGGGCGAGGACAAGGGCGAGGGCTCCGGCTCGGGCACCGGCGGCGAGGGTTCGGGGAACGGCACGGTGACCCCTGCCGGAACCGGCAACCAGCCGACCCCGGCGGGCGGCACCACCGGGAATCTCGCCAGCACGGGCGCGGGCGCCGAGAACGGCTGGATCGCCGGCGGGGCCGCCACGGCGCTCGCCGCGGGCGCGGGGCTCGTGCTCGTCAACCGGCGCCGCCGGATGCCGTCCGGCGGCTGACGGCTGACGGCCGAACGGCACACAGGCATACCGGAAAGGGGCGGTGCCGTCGACGACGGCACCGCCCCTTTCGTACCGATCCGCGGGGTCGACCCGCGGGGACCGGCTACGCGTCCTTGAACTCCTGGCGCTGGCGGCCGAGCCCGTCGATCTCCAGCTCCACCACGTCGCCCGCCCGCAGGAACGGCTTCGGCTCCGGCTGGCCCGCGGCCACACCGGCCGGGGTGCCGGTGATGATGACGTCACCCGGGTGCAGGGTCATGAACTGGCTCACGTACCGCACGACCTCGCCGACCGGGAAGATCTGGTCGGACGTGTGGCCGTCCTGCTTGAGCTCACCGTTGACCCACAGCTTGACGTCCAGCACCTGCGGGTCCGGGATCTCGTCCGCGGTGACCAGCCAGGGGCCGAGCGGGGTGAAGGTCTCGCAGTTCTTGCCCTTGTCCCAGGTGCCGCCGCGCTCGTTCTGGAAGGCGCGCTCGGTCACGTCGTTGACCAGCACGTACCCGCCGACGTGCGCGAGGCCCTCCTCGGGGGAGGCCAGGTAGCGGGCGGTGGCGCCGATGACGATGCCGAGCTCGGCTTCCCAGTCGGTCTTGACGCTGGTGCGCGGGATCAGCACGGTGTCGTCGGGGCCGACCACGGTGTCCGGGGCCTTGAGGAAGATGATCGGCTCGGCCGGCGCCTCGGCGCCCACCTCGGCCGCGTGCCCGTGGTAGTTCAGGCCGATGCCCACGACCTTGCCTATGCGGCCGACGGCGGACCCGATCCGCAGACCCTCGGCGTCCAGCACCGGGAGCTCGCCGGATCCGGCCGCGTCCCGTACTCGGGACAGCACGGAGTCGTCGGCGAGCAGGGTGCCGTCCACATCCGTGATCAGGCCGGACAGGTCCCGCAGGGTCCCGTCCTGGTCGAGCAGCGCGGGGCGCTCCGACCCGACGGGTCCTACACGCAGCAGCTTCATGGGCATTCTCCCGTGGTCGAGGGTGGTCGGCCCATGGGCATGCCCCGGGCCGGACGATGGGTTGCGGCCATCGGAGGATTGGTCGATCCTCCAAGATGTCGGCCTCATCCGCAAGACCCTGTTCACATGGCGGAACGCGCGGCTCCGCTGATCGCCCCCTCCGTACGCGCCTCACGGCCCTCACGGCCCGCGCGGTCCTCACGGTCCTTCCGCTCCGCCCGGTCCTTCCGGTACTGGAGCCAGACGCGCTCGGCCACCGACCACGCGGTGGTCGTGACCAGGTACAGCCCGGCCGCCAGCGGCACCAGGGCGGCCGTGATCAGCGTCCCGAAGGACAGCAGGGGCAGTACGCCGCCCACCTTGCGCATGAACTCCTGCTGCTCGGCACTCAAGGCAACGGCAGCCCCGGCCGCCGCCCCCTTCCCGCCACCGGCCTTAGTACCGCTGGCCTTGGCGCCACTGGCCTTGGCACGGCCGGCTGTGGCACCGCTGGCCTTGGCACGGCCAGCCGCGGCACCGCCCACCTTCGCTCCGCCGGCTTTGGCCCCGCCGGCCTTGCCCCCGCCGGCCTTTCCCCCGCCCGCCTTGCCCCCACCGGCCTTCGCCCCGCCCGCCTCGGCTCCACCGGCCGTGCCCGCGACTCCCCCGGCGGCAGCCGCAAGCGCCGCCGCCTTGCGTCCGCGTGCCGCGCTCCACGCGGCCACCAGCGCGACGGCCGCGAACAGTCCGAGGAACACGAGCCCCCGCTCGCCGAAGAGGCCGCCCTCCCCGAGCGCCTCACCCCACCGGTCCCCGAGCGGCGCGGCGAACAGCCGGTGGCCAAGCAGCTCGTTGGCGGCCCCGCCGATCTCCGCCGAGGAGAACGCCCGGTACATCAGGAAGAACACCGGCAGTTGGAGCAGCACCGGCAGGATCCCCGCCACCGGGGTCGCCCCGCGGAAGGCGGCCCGGCTCAGGGGGTGCAGCGCGAGCCGCACGAGCACGGTGAACAGCACGATCGCGGCAGCGGTCGCGGACTCGGCCAGCACCGGCTCCAGGAGCCGGCCCAGCAGAGCAACAAGATCGATGAAAACGGACACGTGGGCCCTCCGAAGGGATTCGTCGAACGTCGAAAGAGATGCGTTTCGGCGTGACGACCCGCGAGGGGCGGCAAGGTGTGGCGATCAGAAGCGATCGGAACGAAGAAGGAGCTGCGCGCCCCTACGCGGCCGTCGGAAGGGCACGGCCGGGCGCCCTGGGCCGCGACCGGCCCGAAGCGTCGGGATCGCGCTGCGGCAGGAACGCCGTGCGCTGCTCGCGATCACGGATCGCGGTACGTATGCGATGGGGCGGCACCGGCCGGACCAGCCGGGCGGCCAGCACCGAGGCACCCACGGCGAAGGTCGCCGCGAGGACCACCACGACCGCGCCGAGCCCGCCCTCACCGGCGAACAGCCCGAGGAAGCCTCCGAGCACCAGGAGCGAGGCCAGCAGCGCCAGCAGTCGCGCGGACGGCGCCGCGAACCGGAACCGCACAGGGCGAAGCCCGCTGTGCTCTGCCATGCGAACCGCCCCCTCCCGCCGCTCCCGCGCGCGAACTCCCGTAAGAGACCCGCCACTCGCGCTGCCCCGTACTCGTACTCGTACTCGCGATCGATACTAGCCTCGCGCACTGACAACGGACGGGATCCCGTTTTCGTCCCCGTCCCCGGGCAGCGGATCTCGCGCCAGCACCTCCTCGTCCGGCCGGGGGTCCGGTCCCCCGCCCGCCGCCCTCTCCCGCGGGCCGAGCCAGGTCACCGTCAGCGCGACCGCCAGGTTCACCGCGAGGGCGACCATGCCCGCGTTCACGCCCCACACCGGGTCGTGGCCCGTGAAGACCAGCCCGCAGACCACCGCGACCCCCGCCGCCAGCCCGCTCACCGCGGCCGCCGTCGTGAACTTGCGCCACACCAGCCCCAACAGCAGCATCGGCACCAGTTGCGCCATGCCCTCGTAGGACACGAGCGAGAGCCTGACCAGCGTGTTCGGCGCCGTGTACGTCATCACCAGCGCGATCGTCCCGGCCGCCACCACGACCACCTGCGAGGCGAGCTTCTGCCGCTCGCCCGAGCTCCAGCGCGGCAGCAGCGAGAGCACGCTGCGCCCCCACATCGTGCCGATGACCAGCATGAACACCGCCATCGGCACGATCGACGACAGCGCCGCCGCCACCCCGATCACCCCCACGGCCCACGCCGGCAGCGAGTCCACGACCAGCTTGAACAGCGCGAGGTTGGACTCGGCGCCGGCCAGCCCCGGGACGACGAACAGCGCCGCCATGCCCAGCAGCATCGGCACGAAGAGCAGCACGTTGTACGCGGGCAGCAGGATGGCGTTGCGGCGCAGCGCGTCGGCGCTGCGTGCGCCCAGGTACCCGGCCACGGTGGTCGGGAAGATGACGACGGTCAGCGCGTTCAGCACGGTGGTCGAGGCGAACCACCCCACCCCCAGCTCGCCCCGGCCGCCCTCGCCGCTCCCGGCGCCGGGGAGCGTGAGCCACTGCGGGCGTTCGGCGGTGAGCCGCTCGAAGAGTTCTCCGTAGCCGCCGAAGTAGTGCAGGGGGACGTAGACGGCGAGGAACCCGAGGGTGCCGATGACCAGCACGTCCTTCAGCACGGACACCCACGCGCTGCCGCGCAGCCCGCTCACCACGACGAAGCCGGTGGTGACGGCGAAGGCGATGAAGTAGGCCCATTCCAGGGAGACCGCCCCGTAGGTGACCGTCGAGACCACCACGCCCATTCCGGTGATCTGGAGCTGGATGTAGGGGAGCAGGAAGACGGTCGCGAGGACCGCGACCGCGGCGCCGAGCCAGGGGCGCCCGTAGCGGTGGCTCACCATGTCGGTGATGCCGACGAGGCCGTGGCGCCGCGCGTAGTCCCACAGCACGGGCCCGACGACGTACCCGACCGCGTAGCCGCAGGACATGTACGCGACCACGTACATCACCGGGGCGCCGTAGTTGTAGCCCCAGCCGGTCGCGCCGAGGTAGCTGAAGCTCGTGTACCCCTCGCCCGCCATCAGGACCCAGATGAACACGGTGCCGAGCGAGCGCCCGCCCACCGACCACTCGGCGAGCCCGCCGCCGCCCCCGCCGCGCCCGCGCACCGCGAGCAGCCCGAGCGCGACGGTGGCCACCATGAACACGCCGAAGACGGTGGTCGCGACGGCCGCCTGGCTCATCGGTGATCACCGCGCCAGGTCAGCCAGACCGCGAGCGGGGTCAGCAGGGTCGCCCCGATGAACCAGAGGAGCAGGAACGGTACGCCGCCCAGCGCCGGCTCCACCCGGTTCGCGAACGGCAGCGCACCGACGAACAGCACGAACGGCACGGCAAGCCACGCCAACTGCGGACGTTTCACCCATTTCTGACGCACCGCCCCACCCTACGGGCCGGTCACGCGTCAACGCTTGAGGATCCCCCACACCACGAGCCGGTACTTGGAGCTGTACTCGGGCGTGCAGGTGGTCAGCGTGATGTACGCGCCGGGCTCGCTGTACCCGGCCCCCGGCGTCACGATGCTGCGCGGGACGGGCGCGATCACCCCGGTGTCGCGCTCGGTCGTCTCCGCCAGCGTCTGCCCGACCAGGTACACGTACCGCTTTCCGCGCACGTCCACGATCAGCTCGTCCCCGGCCCTGAGCCGGTTGATGTAACGGAAGGGCTCCCCGTGCGTGTTGCGGTGCCCTGCGAGCGCGAAGTTCCCCTCTGCCCCGGGCTGCGCGGTCCCCGCGTAGTGCCCGGCGTACCCCTTGTCCAGCACGGACCGCTTGTCCACGCCCTGCGCGACGGGCACGGCGACGCCGAGGCGCGGAATGCGCAGGATGCCGTACGCGGACTCCCGCGGCGGCGGCTTGGCGGCGCGCGGACCGGAGTTCCCGGCGGGCGCACCCCCCGAGGACCCGCCGCCGTCCGGCGCCTCGGACGGCGCGACCTCGAGACCGGCAGCCGGATCCTCCTCCGCACCCTCCTCGGGCGCGGGGGCCCATGCCCCCTCCTCCAGCTCCCTCACCACCTCGTGGGCGGCGTTCAGCGCCTGCCGGTTGGTCCACCACACCTGGTGCACCACCAGCAACATCACCACCACGCCCACGGTGACGGCCAGTTCACCGGCAGCCCACAACGCCCCCGCGAGACCGACCCGGCGCGCATGCCAGGCCCGCCGACCCTT
This sequence comes from Streptomyces sp. NPDC104226, assembly GCF_055584085.1. Taxonomy (NCBI): domain Bacteria; kingdom Bacillati; phylum Actinomycetota; class Actinomycetes; order Kitasatosporales; family Streptomycetaceae; genus Streptomyces; species Streptomyces sp. NPDC104226. The sequence goes on from NZ_JBVJMS010000006.1 coordinate 460,424, forward strand.
CCCCTGCACCACGACCCGCACGCGATCTCGCACGGGCGGCACCCTAAGTCCTGCCCCCTCAACTGACCAGCAGCAGTACGCTGCAAACCATGCGCCCCGACACGCCTGCCGAGCACATCGCCGAAGCCGAGCGCCTCATCCGCACGGCGACCCGCTACCCCGAGGACCAGGAGCCGTTGCTCCTCCAGGCCGCGGCCCACCTCGAACTGGCCGACGAACGCGAGCGGGCGAGCGCCCTCTACGACCAACTCCTGGCCGCGGACACCACGGACGACCCCTCCCTCATCAAGGCCCTCCAGGCGGCCAACCTCTGGGAGTACGGCCACGAGCCCGAGGCCCGCGCCCTCATCCAGGGCATCCGCGCGGCGGCCCCTTCGGACCCCGCCCCCTGGGAGGTCATCGCCGAGGCCCTCGAAGCCCACGACGAACTCGAGGCCTCCCACGAGTGCTTCACCGAGGCCGCCACCCTCCTGGCCCCGGACAACACCCCCCTCACCCCGGCCACGACCGCGCTCCTCACGGGCCGCCACCGCGTGCGCCGCCTCCTCGGACTCCCCCACGACGACTGGGACATGGTCGCGGACACCCGCCACATCGGCCCGATCCCGCTGGACGAACTCCACGACCCCAAGCGCATCTGGGCCCTCGGCTCCGACGACCCCGCCGAACTCCGCGCCGAGATCGCCCGCCTGCGCGCCGAACTCGGCGACCGCCGCGCCGCCCTCTCCCGCCCCTTCCCGGTGGCCATCCTCCACTGGCCGGCCCGCGAACTGGCAGAGCTCCTGACGTCGTACCCCACCCTCGCGGCGGAGTACCCCTCCCACGACGCCCACCTGGCCCAGGTGGAATCCAGCCTCCGCACCCTGACCGCCTCGGGCACCACGAACCTCGGCATCGTCACGGCCAGCGTCCCGTCATACGAAGCCTTCGCAGCCTCGGAGAAAACCTCCCCGTCCTCCCCGTCCCTCCTGGCGGAATACGCCACCACCCTGGCCGCCCGAGGCAAAGCCACCCCCTGGCCCCCCACCCCAACGACCCTGTGCTGGTGCACGTCGGGCCGACCTTACGGGGAGTGCCATGGCAATGGGCGATAGATAGACAAACTCCAAGGCGGCTTCGCGCACAGAGCGCGAACCCGCCTACTCGCCTCACATGTCCCTATCCGGTATGGGTTACCGCCACGTGTAGTTCGTGATCAACACGGCTGGCTACCGAGTACCGCAAGATCGCAAGCGGGGCATTCTTGCGGCATTCAGAGACGACAGGATTTATGCCTTCACGGATGGTCCGGCTCCATGGAGTGGGCAGCACAGGCCGACCAGGCATCGTCACGTTGGCACGTTCTGCACACGACAGGCTCACCCTTCCCGTCACCATCATCGATGCGAGCGAGGCAGAGGCACCACCTGGGGGGCCGCGCTGCGGCAACGTCGGCGGTTCGGCCGTACAGAGAGGTGCTGTGGTGTTGATGCCCGACACGCAGGCCTGGAAAGCGTCCTGGACCTCACCGGCAAGGGCCCGTCGACCCTGCTGACCGACCACCAGGCCCCTGCGTCATCCGTCGGCTCGGCGCCAGGCCCCCAGAGACCCGGCTGCGAGATCGCGGGGCCTCCGCGTCGACCATCCCCCCTCGTCCCCCCGGCACACACCCTCCGCTCGGTGTTGTACCGACCGAGCCGGTGTCCCAGCGATCACCTGCGCATGGAATCCGAAGCCCGCGGCGCTGACAGCATCAACCTGGCTGCCTGCCACGCCTGCCCGCTGCTCCCTTAGGACAGCTGCGAGACGAACAACAGCTTCCTGGATCGAGCCATGCTCATCGAGACCTCCTCGGGTGAAGCACCCGCTATTCCGGCGGCCCTGACAGCTCCTCGGGCGGACACCATGACGACAGACGGCGTCCGCCCCACCTGCCGAGCACGACTGGTGTCAGGCCGCTACCCGACGGCTCCGCACGATCTCGCCAACCCGGGAAGCGGCATCCTCGATCCTCTCGTGCTCCCACACTCGAACGGACAGCCACCCGGCTGCCGCCAATCTGGCGTCTGTGTCGACGTCCCGCGCTCGATTGCCCTCGATCTTCGATCGCCAGAACTCCGCGTTCCTCTTCGGCCACGTCGCGTGCTCCGGGCAACCGTGCCAGAAGCAACCATCGACGAAGACCGCGACGCGCGACGGGCCGAAGACGATGTCGGCTTCCCGACGCACCCCCTTTACCGGGCGCCGATGCACGCGGTACCGCAGTCCCACCGCATGGAGGGACCGTCGTAGCGCGACCTCCACCTGGGTGTTCCGGCTCTTCTGTCGGCTCATCCGAACACGTACGTCAGGTGTCGTCTCCAAGGGCTTCACACCGCCATTCTCACGCCGCGACCTCCGGACGCGCCACGTCGTGCCTGTTCCGGAGCACAGCGACACAGACCGATGCATGCAACCTCCATACCCCCCGTCGATGGCACACCGGCTGTCGTTGGCTCCCGACTAGCCCAGGGGAAGTAGCAGCTGGACATGCCCGCGGGCCAGGGCTGTGGGTGGGGTGGGGCGGGGGGTGGTCAGGGTGAGGAGGGTGCGGAGGGCTGTGATGACCTCCGTGGGGGTGTCTCTGATCATCGATGGGGTCGCGCTGACCACCAGGATGCCGTGGGACTCCAGGCGGAGGCGGCGGTGGAGGGTGGCGTGCCAGGAGTCGCGGGTGTAGTGGTACTCCGCCGAGTCGATCTCCAGGGCCACGCCCTCGTCGGGCCAGTAGGCGTCCGGGCTCGCCAGGAACGTGCCGTCCGGGGCGTGGAGGCGGGCGTTCCACAGGGGGGTCGGCAGGTCCGTGGTGGAGAGGACGTCGCGGGCCTGGGCCTCGGCGAACGAGCGGACGCCGGCCACCAGTTCCGCCGCCGCCTCGCGGATCGCGGGGCGGGTCAGGAGGCGGGCGGCGCGGAGTTCGGTGTGCAGGTCCTGGGGGTGGCACCAGCCTGACTGGACGACCTGGGCCAGGATCGAGCGGATCCGGTCCGCCGGCTGGTCGGTCCGGGCCGCGAAGTCCGCGGCCGCGCGGACCGGGCGGGTGCTCGGGATGCCGGAGACCGTGATGGTGCGGGGCCAGCGGGTGGTGGGGTACGGGCGTACGTCCGGTGAAGCGGTGAGCTTGCGCGGGGCGCGGATCAGGACGTCGGCCGGGGTGTACGGGGCTTCGCGGATCCCGAGCAGGGCGAGGGCCGCGCCGCCGGTGAGGGCCGCGGTGTCGCCGGAGAGCGGGTCGGAGCCGGGCTCGGCGGCGTAGAGGACGGCGGCCAGGGCGCGCTGGCGGTGGTCCGGGGGGCCGGTCTGGAGGAGGTAGACGCGGGGCAACAGGCGTTGCCAGGGGCCGCCGGGGCGGGTGCGCGAGGTGATCGTGCCGGGTGGGACGCCGGCGGTGGTGGTGAGTTGGTGGCGCGTGGCGAGGTTGAGCTGGCGCCGGGCCGCGGGGGGAGGAGGAGCGGCTCGCGTGGTCGAGGTCGTCGTGCGGGTGGTGGGCCTGGAGCGGGTCGGGTTCGGTGGGGACGGGGTGTGGGTGGGGCGTGTGGTGCCCTTGGTGGGGCGTGTGGTGCTTTGTGTGGGCTTCATGGGCGCGGTATGCCCCGTGCGAGCGGGCCGAATGCCCCGCTGGGCGATCTTTCGGAGTTGCGATCGGGCGCACCGTGGTGTGCCGTCGTGTGCCGTGCACTGCTCTTCGGTGCAGGGGGAGCCGGATGCTCGCGTCCGCGCCTCAGGCCTCCCCGGTTCAGCCCGTGGGGCGGGCGGGGTGTGCCCCGCATGCCGCCGAAGTGCGAGGCGGAAAGCGGAGGTGGCCGTCCTCGTCTCTCGGCGGGGTCGTCCCGGGGCTACGCCGCCCGGTTCGGGTGGTGCGGGGACAGGAAGACGATGACGCCCGTCTGCGTGCCGGGGAGGGGGGTGACCTCGTGCCAGCCCAGGCGGCGGTACGTGGCCACCGTGTTCCTGGCCAGGCGGCTGGTCAGGAGCCAGGCGCGGCGGTCCGGGGCGTCGGTGGTGATCTCCGTGAGGAGGTCCCGGGCGGTGCCGCGGCCGCGGGCGTAGGGGCGTACGGCGAGCTCGTCTATCTCCAGCGCCCCGGTGAGGAGTTCCTTCACCCGGGCCGGGCCGAGCTGCGCCGCGACCTGGGCGTACGCGCGGTCTCGCGGGAAGGCCGCGGGGGTGATCCAGCCCGTGGCGAAGCCGTCGATGCCGGCGGCGGACTGGGCCAGGGCCGTACGGAAGCCACGGCGTCGGGCGTCGGCCGGGAGGCGGGCGGCGAACTGGCGAATGGTTTCTTCGTCTTCGTTCCACGGCGGGGCGGAGAAGACGTCGGCGTAGGCGTCGACCAGTTCGTCCGCGAGGTCGAGGACGGCCTGTCCGTAGCAGATCACGATGTCCTGGCTCCAGGTGTGGGATGGGGGGGTGGGGATGGGGTGGGTGGGGCGGGAGGGGGCGAGGTGGTTTGCCCCTTTGGGTGGGAGATTGAATTTATGCCCATCCGGTTCCCTGAGCAGACATCGCACGGATCCGGCGAGTGTGCGACAAATCCCCTCCGCACGGTCCGTGTCGGGCGGCCCGGCGGCCGCGTTGAGCAGCACGTGGACAGACTGCTTCGAGCCGCAGGCCGGGCCGGGCTCGCGTTCCTGCTCGTGTTGGGCGTGGTGGCGGTGCTGCCGCGCGGTGTGCGGGACGCGGTGCCGGAGCCGGTGATCGGCGGGGCCGTACTGGTGCTGGGCGCGGCGGGCGCCCGACGGGTGGTCAAGAGGGCGCGTTAGCGTGGGGGGCGAGTAGGTGTGCGCACATGAACCGATGAACCGATGAGTTGAGGGAGTTGGACAGCATGGCACGGGTACCGAGCTCTGCAGTGGCGGCCGCCGGTCTGGTCGGCGGTTACGCCGTCGCGCGGTGGACCAAGAAGCGGCCGCTCGGCGGTGTCGTGCTCGGCGCCGCGGGCATCGTCGCCGGTCGGGAATGGCACAAGCGCGGCGGCGCCCCCGCCGCCGCCGGACTCGGGGCGCTGTACCTCGCCGGGTTCGCCGGTGCGCACCCGCTGGCGAAGAAGGTCGGCGCCTGGCCGGCCGTCGTCGGCGCCGCGGCCGTGGTCGCCGCCGCGTCCTGGGCCGTTGCCGACCGGGGCTGAACCCCGTCGCGCGCTGAGCTTCGGAGACAGGGCGGCGGCGTACGAGCGATTCCGGCCGGGGTGTCCCGTGGAGCTGTTCGAACTCGTGCGGGAGTACGCGGGCGGTCCGGTGCGGAGCGCCCTCGAGATCGGGGCCGGGACCGGCAAGGCGACCCGCCTGTTCGCCGTACGCGGGGTCGCGGTCACCGCCACCGAGCCGGACGGGGCCATGCTCGCCGAGCTGCGCAGGCACGTACCGTCGAACGTCACGGCGGTACGGGCCTCCCTGGAGGACCTGAATCCGGACCCGGACCTGGAGTCAGACCCGGATCCGGACCTGGACCCGGCCCTGCGCACGGCCCACCGCCGGTACGGGCTGGTCTTCGCGGTGGCGGCGCTGCACTGGACCGACCCGGAGGGCCGGTGGGCGCGGGTGGCGTCCCTGGTGGAGCCCGGGGGCGTGTTCGCCTCGGCGGGCGGGCAGGTGCAGCCGGCCGACCCGGCCGTGAGGGAGGCCGTTCGCGCGGCACGGGCGCCCTTCTTGGACAGCGACGAGGTCCCGTCCCCGGACGGGACACCACCCGAGCACGCCATGCAGTGGCCGGGGACGGAGCTCCGGCGGGCCGCCTCCGCCTGGTTCACCGATGTACGGCAGGCCGTGATCGACCGCCGGCTGACGATGAGCGGCGACGAGTACCTGGGCTACCTCTCGACCGTCTCGGCCTATGCCGTACTGCCGGCCGTGGAGCGGGACCAGGTACTGCGCCGGATCGCGCGGGTCCTGCCGGCCCGCGTCGAGATCGTCGCCGACGTGGTCGTGCACCTCGCCCGGCGCCGGCGCCGCTGACCGCGGGGAGTACCCCGCGGCCCCCAGAGGCCGCCCCGCCCCTACGCCCCGAACGCCTGCGACACCGTGTAGATCAGCAGCCCCGCCAAAGCTCCGACCACCGTGCCGTTGATGCGGATGAACTGGAGGTCGCGGCCGATGTGGGCCTCGATCTTGCGCGAGGTGTGTTCCGCGTCCCAGCCCGCCACCGTGTCCGTGATGAGGGAGGTGATCTCCGCGCGGTACGTGGTGACCACGTAGACCACCGCGCCCTCGATCCAGCCCTCCACCTTGGCCTGGAGGCGGCCGTCCGTGGCCAGCCGGGCGCCCAGGGACATCAGCGAGGAACGGACCCGCAGGCGCAGCGCGCTCCGCTCGTCCTCCGCCGCCGAGATGATCATCGAGCGGACCGCCGTCCAGGTGGAGGCGATCACGTCCTGGATCTCCTCGCGCTGCAGGATCTCCGCCTTCAGGCGCTCGACCCGCGCCCGCGTCTCCGTGTCCGACTGGAGGTCCGCGGCGAAGTCCGCGAGGAAGCGGTCCACCGCACCGCGCGCCGGGTGCTCCGGCATGTCCCGCATCTCCTGGACGAAGCGGAGCAGTTCCTTGTAGACGCGGTCGCCGATCTTGCGGTCCACGAACCTCGGCGTCCAGCCGGGCGCCCCGCCCTGTACCGCCGCCTCCACCGAGTCGGCGTGGGTGACCAGCCAGTCGTACGCACGCGCGCACACCAGGTCCACGACCCGGCGGTGGCCGCCGTCCGCGACGACCTTCTGGAGGGTCTTGCCGATGCCCGGCGCGATTTCCGCGCTCTCGGCCCGCCGGGTGATCGCCTCGCCCACGACGGCCTGTACATCGGAGTCCCGCAGGACCGTCAGCGCGCCGCGCAGGGCCGTGGCCAGCTCCGCCGTGACCCGGTCGGCGTGCGCGGGCTCGGCCAGCCAGGCGCCGAGCCGGCCGCCGATGCCGAGGGCGTGCAGCCTCGTACGGACCACGTCGGCGGAGAGGAAGTTCTCGCCCACGAACTCCCCGAGGGAGACCCCGAGCTGGTCCTTCTTCGTCGGGATGATCGCGGTGTGCGGGATGGGCAGGCCGAGCGGCCGCCGGAAGAGGGCGGTGACCGCGAACCAGTCCGCGAGCGCGCCGACCATGCCCGCCTCGGCGCCAGCCGCGACGTACCCGGCCCAGCCGCCCGCGCCCGCGTGCTCCGCCCACTTCGCCGCCACGTAGATCAGCGCGACCAGGATCAGCAGGCCGGTCGCGGTCCGCTTCATGCGGCGGACGCCGCGCCGGCGATCCTCGTCGGCCTCGCTGAACACGAAGCCGCCCCGTGCCGTAGCCGTAGCCGTCGTGGCCGTAGCCGTGGCCTTAGCCGCCGTCGTGGTCGTGCTGCCCTGCTCCACGTGCTCCTGCCTTCCCCCGGGCGACGGTTTCGTCCGCATAGCATCCGACTCCCGGGGCGCCCGGGGAGTTCCCGGCGCGCCGTACGCGCCCCCTTCTGTGAGCTCTCCTACAGCTCCCCTCCCCTACAGCTCCTTGCGCGGCTTCTGCTTCGCGACCGCCCGCTGCTTCGGCGCCTTCACCTTCACCTCGACCCCGCCCCAGAAGGCGAGGCCCGTCACGACCACCCGCGGAGCCCCCGGCTCCACCGGGCCGGGGCTGTCGCGCTGGTCGAAGCCGCCCATCACGCCGATGCCGCGCACGTCGACCTCGACGCCCGGCGGCACGGTGATCTGGATGCCGCCCATGATGGCGACGCAGTTGATCACGACCTCCCGCTCCGCGAAGTTCGCCTCGCGCAGGTCGATGTCACCGCCGCCCCAGAACGCCACCGCGTGGAACCGGGCGGGCACGGTCCAGTTGCCCTTGCGCTGGAAGCCCGACATGACCGCCACGGCCATGGCCGGACCGCCCGCCGCTCCTCCGCCGCCCACGATCCGGGACGGCCAGGAGGCTTCCGACCCGGCCGGTACCGCCGCCTTGGTCAGCCCGACCGGGGCGGACGCGATCGGGGCCGTCGCGCCGGGCGCGGGCAGATCCCGCGTCAGCGGTTCGAGCTCGGCGTACGTACGGGACCGGTAGGCCGCGTCCAGCCGCTCCTCGAACTCGTCCATGTCGAGCCGGCCCTCGGCGACGGCGTCCCGCAGCCGGTCCACCACCCGCTCCCGGTCGGCGTCCGAAGCCCTCAGCTCCGGCAGCAACGGCTTCTCGGGCAACGGCTTCTCGGGCAAGGGCTGCTCGGGCCGCGGCGTCTCGGACCGCTCATCACTCATGCGGACCAGCCTATGCAGTCACCCCGGAGAGCGGTACGGCCCGAACCCCCCTCCTGGTCAGGGTTGTCCCTGATTTATCCCCGCCCCGCGTACATCCGCGCGATCACGTCCTCGATGTCCGGCTCCCGCACCGACAGGTCCAGCAGCGGGTACTCCGCGGCCACCGCCGCCACCAGCGGAGCCGCCGATGCCCGCGCCGGGAACGCCAGCCACTGCCGGGCCCCCTCCACCTTCACCACCCGCGCCCCCGCCACCTCGATCGGCGGGAGCTCCCGCTCCAGGTCCACCACCAGCGTCCGCTCGCTCACCGCCGCACCGTCCTCGGCGCCCGCCGTGTGCAGCCCGCCCAGCGAGCCGTCGTAGACCAGCCGCCCGTGGTCGATCACCATCACCCGCTCGCACAGCTGCTCGATGTCCTGGAGGTCGTGCGTGGTCAGCAGCACCGTGGTGCCGAGCTCCTCGTTCAGCTGCCGCAGGAAGCCCCGTACGCTCGCCTTGCTCACCACGTCCAGCCCGATGGTCGGCTCGTCCAGGTACAGCACGTCGGGGTCGTGCAGCAGCGCCGCCGCGATGTCCCCGCGCATCCGCTGCCCCAGCGACAGCTGCCGTACGGGTACGTCGAGCAGCTCGGCGAGGTCGAGCCGGTCCACGCAGCGCTCCATGTTCTCCGCGAACCGCGCCGCCGGGATCCGGTACATCCGCCGCATCAGGGCGTACGAGTCCTTCAGCGGGAGGTCCCACCACAGCGTCGTGCGCTGCCCGAACACCACCCCGATCCGGTGCGCGAGGCGCATCCGCTCCCGCGCCGGGTCGATGCCGGCGACCCGCAGCCGGCCGCCGCTCGGGGTGAGGATGCCGGTCAGCATCTTGATGGTGGTCGACTTGCCGGCGCCGTTGGGCCCGATGTAGCCGACCACCTCGCCCCGGGCCACCTCGAAGCTGATCCCGTCCACGGCCCTGACCTGCTTCTTCTCCCGGCGCACCAGGCCCACCCGGCGCCGCACGTCGAAGACCTTCTCGACCTCGTGCAGAGAGATCAGGGCATCCGAATTCAGTGCATCCGACACGGCTAGCTCCCCGTACTGCGGTACGAACGGACCCCCGCGCGCCAGGCCAGCGACGCGGGGAGGAACACCACGAAGGCCACGAGCGGGCTCGCGTACGCCACCCACCCCGGCAGCCCCAGCGGATCGGGCCGGCCCAGCACGTACAGGGCGGGCAGCCAGTTGACGAAGGCGAGCGGCACGATGAAGGTGACCCCGCGCAGCAGGTCCTTCGCGAAGACGGTCGGCGGGTACTGGAGCATGGTGCAGCCTCCGTACGTGAAGCTGTTCTGCACCTCCGCGGCGTCCCCGGCGAGGAACTGGAAGGCCGCGCCGCCCACCATCACCGCGCCGAAGATCGCCGCCCCGGCGGTGATCATCACGGGCAGCATCAGGGCCTTCCCGACCGTCCAGTCCACCTGGTCCAGCTCCGAGACGGCCCAGCCCAGCACCACGAGCCCCTGCGCGATCCGCCCCAGCCGGCGCAGGGCGAACCGGTCGGCCGCCACCTGGGCGAGGACCGGGACCGGGCGGACCAGCATGGTGTCGAGGGAGCCGTCGCGGATCCGGGTGCCGATCCGGTCGGTGTTGCCGAGCAGCAGGTCGGCCAGGCCCAGGGAGGCCGAGCAGGACCCGTAGAGCAGGGCGATCTCGGGCAGCGTGAAGCCGCCGAGCTCGTCCACGTGCGAGAACATGATCATGATCGCGACGAAGTCCAGAAGGGTGATGGCCGCGTTGCCGAAGGTGGAGAGGAAGAAGGACGTGCGGTACGTCATCGTCGACCGGATCCACATCGCGGCGATCAGCCCGTAGCCGCGCAGCCCTTCCAGGACCCGGCTGCGCCGCGGGACGAGGAGCCCGGACTCCGCCCCCGCGCCACCGGACTCCGCTCCCGCCCCACCGGACGCCGAGCCCGCCGCGCCAGGCTCCGCCCCCGCCACGCCTGCCGACTCAGCCCTCCCGAGCCCGTCCTCCGCCACCCGCTCAGCCACCCTGGACCACCACCTTCCGCGTCGCGGCCGCCTGCAGCAGCCGCCCGAGCCCGAGCAGCACCACGGCCCACGCGGCCTGGAAGCCCAGCCACCCCGCGGTACGCGCGGCCCCGCCCCCGCTTCCCCCGCTTCCCCCGCCGAGGAGCACGTCCACCGGCACCTGGAGCATCGCCGCCCAGGGCAGCAGGCGGACGAACTCCCCGAAGCCGCCCGGGAACACGGTCAGCGGCAGCAGCATCCCGGAGAAGAAGATGGAGACGACCGTGGCCATCATGTTGATCCCGGCCCCGTCCATCAGCCAGAAGGCCGCCAGCCCCAGCAGGTAGCGCAGCGCGAAGCTCACCACCAGCCCGAGGAACACGGAGACGAGGAAGAGCAGCCAGCGCAGCGGAGCCGTGGGCAGCGCCAGCTGGAAGGCGAGCCCGCCGACGATCAGCGGTACTACGCCGCGGCCCAGGAGTTGAAACCCCGCCCGACCCAGATCACCCGCGAGCCACCACGTCTGGAGATCGGCCGGACGGTACAGGTCGACGGCGATGTCACCCGTACGGACGCGTTCCTGGAACTCCTCCTGGAAGCCTCCGCCGATCAGCGCCCCGGCGGCGAGCAGCGCCTGACTGACCCACATGAAGGTGAGGGCCTCGGACTGGTCGTAGCCGCCGAGCCCGGGCCGCTCGTCCCAGAGCGCGATGTAGGTGTAGGCCAGGATGAAGCCGAACACGGTGTTGGTGAACACCCCGGCCGCGGTGGCCGTCCCGTAGGTGGCGTACCGGCGAAAGCCCCCGGCCGCGACCGCCCCGTAGAGCCCGGCTCGCCCCACCACCGGCTGGCGCACCTCGTCCCTCCGTTTCCCAGGTCGTTGCTGCGTCGTTCCCACGTCGTTCCCACATCGGCCCTACCCAGGCGCTGCCCGGGACCTACGTCGGCCCCACGTCGGCCAAAGCGCGCGAGCTTAGTGCGGAGGGGCGATCCACGCGAACGAATTACGCCCGTCCGGAGCGGAACCGGCGGCCATCGGGTAGACAGCATGAGGTACAGATGTGGATATTTCGTACGGCGCCGAGGAGTCCCGGAGATGAGCGACCCGTCACCCCCACCCGGCTGGACGCCTCGCGATCCCGACACCCCCGACGGGCAGCAGGCTCCGGGCGCCGACGCGCGCCCGCCCTCCGGAGCGCCGGCCCCGCCCCGGAACGCCAAGGAGGCGAAGGAGGCCGAACGCGCGGAGAGACAGCGGGCGAAGGCGGCGAAGAAGGCCAAGCGCAAGCGCACCGGCTGGCGCCGCATCTTCCCGACCTGGCGCATGGTCCTGTGCGCGTTCCTGCTCCTCGCCCTGCTCGTCTGCGGCGGCCTCGTGGCCGGCTACCTGCTGGTCCACATCCCGCCCGCCAACGCGGCCGCCACGGCGCAGTCCAACGTCTACCTCTACACCGACGGCACCCAGCTCGCCCGCGACGGCGAGGTCAACCGCGTCAACGTACCGCTTTCCCAGATCCCCCTGACGGTCCAGGAGGCCGTACTGGCCGCCGAGGACCGCGACTTCCACTCCGAGCGGGCGGTGGACCCCGCGGCGATGCTGCGCGCGGCCTGGAACACCGCCACCGGCAAGGGCACCCAGTCCGGATCGACCATCACCCAGCAGTACGTCAAGAACTACTACCTGGGCCAGGAACAGACGATCAAGCGGAAGGTGAAGGAGTTCTTCATCGCGATCAAGCTCGGTCGCGAGAAGTCGAAGAACTACATCCTCGAGGGATACCTGAACACCAGTTACTTCGGCCGCAACGCCTACGGCATCCAGGCCGCCGCCCAGGCCTACTACGGCAAGGACGTCGGCAAGCTCACCACCGCCGAGGGCGCCTACCTCGCCACCCTCCTCAACTCCCCCAGCGCCTTCGACGTGGTCGCCCACCCCCAGGGCCGCGGCCGCGCCCTCGCCCGCTGGAACTACGTGCTCGACGGCATGGTCAAGAAGGGCTGGATGACGCCCGCCGACCGCGCGGCCGCCCAGTTCCCCGAGCCCGGCAAGGTCCGCCCGGCCGCCGGCCTCTCCGGACAGCGCGGCTACCTCGTCGAGGCCATCAAGGACTACATCGTCGAGAACAAGATCCTCGACGACAAGACCCTCGCCGAGGGCGGCTACCGCATCACCACGACCATCGACAAGGCCCGCCAGACCGCCATGGTCGACGCCGTCAACGACAAGATGGTCAGCAAGCTCGACCCCGCGAAGAACAAGGCCGACCGCAACGTCCGCACCGGAGCCGTCTCCATCGACCCGGCCACCGGCAAGGTCGTCGCCCTGTACGGCGGCATCGACTACACCAAGCAGTACGTCAACAACGCCACCCGGCACGACTACCAAGTGGCCTCCACCTTCAAGCCGTTCGTCTTCGCCTCCGCCGTGCAGAACGACTCCCGCACCCAGGACGGCCGCCTGATCACCCCGTTCACGATCTACAACGGCGACAACAAGCGGCGCGTCGTCGGCACCCGCATCCCCTACGCACCGGAGAACGAGGGCCAGGTCAGCTACGGCAACATCACCGTCAACACCGCCACCGACCTCTCCGTCAACACCGTCTTCGCCCAGATGGTCGTCGACGTCGGCACGGACAAGGTCAAGCAGACCGCCATCGCCCTCGGCATCCCCGAGAACACCCCGAACTTCGACCCGGGACCGGCCATGGCCCTGGGCACCATGCAGGCCAGCGTCCTGGACATGACCGAGGCCTACGCGACCCTCGCCGCCCACGGCCGCCACACCCCGTACACCTTCGTCGAGAAGATCACCAAGGCGGACGACACCCTCCCCCTCCCGGCGCGCGACCCGGTCCAGGCCGTCAGCCGCGAAGCCGCCGACACCACCACGTCCATGCTGGTCAGCGTCGTGGACAACGGAACCGGCACGGCCGCCCTGGCCGCCGGCCACCCGGCCGCCGGCAAGACGGGGACCGCCGAACTGGACCGCTCGGCCTGGTTCGCGGCGTACACCCCGAACCTGGTCACGGTCGTGTCGATGATGGGCCAGGACCCGGACACCGGCTCCCTGGAATCCCTCTACGGAGCCCTGGGCGAGGCCCGCATCGGGGGCGGCGGCTACCCGGCCCGGATCTGGGCCCAGTACACGAAGACGGCCCTGGCGGACAGCGACCCCGTCGACTTCGACCTGGAGCTCATGCCGGGCGCGAACCGGCCCCCGCAGCCCCCGCCCGTGGATCCGAACCCGAGCCGGTCCGAGGAGGAGACCCCCGGCGACCGCCCCTCCGGCCGGCCTAGCCGCCCGACGCGGACCCCGTCCACGGGCGGACAGACGAACGGAGGCCGGACGAACGGAGGCCAGACCAACGGCGGCCAGACGAACGGGGGTCAGACCAACGGGGGTCAGACCAACGGCGGCCAGACGAACGGAGGCCAGAACACCGGCGGCCAGACCACCGGAGGCGACACCACCGGAGGCCAGACCGACGGCGGCGGCACCACGACCGGCAACCAGGGCGGCACCACCGAGGCCCTGCGCCCACCGGCGGACCTACTGGAGTAGCCCGGTCATCGCTCAGTGACCGGAGGTCGCCTTCAGCCCGACGACGGCGACCAGCAGCAGACAGATGAAGAAGATCCGGGCGGCGGTGACGGGCTCCCCCAGCACCGCCATGCCGAGCACCGCCGCCCCGGCCGCGCCGATGCCGACCCAGACGCCGTAGGCCGTACCGATCGGCAGGGTCTTGGCCGCGTACGACAGCAGCACCATGCTCGCCACGATGCCGGCACCGGTGAACACGCTCGGCCACAGCCGCGTGAACCCCTCGGTGAACTTCATGCCGATCGACCAGCCGACTTCGAGCAGACCGGCAATGAGAAGCAGAACCCAGGCCATGACAGGCACCTCCGGAACGAGAGCGGAACGGGGTGCGTCGTCTTGTCATGCAGCCATCGGCAACAGCGCGACAGCCACCCGGTACGGCGCGTCTCGTCGGGGGTTCCCCACCACCGTAGCAAAACCCAACGAGAAGGGCCGGTGACGATGGTCACCGGCCCTTCTCGGAAACTGGAGATCCAGAGATCTAGAGATAAAGCCCCGTGGAGTCCTCCGACCCCAGCCGCTCGGCGGCCACGGCGTGCAGGTCCCGCTCCCGCATCAGCAGGTACGTCGCCCCGCGCACCTCCACCTCGGCCCGCTCCTCGGGGTCGTACAGCACCCGGTCCCCCGGCTCGACCGTCCGTACGTTCTGCCCGACCGCGACCACCTCGGCCCAGGCCAGCCGCTTGCCCACCGCGGCCGTCGCCGGAATCAGGATGCCGCCGCCCGAGCGGCGCTCACCCTCCGGCGAATCGGATTTCACGAGCACGCGGTCGTGCAGCATGCGGATGGGCAGCTTGTCGTGGGTGGTGGTGTTCTCGCTCACGCCCCGAACCTACCCGCCCACACGGCCCACGGACCCCGCAGGGTCGCCACTCAGTGCTTGCGTCGTACCGACATCACCAGCAGGCCCACGACACCGGCGGCGAGCAGCGCGACCGGCACGATCCGCTCGACGCGCGGGGCGCCGTCCTCGTGGCGCAGCCCGTCGCGGGCGTCGGTGACGAGGCGGTTCACCGTCGCCACGGCCCGGCCGACGACGTGGTCGATGTCGCCGACCACCTTCGCCTTGGCGTCCCCGACGATCGTCTTGGGGTGCAGGCGCACCCCGATCTCGTCGAGCGCCTCGGCGAGCTGCTCGCGGCGGCGGACGATGTCCGCCTCGATCTGTGCGGGGGTCCTGGCTTCC
The DNA here is from genome assembly GCF_055584085.1 of Streptomyces sp. NPDC104226. Classification (NCBI taxonomy): domain Bacteria; kingdom Bacillati; phylum Actinomycetota; class Actinomycetes; order Kitasatosporales; family Streptomycetaceae; genus Streptomyces; species Streptomyces sp. NPDC104226. The sequence goes on from NZ_JBVJMS010000006.1 coordinate 475,452, forward strand.
GGCACCGCGCTGCCTCCGTCGTCGTGGTCGGTCCCTCGGCGGGTGTAGCCCACCGTGAACAGTCTGTCAGCAGCTTAGTCTCGACACCGTACCGATCCCCTCCCAAGGAGACTCCTGACATGAGCGAGCGGCTTGAGCCGGGCGACATCGCCCCCGCCTTCACCCTGCCCGACGCGGACGGCAACGAGATCTCGCTCGCCGACCACAAGGGCCGCAAGGTGATCGTGTACTTCTACCCGGCCGCGCTGACGCCGGGCTGCACGAAGCAGGCCTGCGACTTCACGGACAACCTGGCCGTCCTGGCCACGGCCGGCTACGACGTCATCGGCGTCTCCCCGGACAAGCCGGAGAAGCTGGCGAAGTTCCGCGAGCAGGAACACCTGAAGGTCACCCTGGTCGGCGACCCCTCGAAGGAGGTCCTGACGGCGTACGGGGCCTTCGGCGAGAAGAAGCTGTACGGCAAGACCGTCACCGGGGTCATCCGCTCCACGGTGATCGTCGACGAGGAGGGCAAGGTCGAACGCGCCCTCTACAACGTCAAGGCCACGGGCCACGTAGCCAAGATCATCAAGGACCTGGGCATCTGACCCGGCACCCTCAGGCAGAAGCGGCCCGCACCCACCCGGTGCGGGCCGCTCCGCTTTTCGGACGAATCCAGCCGTAACTGTCCGACTATCGCCCCGTTACTCCGTACGAGGGCCGCACACGCGGCCGGTAGGGGGAGTCGATGGCGGTCCGATACACACGTGAGCTCCTGGAAGCAGCGGCCCGCGAGACGAGCACCTGGGACGACGCCGTCCGCTGGTGCGGCGGCACGGCGACCAGCGGAAGCAGGCGCTACCTACGGGCGAAGATGCGGGAAGCGGGAATCGACTGCTCCCACTTTCCGAAGGGATGGGCACGGCACACGGAGGAGAGGCTCCGCGAGCTGGTGGCCGCATCCACATCCATGTCGGAGGTGATCGTCCGACTCGGCATCAACAACGTCGGCGGCAACCAGACCCACATCTCGCGGCGCATCGCCACTCTCGGCATCGACACCTCCCACTTCGTCACGACCCGAGGGCGCTCCAAGGGGTCGCTCGGGCCGACGCTGTCACTCAGGGACCCGCAGGAAGGCCGGATCCCCGGCGAGCGGCTGCGCCGCGAGTTGCGGAAGGTCGGCGTTCCCGAGGAATGCGACGAATGCGGCGTCGGCACGGTGTGGAACGGGAAGCCCCTCCGGCACGAGGTCGATCACATCAATGGCGAGTGGTGGGACAACCGGCAGGGGAACCTCCGGCTCCTGTGCCCCAACTGCCATGCGGCTACGGACACGTACCGGGGCCGCAAAGCCAGGAGGGCGGCATGAGCCGGGTCAAGTACACGCGGGACCTCCTGAGCCGGACTGCGCCACGGGCCACCAGCCTGGTCGACCTCATGCGGGTTCTGGACGTCCCCCTGCTGGCAGGTCCGCGTAGGTATCTGCGCGACAGGCTCGCTCACTACGCCATCGACACGTCCCATTTCGTCGACGAGCCGCTCCCCGAGCGGGTCCGGCAGCACTACACGGAGGAACGGCTGCGCGAAGCCGCCGCGTGCTCGGCCGACATCGCCGGAATGCTCGCCCACATGGGCGTCGAGCCGTACAACAGCGCCCGTTCCCACATCACCAAGCTCCTCGACCGGTTCGGGATAGACACGTCGCACTTCCCACCTCGACACGCCCCTTCGCCGCGTCACCTCTTCGCCCGCGAGGACATCACGCCTGCCGTCGCCGGCTCGATGAGCATGGCCGGTGTCGTGCGCACACTCGGCCACCACCCCTTCGACGGTGCCGCACGTGCCAAGGCCAGGCGGAGCATCGCGGAGTACGGACTGTCCACGGAGCACTTCACCGGCCAGGGACACGCCATCGGACGCCCCTCCCCCGCACGGATGCCCTCGGCCCAGATCCTCAGGCGCCTCGAAACCGGTTCCTCTCGAACGAAGACGGTGACACTGCGCCGGGCCCTGAACGATCTCGGCGTACCGCAGGTGTGCGTGGAGTGCGGAATCGGGGACGTCTGGCGCGGCCGGAGGCTCGTTCTGGAGATCGACCACATCAACGGCGACCGGCTCGACAACCGCCGGGAGAACCTCCGCTACTTGTGCCCGTCCTGCCACAGTCAGACCTCGACCTTCGCCAAGCGATCAAGGGCGCCTATCCCTTCGCAACGAACCATCGCCGACCAGTAAGGTGGTGCTGCGGGTCCGTACCCCAGCTGGCTAGAGGGCGCCGGTTTAGGTCCGGTGTGTCGTGGGTTCAAATCCCACCGGGCCCACAGCAACGGCCGGTCACCCCCTCACGGGGTGACCGGCCGTCGGCATGTCCGGGGCGGCTTCAGCCCAGCAGTTCCCGTACCGCCGGGACCAGGGCTCGGAAGGCCTGGCCTCGGTGGGAGATGGCGTTCTTTTCCGCGGGGGTGAGTTCCGCGCAGGTGCGGGACTCGCCGAGGGGCTGGAGGATCGGGTCGTAGCCGAAGCCGCCCGTGCCCGACGGGGTGTGGCGCAGGGTGCCCAGGAGGCGGCCTTCGACGACGCGTTCCGTGCCGTCGGGGAGGGCGAGGGCGGCCGCGCAGAAGAAGTGGGCGCCGCGGTGGGTGTCGTCGATATCGCCGAGCTGGGACAGCAGGAGCGCGAGGTTCGCGGCGTCGTCGCCGTGGGTGCCGGCCCAGCGGGCCGAGAAGATCCCGGGGGCGCCGTTCAGGACGTCCACGCAGAGGCCCGAGTCGTCGGCGACGGCGGGCAGGCCGGTGGCCTGGGCGAGGGCGTGGGCCTTGAGGAGGGCGTTCTCGGCGAAGGTGACGCCGGTTTCCTTGACGTCCGGGATCTGCGGGTACGCGTCCGCGCCGACCAGCTCGTGCGGCAGGCCGGCGGCGGACAGGATGGCGCGGAGTTCGGTGACCTTGCCCGCGTTCCGCGTGGCGAGGATCAGGCGGCTGGGCTGCGTGGAAGTCATGCGGCCATTATCCGGGCCGCCCACCGGCCCCCGGGCCCGGAGTGGGATCAGCCCGGGGTGCAGACCTTCGAGATCTCCTTCGCCGCGTCCGCGACCGGGGTGACGTCGGGGGCCGTGGTGCCGCCTTCGAGCGAGGTGCGGACGTTCTGGACGGCCGTGTTCATCGAGGAGATGGCCTTGCTCAGGTCGGCGTTGTCGGTCTGGTCGCCGACCTTCTTGAGGTTGGCCTCGATCGCGTTGAGCGCGTTCTGGGCGTCCTGCGGGCTGTTGCCGGCCTGCGAGACCGCCTGCTGGAGGTCGTTGGCGCCGTCCGTGATGGCGACCGCCGTGCTCGCGCAGTCCATGGCCGTGGAGATCGCGTCGCAGGAGGTGATCGCGGGTATGGCGAGAGCTGCCGTCAGGGCAACGGCTACCAGGCGGTACTTCGACTTCACTTCGGCCCCCAGGAGCGGATCGGTACGCGTACACGGACATACGTGGACGGGCGCACGGCTTCGACGCCGTGCACCCGTACAGCAGGAGACGCGCGGACGGCCCGCGCGGTTGCCGACCCTCGTCAGAGGGTGAGTTCCAGGGCGCCGAGCTGGAGGGCTTCGAGGTCGGCGCAGCCGCCGGCGGCCAGGTCGAGGAGGGCGTTGAGCTCCTTGCGGTCGAAGGGCTCGCCCTCGGCGGTGCCCTGGACCTCGACGAAGCGGCCGTCGCCGGTGCAGACCACGTTCATGTCGGTCTCGGCGCGCACGTCCTCCTCGTAGCAGAGGTCGAGGAGCGGGACGCCGTCGACGATGCCGACGCTGACGGCGGCGACGGTGCCGGTCAGGGGCTTGCGGCCGGCCTTGATGAGCTTCTTGCCCTGGCCCCAGGAGATGGCGTCGGCCAGGGCCACGTAGGCGCCGGTGATGGCGGCGGTGCGGGTGCCGCCGTCGGCCTGGAGGACGTCGCAGTCCAGGACGATGGTGTTCTCGCCGAGGGCCTTGTAGTCGATGACGGCGCGCAGCGAGCGGCCGATCAGGCGGGAGATCTCGTGGGTGCGGCCGCCGATCTTGCCGCGTACGGATTCGCGGTCGCCGCGGGTGTTCGTGGCGCGGGGCAGCATCGAGTACTCGGAGGTGACCCAGCCTTCGCCGCTGCCCTTGCGCCAGCGCGGGACGCCTTCGCTGAAGGAGGCGGTGCAGAAGACCTTGGTGTCGCCGAAGGAGACGAGGACGGAGCCCTCTGCGTGCTTGCTCCATCCGCGTTCGATGGTGACCGGGCGGAGCTGTTCGGGCGTACGGCCGTCGATGCGAGACATGGCACCGAGCCTAGCCGGTACGGAGGTACGAGAAGACCCCGTCCGGGTGCGTCCGGTCGGGGTCCTGTCGTGCGTACGGGTGCGCGCGGGGCGCGCGTACGGCGGTGTGCGTGAGCCGGTGGGCTCAGCTCACATCATGTCTTCGATGTCGGCGGCGATCGGGTCGGCGTCGGTGCCGATGACGACCTGGATCGCGGTGCCCATCTTGACGACGCCGTGGGCGCCGGCGGCCTTCAGTGCGGCCTCGTCGACCTTGCTCGGGTCGACGACCTCGGTGCGCAGGCGGGTGATGCAGCCCTCGACCTCTTCGATGTTCTCGATGCCGCCGAGCCCGGCGACGATCTTCTCAGCCTTGGTGGCCATGTGTTTCTCCCTGAGTTCTACGAAGAACGAGTCCGACTGACATCCGGCGTCCGGCGTTCGTGACGCCTGCCGCCCGACCGACCGTCCAACCAGGGCGGTCCGCTTTGTCACGGTAGCCCACGATTGGCGCAGCTACGCGGGCACATGCCCGGCATCTGCCGAATGATGACGATCAGCACCAACCTGCCCTGGGGCGGGTGAAATGCGATCGCATCACAAGTGGTCTACACCAGTGTGCCGCAAGTGTCGCGACTGCCAAAAACGGGCCGGTCAGGGAGGACGCGGATGAGCGCGAGCAGCGCCGCAGCAGTGCCACAGCCGAAGTGGTGGAACGGCTTGTTCCAAGGGCTGCAGAAGATGGGCCGGAGCCTCCAACTGCCGATCGCCGTCCTGCCCGCGGCCGGCATCCTGAACCGGCTCGGCCAGGACGACGTGTTCGGCAAGGACGGCCTGGGCTGGACGAACGTCGCCAAGGTCATGGCGGCCGCCGGCGGCGCGCTGCTCAATGCGGACATCGGCCTGCCGCTGCTGTTCTGCATCGGCGTCGCGATCGGCATGGCCAAGAAGGCGGACGGCTCGACCGCCCTCGCGGCGGTGGTCGGCTTCCTCGTCTACCGGAGCGTGCTGCACGCCTTCCCCAAGTCCTGCCCCGAGGGGACCAAGGACATCAAGGGGGCCTGCCTGGGGGCCGGGGACGCCTTCGTCGAGTACACGTACCAGAACCCGGGGGTGTTCGGCGGCATCATCATGGGCCTGCTGGCCTCCTGGTTCTGGCAGCGCTACCACCGCGTGAAGCTGGTGGACTGGCTCGGCTTCTTCAACGGCCGCCGCCTGGTCCCGATCATCATGACCTTCGTCGCGATCGTCTTCGCCGTGCTCTGCCTGTGGATCTGGCCGCCGATCGGCAACGCGCTGGAGAGCTTCTCGGACTGGCTGGTGGGTCTGGGTTCGCTGGGCGCGGGCATCTTCGGCCTCGCGAACCGCGCGCTGCTGGTGATCGGCCTGCACCAGTTCCTGAACGTGCCGGTGTGGTTCCAGTTCGGCAGCTACACCAAGCCGGACGGGCAGACGGTGCACGGTGACATCCCCATGTTCCTCGCGGGCGACCCGAACGCCGGCCAGTTCACCACCGGCTTCTTCCCGATCATGATGTTCGCGCTGCCCGCGGCGGCGCTGGCCATCACGCACTGCGCGAAGCCGGCGCGGCGCAAGGAGGTCGGCGGCCTGATGCTGTCGGTCGGCCTGACCTCGTTCGTCACCGGCATCACGGAGCCGCTGGAGTACTCGTTCCTCTTCCTCGCGCCGCTGCTGTACGCGGTCCACGCGGTGCTGACGGGTGTGTCGATGGCGGTGACCTGGGCCTTCGGGGTCAAGGACGGCTTCAGCTTCTCGGCGGGCCTGATCGACTACGTCATCAACTGGAGCCTGGCGACGAAGCCCTGGCTGATCATTCCGATCGGCCTCTGCTTCGCCGTCGTCTACTACGGCATCTTCCGCTTCGCGATCACCAAGTGGGACATCAAGACGCCCGGCCGGGAGTCCGACGAGGAGATCGAGGTCATGCAGGCGGAGAACACCAAGGCCTGACCTGGGGCGAACGTCCCGCGGCGGCCCGCCGATCGGCGCACCGAACGGCCCGCCGCGGGGCCGCCGGAAGCCCCGCCCGCACCACCCGACGGCACACGAGGCCTTCGGACCCACAGGGTCCGAAGGCCTTTGTCATGTATGTCCGACTGTGTCCTCCCCCACGGAAATGACGGGTTCCTTACGCCGACCTCACCGTGCTACAACTGGTCTACACCACTGAGTGGTGTAGACCACGTAGGCCTTTCGGCCCCGGGGTCCCCCGTTCCGAGACGCTGCCAATCCCCCGTTTCACAGCCTTGGCAGAGCCTTGTCCACTGGAGGAAGACCATGTCCACAGCCACCGCTGCGGAAAAGAAGAAGGGCGCTGGCGTGATGGCCGTCATGCAGCGCATCGGCCGGAGCCTCATGCTCCCCGTTGCGGTGCTGCCTGCCGGCGCGCTCCTGCTCCGCCTCGGCGCGGACGACATGCTCGGCGACAAGGACGTCTTCCCGACGTTCGTCCTCAAGATCGCCGGGTACATGGCCGCCGGTGGTGGCGCGATCCTCGACAACATGGCGCTGCTGTTCGCCGTCGGCATCGCGATCGGCTTCGCCAAGAAGTCGGACGGTTCGACCGCCCTCGCGGCTGTCACCGGTTACCTGGTCTTCCAGAAGGTGCTCGCCACCTTCACGGACAGCAACCTGCCGCAGGTCGCCAAGGTCGTCGGCGGCAAGATCGTCATGCTGGACGCCCCGGTCAACGCCGGTGTGCTCGGCGGTGTCGTGATGGGTGTCATCACCGCGCTGCTCTACCAGAAGTTCTACCGGACCAAGCTGCCGGACTGGGCGGGCTTCTTCGGCGGCCGCCGCCTCGTCCCGATCCTCTCCGCCCTCGCGGGTCTGGTCACGGGCATCGTCTTCGGTCTCATCTGGCCGGTCCTCGGTACGGGTCTGCACAGCTTCGGTGAGTGGCTGACCGGCTCCGGCGCCGTCGGCGCGGGCATCTTCGGTGTCGCCAACCGTGCGCTGATCCCGATCGGCATGCACCACCTGCTGAACTCCTTCCCGTGGTTCCAGGCCGGCTCCTTCGACACCCCGACCGGCGCCGTCCACGGCGACATCGGCCGCTTCCTCGCCGGTGACCCGACCGCCGGACAGTTCATGACCGGCTTCTTCCCGATCATGATGTTCGCCCTCCCCGCGGCCTGCCTCGCGATCGTGCACTGCGCCCGCCCCGAGCGCCGCAAGGTCGTCGGCGGCATGATGTTCTCCCTCGCGCTCACCGCCTTCGTGACCGGTGTGACCGAGCCCATCGAGTTCACCTTCATGTTCATCGCCCCGGTCCTCTACGCGATCCACGCGGTCCTGACCGGTGTCTCCATGGCGCTGACCTGGGCCCTGGGCATGCGTGACGGCTTCGGCTTCTCCGCCGGCGCGGTCGACTTCGTCCTGAACCTCGGCATCGCGAACAACCCGTGGGGCCTGGCCGGCATCGGCCTCTGCTTCGCGGTCGTCTACTACTTCGTCTTCCGCTTCGCCATCACCAAGTGGAACCTGCCGACCCCGGGCCGCGAGTCCGACGAGGAGCTCGCCGAGCTGCTCAAGGCCGAGGCCAAGTAGGCACCACCGTTCGTACGACGAAGCCCCGCTCTCCCGGAAGGGAGGGCGGGGCTTCGTCGTATCCGCGTATCCGCGTATCCGCGTGTCCACGGGCCCGTCAGGACGGTCAGACCTCGTACACCGCGCCCGTGTACGCCAGCTCGACCGGGCCCTCGTAGACCGCGCGGGCGTCGGCCAGGTTGCGTTCGGCGTCCGTCCACGGCGGGATGTGGGTCAGGACGAGCCGTCCGGCGCGGCCGGCGCGGGCGAACTCTCCGGCCTCGCGCCCGTTCAGGTGGAGGTCCGGGATGTCCTCCTTGCCGTGCGTGAAGGAGGCCTCGCACAGGAAGAGGTCGGTGTCCTCGGCGAGCAGGCCCAGCTCGGGGCAGACGCCGGTGTCGCCGGAGTACGTCAGCGAGCGGCCGCCGTGCTCGACGCGGATCCCGTAGGACTCGACCGGGTGGCAGACCTTCTCGGTGCGGACCTGGAACGGGCCGATCTCGAAGGAGCCGGACTTCAGGGTCCGGAAGTCGAAGACCTCGCTCATGGAGCGCTCGTCGGGCACGTCCTCGTAGGCCGTGGACAGCCGCTTCTCGGTGCCCTCGGGGCCGTAGACGGGGATGGTGCCGCAGCGGCCGCCCTCGTGGCGGTAGAAGCGGGCGACGAAGTACGCGCACATGTCGATGCAGTGATCGGCGTGCAGGTGACTGAGGAAGATCGCGTCGAGATCGTAGAGCCCGATGTGCCGCTGGAGCTCGCCGAGGGAGCCGTTGCCCATGTCGAGGAGCAGCCGGAAGCCGTCGGCCTCGACGAGGTAGCTCGAACAGGCCGATTCCGCGGACGGGAACGAGCCCGAACAGCCGACGACGGTGAGCTTCATGGAGCGTGAACCTCCGTGGACGGTCCGTGGACGGAATGCGGGCCGTGCGTGGGTCGAGCGTAAGGCGCAAAACGTCCGGTCGCTCCTCCGCGGCGGGCCGTTGTGGGGCGAATCACCTGAGCTGTCACCCGGGGGAGCGACGGGGCGGACCCGCGTTGCCGCGCGGGGGTCGTGCGGGTGCCCTCCGGGTGGAGGGCGGGTGGCGTGCGGCTGCGGTGCGGTGGGCGTGCCGCTGCCATGCCGGGGGCGCCGGGCAGGACTACGGTCTGAGTATGGACACGTCCTGGTGGCCGGCCGTCGCCGCCGTGCTGGTCGTGATCCTGCTGGTGCTCCTCCCCCGGCGGACGCGACGGGTGCGGCGGGCCGCGGATCCGCCGCACGGACCCGGACCGCTGCCGCGGCCGGAGGCCGGCGAGCTGTGGTCCCTGGAGGACGGGCGGCCCGTCCTGGTGCTGGGCGTACGAGGCCACCGGGCGCGGATCGCACGGATCACCGGGAAGTACGACGACCGGAGCGCCGGGGTGATCCCGCTGCCGCCGGGGGTGGTCGGGGCGCGGGGCGGTTTCCTGGAGGCGGACCGGGTGGTGGAGGTGTCGGTATGGGAGTTCGCGAGGGCGCGGCCGCTGGGGACGGTGGATCCGGCGGTGTGGGACGAGGTGAAGGGACTCGGGGAGTCCGGCTGAAGCGGGTCTACGATCCCGCCGAGCCGGAGCTGGACGGGGTCCGCGTGCTCGTGGACCGGCTGTGGCCGCGCGGGCTGTCGAAGGAGGCGGCGGGGGTCGACGAGTGGGCGAAGGCGGTTGCCCCGTCGGGCGAGCTGCGGAAGTGGTTCCACGCGGGCGGGTCGGTGGCGGAGTTCCGGGAGCGGTACGCGGTGGAGCTTCGCTCGGAGGATGCGGAGGTGGAGTTGGCGCGGCTGCGGGGGGTGGTGGCGGCCGGGCCGGTCACGCTGCTGACTGCCGTCAAGGATCCCGGGGGCAGTCACGCGGGGGTGCTGGCCGCGTTGCTGGCCGCGGGCCCTTCCTGACGCGGAGCCCGCCCCGGTGCGCGGGCATCGGCCCCGGTGCACCGGCTTCGGCCCGGGTGGGCCGGCTTCAGCCCGGTGGGCGCGTGCGGCCGGGTGGGCCCTGCGGGGCTGGGGTCCCCTACCCGCCCTTCCACCGTTCCCCGGGCGCTGCCCGGACCCCGCGCCTCAAACGCCGGCGGGGCTGGGTGGGGCCCCGGGCCCGGACCCCGCGCCTCAACCGCCGGCGGGGCTGGGTGGGGCCCCGGGCGCTGCCCGGACCCCGGTCCTCAAGCGCCGGACGGGCTGGAGGGGGGTACCGGGCTGCGCCCGGACCCCCCTGGGGCTCCGCCCCGGACCCCGCGCCTCAAACGCCGGCGGGGCTGGATGTGGCCGCGGTGGAGCGGGGGTCCGGGGGCCGGCCCCCGGGGAACGGGCGAAGGGCGGGTAGGGGACTTCGACCGCGCAGCGGGACACGCGGTGCCCCGGACCCGGAGCGTCGGGTCACCAGGTCACCTCCGCCGCCGGAGGCTACGCCCAGAGCTGGCCCTGGAGGACTTCGATGGCCTCTTCGGTGGTGGCCGCCGTGTAGACACCCGTCGACAGGTACTTCCAGCCGCCGTCGGCGACGACGAAGACGATGTCGGCCGACTCCCCCGCGGCCACCGCCTTGCGGCCGACCCCGATCGCCGCGTGCAGCGCCGCGCCCGTGGAGACGCCCGCGAAGATGCCCTCCTGCTGGAGGAGCTCCCGGGTGCGGGTGACCGCGTCCGCCGAGCCCACCGAGAAGCGGGTCGTCAGGACGGAGGGGTCGTAGAGCTCCGGGACGAAGCCCTCGTCGAGGTTGCGCAGGCCGTAGACGAGGTCGTCGTACCGCGGTTCCGCCGCGACGATCTTGACACCGGGGACGTGCTCGCGGAGGTAGCGGCCGACGCCCATCAGGGTGCCGGTGGTCCCGAGGCCCGCCACGAAGTGGGTGATCGAGGGGAGGTCCGTGAGGATCTCCGGGCCGGTCGTGGCGTAGTGGGCACCCGCGTTGTCGGGGTTTCCGTACTGGTAGAGCATCACCCAGGTGGGGTTCTGCTCGGCCAGTTCCTTCGCGACACGGACGGCCGTGTTCGAACCGCCCGCCGCCGGCGACGGGATGATCTCGGCTCCCCACATGGCCAGCAGGTCGCGCCGCTCCTGAGAGGTGTTCTCCGGCATGACGCACACGATCTTGTAGCCCTTGAGCTTCGCGGCCATCGCCAGGGAGATGCCCGTGTTGCCCGAGGTGGGTTCCAGGATCGTGCAGCCGGGGTACAGCCGGCCGTCCTTCTCGGCCTGCTCGACCATGTGGAGCGCGGGGCGGTCCTTGATCGAGCCGGTCGGGTTGCGGTCCTCGAGCTTCGCCCAGATGCGGACGTCGTCCGAGGGCGAGAGCCGGGGCAGGCGTACCAGCGGCGTGTTGCCGACCGCGGCCAGCGGGGAGTCGTAGCGCATTACTTCGATCCGCCGGCTACGGCCGGGAGGATGGTGACGTTGTCGCCGTCCTTGAGGGCGGTGGAGATGCCGTCGAGGAAGCGGACGTCCTCGTCGTTGAGGTAGACGTTGACGAAGCGGCGCAGTTCGCCGCCCTTCGCCTCGTCGACGATGCGCTCCTGGATGCCCTTGTGGCGGGTCTCCAGGTCGGAGAAGAGGTCGGCCAGGGTGGCGCCCTCACCGGTGACGGCCTTCTCGCCGTCGGTGTAGGTGCGGAGGATGGTGGGGATGCGGACCTCGATGGCCATGGCAGGCTCCAGTCAGGATGGTGAAGGGAAGGCGGGCGAAGCGAAGCGGAGCGGGCGCGAGCGCGCGCGGCCCCGCCAGGGGGCCGTGGGGGCTCAGGCGGCAGTACAGATGGCGCTTGCGAGGCGGCACAGGTCGACGTGCAGCCGCGCCACAAGCAGCAGCCTGCCGGGCGTCTCGATGCTCACGTCGTGGGAAACCATGCGGTCATGTTAACGATTCCCGGTCCCTGGTTTGGAGTGTGATTTCACATCGTGGACGGATATCGCTCACATCGTGAGAACCAGTCCGGCGCGACGCCTCAGTAGGCCGCGACGACCTGCACCTCTTCCTCGGTGATCACACCCTCGATGATCTTGTACGACCGGAACTGGAACTCCCCGAGGCCGTCCTTGTCCGCCGTGGAGACCAGCACGTAGTGCGCGCCGGGCTCGTTCGCGTACGTCACGTCCGTGCGCGAGGGGTAGGCCTCGGTCGCGGTGTGCGAGTGGTAGACGATGACGGGCTCTTCGTCCCGGTCGTCCAGGTCGCGGTAGAGCTTCAGCAGGTCCTTGGAGTCGAACTCGTAGAACGTGGGCGACCGGGCCGCGTTCAGCATCGGCACGAAACGCTCCGGGCGGTCCGTGCCCGCCGGGCCGGCCACCACGCCGCAGGCCTCGTCGGGGTGGTCCTGCCGGGCGTGCTCGACGATCCGGTCGTACAGGTCCTGGGTGATGGTCAGCATGAGCGACAGGATAAGCAGACGGGCCCGCCCGTACCGAGGAGTGGTACGGGCGGGCCCGGATGCTGGACACGACCCTTTCCGGGCCTACGGACACCGCGCCTTACGAAGCCTTGGTGAAGGCCGCGCCGCGCGGGTCGCGGGACTTCATCACCAGGTAGGAGACGCCCAGCAGCAGACCCCACAGCGGGGCGCAGTAGAGCGAGACCCGGGCGTCCTTGTCGATGCCCATCATCACGATGACCATGCCGATGAAGGCCAGGGCGAAGTAGCTCGTGAACGGGGCGCCGGGGGCGCGGAACGGCGACGCGGGCAGGTCGCCGCGGTCGGAGGCCGCGCGGTAGCGGATCTGGCAGACCAGGATCATGATCCAGGCCCACATGCCGGAGATGGTGGCGAAGGAGACGACGTAGTCGAAGGCCTTGCCGGGGGCGACGTAGTTGATCCAGACGCCGACCAGCATCAGCGCCGCCGAGAAGGTGGTGCCGATCAGCGGGGTGCCGCTCTTGGTGAGCTTGGTGAAGAACTTCGGGCCCTGGCCGTTGAGGGCGAGGTCGCGCAGCATGCGGCCGGTGGAGTACATGCCCGAGTTGCAGGAGGACAGGGCCGCGGTCAGGACGACGAAGTTGACGATCGCGGCGCCGACGCCGAGGCCCATCTTCTCGAAGGCGGCGACGAAGGGGCTGACGCCGGGCTGGAACTCGTGCCACGGGACGACCGAAAGGATCATGATCAGCGCGCCGACGTAGAAGACGGCGATGCGCCACGGCACGGTGTTGATGGCCTTGGGCAGGGTCTTCTCGGGGTCCTTGGACTCGCCGGCGGTGACGCCGACCAGCTCGACGGCGAGGAAGGCGAACATCACGATCTGCAGGGTCATCAGCGTGCCGCCGAGGCCCTTGGGGAAGAAGCCCCCGTCGCTCCACAGGTTCGAGACGGTGGCGGTGTCCGCGGCGTCGGAGAAGCCGATGGTGAGGATGCCCGCGCAGATCAGGATCATGCCGACGATGGCGGTGACCTTGACCATGGAGAACCAGAACTCCAGCTCGCCGAAGAGCTTCACGGAGATCAGGTTGGCGCCGTAGAGGATGACCGTGAAAATCAGCGCGTACGCCCATTGCGGGAAGCTGTCGTGGGTCCAGTACGACATGTACTGGGCTGCGGCGGTGACTTCGGTGATGCCGGTGACCACCCAGAAGAGCCAGTAGGTCCAGCCGGTCACGTACCCCCAGAAGGGGCCGAGGAACTCGCGGGCGTAGTCCGAGAAGGAGCCCGACACCGGGCGGTACATGAGCAGTTCGCCCAGGGCCCGCATGATGAAGAAGATGACCAGGCCTGCGATGGCGTAGGCCAGGATCAGGCTGGGGCCGGCCTTGGAGATGGCCTTGCCGGCGCCCAGGAAGAGGCCGGTGCCGATGGCGCCGCCGATCGCGATCATCTGGATCTGGCGGGCTCCGAGCGCGCGGTGGTAGCCGTCGCCCTCGCCGGTGTCGTGCTGCTGCTCGTCGACCTGTACGGAGGTCATGTCTTGGTGCGCCTTTCTCCACGCCGACCCGCGCCATGACTGGCAGCGGATCGGGTCCTCGATCCCCCCGGATACGGATGGAGTTGCACGCCGGCGGTCAGCCGGTTCAAGCAGGCCGGGGGGACATGGGTGGCGCCCCTCGGCAGTCGTGAAGATTTATCACGTGCTTACGGGTCCACGAGGGGAGAAAGTGTGACGCAGGGCATAAAAAAATCAGGACAGACGTCCTGAAATGGATCAGATCACCACATCGTGGTGATCTGATCGTTATCCGGATTTGAGCGTCCGCTGAGCGAACGGCTCGGGGGCTTGAGGTTCCTCAGAGGGTGTCCGCGAGCGTCTCGACGAGGGTCTCCTGGAGGCCGCCGAGCCAGAGGTACGCCATCACCATCGGCTTGCGCGGATCGTCGTCCGGCAGCCGGAACAGCACCGCGCTCTCGTCGTCCTCCGTGATGTCGAGGCGGGCCGCGATGGTGAGCCGCAGGTCGTTCAGGGCGCCCAGCCAGCGCAGCCGCAGCTCCCCGTCGACCTCCAGGACGGCCGCCCCGTCGCCGGCCGGGCTCAGCCCGTCCAGGCTCCGTACGACGGCCAGCGCGTCCTCCCGCTTGCGGGTGCGCAGGTCGTTCTCGGTGAAGCGGCGGAATTCGGCCGAGTGGGCCCGCAGCTCCTCCGCGTCGGCGTCGGCGGGGGTCTCCGGGCCGCCGTAGGCGTCGGGGAAGAGCCGGGCCAGCGCCGGGTCGGAAGGGGGCTCGGTCGGGCCGTCGGAGGCGGCGAAGAGCGCGGCCAGCGGGTCGGCGTCCGGCTCGGGCTCCGGCTCGCCGGGGCCGATCAGCTCCAGCAGCTGCACGGCCAGGGAGCGCAGGATCGAGATCTCGATCTCGTCCAGCGCGATGGCGGCCCCGCCGGCCTTCAGGGGCTCGAACACGCCGCCCATCAGTTGCGGTCCTGGGACATGGTCGCCCAGAGGCCGTAGCCGTGCATGGCCTGCACGTCCCGTTCCATCTCCTCGCGGCTGCCGCTGGAGACGACCGCCCGACCCTTGTGGTGGACGTCCATCATCAGCTTGTTCGCCTTGTCCTTGGAGTAGCCGAAGTACGCCTGGAACACGTACGTCACGTAGCTCATGAGGTTGACCGGGTCGTTGTGCACCAGGGTCACCCACGGGACGTCGGGTTCGGGGACCGCGAAGGTCTCTTCGGCCGATTCGGTGCGTTCGATCTCAATGGGAGCAACACTCACTTGTCCCATGCTGCCACTGACAGGGGCCCGTCGCACAAACGGGCCCCTACATCTCGTCACTCTGACGAGATGTGCGCTAGCATCCGTCGCATGAACCCTGCGGACCTGGGCCTGCCGGTGGACGTGCCGTCGACAGCGCTCTTCACTGACCACTACGAGCTCACGATGCTTCAGGCCGCGCTGGCCAACGGCACGGCCGACCGCCGCTCGGTCTTCGAGGTGTTCACCCGGCGGCTCCCCGAGGGGCGCCGCTACGGGGTGATCGCGGGGACCGGCCGGGTGCTCGACGCGGTGGAGAACTTCCGCTTCGACGGCGCGGTGCTGGAGTTCCTGCGCGAGCGGGCCGTCGTCGACGCCCGCACCCTGGACTGGCTCGCCTCGTACCGCTTCTCCGGCGACATCTGGGGCTACCCGGAGGGCGAGGTCTACTTCCCCGGCTCGCCGGTCCTGCGCGTCGAGGGCAGCTTCGCCGAGTGCGTGCTGCTGGAGACCGTGATCCTGTCGATCCTCAACCACGACTCCGCGATCGCCGCCGCCGCCTCCCGGATGTCCTCGGCCGCCGGCGGCCGGCCGCTCATCGAGATGGGCGCGCGGCGCACGCACGAGCTGGCGGCCGTCGCCTCGGCCCGCGCCGCGTACGTCGGCGGTTTCACCTCGACCTCGGACCTGGCGGCCGGATTCCGGTACGGGATCCCGACGGTCGGCACGAGCGCGCACGCCTTCACGCTGCTGCACGACAGCGAGCGGGACGCCTTCACCGCCCAGGTCGCCTCGCTGGGCAGCGGCACCACGCTGCTGGTGGACACCTACGACGTGGCGGAGGCGGTCCGGACGGCCGTAGAGGTCGCCGGGACGGACCTGGGCGCCGTCCGCATCGACTCCGGGGACCTGCTGCTGGTCGCGCACCGGGTGCGGCAGCAGCTCGACGAGCTGGGGGCGACCGCGACGAAGATCGTGGTGACCTCGGACCTGGACGAGTACGCGATCGCCTCGCTGGCGGCCGCCCCGGTGGACGCGTACGGGGTCGGCACCCAGCTGGTGACGGGCAGCGGGCACCCGACGTGCTCGATGGTCTACAAGCTGGTGGCGCGGGCGGCCTCGGCCGATCCGAAGGCGCCGCTGGTGTCGGTGGCGAAGAAGTCCTCCGGCGGCAAGACCTCCGTCGGCGGGCGCAAGTGGGCGGCCCGCCGGACCGACTCCGAGGGGATCGCCGAGGCGGAGGTCCTGGGGACCGGGCCGGTGCCGGCCGCGCTGGCCGACGCGCAGCTCCTGGTCCAGCTGGTCAAGGCGGGAGAGGTCGTGGCCCGCGAGTCCCTGGAGACGGTCCGCGACCGCCACCGCGAAGCCCTGGCGGGCCTCCCGCTCTCCGCGACGCAGCTCTCGCGCGGCGAGGCCGTCATCCCGACCGAGTACGCGTAGGCCCCCGGGCGCGGCGCCGGAAGCCCGGCGCAGCCGGGGCCCCTGGGGCTCCGCCCCGGACCCCGCGCCTCAAACGCCGGCGAGGCTGGATTCGGCTGACGCCGGACGTCCGCCCCCGGGCCCGCATGGGGTCTGGGGCGGAGCCCCAGTTTCGGGAAGGGGCGGGGTGGGGGAAAGGCCCCGCAGGGCTCCCGCCGCCGCACCAGGACCGCTCCGCCGTACTGGAACACCCAACCGAAGGGCACCGGACATGCACCGCGCACTGATCGTCGTCGACGTACAGAACGACTTCTGCGAGGGCGGCAGCCTCGCGGTCACCGGCGGAGCCGACATCGCCGCCGCCATCACCGAGCTCATCGGCCAGGCCACCGCCGGCTACCGGCACGTCGTCGCCACCCGCGACCACCACGTCGACCCCGGGTCCCACTTCGCGCACCCCCCGGCCCAGCCGGACTACGAGACCTCCTGGCCGGTGCACTGCGTCGCCGGGACCGAGGGCGTGGGCTTCCACCCGAACTTCGCGCCCGCCGTCGCCTCGGGGGCCGTCGCCGCCGTCTTCGACAAGGGGGCGTACGAGGCCGCGTACAGCGGCTTCGAGGGCGCGGACGAGAACGGCCTCGGCCTCGCGCAGTGGCTGCGCGACCGGCAGGTCACCGAGGTCGACGTGGTCGGCATCGCCACGGACCACTGCGTCAAGGCCACCGCCCTGGACGCGGCCCGTGCGGGGTTCCGCACCCACGTGCTGCTCGACCTGACGGCCGGGGTGGCCCCGCACACCACGACCCGTGCGCTCGCCGAGCTCCGGGAGGCCGGGGTGGAGCTGAGCGGGACCCCGGTGGTGGCGGGCTGACGCCGGCGGGCCCCAGCCCCGCCCGGTCAGCCCAGCAGGGCCCTGATCGGGTGCCACAGCTCCGCCGCCCGGTCGGGTGCGGAGCGCCACAGCAGGCCGTCGGGGTGGTGCAGGACGGCGGTGATCTCGTCCGGGGAGGGCGGCTCGGTGTTGCCGCGCAGGTAGACGGCCCGCAGTCCGAGGTTCCGCAGCCTGGTCAGGGCGCGGGCCCGGTTCACCGCGTGCACCAGCACGCGGACGTTTCCACCTTCGGTGCCTCCTGCGACACCGCCCTTGATGCCGCCGGCCACGGACCCCTTCAGGAGCGGTCTGGGCAGCGTGAGCGCGACGACCACGCTGCCGCCTGGCAATCGGACGAAACCTCCACCGGGCATGTCTTCATCTCCCCCGTCAATAAGAAACTCAGCCCACGCATCTAAACGCGAACGGCCGCCGCCCGCTAGAGGGCGACGGCCGATCATGCTTTGACCTGCGGTTTTACCGAATTACTTGACGGAGGGGCCGACCTCGACCGTCATGACGAGACCGTCGTAGGTCTCCTTCACGATCTTGATCTTGGTGTTGGTGTCAGTGGTCTTCACCGAACCGGTCGGGTTCTCGTCGTAGTAGTACTTGCCCTTGTGGTCGTCGAAGACGAGCTGCGCGGGCTTCGGCTTCAGGAAGAGCTCCTGGCCGTTCTTGTGCAGGGTGATCGCGTCCGTCTTGTAGGCGCTGAAGGCAGCGTCGTACGGCTGGATCTTGTTGCGCAGCAGGGTGCCGTCCGACCACTTCATCGGCTTGGCGTTGGCGTCGATCGGAAGGATCAGACCGGAGCCGGGGTGCTGGCTGGTGTTGTTGTCCTTCTGGGAGGTGTCCCACTGCCAGATCAGGAGGCCGTCCTGGTAGGCGTAGTGCTCGACCCAGTTCGGCTTCGTGTTGGCGAAGCCGAAGTTGTACGGACCGACCTTGAGGGTCTTGTCGTACGAGACGTAGCGGCGGTTCTCGGCCAGGTAGTACTGGGCGTACTCCTTGGTGAAGCCGGCGCCGACGCGGGAGAAGCCCTTGCCGGTCCAGCCGTTGTCGCCGTTCTCGGCACCGTCGGTGAACAGCGTGGCGCCGTCCGCCGTGATGCTGAGCGCGTCGCCCGTGAAGCCCTTGCCGCCCGCGCCGCCGTCCGTCTGGTAGCGGAAGCGGAGGTCGACCTTCTTGCCCGCGTAGGCCTTCAGCGAGTAGTTCAGGTTCTTCCAGCCGCCCGAGACGCCTGTGAGCGAGGGGCTGTTGGAAGCGTCGACCGGGATGGCCACGCCGTCGGCGGTGCCGGCGAGCGCGGTCCAGGTGGCGCCACCGTCGGTGGAGACCTCGGTGTACAGGAAGTCGTACTCCGCCTCGATGTCCCACCAGCCCTTGAGCGACAGCTCCGCGGTGGACTTGCCGGTCAGGTCGACCGAGCGGGTGAGGGTGTTCTTGAGGTCGTCACCCATGTTGCTCCACCACTGCGAAGCACCCTCGGCGGGGGCGACGATGTCGGTGGTGACCTTCTTCTTCGGAAGGTCGACGATGAGCGCCTGCTTGTCCTTGGTGTTGTACTCCGAGACGCCCAGCTTGTGGGTGGACTTCGTCGCGGCCTTGGCCTTGTCGTAGTTCAGCCAGCCCAGCTGGAACTTGTCCCAGGCGGTCATGTCGCCCGGGAGGTCGCCTATGGAGTCCTTGCCGTTGCCGAGCCAGGAGCCCGCCGACATCAGGGACCAGAAGCCGACCGAGTTCTCGCCGCCACCGGAGGTGTCGTAGAGGTCCGGCAGGCCCAGGTCGTGGCCGTACTCGTGCGCGAAGACGCCGAGGCCGCCGTTCTCGGGCTGCATCGTGTAGTCGCCGACCCAGATGCCGGAGTTGCCGATCTGGGTGCCGCCGGCCTTGTTGTTGGCCGGGCCGTTCTTGCCGGCCTCGGTGCCGTAGGCGTACCAGCGGTGGGCCCACAGGGCGTTGGTGCCCTGCACGCCGCCGCCGGCCGACTCGTCCTCGCCCGCGTGGACGATCTGGAAGTGGTCGATGTAGCCGTCGGGCTCGTTGAAGTTGCCGTCGCCGTCGAAGTCGTAGCGGTCCCAGAGGTCGTACTGGGAGAGCTGCGCCTTGATCTGGGCGTCGGTCTTGCCGGCCTTCTTCTGGCCCTCGGCCCAGGCGGTCACGCCGTCCTTGACCGTGTCCCAGACGTTGGCGCAGTTGGTCTGGCCGCAGTAGTTCGAGCCGTAGCGGGCCTCGTTGTACGGGACCTTGACCCAGTCGGCCACCTCGCCGTCGACCGAGTAGCGGCCCGAGGAGGTCTTCTCGTAGTAGGTCTTCAGCGAGTTCTTGCCGGCACCGGTACCGAAGTACAGGTCCTGGAAGTACGCGCGGTTGAAGTCCTTGCGCCAGGCCGTGCTGTTGTTCACGGTGCGGTCGGGCTGGGCGATCTGGTTGCGCAGCGGTCCCGCTTCGCCGCCGTACTTGGGCACCGGCGGCTTGGGGCCGGGGCCGTCCGGGTCGAACGTGGTGGTGTTGTCCACCTTGTCGCCGAACTCGACGAGGATCGTGAAGATCTTGTCGGTCTTCTCGCGGCCGAGCTCGACGTACTTCTTCTCGTCGAGCTTGACGACCTTGGAGGCGCCCCGCTGCTCGACGTCCTTCTTGCCGCTCAGCACCTGCTCCAGGGCAGCCTTGCGGGCCTGCTCCTGCTGCTTGCTGTACGGGCCTTCGAGGTTGTGCTTGACCTGCTCCTTGGAGGGAGCGGTCGGGTCCTGGCGGTCCGCGGCAGACACCCTCGCACCGGGGTCTGCCGTGGCCATCGTGAAGGCGGCGCCGGTGGCCGCCGTCGCTGCCAGGGTCACGCCGATCGCGGCGGCGCGCAGCGCTCGTCTTCTGGCCGAGTTGCTGGTCACTTGATGTCGTTCCCCTCCCGCGGCCGCGAAGGTGGTGCGGAACTTCTCCGTAGGAGTGGGGGGTTCCGTGCGGCGCGCGTCTCAAGTGACGACATTTGACCGGACAGCGGCAAGAAAAGACAGACCTTGACTTGTTCCTTACAACTGCACTATGCGGTCACCGAGTTCCGCTATTCGGACGTTCCGCGGCCATAGCGGGCGAACGGGACTTCCCTCCCCCGACGGACTCGTCGCGGACTCGTCGCGGACTCGCGACGGACCATCGGCCGCACCCGTCCTCCCCCACCCCACGAACCCCGGTGGTGCCCCCCGTGCGCCCCCCCGTGCTCCGCTGCCTCCCCTCCCGTGGGTGAGGTCACGCTTACCGACAGTTCCGCTCGGGCATCCACCGTCGTAGAGTCACTCGGCGCCAGACCGGGTCGAGCCGACTCCCCCTCCCGCTTCGAGGACGGATATCGCCATGCCGCGTCCGACTGCCGCACAGCTCGCCTACGGGTCCGCCACCGTCATCGTGTCGACGATCGCCATGCTGCTGCTCTCGCAGACGAGTACGGGTTTCGGTGTCGCGGTCATCTCCGCCGCCGCCCTCGCCCTCGGGCTCCTCGTCGCACTCACCGTCCCGCTGCCCCGCCGGCGCGGGCGCCACGCGGCGACCCGTACGCGGACTTCCGCCCCGGTGCCGGACACCGTACCGGCTCCGGTCGAACACCCCGTACACCACTGACGCCGCGCACCACTGACGCCGCGCACACCGCGGCGCGGGCGGCCTCCCCCGTGGGGAGACCGCCCGCGCACCGGACCGCGCAGCTCGGTGGCCTTCTAGGTGGCTTGGACCACCACGGTCTTGGCGACCTTGTCGTGCAGACCCTGCCTGTAGGGCTTGTCGACGAGCATCGAGATGACGAGTGCGATCGGCCACAGGCAGAAGCAGCAGATCAGCGTCGGCAGCCAGAGCACGGCGGCGCGGGAGAGCGCGGCGTTGGACTGCGGGACGCTGCCGTCGTTGAGCATCGCGACGCGCAGGCCCATCCACTTCTTGCCGAGGGTCTGGCCGTTCTTCTTGACGAACCACCAGTCGTAGCCCACGTAGGCGACGATCGAGATCAGCGTCATGACCAGTCCGCTGCCGCTGTAGGACTTGGTGATGACCTCGGTGACGTCCTCGCCCTCGTTCGTCTTCACCGTGTAGCGGTTGCGGTCACCGGCGAGGAGCTGGATGACGAACAGCGGGACGGCGATGATCAGCAGGTCGATGATGCGGGCGGCGAGCCGCTTGCCGAAGTCGGCGAGCGGCGGCATCCCGGCGAGCGGGTCGGGCATGCCGTAGCCGCCGCCACCGCCGTACGGGTCGCCTCCGCCGGGGCCTCCGTACGGGGGCGGCGGGGGCGGGTAGCCGCCTCCCCCGGGCGGGGGCGGCGGAGGATAGCCCCCTCCGCCTCCGGGCGGGGGCGGCGGGAAGGCTCCGCCGGCCCCTGCGGGCGGTGAGCCGTACGGCGAACCACCCGACGGCGGAGGCGTCGGTTCCTGGGGCTTCTTGAGGAACGGGTCGTCCTCGGGCGGCTGGCCCGGCGGCGGCTGGTCGGTGCTCATGGCCCGAGTCGAACCCGGCCCGGAGCGGCCCGCAACGGGGACGCGGCCATTCGGGGGGACCGGGTGGCGGGAGGGCCGCTAGCGCGCCACGTACGTGCGTGCGGCGCGGTCGTGGAGGGTCCGGCGGCGGGGGCGGTCCGCGAGGGCCCACAGGGCCCCCGGGAGGCCCAGGAGGGCGTACGCGAGCCAGCGGCGCAGGGCCGCGCCGAAGCGGGGCGGGCGCAGCGTGGCGGTGGCCAGGACCCGTACCCCGAGCAGCTTCTTGCCCGGGGTGCGGCCCCAACGGGCCGTGGGCAGAGCTTCGTAGAGGACGCCGAAGAGGAGGACGGCGCCCAGGACGAGGCCCAGCGAGCCCGCGATGGTCCCGTCGAGCAGCCACACGGTGGTGGTCCGGCCGCCCGCCCGGGCGGCGTCCACCTTGGCCTGGAGGTGTGCGGTCGCCCCGGGTACCAGGGGCAGCGCCGCCCCGGTCGCGACGGCGGCGTACACGAGGGAGTCCAGCAGCCGGGCCGTCGCGCGGCGCACGAGCCCGGCGGGGCGCACGGCCCGCTCCGCCATCCGCTCGAACACCGCGCGGCCGGTCCTCTCGGAGCGCGGAGCCGGAGCCGCGGGCACGGCGGTTCCGGCCCGCTCCGCACGGTCCGTCGGCTCTACGGGTGACGCGCGCCGGGCGGGCTCCGCCGGGCCGGCCGGGGCGGGGCGCCGCACGCGCTCCGCCGGCTCCGGGTCCGGGGCGGGCGCAGCGGGCCACACGGGGGCGGGAGCGGGGGCATGGGCCGCGACCGGGGAGGGCGCCGACAGGATGCCGAGGCCGCCCGGGGCGGCGGAGCCGGACACCTGCCCGGGCAGGGCGGCCGCGACGGCGGCCGGGGCCGGGTGCCGGGACGGGGGCTGCGCCGAACGGTGGGCCTCGGCCTGGGCTTGGTGCGCCGCCTGGGCCGGGCGGTGGGCGGCCGGCTGGGCCTGGGCCGGTTCTGGTGCATAGGGCTGGGCCGGTGCCGCTGCCGGTGCCTGGGCCTGGGCCGGGCGTTGGGCCGCCGCCTGGGCCGGTGCCGGTGCATGGGGCTGGTGCGGTGCAGGGGCCTGGTGTGGCGGGCGGGCCAGGGAGATTCCGGCGGGGCGGGCGGCGGCCTCCTCCTCGTGGCCCCAGGACACCCGGTGGTCGCGCGGCCCGCCGAAGCCGGACTGATGGAGCGGATCGGCCTGCCATTCCGCGGCCTCGCCCCCTTGCCCCGACAGCCCCGACGGCCCCGACCCGCTCGCGGACCCCGACCCGGGCTCGGACGCCCCGGGCCCCGGCCAGGGCTCGAAGTCCGACCGCGAAGCGGACTCCGACCAGGCCTCCACCCCGGACCGCGCGGCCGGAGCCGCCGCGGAGCCGGCGGGCTCCGGCCAGGACGCGGGAGCCGGTGCCGAAGCCTGGGCCGCGGCCGCTGCGGGAACCGGCGCGGGGACGGGAACCGGCGCGGGGCGCGCCTGCGGCCGGTGTTCCGGCTCGCGCAGCGCCTCGCTCACGCCCGTCTGGTCGAGGAACACGGGACCCGTCTCGTCGGCAGGTGCCGCAGGGCGGCTCGTACCGGGAACCCAGTTCAGGCCGTTCCAGAACCTGACGTACCCGGGGATGGACGGATCGGGGTAGTAGCCCTCGCGGGCCGCGTGCTCGCCGTCACCAGGGGAGGCCGTCAATGTCCCCAACTCCGATCGTGGCTTGAGGCTTCTTGCAGGGGTGGACCATAGCCAAGAACCGCCCCCCGACAGGTCCGGTAACGGGAGAATCCAAGCGATCGGGGGAACCTCAACGAACTCAGACGAACACAGGCGAACGCAGGCGAACACCGCCGAACACCATCGAACATCGACGCGCACAGACGAACGCAGCCCCCGTACGCATGTTTTCGGTCAGCCGATTGATTTCGGCCAATCCTCGAAGTCCCTCGCGAAGTCGCGTCATACCCGGGCACTTCGGCGCTCTCTCCGGGTGTGGGCCGCCGCAAGGCCCCGCGCACCGCCCGAAACACGTACCCGTACCGAAGTGAGGCCGCCATGCACCACCCCGTCGTCGAGCGCGAGCTGGAACTGAAGCTGGTCCTTTCCCCCGAGCGCAGCGTCCCCGTCCCCGCCCGCCTGCTGTACCTGACGGACGACCCGTACGCCGTGCACATCACCTTCCACACCGGCTCCAGCACCCCGGTCAACTGGACCTTCGCCCGGGAACTGCTGGTCGAGGGGGTGTTCCGTCCGTGCGGCCACGGCGACGTGCGGATCTGGCCCACGAAGGTCGACCAGCAGGCCGTCCTGTGCATGGCGCTGAGCTCCCCCGACGGCGACGCCCTGCTGGAGGCGCCCGCCGTGTCGGTGTCGGCCTGGCTGGAGCGGACCCTGCGCATCGTGCCGCCCGGCACCGAGGCCGACCGGCTCGGCCTGGACGCTGCGCTGGCCGAGCTGCTCGCCCCGACCCCGGCCGACGAGCTGTGGATGCGCGACCCGTGGCCGTCGGACGAGTCGGCGGACGGGGAGCTGTGAGGGCCCCCGCACGGCAACGGCCTGCGGTTCAGAAGAGCTTGCCCGGGTTGAGCAGTCCCTCCGGGTCGAAGGCGTGCTTGACGGCGCGCTGCATCTCCAGTCCCACCGGGCCGAGTTCGCGGGCGAGCCACTCCTTCTTCAGGACGCCGACCCCGTGCTCCCCCGTGATGGTCCCGCCCAGTTCGAGCCCCAGCGCCATGATCTCCTCGAAGGACGCGCGGGCCCGCCGGGTCTCGTCCTCGTCGGCGGGGTCGAAGCAGACGATGGGGTGGGTGTTGCCGTCGCCGGCGTGCGCGCAGACCCCGATGAGCAGGTCGTGCGTACGGGCGATGGCGGCGGTCCCGTCCAGCATCTCGGCGAGCCGGGTGCGCGGTACGCACACGTCGTCGATCATCGTCGCGGGCCGCAGGGCCTCCAGGGCCGGCAGGGCCATCCGTCGCGCCTGGAGGAGCAGTTCGGACTCCGCGGTGTCCTCGGCGAACACGACGGCGCTCGCCCCGGCGGCGGCGCACAGCTCGCCCACGGCGGCCAGGTCCTCGGTCGGGTGCGGGGAGTCGAAGGCGGCGACCAGCAGGGCCTCGGTGGTCTCGGGCAGGCCCATCTTGCCCAGCGCGTTGACGGCGCGGACGGTCGTACGGTCCATCAGCTCCAGCAGAGAGGGCGTCAGACCGGCCTCCATGACGGCGCAGACGGCCGCGCAGGCGGCCGCGGCGGAGGGGAACTCGGCGGCGAGCGCGAGCTGGCGGGGCGGGGCCGGGCGCAGGGCGAGCACGGCCCGGACGACGACGCCGAGGCTGCCTTCGGAGCCGACGAACAGGCGGGTGAGGTCGTACCCCGCGACGCCCTTGGCGGTGCGCCGGCCGGTCTGCAGGAGCCTGCCGTCGGCGAGGACCACGTCGAGGCCGAGGACGTACTCCGCGGTGACCCCGTACTTGACGCAGCACAGACCGCCGGCGGCGGTGCCGATGTTCCCGCCGATGGTGCACTGCTCCCAGCTGGAGGGGTCCGGCGGGTAGTGCAGGCCGCGCTCGGCGACGGCGCGCGAGAGGACGGCGTTGACGACGCCCGGTTCGACGACGGCGATCCGGTCGACGGTGTCGATCTCCAGGATCCGGTCCATCTTGACGAGGGACAGCACGATGCAGCCGTCGGAGGCGTTGGCCCCGCCCGACAGGCCGGTACGGGCGCCCTGGGGGACCACGGGCACGCGCAGCGCGTGGGCGGTGCGCATGACGTGCTGGACCTGTTCGACGGTCCGGGGCAGGACCACGGCGGCCGGGGTGCCGGCGGCGCAGAAGCTGGCCATGTCGGTGGCGTAGGAGGCGGTCACCTGGGGGTCGGTGAGCAGGGCCCCGGGCGGGAGTCCTTCGAGGAGCCGCCCGTGGAGCAGCTCGTGGAGTTCGCGCGCCCCGTCGGCGACTTCGGCAAGCCCGGAAACTTCGTCAGCATCGTCAACCATGGGGCCAGCGTGACACCCGGGGCCATCGGTGTGAACACGCCCGCGACGTTCTTCGGACATCTCGGCGAGCTCTTCATATTGACGCACAGTGACCCCATGGACCCTCTGCGCGACACATCCGTCTCCCAGGAGAGGCAGCCGCAGGCTGCCCCGCCCGTGACCTTCACCGGCCGCAAGACGCTCGTGGCAGCGGCGGCCCTGGTGGTCCTGATCGCCGGGGCCCTGCTGATCCGCCCGGCCCGCACGGGCGACGACGCGCGCCCGCCGGGGCCCAGCGAGCGGGCCCGCGCGGCGGTCGGCATGGGTGCGCCGGTGGCTGCGGTGGACCTGTCTGCGCTGGTCGCCGACCGGGAGAAGTGGGTCGCGGAGCACCCGCAGGACGAGGCCTCGTGGGCGGTACTGGGCTCCGCGTACCTGGAGCAGGCGCGGCGGACGGCCGATCCCGCCTGGTACCCGAAGGCGGAGGGCGCGCTGAAGCGCTCGCTGGAGCTGCACCCGGCCGAGAAGGGCAACTTCGACGCGATGACGGGCATGGGCACGCTGGCCAACGCCCGGCGGGACTTCGGGACCGGCAAGAAGTGGGGCGAGCTCGTACGGGCGCAGGCGCCGAAGCGGTGGACGGCGTACCCGGTGCTCGTGGACGCGTACGGCGGGCTCGGGGACTACAAGGCGGCGGAGAAGGCGATGGAGAGCCTGGTCGACCTGCGGCCGGGGCTGGCGGCCTTCATGAAGGCCTCGCAGGTGTACCGGGACCGGGGCTGGCGCGAGGACGCGACCATGTCGATGGAGCACGCGGGGGGCGCGGCCAAGGCCCCGGCGGAGAAGGCGTACGTGCTGTTCCGGCTCGGGGAGCTGGCGTGGGAGCGCGGCGACGACACGGAGGCCCTCAAGCAGTACGAGGCCGCGCTGCGCACCGATCCCGGCCAGGCACAGGCGCTGGGCGGCCGGGCGCGGGTGCTGGCGGCGCTGGGCCGGGGCGGTGAGGCCGTACGGGACTACCGGATGGCGCTGGGCCGGGCCGCGGTGCCGGCGCTGTCGCTGGAGCTGGGCGAGCTGCTGGAGTCGCTGGGCCGGGGCGACGAGGCGAAGGCGGTGTACGACGGGATCCCCGCGCAGGCCGCCCGGAGCGGGGTGAACGAGGAGCTGCTCCTGGGCCGGTTCGAGGCGGACCACGGCGATCCGGCGGCGGCCGTACGGCGCCTGACGGCGGAGTGGGCCCGGCACAAGAGCCTGCCGGTGGCGGACGCGCTGGGCTGGGCGCTGCACCGGACGGGTGACGACGCGGGGGCTCTGGAGTACGCGAAGAAGGCCACGGAGCAGGGGCTGCGGCTCGCGGAGTTCTCGTACCACCGGGCGGTGATCGAGCGGGGCCTGGGCGACGTGGCCGGAGCCCGGCGGCACCTGGAGGAGGCCCTGCGGACGAACCCGCGCTTCTCGCCGGTCCGGGCACCGCTGGCCAAGGAGGCCCTGACGGCGATCGGCAAGCCCGCGCCGGGCGGCCCGGAGAACATCCGCCCCACCACCCCGTGGGTCGCCCCGGAACTCCCGAAGGCAGCCAAGCCGTCACCCAAGCCGAAGCCGAAGCCGTAGGGGCGCCGGCGGGGAGATCCGGCCCCGCCGGCGTTTGAGGCGCGGGGGTTCCGGGGGCCGGGCCCCCGGCAGCGGCGCCGCGCGGGACGCCCCCGCGCAGCCCGCCCGGCCGGGCACCGACGCCGCCGCCCCCGGGGCGGGCCCCCGGTCAGCGCAACCCGCTAGAGGTTGCCCCGCTTCTCCTGCTCCCGCTCGATCGCCTCGAACAGGGCCTTGAAGTTGCCCTTGCCGAAGCCCATCGACCCGTGCCGCTCGATCATCTCGAAGAAGACCGTCGGGCGGTCCTGGACCGGCTTCGTGAAGATCTGCAGCAGGTAGCCGTCCTCGTCGCGGTCGACGAGGATCTTCAGCTCGCGCAGGGTCTCGACCGGCACCCGGGTCTCGCCGGCCCACTCGCCGAGCGTGTCGTAGTAGGAGTCGGGGGTGTCCAGGAAGGTCACGCCCGCCGCCCGCATCGCCCGGACCGTGCCGACGATGTCGTTCGTCGCGAGCGCGATGTGCTGGACGCCGGCACCGCCGTAGAACTCCAGGTACTCGTCGATCTGCGACTTCTTCTTCGCGATCGCCGGCTCGTTGATCGGGAACTTCACCTTCAGGGTGCCGTCCGCGACGACCTTCGACATCAGCGCCGAGTACTCGGTCGCGATGTCGTCGCCCACGAACTCCTTCATGTTCGTGAAGCCCATGACCTTGTTGTAGAAGGCCACCCACTCGTTCATCCGGCCGAGCTCGACGTTGCCCACGCAGTGGTCGATGGCCTGGAAGGTGCGCTTGGCCGGGGGCTCGACCATCGGGTCGACGGAGACGAAGCCGGGGAGGTAGGGGCCGGTGTAGTCGCCGCGCTCGACCAGGGTGTGCCGGGTCTGGCCGTAGGTGGCGATGGCCGCCAGGCGGACCGTGCCGTGCTCGTCGGTGAGCTCGTAGGGCTCGTCCAGGCCGCGCGCGCCGTGCTCGACGGCGTAGGCGTAGGCCGCCTTGACGTCCGGGACCTCGATCGCGAGGTCGACGACGCCGTCGCCGTGGTCGGCGACGTGCTCGGCGAGGAAGCGGCCGCGGTCGGTGGAGGCCTTGATGACCGAGGTGAGGACGAACCGCGCCGCGCCGTTGGTCAGGACGTAGCTGGCCGTCTCGCGCGTGCCGTTCTCCGGTCCGGAGTAGGCGACGAGCTTCATGCCGAAGGCGGTCGAGTAGTAGTGCGCGGCCTGCTTGGCGTTGCCTACGGCGAAGACGACCGCGTCCATGCCCTTGACCGGGAAGGGATCGGCCTTGGCGGCGGTGGCGGGTGCGGCGTCGAGCGGCTGGGTCTCAGTCATGACGGCAGAGTCCCGCCGTTCCACAAGATGCGCAATAGTTTCCATTTCTGCTGTACAGGCTGACCAGTGTCTGCCCACCATGGCTGGAATATCTGTGCACTATGACCACCGACCGACCGCCCAGGAGGCACCCATGGGAATCGACGAACTCGACGGCCGGCTGATCGTCCTGCTCGCCCGCGAGCCCCGGATCGGCGTCCTGGAGGTCTCGCGCCGGCTCGGTGTGGCGCGCGGCACCGCGCAGGCCCGGCTGGACCGGCTTCAGTCGAACGGAGTCATCCGCGGATTCGGTCCGCAGGTGGATCCGGCGGCCCTGGGATACCCGGTGACGGCCTTCGCCACGCTGGAGATCAAACAGGGTCAAGGCGCGGACGTACGGGCCCACTTGGACGGGGTCCCGGAGGTACTGGAGCTGCACACGACGACCGGGCACGGGGACATGCTGTGCCGGCTCGTGGCCCGGTCCAACGCGGACCTTCAACGGGTGATCGACCGGGTTGTCGCGTTTGATGGGATTGTTCGGGCTTCAACGGCGATTGTCATGGAAAATCCCGTACCCTTGCGGATCATCCCCCTGGTCGAACAGGCGGCCGAGGACGACTGACCACCGACGACGGATGACTGACGACGGATGAGGTGACGTGGCGTGAGTTTCTGGGCCTACCTGTCCACCCGCCACCAGCAGCTCCTCACCGACGCCTTCCAGCACGCCAGCGCCGTCTTCCAGTGCATGGTGATCGCGACCGCCCTCGGCGTCGCCATCGGCGTCCTGACGTACCGCAGCGGCTGGGCCGGGAACCTCGCGGTCACCTCCACCTCCACGGTGCTGACCGTCCCCTCCCTCGCCATGATCGGCCTGCTGATCCCGATCGTCGGCCTCGGCGTCGCGCCGACCGTGATCGCCCTGACGCTGTACGGGCTGCTGCCCATCGTCCGCAACGCCATCGTGGGACTGCGCGGGGTGGATCCCGCCCTGGTCGATGCCGCCAAGGGCATCGGGATGTCGCGCAGCGCCCAGCTGCTGCGGGTGGAGCTGCCGCTCGCCTGGCCGCCGATCCTGACCGGCATCCGGGTCTCCACACAGATGCTGATGGGCATCGCGGCCATCGCCGCCTACGCCTCCGGGCCCGGCCTGGGCAACGAGATCTTCCGCGGGATCGCCTCGCTCGGCAGCGCCAACGCCATCAACCAGGTGCTGGCGGGGACGCTCGGCGTCGTCATCCTCGCCCTGCTCTTCGACGCCGCGTACGTCCTGCTCGGCCGTCTCACCATCCCGAGGGGAATCCGTGTCTGAGCCGACGTCCGCACCGACGACGAGTGCGCAGCCGACGAAGGGACCGCAGCCGGAGGCGGGCCCGCAGCCGGCCGCCGCCTCCGGCGCCCCCATCCGGCTGGAGAACCTCACCAAGCGCTACCCCGGCAACCCGAACCCCTCCGTCGACGACGTCTCCATGGAGATCAAGGCGGGCGAACTGGTGGTCTTCGTCGGCCCCTCCGGCTGCGGGAAGTCCACCACCCTGAAGATGATCAACCGGCTGATCGAGCCCACCTCCGGCCGGATCCGCATCGGCGACGAGGACGTCACCGACATGGACCCGGTCAAACTGCGCCGCAAGATCGGGTACGCGATCCAGTCCTCCGGGCTCTTCCCGCACATGACGGTCGCCGAGAACATCGCCCTGGTCCCGAAGATGACCGGCTGGTCCAAATCCCGGGTGAAGGACCGGGTGGAGGAGATGCTCGACCTGGTCGGCCTGGACCCGCGCGAGTTCCACGGCCGCTACCCGCGCCAGCTCTCCGGCGGCCAGCAGCAGCGCGTGGGCGTGGCCCGGGCGCTCGCCGCCGATCCGCCCGTCCTGCTGATGGACGAGCCCTTCGGCGCCGTCGACCCCATCACCCGCGACCACCTCCAGGACGAGCTGATCCGGCTCCAGCACGAGCTGCACAAGACGATCGTCTTCGTCACCCACGACTTCGACGAGGCCATCAAGCTGGGCGACCGGATCGCCGTCCTGCGCGAGCGTTCGCACATCGCCCAGTTCGACACCCCCGAGGCCATCCTCACCAACCCCGCCGACGACTTCGTCTCCGGATTCGTCGGCGCCGGGGCGGCCCTCAAACGGCTCAACCTCACCCGGGTGCGGGACGTGGAGATCGCCGAGTTCCCGACCGTGTCCGTGGACGACCCGCTCCAGCAGATCTTCAACACCCTGCGCGCCGGCCAGGGCAACGAGCTGCTGATGCTGGACCGGCGCGGCCGCCCGTACAAATGGCTGCGCCGCGGCGACCTGATGCGCGCCAAGGGCTCCCTGGCCCGGGCCGGCCAGCTCGTGCACGACACGGTGACCCGGGACGCGACCCTGCACGACGCCCTGGAGGCCGTACTGACCGACAGCGGCGGCCGGGTGGCCGTCACCGGGCGGCGCGGCGAGTACATCGGCGTCGTGGACATGGAGACCCTGATGAACTCCGTGCACGAGATGCTGGAGGCCGACCGGCTGGCGGCGGCCGAGCACGCGCACGACCTGGAGGAGCTGCGCCACCACCGCGTCGACCGGGACCTGGAGGGGCTCCGGGACGGCTCGGAGGGCTCATGAGCCCCCGGAACCCGGTCTCCTCCGAACGCCCGCCCGGCGAGCACGAGCTCAAGGGGCACGTGTTCCGGGACCCGGAGGAGCCCGAGCCCGGCGCGGAGGTCATGGCCTCCACCACCCCGCCGCGCCCCGGGAGCCGGCTCACCTGGGCCCGGCTGGTGACCCTGCCGATCGTCCTGGCCCTCGTCCTGCTGGCCACGTACCTGTGGATCACCAACGCCACCCTCGACACGATCGCCGAGAACTCCCTCGCGAACGGCAACGTCCAGCTCCGGCTGTGGCAGCACGTCCAGCTCACCGCGATCTCCACGTTCTGGGTGCTGATCATCGCGATCCCGCTCGGCATCGCCCTGACCCGCAGCGGCCTGCGCCGGGCGGCCCCGCTGGTCACCGCCGTCGCCAACATCGGCCAGGCCACCCCGGCCATCGGCCTGCTGGCCCTGCTGGTCATCTGGCTCGGCATCGGCCCCTCGACGGCGATCATCGGCATGGTCGCCTACGCCGTCCTGCCCGTGCTGTCCAACACCGTCGCCGGGCTGCGCGGGATCGACCCGCAGCTGGTGGAGGCCGCGCGCGGGATCGGGATGTCCTCCACGGGCACCCTGCTGAAG
Organism: Streptomyces sp. NPDC104226; assembly: GCF_055584085.1. NCBI lineage: Bacteria > Bacillati > Actinomycetota > Actinomycetes > Kitasatosporales > Streptomycetaceae > Streptomyces > Streptomyces sp. NPDC104226. The sequence goes on from NZ_JBVJMS010000006.1 coordinate 507,223, forward strand.
GTGGAACTGCCGCTGGCCGTCCCGCTGATCCTGGCGGGCGTACGGACGGCCCTCGTCCTCAACGTCGGCACCGCGACCCTGGCCACCTTCGGCGGCGGCGGGGGCCTGGGCGACCTGATCACCTCCGGGATCCAGACCCAGCGGATGCCGGTGCTGGTGCTGGGCTCGGTGCTGACGGTGGCGCTGGCGCTGCTCGTGGACTGGCTGGCCTCCCTGGCCGAGACGGTCCTGACCCCGCGCGGGCTGGAGGCGTAGATGGGCAAGATCGCCCTGCGGACGGCCGCGGCCTGCGCTGCCGGCTTGCTGCCGCTGCTGACGCTCTCCGGCTGCGGACTCAAGAGCGGGTCCCCGATGGTGGACGACGTCGTACCGGGCTCGGTCGGGCAGGGGCAGCCCCTCAAGGGCGCCTCGCTGACCGTCACCTCGAAGAACTTCAGCGAGAACATCGTGCTCGGCCAGATGATCGGCCTGATCTTCAAGGCGGCCGGCGCGGAGGTGCTGGACCGCACCAACCTGCCCGGGTCGATCAGCGCCCGCGAGGCGGTCAAACAGGGCGACGCGGACGCCATGTACGAGTACACGGGCACGGCGTGGATCACCTACCTCGGCAACGACGAGCCGGTCACGGATCCGTACGCGCAGTGGAGGGCGGTGCGGGACGCGGACGTGAAGAACGGGGTCGCCTGGCTGCCGCCGTCCACCCTCAACAACACCTACACGCTGGCCATCAGCAAGAAGAACAACGCCAAGTACGGCCTGAAGACCATGTCGGACGTGGCGGAGCTGTCCCGGCGCGACCCCGGGGCGGTGACGGTCTGCGTGGAGAACGAGTTCGCCTCGCGGGAGGACGGGCTGCCGGGGATGGAGAAGGCGTACGGGATGAAGATCCCGGCGGGCAACGTCATGAAGATGGACGCCGGGATCATCTACACGCAGGTCTCGAAGTCCGATTCCTGCCTGCTGGGCGAGGCCTTCACCACGGACGGCCGGATCAGGGCCATGGACCTGGACACCCTCGCCGACGACCGGCACTTCTTCCCCAACTACAACGCGGCGCCGGAGCTCCACGCCGAGACCCTGAAGAAGTACCCGGCGATCGCGGGCCTGCTGGACCCCCTGTCGAAGCGGCTGACGACGGAGACGGCGCAGCGGCTCAACGCGCTGGTGGACGTGGAGGGCCGGGACCCGCACGACGTGGCGAAGGAGTGGCTGGTGGCGGAGGGGTTCATCAAGGAGGGCTGATCCGGTGCGTGCGTCCGAAGGACTGAATGCAAAGAAGTAGTTGCAAAGAAACCCTTGCACAGACTTCTTTGCAACTCTACGGTTGGGGCATGCCCGAGAAGAACGCCGAACCCCAGCTCCGCAAGCTCGACGCCCACTCCCTGCGCGGCCTGGCCCACCCGCTGCGGATCCGCCTGCTGGGCGACCTGCGCCTGCACGGGCCGGCCACCGCCTCGCAACTGGCGGAGCGGCTCGGGGAATCGAGCGGGGCCACCAGCTACCACCTGCGCCAGCTCGCCGCGTACGGGTTCGTCGAGGACGCCCCCGAGCACGGCAAGGGCCGTGAGCGCTGGTGGCGCCCGTCCCAGGACGGCACGATCTTCGACGAGGCGCTGGCCTACGACACCGACCCGGTCACGCGCGGTGCCGCGGAGGTCTTCCTCGCGGAGATCGTGAAGATCCACGAACAGGAACTGTCCTCCTGGCTGGGCGAGGCGCACACCTGGTCACTGGAGTGGCGCCGCAGTTCCGAGCTCAGCGACTTCTCGTTGCAGCTGACCCCCGAGCAGAGCCACGAGCTGGTCCTCAAGGTCCACGACCTGATCAACAGCTACCGCGACCTGCCGCCCTCCGAGGACACGGAGACGGTCCGCTTCCACACCCACGCGTTCCCGGTGCGCACCACGTAGCGCCCACCGTGTAGCGCCACCGAGCAGCGCCCCACACACACTCCCTTCGCAGAAGGAGTCCTGCCGTGCACGCCTTCAGCCATGCCCACAACCACGCCGCGATCCACGCCACCCGCACCGCCGAGGCCTCCGCCTGGCGCCGCGCGCGGGAGGCCGCACCACACTTCTGCCGCCACCCGGCCTCCGCCCTGCGCAACCGGGCCGGCGAAGCCCTGATCTGCGCCGGCATCCGCCTGATCCAGCCCGCGCACCTGACCGCGCGCATCACCCGCAGCGCGCGCGACACCCCGCTCTCCCGCCCGCACGGCGGCATCGCATGAGCCGTCGCCCCTTCACCGCCGTCCTGATCGCCAACACCATCTCGATAGCCGGGAGTTCACTGACCCTGATCGGGGTCCCGTGGTTCGTGCTCCAGACCACGGGCAGCGCCGGCCGGGCCGGGATCGTCGCCTTCTGCGCCACCCTGCCCGTCGCGGTGGCCGCCCTCGTCGCGGGCCCGGTCATCGACCGGCTCGGCCGCCGCCGGGTCTCCGCCGTCTCCGACCTGATCTGCGGACTGTCCGTGGCCGCGATCCCGCTGCTGCACCACACCGGGCTGCTGGAGTTCTGGATGCTGTGCGCGCTGATGGCCGTCGGCGGCCTCGTGCACACCCCCGGACTGACCGCGCGCTACGTCCTGCTCCCCCATCTCGCCGAGCACGCCGGCACCACCGTCGCCCGCGCCGCCAGCCTCTACGACGCCGTCTCGCGCGGAGCCCGCATGATCGGGGCCGCGCTGGCCGGACTGCTGATCGCCACGCTCGGCGCCGAGTCCGTCCTGCTCCTCGACGCGGCCACCTTCGGCGCCTCGGCGCTGCTGGTCACCGCGTTCCTGCGCGGGATACCGGCCGCCGAGCCGCAGCGGGCCGCCGGGAAGGTGTCGCTGGCCGGCTACCGGGCCGAACTCGCCGAGGGGATGCGGTTCCTGACCCGCAGCCGCATGATGCTCGGCATCATGGTGATGGTGATGACGACCAACGGCCTCGACCAGGGCTGGTCGTCGGTCCTGCTGCCCGTGCACGGCCGCGAGGCCCTCGGCGGTGCCACCGCGCTCGGCCTGATGATCGCCCTGTTCGGCGGGTTCGCACTGCTGGGGGCCCTGCTCTACGGAGCCTGGGGCGAGCGGTTCCCCCGTAGAGGGGTATTTGCCGCGGCGTTCCTGCTGTGCGGGGCCCCGCGCTACGTGGTCGCGGCCTTCACCGACACCCCGCTGCCGCTCGCGGTGACGATGGCCCTGTCGGGGCTGGGCGCGGGCGTGCTCAATCCGATCCTGACCACGGTGATGCTGGAGAAGGTGCCCGACGCCCTGCGCAGCCGGGTCTCGGGCGTGACCCAGGCGGGCTGCGAGCTGACCATGCCGCTGGGCGGGCTGGCCGCGGGGCTGCTGATCGACGGGTTCGGGCTCACACCGGCACTGCTGGCGTTCGCCGGGGTCTACCTGCTCGCCACGCTGTCCCCGCTGGTGTTCCCGTCCTGGCGGGGCATGGAGTCGGGCAAGGGGGCCGCCCCGCTCAGCAGGACGGAACCGTTTCACCCTTCTGCAGAGCCCGCAGAGCGTCAACCGCATCCGTCAGCGAAGTGACGGGGACCAGCCGGAGTCCCTCGGGGAGTTCGGACTTGGCGTCCGAGCACTCCGCCGCCGGTACGAGGAACACGCTCGCCCCGTCGCGCCGCGCGGCCTGGGTCTTCAGTGCCACCCCGCCGACCGCACCGACCTCGCCGGCCGCGGTGATGGTGCCCGTACCGGCGATGGTGCTGCCGCCGGTGAGATCGCCGCCGCTGCCGTTCCCGTCGAGCTTGTCGACGATGCCCAGCGAGAAGAGCAGTCCGGCGCTCGGCCCGCCGACGTCGGCGAGGTTCAGCTCGACCTTCACGTCCTTCGGGTCCTTCTTGAGGTAGCCGAGGGCCGCCTGGGAGGCGGTCGACTGCGACTTGGTCATCTCCTCCAGGTTGTGCTCCTCGATCTCCTTGTCGCTTCCGCCCGACGGGTACACCGACTCCCTGGGCATGACCGCCCGGGTGGTGTCGAACCAGTCGCCGACCAGTTCGGGGAGGGTGACGGAGGTGGAGGGGCCGGTCGCCTGGATGGTGGTCATCCGCAGCTGGCCCGTGGTCTCGCGGGTGGGCGCCCCGGTGATGGTGATGACCTGCTTGCCGTCGCGGGAGCCGAGCACGTCGGCCGTCAGGCCCGGCTGCGCGATCACGAAGGGCAGCGGGGCGAAGGCCGCGACGGCGAACAGCGCGAGCACGGGCACGGCGCAGACGGCGAGGGCGGCGGGACGCGGCAGACGTGTGAGGCGAGAGAGCACCGGGCCAATCTAGCGCGGGTGCCCGGCAACGGGTCGAGCCGCGCCCCCGGCGGTCGGGGGCGCGGCTCGGTTTCCGGATGTGCCGCGCGTGCGGCTCCGCGGCTCAGCGCAGGGCGTCGGCCACCTCACGGGCGGCGTCCACGACGCGCGGGCCGACCCGCTCGGGCACGGCGTCGGCCAGCATGACGACGCCCACGCTGCCCTCCAGCCCGGTGATGCCCACGAGGGGTGCGGCAGCGCCGCTGGCACCCGCTTCGAGCTCCCCGTGGGTGAGCGTGTACCCGGGCTCGATGAGCGTGCCCTGACGGGCGGCCAGGATGGCCCGGCCGGCTGCCCCGCGGTCCAGCGGATGGCGGAAGCCGGGACGGTAGGCCACGTGGTAGTCGGTCCAGGTCGGCTCGACGACCGCCACGGCGAGCGCTTCGGTTCCGTCCACGAGGGTCAGGTGCGCGGTGGCGCCTATGTCCTCGGCGAGGGAGCGCAGCGCGGGCAGCGCGGCCTCGCGCACGAGCGGGTGCACCTGGCGGCCCAGCCGCAGCACCCCGAGCCCGACGCGGGCGCGGCCGCCGAGGTCGCGGCGGACCAGGGCGTGCTGTTCGAGGGTGGCCAGGAGGCGGTAGACCACGGTGCGGTTCACACCGAGGCGGTTGGAGAGCTCGGTGACGGTCAGACCGTGGTCGGTGTCGGCGAGCAGTTTGAGGACTCGGAGTCCCCGGTCGAGAGTCTGGGAGGTTTCCGCGGTCACGACGCCTCTCCCTCTTTCGGTGGGCGGCGGTGACTCTCTGGGGATAGCGCCGCCGGTCCCTCGGCGACGCACGGAGAGGCCGCCGGTAGCGGCCATGGCACCGGCTGCGCTCCCGCAGCGGCGCTGCCACGGGGCGTTCGATGCGGGGACACTAGCGAGCGGGTCCGCTCAGCGGAAGGGCTCGTCCAGAATCCGGGCGCCTACTGGCGTTTTGTGCCGGTTGAAAACGCGCATCGCCGCCAATTCGTGACCTTCGGCCCCCGACCCCGGCCCCCGGTCCCGGGCGGCCCCGCAAGGCCTGCGACCACGGGTGCGGCGCCACCGCTACGGCGGTCCGGGCGGGCGGGAACCGTACAAATCTCCCCGCGCCCCCCGCACCGTATTCCGTAGGAAATCACCGCATCCGGGTGGCCCACTCCTGGACCTTCTTGATCCGCTCGCGCAGCTGTCCCGCCGTGGCTTCCGCGCTCGGCGGTCCGCCGCACACGCGGCGCAGTTCGGTGTGGAGCACCCCGTGCGGTTTGCCGCTCTGGTGGACGTACGCACCGACCATCGTGTTCAGCGACTTCCGCAGCTCCAGCAGCTCCTTGTGGGAGACCACGGGGCGCCGGTCGGCCGGCAGCTCCAGCAGGTCCGCCTCCGAGTCGGGCTTGCGCTTGCTGTGCGCGATCTGCCGCGACTGCCGCTTCTGGAGCAGCATCTGCACCTGGTCGGGCTCCAGCAGCCCGGGGATGCCGAGGTAGTCCTGCTCCTCCTCGCTCCCCGGATGCGCCTGCATGCCGAACTCGGCGCCGTCGTACAGCACCCGGTCGAAGACGGCGTCGGACTCCAGTGCCTCGAAGGACATCTGCTCCTCGTCGCCGGTGTCCTCGTCCTCCTGCTTGTTCGCCTCCTCCATCTCCTTCTCGGAGTCGGCGTACGGGTCTTCCTCGCCCTGCTTCTTCGGCTTGTCGAGGACGTGGTCGCGCTCGACCTCCATCTCGTTGGCGAAGCCCAGCAGGTAGGGAATGGTCGGCAGGAACACCGAGGCCGTCTCGCCGCGCCGGCGCGAACGCACGAAGCGGCCGACGGCCTGCGCGAAGAACAGCGGGGTCGAAATGGTGGTGGCGTACACGCCGACCGCGAGGCGCGGGACGTCGACGCCCTCGGACACCATGCGGACGGCGACCATCCAGCGGCTGCCGTCCTCACTGAACTGGTCGATCCGCTTCGAGGCGCCCGTGTCGTCGGAGAGCACCACGGTGGCCTTGTGGCCGGTGATCTCCTTCAGCAGCTTGGCGTACGCGCGCGCGGAGTCCTGGTCGGCGGCGATGACCAGCCCGCCCGCGTCCGGGATGCCCTTCCTGACCTCGGTCAGCCGCTGGTCGGCGGCGCGCAGCACGTTCGGCATCCAGTCGCCGCGCGCGTCGAGGGCCGTACGCCAGGCCTGCGAGATGGCGTCCTTGGTCATCGGCTCGCCGAGGCGCGCGGCGATCTCGTCGCCGGCCTTGGTGCGCCAGCGCATGTTGCCGCTGTAGGAGAGGAAGATGACGGGCCGCACGACCCCGTCGCCGAGGGCGTTCCCGTAGCCGTAGGTGTAGTCGGCGGAGGACCGCCGGATCCCGTCGTTCCCCTCTTCGTAGGCCACGAAGGGGATGGGATTCGTGTCGGACCGGAAGGGCGTGCCGGTGAGGGCGAGCCGGCGGGTCGCCGGGTCGAAGGCCTCCTGGCAGGCCTCGCCCCAGGACTTCGAGTCACCGGCGTGGTGGATCTCGTCGAGGATCACCAGGGTCTTGCGCTGCTCGCACCGGTTGCGGTGCAGCATCGGGCGCACGCCCACACCCGCGTACGTGACGGCGACCCCGTGGTAGTCCTTGCTGAGCGGCCCCGCGGAGTACTCCGGGTCGAGGCGGATCCCTATCCGGGCGGCGGCTTCCGCCCACTGCTTCTTCAGGTGTTCGGTGGGCGCGACGACGGTCACCTGCTGCACCACGTGGTGGTGCAGCAGCCAGGACGCTAGCGTCAGCGCGAAGGTGGTCTTTCCGGCGCCGGGGGTGGCGACGGCGAGGAAGTCGCGCGGCTGGGTCTCCAGGTACCGGTCCAGTGCACCCTGCTGCCAAGCTCGCAGGGCGCTGGCGGTACCCCACGGCGCGCGGCCGGGGAAGGCGGGTGAGAGGTGGTGGGAGGCGGTAGTAGTCACGGTCTCCGGTTCGGTCTCTCGGCGGCGTACCGGCTCGGCTCCGGGCTGCGCTCCGGGTCTCTTCGGGGCGTGCAGTCCGGGCACCGGTACGGCCGGCAGTACGGGCAGGCGGTCGTACGTAGGACAACCGGGCCACCTTACCGGCCCGGGCCCGCCCCTCGCGGAGGGACAGGCCCGTGACCTCGGCGCGTGCGGCGAGCGTCACATTCGCGGGGCGAGGGCCCGCAGCCGCTCCGCGATCCGCCCGACGCGCTCCTCGTCGCCCGCCGCCACGTCGATGACCAGGCCGTACGCGGCGTCCTCGTCGGCATCACCGAGATCGACGCCGTTGAGGGCGAGGAAGGTGGCGGCGGCGAGCCAGGCGGTGCGCTTGTTCCCGTCGACGAGGGGGTGGTTCGTCGCGATCCCGTGCAGCAGGGCGGCCGCCTGTTCGTACGGGTCCTCGTAGGCCGCCGTCCCGAACATCCGCGCCCGCGGCCGGTGCACGGCGGACTCCAGCAGCCCCGGGGCCCGCAACTCGACGGCCTGCTCCTGCGCCAGACAGGCATGCCGCGCAAGATCGAGCACCTCGGCAAGGGTGAGATGCCGCACCGGCGGCGGGGTCGCGCGGCCGGCCGGGTGCGGGCTCGCTTGCCCAGCCGACTCTCCGCCCAGGCGCGGGCTCGCCTGCCCGGCCGTCTGCGCGCTCGGCTGCCCAGCCGACTCTCCGCCTGGGCGCGGGCTCGCCTGCCCGGCCGACTGCGGGCTCGGTTGCCCAGCCGACTTCCCGCCCAGGTACGGGCTCGCCTGACCACCCGACTGCCCACCCGGGTGCGGGGGCAGGTGCTGGGTGCTCATTCGCCGAGCCTCCTCAGCAGTCCGGCGTGGCGTCCGGCCAGCCGCGAGGCCTCCCCCGCGGCCCGCTCCCGCTCCGCCCGCACCCAGCCCCGTACGGCGGCGAGCACGGCCTCCTCGACGCTCTGCCCGGTGGCATCGGCGAGATCGGCCAGCTCCGCCCGCTCGGCGTCGGGCATGTCGATGATCAGCTCACTCATCCCCGGATGCTAGCCAGCCCCACCCCGGGCACGCCCCGCATTTCCGTCCCGGTCCCGCACGCGAAGGCCGCCGCCGGCCATCTCCAGCCCCTCCGGCGTTTGAGGAGCGGGGGTCCGGGGGCCGGCCCCCGGAATCGGCGCCGGACCCGAAGCCACGGGCCGGGCCGGGGCGGGCCGCACCACGGGGGCGAAGCCGGGCCGCAGGGGCGAAGCCGGGCCGCGGGGCCAGGCCGCACCCCGGGGGCCAAGCTGCGCCGCGGGGCCAGGCCGCACCATGGAGGCCAAGCTGCGCCCGGGGGCCAACCCGGGCCGCGGGGCCAAGCCGCACCACGGGGGCCAACCCGGGCCGCGGGGGCCAGGCCGGGCCGCGGGGCCGGCTCGGCCCCGCCACGCCTCAGCCCCGCCGGGGCTCCGCGTCGAGTCGGGTGGCGACCCACGCACCCACCAGCGCCACGCAGGCCATCGGCAGGAACACGACGACGAACGCACCGGGGTGCGAAGCCCCGGCCCCCTCCGCCACGGAGTGCGCCGCCCCCACCGTTCCCCCGCCCAGCGCGGCAAACGCCGCCCCGCCCGCCGCCAGCAGCACCACGTTCGCCAGCGCGTCGGAGATCTGCAGCGAGGCGGAGTTCGCCCCCGCCTCCTCCGGCGCCGACAGCTTCAGCAGCAGCACGCTCGTGGAGCCGATGACGAGCCCCATCCCCAGGCACCCCATCGCCCACACCAGCGCCACGATCCACACCGGCACCCACTCCACGAGCACCGCCGGCACCCCGGCGATCGCCGCGGCGACCATGATCATGCCGAGCACCATCAGCCGCTCCCGGTACGGCGCCACCCGCCCCTGCGACTGCACCCACGAGCCTGCCGCCCAGGTCACCCCGCCCAGGGCGAGCGAGAACCCGGCCATCGTCGGGCTGAGCCCCCGCTGGGTGACCAGCATCAGCGGTACGAAGCTCTCCGCCGCGATGAACGACCCCGCCGCCACGCCCCGCAGCAGCACCACGGACGGCAGCCCGCGCCGCGCCAGGTAGGTCCCGCGCGGCAGCAGCCCCAGCACGGCGGGCACCAGCAGAGCCGCCCCCGCGAGCCCCGGCAGCAACGACAGCCACTTCAGGTCCTGCGCGGCGTACTGCAGCAGCCCCGCACCGACCGAGATCCCCAGCGCCAGCCGGATCCGCCGCCGGTCGAACGCCACGGGCGGCGCCTCGGGGTCCACCGGCCCGGAGGCGTTCCGCCGTATCGCGGGCAGCGCCACCGCGAGCGGTACGAAGACCAGCGCGGGGATCCCGAGGAAGACCCAGCGCCACCCGAGGTGCTCGGTCACGGTCCCCGCCGCCAGCGGCCCGACGATCGAGGGCACGACCCAGCTCGCGGCGAAGGCCGCCATGATCGCGGGGCGCAGCCGCTCCTCGTAGGCCCGGCTGACGACCACGTAGAGGGCGACGATGACCAGCCCGCCGCCGAACCCCTGCACGGCCCGCCCGAGCACGAACATCCACATCGCCCCGGCGGCCCCGGAACACACCAGTCCGGCGGCGAAGGACCCGATCCCCACGGTGAGCGGCCGCAGCGGCCCCTGCCGGTCGGCCCACTGCCCGGAGAGCACCATCCCGAAGAGGCTGGTCGTGAAGTAGGCGGAGAAGGCGAAGGCGTAGAGCGCGATCCCGTCCAGCTCCCGGGCCGCCACGGGCATGGCGGTCCCGACGGCGGTGGCCTCGAAGGCGATCAGGAAGATCACGGAGATGATCCCGATGCTGAGCGTCCGGTACGCGGGCCCGAAGATCCCGCCCTTCGCGTGGTCGTCGGGTATCGGTGCGGAGGGCGCAGCGGCTCGCTGCGGAACGACGCTCATCGCCCCAGAGTAAGTGCCGTATCCCTATTTCGACCCTGTCATTACGACCGATCCCACCCCCTCCCCCAGCCCTAGGCCAAAGGTCCCCCTCCACCCTCCCGCCGCCCCCTCTGTGAACGCGGCATGGCAGTCACATTGCACACCCCCCGATTCCCTTCCCCGCCCTCCGTCCCCCTCGTACGGTCATACACATCACCACCACCCAGCCGTGTGCCCGAGTGGTTGAGGGACTCGCCTGCAAAGCGAGTTACGCCGGTTCGATTCCGGTCACGGCTTCCACCTGCCCCGACCAGGCAGAACGAATGGGCGGCACCCCGCACGGGGTGCCGCCCATTCGGCTGTTCGTGTCAGTTCCCTTCCCCGTTGGCCGGTAGGGGAACGCCGGCCGCACCGACGCCCGCCCGCCCGCCCGCTGAATCTCAACGGCCGGAGCACCTTCTGGCCTGCGACGATGTCCGGATGAACGCCAATGACTCATGGGAACCGGTGCCAACCGTCAACGTCCGGCTGTGGCGCTCAGACGCCGTTGTGCTGTTCGACTGGCTCATGAGCACCGATCTGAACACTGTTCCGATCACACATCCGGCCCAGAAGCAGGCGCTCGTGGACCTGCTGGGACGCTTCGACTGGGCATGCGATGTCGACATCACAGGTTCCACTGTGGAGGAAATCGCTGCTGCTCAAGAAGAGGTGGCCAAAGACATGGGCTGGTGACGCACACGGTCAAGCGCCGATGCCACCGTCCGCGTCCTCGGCTGGCCCACCGGCCGCGACCTTCCGGACCACCCCGTCGACCAGCCGCCGCGGGAAGCGCTCAGCCGGCCGGGAGCGCCGAGGCCTGCTCCGGGAGCCCGCCGGTGTTCTCGCAGCCGACTTCCCCGGCGATCGCGAGCGCGGCGGAATGGGCAAGGACCAGATAGTCCTCGCCCAGGGCGGCGTCGCCCTTGCTGTTCTGGTACTTGTCCCCGTACGAAGCGGTGATCCGCAGCGGGACGGCGCGCGTGGAGCCGACACGGGTGCTCACGCAGTCGAAGGCCACGCTGCGCTGCTTGTCCGCGCGCATCACCTGGACCCCCGTTCCCCCGGCTCCCGGCTCCCCCGGGCCCGGGCGCCCGGCGGAGATGCTGATCTCCCCGACCCGCTTTCCCAGGCCCACGGATCCGGTGATCCTGCACACGGGAGCGGTCATCTCCCGGGGCCCGGCACCCGCGCGGTAGGCCTCTTCCAGAGCCTTGCCCATCGCCGAGACGCCGACGGTCTGCGCGGCGTTGTTGACCACTTGCGAGGACTGCAACACGTCCATCAGCGCCTTGCCTGCCGCATCGGTGATCAACCCCGGGCAGGCCTCCGTCCGCTCCACTTCGGGACGTGGCTTCGCGGAACGGGACGGCTGAGGCTCGGGGTTCGCCGACCCGCATCCCGCGACCGCCGCCACGAGCACCGCGAGTGCCGCACCGCGGGCGCGGGCAGACCAGGCGGTGTGCGCCCTCAGGGCCTTCCTCTTCGCAGTCATCAAGACGTCCCCTTCGAGCTGTCCACCATGTCCCTGCCGACCGAATGGGCGACCGAGGACTGCGCGGAAGCCGCACCGGCCAGCGTGTCGATGTCCTTGGCCGACAGTCCGGAACCGGCGGCCGCGTTGCGCACCGCGTTCGCGGCAGCGCCACTGGTACTCGCATCGCTCCGGGAGTACATCTCCGCCACGGCCTTCTCCGTGTCGGCGGTCTTCTCCTTGCCCTTGTCCTGGGCCTCCTCGACGAAGTGCTCGGTGACGTCCTCCTGGACCCACTCCACGATGTCACCGGCGAGCGGCACCAGTTCCAGGTACTTGCCGCCGGCAGCGGTGATACCGCGGTTGATCCACTTCGCCCCGTCCTCGACGCCCTTCACGTACTCCTCGTTCGTGTGCGCGGTCTCGGCGTGCATGCCCTGGGCGCGGGCCTCCGTCATCATTCCGGCGATCTGTCCACCGGGCTGCACCGCGACCTCCACCGCATCACCCAGCAGGGTGGTTTCGCCCCGGTGCTGGATCACATCATTGACAAGAACCGCCGTGAAGGCCTGGTTCGCGTTGGTGATCGCGCCGTACGCGCCGGGGTCCTGGGCGACCCCGCCGAGGAACCGGGCCACCGTCGCCTCGTCGAAGTCGGCCATGGAGCCCGCGACCTTGATCTGGTTCCCGCCGTTCTCCGCCGCCGCCTGGAGGTCCGGGATGTACTCCGCCGCCATGCTGCCGAGGTGGCCGGCCAGCGTACCGAGGGCCGGCTTCTTGTCAGGGTCGTCCGGATCCTGCGCCACCAGGCCCGGATCGTCGCCGATCTTCTCGACGACCCGTTCCATGACGGAGGCCATCTCCTTGGTGTGCGGTACGGGCTTCGCGTCCTCGTCGCCCGCCGCGCGGCCCGACACCGCCGCTTCGAGGGCGCCGCCGAGGGCGTCCTGGGCCGGGTGGAGCTCGCTGCCGGTCCGGGTGATGTCGAAGCTGTCCATGTACGGCTTCTTGTCGAGCATGTAGTCGACCATGCCCTGGTCCTTGCCGTGCTGCCCGCCGACCGGCTTGTCGTCCTTGGTGACGATCCCGTCGTGGTTGCTGTCCTCCCGGACCGGCTCGTTGAAGAAGGCCGTCGCCGCGTCCGGGTTGTTGCCCAGTGCCTCCATCAGGCCGGTCAGCGGATAGAAGCCCCGGCCGCCGCCGTCCTTGCCCTGGTGGAGGACCTGGTCCAGGCCGTACGGGGTGTGGGACTCCCAGAGCTTCGGGTCCTTGCGGTCCATGGCGACCATGTCGCGGCCGATCGAGGTCAGGAACTCCTTGTCGTACGTCCCCTCGCGGATCAGCGCACCGAGTGCCTGGTAGCCGTAGATCGTGTTCACACCGCCGGTGACCTGCATCTCCTTGCGCCCGGCCCGCATCAGCTGGGTAGTCCAGGCGGCGTCGAGGTGGTTCGGGACGTCCTTGTGGGTCGCCAGGCCGAGCATCGCACCCATGTCGCTCTGGATGTTCGCGGCCATCAGCGCCCGGTCCGCGCCGGCCGGGCCGAGGCCCGTGGCGTCCAGGGACAGGGTGGCGTACATCTCCAGCGTCCCCTCGGCACCCACCGTCCGGTAGAAGCCCGTCGCGAACTCCGGGTCCTCCCGGTTGTCGTCGAGCAGGTCCTCCAGCTCGCGCAGCGCCTCGGGGTTGCGGGCCGTGCCCCCTTCGCCGGTGACCTTCTTCATCAGTTCGGCGGCGCGGTGGGCCTGCTCCGCGTCCAGGGTGGTGAACTTCGCCCCGGAGAAGTCGTGGTCGTCCGCGACGTTGGCCTGGAGCGCGCGCACGAGGGAGTCGTCGGCGTCCTGGGCGTCCTCGACGGCCCGGTTCACCCGCTCCTGCCACAGGTCGCGGTTCGTGCGCAGGGTCACCTGATAGTCGGGGTCGTGCTGGGCCGCGTACCGGTCCTGCGGATCCGCGAGCGGGATCGCGGAGACCCGCCCGCTCTCGTCTATGCGAAAGCCCGCGGCCGGGGCGTCCGCGACCAGCTTCCTGAGCTGCTCCTGGACCGCCCTGATGGTGGCGTGGCCGTCGACGAGCAGGAGGTGGATGCCCTTGGCCTCCCGGGCCGCGTCGTCGAACTCCTTGGCCGTCTTGTCGACGAAGGAACGGGCCACACCCGCGGTGACACCGCTCCACTGGGCCTTGTCCGACTTGGCCTTCATGCCGGCCCGCGCCGACTCCGCCAGCTCGTCCAGCTTCTTGACCATCGCGGACCAGTCGTCGATCGCGGTCTGGAGCGGGCCCAAGGGCGCGTTCACCACGTTCTCGTACGTCAGCACGTGTGCGCCGCCTTCACTACTTGAGGAGCTGGTCGATCTTGGAGGCGGAGAAATCTGCGTGCAGTTGCTGCTCCTCCTTGGCGTGGGAGGAGAGGGAGTAGTTCAAGCCGTTGGAGATGTTCGCGCAGGCGGCGACCAGGGTCTTGAGCTGGCTCTCCCAACGGGTGTTGACCTTCAGCAGGGCCGCGCCGCCCGCGAAGCCCTCGCGCGTGAGCGCGGCGGCCGCCTCGGCGGTGGAGGCGGCGGCGTGCTTGCCGTCGGCGGAGAGCCGGGTGTACAGCGTGTACGCCTCGGAGCCGACCTCGCCTATGTGGTCCTGGTTCAGCTCCAGATCGGCGCTGCCGCCGGCGGCGGTGCTCCGGGTGCTCCGGGCTATGGACCATTCCTCGTCGAACGACATGGCGTGCACTCCTCTTTCCACCTGTACGTACGGCCTTACGCGGCTCAGCGCGCCCTGCGCCGGACGACGACCGCGGTGACGGCTCCCCCGATGAGCACACAGGCACCGAGCCCGAGCGCGAGCCAGGGCAGGCTGCCGCTGCTGTCGCCATCCGCCTTCGCGGCGGCCTGGGGGGCGGGAGCCCCGGGGTCGGCGGAGGAGGCCGGGGCCGAGGGGGCCTTCGTACCCGTGCCGCCGCCGGCTGCGGCGAGGTCGGGGAGCGGGTAGACGTCCGCGGGGCCGGGGTCGCCGGGGTTGGGTACCGCGATGCGGGGGCGGACGGTGCCGTAGCCGATGAAATCGCTGCGCTCGGCGCCGTCGGTGGGCTTGCCCGCGGTGTTCATCATGACCCGGAGCACCTGATTGTTGGTCCAGTCAGGGTGGGCCGACCAGATCAGCGCAGCAGAAGCCGAAGCGAGGGCGGTGGCGTCACTTGTGCCGTGGTTCTTGCATAGTTGGGTGCTGCTGGCACAGGCCGTAACAATGTCTGCGCCTGGGGCAGTCAGGTCGACCTGAGATCCGTGCTGCGACTCTGCGGTTACCTTCCCATTCTTGTCGACGGCACCAACCCCGACCACGCCCGGCGTTGCCGCCGGGTAAAGAACCTGATTTCCCGCATCACCGTTGTTTCCCACACCAGCAAAAATCAACTTCCCTTTAGATAGGGCGTACTTCACCGCTGCGAGACGTTCCGGGTCTTCCACAGATGTAGCCATGGAGATGTTGATGATCTTCGCGTCCGAGTCGGCCGCATACCGAATTGCTTCGGTCCAAAGCGGATTAGCTGCGTTCTCTCCCTGCGGCACGCGGATCGGGAGGATCTTGACCCCAGGCGCAAGTCCGAACGATCCGTCACCACTGGGATGTTTTCCAGTAGCAGCGATAATCGCCGCCATGGTTGTCCCGTGCTTGTTCCAGTCCGTTCGCTCATCACCCTTGTAGTTCGTGGCATAGTTCTTGCCCGGAACGACTTGGCCCTCCAGCTCTGGGATAGCGTCAACGCCACTGTCAATGATGGCGACCGTGACGCCCTTGCCCGTGCTGGTCTTCCAGATGTCCTCTGCCTTCATCGACGTGAGATGCCACTGCTGCGACCGAATGGTCTCCGCCTGGGCGGGGGTCGCCGCGACCCCTGCTAGCAGGAATCCTGTCAAGACCGCGCTCGCCTTACGCATACGCATCCCGTGCAACGTTCACTCCACTCAGTCGATCACCGGCGGAACGACGCGACCATCGCCCTGCCACGTCTCTTCGTCCTCAGCCAGGTAGTCAGGGCGCTCACCCTGCCGGCCGTCACCTCGCCGGCCGGGAGCATGAGCACCCGCACCACCGTGGCCCATGGGACCGCCCACTGGACCAGTCCCGGATCCACCGCGCACCAACCCTGAACCGCCCTGGGTAAAGGCCTGACCACCAGCGAGCGAGCGCCCGCCCGCACCAGGCTGCGCCCCACCGAAGATGCCTCCCGGTTCGGTGGCGAGACGGCGACCGGTCATGGGACTACCGAGCCCGCCGTGCGCTCCGCCACCACCCATACCCATCCCGCCGCCCATACCGCGACCGCCTGCCTGGGCGCCCTCAGCACCGATGACAGTGCCACGGGGAATGCTCACGCCCGGGCCACCGGGTGTGACCGGCCGTCCGCCCGTGATGCCGCTGTCGCGCGGGGGCAGACCTGCGACACTCCCCTTCCCGCCTACTCCGCCGATTCCGGGAATGCCAATGCCACCAGGTCCGAGACCTCCGATCGGCTTCGACGCGCCACCGCCCGGTGGCAGTGGCACGGGCGGGATGAACCCCCCGGGGGTGACGCCCTGACCTCCACCACCAGGACCTACAGGGCCCGGGCTGCCGGGTACTCCCGTTGCCGGCGGAAGAGTCGTGCTCGGCGCCGGTCCGACGGTGTCGAGTCCGGTACCAATATTGCGGTCCGGGGGCACTGGAACGGGGCCCGGCGGCGGGCCCAGCACCCCTGTCGAGATACCACCCGGCCCGGCTGGCGCCTCAGAAGAAGGAGAGCCAGGAGGAGGGCTGAAGCCCACCGAACCGCCGGAACCCGACGGTACGGGCCCGGCTGAGGAGCCGCCTGCACCAGAGGGCTCTCCGGAGCGCGCAATCGTCTGCCCACCATCAACACCCAGGGGGACGAAAGTCTCCGGCAACTTCGGAAACGTCGGGATCTCCGCCATCTCCATCCCAGTAGCCGAAGCCTCGTACCCCTGTGCCAGCTTCGTCATCTGCTGGATCGCTTGCTGCCGGTCGCCGCTCAGCTTCGAGTGGGCCTGCTGGCCGATCTGCTGTGCGTCGGGGTCGTTGCGGTACTCGCGGGATGCTTCGAGGTTGGCGGCCGCCGCAGCGTCGTAGGTCGGCATGTTGGCCTTGACCTCGATGACGACCTGGCTGGCCTGCGTCAGCTGCTTGCCGCCCTCGGCGCTGTACTCGCCCAGGCGCAGCGTCGCGTTGCCCGTGCGGCTGACCCAGTCCTGGAAAGCCGTGTGCGATTCGCCTTCCCAGCCGGTCACCCGGTGGTCCTTGAGGCTTTCGCCGATCTCCTTGATGGTCGCCGCGGCGTCCGTGAGCTGGCTTCCACGCGCCTTGAGGGTCTCCGCGTTCGCCGAGGCGAGCATGGCCAGCAACTGCTGGTGCGTGTGGCTCTCGAAGTTCGTCGCCATCAGAAGCCCTCTCCCTGAGTTCCGGTCGACGAACTTCCCTGCGAAGCCGAACTGTGCGGAGGCTGCGGTGCCAACGGGTCGCGTTCCGGAACGTAGTTCGCGTCGGCCTGCTTGCTGATCGCCAGCATCCGCCGCTTCGTGTCCTCGTCTACGCCCTCGAAACCACGGCCGCTCGTCTGGATGGCGATGCTGAGGCCCTCGATCTGGTCCGCCAAGCCCTTCGACAGCGCCAGCAGCTGCGTGTGGACGTTCGTGTAGGCCTTGAAGAGGCGGTCCGCCTCTGCGAAGCCTTCGCCCAGGGAGGCGGAGGGGAGGGTGCCGTCCGCGAGGCGTTTGTCGCTTGCCGGGGATTCGTTCAGCTTCGACAGCAGGCCGTCGACGCGCTTCTTGTAGTCCGTCAGCGACTCGTACTCGACCTGCAGTGCGCCCAGAGCCGCCGGCGAGGCGACGCCCACGCCGAAGTCCACTCCGAGCACGCCCGGCCCATAGTCCACTGCCACGATGGCCTCCCCGACTCCCCGTCGTCCCCGTTCGCACCGGCGTCGCGCGGCAGCGGCATTCGCACACGCATGTCGCCAGTGTCCGTAAACACTCTATAGACAGAGGCCGACAGGCCCAAGTTTCGGGTTGCAGGTGCAATCAGGGTCACAAGGTTACGAGTTGGGCGCCGCCACTGCCGCAGATGGCCGGATCGGGAGCCTGTTGACCGGGCGGCCCGTGGCGGCGCGGACCGCCGAGGCCACTGCTGCCGGGGCCGTGACCACCGGGACCGCGCTGGCCGGCTTCGCGCCGAAGGGGGCCACCACGTCGCGTTCTTCGACGAGTTTGACGATGCGGACGGCCGGGGCGTCCAGGGAGGTGGGCAGGGCGTAGCCCGTCAGGTCGGGGTGGCGGATCAGGCCCGCGGCCGTGCGGAGGTTCTCCGTCAGGGCCGCGCCCACGCCCTGGATGACGCCCGCTTCGATACGGGCTTCCAGCTGGCGGGGGTTGAGGATGCGGCCGACGTCCTGGGCCACCGCGAGTTCCACGACGCGGACGGAGCCCAGCTCGATGTCCACGTCGACCACCGCGCGGATCGCGCAGAAGGCGAGGCCCACGAAGGCGTCGCCCTGGCCGTCGCCGTCCAGCGGCTCGGTCGGGTGCGGGCGGCACTGGGCCGTGGCCCAGAGTTCCTTGCCCTCCATCGCCTCCGCGACCGTCGTCGAGAAGGCGCCGTCGTACGACGTGATCCGGCCATCCGCGATCTGGAGCAGTTCGGTGGACATGCCGAGCTTGTGGGCCATCGGCTGGAGGAGCTGCGTACGGACCATCTTCGCGGCGCGTTCCACCGCGCCGCCCGAGACCCAGGTGTGGCGGCCGTGGGCGGAGGGGCCCGCCGGCGGCTGGTCGGTGTCGACGGGGGCCGTGACGACCTCGTCCACGCCCAGGATCTCCTGGACGATCTGGCGGGCGAGCGTGGAGAAGCCCTGGCCGGTGTCGACGGCGGCACAGATGACGGTCGCGGCACCGCCGACGATCTTCACCGTGGCCGTGGACACCTCGTCGGTGCCCTCGGCGCCGAGCATGTGGACCATGCCGACCCCGTACCCGACGCCGCGCCGGACCGCGCCCGGCTCCCCCGCGCCCTCCGGGCCGCCCGGGAGCAGCCAGTCCTCCTCCGGGGTGTCCTTCGGGAGGGCGGGCAGTTCGTGGTCGCGGACCGCGCGCAGGAGTTCCGCGACGGGGGCGGGGCAGGTGACGGTCTGGCCCGTCGGGAGCAGGTCGCCGGTGGCCAGGACGTTGCGCAGGCGAAGCTCCGCGCCGTCGATGCCGAGGGCGGCCGCCAGCTTGTCCATCTGGCCTTCGTAGGCCGCGCAGACCTGCAGGGCGCCTTCGCCGCGCACGTGCCCGGAGGGCGGGTTGTTGGTGCGGACCGCCCAGCCTTCGACGAAGGCGTGCGGGACCACGTACGGGCCGCAGGCGAAGGCCACCGCCGCGGCCAGGGACTCCGAGGAGGCGTCGGCGTAGGCGCCCGCGTCCATCAGGATCTGGGCCTCGACCTTCACCAGCCGGCCGTCCGCGTCCGCGTGGTGGCGGTAGCGCAGCAGCGTCGGGTGGCGGTGGGGGTGGCCGAGGAAGGACTCCTCGCGGGTGGCGGCCAGTTTCACCGGGCAGCCGGTGCGCAGGGCGAGCAGGCCGAGCGGGAGCTGGAAGGCCGCGTCCTCGCGGTCGGCGGTCGCGCCCGGGACTCCGGTGACGACGACCCGTACGCGGTCGGGTTCCAGTCCGAAGCAGGCGGCGGCCAGGTCGCGGTCGGTGTGCGGGTCGGTGGAGGCGGTGTAGATCTCCACGCCTCCGTCGGGGCGCGGCACGGCCAGCCCGGCCTCGGCGCCGATGGGGGCGGGGTCCTGGCGGCCGATGCGGTAGAGGCCCTCGACGACGACGTCGCCGGTGGCTTCGGGGTCGCCGTAGCGCAGCGGGATGTGCCGGATCAGGTTGCCGTCGGGGTGCAGGTCGGGGGCGCCGAAGGCCTGTTCGGGGTCGGTGACCGGGTCGAGGAGCTCGTACTCGACGGCGATCGCGGCGGCCGCGAGGCGTGCGGTGTCCGGGTGGTCGGCGGCGACGGCGGCGATGGGCTCGCCGTGGTGGCGGACCACGTCGTGGGCGAAGACGGGCCGGTCGGCGATGCGGCGGCCGTGCGTGGTGGCGCCGGGGACGTCGGCGTGGGTGACGACGGCCCGCACGCCGGGCATGTCGGTGGCGGCGGAGGTGTCGATGGACAGGATGCGGGCGTGGGCGTGCGGGGAGCGCAGCACGGCGGCCCAGAGGAGGCCTTCGGCCCACAGGTCGGCGGCGTAGGGGAAGGTGCCCTCGGTCTTGGCGCGGGTGTCGGCCGCCGGGACGGACGCGCCGATGCCGCGCGGGACCGCCGTCTCCGACGGCTCCGCGCCCTCGGAGGCCGGTGAGGCGACCGTCACCGGGACCGTCGCCGCGTCGTGGGCGCTCACGCCGTGCCTCCCTCGTCGTTCCCCTGCATCCCGTGGTTCCCCTGGTTCCCCTGATTGCCCTGCAGACCCGGCACGCCCTGCAGACCCGGCACGCCCTGCACGCCCTGCATGCCGTGGACGCCGCCCTCGCCCGGCAGGGCCTGGTGCGGGATCCGGGCCTCGGCCGAGGCCGCGGCGGCCGCTTCGGCCGCCGAACCGCGCTCGGCCACGACCTCGCGCACCGCCTCGATGACGCCCGAGTACCCGGAGCAGCGGCAGAGGTTGCCGCACAGCGCCTGGCGGGTCTCCAGCTCGCTGGGGGCGTGGTTGCCTTCCAGCAGATCGTGGATGGTCATGGCCATGCCCGGCACGCAGAACCCGCACTGCACCGCACCCGACCTGCACAACGCCTCTTGTACGTCCGACAGTTCCCCGTCGGTCGCGAGACCTTCCACGGTGCGGACCTCGCTGCCCGCGGCCGTGGCGGCCGGGACGAGGCAGGAGGCGACGAGCCGGCCGTCGACCTGCACGGCGCAGGCACCGCATTCGCCCTGCGAGCAGCCGTCCTTGGCGCCGGCGAGGCCGAGGCGCTCGCGCAGCACGTAGAGGAGGGACTCGCCGATCCACGCACCGGTGACGGGGCGGTCGGCCCCGTTGACGCGCAGGACGTAGGAGGCCGACGGGTGCTCGTGATGGGCGACGGCCGCGGCGTCCGCCTCCTCGGCGGCTTCTTCCTCGTACGGAGCCCCCTCGCCCGGAACCCCTTCGGCCGTCCCCGCCGGAGCCGCCTCGACAGCCGGGTCGGCGTCGTCCGGACCCGGCGCGGGCGCGGCCCCCGCTCCGCCGGCGGCCGGCACGGCTCCGCCGTCACCCTGCTCCGCCTCGACGACCCCGGCTCCGGGCCCGCCCCACTCCCCGTGCTCCTCGTGCGCGCCCTGGCCTCCGGCTTCGCCCGCACCCGGGTCACCGGCCGCACCTGCCCCGGCCTCACCCCGGGCTTCGACCCCACCCCGGGCTTCGACCCCACCCCGGGCTTCGACCCCACCCCGGGCTTCGGCCCCACCCCGGGCTTCGCCCTCGTTCCCCGGGTGCTGCCGCTCCCCCGAGTCCGGGACCTGCGCCGGGCCGTGGGCGGCTTCGATGTCGTGCGGGGCCGGGTAGCCCGGCTCCCCGTCCAGCGGGGTGCCGACCCCCGGGCCGCCCAGCACGCGCGGTCCGCGTCCCGGGGTCGAGCCGAAGGTGCCGACGGCCGGTGCGGACACGCCCGGGAACACCCCGGGGAACACCCCGGAGCCCAGCGGGTCGGAACCGGGCACGGCGAATCCCTGCCCGTCGGTACCCGCACCGTCGGAACCGGCGCCCCCACCGTCGGAGGCCGGCTGCTGCGCCGCGTACCCGCGCGCGCCCTCGAAGTCCGGATGGGTCGCCCAGGGGGCCGCGGCCCCGCCGGGCAGCGTCGCGGGGGCCCGGCTCCAGTCGGCCGCGGCCGCGAGCTGCCCGAAGCTGCCCGTGTCGCCGGCGCCTCCCGGGGTCCACACGTCGCTCTCCGCCGCCTCGGGGAACCGCCACTCGGCGGTCGTCCCCGACTCGTGCGCGGCGGCCCCGTCCCCGCCGAAGGGCTCGGCGTAGGACTCGGCGGAAGGCTCTCCGAAGGACTCGGCGGCGAAAGGCTCCCCATAGGAGTCACCGAGGGACTCGCCGAAGGATTCGCCGAAGGGCTCCGCAACCGGCTCCGCGACCGGCTCGGCCACCGGCTCCGCGAACGCCGCGGCCACCGAAGCCGGAATGGGCACCGACGCCGGGATCGGCGCCCGCGCCGCCGCCCCCGGAGCTCCGGCTCCCGAAGTCCCCGCCCCGGAGTCCGCCGGGGCCGTCGCGCCCGCCTCCGGCCACTGCACCGGGATCGTCCACGTGCCCGTCGCCGCAGGATCCGTGCTTCCCGTGCCGAGCGGCACGATCATCGGGGGCGGGACGTAGCCGTGCCCGGGGGCCGCGAGGGGCTCCCCGGTGCCGAGCGCGTCCAGCATGTCCTGCGGCAGATTCACGAAGGCCGTCGCGTCGGAGTCGTACTCGCCGCCGTGCGGCACCGGCTCCCAGCCCCAGTGGGGTTCCGCGGGTCCCGTCGAGCCCGCGGTACCCGTGTTCTCGTTCTCACTCATGAGCTCAGTGCCCTCCCCAGGGCCCTCCGTGCCAGCACGGCCACCGTCCGCCGCAAATGCAGTACTGCGGGAGCCACCGGCTCCCCCTGGTCGGGCACGCACGCCGCCGCGACGTACTCGCCGAAGGCTTCGAGCGCCTCGGGGGCCAGACTGCGGTCCCCGTCCCAGTCGATCAACGAGGCGACCCACTGCTCGGCTTCCAGCGGCCGCAGCGGCATCGGGGCGACCGCGCCGATGGCGCAGCGCACACCCCGGCGCGCGGGGTCCAGTACGAGCCCCACGGACGCCGTCGCGCGCCCCGGTCCCGTACGGCCCGTGGCCTTGAGGAACACCTGCGGCGCGTGCAGCAACGGGACGCGCACGAAGCCGATCAGCTCTCCGGGGCGGAGCATCTCCCGGCCGGCGAGCAGGTGCGAGACCGGGATCTCGCGCCGCGATCCGCCCGGCCCGACGATGACGAGCACGGCCTCCAGGGCGGCCAGCACGGGGAGCGCGTCGCCCGTCGGCGCGGCCGTGGCGATGTTGCCGCCGAGGGTGCCGGCGTTGCGGATCTGCGGCGGGCCCGCGGCGCGCGCGGCGGCGGCCAGGGCCGGGATCAGAGCGGCGAAGTCGGGCCGGCCCATGCGCGCGTGCGTGAGGCCGGCGCCGAGGAGCGCGTGGCCGTCCTGGTACTGCCAGCCGCGGATCTCGTTGATCCGGCCGAGGCCCACGAGGGCGGCGGGGCGCAGGAGTCCCGCGTTGACGGCGGCCATGAGGTCGGTGCCGCCCGCCACGGGGACGGCGGCGGGCATGGCCGCGAGCGCCGCCACGGCCTCGTCGAGCGAGGCCGGCAGCGTCACGGACTGCGCCGCGTTCCCCGCCCGCGGGTCGCTGCGGGGCCCCTGGGACGAGTCCCGTGCCTGCGGTGCGTGCGGTGCGTGCGTGGTCAACCCAGCTGCCCCTTCCCGATGTCCCGGTCCCGGCGCTCTCGCCTGTCCGCCGTACGGTACGTGCTCACCGCCGGGACGTGGCAACTCTGGCACATCTTCCGGAGCACCGGACGCGAGGGTCCACCGCCCGCACGCCACCGGCGCACCACCCCCGCAGGACCCCGCGCACGGGCCCGTGCGCGGGGTACGCAGGGGCCCGTCACACGTTCGGGGGCGCTCCCTCGATCGGGCGGCCGAGCACCCCGGGCCTACGCTGCCACGGCAACGGGCCGCCGGGCGGCCGGTAGTCGACCCCGAGGGCGTCCAGGCGGCGGTAGTGCGTCGTCATCCGCGCCTCGAAGTCCGCGTGGTCCCGCTCCTCGGGCAGCGGCAGCCGGGACCACACCACCTCGGCGAAGGCCGCTAGGCGCGGGAACACCTGGTAGTCGACGCGGCTCTGGTCCTCCATCACCTCGGTCCACACGTTGGCCTGGGCGCCCAGTACGTGGGCGGCGGCCTCTTCGGACAACTTCGGCGGTACCGGCTCGAACCGGTACACGTCCTCCAATGTCCGTACGTACCCGATGGGCATCGGCTCGTCCTCGCCGTCCGCCTGACGGTGATCCAGGTACACCTGCTGCTCGGGGCACATCACCACGTCGTGGCCGGCCTCGGCGGCGGCGATCCCGCCCGCGTAGCCGCGCCAGGAGGAGACGGCCGCTCCCGGGGCCAGTCCGCCCTCCAGGATCTCGTCCCAGCCGATGAGACGGCGGCCGCGCTCCGCGAGCCAGCCGTCGAAGTGCCGGATGAACCAGGACTGCAGACCGTCCTCGCCGTCGACCCCCAGCTCCGAGATCCGCGCCTGCGCGACCCCGGAGGCCTTCCACTGCGCCTTGGGGCACTCGTCGCCGCCGACGTGCACGAAGGGCGAGACCTCCGCCGGGAACACCTCCAGCAGCTCTTCGAAGACGCCCTCGTAGAAGCGCAGGACCGCCTCGGTGGGCGCGAGCACGTTCTCGTTGACGCCCCAGTCGTCCCACACCCCCAGCGCCGCCGTGTCCACCACGTCCGCGTTCCCCAGCTCCGGGTACGCGGCGATCGCGGCCTGCGAGTGTCCCGGCACGTCGATCTCCGGCACCACCCGCACGTGCCGCTCCGCCGCGTACGCGACGATCTCGCGCAGGTCGTCCTGGGTATAGAAGCCGCCGTGCGGGGTCTCGTTCCACAGCGGGGAGGCCCGGTGCCCCCACCGGCTGCGGGAGCGCCACGCGCCGACCTCGGTGAGCTTCGGGTAGCGCTTGATCTCGACCCGCCAGCCCTGGTCGTCCGTCAGGTGCAGGTGCAGCACGTTGAGCTTGTGGGCGGCGAGCAGGTCGACGTACCGCAGCACCGCGTCCTTCGGCAGGAAGTGCCGGGCCACGTCGAGCATCAGCCCGCGCCAGCCGAAGCGGGGGCCGTCGGCGATGTCCCCGCACGGCAGCCGCCACACCGCGCCCGGCAGCGGCGCCCGCCGGCAGGCGTCCGGGCCGAGCAGCTGACGCAGCGTCTGGGCGGCGTAGAAGAGGCCCGCCTCGTCGGCGCCCTCCAGCAGGACGAGGCCGGGCTTCAGGTGGAGTTCGTACGATTCCGCGCCCGTCCCGCGCGCGATGCCGGGGCGCAGGACGAGCCGGATCACCGTGCGCCCGTCGTACGGCTCCCCCGGCACCGGGGCCGGCAGGTCCCAGCCGGTGGCCGCGCCGAGCTCGCGGCGCAGCCAGCGGGCCGCTCCGGCGGCGCCGGGCCCGGTTTCGAGGAGCGGGGCCGCGAGCTCGAAGGCTGCGGCGCCGGACGGGAAGCGCGCGTACCGCGGCTGCGGGATCAACTCGGGCATGGCCTCGACTCCTCCACCGTTGCACTGTGTGCAACGCACGTTTCGCATGGCGCACATGGCGCTGACGCGGCGACCCTAACCCGCCGTCCGGGAACGGCAAAGGCCCCCGGTGCGCACGAGTGCGCACCGGGGGCCTTGGTCCCGCTCCGGGAGGGCCGGACGGCTGCTCGCCGTCGCTGCCGGACGGCTACTTACCGTCCTTGCCGCCCTTGTCCTTGTCCCCGCCGGGGCCCATGGACTCGTAGATCTCCTTGCACATGGGGCAGACCGGGTACTTCTTCGGGTCCCGGCCCGGCACCCAGACCTTGCCGCAGAGCGCGACGACGGGGGTGCCCCCGAGCGCGCTCTCCATGATCTTGTCCTTCTGGACGTAGTGGGCGAAGCGCTCGTGGTCGCCGTCGCCGTGGGACACCTGCGGCGTCGGCTCTACGAGGGTCCCCGTACCAGTCCCGCGATCGGGCTCAAGAGTGCTCATGACTGCCAGGGTACCGAGTCCCCCGCGCCCGGGGGATCCGCGGTGCCGCCCCCTCGCGGGCTCAGTTCAGCGACGGGTCGTCCGCGTACGTGGCCACCATGGCCAGCTCGCTGCGCTGGCGCCGCAGCACGGCGCGCCACAGCCGTTCCGGATCCGGGAAGGAGACGTCGCCCGGCTCGGAGTCGACGACGTACCAGGCGCCCACGCCCAGCTCCTCCTCCAGCTGCCCCGGCCCCCAGCCGGAGTACCCGGCGAAGATGCGCAGGCCCCCCAGGGCCGCCGCGAGGAGTTCGGGCGGGGCCTCCAGGTCCACCAGGCCGATCGCCCCGTGCACCCGGCGCCAGCCGAGCGGCCCCTCCTCGCCCGGGATGACCGCCAGCCCCAGCGCGGAGTCCAGTGCCACCGGGCCGCCCTGGAAGACCACTCCGGGGTCCTTGGCCAGCGGAGCCCACGGCAGCAGGACGTCACCGACGCCCACCGGGGTGGGCCGGTTGAGGACGACGCCGAGCGAGCCCTGCTCGTCGTGGTCGAGCAGCAGCACCACCGCGCGGTCGAAATTCGGGTCCGCGAGGGTGGGGGTGGCCACGAGCAGCCGCCCTGTGAGGGAGGACACCTCGGTCATGGCGCCATGATCTCGCACATTCGCCCGTGAGGGGGAGTGGGCGGCACATCCGGGCCGTACGCAGTCCAGGGCGCACCGCGGCAGTTCGGGGCGCGCACAGCCCCACGGCCGGACCGTACCCGGAAGGAGACGCTCCGCCACCTGGCGGGCACCCAGGGTGTTGTACCGAATTCATGACAGTCCTACGGCCCCGTCAGCCTTACGAACAGGGGGGTCATGCCCCTTACCCTTTTCACTGGCCCCCTGCCCACCCCTCTCCGGAACGCGAGATTCATGACCGGCATCAGTGACGATGTACTGCTTGTCCACGGCGGAACTCCGCTCGAGGGCGAGATCCGTGTCCGCGGCGCGAAGAACCTCGTACCCAAGGCGATGGTCGCCGCCCTGCTGGGCAGCGAGCCCAGCAGGCTGCGCAACGTTCCGGACATCCGGGACGTCCGGGTCGTGCGCGGGCTGCTCCAGCTGCACGGGGTGACCGTCCGCCCCGGTGACGAACCGGGCGAGCTGGTGCTCGACCCCTCGCACGTCGAGAGCGCGAACGTCGCCGACATCGACGCCCACGCGGGCTCCTCGCGCATCCCGATCCTCTTCTGCGGTCCGCTGCTGCACCGCCTCGGCCACGCCTTCATCCCCGGCCTCGGCGGCTGCGACATCGGCGGCCGGCCGATCGACTTCCACTTCGAGGTGCTCCGCCAGTTCGGCGCGACCATCGAGAAGCGCGAGGGCGGCCAGTACCTGGAGGCCCCGCAGCGCCTCCGCGGCTGCAAGATCCGCCTGCCCTACCCCTCGGTCGGCTCGACCGAGCAGGTGCTGCTGACGGCCGTCCTGGCCGAGGGCGTCACCGAGCTCAGCAACGCCGCCGTCGAACCGGAGATCGAAGACCTCATCTGCGTCCTGCAGAAGATGGGCGCGATCATCTCCATGGACACCGACCGGACCATCCGGATCACCGGTGTCGAACGCCTCGGCGGCTACAACCACAAGGCGCTCCCGGACCGGCTGGAGGCCGCCTCCTGGGCGTCCGCGGCGCTGGCCACCGGCGGCAACATCTACGTGCGCGGCGCGCAGCAGCGTTCGATGATGACCTTCCTCAACACCTTCCGCCGGGTCGGCGGGGCGTTCGAGATCGACGACGACGGCATCCGCTTCTGGCACCCGGGCGGCCCGCTCAACGCCATCGCGCTGGAGACCGACGTCCACCCGGGCTTCCAGACCGACTGGCAGCAGCCGCTGGTCGTGGCGCTGACCCAGGCCACCGGCCTCTCGATCGTCCACGAGACGGTCTACGAGTCCCGTCTGGGCTTCACCTCCGCGCTCAACCAGATGGGTGCGCACATCCAGCTCTACCGGGAGTGCCTGGGCGGCAGCGCCTGCCGCTTCGGCCAGCGCAACTTCCTGCACTCGGCCGTCGTCTCGGGGCCCACCAAGCTCCAGGGCGCCGACCTGGTCATCCCCGACCTGCGCGGCGGGTTCTCGTACCTGATCGCGGCGCTCGCCGCCGAGGGCACCTCCCGGGTGCACGGCATCGACCTGATCAACCGGGGCTACGAGAACTTCATGGAGAAGCTCGTGGAACTGGGCGCCAAGGTCGAGCTCCCGGGCGGCGACCTCGTCTGACGGGCACGGATCCGCACAGAACGACCCAGAACGCCCCCACAGGCCCCGTGCAGGGCCCGTGGGGGCGTTCTGGCTCCCGGGAGCCGTGTGCGGCCCCGGGAGCGCCGAGAGGCGGCCACCCGGTGCCGGGCGGCCGCCTCTCGGTACTACGTACTACTGCCGTCCCGGGAGCCGCTGCGGGCCCCCGGCACAAGGGCGGACTACTTGCCCTTGGCGGCTTCCTTGAGCTTGGAGCCCGCGGAGACCTTCACGCTGTAGCCGGCCGGGATCTGGATGGGGTCGCCGGTCTGCGGGTTGCGCGCGGTGCGAGCGGCACGGTGGGTGCGCTCGAAGGTCAGGAAGCCGGGGATGGTGACCTTCTCGTCGCCCTTGGCGACAATCTCGCCGACGGTCTCGGCGAGCGCGGCCAGAACGGCGTCGGCGTCCTTGCGGGTCACCTCGGCGCGCTCGGACAGAGCGGCCACCAGCTCACTGCGGTTCATGTTGTACTCCCGTGTTCAACGTGCCTTAGAGGCGTGAGATCGAAGCCGATGCTGCCAGGGCCCTAGGACAGTCCCCGGACCCGGGTCTGACGTCAGACCCTCTCGCCCGGTTACGCATCCTGCCCCCACCACCGGCGGGAAAGCCAATCCGGCACCCGCCGGGGTCACACGAAAAGCGCCACAGTCACGCCGCGGTGACGCTCCGTCCGCACCGGAAGACGCCCGGATGGTCTCCGGAAGACGTCCTCAGACGCGGACCGCGGGCCACGCGGGCATCCCCGCAACCCTATGGGCGGCTCGGGGGGCCCGCATCCCGCGACGCGCCGGGGATCAGGCGGAGGTGGGCGCCGTCACAGCCGTGGAGGCGGCCTTGCGGACGGCTCCGGCGACCGCGCCGGCGACCTTGTCGTTGAAGACCGACGGGATGATGTAGTTCGCGTTCAGCTCGTCCTCGCCGACCACGTCGGCCAGGGCGCTCGCGGCGGCCAGCATCATGTCGGTGTTCACGGTGCGGGACTGGGCGTCCAGCAGGCCGCGGAAGACGCCCGGGAAGACCAGCACGTTGTTGATCTGGTTCGGGAAGTCGCTGCGGCCCGTGGCCACGACGGCGGCGGTCTGGCGGGCGACCGCCGGGTCCACCTCGGGGTCCGGGTTCGCGAGCGCGAACACGATGGCGCCTTCCGCCATGGCGGCCACGTCCTCGCCCGACAGGACGTTGGGGGCCGAGACGCCGATGAAGACGTCGGCGCCGACCACGGCCTCCTTCAGGGTGCCCGTGTAGCCCTCGGGGTTGGTGTTGTCCGCGATCCAGCGCAGCGGGGAGTCCGCGGCCGCGTCGACGAGGTCGGGGCGGTCCGCGTGCACGACGCCGTGGATGTCGGCGCTGACGGCGTTCTTGACGCCGGCGGCGAGGAGCAGCTTGAGGATGGCGGTACCGGCCGCGCCGGCGCCCGACATGACCACCTTGACGTCGCCAACGGCCTTGCCCACCACGCGCAGTGCGTTGGTGAGGGCGGCGAGGACCACGATGGCGGTGCCGTGCTGGTCGTCGTGGAAGACGGGGATGTCGAGGGCCTCGCGCAGCCGGGCCTCGATCTCGAAGCAGCGCGGCGCGGAGATGTCCTCGAGGTTGATGCCCGCGAAGCCCGGGGCGATGGCCTTGACGGCGGCCACGATCTCGTCGGAGTCCTGGGTGTCCAGGCAGATCGGCCAGGCGTCGATGTCGGCGAAGCGCTTGAAGAGGGCCGCCTTGCCCTCCATGACAGGCATGGCCGCCATGGGGCCGATGTTGCCCAGGCCCAGGACGGCGGAGCCGTCCGTCACGACTGCGACGGTGTTGCGCTTGATGGTCAGGCGCCGCGCGTCCTCGGGGTTCTCGGCGATCGCCATGCACACGCGGGCCACGCCCGGGGTGTAGATCATCGAGAGGTCGTCGCGGTTGCGGATGGGGTGCTTGGACGACATCTCGATCTTGCCGCCGAGGTGCATCAGGAAGGTTCGGTCGGAGACCTTGCCGAGGCTGACGCCCTCGATCCCGCGGAGCTTCTCGACGATCTCGTCGGCGTGCGCGGTGGACGTCGCGGCGATGGTGACGTCGATGCGGAGCTTCTCGTGGCCGGATGCGGTCACGTCGAGGCCGGTGACCGAGCCACCGGAGGACTCCACGGCGGTGGTGAGCTGGGAGACCGCGGTACCGCTCGCGGGCACTTCCAGGCGGACCGTCATCGAGTACGAGACGCTGGGCGCCGTTGCCATGGCCGTGTTCCTCTTCTGTCCCTGGTTCTTTTTTACACAGGGCCCGGCGCTGCTCCGGCCGAAACATGGCAGGTGCGGCAGGACCTGTTGTCCGATCGTCCCACCTACCAGCCGGTACAAGGTAACCAGCTACAAATTTCGGAAGAACTCTTCCACCATACGAGATAAGTCGCGCCTGCGGAATGGGTGGCCCATACAAAAAAGGTCCGCGCCCTCCACTGAGTGGAGGACGCGGACCTGGTGCTTCCTACGTCTATGACACCGACCCGCCATGCTCGCCTCGCGGCAAGTGGTCGCTCTAGGCGACTAAGGTTGGGCCCGGGGGCTTGGATCGAGTCGGTGCCGTAACCCAGGCTAACAAAGGTTCGCCCGAAGTGATCCCCCCACCGGCGACCGGTTGCGGGACCACGCCCCTGGCCGCCGACCAACCGGCCGTACGGCCTGATCGGCAGGGCACCCCCTACGGCTGCAGCAGCGCCGCGACCCCCTCGGCGTCCGGGGCGTCCCGCTCGGTGGAGATCACCGTCAGCTGCTGGGTCGCCCGGGTCAGGGCCACGTAGAGCACCCGCAGGCCCGCCGGGGACTCGTCCGCGATCTCCGCCGGGGAGACGACCACCGTGGCGTCGTACTCCAGGCCCTTCGCCTCCAGGCTGCCCAGGGCGACCGCCCGCTCCCCCAGGTCCGCGAGCCAGCCCGCGGCCTCGGCGCGCCGGTCCATCGCCACGACCACGCCGACCGTGCCGTCCACCTGCTCCAGCAGCCGCCGGGTCTCCTCCACCACCGTGGCGCGCAGACCCCCCTCATCGGGCGTCGCCGCCGTGAAGCGCGGCTGCAGGCCCGTGGAACGCACGGCCGTCGGCGGCTCCGTGCCCGGCGCCGCCAGCTTCAGCACCCTCGACGCGACCTCCGCGACCTCGGCCGGGTTGCGGTAGTTCACCGTGAGGGTGAACTTGCGCCGCGGCCGCGTGCCCAGCGCCTCGTCGCGCGCGGCGGCCGCCTCCTCCGGGTCGGTCCACGAGGACTGCGCCGGGTCGCCGACCACCGTCCACGTGCCGCCCCGGCCGCGACGGCCGACCATCCGCCACTGCATCGGCGTCAGGTCCTGCGCCTCGTCGACGATGACGTGGGCGTACTCGGTGCGCTCCGCCGCGATCCGCTCGGCCCGCTCCCACTGGGTCTCCTCGCGGCCCGGCATCAGCTCCTCCAGCCCGCTCAGCTGGTCCAGCGGGTTCAGCTCCCGCTTGCGCTTGGGCCGTGCGGGCGCGCCCAGCAGCTGCTGGAGCTCGTCCAGCAGCGCCACGTCGTGCACCGACAGGGCGCCCTTGCCGTCCGGGCCCACCCGGCGCAGGGAGCGTGCCACCTGCCGGGTCTCGCGCGGGTTGAGGTCCCGGCGCGACCAGCGCGCCAGGCGCCGCTCGTCCGCCATGGAGGCCAGCACCCCGCGCGGGGTCAGCTCGGGCCACCAGGCGTTCAGGAAGTCGACGAACGCGTCCTCCGTCGAGATGTCCTCGTCGAAGGCGGAGCGCAGCTCGGCGGCGAGCTCCGGGTCGCTGTGCCGGCCCGCCCCGCCGGACTTCGAGTACAGCGCGTCCAGCAGCAGCTTGCGGGCGCGCGGGCGCAGCAGGTTGACCGGGGCGGTACCGGACAGGACGTTCTGCCGGATCCGGTCGAGATCGGGGGCCTCCAGCTCCTGGCGGCGCCCGAAGGCCACCACGCGCAGCCGGTCGGGGGCGGGGTTCCCGCCGGGGCCGCCGAACTCCAGGGCTCCCCGTACGGCCTTGCGCAGCACCTTCAGCATCCGGGACGAGCCCTTGATGCGTGCGGTGGCCGGGTCGTCGTACGTGGTCGCCTCGGCCCCGTCGACGAGCGAGCCGAGCGCCCGGATGGCGACCTGGCCCTCCTCGCCGAGGGAGGGCAGGACGCCCTCGGTGTAGGCGACCAGCAGCGGGGTCGGGGAGACGATCAGGATGCCGCCGGAGTAGCGCCGCCGGTCCTGGTAGAGCAGGTAGGCGGCGCGGTGCAGGGCGACGGCGGTCTTGCCGGTGCCGGGTCCGCCCGCGACCTCGGCGACCGAGGCGGCGGGCGCCCGGATGACGAGGTCCTGCTCGGCCTGGATGGAGGAGACGATGTCGCGCATCGAGTGGGTACGGGCCCGGCCGAGGGCGGCCATCAGGGCGCCGTCGCCGATGACGGGCAGCTCGTCGCCGTCGAGGAACGCGGTGACCTCGGGGCGCATCAGGTCGTCCTCGACGCCGAGCACCTTGCGCCCCTTGGAGCGGATGACCCGGCGGCGCACGACGCGGCCGGGCTCCTTGGGGGTGGAGCGGTAGAACGGCGCGGCCGCGGGGGCGCGCCAGTCGATGACGAGCGGCGCGTAGTCGGAGTCGAGGACTCCGATGCGGCCGATGTGGAGCGTCTCGGCGATGTCGGCCGTGAGGTCGGTGCGGATCGCGTCGTCGGCGGGCTCGACGGAGGTGAAGGCGCCGTCGGGGCCCCGCTCCCCGTCCTTGCCGAGGACCAGGTCGATGCGGCCGAACAGGAAGTCCTCGAACTCGTTGTTGAGACGGTTGAGGTGGATCCCGGCGCGGAACACCTGCGCGTCCCGCTCCGCGAGGGCGCCGGGCGTGCCGACCTGGCCACGCTTGGCGGCGTCGTTCATCAGGAACTCCGCCTCGTGGATCTTCTCCTCAAGGCGTCGGTACACGTGATCGAGATGCGTCTGCTCG
The DNA here is from genome assembly GCF_055584085.1 of Streptomyces sp. NPDC104226. Taxonomy (NCBI): domain Bacteria; kingdom Bacillati; phylum Actinomycetota; class Actinomycetes; order Kitasatosporales; family Streptomycetaceae; genus Streptomyces; species Streptomyces sp. NPDC104226. The sequence continues at coordinate 539,795 of NZ_JBVJMS010000006.1, forward strand.
ACCGCGATCTCCCGATCGCGGACGGAATCCGCCGTGCTGTCGACAGCGGCATTCTGCGCGGCCACCAAAGCCCCTTTCTGACGTGCATGGGCAGCCGTCAACCGTACGCCAAGGGGCCCGCCCGCGCACGCCCCTTCCGGGACGGCTCGCGGATCAGGACGAAGATCACGCCCCCGGCGGCCGCGGTCCGGGTCAGCCCGGGCGGGATTCCAGGACGCGGCGCCGGTGCCGGGCCACCCGCTCGCGGTTGCCGCACAGCTCGCTGGAGCACCAGCGGCGGCGGTGTCCGCGCGAGGTGTCGAGGTAGACGCGGGCGCAGCCGTCGCCCTCGCAGGCCCGCAGCAGTTCCCGTTCGCCGGGGTCGGTGAGCAGTTCGACGGCGTCCCGGGCCACCGCGGCCAGCAGGCCGGCGCATTCGACGCCGCCGCACAACTCCCGTACGAGGTGACCTTCTTGGTCCTGCACTGCACACAGTCTCGGGGGTGGACCGGCAGCCGCCGCGTTGACCCGGGCCAGCGCGGGCCCGGGCGGCGCGGCTCCGGCCAGCTCGGCCCGTACGAGGCTCTCGACGTCGGCGCGCAGCACCCGGAAGGCGTGCACCCAGTCGTCCCCGACGCAGCTCAGCGGCGTCCGGTCGGGCACCAGCCCGGCTCCGGTGAGCCACAGGCACAGCCCGTCGCCGTCACGGATGCCCCCGGTCTTCGCGAGAGGTTCAAACGCAGCCACCAGGTCCAGGCAGACCCGCCCGGAGTCGAACCACATGCCCGTCACCGCCTCCCTCTCGGGGCGTGCCCCCAGAGTGCCCGTCTCCGGGGCCGGCGGCTAGTGCCGCGACCGGAAAGGTCCACCGGGTCGCGGCGCCCGGCACGGCACTAGAGGGCGGGCGGCTCGTCGTTGAGCAGCAGCTGGAAGAGCCGGTGGTCCTGCCAGTCCCCGCCGACGTGCAGGTAGCGGGGCGCGAGCCCGTACTGCTCGAAGCCCGCCTTCGCGAGGACCCGCTGCGAGGCCAGGTTCTCGACGCGCGTGCCCGCCTCGACCCGGTGCAGCCCCTCCTCGTCGCGGGCGATCCGGATGACCTCGCGCAGTGCGGCGGTGGCCAGCCCCTTGCCGGTCCAGGCCTCGTCGATCCAGTAGCCGATGGAGCCGCTGCACAGGGCTCCGCGCACGATGTTCTGGAGGTTGATCGCCCCGGCCACCCCGTCGGCGGTGACCAGGACGAACGGCCGGGCCCGCCCGCCCTCCCGGGCCGCGAGCAGCTCCCCGATCCGAATCCGCTGCGCCGCCTCGGTGTAGAAGTCCGCAGCCCGCCAGGGCTCGTAGGGCTCCATGTACGCGCGGTTCCGGTCCAGCACCTCGGCGACCCCGGCGGCGTCCGCCTCCCGGATCTCCCTCATCTCCACACCGTCAACGATCATCCCGGCACGCTAACGGACGGTCCGGGCCCCGGCCATACCCGCACCCGTACCGCTGCCCGTGCTCGCGCCTGCACCCGCACCCCTCAGGCGTCCGCGTACTTCGTGTCGGCGGCCATGTCCAGGGACAGCCGGTAGCCGCGCTTGACGACGGTCTGGATGAGGTTGGGGGCGCCCAGGGCCACGCGCAGGCGGGCCATCGCCGTTTCCACCGCGTGCTCGTCGCGGCCCGCACCCGGGAGGGCGCGCAGGAGTTCGGAGCGGGCCACGACCCAGCCCGGGCGCCGGGACAGGGCCCTGAGCAGGGCCATGCCGGCCGGCGGTACGGGGCGCAGCTCGTCGTCGAGCAGGACCGCGTGGCCGCGCAGCTCCAGCCGGTGTCCGGCCACCGGGAACACCCGGGCCCGGCCGGGGAGTTCCTGGCACAGGAGCTGCACGAGGGGTCCGAGCCGGAAGCGCTCGGGCTGCACGGTGGGCACGCCTTCCGCCTGCAGGGGCAGGGCCGTCACCGGGCCCACGCACGCCGACAGCACCGACCCGTCGGTCAGCGCCGCGAGCACGGGTTCCCGTACGCCCCGCTCCGCGGCCCGTGACAGCAGGGAGACCGCCGCCGGTGCGGAGGTGAAGCTCACCGCGTCCACGCCGCCCGCGGCCACGGCGTCGATCAGCCGGTCCAGCGGCCCGAGGTCCTCCGGCGCCATCCACCGGTAGACGGGTACGCCGACCACCTCGGCCCCGCCCGCCCGCAGGGCCTCGACGAACCCGGGCAGCGGCTCCCCGTGCAGCTGGAGGGCGATGCGCCGGCCGGCCACCCCGGCCGTGAGCAGCCGGTCCAGTACCTCGGCGAGCGACTCGGAGCGCGGGGACCAGGTCTCCACGAGCCCGGCGGCCCGGATCGCCCCCTTCACCTTCGGTCCGCGCGCCAGCAGTTCGGTCTCCCGCAGCCGTCCGAGCAGTTCCTCGCCGAGCCCCCATCCGTCGGCGGCCTCGATCCAGCCGCGGAAGCCGATGGCGGTGGTCGCCACGACCACGTCGGGTGCGCAGCCGATCAGCTCCTTGGTGGCGGACAGCAGTTCGGCGTCGTCGGCGAGCGGCACGATCCGCAGGGCGGGCGCGTGCAGCACGGTGGCCCCGCGGCGGCGCAGCAGGGCGATGAGCTCGTCGGCCCGCCGGGCGGCGGTGACCCCGACGGTGAATCCGGCGAGCGGGCCGGCCGGCGGACCGGTGGGGATGTCCTGGTCGTGCATGGTGACCTGCCTCGCGCAGTGGTCGGGTCCGGTGTCGGGGGCCGGTGTCCTGGTCCGATGTCCGGGTCCGGTATCGGGGTCCGGGGTCGCGGTCACCCGCATGCGTGACGTTCGCGTGAACCGAGCCTGCCCTGGGGGCGTATCAGGCTCGGTTCACGCGTATTTCGGTGCCGTTAACCGGCGTGTGGCCGTCGTTACACCGAGGTGAGCTGCGGCTTCGCCTCCGCACCGGCCGTGGGGATCATCACCCGGGCGGGCCGGCGAAGGTATACCGCCCAGGTGACGGCGCAGCACACCGCGTAGAAGCCGAGGAAGGTCACGAAGGCCGCCGTGCCCGAGCCGGAGCTGAGGAACGCCGACCGGAAGACCAGGTTGATGCCGAGCCCGCCGACCGCGCCGATCGCACCGATGAGTCCCATGGAGGCGCCGGACAGCCGCCGCCCGTACGCGGCCGCGTCCTCGCCGCTCATCCCGCGGGCCAGCGCCTTCGCCTGGAAGATGCCGGGGATCATCTTGTAGGTGGAGCCGTTGCCGAGCCCGCTGAGGACGAACAGCCCCACGAAGCCGACCAGGAACACCGGCAGGGATTCCCGTACGGAGGCCACGATCACCACTCCGGTCGCCGCCGCCATCGCCACGAAGGTGCCCAGGGTGATCCGCGCGCCGCCGAACCGGTCGGCGAGGGCCCCGCCCACGGGCCGGATGAGCGAGCCGAGCAGCGGTCCGATGAAGGTGAGCGAGGCCGCCTGGAGCGGGGTGCGACCGAACTGCGTCTGGAGCACCAGGCCGAAGGCGAAGCTGTATCCGATGAAGGAGCCGAAGGTGCCGATGTAGAGGAACGCCATGATCCAGGTGTGCCCGTCGCGGACCGCCTCCCGTACGGCTCCGGTGTCGTTGCGGACGGTCTCCAGGTTGTCCATCCGCAGGGCGGCGAGCGTCGCCGCAAGCACGATGAGCGGGATGTAGGCGGAGAGCAGCAGCCGCGGGTGCCCGGCCCCGGCCGTGCCGATGACCAGCAGGGCGGCGAGCTGGACGACGGGGACGCCGATGTTGCCGCCGCCCGCGTTGAGGCCGAGCGCCCAGCCCTTCTTGCGCAGCGGGAAGAAGGCGTTGATGTTCGTCATCGAGGAGGCGAAGTTCCCGCCGCCGACCCCGGTCAGGGCGGCCACCAGCACGAAGGTGGTGTACGAGGTCCCGGGCTCCATCACCAGCCAGGCGGCGACCGTCGGGGCGAGCAGCAGCAGGGCGCTGAAGACCGTCCAGTTGCGGCCGCCGAAGCGGGCCACGGCGAAGGTGTAGGGCACGCGGACCACGGCGCCCACGCTGGTGGCGGTGGCGATGAGGGCGAACTTCCCGGCGGGGTCGATCCCGTACTGCGGGCCCATGAACAGCACCATCACCGACCACAGGGACCAGATCGAGAACCCGATGTGCTCGGAGAGCACGGAGTAGACCAGGTTCCGGCGGGCGGTCTTCTCCCCCGTCTCCCGCCAGAAGGCCTCGTCCTCGGGGTCCCACCGCTCGATCCAGCGGCCCCCCTTGCGCGGTGCGGTCGTACTGGTCATCACACGCCTCCACAGCTGCTGCGATCACGTCGCGTCTCGTCCGTGGTGACGACCGTAGGAAGGGCTCGTTTCGGCCCCGGTCCCCGCCGGATGACCGGCGGGAAACCTTGCACTCACCCGCTGCCGGGGCCGGGTGTGAGCGTGGTGGGGCTGAGGGCGGCCGGTGTGAGCGCGGGCAGCCAGCTGTCCGGGGGCACCTCCAGCCAGCCGTGCCCCGCCCCGAGCTCCGCGGCGGCGCGGCGCAGCGCGTCCAGCCCGGGATGGCCCGCTCCCTTCCGCCACACCATGGAGAGCGGCGACAGCGGGACCGGGGCGGTCAGCGGCCGCTTGACGCAGCCGGGCAGGTCGACGAAGCCCACCGTGGCGAGGACGGGGCGGCCCGTTTTGGCCATGACCCGGCGGAACTCCTCCTTGCCCACCGCCACCGGCGCGGGCGGTGCGGACGCGATGCCCCGGCCGGCGAACAGCTCGCGCGCCAGCCCGGTCCACTCCCGGGTCCGCGGGTTCCCGGCCCCGGTGTACACCGTCTCCCCGCGCAGTGCGTCCAGCGGTACGGCGTCCAGCGCGGCCAGCGCGTGCCCCTCGGGCAGCAGCACCGCGAGGGGCTCGTACCGTACCGGCGTCCGGTCGAGGCGGTCGCGCAGCGCCGGGTCGAGGCCGTCGGCGTACCCGAAGGAGACGTCGAGGCGGCCCGCGGCGATCTCGGCGGCGGCGTGGGTGAGCCCGGACTCGAAGCGGGCCATCAGCTCGCAGTCGGGGGCGAGTTCGCGGGCCCGGTCCAGGACGGTGCGGGCGGTGCCGGGGCCATCGGTGTTGAGGTCGACGAGCAGCGGCCGGGGCCCCGCGAACGCCCCGGCCAGCTCCTCGTGGGCCCGCAGCACGCCGCGGGCCAGGGGCAGCAGCCGCTCCCCGTCCGGGGTCAGCTCCACGGCGCGGGTGGTGCGGACGAACAGGGGCGCGCCCAGGGTCTGTTCGAGCCGGCGCACGTCCCGGCTGAGGGCCTGCTGGGCCACGTAGAGGCGGGCGGCGGCACGGGTGAAGTGCAGCTCCTCGGCCACGGCGAGGAAGGCGCGCAGCAGGCGGGGTTCCACGTCTCGGGGCGTCACCTGCGGAGACTAACAACAGGAAGCGGTGAATGGGCCCCGAACAGGTGTTGGACCGCGGTCGGGCGCCGGCCCGAGCCTTGACCCATGCCCACCACGTCCATGCCCACCACGTCCACGCCGTCCGGCCCGCCGTCCGCCGCCCCGCTCATGGCCGTCACCGGCTCCACCCTGGTGCTCGCCGCCGCCCCGACGCGGCGCACGCGGCCGACCCGCGCCCCGGGCCCGTACCGCCGGCTCTTCGCGCTCCCCGGTACGCGCGGCTTCACCACCGGGAACCTCGTCGCCCGGCTCCCCATGGGCATGTTCGGGATCAGCGCCGTCATGATGATCGCGGGCCAGCGCGGCTCGTACGCCCTCGCCGGCGGGGTCGTCGCCGCCGGCCTGGCGGCCACCGCGGTCGTGGCCCCCTGGACGGCCCGGCTGGTCGACCGGTACGGGCAGGCCCGCATCGCCGTGCCCGCCACCCTGATCGCCGTGCTCGGCTCGCTCTCGCTCGTGGCGTGCGTCCGCACCGAGGCTCCCGCCTGGACCCTCTTCGCCTCCTACGCCGCGACCGCGACCACCCCCAACATCGGCGGCATGTCCCGCGCCCGCTGGACGCACCTGCTGAAGGGCGACCCCGCGGCGCACCACACCGCGATGTCCTTCGAACAGGCCGCGGACGAACTGGCGTACATGCTCGGGGCGGTGGTCGCCGCGTTCCTCTGCACCACCGTCTTCCCGGAAGCGGGCACGCTCGCCGGCGCCGCGCTGCTCCTGACCGGGATGCTGGTCTTCACGGCCCACCGCGCCACGGAGCCGCCGGCGGCGGCGCCGGTCCGCGGCACGTCCCCGCTGCGGACCCTGGGCCGCCTCCTGCCCCTCTTCTTCGTGCTGGGCGCGATGTTCGGCTCGCTGGAGATCACCTCCGTCGCCCACCTCGGCGGCCACGGCCTCGGCGCGCTCTCGGGCCCGGTCATCGCCCTTCAGGCGGCCGGCTCCTGCCTGGCCGGCCTGCTCTACGGCACCCTGCGCCCGCGCGGGCTGCCCGTCTGCCTCGGCGTGCTGGCCCTCGCCATGACCCTGCCCCTGGCCGCGGCGGCCACCGGCTCGGTACCGGCCCTCGCGGCGGCCCTGCTCGCGGCCGGCATGGCCACCGCCCCGGTCATGGTCACCGCGATGTCCCGGATCCACGCCGTGATCCCGCCGGGCCGGCTCAACGAGGGAATGACCCTGGCCGTCACCGCGATCTTCGCCGGCATCTCGGCGGGCTCCGCGACGGCCGGCGCGGCGATCGACCACTGGGGCACGACCGCCCCGTACGCCCTGCCCGCGACCGCGGCCCTGCTGGCGCTCCTCCTGGGCAGCAAGCGACTCGTACCACTTTCCCGTACGAGACTGGTACGGTAGTCACGTACCGTCGAGAATGGAGTGACGCCATGTCCATAAGCGCCAGCGAGGCCCGAGCGACCCTTTTCCCGCTCATCGAGCGCGTCAACACCGATCACACTCCGGTGCGCATCACGTCCAAGAGCGGCGACGCCGTCCTCATGGCCGCCGACGACTACGACTCCTGGCAGGAGACCGTCTACCTCCTCCGGTCGCCGGAGAACGCGAAGCGCCTGATGGAAGCGGTCGCGCGCGACCGCGAGGGCGCGGTCACGGTCAGCAGGACCCTGGACGAGCTGAAGGAGATGGCCGGGGGCGAGGAGTGAGGAGCGTCCACTTCGACCCCGCGGCCTGGGACGACTTCCTCTTCTGGCTCGCGTCGGACCGGAAGATGGCCCGCAGGATCACCCGCCTGATCGGCGAGATCCAGCGCGACCCTTTCGGTGGGATCGGTAAACCCGAGCCCCTGAAAGGCGAACTGTCGGGTTACTGGTCCCGCCGGATCGACGACGAACACCGTCTCGTCTACCGGGCCGACGAGAAGGAAGTGAAGATCCTGAAGGCCCGCTACCACTACTGACGGGCATGACAAAGGCCCCGCAGCCTGACGGCCGCGGGGCCTTCGCCCAACATGGGGGTTGTGGAGATGGCGGGAATCGAACCCGCGTCCAACGGTGCAGAAGTAGGGCTTCTCCGAGCGCATTCCGCTGCGCTTTTCTCGGCCCCGGAGATCACACGGACAAGTCTCCGACGGGCTCAGTCACTGTTTGATTTCCCTCTATCCCCCGTGACCGGAGTTAGAGGTTTAGATCCCTAATTGACGCCAGGATCCGGACCGGGACCACTTCCGGGCTGACGCTCCTCACAGAGGCTTCAGCTCACTGTTATTAGGCAGCGAGGGTGAAGCGGGAGTTATCGCTCTTGGAGTTGGCGATTATTTTTTGCGACATATGGTTAACGAGATCATTGCCGCTTTCTCGGCTCGCTTCCCCTACATCGACATCCGCTGTCGAAACCGATCATCCCCATGTTTCACGCTGTTCAGTTATTGATATCCAGCAGGCGCTCTCCATGCGTCCCGCTCGACCCGCACCACCCGCAAGCGCGTGGTGCTGACGCCATGGTACGCGAAGTGGACCACCGCGTGCCAGGACATTAAAGCTGGCCGCGCTCCTTGCGCTTCACGGCCGAGATCACCCGGTTCGTCTCGCGCGTGTCCTGCTTCTCGCGCAGCGCCTGCCGCTTGTCGTACTCCTTCTTGCCCTTCGCCAGCGCGATCTCGATCTTGGCCCGGCCGTCCTTGAAGTACAGGGCGAGCGGCACGATCGTGTTGCCGGTCTCCCCCGTCTTCGACTCCAGCTTGTCGATCTCCTCGCGGTGCAGGAGGAGCTTGCGCTTGCGGCGCGCGCTGTGGTTGGTCCAGGTGCCCTGGCTGTACTCCGGCACGTGCACGTTGTAGAGCCAGGCCTCGCCGCTCTCCACCGACACGAAGCCGTCCACCAGCGAGGCGCGGCCCTGACGCAGGGACTTGACCTCGGTACCCGTGAGCACGAGGCCGCACTCGTAGGTGTCGATGATCGTGTAGTCGTGCCGCGCCTTCTTGTTCTGGGCGATCAGCTTGCGCCCTGTTTCCTTAGCCATAGTGCGGTCATTTTCGCACTACGGACCCACTCCGATGCCACCCAATACCGTGCGGGCCCGCTCCTCGACCCGGTCCGCCGCCACCAGGTCGGGGGTGATGCCCGCACCGTCCAGGTTGCGGCCCGCCGGAGTGCGGTACGTCCCCACCGTCAGCTCCGCCACCGAGCCGTCCGGCAGCTCCGTCGGCATCTGCACCGCGCCCTTGCCGAAGGTGCGCGTGCCGACCGCCACCGCGCGGCCGCGGTCCTGGAGGGCTCCGGTGACCAGTTCGGCCGCGCTCATCGTGCCGCCGTCGATCAGCGCCACCAGCGGCCGGGCCGTATCGCCGCCCGGGGCCGCGTACAGGGCGCGCTGCGCACCGCGCACGTCGTACGTCGCCACCAGCCCGCCGTCCAGGAAGGCGGAGGCGGCCGTCACGGCCTCCGTGACCAGGCCGCCGGTGTTGCCGCGCAGGTCGAGCATGACCCCGCCGCCGGCCGGGGCCGCCCGGACCGCGGAACGGACCCGGTCGCCGGAACCCCGGGTGAAGGAGGCGACCTTGATGACCGTGATCCCGCCGGGCAGCTCCCGTACCGTCACGGGCTCGCTGCGCAGCTTCTCGCGCCGCACGGTCTCCGTGACGTCGGCCCCGCCGCGGGTCAGCTTCAGCTCCACGGGGGTGCCGGCCTCACCGCGCAGCAGGGCCACCACCTCGGCCACCCTCAGCCCGGTCACGCCCTGCCCGTCGATGCTGAGCAGCCGGTCCCCGGCCCGCATCCCGGCCCGCGCCGCGGGGCTGTCGGGCTGCACCCGGTCGATCTCGATGCGGCCGTCGCGCAGCCGCCCGGCCCACAGGCCGACGCCCGTCCACTGGCCGTCCAGGTCCTCGGCGAAGGCCTCGTACTCCCCCTGGTCGTACACCGCGGCCCAGCGGTCCCCGCTGCGGCTGACCACGTCCTGGGCCGCCGACTTGGCGGACTTGCCCTCCGCGACGGCCTCGGCGGCCGCGCGGGCCACCTCGTCCCGGTCGGCGGTGGCCGCCCGCCGCTGCGCGGGCAGCGGCGGCGGGGAGTGCGTCACCGGCCCGGGCCCGGCGGGCTCCGCACGCGCCACGAGCCCGGAGGTGCCCGCGAACGCACCGGGTCCGGAACCCCCGCTCCCGGCACCCGCACCGGCCCCCACGGCGGCGAGGACGACCAACGTCAGAACGGCCCCGCGACGCACGTCGCGGGGCCGGATACAGAAGTCGGAACCACTCGGCAAGCCCAGCATGGCGCCGAGTCTAGGACAAGGCCCGCGGCGGTACGGGTGGTTGGCCGTACCGCTCACGGGGCGCTCGTCACACCTTGAGGTACTTGCGCAGGGCGATGAAGGCGGCCAGGGAGGGCATCAGTACGCCGATGACCAGGACGAGCGGAAGCTTGGTCAGGACCGAGTCCCAGCCGATGAAGTTGATGAGCTCCATCTTGTCGCGCAGCGCGGCGCCGTGGTCGATCACGAAGTACTGGCCGGCGCCGAGCATCCCGCAGGCGAGCAGCGCGCCGATCAGGCCGGCGAAGGCGGCCTCCATGATGAACGGCACCTGGATGTAGAAGCTGGAGGCACCCACCAGGCGCATGATCCCGGTTTCGCGCCGACGGCTGAAGGCCGAGACGCGCACCGTGTTGACGATCAGCAGCAGGGCCACGATCAGCATGATCAGCATGATGCCGAGGGCGGCCCAGTTGAGGTAGCCGAGGAGTCTGAAGAGGTTGTCCAGCACGGTGCGCTGGTCCTCCACCGACTGGACCCCGTCACGCCCGGAGAAGGAGGTCGTGATGACCTTGTACTTCTCCGGCTGCTTGAGCTTCACCCGGAAGGACTCGGGCATCTGGTCCGGGGTGATGGACGCCGCCAGGGCGGTGTGCCCGAACTGCTCCTTGTAGTGCTTGAAGGCCTCGTCGGAGGACTCGTAGGTGACGGCCTCGACGAGGTCCATGCCCTTGAGCTCGGTCTCCAGGGCCTGCTTCTGCTCCGGGGTCACCGCACCCTTGGAGCAGGAGGCCCCGTTGGTCGCCTCGGCGTCGCTCTTGTTGCAGAGGTAGATGGAGACGTTGACCTTGTCGTACCAGTACCCCTTCATCTTGCTCACCTGGTCGCGCATGAGCAGGGACCCGCCGAAGAGGGCGAGCGAGAGGGACACGGAGATGATGACCGCGAAGGTCATGGTCAGATTGCGGCGGAGACCGACCCCGATCTCCGACATGACGAACTGGGCGCGCATCGCGTCTCAGGAGCCTTTCAGTGCTGGTAGCCGTAGACGCCGCGCGACTGGTCGCGGACGAGACGGCCCTGCTCGAGTTCGATGACGCGCTTGCGCATCTGGTCGACGATCTGCTGGTCGTGGGTCGCCATGATCACGGTGGTGCCGGTCCGGTTGATCCGGTCCAGCAGCTTCATGATGCCGACGGAGGTCTGGGGGTCCAGGTTGCCGGTGGGCTCGTCCGCGATCAGCAGGGCCGGCCGGTTGACGAAGGCACGGGCGATGGCCACGCGCTGCTGTTCACCACCGGAGAGCTCGCCGGGCATCCGGTCCTCTTTGCCGCCGAGGCCGACGAGCTCCAGAACCTGGGGAACGGCCTTCTTGATCTCGCCGCGCGGTCTGCCGATGACCTCCTGGGCGAAGGCCACGTTGTCGGCCACCGACTTGTTCGGCAGGAGGCGGAAGTCCTGGAACACGGTCCCCAGCTGGCGCCGCATCTGCGGAACCTTCCAGTTGGAGAGCTTGGCGAGGTCCTTGCCCAGGACGTGCACCTGGCCGTGGCTCGCCCGCTCCTCGCGCAGGATGAGCCGCATGAAGGTGGACTTGCCGGAGCCGGAGGAGCCGACCAGGAAGACGAACTCGCCCTTCGAAATGTCCAGGGAGACATCTCTGAGTGCCGGGCGGCTCTGCTTCGGGTAGGACTTGGAGACGTTGTCGAATCGGATCACGGGTGCACCACGGTCGCCGGGAGTAGGTCTGCGTGACCATACGCGAACAGGCGCGAGGTGTGGACCCGGCGTCCGGAGTTGCCCGATATATCCCCTGGTCCGAGAGGTGGGCGACCGTGATTGCCCGGAGGGGCCGCGCCGAATGTCATCGAAGCTGGCACAGTGGGAGGGGGAACGGACCGGTTCCCGCAACCGTTGTAACCGAGGGGACGAGAGGAGGAGCGCATGACATTTGACCGGCTCGTGTGCGCGAACTGCGCCGGACCCGTCAGTCAGGGCCGCTGCCGGGTGTGCCGGGCGAACCGGGAGCGCCTCCAGCAGGAGGGCCCCTTCTCCGGTGGCATCACCCCGGTGGCGCTCATCGCACTGCTGGTGATCCTGGTGGCCGCGCTGGCACTGGTGGCCCAGCAGACGATGTAGTCGCAGACGGCGTAGTCCCTCAGCCGCCACGTCCCGATCAGACAGACGCATACGCGGAAGGGCCCGGACACCTCGACGGCGTCCGGGCCCTTCCCCTTGCTGTACCGAGACCTACGCGGTCTGCTCCTGCTGCTTGCGCCAGCGGATCCCGGCCTCCAGGAAGCCGTCGATCTCGCCGTCGAGCACCGCCTGCGGGTTGCCGACCTCGAACTCCGTCCGGAGGTCCTTGACCATCTGGTACGGGTGCAGGACGTAGGACCGCATCTGGTTGCCCCAGGAGCTTCCGCCGTCCTTCAGGGCGTCCATCTTGTCCTTCTCCTCCTGGCGGCGCCGCTCGAGCAGCTTGGCTTGGAGGACGTTCATCGCGCTGGCCTTGTTCTGGATCTGCGAGCGCTCGTTCTGGCACGAGACCACGATGCCGGTCGGCAGGTGCGTGATGCGGACCGCGGAGTCGGTCGTGTTGACGCCCTGGCCGCCGGGACCCGAGGCGCGGTACACGTCGACGCGCAGCTCGGCCTCGTCGATCTCGACGTGGTCGCTGGTCTCGACGACCGGCAGCACCTCGACGCCCGCGAAGGAGGTCTGGCGGCGGCCCTGGTTGTCGAAGGGCGAGATCCGGACCAGGCGGTGGGTGCCCTGCTCGACGGAGAGGGTGCCGTAGGCGTACGGGGCCTTGACCACGAAGGTGGTCGACTTGATGCCGGCCTCTTCCGCGTACGAGGTCTCGTAGATCTCGGTCGGGTAGCCGTGCCGCTCGGCCCAGCGCAGGTACATGCGCTGCAGGCGCTCGGCGAAGTCGGAGGCGTCCACGCCGCCGGCCTCGGCACGGATGTTGACCAGCGCCTCGCGCTCGGCGTACTCGCCGGAGAGCAGGGTGCGGACCTCCATCTCGTCCAGCGCCTTGCGCACGGAGACCAGCTCGGTCTCCGCCTCGGCGAGGGTGTCCGCGTCGTCCATCTCCTGGGCGAGGTCGAACAGCACCGCGAGGTCGTCGATGCGCCCGCGCAGGCCCTCGGTCTTACGGACCTCCGCCTGGAGGTGCGAAAGCTTGCTCGTGATCTTCTGGGCGGCTTCCGGGTCGTCCCACAGGGACGGCGCGGCGGCCTGCTCCTCGAGCACGGCGATTTCTGCCCTCAGCTTGTCGAGGTCCAGGACGGCCTCGATCGACCCCATGGTCGAGGAGAGGGACTTCAGCTCTTCGGAAACATCGACGACTGCCACGGGTCCAGCGTAGCCGGTCCCCGGGGGGCGCTCTCCGGCCAGGCCGAATCACCCGTACTAATGGCGGGTCGGACGGGCGTACGCTCACGATATGACCGCCCTTCCCGTCAAGCGCCGCCTCGTCAAGCGCCGCCATGTGGACCACATGCGTGTCACGACGACGAGCTGTCTGCCGCCGGACCATCCCCAAGCCTGATCCACCCCGATCCGACTTGGTCCTGTACGCGGCCTCGCGGTCCCGGCGCCAACCCTGCCGGCGGCCCTCCCCCCGGCCGCGGCCCCCGCCACCCCTGGGGACAGGACCCCGTGACATCCCGAAACGGAGCCGTCATGCCGTCCGCGCACCCTTCTTCTCCTTCTCCCTCTACTGCCTCTTCCTCCGCGTCTCCTTCCTCGCCCGAGGCCCCCTCCCTCCCGGTCCTGGACCTCTCTCACGCAGACGATCCGACGCTGCGCGACTCCTTCCGCAAGGACCTGCACGCGGCCGCCCGGGACAGCGGTTTCCTGCACCTCACGGGGCACGGGGTCACTGCCGCCGAGACCACCCGCATCCTGGCCCTGACCAGGGCGTTCTTCGCCCTCCCGGAGGCTGACCGGCTGGCCGTGAGCAATCTCAACTCCCCGCACTTCCGGGGGTACACCCGGATCGGGCACGAGCTCACCGGCGGCGCCTCCGACTGGCGCGACCAGCTCGACGTGGGCGCGGAGCGGGCGGCGCGGGAACCGGGGCCGGACGACCCGGCGTACCTGTGGCTGGAGGGCCCCAACCAGTGGCCCGCGGCCCTTCCGGAACTGCGGGACGCGGTGCTGGAGTGGCAGTCCCGGCTGGCGGCGGTGGCCCACCGCCTGCTCCGCGAGCTGCTCGCCTCGATCGGCGCCCCGGCGGACTTCTTCGACGAGGCCTTCGCGGACCGGCCCCACCTGCACACGAAGCTGATCCGCTACCCGGGATCCGCCCCGACGGGCACCGACCAGGGGGTCGGGGCCCACAAGGACTACGGGTTCCTCACCCTCCTCCTCCAGGACTCGGTGGGCGGGCTCCAGGTGGTCCGCGACGGGGCCTTCCTGGACGTCCCCCCGATGCCGGGGGCCTTCGTGGTCAACCTGGGCGAGCTGCTGGAGATCGCGACGGAGGGGTACCTGACGGCGACGGACCACCGGGTGGTGAGTCCGGCGGGGAGCGTGGAGCGGTACTCGGTGCCGTTCTTCTACAACCCGCGGCTCGACGCCGTCATCGAGACGGTCCCGGGTGACTACCTGGTGGCGGCGCCGGGGATAGCGCACGACGCGTCGAACCCGCTGCACGCGGAGTACGGCCGCAACGAGCTGAAGGGGTGGGTCCGGGCCCACCCCGCGGTGGCGCGGCGCTGGCACCCGGAACTGGTCCCCGGGGCGTAGCCCCGAAGCCCCTCGGGGCTACGGCCCCCGGAGCCCCGAGGGGCGTGGGCCGTGGCGGGCGACCCCTGCGGGGCTGTCCCCTACCCACCCTTCCACCGTTCCCCGGGGCTGCGCCCCGGACCCCGCGCCTCAAACGCCGGCGAGGCTGGATGTATCCAGCCCGTCCGGTTACGGGGCCGTCGAGCCCGACTGTTTGCTGTCCTGGGGCGGGGGCGCCGAGTCGGAGGAGGTGGCCAGCCAGCTGCCGACTCCGACCGCCGCGGCCAGCGCCACCGCGGCAGCGGACAGCGCGAGCCGCCGCTTGCGGACCGTCTCCGCCCGGTGCCGCGCGGAGCCGGGCCGGTGCCCCCCGGCGGGACGCGGAACCCGGGCCGTGCCCAGCGCGCCGCCCGCCAGCTCGTCCGGCCCCGGCACCCGCATCGAGGTGTGGGTGTCCCGGTTGGAATCCGTCGCGGAGCCGGGGACCAGCGGGACCACGCCCCGCCGCCGCACCGGATCGGCGACGGCCTCCGGTTCCGCGAACTCCGCCTGCTCCGGTTCGTCGGGCTCGTCCACGTCCAGCGGCGGCATCCCCGCCAGCAGCGGCAGCAGGTCCCGCAGCCGCAGGGAGAGCTCCGAGGCCCGCAGCCGCGAGGCGGGGGCCTTGGCCAGGCACTGGACCATCAGCTGCCACAGCTCGTCGGGGATGCCGGGCAGCGGGACGACGGTCTCCGTCACGTGGCGCCGCAGCACCGCCCCGGGATGCCCGCCGCCGAACGGCGTGAACCCGGCGAGCAGTTCGTACAGCACGGTGGCCAGGGCGTAGATGTCCACGGCCGCGCGCGGCGGCAGCCCCTCCACGATCTCCGGCGCCAGGTAGTCGGGCGTCCCGATGATCCGGGTGGTGGGGGCCGAGGCCCGGCCGCCGGTGGAGCGGCGCGGCGAGTCGATGAGCTTGGCCACGCCGAAGTCGGTGAGCAGCGCCGGGTGCGCGCCGCCCGGTCCGAGGGGGCCCTGCATGTCGAGCAGGACGTTCTCCGGCTTCACGTCCCGGTGCACGACCCCGGCCGCGTGCGCGGCGGCCAGGGCGTCGGCGACGTCGGCGACGATGGCCACGGCCGCCTCGGGGGCGAGCCGCCGCTCGCGGTCGAGGCGCGTGCGCAGGTCCGTACCGCGGACGAGGTCCATGACGAGGGCGAGGTCGTTGCCGTCCACGACGAGGTCGCGGACGCAGACGACGTGCGGGTGCTCCAGGCCCAGGAGCGCGCTGCGCTCCTGGACGAACCGTCCGACGAGTTCCTGGTCGGACGCGAGGTCCTCGCGCAGCAGTTTGACGGCGACGGGGCCGTCAGGCCCCTCGCCCAGCCACACCGTGCCCGCGCTGCCGCGTCCAAGGATCTGGTGCGCGGTGTACCGGCTGCCGATCTTCCGTGCCACAACTGCTCCCTCAGCGGCTGGCGTACGCACCAAAGCTACGCGGCCGGGTGGGGGTTGGAGCCCACGGATCGCGGCGACCTTCACTTCTGCGGGCGAAATCACGTCCCAGAAGTCGACAAATCCACGAAGTCACCGGTACAAGGCCCGGTTCGAGTGGATTGCGCCGGTACGGAGTTCCCTGCCGAGGGGGCAGGGATCAGGAGCCCGTACCGCCCGCGGCGTCGCCGATCGTGGTGACCCAGTCCACGGCGTCCGAGCCCCAGGTCCACACCTGGTCCCACCAGCCGCGGCCGGTGCCGACCCACGACTGGAGCGGGGTCAACTCCCAGACCAGCCAGCCCGCGACGAAGAACACCAGGATCATCACCAGGCAGCCCTTGAGGCATCCCAGCCCCGGGATCCGCACCGGGTTCGCGCTGCGGCGGGGCTCGCGGGGCTCCCGCGGCTCCCGCTGACGGCCCGGCGGCGGCCCCTGCGGGGGCTGCTGCTGGGGCGGCGGCTGCGGCTGGCGGTACTGGGGCTGCCCCTGCGGCTGCTGGTACTGCTGGGGGTGCTGCTGCTGCGGCTGATAGTGCTGCGGCGGGGGCGGCGGCGCGTACTGCTGCTGCTGGTACTGCTGAGGCTGCTGGTACTGCTGCGGCGGCGGAGCCTGCCGGTATGGCTGCTGCTGCGGAGGCTGCTGCGGTCGCTGCTGCGGCTGCTGGGGTCGCTGCGGCTGCTGGTACTGCTGCTGCGGCGGCGGGCCCTGGCGCTGCGGCCGGCGGCGCAGGGGGTCCTCGCTCGGGTCCAGGTAGTGCATCTGCGTCTGCTCGTTGCGGTCGCGGGCCGCCTGCATCTGCGACTGCCACGGGTGCGGCTGGTCCGGCCGCTGCACGGGCGGCATCACCGAGGTCGGGTCGGCGCCGGGCGCACCGGTGCTCGGGAGCACGGAGGTCGCGTCGGCCGCGCCGACCGGCGGCATCACGCTGGTCATGGCGTTGGGGTCGTAGGCCCCCATGGGGGCGGCCGCGCCCCGGCCGGGCAGCATCTGCGTCGGGTCCGCGGCGCCCGGGGTCTCGGGCACCGGTGCGGGCGAGGGGTCGGGCGCGAGGAGCGCGCCGACGCCGAGGGCGGCCTCGACCTCGGCGGCCGTGGAGTGCACGCCGATGCCGGAGGCGACCACGCGCAGGCCGCGCGCCAGGCTCTCCGCACTGGGGCGCTCGTAGGGCTCCTTGCGCATGCAGCGCTCGATGACCGTCCACAGCGGCTCGGGGACGTTCGGCGGGCGCTGCGGCTCCTCGCTGAGGTGGCGGTGCAGGACCTCCAGCGCGGTGCCGCCGGCGAAGGGCGGGCGGCCGGTGAGGAGCTCGTAGAGCAGGATGCCGGCGCCGTAGATGTCGACGGCGGAGGTCTGCGGACGGCCCTCCGCGGACTCCGGGGCGACGTAGGCGGGGGTGCCGACGAACTCGTGCGTGCGGGTCAGGCCCGGGGAGTCCGCCAGGCGCGCGATGCCGAAGTCGGTGAGCATCGGCTTCATCTGGCCGTCGCGCTCGTCGACGAGGACGTTGGCGGGCTTCAGGTCGCGGTGGACCACGCCGTCGGCGTGGCTGGCGGCGAGCGCGTCCGCGATCTGGGCGGTGAGCAGGCTCGCGGCGACCGGGCTGAAGGGGCCGTTCTCGCGCAGGTACTTGTGCAGGTCCGGGCCGTCGACGAGGTCCATGACGAGGGCGAGGAGATCGCCCTCGACGACGAGGTCACGGGTGCGGACGATGTTGGGGTGGGTCAGGCGCAGCAGGACCGAGCGCTCGCGCAGGAAGCGCATGACGATGTCGGGGTCCTGGGCCAGCTCCTCCTTGAGGACCTTGATGGCCACGGTCTCGCCGGGGTGGCCGGCCACGGCCGCCTCCGCACCGGCCGCCTCACGCTGGCGGGCGCGCCAGACGGTGCCCGTGGCGCCGCGTCCGAGCGGCTCCTCGAGCAGGTACTTGCTGCCGACTGGCCGCACGTCGCGCGCTCCCTGCTGTCGTCGATTCCGGCGCGTGGCCCACGCATGATCCACACGTGGTCCAGGCCTGATCTGCGAATTGGTTTTCCGGCCCACTCTAGGGCTTGTCCCGGAGGAAGACGCTGGGCGAGGGAGGTTGGTTGCCGCACATATGCACGAAGGGTGATGTTTGCGGCGTATGCCGGGGGCGTTTTTCCCGGCCATCCTGTCGATTTCCGATCGGCCCTCTTGCAGGTCCGGCGCAGGTCCGCGACCGATCAAGATCACTTACCGGCGGGTGGCGGGCGTGTTGAGGACGACAGGTGCGAGGATGCACCCGTACGGAACGGCCGGGACGGGAGCCCCGCCTTCCGGGCAGACCTGACCGGACGACGCGTCCGTGCCGGGTGGGGGCGGACGGGCGGGCACCACGTGCGAACGGGCACGGGTGATCCGTCCCGCAGGTCCCTGCCGGGCGCACACACCGCGCACCGCGCAGAAGGGACCGCTGACGGCGATGCAGATCCGGCTGACCGTCCTCGGGTCGGGGTCGCGCAGCGGCCACCAGACCGCCACCGCGACCGCGACCGCCTCCGGCGGGGGCACCGGCGGAGGAGGCGCACCGGCGAGCTGTGACGTACTCGTCACCGCGCCCGCCGGCACCGCCCTGTCCGCGGTGGCCTCCGGGCTCGCGGCGACCGTCGGCGGACCCGACACCGGCGGCACGGTCGTGCTGTACGCCGGTACGGAGCGCCTGGACCCGGCGCGCTGCGCGCTCGGCGAACCGCCGCTCGTGGACGGGGCGGTGCTGTCGCTGAACGTGCCCGGCCCCGACGTACGGACGGACGGGACCGCGGGCGCGAACGCCCTCGGCGACGGGCCCCGGCTGCACGTCGTGGCCGGGCCGGACGCCGGCGGGGTGCACCTGCTGCACCCCGGGGCGATCCGGATCGGGCGCTCGGCCGACGCGGACGTCCCGCTGGACGATCCGGACGTCTCGCGCCTGCACTGCACCGTGACGGTGCTCCCCGACGGGCGGGTGGCGGTGGCCGACCCCGGGTCGACGAACGGCACGACGCTCGACGGCGCGGTGGTCGGTGCGGAGCGGGTGGCGCTCGCGCCGGGGGCGCTGCTGCGGGTCGGCGAATCGACGCTCCGCCTGGCCGTGGGCCCGGCCCCCACCCCGCTCCCCCTCACCCCGGACCTGGAGGGCCACCTCGCGGTCACCCTCCCGGGCCACCCCACTCCCGACAGCCCGACCCCGGACGCGGGATCCCGCACTGGCGGCCCTGGCGAAGCCTGGAGCGGCGCTACGCCGGGCAGCCCGGCCGGGTCGTACCCCGACGGCGGGGCCCTGAGCCGTGGGGCGTACCCCGGCGGGCAGAGCCTGGGGGCCCAAGGGCAGATCCCCCACCCCGCCCCTTCCCGAAACGGGGGCTCCGCCCCCGACCCCGTCCGGCCCGGCTACGGGATCCCGGGCGGCGCACACCGGGACGGCGGCGGCGGAGCGGTCCCCGCCGCCCGCGGCGCCGAACACCACACCGGCGGCGGCCGGAACGCCTCCGGCTCCGCTTCCCCGGCCCCCTGGCCGTACGGCGACACCGGCCAGGGCGGCGAGGCCGAGCCGCCGCGGGCCGGCCGCATCGCCAGGCCCGGGTCCGGATTCGGCGCCCCGGACGCCGGACACCACCCGGTCCCCGACCGTTCCGGCGCCGCCGGCCAGTACGGCGGACCGGCACACCCGGGCGCAGCCCCGGAAGCCACGGGCCCCTACGGCGACGCGGCCCACTCCGGAGCAGCCTCGGCGCGGCACGCCGGAGCACAGCACCCCGACGGCGCCCCCGGGCAGCACGCCGGGGCGGCACACCCCGACAGCACCCCGGGACGGCACGCCGCAGCACAGCACCCGACCGGGGCCGCGGACCCGTACGCGGGAGCGGCCCACGGAAGCGGAGCCGGCGACCCGTACGCGGGAGCACAGCACGGGGCCGGGGCCGCAGACCCGTATGCGGGAGCGGCCCACGGGGCCGGAGCCCCTGACCCCTACTCCGCAGCCCACCCGAGCGGGCTCTCCGACCCCTACGGGCACCGGGCGGCCGGGGCCGGGGACGCGCAGTGGACCGGGGTCGAGCATCACGGGGCCGGCGGCTGGGAGGAGCCCGGGGCGCCGCGCGAGGCCGAACCCCGCCGCGCGGCGCGCCGCGGCATCGGCGCCTGGGCGCGCAAGTGGGTGCGCGGGGCGGACGCCGCCGAGGCGGAGGCGGTCGCCGGGCCCGCGGCCGCCGTGACCGCGCGGCCCGGCGCCGACGATCCCGCGGCCCTGCTGCTCACCGCCCTGGGGCCGGCCCCGCGGCTGTGGGCCGGGCCCGCCGGGCTCGACGTCACGCTCGGCGCGGGCTGCGAGGTCGCGCTCCGCGAGACCGGCGCGCTCGGCATCGCGGGCCCGCGGGCCCGGCTGACCGGTGTGGCCCGCTCCGTCATCGCCCGGCTGGCGGCCCTGCACGCCCCGGGCCAGCGCCTGGAGATCGTGCTGGTCTCCGCCGACCGGGCCCGCCCGCTCGCCGAACGCCGCCGCGACTGGGGCTGGCTCGGCTGGCTGCCCCACGTACGCCCGGCGCACGGGCAGGACTGCCGGCTGCTGCTCGCGTACGACCGCGATCAGGCGGCCGCCCGCGCCGGGGAGCTGACCCGGCGGCTCGACGACGGCCCCCTCGGCACCCACTGGGCCGCGGCCGGCCCGGACGCGGTGCGCGAGGCCTCGTACGCCTACCGGGGCCCGTACACCCTCCTGGTCCTCGACGGGGACCCCGGTCCCGGGGCGCTCCGGGACATCACCGGCCGGCTGACCTCGCACGGGCCGGCCGCCGGGATCCACGTGCTGGTCCTGGCCGAGGCTCCGGCCGCGACGCCCGCCTCGCCCGTCGCCGAGACGTACGAGGCGGCCTGCGCGGCCGCCCCCGCCTTCCGGGACTGCCCGACCGCGGCCCTGCTCAGCGGTGACGTGGCCACGACCGTACGGACCTTCGCGGTCTCGGGCGGCGCACCGGCCGGGTCCGGCGGTACGGCCACGGCGGACGCCGTATCGGCGGCCTGGGCGGAGCGGTTCGCCCGCGCCCTGGCCCCGCTCAAGGCCGACTCCCCGGTCGCGGAAGGCGGTTACCGTCCGGCCGCGGCGAGCCTGCCCCAGACGTCGCGGCTGCTCGACGAGTTGGGGCTGGCCCGGGCCACCCCGGCTTCGCTGATGGCCCGTTGGGCCGCCGCCACCGACCAGGGGCAGCGCGTCGGCGGGCTCGCGGAGATAGTCCTCGGCACCGGCCGGCGCGGGCCGGTCGGCGCCGAACTGGTCACGGACGGGCCGCACCTGCTGATCGAGGGGCCCGCCGGCAGCGGCCGTACGGAACTGCTGCGCTCCGTGGCGGCCTCCCTGTCGGCGGCCGCCCGGCCCGACCGCCTCGGCCTGGTCCTGCTCGACGGGGCCGGCGGCGAGCGCGGCGACGGCCTGCTGCCCTGTACGGAGCTGCCGCACGTCTCGGCGCACCTGGTCGCCTCGGACCCGCTGCGGATGCGGGAGTTCGCGCAGGCGCTGGGGGCCGAGCTGAAGCGGCGGTCCGAGCTCCTGGACGGGGTGCCGTTCTCCGAGTGGCACGCCGTGCGCGAGGTCTCCGACCGGATGGTCTCTCCCCGCCAGCCCACCCCGGGCGAGCTGCGCGGTGATCTCGAACCCCAGCGTTCGGGAACCCTGCGGCTGCGCTCCTCGGCCACCCGTACCGATCAGCCGGCCGGGCCCAGCCCCCTGCCCCGCCTGGTCGTGCTGGTGGACGACTTCGACGCGCTGGTCGCGCCGGGTCTGGGCAGTACGGGCCGGCCCGCCGCCGGTTCGGTGGTCCGTGCGCTGGAGGCGGTGGCCCGCGAGGGTGCCCGGCTCGGGGTGCACCTGGTGGCCACCAGTGCCCGGCCGGAGCGGACGGCCGACACCGAGCTGGCCCGGCTGACGACCCTGCGCGTGGAGCTCGACGCCCCGGACCAGCCGGGGCCGGGCCGGGGCGTGCTCCGGTACGCCGACGGGCGCACGGCCGCGTTCCAGGGCGGCCGGGTCACCGGCCGGATCCCCCGGACGGCCACGCTGCGGCCGACGGTGGTCCCGGTGGAGTGGGAGCGGATGGGCGATCCGCCGGCCCGCCGCCCGGTCCGCGAGCTGGGCAACGGTCCGACC
Source organism: Streptomyces sp. NPDC104226 (assembly GCF_055584085.1). Classification (NCBI taxonomy): domain Bacteria; kingdom Bacillati; phylum Actinomycetota; class Actinomycetes; order Kitasatosporales; family Streptomycetaceae; genus Streptomyces; species Streptomyces sp. NPDC104226. Next base: position 561,714 of record NZ_JBVJMS010000006.1, read on the forward strand.
GACCTGGCGCTCCTGGCCAGCGCCCTGGACCGGGCCTCGCACCTGGTGTCGGCGGTCCCGGTGCTGTTCCCGCCGGCGCCCTGAACCGGCGTCCGGTACGCGCCTGAACCGGCGTCCGAGCCGCCCCCGGGCCGCCCCTGACCGGCCCCCGGGGCCGCCCCCCGGGCGGTCCCCCGCCCACCCCCGTACGCCGCGAGGCGGTATTGCGGGGGTGGGCGGGGCGGCGTAGACCTTGTGGCACGGGACACACCATCGCCAGCGAGGCATCGGGGGCACCGCCATGCGCACGCACGGAACGAGCCGCACGACACCCGGAACATCCCGACTCCGCACATCCCCGCTCGGGACATCCCCACTCCGCACCTCCCGACGCCGACGGCACGCATGGGCCGCCCTGGCCGTGGCCGGCGCGCTCGCGCTCAGCGCCTGCGGCGGCGACGGCAAGGAGCCCTCGAAGGGCACGGAGGGCTCCGAGGCCCCCGGCGGCTCCGGCGGGCCGTCCGTCTCCTTACCCCGTCTCGACGGGGAGAAGCTGGAGGTCGCCGCCGTCTGGACGGGCGCGGAGCAGGCGAACTTCGTCAAGGTCCTGAAGGAGTTCGAGCGGCGGACGGGCGCCACGGTCACCTTCGTCCCGGCGCAGGACCCGATCGTCACCTTCCTCGGCTCCAAGATCGCGGGCGGGGCCCCGCCGGACGTGGCGCTGCTCCCGCAGGTCGGGGCGCTGGTCGCGGCGGTCGAGAACAAGTGGGCGCAGCCGGTCGGCACCGATGCGCAGGCCCAGCTGGACCAGAACTTCTCGCCCGGCTGGAAGAAGCTGGGCGCGGTCGACGGCACCCAGTACGGCGTCTACTACAAGGCCGCCAACAAGTCGCTGATCTGGTACAACGCGAAGGCCTTCGAGGCGGCGGGCGTCCGGCCCCCGGCGACCTGGAAGGAACTGCTGACGGCCGCCGACACCCTGTCCGCGTCCGGTACCCCGGCGGTTTCGGTGGCGGGGGCCGACGGCTGGACCCTGACCGACTGGTTCGAGAACGTCTACCTCTCGCAGGCGGGCCCGGAGAAGTACGACCAGTTGGCCCGGCACGAGCTCAAGTGGACGGACGACAGCGTGAAGCAGGCGCTGACCTCGCTCGCCGAGCTGTTCGGCCGCAAGGACTTCCTGGCGGGAGGCCAGAGCGGGGCGCTGGCGACCGAGTTCCCGAAGTCGGTGACGCAGACCTTCACCGGCGGCGACCGGCCGGCCGCCGCGATGGTCTACGAGGGAGACTTCGTGGCGGTCAACATCGCCCAGACGGAAGCGAAGGTGGGCAAGGACGCCCTGGTCTTCCCCTTCCCGGCGGTCGGCGGCAAGGCGCCGGTGGTCTCGGGCGGGGACGTGGCGGTGGCGCTGAAGGCCTCGAAGGGCGCGCAGGCGCTGCTGACGTTCCTGGCCTCGGTGGACTCGGCGCGGATCCATGCCCGTGAGGGCGGCTTCCTCTCCCCGAACAAGGCGCTCCCCCCGGACGCGTACCCGAACGACATCCAGCGCGGCATCGCCCAGGCCCTGATCGCGGCGGGCGACGACTTCCGCTTCGACATGTCGGACCAGGCTCCGGCGGCCTTCGGCGGGACCCCGGGCGCGGGCGAGTGGAAGGCGCTCCAGGACTTCCTGGCGAACCCGGCCGACATCGCGGGGACGCAGGCGAGGCTGGAGGCGGACGCGGCCAAGGCCTACGGGAACTGACCCCGTGACCCCGGCAGCCTCCCCCGCGACCACCCCGGCGGCGGGCCCCTCCACCGGCCCCGCCACCGGCCCCCGCTCCCCGAAGGGCCGGGAGGCCCGGCGCCGCCGGCTGACCGCCGCGGCGTTCCTCCTGCCCTCGCTCGTCCTGCTCGGCGCGCTCGTCGTGCACCCCATCGGCTACTCGCTCTACCGCAGCTTCTTCGACCGCTCGGGCGAGGAGTTCGTGGGCGCCGGGAACTACGGGGAGATCCTGCGCGACGACACGATCCGCACCGCGCTCGGGAACACGGCGATCTGGGTGGTGCTGGCCCCGGTGACCGCCACCGCACTCGGTCTGCTCTTCGCCGTGCTGACCGAACGGGTGCGCTGGGGAACGGCCTTCAAGCTGATCGTCTTCATGCCGATGGCCATCTCGATGCTCGCGGCGGGCATCATCTTCCGGCTCGTCTACGACGCCGACCCGGACCGGGGCGTGGCCAACGCCGTCTGGGTCGGCGTCCACGACACCTTCGCCGAGTCCTCGGCCTTCCCCAAGGCCCGCCCCGGCCGGGACTCGCCGCTGGTCCCGGCCGACGGGGGCGCGTACGTGACCCGCGATCCGGTACGGGCGGGCGTGCCGGCCCTCCTCCCGCTGGTCGGGATCGCCCCGGAGGCCCTGCCCGCGGGCACCTCCACGGCGAAGCCGGCAGCCCCCGGGGCCGGGAAGGTCACCGGCACCGCCTGGCAGGACTTCACCCGGGGCGGGGGCGGTACGACGAACACCGTCGACCCCACCGAGTCCGCCCTGTCGGGGCTGCGCGTCGAGGCGGTCAAGGACGGCCGGGTGGTCGACTCGGCGCGGACCCGGGCCGACGGCACCTTCACCCTGTCCGCCGCGGCCGACGGCGCCCTGCTGCGACTGCCCGCCTCGAACTTCCGGGAGGCCTACGGGGGCGTCGAGTGGCTCGGCCCGACCCTGGTGACCCCGGCGGTGATCGGGGCGTACGTGTGGATGTGGGCCGGGTTCGCGATGGTGCTGATCGGGGCCGGGCTGGCCGCCGTACCGCGCGAACTGCTGGAGGCGGCGCGGGTGGACGGGGCGAGCGAGTGGCAGGTGCTGCGGCGGATCACGGTGCCGCTGCTGGCGCCCGTCCTGGCGGTCGTGCTGGTGACCCTCGTCATCAACGTCATGAAGGTCTTCGACCTGGTCTTCGTGATCGCCCCGGGCGCCGTGCAGGACGACGCCAACGTCCTGGCGCTCCAGCTGTACCGGACCTCCTTCGGCACGGACGCCGATCCGGGGCTGGGCAGCGCCATCGCGGTGCTGCTGCTGGTGCTGGTGGCTCCCGTCATGGCCTACAACATCCGCCGGATGCGCCGGGAGGCCCGCCGATGAGCACGATGAGCACGCTGCCCACCGCGCGGTCCCTCGCCTCCCGGGCGGCCGGCGGGGCGCTGCGGGTCTTCCTGGTCCTGGTGGGCCTGTTCTGGCTGCTGCCCACGCTCGGGCTGCTGGTCTCCTCCTTCCTCTCCCCCACCGCGCTGAACGACGGCGGCTGGTGGCAGGCGCTCACGGCGCCCTCCCGGCTGACGGCAGACAACTACGAGCGGCTGCTGGCCAACGACACCGTCACGGGCTCGCTCGTCGACACGGCGGCCATCGCCGTCCCGGCGACCCTGCTCGTGCTGGCGCTGGGGGCGTTCGCCGGATACGCCTTCGCCTGGCTGGAGTTCCCCGGCCGGGACTGGCTGTTCCTGATCGTGGTCGCCCTGCTCGTCGTCCCCGTCCAGGTGGCACTGATCCCGGTGTCCGAACTCTTCGGCTCCATCGGCCTGTTCGAGACGACGGCGGGTGTGGTCCTCTTCCACACCGCCTTCGGGCTGCCGTTCGCCGTGTTCCTGCTGCGCAACTTCTTCGCGGAGATCCCGCGCGAGCTGCTGGAGGCGGCCCGGCTCGACGGGGCGGGCGAACTGCGGCTGTTCGCACGGGTGGTGCTGCCGCTGGGCGGTCCGGCGATCGCCTCGCTCGGCATCTTCCAGTTCCTGTGGGTGTGGAACGACATGCTGGTCGCCCTGGTCTTCGCGGACTCGGCGCACCCGCCCGTCACGGTCGCGCTCCAGCAGCAGGTACGGCAGTTCGGGAACAACATCGACGTGCTGGCGCCCGGCGCCTTCCTGTCGATGGTGGTGCCGCTCGTCGTCTTCTTCGCCTTCCAGCGGCAGTTCGTCTCGGGGGTGATGGCGGGAGCGATCAAGTAGAGCGGTGTGGATCACGGCGTTGACGTGCGTGGTTGACGCTCCGTAACCCGAATGCCGCACCCTGCGTAACCCGATCACCACGCCGGGGGTTCCTGGGCCATATGCCCGCGCCGACCCCTGGATGTGCCGTGCCCCGGTTCAGCGTCATCGTGCCCGCGTACAAGGTCCAGGCCTACCTCCAGGAGAGTCTGGACTCGGTCCTGACCCAGTCGTACCCGGATCTCGAACTGATCGTGGTCGACGACGCCTCCCCGGACGCCTGCGGTTCGATCATCGACGAATGCGCGGCCCGCGACCCCCGGGTCACCGCCGTGCACCTGGCGCACAACCTGGGCCTGGGCCCGGCCCGCAACGCGGGCCTGTCCCGGGCCACCGGCGACTACGTGCTCTTCCTCGACGGCGACGACGCCCTGGCCCCCGGCGCCCTGGAGGCCATCACCGACCGGCTGAAGGCCACCGGCTCCCCGGACGTCCTGGTCTACGACTACGCGCGCACCTACTGGACCGGCGAGCTGGTCCGCAACAGCCAGTCCCACCGCCTCTCCGAGGAGGGCCCGGCCAGCTTCCGCCTCGCCGACCGCCCCGCCCTCCTCGGCATGCTGATGGTGGTGTGGAACAAGGCCTACCGCCGCGAGTACGTGGAGCGCGAGGGCCTCTCCTTCCCGCCCGGCTTCTACGAGGACACCCCCTGGACCTACCCGGCGCTCCTGGCGGCGGAGTCGGTCGCCGTCCTCGACCGGGTCTGCGTGCACTACCGCCAGCGCCGCACGGGCTCGATCCTGACCACCTCCACCCGACGCCACCTGGACGTCTTCGACCAGTACGACCGCGTCTTCGGCTACCTCGCCACCCGCCCCGAACTGGAGCGCTGGCGGCCCGCGGTGCACCGGCGGATGGCCGAGCACTTCTGCGCCCTGTACGCGGACCCGCGCCGGCTCCCGCGCGCCGCCCGGGCCGAGTTCTTCGCCCGGGCCTCGGCCCTGCTGCGCCGCTACCGGGTGCCGGGCCCCCGGCCCCTGTCCCTGAGCCGGACGGACCGCACCCGCCACCTCCTGATGCGGCTGGGCGCGAGGCGTGCGTACCGCGTCCTGTCCCTGCTCCGCTCGGCCTCGCTCACCGCGGCCCGCGCCGGGACCACCCTGGGCCGGGGCCTGCGCGAGACCGCCCTGCGCCTGCACTACCGCACCCAGCGCCTGCTCCCGCTCCGCCCGGAGCTGGCGGTCTTCTCCGCGTACTGGCACGGCGGTTACGCCTGCAACCCGGCGGCGATCGAGGCCAAGCTGCGCGAACTCGCCCCGCGCATGAGGACGGCCTGGATCTGCGATCCCGCACACGCCTCGACCCTGCCGCGCGGCACCACCCCGCTCCGTCCCGGCTCGGCGGCGTACTGGACGGCCCTGGCCCGTGCCACCTACCTCGTCACGAACGTCAACTTCGACCGTGCGCTGGCCAAGCGGCCCGGCCAGATCCTGGTCCAGACGCAGCACGGCACCCCGCTCAAGCGGGTCGGCCTCGACCTCCAGGACCGTCCGGCGGCCACCCCCACCCCGGACTTCGCGGGCCTGCTCCGCGGTGCGGACCAGTGGGACTACATGCTGTCCTCCAACCGCCACTCCACCCTGGTCTGGGAGAGGGCGGTCCCGTCCTCCTACACGACGCTCGAATACGGCTACCCCCGCAACGACGTGTTCCACCGGGCCACCCAGGCGGACGTCCTGGAACTGCGCGAACGCCTCGGCATCCCGCCGGGCTCCACGGCGATCCTGTACGCGCCGACCCACCGCGACTACCGGCGCAGCCGCCCGGCCCACCCGGACTTCGACCGCATCCTGCGCGACCTCGGCCCGCGCTACACGATCCTGGCCCGCACCCACCTCACGTACGCGGGCTCACCCGCCCCCGACCCCCACCCGCGCCTCCTCGACGTGTCCGCCCACCCCTCGGTCGAGGAACTCTGCCTGGCCTCGGACGCACTGGTCACCGACTACTCGTCCCTGATGTTCGACTACGCGGCCCTGGACCGCCCGATCGTGATCCACGCGGACGACTGGGAGGCGTACGAGGCCTCCCGCGGCACCTACTTCGACCTGCGGGCCTTCCCCCCGGGGGCGATCGCCCGCACCGAGGACGAACTGGTGGACATCTTCTCCACCGGCCACTGGCAGGGCTCGCGCTCCGCACAGCTCCGCGCGTCCTTCCGGACCCGGTTCTGCACGCACGACGACGGCCAGGCGGCGGAGCGCGTGGTCCGCCGCGTCTTCCTGAGCCAGCCCACGGCCCCCATCACCCCCCTGGAAGACCGCCGCCCCACTCCCCCGGCCCCCTCCGCACCCCCGGAACCCACCCTGGCCCACCTCACCACGTCCCGCTGGCCGTAGCCGTTCTCAGCCGTCCGGCGTTTGAGGACCGGGGTCTGGGGCGGAGCCCCAGGGGGGTCCGGGCGCAGCCCGGGGAACGGTGGAAGGGCGGGTAGGGGACTCCGCACCGCGCAGCGGGAGCCCCTACGCCGGCCCGGCCGTCAGCCCGGCGACCACCGACCGCGCAAGGTCGTCCAGGTACCCCCCGGGGACGGCGTCCCGCACGACCACCTGCCGCCAGTACAACGGCCCGATCGCCAGATCGAGCGCCTTCCCCGCATCCACCCCCACCGGCAGCTCCCCCCGCGCCACCGCCTCGGTGATGATCCCCTCCGCCATCCGCCGCTGCCCCTCCAGCAGCGCCCCCCGCACCGCATCCGCGATCTCGGGATTCCGCGCCGCCTCCACCAGCAGGTCCGGAATCACCGCCGAGGCCACCGGATGCCGCAGCACGTGTGACATCACCTCCAGCAGCGCCCGTACGTCCCCGTAGAGCGACCCGGTCGACGGCACCGGCAGGCCGTCCACGGCGAAGGCGCCCACGAGGTCCAGCACCAGGTGCAGCTTCGACTTCCACCGGCGGTACACGGCCGTCTTGCCGACGCCCGCCCGCCGCGCGATCCCCTCGATCGACATCCGCGCGAAGCCCACGGTGGCCAGCTCCTCGACCACCGCCGCCCGGATCGCCTCGGTCACGTCCTCGCGGAGAACGGCGGCCCCTGCGGGGGCTCTACGGGCGGCGGGGGCAGCGGGGGCGGCAGCAGGCTCAGGCGTCATAAGCAGAGCATAACCCGCCACGACGATACGGTTGCGTTCCGACGTCGAACGACCTAACCTCACCGTAGCGACGATACGGACCCGTCCCATCGCCAGCCGACGCCCCGACCCCGTCGAAAGCGACTCCCGTGACAGTGACCACCGCGCCACCGGCCCCCGCTCCGGCGAAGGGTCGGCCGGCCGACCCCATCGCCGACCTGGCGGCCGCCCACGGCCTCACGCTCAGCGGCGCCCGCCCCCCGGTCCACCGGTACGTGGCCCAGCTGTGGGGCCGGCGCCACTTCGTGACCGCGCTCTCCACCGCCCGGATGAGGGCCCAGTACAGCCAGGCCAGCCTCGGCCAGGTCTGGCACCTGATGACCCCGCTCCTGAACGCGGCGGTCTACTACTTCATCTTCGGCATGGTCATGCACGCCAGCCACGGCGTCGCGGACTACCTGCCGTTCCTGATCACCGGCGTGTTCATCTGGGACTTCATCGGCAGCTCCGTCAACGCCTCCACCCGGGCCGTGCAGTCCAACCTCGGCCTGGTGCGCGCCCTGCACTTCCCGCGTGCCTCGCTGCCCCTGTCGACCGTGGTGCAGCTCTTCCAGCAACTGCTCGTGACCATGGGCGCGCTGGTGATCCTGCTGCTGGTCTTCGGCCAGACCCCCCGCGCCAACTGGCTGCTCGCCGTCCCCGCCCTGCTCCTCATGGCCACGTTCTGCGCGGGCTGCGCCATGATCATGGCCAGGATCGGTGCGAAGCGCCCGGACATCAGCCAGCTGATGCCGTTCGTCATCCGCACCTGGATGTACGCCTCGGGCGTCATGTGGTCCATCGACCAGATGCTGAGGAGCGACCACCTGCCGTCGTGGGTGTCCACGGCCCTCAAGGTCAACCCCGCGGCCGTGTTCATCGACCTGATGCGCTTCGCGCTCATCGACTCCTACAAGGCGAGCCAGCTCCCCCACCACGTGTGGCTGATCGCGCTCGGCTGGGCACTCCTGGTCGGCGTGGGCGGGTTCCTGTTCTTCTGGAAGGCAGAGGAGGAGTACGGCCGTGGCTGACACCGCAACCACCACCGCGATCGCCCCCGCACCCGCGATCGACACCCGGGTCCCGACCGTCATCGCCGACGGCGTCCACGTCATCTACAAGGTGAACGGCGCCGGCGGCCGCAAGGGCGGCGCCACCGCCTCCCTGAGCCGGATGTTCTCCCGCAAGCAGACCCCCGGCATCCGCGAAGTGCACGCCGTCAAGGGCGTCAGCTTCACCGCGTACAAGGGCGAGGCCATCGGCCTGATCGGCACCAACGGCTCGGGCAAGTCCACCCTGCTGTCCGCCATCGCCGGCCTCCAGCCGGTCGCGCGCGGCCGGATCTTCTCGCACGGCCAGCCGTCGCTGCTCGGCGTGAACGCCGCCCTGATGAACGACCTGACCGGCGAACGCAACGTGGTCCTCGGCGGCCTCGCGATGGGCATGACCAAGCAGCAGATCCGCGAGCGCTACCAGGGCATCGTCGACTTCTCCGGCATCAACGAGAAGGGCGACTTCATCTCCCTGCCCATGCGCACCTACTCCTCCGGCATGGGCGCCCGGCTGCGCTTCTCCATCGCCGCCGCCAAGGACCACGACGTCCTGATGATCGACGAGGCCCTGGCCACCGGCGACGCCGCCTTCCAGCGCCGCAGCCAGGCCCGCATCGAGGAGCTCCGCGAACGGGCCGGCACCGTCTTCCTCGTCAGCCACGGCATCGGCACGGTCCGCGAAACCTGCGACCGCGCGATCTGGCTCGAAGCGGGCGTCCTGCGCATGGACGGCCCCTCGGCAGAGGTCTGCGACGCGTACGAGCAGTTCACGAACAGCCGCTGACGGCAGTCCAGCACGACGAACGGGCCGGGCCCGGAACCCCGGAAGGGGGTTCCGGGCCCGGCCCGTTACCGTTCGAGCCCCGCCAGGGCTACGCGTGCGTCCTCAGGAGCGAGCGCATCGTCCGCATGGCGACGGACAGGTTCGCCAGGTCGAAGTCGTCCGACCCCTGGATCTCCTCCAGGGTCGTCCGCGCACGCCCGATGATCGCCGCGTTCTTCTCCTCCCACGCCTTGAAGCGCTCCTCGGGAGTCGAGGTGCCGTTCCCGACCGCCAGCACGTCCGCGGTCAGCGCCGCGTGCGCCGAGAACAGGTCCTCGCGGATGGACGCGCGGGCCATCGACTGCCAGCGGTCGGCCCGCGGCAGCTCGATGATGCGGTCCATCAGCTGGGTGATCTCCAGCCGGTCGGCGAGGTCGTAGTACACCTCGGCGACCGCCAGCGGCTCCACACCCGTACGGTCCGAGATCGCGACGATGTCCAGCGTCGGGAAGGCCGAGGAGAAGCCGGCCACCTTGGCCGCCAGTTCCTCCGGCACGCCCTCGCCGATCAGCTCGGCCATGACGGCCTCGTACCACTCCAGGTCCGCGCCGCGCACCAGCTTCGGCAGCTCCGACCAGACCTGCTCCACCCGGTCGGCGAAGAACTCGATGGTCTCGGTGATCTGGAGCGGCTGCGGCCGGTTGTTCAGCAGCCAGCGCGTACCGCGCTCGACCAGGCGCCGCGAGTGCAGCCGGATCCGGGTCTGGACGTCGGCGGCGACCTCGTTGTCGAGGTCCTCGACCGCGTCCCACACGGCGGCCAGGCCGAAGATCTCGCGGGCCGCGAGCTGCGCCCGGACGATCTCCTCCAGGGAGGCTCCGGTCTCCTCGCGCAGGCGGTGCAGGAAGGTCGAGCCACCGCTGTTGACGGTGTCGTTGACCAGCACCGTGGTGATGATCTCGCGGCGCAGCGCGTGCCCGTCGACCTGCTCGGGGAACTTCGCGAGCAGCGCGCCCGGGAAGTAGGCGTGCAGCAGGCGGTCGAGGTACGGGTCGTCCGGGAGCTCGGTGTGGATGAGCTCGTCCGCCACCGTGATCTTGGTGTAGGCGAACAGGACGGCCAGCTCCGGCTGGGTCAGGCCCCTGCCGTTGTTGAGCAGTTCGCGGATCTGCCGGTCGTTGGGCAGGAACTCCAGCTCACGGTTGAGCAGGCCCTCGCGGCCCAGGCGGCGCATGAAGCGCTGCTGGGCGTGGAGCAGGCTGGGGGCCTGGGCGGCGCCGTTGGCCAGTGCCACGTTCTGGGCGTAGTTGTTGCGCAGCACCAGACGGCCGACCTCGTCGGTCATCTCGGCGAGGAACTTGTTGCGCTGCTTGACGGTCAGGTCCCCGTCGGCGACCACCGAGTTCAGCAGGATCTTGATGTTCACCTCGTGGTCGGAGGTGTCCACGCCCGCGCTGTTGTCGATGGCGTCGGTGTTGACCTTGCCGCCTTCGCCGCCGGCGCCGGTGTGCGCGAACTCGATGCGGCCGAGCTGGGTCAGGCCCAGGTTGCCGCCCTCGCCGATCACCTTGGCCCGGACGTCGGAGCCGTTGACGCGGATGGCGTCGTTGGCCTTGTCGCCGACGTCCGCGTGCGTCTCGGCCGTCGCCTTGACGTACGTACCGATGCCGCCGTTCCACAGCAGGTCCACCGGGGACTGGAGGATCGCCTTCATCAGGTCGGCCGGGGTCATCTTGGTGACGCCGGCCTCGATGCCGAGGGCTTCGCGGACCTGCGCGTTGACCGGGATGGCCTTCGCGCTGCGCGGGTGGATCCCGCCGCCGGCCGACAGCAGGGAGCTGTCGTAGTCCGCCCACGAGGAGCGCGGCAGGTCGAACAGGCGCCGCCGCTCGGCGTAGGAGGTGGCCGCGTCCGGGTTCGGGTCGATGAAGATGTGCCGGTGGTCGAAGGCGGCCACCAGGCGGATGTGCTCGGAGAGCAGCATGCCGTTGCCGAAGACGTCGCCGGACATGTCGCCGACGCCGACGACGGTGAAGTCCTGCGTCTGGGTGTCGTGCCCGAGCTCGCGGAAGTGCCGCTTGACGGACTCCCAGGCGCCGCGGGCGGTGATGCCCATGCCCTTGTGGTCGTAGCCGGCCGAGCCGCCGGAGGCGAAGGCGTCGCCCAGCCAGAACCCGTAGGACTCGGCGACCCCGTTGGCGATGTCGGAGAAGGTCGCGGTGCCCTTGTCGGCGGCGACGACGAGGTAGGTGTCGTCCTCGTCGTGGCGGACCACGCTCTTGGGCCGTACGACCTCGCCGCCGACCATGTTGTCGGTGATGTCGAGCAGCGCCGAGATGAAGATCTTGTACGAGGCGATGCCCTCGGCGAGCCAGGCGTCCCGGTCCACCGACGGGTCGGGGAGGTTCTTGGCGACGAAGCCGCCCTTGGCGCCCACGGGCACGATGACGGTGTTCTTGACCATCTGCGCCTTGACCAGGCCGAGGATCTCCGTACGGAAGTCCTCGCGGCGGTCGGACCAGCGCAGGCCACCGCGGGCGACCTTGCCGAAGCGCAGGTGGACGCCCTCGACGCGCGGGGAGTAGACCCAGATCTCGAAGGCCGGACGCGGCGCCGGCAGGTCGGGGATGGCCTGCGGGTCGAACTTCATCGACACGTAGGAGTGCTGCTCGCCCGCGGCGTCGAGCTGGAAGAAGTTGGTGCGCAGCGTCGCCTTGATGAGGGTGAGGAAGGACCGCAGGATCCGGTCCTCGTCCAGCGAGGCGACCTGGTCCAGGGCCCCGTCCAGCTCCTCCAGCATCGCGTCGACGAGCTCGGTGCCCGCGGACTGGCGGCCCGGCGACATCCGGGCCTCGAAGAGGGAGACCAGCAGCCGGGTGGTGTGGACGTTGTTGCGGAGGGTGTCCTCCATGTAGTCCTGGCTGAAGGTGGCACCGGCCTGGCGCAGGTACTTGGCGTACGCGCGCAGGACCACGGCCTGGCGCCAGGTCAGTCCGGCGCCCAGTACCAGGGTGTTGAAGTTGTCGTTCTCGGCGTCGCCCTGCCAGACCGCGGAGAAGGCGTCCTGGAACCGCTCGCGGGCGTCGTCGCCGAGGTAGTTGGCGGCGTCGCCGGTGCCGCTCGCCAGCGGCATCCGCAGACCGAAGTCGTAGATCCACGCGTTGGTGCGGTCGGTGCAGCGCAGCTCGTACGGCCGCTCGTCGGTGACCTCGACGCCCAGGCGCTGGAGGACCGGCAGGACCGCGGAGAGCGAGACCTGCTCGCCCGTGCGGTAGATCTTGAACCGGCGTTCGCCGGGGCCCGCGCCGACGGGCTCGTACAGCGACAGCGCGAACTCGCGGTCGCTCGCGGACAGCCGCTCCAGGTGGCACAGGTCTGCCACGGCCGAGCGCGGCGAGTGGTCGGCCTTGTAGCCCTCGGGGAAGGAGTTCGCGTACTTGCGCAGCAGCTCCGCGGCACGCTCCTCGCCCAGCTCCGCGACGAGCGCCTCGCCGAAGCCGTCGGCCCAGGAGCGGGCGGCCTCGACCAGCCGGCCCTCGATCCGCTCGACGTCGGCGTCGGTAAGCACGGGCAGCTCGGTGCCCTGCGGGACGCGGACGACGAAGTGGATGCGGGAGAGGATCGACTCGGTGTTCCAGGCGGTGAAGTCGACGCTGATGCCGTCGAGCTCCTCCTGCAGGATCGCGATCAGCCGCAGCCGGACGCCGGTGGTGTACCGGTCGCGCGGCAGGTAGACCAGCGCCGAGTAGTAGCGCCCGTACTCGTCCTGGCGCAGGTACAGCCGCAGCCGGCGGCGCTCCTGGAGGTACAGGACGGAGGTGGCGATGGCCTGGAGCTGGTCGACCGGGGTCTGGAACAGCTCGTCGCGCGGGTAGGTCTCCAGGATCTGGAGCAGGTCGCGGCCGTCGTGGCTGGACGGGGCGAAGCCGGCGCCTTCGAGGACCTCGGCGACCTTGCGGCGGATGACCGGGACCCGGCGCACCGACTCGGTGTACGCGGCGGAGGAGAACAGGCCGAGGAAGCGGCGCTCGCCGACGACGTTGCCCTCGGCGTCGAACTTCTTGACGCCGACGTAGTCGAGGTACGAGGGGCGGTGCACGGTGGAGCGGCTGTTGGCCTTGGTCAGCACCAGCAGGCGGTGCTCCTTGGCCTTGGCGCGGGCGTCGGCCGGCAGCCGGTTGAAGGAGGGCGAGACGGGGTGCGCCTCGTCCTGGCCGTGGTGCAGCGGGTCGGAACGCAGGATGCCGAGGCCGGTGCCGGGCACGGCGGCCAGGGCGTCGCCGTCGACGAGGTTGTACTCGCGGTAGCCGAGGAAGGTGAAGTGGTCGTCGGCGAGCCAGCGCAGCAGCTCGCGGGCCTCTTCGAGCTCGTACTCGCGCAGGTCCGGGGCGGTCGGCTCCTCGGGGAGCTCCTGGGCGATGCGCAGCGCCGCGTCGCGCATCTTCTCCCAGTCCTCGACGGACTCGCGCACGTCGGACAGGACGCGCTGCAGATCGGCGGTGATCTGCTTGAGGTCGGCCTTGTCGGTCTCGCGGTCGATCTCGACGTGGATCCAGGACTCGACGAGGGAGTCGTGGGGGCGCGCGGTGCGGGGACCGTGCGCGTCGCAGTCGGGACCGAGGATCTCGATGAGCTTGCCGGTGACGTCGCGGCGGACGACGACCTGCGGGTGGATCACGACGTGGATGCCGCGCCCGTGGCGGGACAGCTCGTTCGTCACCGAGTCCACGAGGAACGGCATGTCGTCGGTGACCACCTCGACGACGGAGTGGCTGGAGGTCCAGCCGTTCTCCTCCACCGTGGGCGTGTGCACCCGAACGTTCGCGGTGCCCTGCGGACGCTTCTCCGCGAGCCGGTAGTGCGAGAGCGCTGCCCCGAACACGTCGACCGGGTCCCGGTCGAGCAGGTCCTCCGGGGCGGTGTGCAGGTAGTAGCGCTGGAGGTAGGCGAGAGTGGTGTCCCGGTCGGGACGCTCCCCCTGCTCGGACCCAGTCGGAAGTAGCCCCCCGGCCGGGCTGTTCTCAGCTACCCGTGCCGCCCGCGCGAGCAGCTCGGCCTTTGCTTCGTCCAGCTTGGTCTGCATGTCCTCTGGCTCCTGTCGCGCGCCATTGCGTGACGTAGGTGAAGGAAGGAATGGCATAGCACCGCGAGGCGGGGTTTCGGTGTCCGTTCGGGATCGACGCTATGCCGTCGAGAGAGCCCACCGGGAGGAAATCGGCCATGATCGGCAGGAGGTCCCGGGGGCGGGGATCAGCGAGGGCCCGGGCACGTATGTGCGCCGGGCGCCGGGCGGAGGCTTCGGTGCCTCCGAGAACTATCGCGCTGATCACGGGTACCAGGCTATCTCGCTCCACCCCCGGCTCGTCATGAGCTGTATGTGTACAAAAGAGGGGGGGTAACTTTGACACTCTGGACAGGGTCCGGCCCGGCCGTGCGTGCCGGACCGCCGCGCGGTCGCTCTGCGCTCATCCGCCGATCGCTATCCGGCCAGCTCGCGAGCGGTGCGTACGGCCTCCGCCAGGCTGTCCACGACGGGGACACCGGCTGATTCCAGACTGGCTCGACTGTGCGAACCGCCCGTGTAGAGCACGGCCAGCGCGCCCACGTGCGCGGCGGCCAGCGCGTCGTCCACGGCGTCCCCGATGAGGACCGTACGGCCGGCCGTCACGCCCGTCCCGTCCAGGGCCGCCAGGTGACGTACGAGATGTCCGGCCTTGCTGGTGTGGGAGGGTCCGGTGCGCCCGTCGACGCGCAGGAAGTGCGTGTCGATCCCGTGCGCCCGGACGAGAGGCACGAGCTTGTCGTGGGGCGCGAGGGACAGCAGGGACTGCGTGAGCCCGTCCTGCTGCCAGTCCCGCAGCAGCTCGCGGGCGCCCTCGGCGAGCCCGGCGTCCTCGGCGGCCACCCAGTAGTGCCGGTGGAACGCCTCGTCCATGACCAGCCACTCGGCGTCCGTGGGGAGCCGGCCCATCAGCCGCTCGTAGAACTTCGGCACCGGTACGACGTACAGCTCGCGGTACCGCTCCAGCGTGATCGGCGCGAGGCCGAGCTCGGCGAAGGAGGCGTTGGTGGCGGCCATCACCGCGTCGATGTCGTGGAGCAGCGTGCCGTTCCAGTCCCACACGATGTGCGGGGCCGCTGCCGCGGGGTTTCCGGGTGCCGCGCTCACTTCAGCAGCCCCGGGATCTCCTGGATGCCGAACCAGAGCAGCTCGTGGTCCTCGGCTCCGTCGACGGTGAAGCGCGCGTCCTCGTCGCCCCCGTCCGCGGCGGGGACGGCCGCCACGGCGGCGCTCACGTCCTCCAGGGCCTCCTCGGCGTCCACGTGCACCGCGGCCGCCACCGAGAGCCGTACGGCCCCGGCCAGGGCCACCTGGCCGAGCGTGGCCTCGTCGACGCCGGGGGTGGCGGTGGCGGCCTTGTCGTCCACGTCGAGCGCCACCACGACCCGCTTGCGGGGCGCGGCCCCGTCCTCGGCGATCATCCGCAGGGAGGCGGCGGCGGCCCGGGTCAGGGCGGCGTACTCCAGCTCCTCGATGTCGTCCGACACGTACCACTCGCGCAGTCCGGGCGTGACGGCGTACGCCCGCAGCGGAGCCGGGCCCAGCTCACCCGCCTGGTGCGCCTCGGCGAGCCCGGGCAGGGTCAGGGGGACGTACACGCGCATGGCCGGCTGCTTTCGGTAGTCGGAAACGCCCCCAGGATACGACCGCACCCCCGCCCTCTCCTCCCCGATACCCCTTCCCCCGCGGCTCCTGCCCCCTGCGCCACGCCGGACCGCCCGGCCCGGAGGCCGGCTCCCCCGCGCCCCCGGAGGGCGATCCGGACTCCGTCCGTGACGGCCCGCGTCCCCCTTCGGGGTGCCCGGGCGGGGGCGCCCCGCGTCCACCTCGCTCCGGGCGGGGATCCCGGGCGGGGCCCGCGGTGGCCAGGGACCGACCCGGATAGGTGAAGGCGGGCCGGGTGCGGAGCGGCCCCGCGGAGCCGTTGCGGAGCGTGTTCGCGGCCCCATAGAAGTCCCCTACGAAGTTACCGCCCGGTACCGCTCCGGGCCCGACCCCCAGGACGGCCGCGATGCCCACCAGCACCCCCCGCACCACGCCTCCCGGCGCCACCGCGGGCACCGCCCCCGCAGCCGTCGGCGGCGCGAACCCCCGCCCCGGCCGCCGCCCAGCGGAGCCCGCGGGCCCCGGCCCCGCCACCACGGGGCCGGGCGGCACCGGCGGCCCGACCCCCCGCACCCCCTCGGGCGCGGCGGGCACCGGCCCCGGACGCGGCCCCGGGCGGCAGGCCGGTCGCGCCGGCACCGGCCCCGCCGCAGGGCGGCCCGGTCGCCCGGGCGACCGGCGCCGGCCGGCGGACCGGATCCGGCGCGGCCCCCACCACTGGTTCGCCGAACGGCTGCTCGCCGTCCTCAGCGGACGCCGCCCCGTGCACTCCCTGATCGGCCACACCATCGGCCCGGCCTACGACCAGCTGATCACCCTCGCCCCCGCCGACCCCCCGCACGGGCACGCGTACGGGCCCGCGTACGACACCCGCCGGCTCAGCCCCGTCCTGCACGGATGCGGCCGCTTCGTCCCCGGCCCGGGGATCATCGAGGCCTTCGCCCGCATCGCGACGGGCGACCGCCTCACCGCGCTGGCCTTCCGGCTGGAACAGGGCCCCGACCTGCGCTGGCGCTGCGCCGCCGTGGAGCTCCACGGCCCCCGCCCGTGACCCGGACACCGGGCCCCGGACCCCAGCCGGGCCGCCCCCGAACGCGGCCGGGGCCGGACCCCACGCACAGCGTGGTGTCCGGCCCCGGAGGCGATCCCGCGAACGGCGCGGGCTCGGGTTACTTCTTGCGGCGACGGCCGCCCGTGGCCTTCGCGGCCTTACGGCGCTCCGCGCGCGTCATCCCGTCGGAGTCGTCACCGGACTCCGCCTCGAAGTCGCCCTCGACGACGCCGCCCTCACCGTCGACCGAGGGCGCGGAGAAGTGCAGCCGGTCGGGCCGCTGCGGGGCGTCCAGACCCTTCGCCCGGATCTCCGGCTTGGTCAGCGACGGACCGGCCGCGTCCGAGACGGGGACCTCCTCGACCTGCTGCTCGACCTGGACCTCCAGGTTGAACAGGTAGCCGACGGACTCCTCCTTGATGCCCTCCTGCATGGCGTTGAACATGTCGAAGCCCTCGCGCTGGTACTCGACCAGCGGGTCCTTCTGGGCCATCGCCCGCAGGCCGATGCCCTCCTGCAGGTAGTCCATCTCGTACAGGTGCTCACGCCACTTGCGGTCCAGCACCGACAGCACCACGCGCCGCTCCAGCTCGCGCATGATGTCGGAGCCGAGCGTGGCCTCGCGGGCCTCGTACTGCTCGTGGATGTCGTCCTTGACGGACTCCGCGATGAACTCGGCGGTGATGCCCGCACGGTCGCCCGCGGCGTCCTCCAGCTCGTCCACCGTGACCTTGATCGGGTAGAGCTGCCGGAAGGCGCTCCACAGCCGGTCCAGGTCCCACTCCTCCGCGAACCCCTCGACCGTCTCGGCCGTGATGTACGCGTCGATCGTGTCGTCCATCATGTGCCGGATCTGCTCCTGGAGGTCCTCGCCCTCCAGCACCCGGCGGCGCTCCTTGTAGATGACGGTGCGCTGGTTGTTCAGCACCTCGTCGTACTTCAGGACGTTCTTGCGCGTCTCGAAGTTCTGGGTCTCGACCTGCGACTGGGCCGACGCGATGGCACGGGTGACCATCTTGTTCTCGATCGGCACGTCGTCCGGCACGTTCGCCATCGACATGACGCGCTCGACCATCTGCGCCTTGAACAGGCGCATCAGGTCGTCGCCGAGCGACAGGTAGAAACGGGACTCGCCCGGGTCGCCCTGTCGGCCGGAACGGCCGCGCAGCTGGTTGTCGATGCGGCGCGACTCGTGGCGCTCGGTGCCCAGCACGTACAGCCCGCCGAGGTCCTTGACCTCCTCGAACTCCGCCTTCACCGCGGACTCGGCCCGCTCCAGCGCCTCGGGAAGGGCGTGCGCCCACTCCTCGATGTGCTCCTCCGGGTCCAGGCCGCGCTGGCGCAGCTCGGCCTCGGCGAGGTCGTCCGGGTTTCCGCCGAGCTTGATGTCGGTACCGCGGCCGGCCATGTTCGTGGCGACCGTGACGGCGCCGCGGCGGCCGGCCTGCGCGACGATCGAGGCCTCGCGCTCGTGCTGCTTCGCGTTCAGCACCTCGTGCGGGATGCCCCGCTTGGAGAGCTGCTGCGAGAGGTACTCGGACTTCTCGACCGACGTCGTACCGACGAGGATCGGCTGGCCCTTCTCGTGCTTCTCCGCGATGTCGTCGACGACGGCGGCGAACTTCGCGACCTCGGTGCGGTAGATCAGGTCCGCCTGGTCCTTGCGGACCATGTCGCGGTTGGTCGGGATCGGGACGACACCGAGCTTGTAGATCTGGTGGAACTCCGCGGCCTCGGTCATGGCCGTACCGGTCATGCCCGACAGCTTCGAGTACAGGCGGAAGAAGTTCTGCAGGGTGATCGTGGCGAGGGTCTGGTTCTCGTCCTTGATGTCCACCCCTTCCTTCGCCTCGATCGCCTGGTGCATGCCCTCGTTGTAGCGGCGGCCGGCGAGGATGCGGCCGGTGTGCTCGTCGACGATCATGACTTCGCCGTCGATGACGACGTAGTCCTTGTCGTTCTTGAAGAGCTCCTTGGCCTTGATGGCGTTGTTGAGGTAACCGACGAGCGGGGTGTTCACCGACTCGTAGAGGTTCTCGATGCCGAGCCAGTCCTCGACCTTCGCGACACCGGACTCGTGGATGCCGACGGTGCGCTTCTTCTCGTCGACCTCGTAGTCGCCGGTCTCCTCGATGCCCTTGAGGGGCTGGCCGGGCTCGCCCTTGGTCAGGCGCGTCACCAGCTTCGCGAAGTCCGCGTACCACTTGGTGGCCTGGTCGGCCGGGCCCGAGATGATCAGCGGGGTACGGGCCTCGTCGACGAGGATCGAGTCGACCTCGTCGACCACGGCGAAGTTGTGGCCGCGCTGGACGAGCTCGTCCTGGGACCACGCCATGTTGTCGCGGAGGTAGTCGAAGCCGAACTCGTTGTTCGTGCCGTACGTGATGTCGCTCGCGTACTGCTCGCGGCGCTGCGCCGGCGACATGTTCGCGAGGATGCACCCGACCTCCAGGCCGAGGAACTTGTGCACCCGGCCCATCAGCTCGGAGTCGCGCTCGGCGAGGTAGTCGTTCACCGTGATCAGGTGGACGCCCTTGCCGGACAGCGCGTTCAGGTACGCCGGCAGCGTGCCGACGAGGGTCTTGCCCTCACCGGTCTTCATCTCGGCGACGTAGCCGAGGTGCAGGGCGGCGCCGCCCATGATCTGGACGTCGTAGTGACGCTGGCCGAGGACGCGCTTGGCGGCCTCGCGGACCGTCGCGAAGGCCTCGGGCAGCAGGTCGTCCAGGCTCTCGCCGTCCTGGAAGCGCTGCTTGTACTCCTCCGTGAGCGCACGCAAGTCGGCGTCGGAGAGGTTGACGAAGTCCTCTTCGATGGAGTTGACCTGGTCCGCGATGCGGTGCAGTTTTTTGAGGATCTTGCCTTCGCCTGCACGCATGAGCTTGTTGAAGACGGACACCGAGGTTTGTCTCCTTGCCGGTCGGGCCTGGCACTGTTTTCGTGCACGGGCACGGAGGGTGGGCCCCACCGCAACGGCCATCGTAAGCGAGGACGCGGTCGCGCCGGGAGGTCCGCACTGCCACGGGACGGGACTGCCCGGAATAAGAACGTGCGGAGGGCACCGAAGGTGCCGGTATGGGCGGGCCGACTTCGCCGGACTTCCCCGAAAAATGTTCGCCCACGGCGTCCTCCACCAGCAGAATCCCCCCATGGAACCGATCACCCTGACCACGGAGCGCCTCGTGCTGCGCCCCCACCTCCCCCTGGACACGGACGAGGTGTTCGCGGCCTGCGGGGACCCCGAGATCCAGCGGTGGATATCCGTCCCCCTCCCGTACGAGCGCAAGCACGCCGAGGCCTACGTGAACCGGGTCCCGGGCGGGTGGCAGAACGACTCCGAGTACAACTTCGCCGTCCGCCTGGGCGCCGACGGCCCCCTCGTGGCCTGCATCGGCGTCGCCCCGGACGGCGACAACGCCCACGAGATCGGCTACTGGACCGCCCCCGGCCACCGGGGCCGCGGCTACATGACCGAGGCACTGGCCGCCGTACTCCCCTGGACCTTCACCGAGGCCGGCTGCGTCCGCCTGATCTGGCGGGCCGCCACCGAGAACCACGCCTCCCGCGCGGTCGCCGAGAAGGCCGGCTTCGTCATCGAGGGCGTCCAGCGCGCCGGCATGGAGCAGCGCGGCACCCTGATGGACTGCTGGGCGGGCGCCCTGCTCCCCTCCGACCTCGGCCTCCCCTCCCGTCTCCCCTACCGGCCCTCGTCTGTCGGCGGCCGGGTCTAGGGTGCGGTCATGACGCCGCCCGTACCCCCGCCGACCGTGTCCCTGTCCGCCGACGAGGCCCGCCGCATCGCGCTGCGCGCGCAGGGCTTCCTCGGGGCCCCCGACCGGCGCGGCGGTGTCCGCGGGGTCCTGCGCCACCTGGGCGCCGTCCAGCTCGACACCATCTCCGTACTGGCCCGCTCGCACGAACTGGTCCCGTACGCGCGCCTCGGCGCCGTCGGGCGCAAAGAGGTCGAAGCCTCGTACTGGTCGGAGAACCACGCCTTCGAGTACTGGTCGCACGCGGCCTGCATCCTGCCGATCGAGGAATGGCCGCACTTCGCCTTCCGCCGCCGGGCCAACAAGGCCCGCGGCCACCGCTGGCACGTCCTGGAGGACAAGCACCGCTCGACGAAGACGGTCCTGGAGCGCCTCGCGGCCGAGGGCCCGCTGACCTCCACCGAACTGGGCGGCGCCAAGAACGGCGGCGAATGGTTCGAATGGTCCGAGACGAAGATCGCGGTCGAGTGGCTCCTCGACATCGGCGAGGTCGTCTGCACCGAGCGGCGCGGCTGGAAGCGGGTCTACGACCTCCCCGGGCGCGCCGTCCCCTCCGCCCTGCTCCACGACGAGCTGGACGACCGCGAGTGCAAGCGCCGCCTGGTGGCCCTCGCCGGGCAGTCCCTGGGCGTCGGCACCCGCTCCGACATCGCGGACTACCACCGGCTCAAGAAGCAGGACTTCGACGCGGTGGTCGAGGACGCGGGCCTGGTACCGGTGGAGGTGGAGGGCTGGGACAAGCCGGCCTGGGCGGACCCCGCGGCCCTGGCCTCCGTGCCCCGGGGCCGCCACCGCACGACCCTCCTCTCCCCGTTCGACTCCCTGATCTGGGAGCGCCCGCGCACGGAGCGGATCTTCGGCTTCACGCACCGCCTGGAGGCGTACGTCCCCAAGCCCCGGCGGATCCACGGCTACTTCGCGATGCCCCTGCTGGCCGGAGGCCGCCTCCAGGGCCGCGTGGACCCGGCCCGCGAGGGCACCACCCTGGTGGCCCGCCAACTCTCCCTGACCACCCCCAAGGCAGCCCGCCCCATGGCCGAAGCCCTCCGCGAAGCCGCCACCTGGGTCGGCTGCGACACGATCCGCATCGACCGCGCGAGCACTCCCGCGGAAGCGGAAGCCGTCACAGCGGAACTGTCCGCCCTCTGACGCCGGCTCCGCCATGGCCCCCTACAGCCGTCCGGCGTTCTATCCAGCCCCGCCGGCGTTTGAGGCGCGGGGTCTGGGGCGGAGCCCCAGGGGCCCGGGCGCAGCCCGGGCCTCACGGGTCAGGGCGCAGCCCTGGGAACGGCGGAAGGGCGGGTAGGGGACGGCCCCGCAGGGCCCGCCCACCCGCACCCGCACCGGGACGGGGACAGGGACCCGTCCCTACCGGATCTCGAGGATCTTCTCGCGCATCGCGTACACCACCGCCTCCATCCTGGAGTGCAGCTGCAGCTTCTCCAGAATGTTCCGCACGTGGTTCTTCACGGTGTTCTCGGAGATGAACAACTCCTTCGCGATGTCGCGGTTGTTCATCCCGGTGGCCACCAGCTTCAGGACCTCGAGCTCCCGATCCGTCAGCCGCGGCGCCGGCACCAACCGCCGCTCGTCCGTCCGCTGGATCATCGACTTGAATTCCGTCAGCAGCTTCGACGCCATCGACGGACTGATCTGCGACTGCCCGTCCGCCACCGCCCGGATCGCCGTGGCGACCTCGTCCGTGGAGATCTCCTTCAGCAGGTACCCGGTGGCTCCCGCCTTGATCGCGTCGTAGAGGTCCGCCTCCTCGTCGCTGATCGTCAGCATGATGATCTTCGCGGAGGGGGCCACCTCCTTGATCGAGGTGCACGCCTCGATCCCGCCCCGGCGCGGCATCCGCACGTCCATCAGCACGATGTCGGGCAGCAGGTCCGCCGCCTTGTCCACGGCCTCCGCCCCGTCACCCGCCTCGCCGACGACCTGGATGTCCTCCTCCTGCGCGAGGACGATCTCCAGCCCGCGCCGGAACAGCGCATGGTCGTCGACCACGAGCACCCGGATCGGCTCTGCCACCTGGTCCTCCTCACGGCAGCCCGCACCGTCGTCGTCGCGCACCGGCCCGAAGCTGTCGGCCATCGTTCCTCCCCCTGCACCACGGTGCTGAGCTGCTGGGTCGATCCGGCGAGAGCGGCCGCCGGCTGACTGCCCGACATGATTCCATGCCGGAGTAACCGAACGGGGGCCGACGGTTACCGGCCGATCCATACAAGCCACCGTCTCGCAGCCGTCGCCACGCACGAGTGCCCCCGCGCCCGCCTGGGCGAACGCGGGGGCACCACACCGGCACCGCACGAACCTCCGGATCCAGCCCGGAATCAGTCCGGAATCAGTCCGGAATCAGCGGCTCAGCCTCCGAGCGCGCCACCCGCTCCCGCGCCGTCGAGCTCACCCGAGCTGGAGGCGGCGTCGGAGGAATCGAGGTGGATCACGCCGTAGTCGTAACCGTGGCGCCGGTAGACGACGCTCGGCATCTTGGTGTCGGAATCGACGAACAGGTAGAAGTCGTGACCGACCAGTTCCATCTCGTACAGGGCCTGGTCGAGCGACATGGGTGCGGCCGAGTGGGTCTTCTCGCGAACGACGAGCGGGCCGTCGCCCTGTACTTCCAGCGATCCGATCCGGGTGGTCGGAATCGCGTCCGTCTTCTCGCCGTTGACCGGCTCGCCGTTGCCGTTGAGGGTGGCGGCGTTCGGGACCGCGTCGGCGACCTCGGCCGCCGAGAGCCGTCCCGCGCCGCGCCGCGTGTAGCGCTTGTCGTGCTGCTTGCGCAGCCGGGCCTCCAGCTTGTCCTGAGCGAGGTCGAGCGCCGCATACGGGTCGGCGGCGGCGGCCTCGGCTCGAATCACCGGGCCCCGCGAACGCAGGGTGATCTCCACGCGGTCGGAACGGTCGGCCTGGCGCGGGTTGTGCTCCTTGGACACCTCGACGTCCAAGCTGATCACCTTGGCGTCGAGCTTCTGGATCCGCTCCGGATTCAGCTTCTCGGCCACGTGCTTGCGGAACCGGTCGGGCACCTCGGTCTTACGGCCCTTGACGACGATGTCCACGCAGAACTCCGTTCCCGGATAGCCACGCCTCAGGGGCGAGGCGTCTCCCTTTCGCACCAGACCCCGGTGAACACCGGAGCCTCGGACTTGGCGACTTCCACCTCCTCCTCCCCCATCGGCAAGATCTACACCCCACCGACTTCGGAGTCGAGGGACAACCTCTGACACGAAGTTTCCGAAACGTACAAACGCTCGAAACGTGCGCTCCGATGCGTGGGGCCCAAGGTTCGCCAATTCCTTACAACCGAACATATCCCTCTATGCCGGTTGTCGGCACCCGCTACCGGAACGTACCTCCGTTCAGGTGGCCGTTCCCTCTTACTACCTGCAACGATGCGCCTTCCCTTCCAGTTCCAAATCTATTCACACGTTTTTTGGTCTGTACGAGTTGCACCCGGCCCGCGGCGCACGAAGGAGTCCGCCGGCGCCGCCACCACGGCGGCCGTCAGAGCAGCCGCAGGCACCCCGCCCGGCGCCCCGATCCCGGCCGCCCGCAGGGCCCGCGCCGCCTCCGCCAGGGTCGATCCGGTGGTGACGAGGTCGTCCACGACGACGATCCGGTCCGCCCACCCCGTCACCCGGCCGGCTCCGGGGCGCGCCTCCAGGGCCCCGGCGAGGTTCTCCCGGCGCTGCGCCGCTCCCAGGCCCGCCTGGTCGGCCACCGCCCGCCGCAGCCGCAGTACGGGCGTCACGCGCGCGGGCACCCCCTCCCGCCGCAGCCGCGCCGAGGCGGCCAGCGCGATCCTGCGCGCCGGGTCGTGCCCGCGCGCCCGCACCCGGTGCCGCGCGGAGGGCACGGGGACCAGCGCCACGCCCCCTCCCGCGGCCCCGCACGCACCGCCCGCGCGGACCGCAGCCGCCAGGGCCGCGCCGAGGACGGCGGCCAGCGGCAGCGCGCCGCGCTCCTTGTGGGCCAGTACGACGGCTCGTACGGCCTCCCGGTACGCGGTGGCCGCATGGACCACGGGCAGCCCCGCCGGGCACGGAGACGGGCGTACCGGCCCCGCCCCGGCCCCACTGAGCGCCGACCGGCAGGCTGCGCACAGCACCGCACGCCCGGCGCCGCAGCCGGTGCACCCGACCGGCAGCACCAGTCCGCCGAGCTCACCGGCGAGCACCCGCCACCACTCCCGCATGGCGTCCACCCTGCCGGGCGCGGGCGGCACCCCACCACCCCTGTGGACGACCACCGGGGCCCGGCCCGCAGCCCGCCGCCGTCAGCCCGGGTAGATCGGCGCCCGTCCGCCGGCCACTACCGTGCGCCACTGCGCCCCCGGCGGCAGCCACACGATGCCGTCCTCCAGCGACTCGGCGACCACCGGCTTCTTCTCGTCCTCGCTCGCCGCGACCGCCACCAGCCCGGTCGCCCCGGGCAGCCCGGCCCCGACCATCGAGCCGTCGGCCAGCAGGTAGCGGGCCTGCACGACCATGCCGCTCTCCCGGCCCACCACCAGCAGCCGGCCCCGCGGCGCCCAGCTCATCGCCGTCACGTCCGCCAGCTGCGGAGCGGCCGGACGCAGCTCGCGCACCGAGACCGGCGAGGCGTCGCCCTTCCCGTCGGGCCGCTCGATCCGCCCGGTGTACAGGGACTTGCGGCTCTCCCGCGCCACCACCAGCGCGATCCGCACCCCGTCGGGCGAGGCCTTCACCCCGGTGATCCGCCCGCCGGCCAGCCCGGACACCTCGACCCGTTCGGGTGCCCCGGTGCCGCCGGGGATCCGCCACAGCGTCGGGTCCTGCGGATCGGGGTCGGCGACCCACAGGTCGCCCGCCGCGTCCCAGGTCGGGGTGGCGAGCCCGTTGGGCTTGGCCCCCTTGCCGGTCAGCAGCGGAGCCGGC
This sequence comes from Streptomyces sp. NPDC104226, assembly GCF_055584085.1. Classification (NCBI taxonomy): domain Bacteria; kingdom Bacillati; phylum Actinomycetota; class Actinomycetes; order Kitasatosporales; family Streptomycetaceae; genus Streptomyces; species Streptomyces sp. NPDC104226. The sequence continues at coordinate 587,037 of NZ_JBVJMS010000006.1, forward strand.
ATCGGGCCTGCGGTGGTCAGGTTGACCACGTACAGCCCGTGCCCGTCCTCGGAGACCACCGCGGCGCGCTTCTCGTCGTAGGAGACGGCCGCGGAGCCCACCTTGAAGCCCGGGTTCGCGGCGAGCGGTCCGGGAGCCGGTGTCGGCGGGTCCTGCTGCTCCTCGCGGTTGGGGTCCAGGCTGAGCCGCTGGAGCCGGTTCTCCGCGTCCACGTAGTACTGGTGGTTGGGCGAGGGCGGCCGGTTGGCGATCGTGGCCGCGCCCACCTCGGTCACCTGGCACAGCGTGGTGCCGTCGGAGCGCAGCAGGTCGACCCGGTCGACCCGGGAGCCCGTCACGTCCTTGACCGTGTACAGGATCTGGGTGGCCATCCGCTGGCACAGCGGCTCGCGGGTGTTGTCCACCTGCTCGCTCAGCGGTACCCGCAGCGAGTTCTGGCCGTCGACCGAGAGCGACTTGGTGCCTTCGCGCAACCGGGTGCCGGTGGGGAAGCTGGAGGCGACGACCGGCCCGAGCCACTTGGAGGGGCCTTCGAGCAGCGAGGTGACGGTCTGGGTGGTGGGGTCCATCCGGGAATCGGGGTCGCTGCGCTGGCGCACGTAGACGGGGTCGGCGACGAGCGTGGAGCCCGCGAAGTAGTACTTGTTGACGGGCCGGTAGATGCGCTGGAAGTCGGACTCGCTCAGGACCAGGCTGCTGGGCGGGGTCGCGATCCGCCACTGGCCGTCCTTCTGCTGGAGCTGGAGGAACTCCTCGTAGCGCCGGTCGCCGGTCTCCGGCTGGTACGCGCTGCGCTCGTCCACCGTGGCCAGCATCTTGCCCGTGATCTTGAACCGGGGCGCCGCCGGGTCCTTCTCGCCCTGTACGGAGAACCGGTCGAGGCCGGCGGCGAGCACGGTGACGGCCGCTCCGGGCTTCCAGTTCTTCGCCGCGTCCTCGGTCAGGTACTTGCGGGCGGTCTGGAGCTGCGGATCATCGCTGGTCATGGCCTCCAGGAAGCCGTCGACGATCTCCTGCGGACTGGCCTTGTCGGCCGGCGGCACGCCGAACACGCGGACCTGGGAGTCGACGCCCTGCGAGGCCTCCACGGGACGGACCTCGCCGTGGTCGGGCATGGAGGCGCAGCCGGCGAGCAGCAGCCCCGCCGCCCCGAGGGCGCCGGCCCTGAGGGCATTGAGGCCGCGCGGCCCGAGCCGACGCGACCGAACCGGCTCAGCGCCCATGCGATCCACCCGCTCCGCCTGCTCCGCCCGGCCCGCCCGCCGCGCCGGTTCCGCCCGCTCCACCGCTGCCACCCTCTCGGTCGGTTGCTCCCGCCGTCCCGCCGGACCGCGCGCCCGCCACCCCGCCCCCGGAACCGGGTCCCTGCTCCGCCTGCCCCGGCCGGGTCACGACCCGTGCCCCGCTGCCCGGCAGCGCCGTCGGGTCGGCCGGTACCGGCACGGCACCCGCGACGGGCGACAGGGGCGGCATCGGCGCCCGGTCGCCCCGCCCCGCCTGCTGCGCCTCCTGCGCCCGCTGCCCGGCGGCCGCGGAGCCCTCCGCCGCGGCCCTGGCCCGGTTGGCCCGGGAGTCCTCGGGCTCCAGCGGGATCGGCGATCCGCGCAGCGGCTCGTCGGCGGTGCGCGGCAGCGTCAGGCGGAACTGCGAGCCGCCGCCGGGCTCGCCCCACGCCTGGAGCCAGCCGCCGTGCAGCCGGGCGTCCTCGACGGCGATGGACAGGCCGAGGCCGGTACCGCCGGTCGTGCGCGCCCGCGCCGGGTCGGCGCGCCAGAAGCGGTTGAAGACGCGGGTGGCCTCGCCCGGCTTGAGCCCGACTCCGTAGTCCCGTACGGCCACGGCGACGGCCCCGCCCGCCGAGGCGAGCCGGACGACCACGTCGCGGCCCTCGCCGTGCTCGACGGCGTTGACGACCAGGTTGCGCAGGACCCGCTCCACGCGCCGGGCGTCGGCCTCGGCTATCACCGGCTGGGTGTCCCCGAGGACGCGGATCCGGGTGTGCTTGTGATCGGCGAGCGGCTGGGCCCCGTCGATGACCCGGCGTACGACGTCCCGCAGGTCGACCGGCTCCGCCTCCAGGGCGGCCGCGCCCGCGTCGAACCGGCTGATCTCCAGCAGGTCCGCCAGGAGCGACTCGAAGCGGTCGAGCTGCCCGGCGAGGAGCTCGGCGGAGCGTGCGGTGACCGGGTCGAAGTCCTCGCGGGCGTCGTAGATGAGGTCGGCGGCCATCCGCACGGTCGTGAGCGGGGTGCGCAGCTCGTGGGAGACGTCCGAGACGAAGCGCCGCTGCAGCCGGGAGAGGTCCTCCAGCTGCACGATCTTGTTCTGGAGGTTCTGGGCCATCTTGTTGAAGGCCTCGCCGAGGCGGGCGATGTCGTCCTCGCCGGTGACCTTCATCCGCTCCTGGAGCCGCCCCGCCGAGAGCCGCTCGGCGATCCCCGCGGCCATCCGCACGGGGGTGACGACCTGGCGCACGACCAGCCAGGCGATCCCGCCGAGGAGGACCACGACGAACAGCCCGGCGGTGGCGATGGTGACCTTGACCAGGTTGAGGGACTCCTCCTCCTGGGTGAGCGGGAAGAGGTAGTACAGGTCGTACGGGTCGCCGTTGATGTCGGTGAGCCGCTTGCCGATGACGAGCGCGGGCTCGGGCAGCTTGTCCCCGGCGTCGGTGTAGCGGATCTGCGAGAAGGTCTTGAAGGCGCCGGTCGCGTGGTTGACGTTGCGGCGCAGCCCCAGCGGCACGCTGGCGTTCGGGTCCACGTTGCCGGAGGCACGGGCTCCGCGGACGCCGCCGAGGGCTCCGCGGGCCGGCCGTTCCTCGCCGGTTCCGCTGCCGGCGCCCAGCGCCGCCACTTCGAAGGCGCTCTGCCCGCCACTGGCGAGCTGCTTGACCAGGGAGTTCATCCAGGTACTGGCGTCCCGGCCGACCTTGTTGTCGGAGGCGTCGGGCCCGTCCGCCGTATAGGGCGTGTTGGCTTTCTCCTGTGCGACCGCGAAGCCGCCCGCGGCCTGGCTCTGCGCGGCCTCCTCCTTGGCGTCGAGGAGGCCCTTGCTGACCTGCGCGATGACCACGAACCCGAGGGCGAGGACCACGGCGAGGGAGATCAGCAGGGTGGCGGCGACCACCCGGAGCTGGATGTTGCGGCGCCACAGCCGGACAGCCGGAAGCAGCGGCCGGCGTACGAGGCGTACGAACAGCCGCAGCACGGGTCCGCCGGGCGCTCCTTCGGGGAGCAGCCCGCCGCCCCGCAGCGCTCCCCAGCGGGAGCGGCCACGGGGCTTGCCGGGTGTCATGTCAGCTCGGTCCGGCCTTGTAGCCGACCCCGCGCACGGTCACGACGATCTCGGGGCGCTCCGGGTCCTTCTCGACCTTGGAGCGCAGTCGCTGGACGTGCACGTTGACCAGGCGGGTGTCGGCCGCGTGGCGGTAGCCCCAGACCTGTTCCAGCAGCACCTCGCGGGTGAAGACCTGCCAGGGCTTGCGGGCGAGCGCGACCAGCAGGTCGAACTCCAGCGGGGTCAGGGCGATCGAGGCGCCTTCCCGCTTGACCGAGTGCCCGGCCACGTCGATGACCAGGTCACCGATGGTCAGCTGCTCGGGCGCGGGCTCTTCCGACCGGCGCAGGCGGGCCCGGATGCGGGCCACCAGCTCCTTCGGCTTGAACGGCTTGACGATGTAGTCGTCGGCCCCGGACTCCAGGCCCACGACCACGTCCACCGTGTCGCTCTTGGCGGTGAGCATCACGATCGGTACGCCGGACTCGGCGCGGATCAGCCTGCACACCTCTATGCCGTCCCGACCGGGCAGCATGAGGTCGAGCAGCACGAGATCCGGCTTCGCCTCCCGGAAGGCAGCCAGTGCCTTGTCGCCGTCCGCTACGAACGACGGCTCAAAACCTTCTCCACGCAGCACAATGCCGAGCATCTCGGCCAGCGCGGTGTCGTCGTCGACGACAAGGACGCGTCCCTTCATGGTTGACATCATCCCATTAGCTAATCGTTACCCGGCGGTGAGCTGTCCCACAGCCAAAGGGGCTGGAAATCGTCCCTCGGACCTGCGTGGAGATCAGGACGCTCAGTGTGCCCCGGATCCGGCCGCCGTACGAAGGCACGAACGTCCGGGGATCCGGGAGGGCCCTGGTCCGTTCGGGACGTCTGGTCCGTTCGAGGTTGTCACATGGCACGATGGCAGCCGGACCAAGCGCCCCGTACCCCGCAGTGCACGTGAAGGAGCGACGATGAACGACTCTCCGGGCTGGGCCACGCCCGGATCCTCCCCGTCCGACGGTGAGGGCTCCCACGGTACGCAGCCGCCCGCGGGCGGTTCCGGCGATTCCAAGTGGTCCGCCGAGCAGCCTCCCCCCGGCCAGTGGTCGAGCCCGACCCCGGGCCAGACCCCGCCGAACCAGCAGCAGCCGCCCGCGGCCCCCCGGCCGGGCACCGGCTGGGGTGCGCACGGCGGCGGCTACCCGCCCCCGAGCGGAGGCTGGGGCAACCAGCACCAGGCGGTGAAGCCCGGCGTGATCCCGCTGCGCCCGCTCGGGATCGGCGAGATCCTCGACGGGGCCGTCTCCACGATGCGCAAGCACTGGCGCGCGGTCCTGCCCATCACCCTGGCCGTGGCCGTCGTCGTCCAGCTGGCGAGCGTGCTCCTGCAGAAGTTCGCCTTCGGCGACGTCGTACTGGACCAGTCGAGCGACGCTCCCGTGGAGGAGCAGATCGACGCCCTCGGCTCGTTCGTGGGCATGTCCGCGGCGGACGGGTTCGTCCAGCTCATCGGGGCCATCGTGGCCACCGCGATGCTCACCATGATCTTCAGCCGCGCGGTGCTCGGCCACGGCTCCTCCATCTCCACCGCCTGGCGCGAGGCCCGCCCCCAGCTGGCCCGGCTGTTCGGCCTGACCCTCCTCCTGGGCCTCGGCTCGGCCCTCGTCTTCACCGTGCTGGTCCTGCCCGGCGCCCTCGCCGGACAGGCCGCCGTCGCCGCCCTCGGCGGTCTCATCGCCTTCGGCCTGATCCTCTGGCTCTGGATCAAGCTCTCCCTGGCCTCGCCCGCCCTGATGCTGGAGAAGGCCACGATCCGCAAGGCCCTGACCCGCTCCTCGAAGCTGGTCAAGGGCTCCTGGTGGCGGATCTTCGGCATCACCCTCCTCACCGGGATCATCACGGCCTTCGTCTCGGGCCTGATCGTCCTCCCCCTCACCCTCGTCGGCGGCCTCCTCTTCGGCGGCGGCCTCGAAGGCATGGCCGACGGCACCGGCGCCACGAGCTGGGGCTACCTGATCAGCACGGCCGTCGGCGGGATCATCGCCCTGACGATCACCATGCCGATCCAGGCGGGCGTCACGGTCCTCCTCTACGTCGACCAGCGCATCCGCCGCGAGGCCCTCGACCTGGAGCTCGCGCGGGCGGCGGGCATCGAGAACTACGGCACGACCACGCCGCCGACCGGAGGCTGACGCGGGAATGAGGAGCACGGGGGGCCTGCTCACACCACCACCCACCCCACCGGTCACCATCGGCCGCGAGGCCGCCGGCGAGGCGGCCCGCGCCGAGCTGTCGAAGCCCGCGTACCACCAGAACGACCCGGGGTTGTTCGAACGGGCCCTGAACCGCTTCTGGGAGTGGGTCGGCGACCTCTTCGACCAAGCCTCCGGCGCGACCCCGGGCGGAACCCTCGGCCTGCTGGCCGTCGCCGTCTTCGCCCTCCTCGTCGTCGCCGCCCTGTGGTGGCGCCTGGGCGCCCCCCGCCGTACGGCCAACCGCGCCGCGGGCACCCTCTTCGACGACGGCATCCGCAGCGCGGCGGACCACCGCGCCACCGCCGAGGCCCTGGCCGGCGAGGGCCGCTGGAGCGAAGCCGTCCAGGAGCGCATGCGCGCCGTGGTCCGCTCCCTGGAGGAGCGCACCCTCCTCGACCCCCGCCCGGGCCGCACCGCGGACGAGGCGGCGGCCGAAGCGGCCGTCTCCCTCCCGTCCCACGCCACGGCCCTGCGCACGGCAGCACGCACCTTCGACGACGTCACCTACGGCGCCCACCCGGCCACCCCCGAGATGTACGCCGCCCTCACCACCCTGGACCAGGCCCTGTCCCGCACGAAGCCCCTCCTGACGGGCCCCACCCCATGACCGACCCCACCGCAGCCCCCACGCCGCCGAGCCCAGAAGCCGACGAACCGGGCGGGACCCCGACCCCGCCCCACCCCACCCCCGCACCCCCGGCTCAGGAACCAGACGGACCGGGCGCGACCCCGACCACGGGCCACCCCGCCCCCGCACCCCCGGCTCAGGAAGCAGACGGACCGGGCGCGACCCCGATCACGGGCCACCCCACCCCCGGCGCGGCCCCCACTCCCCCGAGCCAGGAAGCCGACGGACGGGGCGCGACCCCGATCACAGGCCACCCCGCCCCCGGCGCGGCCCCCGCGCCCCACCCCACCCCCGGCAAGGCCCCCACTCCCCCGAGCCAGGAAGCCGACGGACCGGGCGGGGCTCCCGGCGCCCCCACGCCCCCCGTCCAGGCGGCAGCAATCACCACGCCCCTCCCCGCCGGGGCCACCGCCCCGACCCCGCCCCCCGGCGGAGCCGGGACCTCGGCGTCCGGCGGAGCCGGGACCCCGGTGCCCGGCGCAGCCGCCACCACCCCCCGTACGACCGCCGGAGGCACCCGTACCAGGCCGCGGGACCTCTGGGCCCGCTCCCGCGGGTTCCTCATCGCGCTCGCGGTGCTCCTCGCCGGCGGGCTGGCCCTCGCCGCCCTGAACTCCGGTGCCCGGCACGGCTACCTCGACCCCCGCTCCGCCGACCCCTCCGGCAGTCAGGCCGTGGCCGAGCTGCTCGGGGAACGCGGGGTCACCACCCGGGTCGTCACCACCGCCGCGGAGGCCGCCGACGCCGCCGGCCCCGACACCACCCTGCTGGTCACCGACCCCGACCGGCTCGGGGACGGCCAGCTCCGCGACATCCGCACCGCGATCGACCTCTCCGGCGGCCGGACCGTCCTGCTCGGCCCGAGCGCCCTCAGCCTCCCCGCCCTGGCCCCCGGCACCCGCGCCGACGACGACTCCCCCGCCCCGGACACGAACCTCGACCCGGGCAGCACCTGCACCCTCCCCGCCGCCACCACCGCGGGCCGCGCCGCCACCGGCGGCGGCCACCGCTACACCACCGGCAGCGCCGGAGCCACCGCCTGCTACCCCGGCGCCGGCCACCCCACGCTCCTCGTCCTGCCCACCGGCGTCCGCGGCGGCGACACCGTCCTCCTCGGCTCCGAGCGCATCCTCCTCAACAAGAACCTCGCCGCCGAGGGCAACGCCTCCCTCGCGCTCCAACTCCTCGGCTCCCGCCCGCACCTCGTCTGGTACCTGCCCTCCCTCGCCGACAGCGCCGAAGGCACCGGCACCGGCGAGGAGCAGAGCTTCCTCGACCTGATCCCCGCCGGCTGGAGCTGGGCCCTGCTCCAGTTGTTCCTGGCCGCCGCCGTCGCCGCCCTCTGGCGCGCCCGCCGCCTCGGCCCGCTCGTCACCGAACGCCTGCCCGTCCTCGTCCGCGCCTCCGAGGCCACGGAGGGCCGCGCCCGCCTGTACCGCAAGGCCGGCGCCCGCGACCGCGCGGCCACCGTGCTGCGCGCCGCCGCCCGCGAACGCCTGGCCGCCCTGGTCGGCGTACCGGCCACCCAGGCCCACGACCCGGCCGCCCTGGTGCCCGCGGTCGCGGCCCGCCTCACGGCCGGGCACCCGCACGACCCGGCCGCCCTGCTCTTCGGCACCACCCCCACCACCGACGCGGCGCTCATCGCGCTCGCCGACCACCTCGACGCCCTCGAAAGGGAGGTCCGCACCTCATGACGGCCACCACGGACAGCGCCCGCTCCGCCCTGGAGGCGCTCCGCACCGAGATCGGCAAGGCCGTGGTCGGCCAGGACTCCGCCGTCACCGGTCTCGTCGTAGCCCTCCTCTGCCGCGGCCACGTCCTCCTCGAAGGCGTCCCCGGCGTCGCGAAGACCCTCCTGGTCCGAGCCCTCGCCGCCTCCCTCGAACTCGACACCAAGCGCGTCCAGTTCACCCCCGACCTGATGCCGAGCGACGTCACCGGCTCCCTCGTCTACGACGCCCGCACCGCGGAGTTCTCCTTCCAGAACGGCCCGGTCTTCACCAACCTCCTCCTCGCCGACGAGATCAACCGCACGCCCCCGAAGACCCAGTCCTCCCTCCTCGAAGCGATGGAGGAGCGCCAGGTCACCGTCGACGGCACGCCCCGCAAGCTGCCGGAGCCGTTCCTCGTCGCCGCCACCATGAACCCGGTCGAGTACGAGGGCACCTACCCCCTCCCCGAGGCCCAGCTCGACCGCTTCCTGCTGAAGCTCACCGTCCCCCTCCCCTCCCGCGAGGACGAGATCGGCGTCCTGACCCGCCACGCGGCCGGCTTCAACCCCCGCGACCTGCACTCCGCGGGCCTGCGCGCCGTCGCCGGTCCCGCCGAACTGGACGCCGCCCGCAAGGCCGTCCAGGCCACCGCCGTCTCCCCCGAGATCACCGCGTACGTCGTCGACATCTGCCGCGCCACCCGCGAATCCCCCTCCCTGACCCTCGGCGTCTCCCCGCGCGGCGCCACCGCACTGCTGGCCACCGCCCGCGCCTGGGCCTGGCTCGTCGGCCGCGACTACGTCACCCCCGACGACGTGAAGGCCCTCGCCCTGCCGACCCTGCGCCACCGCGTCCAACTGCGCCCCGAGGCCGAGATGGAGGGCGTCACGGCCGACGCCGTCATCACGGCGATCCTCACCCACGTCCCCGTCCCGCGCTGATGGCGTTCACCGGACGCGCCGCCCTGCTCGCGGCCCTCGGCAGCATCCCCGTCGGCATCCTCGGACCGAGCTGGACGGGGATGCTGGCGGTCAACGCCCCCATCGCCCTGGCCTGCGCGATCGACTACGCCCTCGCGGCCCCGGTCCGGCCGCTCCACCTGGCCCGCTCCGGCGACACCTCCGTCCGCCTCGGCGAATCCGCCGACGTCCACCTCACGGTCACCAACCCCTCCCCCCGCAGGCTCCGCGCCCGGATCCGCGACGCCTGGCCCCCGAGCAGCTGGGTCTCCGGGACGGAAGTCGAGGCCTCCCGCCACACCCTGACGGTCCCTCCGGGCGAGCGCCGCCGCCTCACCACCCGCCTGCGGCCCACCCGCCGCGGCGACCGCCGGCCGGACCGCGTCACGATCCGCTCGTACGGCCCCTTGGGCCTCCTGGCCCGCCAAGGCCACCACACCGTCCCCTGGACGGTCCGCGTCCTGCCTCCCTTCACCAGCCGCAAGCACCTCCCCTCGCGTCTCGCCCGCCTGCGCGAACTCGACGGCCGCACCAGCGTCCTGACCCGCGGTGAGGGCACGGAGTTCGACAGCCTGCGCGACTACGTACCGGGCGACGACACCCGTTCCATCGACTGGCGGGCCACCGCCCGCCAGCACAAGGTCGCCGTCCGGACCTGGCGCCCGGAACGCGACCGGCACATCCTGATCTGCCTCGACACGGGCCGCACCGCGGCCGGCCGCGTCGGCGACGCCCCGCGCCTGGACTCCGCGATGGACGCGGCCCTGCTCCTCACCGCACTGGCCACCCGCGCGGGCGACCGCGTGGACCTCCTGGCCCACGACCGCCGTCCCCGCGCCCAGGTCCAGGCCCGCTCGGCGGCCGACACCCTGCCCGCCTTCGTGAACGCGATGGCCACCCTCGAACCGGAGCTGGTGGAGACCGACTTCCGCACCCTGGTCTCCACCGTCCTGCGCAGCGCCCCGCGCCGCTCCCTGGTGGTCCTCCTGACCAGCCTGGACGCAGCCCCCGTAGAAGAGGGCCTGCTCCCGCTCCTCCCCCGCCTCACCCAGCGCCACACGGTCCTCCTGGCCTCGGTCTCCGACCCCCACGTCGCCGAGATGACGAGGTCCCGCGGCACGGTGGAAGCCGTCTACGAAGCCGCCGCGGGCACCCAGTCCCAGTCCGCCCGCCACCGCACGGCCGAACAACTCACCCGCCACGGCGTCCACGTGGTCGACGCCACCCCGGACACCCTGGCCCCGTCCCTGGCAGACGCCTACCTCGCCCTGAAGGCCGCCGGCCGCCTCTAGAGCCGCCGGCGATGACTCGGGTGGCTGCGGTGACTTCCCCGGGCCCGGACAACCATTTCCCGATGCCGTAAGTCGAACGGGTGGCAGTGGCCCCCTCGTGGGGCCGTACTGCCGACGCTTCCCGCTCCTGCACGCTTCGGAAGGCATCAACCATGTCAACCAGACGATTCATCACGGCGCTTGGCGCCACCCTCGGAATCGCCGCGTCCACGTTCCTCGCCGCCCCAGCAGCACATGCCGTGGACGGAGGCTTGGAGGACATAAGCGTAGTCTCCTCCTCGGTCGGGTCCGACGGGGCGTTTCGCGTCCAGTTCGAGTCTTATGAAGGCTGGAAGGTCGGCAACGGCCTCGCCGTCCGGGTGCGGGAGAAGGGCACGAGCGCGGTCGTCGCGCGGGTCGGCGGCTTCAACAGCGGCGTGTGCGGGGACGAGGACTGCAGCTACAGCATCTACACGTCAGCGCCCGCCAAGCTGGACAAGATGGCCGTCTACGACCTCGAGGTGGTCCGCAACGACGGCCAGAGCAACGAGCAGGTCGCCGCCAACAAGGGGGTGCTGAACTACGCCCTCAACCCGAAGATCGAGGGCTTCGCGTCCTCGCTGCCCTCGCTGTCCTACGACAGTCGTTCGGGGCAGTCTTCGGGCCGGGTGGTCGCTGAGGATCCGAAGACGCATGAAGTCAGGCCGTTGGCGGGCGCCGAAGTCCAGGTCCAGGCCGCCTGGGACCAGCTCGCGGAGCTGACCACCGATGGGGCGGGACGGTTCGCCGGTCCCTTCGCCTTCCACGGCGATGAGCAGGAAGCCTCCCTGCGGGCTTCGCTCGTGGGCAGCGAGTCCGTGACGAGCAAGCTGTCGCTGCCGATCCGCAAGCAGGCCACGAAGCTGAACGTGACCTCGCCCGCCGCGACGGTAACGGCACGCTTCGGCACCGAGGTCCCCGTGCGCGGCACTCTCACGCGCACGGCCGACGACGGCACGCAGAAGCCACTGAACAAGGGCCTCGAGGTGACCAAGGACGGCTGCGTCGTTGCGTACCGGGAGGACTGTGGCAACGGAGTGGGTTACTTTCGCGTCACGGGTGACGCGAAGATGACCGTCGGGTTCTCCAGTGCCTGGTTCGAGGCCTCGTCCTCTTCCTTCGCCGTGCACGCCACCCACATGAGCGCCTTCGAGGGCCTTGTGGGACACGTGGACCAGTACCGGAACATCACCTACACCGGGAAGCTGATCGTCAAGGACGGCACCGTCCCGGCCGGCGCCGCCCCCCGGGTCCACTTCGACTTCTCGGGCGACAACGGCAAGACCTGGACCTACGTCGGCTCCACCACCACGACGTACAACACGCCCTTCACCCTGAAGAGCCCGTACTCCTCTGCCAAGCCCGGTGTGTGGCGCCTGCGCCACGGCACCGCGAACGTGGGCCCGACCACCAGCCAGACCTTCCAGTTCATCCGCCGGCCCACGCAGCTCACGGCTGACGACGTCACCCCCGAGGGCGTGGCCCGCGGTACGACGATCACCGCGAAGGGGCTGCTGACCCACAGGTACAGCACCACCTGGAAGCCGTTCGCCGGTCAGACGGTCCGGATCTACTTCAAGCCGGCGACGCCGGGTGGCGCGTGGAAGCAGCTGGGCACCGCCAAGACCCTGGCCAACGGCACCTTCAGCAGGAAGTTCACCGCGGACCAGGACGGCACCTGGCAGATGCGCTACGACGACACCCCCTCCACCCACTACGCGTCCAAGGGACGCGAGGACTACGTGGACGTCCGCTGACCCTCCCGGCGGGGCCACCCCAAGGACGGCCCGGCCGTCCGTACGGTGGGGTCCGTGACCGAGCGACCTCACCAGTGGTGGACCCCGTCGGGCGTGCGACTGCGCCGGGCCGCGCAGCGGCCCGGCCGCAGGAACTGGCTGTTCGTACCCGGCGGCCCCGGCCTCGGCTCCGAGTCCCTCGCCGGCCTCGTACGGACGGCTTCGGTCCCGGGGACGTCCTGGCTCCTGGACCTGCCCGGTGACGGCTCGAACCGCGGCCTGCCGACCGTCCCGCACGACCCGTACGCCGACTGGCCGGCCGTCCTCACGGAAGCCGCGCGGGCTCTTCCCGAGGCCGTCCTGGTCGGCCACTCCACCGGGGGCATGTTCGCCCTCGCCACCCCGGCACTCGAACCGCTCCTGGCCGGCCTCGTCCTGGTGGAGAGCGCCCCCCACGCGGGCTGGCGCCCCGCCTTCGCCGCCCACGCAGAGACCCACCCGCTCCCCGGGGTCACCGAGGCCGCCGACGCGTACACCCGCACTGCCTCGGACACGACCCTCCGCGCTCTCACCCTGGCCGCGGCCCCGTGGAACTTCACCCCCACGTCGCTGACCAAGGGCCGCGCCCTCTTGGAGGCCCTCCCGTACAACAACGCGGCGACGACCTGGGCCGCAGCCCACTTCGACGACACGTACGAGGCCCTCTGGGCACCCAGCACCCTGCCGACCCTGATCATCAGCGGCACGGAGGACCACATCGTCGACCAAAGCCTGTGGCACACGAGCCCGGCCTTCACCGCAGCGCACATCCTCCACCGCCGGATCGAAGGCGCCGGCCACTTCCCCTGGCTCGACGCCCCGAAGGCCGTCCGATCCGCGTTCAGCGATTTCGAGAAGACCCTGTAAACGCAGAAAAGCCCCGCACCAGTTTCCTGGTGCGGGGCTTTCCCACAATGATTGTTCGGCGGCGTCCTACTCTCCCACAGGGTCCCCCCTGCAGTACCATCGGCGCTGAAAGGCTTAGCTT